>JAHJME010000044.1 GCA_018821435.1 Alphaproteobacteria bacterium
CCGCCCCGGCGCCCGCCGCCGAGGCTCAGCCGGCCCCGGTTCCGGCTCCGGCGCCCGCCGCGCCCGCGCCGACGGCCGAGGTCCCGGCCCCGGCTCCCGCCGAAGCCGCCCCGCCGCCCACCCTGCCGACCAGCGGCTATGGCTTCGAAACCATCCAGGTCATCGAGAAGATCTGCGTCCCCGCGGTGCGCGGCCAGGGCGTCGAAGCGGTGGCCAAGGCCAACGGCTTCAAGCTGAACCGCCGCGACCAGACCTGGGCCAAGCCCCTGGGCGCCGAGAACAAGATCTATCAGGTCGTCGTGGCGCCCTCGGGCTCCAACAAGTCGGTCTGCAATGTCGAGCTGCGCTACCCCACCGGCGCCGACGCCGACATCGCCAAGGCGCTGAACGTGTGGTCGTTCGTGCACCAGCCGCCGCTGGACCCGACCGCCAACTACACCCAGCCCCAGGATCCGGACGGCCTGAAGCGCGTCCGCCGGTCGTGGGAATATCTGACGGCCACCCAGTCGATCGGCCTGAACTTCTCGACGGTGCGTAAGCCCGACGACAGCCAGGTCAACGCCAAGTACGACATGGGCACCGTGCAGTACCAGGAACGCACGTTCTGATAGGCCTGACGGACGCCGCGGGCCTCCTCGGCGTCCTCATCATCCTGGTCGCCTATGCCGGCGCCGCGCTGGGCCGTCTCGATCCCGAGCGGCCCATTTCGCTTTTCTGCAATTTCTTCGGCGCCTGCCTGATCCTGTGGGGTCTGCTGACCCAGGACTTCAACCTGTCCGCCACGGCGATGGAGGGCTCCTGGGCCCTGGTGTCGCTGATCGGCCTGATCCGGTCGCTGCTGAAGTCCCGCCGGACGACGACCTAGGCGGCCGCGACCTGCGCGTCGCTCTCCAGCCAGGTCAGCGCGATCTCGGCGACGCCTTCCCAGCCCTCTTCGCCGATCAGCCAGTGGCTCATGCCCGGCATGACCCGCAACTGCGCCCCGATCCGCTCGGCGGTCTGGCGCACGGTGGCGACGGGGTGCACCACGTCGCGGTCGCCGACGATCGCCAGCGACGGCATCGGCAGCGCGCCGACGCCCACGCTGGTGGTCATGAACGGGTCCATCCACCAGTTCAGCACTTCGCGCACCGCCCGGCCGCTCTCGGGCCGCAGCCGGTCCAGGATCGAGTCCCGCAGCGGCTTTGGCGTCCGGTCGAGGCTGTGCTGGCGCATGATGTGGCGGTCTGGCGATACCGCGCCGCCCCAGAACGGATCGACCATCTGTACGCCGAACGCGGTCACCGCCTCTTCGATCGACGACCCGGTGATGCCCCACGGCGGCGACGGCGCCAGCAGCACCAGGGCGCGCGGGTTCACCCGCCGCGCGGCCATCTGGCAAACCAGCCCGCCCATGGAATGGCCCAGCAGCACCGGGGGCTCGGGCAGTTCGGCGCAGAACGTCACCAGGCTCTTGGCGTAGTCGGTCATCGATACGCCGGCCACCGAACCCGCCTCGCCATGACCCGGCAGATCGGGAGTCAGCACGGTCCAGCCCCGCGCCTCGAAAGGTGCGCGGAAGACCTCGAAGGCCCAGCCGCCGCAGAAGGCGCCGTGCGTCATGACGACAGTCGGCATGTAGTTGATGCTCCCCCCGGAGCCTGGTCCCGGTCGCGCACTCTAGCGCGAAGACGTCAGCAACGGTTTACGATTCAGCCGCCGGCGCTCTTGGTCGCAGCGAAAGCGGCGAAAGCCGTGGCGACCGCGTCGTACGCCTGCCGCTTGAAGGGCACGATCAGCTCCGGGGCCTCGGCCAGATAGCCCCAGCGCCAGGCGTCGAACTCGACGGGCTGGTGCGCCGCCAGGTCGATCTCGGCCTCGGCGCCGTCGAAGCGGAAGGCGAACCACACCTGCTTCTGGCCCTTCCACCCACGCCGCAGCTCGGCCGCCACCAGCGGCGGGAAGTCGTAGGTGAGCCAGCCGTCGGTGCGCCCCAGGTAGGTGACGCTGGTCACGCCGGTCTCTTCTTGCAGTTCGCGCCGCGCGGCGACGTCCAGCGCCTCGCCCTCGTCGACGCCGCCCTGGGGGAACTGCCAGTTGTGCGGCGGCGACGCGCCGGCGCGCCGGCCCAGCCAGACGCGGCCATCAGGATGGAACAGCACGACGCCCACGTTGGGCCGGTAGTCCGCGAGGTCGGTCATTTCTTGGCGGTGAGGGCCGAGGCGGGGGCAAGCTGATAGCCGCGCGTCTCGACCTCGTTGGCCCAGGCGGCGACCTTCTCCAACGTGACCGGATAGGCGAAGCCGGAGCCCAGGGCCTGGCCACGCTGCAGGGCGCCGCCCTCCAGGGCCATCAGCTGCTGGTCGATGGCCGGGCCGGTGAGCTTGTCGTCGATCACCCGCTCGGCCGTGGCGCGGGCCATGCCGCCGCCCCGCCGCGCCGCGCCGCCGTCGTCGATGAACGCCAGGCCCCGCCCCTTCACCGAGCTGGCGAAGGCGTTGTAGGCGGTGTCGACGCCCAGGAAACGGGAGCCGAGATAGTTGGTCAGGCCGAAGTAGCCGGTGGCCCGCGACAGGATCCACTCCAGCTTCTTCACCGTCTCCGGCGGCTGGCCGTCGGCCATCAGGGTGTAGGGGCCAGGGTCGTTGTCGGGATAGTCCAGCGGCTCCATCGGCGTCTCGAGCAGCACCTCGTGGCCGTGGGCGCGGGCCATGTCGATCCAGCCCTGCAGGCCCTCGGCGTAGACCACGAACGACAGGGTGATCTCGGGCCGGAGCGTCTCGATCGCCTGGCGGGTGGCGCGCTGGTTCAGCCCCAGGCCGCCGATAACCAGGGACACCTTGGGCCGACCGTTGGACGTGAAGGGTCGCGCGTAGGCCTGGGCCGGGGTGCGGCCGTCCTGGGCGATGATCGGCAGCGGACCGCCGGGGCCGGGCGCGTAGAAGCCGGCGATGGGTGCGACCGCCAGCCCGACGCCTGCGCCCGTCGGCAGGGCGCTGGGAGCGCCGGCGACTGGGGTCGCGGCCCCGGGCGCCAGCGGGCGCTCGGACAGGCGAACGACGTCCTTATAGATATGCGGCCGGCCGTGGATGGGCTTGAGCGCTTCGCGCCAGCCGGCCGGCGCCGAACGCATCGGCTCCTCCAGCGGGATGCGCACATGGGTCGCCCCGCCGCCCATGGGACCCAGCAGGTTGACCAGCGCCACGACCGCACCGGCGAACAGCACGCCCGCGCCGGTGAGGCCGGCGGCCGGGCTCTTCAGGATGGCGCCCAGGTCGGGGGCCTTGAACTGGGGAAGGGCGAGTGTGGCCAAGGCGGGAGACTCCTCAGCCTGGAGTCTCGCCGCACATGGTTAACGCAGCCTCAAGACTACTTCTGCGTCGTCGCCGGGGGCTTCACCTCGGCGACCTTGGCTTTCGAGACGATCTCGGCCAGGCGGGCGGTGGGCTTGGGCAGCTTGGGCGTGGCGGCGACGGAGCCGAACTTCAGCACGTCCTCGGCGCGGGCCACCTGGAAGTCCTTCTTCTCGTCGAAGTTCTCCGGCGGCGCTTCGGCGGGCTCGTGGGCGCCGCGGCGCACCTTGCCCTCGTCGGCGTTGAGCGCGTTCTTGAAGCTGGCTTCCGAGAACTGATAGGTGCGGTTGGCGATGATCTGCGCCTCTTCGCGGGTCAGGGCGACTTCCAGGTCCGGCTCGATGCCGGTCTTCTGGATCGAGCGGCCCGACGGCGTGAAGTACTTGGCCGTGGTCAGCTTCAGCGCCCCGTCGATGCCGCCGCGCAGCGGGATCACGGTCTGCACCGACCCCTTGCCGAAGCTGGTGGTGCCGACCAGTTCGGCGCGCTTGCGGTCCTGCAGGGCGCCGGCGACGATCTCGGCCGCCGAGGCGGAGCCGGAGTTGATCAGCACGACCATCGGCATGCCGTTGGTCATGTCGCCCGCACGGGCGTTGTAGCGCTCGACGTCACGCGGATCGCGACCGCGCTGGGAGACGATCTCGCCGCCTTCCAGGAACAGGTCCGACACGGCCACGGCCTGGTCGAGCAGGCCGCCGGGGTTGTTGCGCAGGTCCAGGATCAGGCCCTTGGCCTTGGGGTTCTTGGCGCGCATCTCGGCGAAGGCCGCCTCGGCCTCGTCCGTCGTCTTCTCGTTGAAGCTGGCGATGCGAAGGATGATGTTGTCGCCGTCCAGGCGGGCCGTGGCCGACTTCGGCTTGATGACCTCGCGGACCAGCTTCACGTCGAACGGGTCGGACTTCTCGCGGGCGATGGTCAGGCTGACGGTCTCGCCGGGGCGGCCGCGCATCTGCTTCACCGCCTCGCTGACGGTCAGGCCCAGCACGCTCTCGCCGTTCACGGCGGTGATGTAGTCGCCGGCCTTGATCCCGGCCTTGAACGCCGGGGTGTCGTCCATCGGCGAGATCACCTTGACCACGCCGTCCTCGCTGGTGACCTCGATGCCCAGGCCGCCGTACTCGCCGCGCGTCTGATCGCGCATGTCGTCGAAGGACTCGGGGTCGAGATAGCCGGAGTGGGGATCCAGCGACGTCAGCATGCCGTCGATGGCCGCCTGGATCAGCTTGGTGTCGTCCACCTCGGTCACGTACTGGTTCTCGACGGTGTTCAGCACGTCGCCGAACAGGCCGAGCATCCGGTAGGTCTTGGCCCGGGGCTGGGCGGTGGCGGAAGCCTGCTGGCCTACGTAGGCCATCGAGCCGGCGCCGAGAACGAAAGCCGATGCGCCGATCAAGAGATACTTCTTCATAGCCAGGCTCAGACTCCCTTGGACGACTGTCCGTCCTTTATTTTGGGCAGGCCGAAACGACGGTTTTGAGGCCGTATCAGCCCGCTTTCTTGTTCAACCCCGGTTCTTCACCAGCCACTTCGCTGGATCGACGGGCGAACCCTGGTCGCGGACCTCCAGATAGAGCTCGGAGGTCGCATGCCGACCATCGGTAGCCCATCCGACAGGTTGACCCTCCGTGACGGATTGTCCGACCTGAACCGACGTTCTCTCGAGACCAGCAAGCACGAGATGATATCCCCCGGCTAGTCTTAATATCACGATGACGTCCCAGCCTTTTACCGGGCCCACGTATTGGACAAGGCCCGCCGCGGGGCTCACGGCGCGGGCGCCCTTTGCGGCCGAGAGCGTCATGCCGTTCGACCGCCCGCCCCCGGCGATCGGCGCGCCGAAGCCGCGAACGACCGTGCCGGCGGCCGGGAACACCAGCCGGGTGGGCGGGGTGAGGTCGGCCGGATCCTCGCGGACTGTGCCCCTTAGCCGCAGCTCCGCCGTGGAGTCCGGGGTCGGCAAGGCTTCGGCCGCCAGGCTGTCGCGCTCGAACAGGGCCTCGCTCTGGACGGCGGCCAGGCGGCGTTGGCGCATCACCTCGCTGGCGCCCTGCGCGTAGCCCTGGGCGCGGCCGGCGAGGTCGGGGGTCAGCGCCTTCACCAGGATGGCGGCGCGCACCGCGTCCTTGGCGTCGTCGGGCGAGACCAGCAGCGCCGGCGGCGGATCGCGGCTCAGCTGCTCCAGCACCGACAGCAGGCGCGAGAGGCGGTGCATGTTGACGCCCTGGTCCACCGTCAGCTCGGTCTCGGCCAGGTTCAACCGCTCCAGCTTGCCGGTGTTGGCCGCCCAGGCGGCCGCGCCCAACGTCATGGCCCCAAGGGCTCCGAGGAGAAGAATCCGCCGCATCAGTCGCGATGATACGGTGATCCGGCGAGAATGGAGACAGACCGGTAGATCTGTTCGCACAGCATCGCGCGGGCCAGGGCGTGCGGCCAGGTCTGCGGTCCGAACGCCAACGTCCCCTGCACGGCCTTGACCAGCTCCGGATCCAGCCCGTCGGCCCCGCCGATCAGGAACACCAGCCGGCGCACGCCGCGATCGCGCAGGGTCCCGATCTCCTCGGCGAAGGCGCGGCTGGCCCGGGCCTTGCCCCGCTCGTCGCAGGCGATGACGTGGCTGTCGGCCAGATGGGGACGCAGCGCCTCGGCCTCGGCCGCCTTGCCGGGCTTGCGGCTCTCCACTTCCACGACCTCGACGGGCCCCAGGCCCAGCGAGCGGCCCGCCGCCGTGGCGCGCTCGACATAGAGCTTCACCAGCTCGGTCTCGGGCGAGCGCGACAGGCGACCGATGGCGACGACGGCGATCTTCACGCGTCAGGTCAACGCCGGCGGCGCTGTGAACCCGCCGAACGCCTGGGCTAGCAGGTCGGCGAAGGCGATGGTGGTGCGGTCTTCCAGGTAGGGGCCGATGATCTGGGCGCCGATGGGCAGGCCGCCACGGGTGAAGCCGATGGGCGCGGCGGTGGCCGGCAGGTTGGGCAACAGCGCCACGCCCGGCCAGGCGATCTGGTTGAAGTAGGGCGTCGCCTCGCTGTTGACGGTGAGGATGCGCCGTGCGCCGTCCGGCTCGTCCACATGCTCAAACGCCACGACGCCGAAGGTCGGCATGACCACCACGTCGACGGTCTCGAACAGCGCCGCCCAGCGGCGGCGGAACATCACCTGGGCGTCCAGGGCGTCCATCCATTCGTGAGCGGTCATGGTCGTGCCCGCCGGCGCGCCGCGCGACATGGCCGCGCCCACCAGCGCCCCGAAGACCGCGTGCTGGGCGGCTAGGTCGGGCAGAAGGTCGCTGGACCGGTCGACCCGCGCGCCCAGGTCGTCCAGCCCTCGGGCCAGGGTGTCCAGCGCCTCGCGGATCTCGTTGTCCGTCGCGGCGGCGGGGTGCTGATCGACGACCAGCACCCGATAATCAGCCAGGTCCGCGTGGCGTGGCGGGGGCAGGTTCAGGCTGTAGCCCTTGGCCTCGTGCGGCTCCGGGCCGGCGATGACGCCCAGCGCCAGGTCCAGGTCGGCCGCGCTGCGGGCCAGCGGCCCGACCACCGCCAGCGCGATGGGACCACCGTCCAGCCCCGGCGGGGCGTGGCCCCGCGTCGGGACGAGGCCGTAGCTGGGCTTGTGGCCGTAGATCCCGCAGAACGCGGCGGGAACCCGGATCGAGCCGCCGATGTCCGACCCCAACTCCAGGGGGCTCATCCCGGCCGCCACCGCCGCCGCGCTGCCGCCGGACGAGCCGCCGGGAGAGCGGCCCAGGTCCCAGGGGTTCTTGGTGCGGCCATGGACGGGGTTGGTGCTCTGCCAGTCGGCCAGGAACGGCGGCACATTGGTCTTGCCCAGGATGATCGCCCCGGCCGCCTTCAGCCGCGCCACCGCCACCGAATCCTTGTGCGCGACCCACCCACTGAACGCCGGGCTGCCCCAGGTGGACGGCAGGCCCTCGACCTCGTTGCTCTCTTTGACCGTCATCGGCAGGCCCAGCAGCGGGCGCAGCTCGCCGCGCCCCAGCGCCGCGTCGGCCGCCCGGGCCGACTGCCGCGCCCGGTCGAAGTCGCGCACCACCACGGCGTTGATCGGGCCGTCGCGGGCCTCGATCCGGGCGATGGCGGCGTCGGTCAGCTCCAGCGCGCCGACCTCGCGGGCGGCCAGCGCATCGACCAGCGCGCCGGCGGTCTGGTCCAGCAGGTCGTGGCTCAGGGTCTCGGACATAGGATGTCTCCTCCGTGGATCGTGGCCCGCCGGGCCGGGACAAGTCCAGTCCGGCGAGGCCCTGACCCTACGAGGCTGTGACCAGGTCGCTTGACCGCGATTGCGCCTTGGCCGCCGGGAACAGGCGCTCGGCGATCTGCACCGCGTTCAGGGCCGCACCCTTGAGCAGCTGGTCGCCGGCCACGAAGAGGGCGATGGAGCGGCCCGACAGGTCGCCAAGGTCGCGGCGGACCCGGCCCACCAGCACGTCACCCTGCCCCTCCGCCTCGCTGGGCATGGGGAAGTGGTTGCGGGCGCGGTCGTCGACCACCTGGATGCCCGGCGCGGTCGCCAGGACCTCACGCACCTCCTCCGGCGAAACGACGCACTCGAACTCCAGGGTGATGGCGATGGCGTGGGCGCGCAGCACCGGCACGCGGATGCAGGTGACGCCGATGGGCAGTTCGGGCGCGGCCAGGATGCGGCGGCACTCCTCGATCACCTTCAGCTCTTCGCCGTTGTAGCCGCTCTCGGCGTCGACCTCGGCGTTGTGGCTGAACAGGTTGAAGGCATAGGGGTGCGGCAGGACCTGGGGCGCGAACGGCCGGCCTTCGATCCAGGCCTGGGTCGAGGCGCGCAGTTCCTCCATCGCCGCGGCGCCGGCGCCCGACGCCGCCTGGTAGGTCGCCATCTGCAGGCGCTTCAGGCCGAACGCGCGGGCCAGGGGGGCGACGGGGACGGCGGCGATGATCGCCACGCAGTTGGGGTTGGCGACGATGCCGTGGTGATCGGCCAGGGTCTCGGCGTTCACCTCGGGCACCACCAGCGGGCAGTCCGGGTCCATGCGGAAGGCCGAGGAGTTGTCGACCACCACCGCGCCCGCCGCCACGGCCTTGGGTCCATAGACCTTGGACAGGCCGCTGCCGGCCGAGAACAGGGCCAGGTCCACGTCCTGGAAGCTGTCGTCGCCCAGGGCCTCGACGGTCAGGGTCTGGCCTCGGAAGACGACCTCACGCCCGGCCGAGCGGGACGAGGCCAGCAGCTTCAGGCTGGCCAGCGGGAAGTCGCGCTCCGCCAGGCAGCGGAGCAGTTCGACGCCCACGGCGCCGGTGGCGCCGACGATGGCGACGCGGGGGGCCACGCGGGGGGCGGCATTGGGAAGGGAGGAAGGCATGTCTCAAACGTCTCCTGGTTTGCGGAGGCGCGAGGTCTGGCGTCTTCTGAGAGAGGCTGCCCCGCGCATCGGCGGGGCTCTTCGGGTCGTGCCGCGGAGGTCTAGACCACACACGCACCCGTCGACGCCCCGCCGAAGCGGATCGTTTTCAGGGTAATCGTAATGGTCATGAGCGCGGTCATCGCCGCGCCTGTAGCTGGCGCGGGCGAGACTGTAAAGCGGCGCTAGTTGGCGGCGAGGCCGCGGTGAGCGGAGTCGACCGACCAGATCTTCTCGATGTTGTAGAAGCTGCGCACTTCGGGCCGGAACAGGTGGACGATCACGTCACCGGCGTCGATCAGCACCCAGTCGGCGCTGGGCATGCCTTCGATCCGGCACTTGCCGTAGCCGGCGTCCTTGAGGGCGCGCAGCAGGTGATCGGCCATGGCGCCGACGTGGCGACCCGAGCGGCCCGAGGCCACGATCAGGCCGTCGGCGACGGGACTCTTGCCTTTGATGTCGATGAAGACGACGTCCTGGGCCTTGTCG
Organism: Alphaproteobacteria bacterium; assembly: GCA_018821435.1. Lineage (GTDB taxonomy): Bacteria > Pseudomonadota > Alphaproteobacteria > Caulobacterales > Caulobacteraceae > Phenylobacterium. The sequence goes on from JAHJME010000044.1 coordinate 9,217, forward strand.
TCATCCAGGCGGGCGAGGATCAGATCCTCGATGCCATTATTGCGGCCTGAGAGATTCAGCGAGGTCGCGGCGTCGGCCGGGGCCTCTTGCGCACTAGGCGCAGATTCAGCGTTCAGCGGGGTAACTCCTCTTGTCCTCGCCAGCCGATCTTATCACAGGACTGACGCGCGGTCAGCCGCTGTGACCGGACATCGCGCCGCGAGGCTCCGACCGTGCTCTCCCGGGCGCAGTCAGCGCGGCTTGCGGGCCCGCAACGCCGTCGAAGACTGGAAGTTGAACCGCCCGTACAGGAACACCCAGGCCGGGGTTTTCGCGCCCGGCAGACGGAACGCGGCCTGGGTCGGCAGGCGGAAGCGGGCGAAGCGGATCGCCGCCGGCGAGAAGCGGCTCTTCAGCGAGATCCAGGGCCGCGAGACCACCGCCACCGGCACCTCGTGCATGATCTGGGTCCAGCCCTTCCAGCGGTGGAAGGTGGCCAAGCTGTCGGCGCCCATGATCCAGACGAAGTGCACGCCCGGAAAACGGGCCTTCAAAGCCCGGATGGTGTCGATGGTGTAGCTGGAGCCCAGCTTGGTCTCCACCGCCGAGACGATCATGCCCGGCCCATGGGCCAGGGCCTTGGCGCCCGCGATCCGCTCGGAGAGATCGGCGGTCTCGTGGCGCGATTTCAGCGGGTTCTGCGGCGAGACTAGCCAGATCACCCGGTCCAGGCCCAGCCGGCGCTTGGCGGTCTCGGCCACGTGGGCGTGGCCGTCGTGCGCCGGGTTGAACGAGCCGCCGTAGAGGCCGACCTTCATCCCCGGAGCGAGGGTGAACCCGAGGCGCTGAGCGCCGGGCCGACCGGCGACGGGCGCGCGGCGCGCCGGACCTGCGAACCACATGCCGGGCGTCAGCCGACACGTGGCGGGGTGGCGACGCCCCCGCGGTCCAGATCGAGGTCGGTCTGGCGCACCCGGGCGCGGACGGTGAACACCCCGTCGCCCGCCAGCACGCCGCCGCGGGCGAACAGCCGGCCGTTCTCCCAGTTGGACAGACCCAGCTCCGGCCGGTTCAGCGCGTACTGGCCGTCGACCCAGCGGGTGAAGCCGTCGCCGACGAACGGCGCGTCGATGGTGGCGTAGAAGCGCTCGTGCGCCGCCGCGTCCTCCGAGATCAAGGCGGCGGCGAAACGGGGACTGAGCGCGTTGAACAGCGCCACCGCCTCGGCCACGTCGGCCACGATCTTCAGGCTGACCTCCGGGGTCTCCTCCCACTCCCACTCGCGGCCCAGGTCGGCGTCGGCGATCGGCTCGGCCCAGGCCTCCTCGACGGCGCCCTCGGCGCGGATGACCGTGGTGCGCGCGGTCCTCCAGCGGTCGGGCAGCCGGCCGATGTCGGCCTCGGCGATGTGCAGCTTGCAGCCCTGACGCCGCTCCCCGGCCCGCTCCAGCGCTTCCAGGAACACCGGAACCAGGTCGTCGGCGCGCTCGCTGACGATGCAACAGACGTTGAGCGTGTTGCAGACCTTGCGGTCCAGCGAATGGAAGACGGCGGCGTGGAAGCGGTCGGCGTCGGCGGCCGCGTCGGCCACCATCCACGCGCCGCCCGTACCGTGCAGGCTGACCGGCGTACCGGCCTGCCGCGCGATGGCGCCCAGTTGCGACACCGCCGGGCCGGAGCCCCGCGCCACGGCCAGCGCCAGCCGCGCGTCGGCGAACATCGCCCAGCCGGCGGCGTGAGCGGCGCTGTCGACCAGCACCGCGGAGCCCTCGGGCAGGCCCGCTTCGGCCAGGGCCGGGTCCAGCGCCTCGGCGACGATGGCGCGGGCGGTGCCCAGCGCGTCCGAGCCGATGCGGAAGACCACGGTGTTGCCCGCCCGGATCACCCCCGTGGCGTCGGCGAAAACGTTGGGGCGGCCCTCGAACACGAAGCCGGTGACGCCCAGCGGCGCCATGACCTGTTCCACCGACCAGCCGTCGTGACGCACCGTCTCCAGCACCCGCCCACGCGGCGGCTCGGCGTCGCGCCAGGCGCGCAGGCCGGCGACCATGTCGGCGCGCATGGCGGCAGAGGCGGTCAGGCGGGTGGTCGAGCGGCCCCGCGCCTTGGCGTTCTCCACGTCGGCCGCGTTGGCGGCGGCGATGGCGGCCCAGACCGCATCGTCCTCCAGCTTCCCGGCGAAGGCGTCGAAGAAGGCGGTGACGGCGGCGTCGGAGACCTCGCCCATCCGCGCGAAGGCCGCGGCCGCGCGGCCCACGGCGGCCTCGGCGGCGGCGTGCTCGCGGGCGGGAATGTGCAGCAGGTCGCCGGTGTCCTGCACGACCACCAGCCGGTCTCCGGAGCGGAACGCGTTGGCCAGCTCGGGCGTCACGTAGGCGACACGATCACCTGCGAAAGGAATGGCCTGGCCGGGCGCGAGCGCTTCCAGCCGTCCGGTCCGGACGGGTAGAGCCGCGCTGCCTGACGAGCTGCCGTCCACGTATCGGACCCCATTTGCTCAGACTGAGCCTTACTCCCTACGCCCCCAGGCGGAAGGCCGCTAGCCCGAGATCGCGATCCCGGCGTGGGCAGCCAGCGCAAGATCGTCGGCGTGGACCAGCGGTCCGGAGGTGTAGCCCAGCGCCGCCTCGATGGCCTCGGACTTCAATCCGCAGATCCGCGCGGCGTGGCCGGACTCGTAGCGGACCAGCCCCCGGGCGATCTCTCGGCCGTCCGGATCCAGCACCCGCACGCACTCGCCCTTGTCGAACCGGCCGTCCACCGAGCGCACGCCCGCGGCCAACAGGCTCTTGCCCTTGACCACGGCGGCGGCGGCCCCGGCGTCCACCGTCAGCGCGCCGGCCGGCGACAGCGAGCCGCCGATCCAGGCCTTGTAGGCGGCGCGCGGCGTGGTCGCGGGCTCGATCACCGTGGCCGGCGCTCCGGCCTCGATGGCGGCCAGCGGGCCCGCGCGCGTGCCCAGGGTGATGATGGTGGCGCAGCCGGCCTGGCTGGCGATGCGCGCGGCCTCCAGCTTGGTGGCCATGCCGCCGGTGCCGACGCCGGCCTGGGCGTTCGCGCCCCCGGCCATGGCCTCGATCTGTGGCGTCAGGCGCGCGACGCGGGGGATCAGGGTCGCGGTTGGATCACGGCGCGGATCGGCGGTGTAGAGGCCCTCCACGTCGGACAGCAGCACCAGGGCCTCGGCGCCGACCAGCTGGGCCACGCGGGCCGACAGCCGGTCGTTGTCGCCGACCCGGATCTCCTCGGTGACCACGGTGTCGTTCTCGTTGACCACCGGGATCACGCCCAGGCCCAGCAGGGTCTCGATGGTGGCCCGCGCGTTCAGCCAGCGGCGCCGCGTCTCGGTGTCGTCGCGGGTCAGCAGCACCTGGGCGCAGGCAAAGCCGTGCGGCCCCAGCGCCTCTTCCCAGGCCCGCATCAGCGCGGACTGCCCGGCGGCGGCGGCGGCCTGTTTCTCGGGCAGGGTCAGCGAACGCTTGCCCAGGCCCAGCCGGCGGCGGCCCAGCGCCACGGCGCCGGACGAGACCACCACCACCTGCTGGCCCCGCGTCCGCAGGCGCGCCAGGTCGGCGGCGACGTCGGCCAGCCACGCCCCGTGCGCCGCCCCGTCCGGACCGACCAACAGGGCCGAGCCGACTTTGACGACGATCCTGCGAGCCGCCGTCAGTTCGCTCAAGGCCGCCAGTCCTCGGGCGGGGCTGCCTCGGCGGCCAGTTCGCCCTTCTGTTTCTGCACCAGGGCGAAGGCCTCGCGCAGCAACTCGGTGACGCCTTGGCCCGCGAAGCCGGAGATCCGGCGGACCTTCACGCCTGCCGCGGCCTCCAGCTCAGCCGCCTTCGTCGCGATCGTCTCGTCGTCCAGGGCGTCGATCTTGTTCAGCGCCAGGATCTCGGACTTGTCCTCCAGACCCTCGCCGTAGGCTTCCAGCTCGTGCCGCACGGTGCGCCAGGCCTGGGCCACGTCCTCCTGCGTCCCGTCCACCAGATGGACCAGCACCGCCGTCCGCTCCACGTGGCCCAGGAACCGCGTGCCGATCCCGGCGCCTTCGTGCGCGCCTTCGATCAGGCCGGGGATGTCCGCCAGGATGAACCGCTCGCCCAGCGACAGGTCGACCATGCCCAGGTTGGGGGCCAGCGTCGTGAACGGATAGTCGGCGATCTTCGGCCGCGCGGCGCTGGCGGCGGCCAGGAAGGTGCTCTTCCCCGCGTTGGGAAGTCCGACAAGTCCAACGTCGGCGATCAGTTTCAGGCGGAGCCAGATGGCCAGTTCCTGGCCTTCCAGGCCGGGGTTGGCGTGCATGGGGGCCTGGTTCACCGGGCCCTTGAAGTAGGTGTTGCCGAAGCCGCCGTTGCCGCCCTTGGCCAGCATGACCCGCTGGCCCATCTTGTCCATGTCGACGATCAGCTCCTTGTTCTCGTCGAGAACCTCGGTGCCGACGGGGACCTTCAGCACCACGTCCTCGCCGTTGGCGCCGTGGCGGTTGCGGCCCATGCCGTGGACGCCGGTGCCGGCGCGGAAGTGCTGCTGGTAGCGGTAGTCGATCAGGGTGTTCAGCCCCTCAACCGCCTCGATCCAGACGTCGCCGCCCCGGCCGCCGTCGCCGCCGTCCGGCCCGCCGTACTCGATGAACTTCTCGCGCCGGAACGAGACGGCGCCGCCGCCGCCCGCGCCGCTCTTCACATAGACTTTGACCTGGTCGAGGAACTTCATCGGGAAAGGAGCCGTACGGTGAGCGCGGCGGCCAGCGACTTGATCGCGGCCCCGGGCAGGAAGGGAAGGATGCCGCTTTCGAACGCGGGGCCGGGACTCATGAAACTGGCCAGCCCCGCCCAGCCGACGGCCAGGACGATGACGTGGCCGGCGGCGAACAGGGCGGTGAGCGCGACCCAGCCCTTGGCCTTCTGCGCCCCCTGCCCGCAGACCCAGGCGGCGGCGGCCATGCCGGCCAGGAAGCCGGCGGTGTGGCCGACGACCGCCTGCCAGCCGCCCGCCCCACCCGCCAGCACCGGCAGGCCGAACGCCGCGCAGGCCAGCCAGGCGATCACCGCCATCAGCGCCAGCCGCCCGCCGAACAGCCCCGCCACCACGAACAGGGCGTAGGTCTGCAGGGTGATCGGCACGGGACCGATGGGGATCGACACCCGCGACGCCGCCGCCAGCGCCACGACGCCCGCCACCACGGCCGCCGCCTGGAAGGGCAGCGACGCGGGCGAGGACGATCGACGGGACGAGGCGGCGGTCATTGCGGTTCGCTTATCAGCACTAGGCCAACCAGACCATCATGCGGGTCGGCGCGGGCGCGCCGCCGCGGCCGGCGCTGACGCGCGGCTCGACGTCGCCGGTGTAGAGGAAGCCCGCCTTGCACAGCACCTGGCCCGAGGCGCGGTTGTCGGCGAAGTGACCCGCCCACACCACGTTCTTGCGCCAGTCGCCCCGCGCCCAGCGCAGGGCCGCGGTCACCGCCTCGGTCGCATAGCCGCGTCCCCAGAACGGCCGGCCCAGCCAGTAGCCCAGCTCCTGCCGTCGCGGCTCGCGCTCATGGAAGCCCAGCATGCCGATGAGGCCGAACTCGCGGTGCTCGACGGCGAACACCGCGTCGGTGCGCGGGTTCATCCGCGCCACGCCGCCCACGAACGCCTCGGCGTCGGCCTGGCGGTAGGGGTACGGCAGGTTCGAGGTCATCCCGGCCACGCCCAGGTCGTTCGCCAGTTCGGCGATCGGGTTCACGTCGGCCGCCACGGGCCCACGCAGCAGCAGCCGCTCGGTGGCGACCGCGGGTCTCACATCCAGTGCGCACATCTTCGTACCTCCCGGCCCTCTAGCGGAGCCCTGAAAACGACAGCGGGGAGCCCGGCTGAACCGGACTCCCCGCGAAAGGTCGTCTTGTGTCCGGTCCGCCTTATTTGGTGAGGCGGAACCGGAGAGAGGAGGGTCCGCCTATTCGGCTGCGACAACCTTCTCGGCCGGGACCACCGTGGCGTAGGTTCGGTCCTTCGCCTTGGTCACGAACTTCACCGCGCCGGTCACGAGCGCGAAGAGGGTATGGTCCTTGCCCATGCCCACGCCGTCGCCCGGCCAGAACTTGGTGCCGCGCTGGCGCACGATGATCGAGCCGGCGTTGATCGCCTCGCCACCGAACTTCTTCACGCCGAGGCGGCGGCCGTCCGAGTCGCGACCGTTGCGCGAGGAACCGCCTGATTTTTTGTGAGCCATGGGTTGCTCCTGTCCTTAAAAGCCGGCCCGATTACTCGGCCGACTTATCCTTCTTGGGGGCGGCGGCCTTCTTCGGCGCCGCGGCTTTGGTTTCACCGGCGTCAGCCTTGGGAGCGGCGGCCTTCTTGGGGGCCGGCGTCTTGGCTTCGGTCTCGACCGGAGCGGCTTCCGCCTTGGCGGCGACGGCCTTCGCGGGCTTGGCGGCCTTGGGCTCGGCGGTCGCCGCGGCGGCGGCCTTCAGGGTCTTCTTCGAGACGTTGAGGGTCGCGAAGTCCAGGCCACGGGCGCGGGCGTCGAGCTCGGCCTTGGTGGTCATGCTGACCGTGCCGTCCCACTTGGTCTCCTTGCCGCCGGCGGTGATGCCGGTGACCTGAAGAACCGTCTCGTGCTGGCGGTGACCGCGGGTGCGGCGATAGCCCTGGCGACGGATCTTCTTGAAGATCTTCACCTTCTCGCCCTTGCGGGTTTCGATCACGGTGGCGGCGACCGAGACGCCGTCCACGGTGGGGGCGCCGATGGTGACCGCGTCACCGTCGCCGAGCATCAGCACATCGCCGAACGCCACGGCCGCGCCGGGCTCGCCATCGAGCTTTTCGACAACAAGGATGTCACCGGGCTGAACCCGGTACTGCTTGCCGCCGGTCTTGATCACCGCGTACATCTTCGCGCCTTCGGAGTAGATATGCAAAACGGAATGCGCCCGCAGGAAAGCCCGCGGGCGAGAGGTGGGCGGTTATACAGCGGGAAGTCCCCGAGTCAACGCCGGGGCGCCTCGAAGCGGCCAGATGTGATCACGTGATTTGCCGGCCGGGGAAAGCCGGGCCCGCGACGATCCTGAAGGCGGGCGGCTGGGTCCGCACAGCCGGCAAGACTTTCAATCCGCCGCTTGCCCTAGATGGGCGGCTGCCACAGCTCGATCGGGTTGCCCTCGGGATCATGGATCCGGGCGAAGCGGCCGGTCTCGGGCGTGTCCCACGCCGCGCGGGTTTCCGCCTCGATGCTCGCGGAGGCCAGCTGCGCAAGAAGGCCCGCCAGGTCATCGACCCGGAAGTTGATCATCCATTGGCGGCTGGCCGGAAAGTAGTCGGAGTCAGCCTTGAAGGGCTGGAACAAGGTCAAGCCTGCCGCCTGCTCCCAGAATCCCGTCACCCCGAGATGGGCTTCGTACCAGGCCGCCAATGCCTCCGGGTCCTTTGCGCGCAGAAACACGCCGCCGATCCCGACAACTTTAGCCATCGTCACATCCCGCCTTCGTCGCGCGAAAGGCTACATCAGCCGCAAGGAGGCGCGCAACGAACCCCCACTTAGGTCTCCATGGCGCCGGAAGCGGACGTTGGCGCCTGTGCGGAGAGCAGGCGTTTGGACGGAGACATCGGACGGCCGAATCTCGGCGGTCGGAAATCACGAAGGTGGAATGGGTTTGATTGCAGTCCTGGAGGGCGAGCGGTAAGGCTCCGACCATGACCAAGGGTGAAGAATACCAGAAGCGCGCGCTGGCCGCGGAAGCGCACGCCGAGACGTCGCTTGGCATCACGCGCGCCCATTTCCTCGAGTCCGCCAAACAGTGGCACGAGAAGGCGCGCGAGGCCGGATATCAGCCGATCGTGGAGAAAACACGCCGCTCGCGCGGGTCGGCAAGCACCGAGTAGAACCGCCTCAATTTCCAGTACGCTAGCCGACCTCCCCGCGGCGCACGGGCGCCAACCCCGCGGCCCCCGCTGAAGCGCAGTTGCGGAACGCCCACCCGGGCTTGCCATGGAGCCAAGCCGCATGACCGACAATCCGGACGAAACGCCGATCAAGCGGGCCCTGCGGCTGAAGCAAGCGGCGCTCGACGCCAAGCCGAAGCCGCCTCGGGGTGGGCGCTTCCAAAGGGAACAGGCGGCGGCCAAACAAGGATCGTCCAAGGCGCGACCGTGGACATCTCGGTAGCCTGGGACGGGGCGGCGACGTTGGCGGATTTTCCGCCAAGCCGACCGTCCGAACGCCCGCTAGGGGTAGAAAGCTGAAGCCGCCTACCTTTAACGGACCAGTCCCTTGTCGCGGGCGTATCGAGCCACTGTCTCCTCGACCGTCGGCGCCTCGCCAAACAGCGCCTTCTGCTCGTGAGGTTCGCGGCTGACATAGCCGCCCTGGCGAACCCACCGCATCACGATGAGCTGGTCGCGGAGACGGGGTGCAAACAGGGTGACCAACGGCAGCAGTGGCGTGAGCCAGGCGGGGAACACCGGCTTGGCGCGAATAGGTCGCCCCAGCACCTTCGTGAAGGCGGCGGCCACCTTTTCGCCCGTCCCTGGTATCTCCGAGCCGATGTCGACGCTGCCCTTCATCGCCGAGGCCGGCAGGTCGAGGGCAGCGATTGCGGCGTAGCGGGCTAGGTCGCGGGCATACAACAGCGCCATAGGAGCGCCCGGCATGATGTCGGGGAACACGCCCTTGGCGATGTTCTCCGGCACGATGTCGCGCGAACGGTCGATGAAGGCGCCTGCGCGCAGGGAAAGGTAGGGTTGCCCGATCGCTTTCAGGTGCGTCTCGGCCTCGAACTTCTGGCTAAAATGCGGGACGTTCGGCGCGCGATCGCAGCCCAAGATGGAGATGAGGATGAAGCGCGGCACGCCCGCCGCCTTGGTGGCGTCGATCAGGTTCCGATAGCCCTCTGTGTCCGCCTTGGAGTTGTCAGCCTTGGTCTTGGCGGAGTGGGCGGAGAAGCCCGCCGCGCTGGCGATCACCGCAGCTGCGCGCGGCTCCGCCCCCATTGCCGATTGCAGAGAGGCCGCGTCGTTTAGGTCGCCTACAACGAAATCGGTGACGCCGAGCGCCCGCAGCGACGTCCTGTTGCTGGTCGCGCGGACCATGGCGCGCACGTGGACGCCGCGCTTGATCAACGCCTCAACGATGTAGCCGCCGAGGTGTCCGGTCGCGCCTACGACGGTCACGACCCTCGTATCCGCTTCGGCGGCGACCGTCGGCCCGGCGATTGGCTGCGGCGTGGTCATAGAGTAAGTCTCCGTCGATGGAACGCAATCGTATCGACGAGATAGCCGCTTCAGAAGTGGAACGCAACCGTTCCGTTTCGTCGGCGTCGCCTGGCGACCGTCTAAGCGGGGCGGCAGTCAAACGCCCGCGGGTCACCGATGCCCTCACCCGCACATTTTTCGAAGAGTGGGCGCGGGTGGGATACGGCGCTCTGAGCCTGGAAACAGTGGCGCGCAAAGCAGGCGTTGGAAAAGCCGCCCTCTATCGTCGATGGCGCTCCAAGGCCGACATGGCGAGCGACCTCGTCAAGCAGATCGCGGCTGTGGCGCCCGCGCAACTTGCCGGTAACGACCGCGGATCGCTGGAGGCCGACCTGCACGCCATGCTGCTGGTGGGCGCACGCATGATGCGTGATCCCCTGGTGCGCCGCATCATGCCGGACCTCTACGCCGCTCTCCACCGCGAGCCCGCGCTGGCGGCGGCGCTGCGCCCCGGCGAGGCGGTGCGCGGAGAAAAGGTCAGGATGGTGATTGATCGAGCTGTCGCCCGTGGTGAGCTCGCCGCCGAAATCGACCCGCGCCAAGCGGCCAACCTTCTGATTGGGCCCCTTTATTGGCAACTCGTCGTCCTGGGACACCGCACCGATCGTGCCCAAATCCGCTCGCTCGCCCGCGCGACAGCGGCGGCGCTGAAGTCGGTGAGCGTTGCTTGAGAGTCCGACATGGGTCGAAAGCGAATATTGGCCCTCCGCCCGAAACCAGCCCCTAAACCTGTCCGCTGGAAAGTGGACGTTGGGGACGTCAGCGAGGGGCGGATTGCGGAACTTCCGGACTGTTCCGTGTCGGTTATGGTGAGGCTTGACCGATTGGTCTGGAGGGAAGCCTTGAAAATGCGATCTATCATGGCCGCGGCGCTGCTGGTTTCGCTCATCGCGGCGCCGGCCTCCGCCTTCGATCAGCCGATGAGGGTCCCTCAAGGCCTTGAAGCTGCGATCCAGGAGAGCCACGAAGCGCTACGCCGGATTCTGAACGGCGACCCGTCGGGTTATGCCGCCTTGTTCGCGGATCGGGACGACATCACCTTGGGCAACCCCTTTGGCCCCTTTGGAAAGGGGCGCGAGGCGGTGCTGAAGGCGCTCAACAACGCATCGACGAAGTATCGCGATGGATCGGTCGTCGCGGTCGACCGCATCGCCGTGTACGGCAACGATCGATTCATCTGCTTGGTGGAGATCGAGCACGACCGGGCGAAGCTGGGGGACGCCAAGGATTTCTCCGAGTTCGCCGCCCGGGTGACCAGCGTTTACGAGAGGATCGGCGGTCGCTGGCGACTTGTGCATCGGCACGCCGATCCAATCACCACAGCGCGTCCGGCGGAGTCGATGCTGGGTCTGCCGCCTACGATTCGCTAACCGTCGAAGCGGCGGATGCGTCGGAATGCCCGCTAAGGGTCGAACGCGGTCCTTGGCCCCAAGCCGGAAAGCAGACCCTCACCCCGACGCCCGAGAAGCGGACGCCGCGAATGTCAGCTAGCAGTAACAGGCGGACCAACCTTCGCCCAGGTCCCGCGCCCTTCACCCCTGCCGCCGCCCTGCCCCCGGATGGCGGTTCAGCTGGCCCAGCTTCTGGTTGATCGCGCCGACCGCGCGCCGCGCCGTCGCCAGGTCGGCGGGGGCCAGCCGCTCGGCGATAGCCTGGGCCTGGTCGGCCAGCATCCAGTCGCGGAACTGGCAGGCCTCGGCGATCTCGATGGCGAAGGCGGGGTGTTCGCGAACCCAGTTGTAGAGGGTGTCCGCGCACGGCATCCCGGGCTCGCGGCCCAGGCTGAACAGGGAGGCGCCGTCGGCGATGCGGCGGACGATCTCGTGGGTGAGCTGGGCGCAAAGCGCCTGGGCGCCGGCGCGGCGCCGGGCCGGAAAGCCGATCTTCATGGCCGAGCGCAGGGCGGCGTCGAAATCCGGGTCGGCCGCGCACCACCGCTTCAGGCCGGTCGCGCCGGGCAGGCTGGGATCGCGGTGGAGTTGCGCCAGGGTCGCGCCCCGCAGCACGGCCAGCATGATCCGGTCGGCGACGGCCTGATCGAAGGGCATGCGGGCGCGACGGTGGCCGTAGCGGCGGCGCTCGGGATCGGCGAAGGCCTTGGCCGCCTCCAGGTCGGCGGCGAAGGCCGGGTCCTGGCGCTTCCAGGCGTCGAGGGCGCGACGGTTCGGCAAGTCGGGCCGGCGCAGCAGCCGGCTCAGCGGTTCGCCGCGACGGACGCGCAGCAGCAGATCGGCGGCGCGCGTCGGGTTGAACGGGTGACGCTCGCGCGGGCGACACACCGCCCGGCCGTGGGCGATGAGCGCGGCCAGGTGCGGATCCGCCCGCGCCCACCTGAGCAGCGTCCGCTGACTGGGATGGCCGGGCAGGGCGGCGATCTGCGCCAGGCTCAGCCCGCTGGCGAGGCGGTCGAAGATGAAGTCGGTGATCCGGGCGCGGTCGGCGGCGGCGTAGCTGGGCATGCCGGAAGGTATCATCGGGCGGGGCGAAATCGGAACATTAAGTGAACGTTCCGCGATGACGGGGATGTCGTTCTCCCGCTGCCACATTGTGCGCTTCTCCCGGCGTTGCGGCGGCGGTCCGCCCACCACCCCGCCAAGTCCCTATCGGCGCTTGATTGTCCCGCCCTACCCCCGCTAGGCAGACACGACTGCGCCCCCCACGCGAGATCCGCATGCCCGTGACCCGCCCCCGTTCCTTGTCGAGCGTCAAATCCGGCGCGGAGTTGTGGACGACGCTGGGGCTGGCGGCGGTCCTGACATTCTTCCTGATCAGCGGGGCCATCGCCTATCTGAACATCCAGGCGCTGCGGGCGAACGATCAGAACATCCGGCACACGCACGAGGTGATCATCGCGCTGAACGAGATGCTGTCGACCACCCAGGACGCCGAGACCGGCCAGCGCGGCTATCTGCTCACCGGCAACGAAGGCTATCTCGCCCCCTACGAGGACGCGGTGGCGAGGCTGGGCGGGCGCCTGGACGCCATCGCGGCGCTGACCCGCGACAACCCGGCCCAGCAGGCCAACCTGGTCCTGCTGCGGCGGCACGTGGACGCCAAGCTGGCCGAGCTGAACCAGACGATCGAACTGCGTAAGACCAGCGGCGTCGAGGCGGCGCTGGCGGTGGTGAACACCAATCGCGGCAAGATCGAGATGGATGCCGTCCGCACCCAGGCCGAGGTCATGCGGCAGGAGGAAATCCGCCTGCGGACGATCCGCCTCGCGGAGATGTCCACCGCGTTCAGCGCGGCCCAGAGCAGCGGCGTGTTCGCCGGCCTGCTGGGGGCGGTGCTGACCGTCGCGGTGTTCATGCTGATCCGCCGCAACGCCGCCGCCCGGACGCGGCAGGAGTGGCTGCAGTCCGGCCAGGTCGGGCTGTCCGAGGCGATGATGGGCGACAAGTCGGTGGAGGAGCTGGCCGACAGCATCCTGGCCTTCCTGGCGCGCTATCTGGGCTTCCAGGCCGGCGCGCTGTTCAAGGGCGAGGGCAAGACCTACACCCGCGCCGCGACCCTGGGCGTCCCGGCGGACGCGGACATTCCGGTTCGGTTCAGCGTCAAGGAAGGGCTGCTGGGCCAGGTGGCGGCGGAGGGGCGGCCGACCCTCGTGCGCGACGTGCCCAAGGGCTATCTGACCATCGGCTCGGCGTTCGGCCAGGACGCGCCCAAGCACCTGCTCATCGTCCCGACCCGCGCCGACGACGTCGTCAACGCGGTGATCGAGCTGGGCTTCCTGCACGCGGTCGACGAGCGGGTCCTGGAGCTGCTGGACCAGGCCTCGGCCTCGATCGGCATCGCGCTGCGCTCCGCGCGCTATCGGACCCAGCTGCAGGACGTGCTGGAGGAGACCCAGCGCCAGGCCGAGGAACTGCAGGTCCAGAGCGAGGAGCTGCGCGTCTCCAACGAGGAGCTGGAGGAACAGGGCCGGGCGCTGAAGGAATCCCAGGTCCGGCTGGAGCAGCAGCAGGTCGAGCTGGAGCAGACCAACAGCCAGCTGGAGGAGCAGGCCCAGACGCTGGAATCCCAGCGCGACGACCTGGAGCGCACCACGGCGGCGGTGCAGCTGAAGGCGCGCGAGCTCGAGCAGGCCAGCCAGTACAAGTCGGACTTCCTGGCCAACATGTCCCACGAGCTGCGCACGCCGCTCAACTCGCTGCTGATCCTGTCCAAGCTGCTGGGCGACAACCCGGACGGCAACCTATCGGCCGAGCAGGTGAAGTACGCCCAGACCATCCGGTCGTCGGGCAACGACCTGCTGACGCTGATCAACGACATCCTGGACCTGTCGAAGATCGAGGCCGGCCAGATCCAGATCCAGACCGAGCACCTGCCGCTGCAGCGGCTGGCCGCCGACCTGCGGCAGACGTTCCAGCCCGTCGCCGACGAGCGCAAGCTGACCTTCGAGATCGTCATCGCCGACGACGCCCCCGCCGCCATCGAGTCGGATCGCCAGCGGCTGGAGCAGGTGCTGAAGAACCTGCTGTCCAATGCGTTCAAGTTCACCGAGCGCGGCGGCGTTCGCCTGGTCGTCTCGCCGGCCGGCGCCGATCGCCTGGCCCTGGCGGTGACGGACACCGGGATCGGCATCTCGACCGAGCAGCAGGACAGCATCTTCGAAGCCTTCCGCCAGGCGGACGGCACCATCAGCCGCCGGTATGGCGGGACGGGCCTGGGCCTGTCGATCTCGCGCGAGCTGGCGCGGCTGCTGGGCGGGGCGATCACCCTGGCCAGCGAACCCGGCAAGGGCAGCACCTTCACCGTCACCGTGCCCCGGGCTTACGACCCCGCGCAGGTGGCGCCGCGCGATCACGCCGAGGCGGCGGGGTCCGGCGCGGCCCTCGCCGCCTCGCCCAAGCCGCCCAAGCCCAAGCGGGTCCGGCCCAAACTGGACGACGACCGGGACGCGCTGGCCGACACGCGGCGCCTGCTGCTGGTGGTGGAGGACGACGACACCTTCGCCGCCATCGTCCGCGACCTGTCCCACGAGATGGGCTTCCAGTGCATCGTCGCCGGGACCGCCGAGGAAGCCCTGATCCTGGCCAAGGAGCACAAGCCCAGCGCCGTGGTCCTGGACGTCGGCCTGCCCGACCAGTCCGGCCTGACCGTGCTGGACCGCCTAAAGCGCGACGACCTGACCCGCCACATCCCCATCCACGTGGTGTCGGGCTCGGACCACAGCCAGACCGCGCTGTCGCTGGGCGCCATCGGCCACCTGCTGAAGCCGGTGAAGCGCGAGGATCTGGCCGAGGTGCTGCAGAGCCTCGAGTCGACGCTGACCAAGACCATGCGCCGCGTGCTGATCGTCGAGGACGACGACGTCCAGCGCGACGCCGTCGGCCGGCTGCTGGCCTCACGCGATGTGGAAACGGTCGGCGTTGGCACGGCGGCGGAGTGCTTGGAGCAGCTTCAGGGCCAGGCGTTCGACTGCATGGTGCTGGACCTGTCACTGCCGGACGCGTCGGGCTTCTCGCTGCTGGAGACGCTGAGCCAGGGGGGCCACGCGTTCCCGCCGGTGATCGTCTACACGGGCCACGACCTGTCGGCCGACGACGAGCAGCGCCTGCGCCGCTACTCCAACTCGATCATCATCAAGGGGGCCAAGTCACCCGAGCGCCTGCTGGACGAGGTGTCGCTGTTCCTGCACCAGGTGGTGGCCGAGCTGCCGCCCGAGCAGCAGAAGATGATCCAGAAGGCCCGCAATCGCGACGCCGTGCTGGAAGGCCGGCGCGTGCTGATCGTCGAGGACGACGTCCGCAACGTCTACTCCCTTTCCAGCGTGCTCGAGCCCCGCGGCGCCGTCGTCCAGATCGCCCGCAACGGCCAGGAGGCCATCGACGCCCTGGCGGCCTCGGCGAAAGACCCGTCCCGCGCCATCGACCTGGTGCTGATGGACGTGATGATGCCGGTCATGGACGGCCTGGTCGCCACCCGCCACATCCGCGGCGATCCCCAGTGGTCGAAACTGCCCATCGTCATGCTGACCGCCAAGGCGATGCCCGACGACCAGGAACGTTGCCTCGAAGCCGGCGCTAATGACTACATGGCTAAACCGATCGACGTCGACAAACTGCTCTCGCTCGTGCGGGTGTGGATGCCCCGGTGAACATGACCGTGCGGGACGGGGTCGAAGACATCGAGATCCAGCTGCTGCTGGAGGCGCTGTACCAGCGCTACCACTATGACTTCCGGCACTATGCGCGGGCGTCGATCAAGCGGCGGTTGGTCCAGGCGCGCGAGCAACTGGGCTTCGCCAGCATCTCGGCGATGCAGGACAGCGTGCTGCACGACTCGTCCACGCTGCCGCGGCTGCTGGACTACCTGACCGTCCAGGTCAGCGAGATGTTTCGCGATCCGTCCTATTTCCGGGCGCTGCGCGAGCAGGTGATCCCGCACCTGCGGACCTACCCTTCGCTGAAGGTCTGGATCGCCGGCTGCAGCAACGGCGAGGAGCTCTATTCGCTGGCGATCCTGTTCCGCGAGGAAGGGCTGGACCAGCGCACCCTGTTCTATGCGACCGACATCAACCCCACGGCGCTGCGCGCGGCGGAGGCCGGGGTCTATCCGCTGGAGCAGATCCGCAAGTTCACCGAGAACCACCAGAAGTCGGGCGCCAAGTCGTCGCTCTCGGACTATTACACCGCCGATTACGGTCGGGCGGTCTTCGACAAGAGCCTGCGCAGCCAGGTGGTGCTCTCGGACCACAGCCTGGTCACCGACGCGACGTTCGCCGAGATGCACCTGATCTCCTGCCGCAACGTCCTGATCTATTTCGATCGCGCCCTGCAGGATCGGGCCCTCGGCCTGTTCCGCGACTCGCTGGCCCGCAAGGGGTTCCTTGGCCTCGGGTCGAAGGAGAGCCTGCGGTTCTCGACGCACGCGGCCGCCTTTTCCGACTTCGTCCGCGACGAGAAGATCTACCAGAGGCGCGAGCCATGACCGGCGCGCCCATCAAGGCGGTGGCCATCGGCGCGTCGGCGGGCGGGGTGCAGGCGCTGTCGCGGATTCTGCCGTCGCTGCCCGTCGGCTATCCCCTGCCCGTGCTGATCGTGGTCCACGTCCCGCCCGACCGGAACAACGCGCTGGTGGCGCTGTTCCAATCCAAGTGTCAGGTCCAGGTGAAAGAGGCTGAGGACAAGGAACCCGTCGCGCCAGGCGTGGTCTATTTCGCGCCCTCGGACTATCACCTGCTGGTCGAGGCGGACGGCTCGCTCTCGCTTTCTTCGGACGAGCTTGTGAACCACTCCCGGCCCTCCATCGACGTTCTGCTCGAAAGCGCCGCCGACGCGTTCGGTCCGGCGCTGACCGGCGTGGTCCTGACGGGGGCGAACGACGATGGCGCCGCCGGTCTCAAGGCGATCATGGCGGCCGGCGGCGGTGGCGTCGTGGAGGATCCGGGCGAGGCCTATGCCTCGGCCATGCCCGCCGCGTCGCTTCGCGCGGCGCCGTCCGCGCAGGTCATGAGCCTGGATGAGATCGCGGCCTATGTGTTGCGTTTGGGAACGGCATGATGAGCGAGACCGTGCCGATCAACTTCCTGCTGGTCGACGACCTGGCGGAAAACCTTCTCGCCCTGGAAGCGCTGCTGCAGCGCGAGGGTCTCGTTTGCCTCAAGGCGCGCTCGGGCGAAGAAGCGCTGGAGCTGCTGCTCATACACGACGTGGCCCTGGCGCTGCTGGATGTGCAGATGCCCGGCATGGACGGGTTCCAACTGGCCGAATTCATGCGCGGTTCCGAGCGGGCGCGGCACATCCCGATCATCTTCGTCACCGCTGGCACGACGGATGCGCAACGGCGGTTCCGCGGCTACGAGACCGGCGCCGTCGACTTCATCCAGAAGCCGATCGAAGCCGACATCCTCCGCAGTAAGGCCAATGTCTTCTTCGACCTGCACCAGCAGCACCGGCAGATCCTGGCCCAGCGCGACGAGCTGGCGGCCAATGCCGACGCCCTGCGGACGGTCGACCGGAACAAGAACGAGTTCCTGGCGGTGCTGGGACACGAACTGCGCAATCCGGTCATGGCGCTGGGCGCCGGCCTGCACCTGCTGAATCGCCACGACGACCCCGTGAAGGCGCTGGAAATCCGCCGGCAGATGGAGCGACAGGTCGTCCACCTGTCGCGGATCGTCGACGACCTGCTGGACATCTCGCGCATCGACCAGGGGAAGATCGAGCTTCGGAAGGAGCGGGTCGACCTCCAGACCGTGCTGGCGTTCGCGGTCGAGGCCAGCCAGCCTCAGATCGAGGCCAACCGACATACGCTCACCACCGACATCCTGGCCGAACAGACCTGGCTGGACGCCGACCCGACCCGCGTGGCCCAGGTGGTCAGCAACCTGCTGAACAACGCCGCCAAATACACACCGGAGGGCGGACAGATCGGGCTGGTGGCCCGGGTCGCGGACGGGTTCGCGGAGATCGAGGTCTCCGACAACGGCATCGGCATCCCCGAGGAAATGCGCTCGAAGATCTTCGACCTGTTCGCGCAGGTGAAGAGCCCTGTCACCCGCGCGCAGGAGGGGCTGGGCATCGGCCTGGCCCTGGTCAAGCAACTGGTCGAGCTGCACGGCGGGACCATCTCGCTGAAGAGCAGCGGGCTGAACGTCGGCAGCAGCTTCCAGGTCCGCCTGCCCGTCGTCGGCTGACGCCCTAGAACGTCGCGGTCATCGGGTCGGGGCCAATGCGGCCTGTCGGGGAATCGAGCGCGGCGATGGCCGCCAGGTCGGCGGCGTCCAGGCTGAAGTCGAAGACGGCGATGTTCTCGCGGATGCGCGCCGGCGTGACCGACTTGGGGATCACGATCAGGCCGCTGTCCAGGTGCCAGCGGATGACGACCTGGGCGGGTGTCTTGCCGTGCTTCTCGGCGATGGCGGCGATCTGCGGATCGCTCAGGAGCTGGCCCTGACCCAGCGGGCTCCAGGACTCGGTGGCGATCCCGTGGCGGGCGTGGGCCGCGCGCAGGGCCGTCTGCTGGAAGCGCGGGTGCAACTCGACCTGGTTGACCGCCGGGACCACGCCGGTCTCACCGATGATCTTCTCCAGATGCTCGGCCTGGAAGTTGGAGACGCCGATGGACTTGGCCCGGCCGTCCGCCTTGAGCTTCACCAGCGCCTTCCAGCTGTCCACGTAGAGGCCGCGCTGCGGCGAGGGCCAGTGGATCAGGTAGAGATCGACGCTCTCGCGGCCCAGGCGGGCCAAGCTGTCGTCGAAGGCCTTGAGGGCGGCGTCATAGCCCTGGTTCTCGTTCCAGAGCTTGGTGGTGAGGAAGACGTCCTGGCCCGCCGCGCCGGCGGTCTTCAGGCCGTCGCCGACGCCGCGCTCGTTGCGATACACGGCGGCGGTGTCGACCGAGCGATAGCCAGCCTCGACGGCGGTCTTGACCACCTCGGCGGCCTGGTCCGGCGGGGTCTGCCAAACGCCCAGACCGAATTGCGGCATCCGCACGCCATCGTTGAGGGTCAGGGTCGGCTGGTCAGTCATGGGGGCGCGTCCGATTGGGAGGGTGTTGTCTAGGTAGAGCCGAACCGCGCGAAAACAACCGGCGGCGGGCCTCGGACGTAGCGCACCCGCGTCCGGATCGCTTATGAGCGCTGGGATGCAGACATTCGTTACCTGGGCGGGCCGCGCCGTCCTGCTGGTCGTGCTGGGCGTGGCGCTGGTCGGCGCGCTGGACCCGCACCACAACGCCGCCCGAAACGTGCCAGCGCCCGATGTGGTGGAGCATGTGGCCTATGGCTTCCTGCTGACCGTCCTGACGATCGCGTCGCTGCCCCGGGTGAACCCGTGGCTGATCGGCGGCGGCTATCTGGCGCTGGGCGCGGGGTTCGAGGCGCTGCAGGTCGCGGGGCTGGTGTCGGGGACGTTCCAATGGAAGGACCTCGCGTCGAACACGGGCGGGGTCGGCGCGGCGCTGGCGGCGTTCGCGCTGGGGCGGCGCAGAGGCGGAGGACGGCGATGAGCGAGACCGACGAGGAGCTGTATCTGGTCCTGGCGATGGCCTCGGCGGGCCCGACCACGCGGTATGAGCTGGGCTCGCGCCACACGCTGCTGGTGTTCGCCCGCGCCGGGTCGCACGAGGCGGCGCTGGCCGTTGCGACCGCCGGCATGGCCGAGCGGGGCTGGGGCGAGCCGGCGTTTCAGAAGGCCGGGATCATCGAGCTAGGCCCGCACCTGAGCGCCGAGGACCGGGCGCCAGCCGAGCACGCCATGGCGCACGGCTGCGCCGTCAGGGTCTATGAGCGGCCGACCCAGGCCAATTGAGGGTTCGCGGCGCTTGCGCCCGGCCGCCCGTTCCCGCAATCAATCCGCGAAGCGTTGCGACAGGAGGCCCAAGCCATGCGGACCATGACCGACAGGCGGTGGCCGAGGATTGCACCCCAACTGATCGCGGCGGGCCTGGCGGCCCTGCTGCTGACCTCATGCGGCGACAAGCGGTCCGACAAGGTGGCCGTCGCGCCCACGGGCCCGCCGCCGGTGGCGACGCCCGTGACACCGCTCACGCCCGCCGTGGCCCCCGAGGCGCCCATTCCGCCCGAGACGCTGGCGGTCATCGACACCACCCTGGCGGCGGCGAAGGCGTTCAACGCCAAGGCGCTGGCCGATCTGGCCGGCATCGAGACGTCCGAGCGGCGCATTCGCGACCAGGCCGGGCGGGCGCTGGACGCCGCGCGACGCGGCGACGGCGCGCGGGTCAGCGCAGCCCGGGCCGACGCCGAGGCGACTCACAAGGGCCTGGCGGACGGCCTGGCGGCGTTCCGCACGACGGCGGCCGACCAGCAGGCGGCGGTGACGGCGGCGGTGGCGCTATGCGCGCCGCCGATGGTCGATCCGCTCGCGCCGGCCCCGACGGCCGGGGCGGTGACAAAGCCTGCGCCCGTTCCTGTCCCGGCCCCGGTGGCGCCGGGCGCCGTTCCGGCGCCCGCGACCGGGCTGGCCGCCTATGCCGGCTGCCTGGCGCTGCCGGCGGAACAGGTGCTGCTGACGCAGAACATCGACGCCGTGGCGGCGCGCTATCAGGCGGCCGAGGCGGCGTACCGGCAGGACCGGGCGAAGCTGGAAGAGGCGGCCGCGACCATGGCGCTGGGCCGCTAGCGCCACTTGAAATCGGGTCCGCGGACCCTACATCAGTCGCGATCGCACTCGCGTCCGTATCCCCCTTCGGACAATGAGTGACGGGTGTGCGGCCCTGGCGCCTTCGATGGCTGCCGGGGCCGCCTTCGTTTCAGGACCGCTTCTTCGTCTCGGCATATCGCCAAGCGCTGACCCCACGGCCGGGGCAGAGGGCGCGGGAGGTTGTGGAGTCGGACCCGGCTGACCGCGAATGCCAAAAGTCCGATCCCGCGCCCTCGGCGCCGGCCGTGGATCTAGATCGACTTGGCGCGGGCCAGGGGCGCATCGGCGGGCGGCGCGGCGGGGGCCGAGATCGAGGCCTGCCAGTCGTCATGGACCGTGGCTTGCGGAACCAGCGCGGCGCCCACGGCGAGGTAGCTCGCGAAGCCCAGGACGAAGGCCACGCACGCCAGCAGGAAATAGGGTTTCAGGACCGAGTTCATGTCGCTGACCACAAGCTCCGACGCGTCGGTTACCGGATAGTCAACGGAGGACCCGTAAGACGGTTGCGCCGGCGCGCGGGCTTGTTTGCGCGGACCGCGCCATGACGTCGGCGTCATCGGCCAGATCGCCCGGATTGCGTTGAACGTCACCGGCCCCATCCTCTTGCCGCGCAATCCGCATGACCGCGCTCCATGATCACAGGTACGGGACGATCGGGACTTCGGCTTCAACGCCGATGGCGGTCTAGCGGCGAAGCGCGATCAGCACGGCGCCGGCGGCGATCAGGGCGACCCCGGCCCAGCCGCGCAGGTCCAGCCGCTCGCCAAGGAAGACGGCGGCCAGCACGGCCACGAAGACCACCGACAGCTTGTCCAGCGGGGCCACGCGACTGGCCTCGCCCAGTTTCAGCGCCTGGAAGTAGCAGAGCCAGGACAGACCGGTGGCCGTGCCCGACAGCACCAGTGCGCCGATCACCTTGCCGGACTGAAACGGATTGCTCGCCGGCGCGCCCGACATCGCCCAGATGCCGGCGACGATCACCAGGATGATGACCGTGCGGATCAAGGTCGCGTAGCTGGGGTCCAACTCGTCCACGCCGATCTTGGCGAACAGCGCGGTGAGGGCGGCGAAGACGGCGGACAGCAGCGCCCAGCCTTGCCAAGTCATCTGCATCGCTGGCCTCGCCTCGCCGCCGGAGCGGACATGGTAGCGCCGGTCGCCGGCCCCGTGGCGAAGCTTTTCAGAAGTTGCGAGTGATTCTCATTGCGCCGGGCATGTGTCGGAACTAAGAACGCCTCGCATTCTTAGTCGCAACACGCCGAAGGGCGCGGGGGATATCTTGAAAGTATCGAGGGGCGTTTCCGCCAAGAAGAAGCTGGCGATGACCTGCGCGATCGCGGGTCTGGCCGGTCTTTCGCTGGGTGGCGTGGCGCATGCCGCCGATGGCGCGGCGCTCGACGGCGCGGCGATCGCGACGGCGGACGCGGACCAGTCCGGCACCGTCGAAGGCGTCGACGTCGAAGGCAAGCTGACCAAGCAGAACAATCCGAAGGTCACCGCCAAGCCGCTGGACAATCCCCAGACGGTGACGGTGATCTCGCGCGGCACGATCGAGGCGCAGAACCTGCTGTCGCTGCGCGACATCCTCTCCACGGTGCCCGGCATCACGTTCGGCGCCGGCGAAGGCGGCGGCGGCTTCGGCGACTCCATCAACCTGCGCGGCTACTCGGCCAACAACGACATCACCGTCGATGGCGTCCGCGACAGCGCCCAGTACAGCCGCTCGGACCCGTTCAACCTCGAGCAGATCGAGATCACCAACGGCGCGAACTCGGTCTATTCCGGCGCGGGCTCGGTGGGCGGAACGATCAATATCGTCTCCAAGCGTCCGACCGGACGGGACTCCACGACCGTCAGCGCCGGTGTCGGCACCGAGAACTACTATCGCGGCACGATCGACACGAACCACAAGCTGAACGACAGCGTGGCGGTGCGCCTCAACGCCATGATCCACCGCAACGACGCGCCGGGCCGCGACGTGGAGCAGTTCAAGCGCTGGGGTGTCGCGCCGTCGATCACCATCGGCCTGAACGGCCCGACCCAGTTCACCGCGCAGTACGTCCACCAGCACGACAAGAATACGCCGGCCTATGGCGTGCCCTTCTACAACGGCCGCCCCGTGCCCGGCATCGATCCGTCGAACTACTATGGCTACGCCAACCTGGACGTCCAGGAACAGGATCTCGACACCCTGACGGGCATCCTGGACCACGACTTCGGCGGCGGCCTGAAGATCCGCAACCTGACGCGCTACCAGGAAGTGAAGCAGTACATCCTGGTCGACCCGCCGCAGGGCACGTACTGCCTGAGCAACGGGCAGAAGCCGGTGGCGTGGAGCCAGTCCACGACGGCCACGAACATCACGGGCTATACCGCCTGCCTGCCCACGGATCCGGCGCCGGGCTTCTACGCGCCGAGCGGCCCCCGCGGCAACTATCGCGATACGAAGAACACCCTGATCTACAATCAGACCGACCTGACCTGGAGCGGTGATCTGGGCGGCATGCAGCACGACCTCGTGTTCGGCTTCGCGCTGCTGTCCGAGGACTTCCGCCTGGACAACGGCGGGACGCTCCGCAACCCGGTCGGCACGGCCGTGGTCCTGCCGACGATGAACATCGCCAACCCGAACAACATCTACAGCGGCCCGTTCAATGTGATCCAGGGTGGCGGCGCGGCGCCTGCCGTTCCCACGGGCGCCACGGCGCTGGCCTTCCCGTCGGGCGGACAGGACGGCAAGCGCGAGAACCAAGCGGTCTATCTCTTCGACAACATCCAGCTGAACCCGCAGTTCTCGGTGAACTTCGGCGTTCGCTGGGAGCACAATGAAGGGACGAACTCGCAGCGCTACTACACCTCGGCCAACTTCCTGCCGAACCCCTCGGGCGGCACGGCTCCCGGGCCGGCCCAGGCCGGCGCGCCGGGCGGCGTGTTCTCGGGCCAGGGCATCGCGTTCAAGAGCGATGACAACCTGCTGACCTACCGGATCGGGGTCGTCTACAAGCCCGCCCCCAACGCCAGCCTCTATGTCGCCTACGGCAACTCAGAGACCCCGTCCCAGGCGACGGTCAACGGCTCCGGCGCGTGCACGGCGGCGACCTGCACCGTCGACCCCGAGAAGGCCGAGAACATCGAAGTCGGCGGCAAGTGGGACATCGACGGCAAGCTCTCGCTGACCGCCTCGATCTTCCGCAACGAGCGCTCGAACTACCGGGTCGCCTCGAACGACCCGACGCTTCCCGACCAGCAACTGGACGGCAGCGCGCGCGTCGACGGCATCACCCTGGGCGCCTCGGGCCGGATCACCGAGCAATGGTCGGTGTTCGCCAACTACACCTACCTGAAGTCCAAGGTGCTGCAGGGGGTGGACGACTTCGCCGCCGCCCAAGGGCGCGATTTCACCCGCGGCGACGACCTGCTGCAGGTGCCGGACCATGCCTTCAGCCTGTTCACGACCTACGACCTGCCCGACTACAAGGTGCAGCTCGGCTACGGCGTGACCTATCAGGGCGAATACTATCTGAACCAGCATGCCTTGGTGACCGGCGCGACGACGGCCCAGCGCACGACCATCCCGCTGGTGAAGGCCGAAGACTACTTCGTGCATCGCCTCACGGTGGCCTGGACGCCCGTCCAGCGCCTGGAGCTGCGGCTCAACGTGAACAACGTCTTCGACAAGGGATACTACACGCGGATCCGCAACAACGGTTGGGCCACCCCCGGTGACCGCCGCAACGCGACCGTGACCGCCAACTACCGGTTCTGATCTCCCCCCATCGGAACCGGCTAGTGCGCCCCGCCTCCGCTGCTCGCGGGCGGGGCGCAATTCGTTCTAGAGTGGCCTCATGATGCTTCACGTTCCCGGCGTGCTCACGTCGGCCCAGGTGGCCGAGATGCGCGCCGTCATCGACGCCGCCTCCTGGGAGGACGGCAACACCACGTCCGGCAAGCAGTCGCGGCTGGCGAAGCAGAACCTGCAGCTGCCGGAAGCGTCCGACACCGCCCGCAAGGCCGGCGCCCAGGTGCGCGAGGCCGTCACCCGCAGCCAGCTGTTCATGGCCGCCTCGCTGGCGCACACCGTCTATCCGCCGCTGTTCAACCGGTACGGGCCAGGCGCCACGTTCGGCGACCACGTCGACAACGCCATGCGCTTCCAGCGCGACCAGAACATCCGCGTGCGCACCGACCTTTCGGCGACCCTGTTTCTCTCCGAGCCCGAGGACTACGACGGCGGCGAGCTGGTGGTGGAGGACACGTATGGTTCGCACGAAGTGAAGCTGCCGGCGGGCGACCTGATCCTCTATCCCGCGGCCAGTCTGCACCGGGTCATGCCGATCACCCGCGGCGAGCGGGTCGCCAGCTTCTTCTGGGTCCAGAGCCTGATCCGCGACGACGCCAAGCGGGCGCTGCTGTTCGACCTGGACGTGGCGATCCAGACCCTGGCCCAGGACGCGGGCCTGGGCGCCCCGGCGATCGTCTCGCTGACCGGGACCTATCAGAACCTGCTGCGGATGTGGGCCGAGCTGTAGGCTTGGTTGCGATGCGGAAACGCAAAGGCGTCTACCCGCGCCGCTGAAAACCCGGTATCCCGCCGCCGACCTATCGCCAAGGAGACTTCCCATGCCGCTCGACGCTGGCGCGCCCCAGAAGACCTATCGCTGGGATGATCCCCTGGATCTGTCCTCGCGGCTCTCGGAAGAGGAGCGGATGGTCTGGGACGCCGCCCGCCAGTACGCCCGCGAGAAGCTGCTGCCGCGCGTGGTCAGCGCCTACGCCGAAGAGCGGTTCGACCGCGAGATCATGACCGAGATGGGCGAGCTGGGCTTCCTCGGCCCGACGCTCCCGGAAGAGTACGGCTGCGCCGGCGTGAACCACGTGGCCTACGGCCTGATCGCCCGCGAGATCGAGGCGGTCGACAGCGGCTATCGCTCGGCGATGAGCGTGCAGTCCTCGCTGGTGATGTACCCGATCTATGCGTTCGGCTCGGAAGAGCAGAAGCGCAAGTACCTGCCCGGCATGGCGGCCGGGACGATCATCGGCTGCTTCGGCCTGACCGAGCCCGACGGCGGGTCGGACCCGGCCTCGATGCGCACAGTGGCGAAGAAGGTGTCGGACGGCTACGTGCTGAACGGGGCGAAGATGTGGATCACCAATTCGCCGGTCAGCGACGTCGCCCTGGTCTGGGCCAAGCTGGACGGCAAGATCCGCGGCTTCCTGGTGGAGCGCGGGACCAAGGGCTTCGAGACGCCCAAGATCCAGAACAAGCTATCCTTACGCGCCTCGATCACCGGCGAGATCTCGCTGACCGACGTGCATGTGCCGGAGGACGCCATGCTGCCGGGCGTCGAAGGCCTGCGCGGACCGTTCTCGTGTCTGAACAAGGCGCGCTACGGGATCGCCTGGGGGGCGATGGGCGCGGCTGAATTCTGCCTGCACGCCAGCCGCGACTATGTCTCCAGCCGCAGCCTGTTCGGCCGCACCCTGGCCTCGCGCCAGCTGGTGCAGAAGAAGCTGGCCGACATGTCGACCGAGATCGCGCTGGGCTTCGAGGGCGCGCTGGCGCTGGGCCGGCTGATCGACGAGGGCGCGTGGGTGCCGGAAGCGATCTCCATGCTGAAGCGCAACAACTGCGGCAAGGCGCTGGATATCGCCCGCATCGCCCGCGACATGCACGGCGGCAACGGCATCTCGGGCGAGTACCACGTGATGCGGCACGCGGCGAACCTGGAGACCGTCAACACCTACGAGGGCGCCCACGATGTACACGCGCTGATCCTGGGGCGGGCGATCACCGGCGAGAGTGCGTTCTAAGCCGCTGAAAAGGCGGCGCTCTGTCGGGAATGCGACAAAACGCCGATTTTTGGCACAACCTTAAATTTACACTCGCACCGTAACCCTTCGCGCGCTCGCCCAGCTTAAATCGGTGGCGGGCGCGGGAGAGAGCATGGCTCGGAAGAGCGCGACACGCGCCGCCGACAGGACTCAGATGGCGCAGTGGCTGTTCGACAACAGCCGCGACCTCATGCAGGTCGTCGCGCCCGATGGGACCCTGCTGCAGGTGAACCTGGCCTGGTCGGAGTTCACCGGCCTGGACCGGGACGCCCTGATCGGCCGTTCGGTCTTCGACTTCTGCCATCCGGACGAGATCGCCGGCATCCAGGCTCGCGCCGATTCGTCCCGGCCGGGCGACGTCAGCGAGGCCGAAGTGCGCCTGCGCGACCGCCACGGAAAATGGCGCTGGGTCGCGGCCCGTCGCCAGGTCACGGAAGACGGCGCCCACATCGGCAACATGCGCGACATCAGCGCCGAACGCGCCTATCGCGACGAGATCGAGGAGGCGCGGCGCACCCGCAAGGCGCTGGGCGCCGCCGCCGGCATCGGCGTGTGGGAGTTCAACCCGGCCACCGGCCGCATCTGGTGGTCAGACGAGATCATCGGCGTGGTGGGCCTCGACCCCGAGATCGATTGGACCGCCGAGGCCTTCTACGCCCAGGTCCACAGGGGCGACCGCGCCAAGCTGCAACGGGCGATGACCAAGGCGGTCGCCACGGGCGAGCCACTGCGCATCGAACACCGGATCTGGGCTCGCGACCGCTGGCTGACCATGCGCGTCACCGTTCGCACCGAGCGGACCGACCTGGGCGCCTATGCCCTGAAGGGCATCTCAGAAGACATCACCGAACTGGCCGAAGCCCGCGACGCGGCGCGCCAGGGCGAGCAGACGGCCCGCAAGGCTCGGCTGGAGGCCCAGGCCATGGCCGGGCGCCTGAACCTGGCGCTCGAGGCGGCCGAGGCCGGCGTGTACGAGATCGACCACGTGGGCGAGCGCTTCTGGTGCTCCCCCGAGTTCGAACGGATCACCGGGCGCAAGGATTCCAGCTACGCGGAAGCCACAAAGCTGCGCTACCCGGGCTTCCACATCGACGACCTGCCGCATGTGCGGGCCTCGTTCCGGGCGCTGCATCGAGGCGATAAGAAGTCGGGCGAGAGCTTCGAGGCGCGCATCGTGCGTCCGGACGGCGCCGAGCGCTGGGTGCGGGTGCACCACCATCTGGTCAAGTCGCGCAACGGCCGCTGGATGAAGGCGGTCGGCCTGGTCCAGGACTGCGACGCCCTGAAACGTCAGGAGATCGCGCTGAAGGAGGCCCAGGCGGCCGCCGAGGCCGGGGCCGAGGCCAAGGCGGCGTTCCTGGCCAATATGAGCCACGAGATCCGAACGCCGATGAACGGCGTCATGGGGGTGCTTCACCTCCTGAAGAACGAGCGACTGTCGGCCGACGGCCGCGGCCTGCTGCGCGAGGCGCTGTCGTGCGGCCAGATGCTGGCCGAGTTGCTGAACGACGTCATCGACTTCTCGAAGATCGAGGCCGGACGGCTGGAGCTGACCTGCGAGCCGCTGGACCCCGCCATGCTGGTCGAGGGCGTGGTGCGTCTGCTGGAGCCGCAGGCCAAGGCCAAGAACCTGCAACTCGTCGTCGACGCCGACCCGGCCCTGGGCTGGGTGAAGTCCGATCCCGTGCGCCTGCGCCAGGCGCTGTTCAACCTGGTGGGCAACGCGGTGAAGTTCACCGAGGCCGGCCACGTGGTGGTCCGCTGCCGCCGGGCCGACGCCGGCGTGCTCCGCTTCGAGGTCGAAGATACCGGCGTGGGCATTCCGGAGGCCGCGCGCGACAGGCTGTTCCAACGCTTCAACCAGGCCGACGCCTCGACGACCCGCAAGTTCGGGGGCTCGGGCCTGGGCCTGGCCATCACCCGTAAGCTGGCCGAGATGATGGACGGCCAGGTCGGCTTCACCTCGGCCGAAGGCCAGGGCTCGACGTTCTGGTTTGAGGTCGCGGCCGAAGCCGCCGAGGCCCAGGTCGAGGTCATCGAGGCGACGCTGGACGTCCTGACCGGCGTCCGCATCCTGGTGGTCGAGGACAACCCCACCAACCGGATGATCGCCACCAAGCTGCTCGAAAATCTGGGCGCGTCGGTGGAGACGGCGGACGACGGCTATGCCGGCGTGGACGCCGCGGCGCGCGGCGGGTTCGACATCATCCTGATGGATATCCAGATGCCCGGCATCGACGGGTTGGAGGCGGCGCGCCGCATCCGGGCCCTGGGCGGCGCCTCGGCCGCGACGCCGATCGTGGCCCTGACCGCCAATGTACTGGCCCACCAGCGTCAGGCCTATCTGGACGCAGGCATGGACGGCGTGGTGGGCAAGCCCATCGCGCCGGGCGTGCTGCTGGCTGAGATCGCCCAGGCCGCCGCCAACCGCGACGTGACTGAAGAGCCCGGCGATATCGCCGCAGCCTAGATCTCGCCCCGCGGGCTCAGCAGCGCGCGGATCTTGGTGACGTAGGTGCGGCCGACGCGCAATTCCTCGCCGCAGGTCAGCTTCACGCGGACATCGCCATAGCCCGCCTTGCGGATCGCGTGGACGCCGTCGGCGCGGACCAGGGCCGAACGGCGGATCCGCACGAAGCGCCGCGCACCCAGCCGGGCCTGGATGCCGGTCAGGGTCTGGCGCATCAGGTAGCGTTCGCCGCGCGCATGGACGTGGACGTAGTCGCGCTCGGCCTCGACCCAATCGATATCGTCGACCAGGACGCGCAGATATTCCCCCCGCCGCTGCACCCACAGCTCGTTCGGCGGCGCGGCAGGGTCGCGATCGGCGCGCAGGGCTGCGACGACGCCACGCAGTTCGGCCGCCTGGGCGCGGGCCTCCTTGGCCTCCAGGCGCGCCCGGGCGCGATTGACGGCGCGGCGCAGGCGGCCGAATTCCACCGGCTTGACCACGTAGTCCAGCGCGCTGAGCTCGAAGGCGCGCACCGCGAACTCGTCGAAGGCGGTGACGAAGATCACCATCGGCGCCTCCGGTCCCGTCAGCGTTTCGGCGACGTCCAGGCCGCTCATGTCGGCCATGCGGATGTCCAGCAGCACCACGTTGGGGCGCAGCTGGGCGATGGCCTCCAGAGCCTCGGTCCCCGAGCGCGCCTGGCCGACCAGTTCGACCTCGGGCATGCGACGCAGCAGCAGCTCCATGCGGCGCAGCGCCAGCACCTCGTCGTCGACGGTGAGAACGCGAGGCGTGGGCGTCATGCGAACACCAGAGGCAGGGTGACGCTGGCGTGGAAGCCGTGGGGACTGGCGTCGGTCGCCAACCTGGCGTCGTCCTGGAAGCGAGCGGCCAGGCGGCGCTCCACGTTCTTCAGCCCGACCCCCGTGCCACCACCCGACGCCGCGGAGCCGCGTCCGTTGTCGGCCACGTCGAGGGTCAGCCGGTCGGCCTCGGCCAGCGCGGTGATGGTCAGGCGCATGGGCTCGCCGGGACCGCGCAGCCCGTGTTTCAGCGCGTTTTCCACCAGCGGCTGCAGGATCAGGCTTGGCACCAGCGCCGCCTCCAGCTCCTGCGGGAGCCGGATGTCCACTTCGAGCTGGTCGGTGAACCTCACCTCCTCGATCTCCAGGTACAGGCGCTGCAGCGCGATCTCGCGCTCCAGGGTCACGTCGGCGAGCGGGTCCTGGGCCAGGCTGGAGCGGAAGAAGTCGGACAGCCGGATCACCATCGCTTCGGCCTGGTCGTTGCGACGGTCCAGGATCAGCGCGGCGATGGCGTTGAGCGTGTTGTAGAGGAAGTGCGGATTGACCTGGTAGCGCAGCGCCCGGACCTGGGCCTCGTGGGCGCGGGCCTGAGCCTCGATCAGCCGCCGCTCGCGCCGCCGGGCCTCGGCGTCGTGCATCAGCGCCAGCAGCCCAACGGCCCACACCCCGAACGGGGCGCCCCAGAACACGGTCGAGGCCACCACGACGCGCGGGATCACCGGCGGCAGGGGCTCGTGGTAATCGAGGAACACCAGGTGGACGATGCCCCGCATCACCCATTCGAACGGCATGGCCAGGGCCAGCGCCAGGGCCGTGGCGACGCCGGCCTGGATCCAGAACGGCCGGCGGACGACGCGTTCCATCACCGCGCGGATCAACAGGCAGTGCGCCGCGCCGATCAGCACCACCACCGCGTCGAACGGCAGCTGCTCCAGCGGGTAGTGCGGAATCCGCCGGACTTCGAGGCGCACGTAGCTGGTGGCCATCGCCAGGGCGACGGACCAGAAGGCGACGGCGGCCAGCGCCGTCAGCCCCCAGGACTTCAGCGCCGAGCGGTCGGACGCTTCCGGAATATCGTCGTGATCGTCCACCGGCCGGGTGGTCTCATGACGTCCGTCGCGAGTCGATGGGCGTTCGTCGCCGGTTTGCGCGACTTGTCGCAAAGCGGCCGCTCAAGGGCGGTCCGTTGGTGGGCCACGGCCAGGACAGTCATTGCGAGCCCGGCCCTTCCGGTCCGTTTCCCGCCATGCTTGATTGCGCGCCGTCAATTCAGTGGGGATGTTCGATGCGCAAGATCGTGGCGGGTTTGATGGGGCTGGCGATCGCCGCGCCCGTGGCCGCCTCCGGAGCGGCTCAGGCGCAGGAGCTGCGTCCCGACCAGACCGCCTTCCGCGAGATCTACAAGGAGCTGGTGGAGACCAACACCAGCCTGTCGGTGGGCAGCTGCACCGAGGCCGCAGCCAAAATGGCCGTCCGGCTGAAGGCGGCCGGGTTCGCTGACGCCGACCTGCAGCAGATCGTGGCCCCCGGCCATCCCAAGGAGGGCAGCCTGGTGGCGGTGCTGAAGGGCTCCGACCCCAAGGCCGGCGCGGTGCTGTTGCTGGGCCACCTGGACGTGGTCGAGGCGCGCCGCGAGGACTGGACCCGCGACCCCTACGTGCTGGTCGAGGAGGGCGGCTATTTCTACGGGCGTGGCACGGCGGACATGAAGGGCCTGGACGCCATCTGGGTCGATACGCTGATCCGCCTGAAGCAGGCCAAGACCCCGCCGAAGCGCACGCTGAAGATGGCCCTGACCTGCGGCGAGGAGACGGCCGAGGCGTTCAACGGCGCCGACTTCCTGGTCAAGAACCACGCCGAGCTCATCCGCTCCGACTTCGTGCTGAACGAGGGCGGCGGCGGGCGACTGAACGCCGAGGGCAAGCGCGAGACGCTGTCGATCCAGGTGGGCGAGAAGGCCGCCCAGAACTATCTGGTGACCGTGACGAACCCCGGCGGCCACTCGTCGCGGCCCCGGCCCGACAACGCCATCTATCAACTGGCCGAGGCGCTGTTGAAGGTGAAGGCCTATGTCTTCCCGGCCAAGTTCACCGACACCACCCGCGTGGGCCTGCAACTTCGCGCCGACCAGGGCGGTGCGGCAGGCGAGGCGCTGAAGAAGCTGCTGGCCGATCCGACGAACCTGGAGGCCGCGCGCATCGCCGCCACCGACGTCAATGTGAACTCGATCCTGCACACCAACTGCGTCACCACGCGGCTGGACGCCGGCCACGCCAACAACGCCCTGCCCCAGCGCGCCACGGCGGTGATCAACTGCCGCATCTTCCCCGGCGAGACGGTGGAAGGCACGCTGGAGACCCTGAACAAGGTGGTCGCCGACCCGGCCGTGAAGATCGAGGTGATCGCGCCGGTGCGGCCTATCGCGGTCAGCCCGCCGCTGGACCCCAAGGTCGTCGAACCGATGAAGAGCGTGGCGGCCAAGCACTTCCCTGGCGTACCGATGATCCCGTCGATGTCGTCGGGCGCCACGGACGGGCGCTACTTCGGCCCGGCCAAGACCCCGGTCTACGGCGTGCCCGGCGTCTTCGGCGACCCGGACGGCAACGGGGCCCACGGCCTGAACGAGCGCATCCGGGTGCGGTCGCTGTACGAGGGTCGCGACTATCTGTTCGACGTGATCAAGGTCTACGTCGGGGCGAAATAGTCAGAACTCGCCGGCGGCCTTCTTCGGGTCCTTGATCACCGTGTCGGGGTTGCGGATCAGGGCCTCCGGCGAGAGTGGGCCGCTGGGCGGGGTGACGAAGCAGGGCAGCGGCCCCAGCTTCAGGCCGTGTGGCGGCGTCTTCCAACCGCCCATCCCCTTCGGCCCGCCGAATGCCAGCGCGCAGCCGAAGCCCGGGGCCGAGCCGCCCATGGCGCGCGTGGCGCTGCCCTCCGACGCGAGCAGACCCGAGAGCCCGGCTTGCGGAACCAGCTGCCGACCGGCGGTCTGGACCACGTTGCTGGCCTTGGGTGGTTCCTTCGCCTTGGCGATGGCGTCGTAGTAGGCGCGCCGCTCGGCCGGGATCGGCGTCGGGATGTATTTGGCCAGCTTCGAGCCCTGCTCCAGCCGGTCCTGGCAGCGCTCGCGTTCCTTGTCCGACAGCAGCGTGGCATTGGCGCAGCCGACGCGGCTACCGCGCAGGGCGCGGGACAGGGCCAGGCGTTCGGCGTCTCCCTCATCCGCGCCGGACGCGGTGACGGGCGGCGCCGCCACGACTGGCGAAACGGAGCCGGGTTCGGCCGGACGGCTCAATACGGGAAGGTGACGGGCCGAGGCCACGGGCGGAGTGGGCGCGCGCTCCGGCCTGGGCTTGCGGCGCAGGTCGGCGAGGTAGACCGGGGCCACCATCAGCTCGGCCTCGACGGGCGCGGTCTTCGGCCGCAGTCCGATGGCGAGCACCAGGAACAGCGCCGCGTGCGCCGCGAGCACGGCGGCGAAGGTCGCTCTGCCGCGCACGTTCCCCATGGGCCATCAAGGCGAAGCTTGTAGGGCGAAAATTGGACGAACGCGGGTCCATTTCGGGGAGACGGGCGCCGCCTTGCCAGCGTCGGATCGTCCGCTAACGTCCCGCCCTCAAGTCGAGTTGGGGACCACGATGGATCGCAGGCTTTTCCTCCAGGGCGCCACGGGCGCGGCGCTGGCCACGGCCTTGCCGGCGGCGGCGCAAGGGCAGACCGAGGATGCGAAGCTCCACGCCCTGATGGACAGGTTCTGGGACGAGCAGGTCGCCGAGGATCCGGAGACCGCGACCGAGCTGGGCCTGGACGTCGGCGCCCGCGCCGGTCTGCGCGCGAAGCTCAGCGACTATTCGCCGGCCGGCCGCGACGCGATGTTCCAGCGGATCAAGGGCCGGCTGAACCGGCTCAAAGCCATCGATCGAACCAAGCTGGGGGCCGCCGCCCAGATCGACTACGACGTCGTGGCCTATCAGTACGAAACCGCGGTCAAGGGCGGCGAGCGGTTCCGGTTCGGCGAGGGCCCGTCGGCCAGTTTCTCGTACGCCCCTTATTCGCCCTACATCATCAGCCAGCTTTCGGGGCCCTATCAGGCGCTGCCGGACTTCCTGGAGTCCAAGCATCCGGTGGCCAGCGCCGCCGACGCCGACGCCTATCTCCAGCGTCTGCGCGGCCTGGCCGCAGCCCTGGAGGTCGCCACCAAGACCCTGCGGGCCGAAGCGGCTCGCGGCGTGCTGGCGCCCGGTTTCCTGCTGGAACAGACCAGCGTGCAGCTGGGCAAGCTGGCGGCCTCGGACGGCCTGGCGACCGCCTTCGCGAAGAAGGCCGCCGCCGCCGGGATCGCCGGGGACTGGCAGGCGCGGGCAGACGATATCCTGACCAAGGCCGTGCGGCCCGCCGTCGAGCGGCAGAAGGCGGCGGTGGACGCTCTGCGCAAGACCGCCAAGGACGACGCCGGCATCTGGAAGATTCCGGACGGCGAGGCCTATTACGCCGGCGCGGTGGGCTACCAGACGACGACGTCGCTGAAGCCCGAGGAGATCCACGAGCTGGGCCTGCGGCAGGTGCAGGAACTGACCGCCCAGATCGACACGCTGCTCCGCGCCCAGGGCCTGACCGGCGGCTCGGTGAGCGAACGCCTGGTGGCGCTGAACCACCGGCCGGATCAGCTTTACGCCAACACCGACGCGGGCCGCGCCGAGCTGCTGGCCTACCTCAACGTTCGCGTGGCCGACGTGCAGAAGCGCCTGCCCAGGGTGTTCGCCACCATCCCCAACGCGCCGATGGAGATCGTCCGCGTGCCGCCGGCCATCGAGGACGGGGCGGCCAACGGCTACGCCCAGGGCGCCTCGCTGGACGGCAAACGGCCGGGGCGGTTCTACATCAACCTCAAGGACACCTCGGAGTGGCCGCGCTACTCGCTACCCAGCCTGGCGTTCCACGAGGCGTATCCGGGCCACCTTTGGCAGGGCGCGATCTCGCAGCAATCGACCGACATCCCGATGCTGCGCCGGCAGGGTGGCGGGTTCTCGGCGTATGGCGAGGGCTGGGGCCTCTATGCCGAGCAGCTG
The DNA here is from genome assembly GCA_018821435.1 of Alphaproteobacteria bacterium. Classification (GTDB taxonomy): domain Bacteria; phylum Pseudomonadota; class Alphaproteobacteria; order Caulobacterales; family Caulobacteraceae; genus Phenylobacterium. The sequence continues at coordinate 43,696 of JAHJME010000044.1, forward strand.
GGCGACGAGTTGGGCTGCTACGACGACGATCCGCTGGGCAAGATCGGCTACCTCCAGTCCATCCTGTTCCGCGCCGTGCGGCTGGTGGTCGACACCGGCCTGCACGCCAAGCGTTGGAGCCGCGAGAAGGCCACGGACTTCATGGTCGAGGCGACGGGACGGCCGCGCGGCGGCATGCAGCGCGAGATCGACCGCTACTGCGTCTGGCCGGGCCAGGCGTGCAGCTACAAGGTGGGCCATAACGAGTGGGTCCGCCTGCGCGAGGACGCCCGCGCCCGGCAGGGCGAGCGCTTCGATATCAAGCAGTTCCACGAGGTGCTGAAGCGCGGGCGCCTGCCGCTGGTGGTGCTGGAGCGGGTGGTGACGACGAGCTTGACCTAGACATCGCCCTGCAACCGAGGCCGAGAGTACGTAGATACCCCTAGTTGCAGCGATTCTCCTTACGGTAGAGTGTGGCTCCGTAAGCATAGCCATTCTGTATCGGAGCACTCGCGTAAATGGGTGACGCCCTCTTCCAGCGCCTGCAAGGTGTCCGGAGGCGAAGTGCGCGGCGGCGCAGGCTACCCTTGGGCTATGGCCTGCTGATCGGCGCGGCGATCTCTATCGGACTCTGGGGGCTGATCGTCTGGGCCGTAGTCACGGCGCTCCGCGGGGGCGTGCCCTGAGCCGACGGCCCGGACGTCACGCTCACGTCTGGCGCAGGTGGTCAGGCGACACCCCACGCCCAAGATGAAGCGAATGGCCTCTGGTCCCCTGGCGCGCTTCCGCGCTAGACGAAGGACGAGATATCAAGAGTCAATGGGGGACACGGGTAATGGCGGAAGTCGCCGCGACGGATGCGCCGGAGAAGCCGACGTCGCTACGGACCGTTATCGCCGCCTCGTCCGCCGGGACGACGTTCGAGTGGTATGACTTCTTCGTCTTCGGAAGCCTGACCGGCGTCATCTCCAAGACCTTCTTCACGGGCCTGCCCGAGACGGCCGCCTTGGCTGCGGCGCTGGCGCTGTTCGGGACCGGTTTCCTGTTCCGGCCGCTGGGCGCGCTGGTGTTCGGGCGCATCGGCGACCGCGCCGGGCGCAAGGGCGCGTTCCTGGCTACCGTGCTGCTGATGGGCGGCGCCACCGTCGCGATCGGCCTGCTGCCCAGCTACACCCAGGCCGGCATCATCGGCCCGCTGCTGCTGATCCTGATGCGCATCATCCAGGGGTTCGCCCTGGGTGGAGAGTATGGCGGGGCGGCGATCTATGTGGCCGAGCACGCGCCGGCCAACGGCCGCGGCAAGGCGACCAGCTGGATCCAGAGCTCGGCGGCGTTCGGCCTGTTCGGCGCGCTTATCGTGATCCTGGTCACCCGGACCGCCATCGGCAACGAGGCCTTCGACGCCTGGGGCTGGCGGATCCCGTTCCTGTTCTCCGGCGTCCTGCTGGCCATCTCGATCTGGATGCGCCTGAAGCTCACCGAGAGCCCCGAGTTCGCCAAACTGAAGGCCGAGGGCAACGAGTCCAAGGCCCCCTTCAAGGAAGCGTTCGGGGCGTGGCCGAACCTGAAGCTGGTGCTGATCGCCCTGGGCGGCGTGATGTTCGCTCAAGGGGCCGTCTGGTACACGGTGTTCTTCTACGTCCAGACCTTCATGGAGCGCTTCCTGAAGGTGGCGCCTGAGACCATCAACCTGCTGATGCTGTCGGCCACGGCGGCCAGCGCGGTGCTGTACGTGGTGTTCGGCTGGCTGTCGGACCGGATCGGCCGCAAGCCGGTGATGTTGTTCGGCATGATCCTGATGACCGCGGCCTACTTCCCCGGCTTCCACATGCTGTCCAAGACGCTGAACCCGGCCCTGGCTGAGGCCGAGGCCGCGGCGCCGGTCGTGGTGATCGCCGACCCGGCCGACTGCTCGGTCCAGTTCGATCCCGTGGGCAAGGCCAGCTTCCTGTCGTCGTGCGACATCGCCAAGTCGACCTTGGCCAACGCGGGCGTCTCCTACAAGAACGAGCCCGGCGTGCCGGGGAAATCCGCCCTGGTGCGGATCGGCAGCCAGACCATTCCGTCCACCAGCGCCGCGGGCCTGTCGGCGCCGGTCGCCAAGGCGGTGAAGACCAGTGTCGAGACGCGGCTGAAGACGGCGCTGGCCACGGCCGGCTACCCGCCCAAGGCGGACCCCGCGCGCATGAACCTGCTGGGCGCGTTCGGCGTACTGCTGGTGTTCGTGATCGCGGCGACGGCGCTGTACGGCCCGATCGCGGCCTGCCTGGTGGAGCTGTTCCCCACGCGGGTGCGCTACACGGCCATGTCGCTGCCCTATCACATCGGCACCGGCTGGGTCGGCGGCTTCGTCCCCTTCACCGCCTTCGCCATCGTGACCACCGTGGGCGACCTCTATTCCGGGCTCTGGTACCCGCTGGCCTTCACGGTGATCTCGATCCTGGTCTGCTTCTTCCTGCTGCCCGAGACCAAGGGCAAGTCGCTCAGCTAAGGCTTCGCCGGACCGTCCAGCTGGGTGATCGTCGCGTAGGAGGGCTGGGTCGTGGCCTGCAGCTTCCTGGCCACCACCTCGGCTTCGCGCAGCGCACGCAGCACGTTGCCGCCGGCGACCTTGGCGAGGTCCTGGTCGGACCAGCCGCGGCGGGCCAGTTCGGCCAGCAGGTCGGGGAACTTGTCCACGCCGTCCAGCCCCACCGGGGTGTCGCCGATGCCGTCGAAGTCGGAGCCGATGCCGACGCAGTCCACGCCGCAGACCTTGGCGATGTGCTCCACGTGGTCGGCCACCTGGCTCAGCGTCGCCGGCGGGCCGGGATGTTGCTTGTCCCAGGCGTCGAGGGCGGCCTTTGCCTTCTCGGGCTGGCCGATATAGAGGCCGCCGAACGGCGGTGAGTTGTAGCGGGCCTGCTCGGCCGAGCGGTCGGCGGCCCACTTGTTGCGCGCCTCGGACACATAGGTCGTGGCGAAGTTGACCATGACCACGCCGCGGTTCGCCTTCACCAGCGCCAGCACCTCGTCGGAGACGTTGCGGGCGTGCGGGGCCACCGCCGCCGAGCCGGAGTGGGAGAAGATCACCGGCGCCTGGCTGACCCCAAGGGCGTCCTTCATGGTCTTCTCGGAGACATGGCTGAGGTCCACCAGCATCCCCATGCGGTTCATCTCGGCCACCACCGCCTTGCCGAACGGGGTCAGGCCGTTGTGGATCGGGTTGGCCGTCGCACTGTCGCCCCACCGGTTGTTGAGCGCGTGGGTCAGGGTCATGTAGCGCGCGCCGGCGGCGTACATCTGGCGCAGGACCGGCAGGCTGTCGTTGATCTGGTGGCCGCCCTCGATCCCGATCAGCGAGGCGACCTTGCCCGCCTTGTGGATGCGGATCACGTCGTCGGCGGTGTAGGCCATCTCGAAAACGTCGGGATAGCGCGTGGCCATCCCCTTCACGATGTCGATCTGCTCCATCGTCATCTGGACCGCGATCGGCCCGTCGAACTGCGGCGAGATGAACACCGACCAGAACTGGCCGCCAACGTGACCCGCGCGAAGGCGCGGGATGTCGGTCATCAGGCCGATGTCCCCGGGCTTTTCACCGGGCAGCTTGGAGGTGTCGGACCGCAGGTCGATCTTGCCCACGTCGCCGCCGGCCCGACCGCGGATCTCGCCCGGCAGGTCGTTATGGCCGTCGATCAGCGGCGTCTTGGCCAGCACCTTGTCGATGCGCGCCTTGATCGCCGGATCGATGGGCTGGGCCCATACAGATCCCGCCGCCAGCACCGCCAAGGCGGCCCCGCATGCCGCCGCCGACTTCCAAGCCATCTACAAGCCCCTTCGTTCAGACCGTCAGGTTGCAGAGCCGTCCGGGGCGGTCAACGCCGGGCGGACATCGCGGCCGCGATCAGAACTCGGTCGACAACGTCACCTGCACCGTCCGGCGCGGTCCCGGCCGGAACGTGGCCGGCGTGTTCGTCGTGGTGGTGATCGTGCCGAGGTAGTCCTCGTCCAGCAGGTTGTCGACGTTGACCCGCGCCTTCACGTTCTTCAGCGGCCCGACGAAGATGCCGTCGCCCAAATCGAGGTAGGCGGCCAGGATCGTGTAGCCGCCGGTCGACTCGGTATTCACGAAATTGGTGTAGCGCTTGGAGATCGTGCGGGCCGACAGGTTCAGCACGGCGCCGGGCGCGGGCTCATAGGTGACGCCGCCCTGGAACAGCCACTTCGGGAAGTCCGGCACCCGGTTTCCGGCGATCGCGAAGGTGGCGAAGTTGTCTTTGAATTCGGCGACATTGTACGAAACGTTGGCGTTGAAATAGACCTTGCCGCCGAACAGCTCCGGCTTCCACTGGCCGCTGAACTCGCCGCCGTGCGCCTCCACCGCGCCGACGTTCTGGAAGAACGTCTCGGTCGTCGTGCTGCCCGGCACGGGCGAGGCGAACGACTGCAGCCGGTTGTCGAACTTGGTGAAGTAGGCGACCAGCGAGGCGTTGAACGTCGGCCGGTTGGTGCGCACGCCGATCTCGTAGTTCTTGGCCTTCTCGGCCTCGGGTCCAGGCGCGAGCGGGCTGGCGGCCGAGAAGATGTCGTCCGCCCCACGCGGCAGGGCCATGTTCTCGGAATATGACGCGAAGATCTGCTCGCGATCGGTCGCCGACCACACCGCGCCGACTTGCGGCAGGAAATAGTCCTTCCAGTTGTCGGTGATCGTCGGCGTGCGGCGGTTGATGAAGTCAGCCGGGTTCCGATAGCCGGAGATCTCGTAGTCGATATCCAGGCCCTTGAAGCCCACATCCACCTTCAACCGGTCGTCCAGCAGGCTGACGGTGTCCTTCAGGAAGACCTGCGTGGTCTTGCGGGTCGAGGTGTAGTTGCGCTGCAGGTGGACGGGCTCGTTGAACAGCGGCGCGCCGTCGGGATTGCCGTTCTCCACGTTGTAGCGCTGCTGCGTGCGATGATAGTCGTCGTCCTCGTACCAGGCGCCGGCCTGGATCGTGTTGATCCCCCATCGCCAGGTCAGGTTGCCGGTCACGCCCTTGCGCGTGCCGTCGATGGTGGACAGGCCATACTGGATGCCGCGCGGCGCGAAGAGGCCGGCCACGATCAGCCGCTCGGCATTGTAGTTGGTCAGTGACGTCGCATAGGCCTCGGGCGAGACGCCGTAGCCTTGCTTGTCCTCGTAGTAGCCGGTCACGGACAGGTCGACGGCCTCGCCCAGCGGCGTCTTCACGGTCGTTGCGTAGAGGTGGTCCTCGCGGCTGTTCACGGCGAACTTGTAATACTGGTTGTAGTTGGCGTTCGAGTAAGGCGGCGCGCCCACCGCCGTGATCGGCAGCGAGGTGGCGGTGGCCGGCGTGCCGAACGCGCCCGGCACGGGGATGTAGCCCAGATAGGCGAAGTCACGCCCGCTGCGGCCGAAGATGTCGCCCGCCGTCCCGAGGTACTGCGCCTTGGTGATCGAGGGGCTGTCGTAGTCGAAGTACTTGTTGTGCACGGTCTGGAAGGTGATCGAGCCCTCGCCGAACCGGTAGCGGAGCTGGCCCTCGTAGTGGTCGCGGTCGATGGTGCCCGGCCCGCGCCACAGTTCGCCCGACACGGTCGAGAAGCTGCCGAACGCCGAGAAGCCGTTGTGTTCGCCGGTGTCCACGCGGGCGAAGGCGCGCAGCAGCTCGTCCGAGCCGCGGCTGAAGCTGACCCGGCCGCCGAACGTCTCGGCGGGGCCGCGGCTGATGTAGCTGACGATCGGCCCCAGCGACGCGTAGCTGGCCAGCGAGACGTCGCCCGAGCCGGCCGACGCGGTGACCCGCGCCAGGTTCTCATTGTCGACGTAGCGATAGATGGGCGAACCCCCGAACTGGTCGGAGCGGCCCATCGGCACGTCGTCCAGCAGGAAGCCGATCTGCTGGAAGTTGAAGGCCCGCACCGAGACCGAGTTGCCGAACTCGTACATGCCCAGTGCGTCGTTGGCCTGGACGTTGAAGCCCGGCAAGCTTTCCAGCATCTTCAGGCCGGTGATGCCGGCGGGCGCCGACAGCAGGGCGTCGCTGGTGATCGAGACCGTCGCGGTGACGTGGTCGGCGCCGATGGCCACGCTGGCCTCCGAGACACGGCTCCCGGTGACGACCAGCTCCTCGACCGCCGACGGCGTGGTCTGGCCTAGCGCCTCGGACCCGACGAAGGCGCCGAACAGCGCGCCGACACTCGCCAACCGCCGGCCCGCCCGCCGAACGCCATACGCTTTCGAAGTCTTCGCCATCGCCAGTTGCTCCCGCTGCCTGGAGCAAGAGGGGGCGTCGTCTCTTGAGGGCGACAAGAGCGTGACAGCGGTGTGACGGCGAAAAAGGCACGAACGGTCGCTAATGAGCAGCGGATGATCGCCCGGCGCCGGGTTCCTTGGCGCCGCCGCCGTTCAGGAGGCGATGGGTACGGTCTCGGTGGTCACCCCCGCCGCGTCCAGCGCCTCGCGCTCGGTGCGCCAGCCCGAGCCGGTGATCAGCCGCGCGACGGTCAGGCCCTCGGCCGCCAGCTCGGCGAGCTGGTCCACGGTGCGGCCGTCCAGCCGGTGGGCGTCGCGACGGGCCAGCGCCAGAACGTCGTCGTGCGCCTCGGGATCGCAGACCAGGACGTCGGCGGCCGACAGCGCGCGGGCGGCCCGCAAGGTCAGCAGGTCGGCCGGCCCCCGCGCATCGATGTATTGCACCGAACCCAGCAGCATCGGGCCCTCGAACAGCGCGGCGCGCAGGCGTTCCTTCGCGCCCTCCATATCGCCGGCGATAGCGGCCTCGGCGGCGGGACCGGTCAGGGCCGCGCGCAGGAAGCGGCGGCGGACGTGCGCCTCGGGCAGGGCCGCACGGACCTCGTCCTGCAGGCTGCGGAACAGGGCGGCCACCCGGCCGGTCCCCTCCGGCACCCGGGCCTCGATGTCGTGGCGCAGCATGGTGGCTAGCATGGGGGAGGCGCCGCCCGTGCCGATGGCGGCCACCACCTCGCCCCGGTCGATGACCGCCGGCGTGGTGAAATCGCAGAGCGCCGGGCGGTCGACCACGTTCACCGGCACGTGGGCGGCGCGCGCGGCCTGGGCCGCCGCCATCGCCCATTGATCGTCGTCGCCGGCCACGAAGGCCAGCGTCATCCCGGCATAGGCCTTGGGATCGAGCGCGTCGTCGCCCGTCAGCCGGACCAGCGTCGCCGGCGACCCCGCGAACAGCCGGACCTTGGCCTCCGCCGCCTCGCCCTCGCCCGCGATGGCCACCGAGCGGCCGGCGAGCGGGAAGAAGGCGGGGAAGGCGTCCACGCTACTTCAGGGTCTTGATGTAGGCGACCAGCGCGGCGCGGTTCTCGTCGTTGGGCACCGAGATCATCATCTTGGTGCCGGGTGCGAAGGCGGGCGGGCTCTTCAGGAACGCGTCGAGGTTCTCGTCGGTCCAGACGCCCTCCTTGGCCTTCAGGGCCGGCGAGAACGCGAAGGCCCCCTCGCCGATCTTCTGGCCGGCGATGCCGGTCAGGCTGGGGCCCATGGGCGAACCGCCGTGGCACATCTTGCACTGCATGTTGAACAGCTGGGCGCCGTCGGCGGCCAGGGCTGGCGCAGCGGCGAGCGAAAGGATCAGGGCGGCGGCGGCGGCGGCGCGAGACATGGAGGCTCCTGCAGTTCGTAAGGCCGGTACGGATTATCCTGCAACCGCGTCCCGGACCAAGGTTCGATTTACGCGGAAGTCTGAACAGCGTTAGGATCGACGACAAATCAGGCGACGGAGCAGCCCTATGGCGACGACGGTGGATGTGAACGGACGGGCTTTGAACGTCAACTCGTCGCCCGACACACCCCTGCTATGGGTGCTTCGAGATGAACTGGGGCTGACCGGCACGAAGTACGGTTGTGGCGTGGCCCAGTGCGGCGCCTGCACGGTGCTGGCGGACGGCCAGCCGATCCGCGCCTGCCAGACGCCGATCTCGGCGCTGGGGAGCGCGAAGATCACCACCATCGAGGGGCTGGGCGGCCAACATCCGCTGCAGACTGCCTGGGTGAAGCTGGACGTGCCGCAGTGCGGCTACTGCCAGTCGGGCCAGATCATGAGCGCCTGCGCCCTGCTGGCGGCGAACCCCAAGCCCGACGACGACGCGATCACCGCGGCCATGGACGGCAACATCTGTCGCTGCGGCGCCTACCAGCGCATCCGCGCGGCGATCAAGGACGCGGCGGCGGCGCCCGTGGAGACGACGGCATGAACAAGCCCCTTAAGAACATCGTCGCCGCCGCCAGCCGCCGCGAGGTGCTGGTCGTCGGCGCCACCCTGGCCGGCGCATCGCTGCTGGTGGGCTGCTCGCTGCCCGACGCCCTGTCAGCCGGGTCGAAGATCGAGGTCGGCGCGTTCGGGCCGTTCCTGAAGTTCAGCCCCGACGGGACCGTGACGGTCATCTCGAAGCACATCGAGTTCGGCCAGGGCAACCACGCCGGCCTGGCCGCCATCGCCGCCGAGGAACTGGACGCCGACTGGGACAAGGTGAAGGTCGAACAGGCCGCCGCCAGCGCCAAGCTGTACGGCAATGCCATCATGGGCGGCACCCAGGGCACCGGCGGATCCTCGGCCATCGCCAATTCCTGGACCCAGCTTCGCACGGCCGGCGCGGCGGCGCGGGCGATGTTCGTCAGCGCGGCGGCGACCAAGTGGGGCGTCCCGGCCGGCGAGATCACCGTGGCCAACGGCGTCATCGCCCACGCCTCGGGCAAGCAGGCCGGTTTCGGCGATCTGGTGGCGGAGGCCGCCAAGGTCGCCCCGCCCACGGCCCCGAAGCTGAAGGACCCCAAGACCTTCACCCTGATCGGCACCGACCGAGTCCGCCGCAAGGACGCCCAGGCCAAGAGCAACGGCACGGCCCGCTATACCCAGGACGTCCGGCTGCCGGACATGCTGGTCGCCATGGTGGCCCACGCGCCCAAGTTCGGCGCCAAGGTGAAGTCGTTCGACGCGACCGAGGCCAAGAAGATCGCGGGCGTCACCGCCGTATATGAGATCCCGACCGGCGTGGCCGTGGTCGCCAACTCTACCTGGGCTGCCAAACAGGGCCGCGACGCGCTCAAGGTCGAGTGGGACGAAGCCAAGGCCGAACAGCGCGGCTCCGCGCAGATCCTGGCCGCGTTCAAGGACCTGGCCTCGGGCAAGACCGCCGCGCCGGACGACAAGAAGACCGGCTGGAAATCGTTCGAGTCCAAGGGCGACGCGGCCAAGGCCGCCGCCGGGACCGCGGCCGTCGAGGTCGCCTACGACTTCCCGTACCTGGCCCACGCGACCATGGAGCCGATGAACTGCGTGGCCATGGTGGGCAAGGGTCCGACCCGGCTGGTCTTCGGCTCACAGACGCCGACCCTGGACCAGATCAACACGGCCGGGATCGTCCTGGCCCTGCCGGGGTCCATCGAGATCGAGACCCTCTTCGCCGGGGGCTCGTTCGGGCGCCGCGCCAATTTCCAGTCCGACTACGTCACCGAGTGCGTCCACATCGCCAAGAAGGTCGGGAAGGGCCGGCCGGTGAAGCTGGTGTGGACGCGCGAGGACGACATGCGCGCCGGTTACTACCGGCCGCTGGTGCATCACACCGTGCGGGTGACCACCGACGCCGACGGCTATCCCGCGACCTGGAAGCACCGCGTCGTCACCCAGTCGATCATGAAGGGCGCGCCGCCCGGATCGCCCGGCGGCGGCGGGGTCGACGCCACGGCGGTCGAGGGTGCGCTGGGATCGCCGTATCTGAAAGCCACGCCGATCGTCGACGCCCAACTGATCACGCCGGACGCGGGCGTGCCGGTGCTGTGGTGGCGTTCGGTGGGCGCGACCCATACCGCCTATGTGATGGAACACACCGTCGACCAGCTGGCGAAGAAGGCCGGCAAGGACCCGGTGGAGTACCGTCGCGCGCTCTACCAGAAGGCCGGGGCGGCCAGGCATCTGGCGGTGCTGAACCTGGCCGCCGAGAAGGCCGGCTGGACCACGCCCGCGACCGACGGCTGGACCCGTGGCGTCGCGGTGCACGAGAGCTTCGGCTCAGTCGTCGCCCAGGTGGCCGAGGTGAAGATGGAGAACGGCCAGCCCAAGGTGGGCCGGGTCGTCACCGCCGTGGACTGCGGCACGGCCATCTCGCCCGACCAGATCGCGGCGCAGATGGAGGGCGGGACCTGTTACGGCCTGTCGGCGGCGCTGTTCGGGAACATCACCCTGACCGGCGGCGTGGTCGACCAGCAGAACTTCGACACGTATCGCGTGCTGCGGAATTCCGAGGCGCCGACGGTGGAGACCTACATCGTGGCCTCGGCCAATCCGCCCAGTGGCGTGGGCGAGCCCGGCACCCCGGTGATCGGCCCCGCCGTCGCCAACGCCCTGCTGGCGATCACCGGACAGCCGACGCTCAGCCAGCCGTTCGTCAAGGCTTAGCGACGTGTGCTAGCCACCCCCGCATGAACTTCGACATCATGCGGCTGATCGCGGCGCTGCTGGTGGTGGTGAGCCACACCTTCCCGCTGGCCGGTCAGGCGCCGTTCCGGATCATGGGCGTCGAGGACCTGGGCGCGCTGGGCGTCTCGGTCTTCTTCGTGATCAGCGGCTATCTGGTCAGCGCCAGCTATGTGCGCGATCCCAAGGCCTATCTGCTCAAGCGCGTCCTGCGGATCGAGCCCGGCCTGATCGCCTCGCTGGTGGTGACCGTGGGCCTGCTGGCCTTCGTCACCACGGCGCCGGCGGCGGAGTACTGGCCTCAGGCGGCGATGTACGTGGTCCGCAACGCCCTGCTCTATCCCGCCACCTACGCCCTGCCCGGCGTGTTCCAGGACGTGCCGATGGCCGGCGTGGTCAACGGCGTGCTCTGGACGCTCCGGCTCGAGTTCACCTTCTACGTCGTGCTGATGCTCATCGGGGCGCGCCTAAGGCTGGTGCTGGCGCTGCTGGCGGTCTGCGCCCTGGTGGTCGTGGCCATGACCTTCACCCACCCGCACTGGGCCGAGGAGAAGCTGACACGGATCACTTTCCTGGGCGCGCGCAACGGCCTGCTGTTCTTCGCCGGGGTGGCGATCCAGCTTTCGCGCTGGAAGATCCCGCTTTGGCTGGGCGGCGTGTCGGTGGTGGCGTTCCCGGTCCTGGGCCCCCTGGCGCTGCCGACGGCGGTGCTGGGCCTGGCGCGGCCGGGCAAGCTGCCGGCCGACCTCAGCTATGGGGTCTATATCTATGCCTTCCCGATCCAGCAGGTGCTGGCGGCCTATGGCCAGCTGAACGTCGTCACCGCCGTGCTGGCGGTGCTGCCGTTCGCCGCGGCGAGCTGGTTCCTGGTGGAAAAGCCGGCCCTGAAACTGAAGCCCGGACCGCGTCCCGCCTGGTGAACAGGAAAATCGTCGGGTTCCGGTGAACCAATCACGGTTTCGTGCGCTCTCGCTTGGCATACTACTCAGGAGAGACACATGCGCTTCGCCATCACCGCCATCGCCGCCCTCGGCGCGCTCAGCATGGCTGCTTGCAGCAAGCCCGCCGAAAAGGCCGCCGACGCCCAAGCCGACGCCGTCCAGGCCGACGCCAACGCCGCCGCCGACACGCTGAACGCCCAAGCCGACGCCACGAAGGCGAACGCTGACGCCGCCGCCGACGCCACCAAGGCCAACGCCGACGCCACCGCCGAGAACCTCGAAGCCAAGGCCGACGCGACCAAGGAAGCGGGCGAGGCCAAGGCCGACGCCATCAAGGACGCGGCCAAGAAATAAGTTCGTAGTCACCGACACCTACGAACCGAAGGCCCCGAAGCTCACCTGAGCTTCGGGGCCTTTCTCTTTGTGAGCTGGCCCAGGTCGGATTTGGCGCGCCGCCAGCCCAGCCAGACGCCGGTGGCCACGCCCGCGCCGGCAAAGACCAACAGCACCACCATCGCCACGTACCAGGGCGCCCCGCCGCGCAGGCCGTTGATCACGTCCAGCCGGTGCAGGCCGGTGAACAGCCAGCGGAAGGCCCGGCCCGGCCCGTCCACCTGCGCCAGCACCTGGCCCGACGCCGGATCCAGGTAGAAGCGCACCTTGTCCTGAAGCTCGACGCGATAGGCCGGCAGCTTCGCCTGCCCGTCATGGCCGTCGTAATAGTAGGCGTCCGGCTGGGTGATCAGCCCGGCGCTCAAGGCCGGGCCGAGCCGGCCTGCTGCGGCGGCCAGGTCTTTGGGCGCCAACACCGCGGGCCGCGCCTGCGCATCCAGCCGCACGCCGTCCGCCATCAGATACAGCGTCCCGCCGAGGGGGGCCGCCGTGATCTGGCGCGCCGTCACCCCCTGGACCCGAGCGGCGGTGACGGCCTCGCGCAAATCGCCAAAGGCGAAGGCGCCGGTCACCTGCTCGCCCCGCGGGTCGCCGGGACTGTCCAGGAAGCCCCAGGGGTTCATGGAGACCAGGCCGCTGGCGACCCACGTCAGGGTCAGGATCCCGGCGAAGAGCCCGGTCAGGTGGTGCCAGGCCATCAGCCCGCGATAGGGCGTCACTCGCTTGCCCCCCCACGGCCGCCAGGAAATGACGCCCAGGTAGAGGCCGGTGACCGTCAGGAATATCCCGACGAGGGAGGTCCAGTTCACCACCTGGGCCCACAGTTTGACGTCGGCGCGCAGCACTTCCGGATAGAGCCAGTGCGGGATCGGCCCCAGCCAGTTCAGCACCTTCTCGCGGGCGTTCACCACCTGGGACACCGCCCCGGTGTGGGCCGAGACGTAGATGTCCGTGCGGGCCGGATCGTCGAAGTGGAACAGGTAGAACGGCCGGCGTTTGTTGAAATAGCCGGTGACCGTCCACTGATCCCGCGCGATGGCCTCGGGCGTCCCCGGCTTGCCGCCGATGCCGTGCGCGGTCGCATAAGCCTGGGCGACGCGCGCCGCCTGGTCGCTCGATATGCGGTGGATCGGCTGACCGGTCGTCAGGTCCAGCACCTGGTTGTCGAAGCGCAGCACGGAGCGGCCCGCCAGGTCTTCGACCGTGGCCCGCTCGACCTGGATCACCTCCTGGATGTCGCCGAAGACGCAGCACTGGCCCCAGGCGACCGGGGGTAGGCCCGCCGCCCGCTCCTCGTCCGTGACCTCGGGCCAGTGGACGAAAAGCATCACGATGCCGCTCAGGAACCAGAGCAGCATCAGCAGGCCCATGACGATGCCCACGTAGCGGTGGAGCACCACCAGCCACTTGGGCGCCCAGGGCTTGCGGGCGGGCTTGGTGACGAGATCAGAAGTTATAGGCGTAGCTCACGTGCAAGGTCCGGGGCACGCCCCGGAAGCGGTAGAAGAAGCGCTGCGTCGAGAGGTCGATGGCCGCCGAGTTGACCCGGGTAGCGTAGTCCTCGTCGAAGGCGTTCTCCAACCGCGCCGTGACGCGGTGCTTGCGCGCCTTGTCGATGAAAACGTAGGCCGCGACGTCGGCGACCACATAGTCCCCATAGTTCACTCGGCCGAAGCCGCTCACCGTCTGGGAAACATCGCCCACCCAGAGCAAGCTGGCCGAGGCGCCGAAGGGGTGCTGGGCGGGATCGTACTGGATCGTGGCCTTGGCCTGGGCCTCCGGGATCCGGTCGAACTGGCGCCCGGCGCCCTCGGCGCGGGTGCGCGTATAGGTATAGGAGGCGCGTGCCGAGATCGCGTCCATGAGCTGGGCCGTGCCATTGAGCTCCACCCCCCGCGTCTTCACCTTGTCGGCGACGTTGACGTAGATCCCGTCCGGGAAGGCCGGCAGGTCGTAGACGTCGACGATCAGGTCGTCGATCTTCCTCGCGAAGCCGGTGAGTTGCCAGGTGAAGCGGCCGCCCTGGACCTGTCCGCCGATGGCGATGTTGCCGTTCAGGCTCTGCTCGGGCTTCAGGTCGGTGTTGCCCACGGCGCAGCAGGGGTCAAAGGCGTAGAGCTGTTCGGCGCTGGGCAGGATGAACGACGTGCCCAACATCCCCTCCAGATAGACCGCGGGGGTCACGTCCCAGCGGCCGGACAGGTTCCAGACCGCCTTGTCATGGCCGTCGGTCTTGTTGAAGCGGACGCCGGCGGCCAGGTGGGCGTTCTCGAACAGGTCGTCGGTGGTGCGCACCTGGGCGATGAAGGCGTGGACCTTCTCGGTCTGCGGCGCGATCAGCAGCACCTCGTCGCGGCCGTTGAAGTTCTGGAAGTCGTAGCCCAGGTCGACCTCGAACCCGCGCTGCAGGTTCAGCTTGGCCAGGACGCTGACGCCGTAGTCCTCGTAGCCCCAGTAGGTCAGGTCATCGACGATGACGCCGGGGGCGGACGGATTGCCGGGCACGTTGTTGACCGTCGAATAGACGCTGTCCCAGTCGTGGTAGTAGCCCTTCACCGAGAGCTGGACCTGCTCGCTGGCGGTCCAATCCAGGCTGGCGCTGGCGATCTCCTCGTCGCGGTCGTTGAACGACAGGCGCGTCAGGCGCGGACCGGGATAGTCCAGGTGCGCGTCGGTGTGCTGGTAGTAGAGGTTGGCCTTGAGGTCGGGCGTCAGGTCGAAGCCCAGCTTGCCGCCGAAGCTGACCACGTCGTAGCCGCGCTTGCGGGCCGTCGCGCTGGGCTGGAAGACGTCGAACGTCTTGTAGCCATCGGCCTCATCCTTCGAGACCCAGGCCACGAACCGGCCTTGGCCCACAGCGCCGCGGACCATGGCGTTGGCGTGGACGCCCTGGTTGGTGTCGCCGCCCACCGTGAAATTCCCGCTGAGCGCGTCGGAATAGGCGCGGGTCACCACGTTGATCACCCCGGCGGCGGCCTGGGTGCCGTAGAACAGGCTTTGGCCGCCCTTCAGCACTTCGATCCGCTCGACCATGCTGGCCGGCAGCGTGTCGGCCGGGCTGGTCGAGGTATAGAGGCGATTGTTGATCCGCACGCCGTCGACAAGCCAGAGGACATCGCCCGTCCGCGAGCCCTGCAGCGAGATGTCCGCGTACGAGAACGGCCCGTTGCGGGGCGAGATGAACAGGCCCGGCGTTTGCATCTGCAGCGCCTGCGACACGTCCACATAGGCGTTGCGGCGCACGGTCTCGCCGGTGATCGTCTCCAGGTCGCTGCCATAGCGCGACAGTTCCTGCGGCAGGGTTTCGTCCAGCCGCGCGCCAGTCACCACCAGTTCGTCCACCTCGGCCGCGCCGTCGGCGGCCTGCGCCGCGCCGGCCATGGCGCCCAGCGCCGCGCCCAGCAGCCAGTAAGTCCGCATCCCCATCCGATCTATCCCCTCAGCATCCCGCGCGGTCTGACGCCGCGTCATCCAGTGGCCGGGGCGTTAGGGCGCGTGCGGCGAGCACACCCGTACTTTACGGTTTCCATGCGCGTTACAGAGGGTTACAGGGGCCTTGGGGTCTCGAAAGTCGGGTATGAGCGAGCAGCGTTCCGAAGCCTTGGCGACGCAGGTGGCGCGGATCCGCGAGAGCGGCATCCTGGGGCGCAGCCATGGGCTGGCGCGGCTGTTCGACTACCTGGCCGATCCGGCGCGCGGCGGGCGCACCCAGCGCGAGGCCGACGTGGCCCAGGACGTGTTCGGCCGCGAGCTGGACCTGTCGGGCGACGCCTCGGTGCGGGTCTATGTCCACCGCCTGCGCAAGAAGCTGGACGACTTCTACGCCGGGCCGGGGGCGTCCGAACCGCACCGCTTGGTGATCCCGGTGGGCGAGTACCGGCTGGACGTGACCGAGGTCAGCGCCGAGGTCGTGGCCGTCGCGACGAAGACCCGCCCCCGCTGGCTGTGGCCGGCCGTGGCAGCGGCGACCCTGCTGCTGGCCGCCAACGCCGGCGCCTGGTGGTGGGTCGCCCAAGAGGCCGCGCCTTCGCGCGAACTGGCCCGAACCGCCGCGTCGCCGCTGTGGGCCGGCATCGGCCGCGACCGGCCGGTGATCGTTGTGGTGGGCGACTACTATATCTTCGGCGACACCGACTACGGCGACGGGCCCAAGCGGATGATCCGCGCCTTCGAGATCAACTCGCCGGCCGACCTCGACGCCTGGCTGATGGACAATCCGCAGCTCCAGGGCCGCTACATCGACCTCGACACCTATTACACGCCCGTGGGCGCCACCCTGGCGCTGCGCGAGATCATGCCTCTGGTGCGCCAGTCGGCGGGCGGCATCGACCGGGTGCGGGTGATCACCGCCTCGCACCTGACCCCCGACCTGATGAAGAGCGCCGATATCGTCTACGTGGGCTACCTGTCGGCGTTGCGCATGCTGCAGGAGCCGGTGTTCGAGCGCTCGCGCTTCGCCATCGGCTCGACCTACGACGAGTTGATCGACCGCAAGACCGGGCAGAGTTTCGTCTCCGGCGCCGGGACCGCCTCGGGCGACCGCCCGAACCGCGACTATGGCTACCTGGCGCGCTTCCAAGGTCCCGCCGGAAATCACTTCATCATCGTGGCCGGCAACCGCGACATCGGGGTGATGCAAATGGCCGAGGTGGCCACCGACCCCGGCGCGCTGGCGCGACTGAAGATCCAGGGCGAGGGGGCCGTGGAAGCGCTCTACGAGGTGGACGGCGTCGGTCGCACCGCCCTGGGCGCCAAGCCGGTGATCGCCGCCCGCTGAACTCCTGGGCGGCCTGGCCGTTCTATCGGCTAACGCCGAAGGAGCCCGTCATGACCGCGAAGAAGCCCACGCACCCGCTGATCCCCGCCGACCGGGTCAACGGAACCGAAGTCTACAACCAGGCCGGCGAGAAGCTGGGCAAGATCGAGGACATCGCCATCGAGAAAGTCTCGGGGGAGGTGGCCTATGCGATCCTGTCGTTCGGCGGGGTGCTGGGCATCGGCGCCAAGTACCACCCCGTGCCGTGGCGCCTGTTGAAGTACGACGCCGACAAGCGCGCCTACACGATCCCCATGGACAAGGCCGCGCTGGAGCGCGCGCCGATGATCGACGAGAAGGAACTCAGCGGCTGGAACGACGAGCTCAGCCGCGAAGCCATCTACGGCTACTACTCCAGCTATGGCGTCGGCCCCTACTGGGGCTAGCCAGCGGTTTCACATTGGGTTCAGGTGCGACGCGCGAATAGAGAGGCGGCCCTCATCCTTTCGGCAACTCCCAGCGTACCTGAGACCCCCATGCGACGATCTCTTCTTCCCCTCGCCGCCGTCCTGGCCCTGACCGCCGTTCTTCCCGCGAATGCGGCGGAGACGCACGGGGTGGCCGCGGCGTTCGGCAACACGGTCAAGGCGCTGTACCCGGACGGCAAGTACCAGTGGCTCTGGTTCCGGGCCGACGGAACGTGGGAAGCGTTTGGCCGTCGCGGCAAATGGTCGTCCGGCAAGTGGTCCGAGAAGGACGCCGGCAAAGTCTGCCTGAAACAGGCCAAGCCCCTGCCCATCCCATTCAACTACTGCACGGATTTCCCCACCAATGGCGGCGTCGGCGCGGTCTGGACCTCGAAGAGCATGGAAGGCGACCCGATCAAGGTCACCGTGGTCCGCGGCATTCAGCGGCCTTAGTCGGCGGCCTGGAAGGCGTCGTCGCGGATCCATTGCTCGGCGACCGCGGCCGTCACCGACTGCATGAACGCCAGCCGCGCGGGCACGGCCTGGCGGGTCCGCCGCATCATGACTGCCACCGCATAGGTGCGGCCGTCGGGCGCGGTCAGCAGGCCGACGTCGTTGATCCCCACCGAGGCGCCGCGGAAATCCTGGCCGGTGCCGGTCTTGTGGGCGATCGACCAGCCGGCCGGCAGGCCACCCTTCAACCGCTTCGGCCCCGTGCGCGCCTGGGCCATCAGGCCGACCAGGCGCGCGGTCGAGGCCGGCGACAGCAATTCCCCGCGCGAGAGCATGGCCAGCGCCGTGGTGATCCCGGCCGGCGAGGCGCCGTCCAGCGGGTCGGCGAGATAGGCGTCCAGGGCGGCTTGCCGCGCGTCCATCGGCAAGGCCTCGCGCGCGGCCTGGAAGTTCCAGCCGATCCCATAGGTGGGCTGCCAGGTGAGGCCGGCCGTCAGCGCCTGCAGGTCGCGCTCATAGGCGCCAACCTTGACCCCCGTCAGGCCCATCTCGGTCAGCGTATCGGCCACGCCGTCAGGGCCGCCCAGCTCGCGCATCAGCCGGTCGTTGGCGGCGTTGTCGCTTTCCACAAGGGCGCGGCGCAGCAGGTCGGAGATCGGGGTGGAATAGCCTGCGGCGCCGATCTTGTAGGCCACAGGCTGGAAGAACACCGAGCGGTCGCCGTCGGTGAGGGTGACCGTGGCCTCGGGGTCCAGGCGGCCGTCGTCGGCCGCGCGCATCACCGCGATGGCGACCCACAGCTTGGAGACGCTCTGCTGGGGATAGGGCCGGTCCTGGTCGACGCCGGCGGTCCAGCCCGTGGCGACATCGGTCACCGCGATGCCGACCTCCTCGCCATAGGCCGCCGCCAGTTCGTCCAGGCGGGCTTGCAGAGCGGCGGGCGCGGGCGGGGCCTGCTTGCGGAGGATCTCGAAGCGCGTGGCCGTCAGCGGCCCGGAGGCGAGCTTCGCGGCGCGGTCGGCCGAGACCAGTCCGCCGGCCAGGGACGCGGCCAGCACGAGGACGCCCAGGGCGACGCCCCGGCGGCCTCGGACATATCGGAACCACGGCGCCATTCGGACGGAACGCTCCAGCTACTCAATCGTGCGCGTGACCGTGATGATGGTCGTGCGCCTCGCCGCCCCCGCGGACCTCGACGGTCACATGGGACAGGCCCGCCAGTCCAGCCAGCCGGGCGCGGTAGGTCGCCACAGGCTTGGGATGGGTCGCGGCGATGACCGCGATCACGGCATGGTGCCCGGGACCCAGGCGCCAGAGGTGAAGATCGATGACCCGCTCCCCCTCGTCCGACAGCCGCCGACGCACCTCGGCGGTCAGCTCCGGCGAGGGATTGATGTCCACCAGCGCCGCGCCGGCCTTTTTCATCAGGCCCCAGGCGAAGTGGGCCACGAGGACGGCCGCCAACAGACCCGCGAGGGGATCGGCGAAGGTGAGGCCCATCTGGCCCGCGAAGATCGCGCCCAGGGCCAGGACACCCACCGCCGCATCGGCCGTCAGGTGCAGATGCGCCGCGGAAAGGTTTAGGTCGCCCTGCGCATCGTAGCGTTCCGCCGTGACGCCGCTGGGCTTCAGCAGCCAGACGCAGATGACGGTCACCACGAGGCCGCCGGCCGCGATCGGCAGGGCGTCCTGATAATGGACCGCCTCGGGGTGCAGCAGCCGCGCGATGCTCTCCCCGCCGATCAGGACGGCGGTCACGGCTAGGACCACGGCGTTCGCGAAGCCCGCCAGATAGCCGATCTTGCCGGTGCCGAAGCTGAACGCCGGATTGTCGGCGTGCCGCCGCGCCAAGCCATAGGCGGCGGCGGCCACCAGCAGGGCGATCACATGGGCGCCCATGTGCAGGCCGCTGGCCACCAGCGCCATGGACCGCGTGGTGGCCCCGCCGATCACCAGGGCCACCAGCGTCGCCGCGCAGATGGCCGTCACGATCCAGGTTCGGCGCTCGTTCCGGCGATGGTCCGCCCCCAGATAGGTGCGGTCCTCACGGAAGGCGTCCAGCGGCTCGGGGCGGTCGGCGGTGGTCATGTGTTACTTTATAACATCTCGTTGGAATAACACTAGCCCAGCAAACGCCACTTCATAAGTGAGATCGCTCCGCTTACATGACGGCCATGAGCGAGACCCTGATCACCAAGACGCCCGTGACCGTCCTGACCGGCTACCTCGGCGCCGGCAAGACCACGCTGCTGAACCGCATCCTCTCCGAGAACCACGGCAAGAAGTACGCCGTGATCGTCAACGAGTTCGGCGAGGTCGGCATCGACAACGACCTGATCGTCGGGGCCGACGAAGAGGTCTTCGAGATGAACAACGGCTGTGTCTGCTGCACGGTGCGCGGCGACCTGATCCGGGTGCTGGCCGGCCTGATGAAGCGCAAGGGCGGCTTCGACGGGATCATCGTCGAGACTACGGGCCTGGCCGACCCCGCGCCGGTGGCGCAGACGTTCTTCGTGGACGACGACGTGCGCGCGCGCACCGAGCTGGACAGCGTCACCACGGTCGTGGACGCCAAGCACCTGCCGCT
This sequence comes from Alphaproteobacteria bacterium, assembly GCA_018821435.1. Taxonomy (GTDB): domain Bacteria; phylum Pseudomonadota; class Alphaproteobacteria; order Caulobacterales; family Caulobacteraceae; genus Phenylobacterium. The sequence goes on from JAHJME010000044.1 coordinate 63,702, forward strand.
GCGTCTGAAGGACAGCCGCGAGGCGGCCGAGCAGATCGCGTTCGCCGACCAGATCATCCTGAACAAGACCGACCTGGTGACGGCGGCGGAGTTGGCCGAGGTGGAGCGCGCGATCCGCACGCTCAACCCGATGGCGCCGATCATCCGCGCCCAGCGCTCGAACGTGCCGCTGGACCAGATCCTGGGCCGCCACGCCTTCGACCTGGCGCGGGTGACCGAGTTGCAGCCCAACTTCCTGAACCCCGCCCATGGCGAGGCGGGCCATGTGCATGACGAGCACTGCGATCACGACCACCACGGTCATGACCACGATCATCATGAGCACGTGCACGACGAGCACTGCGGCCATGGCCACGATCACGACCATGGGGATCACGCCCACATCCACGACCACGTGGCCGAGAGCGGCATCTCCTCGATCTCGCTGACGGCGCAGACGCCGATCGACGGGAACAAGGTCACCGCCTGGCTGAACAACGTGCTGCAGACCCAGGGCGTCGACATCCTGCGCGCCAAGGGCATCCTGGACGTGAAGGGCGAGGAACGACGCCTGGTGTTCCAGGCCGTCCACATGATCCTGGAAGGCGAGTTCCAGCAGCCGTGGAAAGCGGGCGACAATCGCTATTCGCGCCTGGTCTTCATCGGCCGCAACCTGGACGAAGCGGGCCTGCGGGCCGGCTTCGAGAGCTGCTTCTAGGCCGCGAGGGGGGTCCGCTTCACGAGCTGCTTAAGGCGGAGCGAGGCCACGACCTCGGGTCTTAGGGAGCCGCACCAGTCGACGATCCGGCCGCCGCGCCATTCGAGGACCAGTTGGCGGCCCTCCAGCCGGTAACGGCCGCGGTGCGTCGTCGACCCCACCGAAACTTCAACCATCTGCCACATCGTATCTGCGCCTTTGCGCTGTCCAAGAGGTCGTTCTGACCCCGCCGATGGGCAGATGGTTAAGCCGGCAGGGTTGCCCGGCGATTAATGATGAACCCGATAGGCGATCAGAATTCCTCGCCGACCAGGCCGACCTTGGCGAAGCCGTTGGCGCGCAGCCGGTTCATGACGCCCATCAACGCCCCGTAGCGGACGCCCTCGTCGGCCCGCAGGTAGATCCGCTGCTCGGTTGGATTCGCGCCGGCGCCGGCGGCGACCCGGGCGGGGAGATCCTCGAGACTGACGGGCTTTTCGCCGACATAGACGCGGCCGGCCAGGGTCAGGGTGACGATCACCGGCGCCTGGGCGGTCATGGCCGCCGCCTGAGCCTGCGGCAGGTCGACCTTCACCGAGACGGTCGAGACCGGCAACGCCACCATAAAGATGATCAGCAGCACCAGCATCACGTCCACGAACGGCGTGACGTTGATGTCGGCGTTCTGCTGGATGGTCCAGGCGCTGGATTGGCTGGAGATCGATGCGGCCATATGTGCCTCCTGCGATGAGTGACACATGTAATATATTACATACGTAACTTATTGCAAGCGGTCGCCGACAGGCAAAGAAAAAGCCCGCCCGGGTTTCCCCGGACGGGCCATTCCTGAAGCTGTTTCGAAGGGCCTAGAGCTCTTCGTTGATCAGGGCGACCTGATAGAAGCCATTGCCCTGCAGGTCGTTCATGACGCCCATGAACTCGCCGTACAGCACGTCCCGGTCGGCGCGGATGTACACGCGCTGTTCGGTCGGCGGGATGGTCGGGTCGTCCACCTGCAGCTGAGCCGACAGGTCGCGGGCCAAGCCTTCCAGGGTGGAGGGCCGTTCGCCGATGAAGATCCGCTGGCCGCGCTGGATGTTGATCAGCGTGGGTTCCTTCACGATCGTCCCGGGCGGCGGCGGAATGGCCGGCGGCAGGTCGAGCTTGATCGAAACGGTCGCAGCCGGGATCGACACCATGAAGATGATCAGGAGAACGAGCATGACGTCCACGAAGGGCGTCACGTTCATGTCCGAGTTCTGACCGAGGTCGAACTTGGAGCCGCCCCCCTCGCCGCCAACCTTACCGCCCATGCTTGCGTATTCCTTGCGTTGAGCGCGCCAAACCCGCGCCCGTCGAGCGACCATTGGCAAGCCGGTAAGGGGTTGTAAAGCCGAAAGCGCCCGAACCGTGTTCGCGTTTTGAAAACGCCCCATGCTTGCCCCGACCAGTCGCGGCGCCTAGGAACCCCGGCATGACTTTCACCTTCGACGCCTATGTGACCGCCGCGCTCTTCGACCGGGCCGGCCACGCTTGTTTCGCCCTTGGCGACGGGACCGTGCGCTTTGAGGGCGGCGAGACGATCCAGGCTCACGACGGCGCGACCCTGTCGGCTTGCCTTCCGCCCAAGGGCGAGGGGATCCTGACGGGCGGCGACGACGGGCGGGTGGTGCTCTCGACGCCCGCCGGCGCCCAGGAAATCGCCAGCCTGCCCGGAAAATGGATCGACTCGGTGGCCGCCTCCGCCGAGTCGGGGCTGATCGCCTTCACCGCCGGCCGCGAACTGCATGTGCGCGATCTGGCCGACCCCGCCTTTTCCCGCGTCTTCGCCCATGAGAAGTCGGCCTCGGACATCGCCTTCGATCCCAAGGGCCGGCGCATCGCCGTGGCCACCTATGGCGGCGTCTGGCTCTGGTACGCGCGCATCGCCGACCAGAAGCCGGTGGTGTTGAAATGGGCTGGCAGCCACGTGACCCTCGCCTGGAGCCCGGACGGCAAGTTCCTGGTCAGCGCCATGCAGGAGAACCAGCTCCACGGCTGGCGGGTGGCCGACGAGAAGAACATGCGGATGGGCGGCTATCCGTCGAAGGTGCGCAGCCTGGCGTTCATGGCCAAGGGCGCCCTGCTGGCCACCTCGGGCGCGAACGGCGCGGTCTGCTGGCCCTTCGCGGGCGCTACGGGGCCGATGGGCAAGCAGGCTGCCGAGATCGGATATGACGATTCCGCGATCGCGACCCGCGTCGCCACGGCGCCGGACAAGACCTGGCTGGTCGCCGGCCTGGACGACGGCCGCGTCTGGGCCGCCAACACGACCGGCGAGAAACTGGTCCCGATCAAGGCCGACAAGGGCGTCGCGATCTCGGCCCTGGCCCTCAGCCCTGACGCCAGGCGCGCCGCGTGGGGCGACGAGGAGGGGAACGCCGGCGTGGCGGAGATCGAGGACTAGAATTTTCCTTCTCCCCTTGCGGGAGAAGGTGGCCCGCGCAGCGGGTCGGATGAGGGTCGCGCTGCCCCCGCCAAGAACGAAGAAGGGTCGCAACGGTTGGTTCCGTGCGACCCCTCATCCGTCAGCCTGCGGCTGCCACCTTCTCCCGCAAGGGGAGAAGGGCGGCTCAATTACGCCCACGCTCCGTAGGGATCCTTGAAGGGCTTGCCGAGGGCTTCGGCGACGGCGGGGTGGGTGATCTCGCCGGCCAGCACGTTCAGGCCCTTGGCCAGGTGCTTGTTGATCTTCAACGCATCCAGGCCCTTGTCGGCCAGTTGCAGGCCGAATGGCAGGGTCGCGTGGACCAGCGCCTCCGAGGACGTGCGCGGCGCGGCGCCCGGCATGTTGGCCACGCAGTAATGCACCACGCCGTCTACGATGTAGGTCGGTTCCTTGTGGGTGGTCGGCCGGCTGGTCTCGAAACAGCCGCCCTGATCGATGGAAACATCCACCAGCACCGAGCCCGGCTTCATTTTGGCCAGGTGGGCCTTCTTCACCAGGGTGGGGGCCGAAGCGCCGGCGGTCAGCACCGCGCCGATCACCACGTCGGCCTTCAGCACCTCCTCGTCCACCGCGTCCTGGGTGGAGTAGCGGGTCAGGACCCGGCCCTGGAACATGTTGTCCAGCTCGCGCATGCGCGGGATCGAGCGTTCGACCACCACCACCTCGGCGCCCAGGCCGGCGGCCATGCGCGCGGCGTTCATGCCGACGACACCGCCGCCCAGCACCAGCACCCGCGCCGGCGGCACGCCCGGCACCCCGCCGATCAGCAGACCCATGCCGCCGTTGTGCTTCAGCAGGGTCTCTCCCGCAGAGAACACGGCGATCCGGCCGGCCACCTCGGACATAGGCGCCAGCAGCGGCAGCCCGCCCTGGGGATCGGTCACGGTCTCATAGGCGATGGCGGCGCAGCCCGACTGGAGCAGGCCGTTGGCCTGGTCCGGGTCTGGCGCGAGGTGCAGGTAGGTGAAGAGGATGTGGTCCTTGGTGAGGCGCGCCCATTCGACGGCCTGCGGCTCCTTCACCTTCACGATCAGGTGGGCGTCGGCGAAGACCGCGTCGGCGTCCGGCGCGATCCGGGCGCCCGCCCGCTCGTAGAGGCCGTCGGCGTAGCCCGCGCCGACCCCGGCCCCGGCTTCGACGATCACTTGGTGACCATGGGAGACGTACTCGCGCACGGCGGTCGGCGTCAGCCCGACCCGATATTCGTCCGGCTTGATCTCGCGAGGCACACCAACGCGCATGACGCTATCTCCCAGGGTCGTTTCTTCTATCCATTCGGCATCTGGGGAAACAACGTTGCAGCGTCAAGGGCCGATCTGGCTTCAGCGCGGGGGCGCGGTGTTGGTCTGCGGCCTGCTGCTGATCTTCGGCTGACCATGCAGATCGTCCCGCCGCCTCCGCCGGTCGCGTAGCAGGTGCTGCGCGAGGCGGAGGACGACGATAGGGACGCCGAAAAGCGCTAGTGCGCCGCGGGCGTGCTCTCTGAAATCTCTTCCAGGGTCTGGCCGACCTTCTTGGCGCCGTAGTCGATGGCGATGTCGCCCAGGGAGATGATCCCGGCCAGCTTGCCCTGGTCGTTCAGCACCGCCAGGCGGCGGATCTGTTTCGAGCCCATCTTGGCGGCGGCGTCGGCGACGTTGTCGTCTTCGCGGCAGGTTTCGACCTCGTCGGTCATCACCTTTGCGACCGGGGTGTCCAGGCCCAGGCCCTCGGCGACCACGCGGATGACGATGTCGCGGTCGGTGATCATGCCCACGACCTTGCCGTCGTCGACGACCGGCACGACGCCGCTCTCGACCTGGACCATGGTGCGGGCCACTTCGGCGATCGTGGAACGGGGGGTGGCGGTGGCCACCTGGGCGGTCATGACTTCACTGACATTCATTGGGCGAGCTCCTTCGGGGGTTCGTCGGCTGACAAGAACCCCCGCGGACGGTCGCCGTTCCCGAAGCGACGCCATAAAGCGATGCTTCAGGATTGCTTCAATATTGAACAATAAAGCTCAGAGCACGCAGGCCGTCAGGCCTTCATTCCGCACCACACGGGCGTTGCGGTTGATGCTGCCGGCCCGGCGCTTCATGTACGGCCCCGGCGTGGCGGCCTTCCACGACAGGGGCTTGGGCACGATGGCGGCCAGACGCGCGGCCTGAGCACTGGTCAGCTTGGCCGCCGAGACGTGGAAGTTCTTCTGCGCCGCGGCCTCGGCGCCGTAGACGCCGGGCCCCCATTCGATGGAGTTCAGATAGACCTCCATGATCCGTTCCTTGCCCCAACCCACTTCGATCAGGACGGTGAACCAGGCCTCCAATCCCTTGCGCACCCAGTCGCGGCCCGGCCACAGGAAGACGTTCTTGGCGGTCTGCTGGCTGATGGTGGAGCCGCCGCGCAGCTTCTTACCTTTGGCGTTGGCCTTCATCGCCTTCTCGATGGCGTTCATGTCGAAGCCGTGGTGTTCGCAGAAGCGGGCGTCCTCGGCGGCGATCACCGCCCGCACCAGGGCGGGGGAAATCCGCTCGATGGGAACCCACTGGCGGGCGAAGCCGTGACCCTCGACCGCGCGCTGCACCATCAGGAACGTCAACGGCGGCGGTACGAACCGATAGACCGCCACGACGACCACCGGGCCGATGAAGAACACGATCAGGCCGATCATGAAGACCGTCCGGACCAGCCCCCAGAACCCGCCGCCCTTGCTTCGTTTCGCCACGCGCGCTTGCCTTCACCTTGCGTGCGAATGCTAGGTCCGATTCGTGAGCCCTAGGTCAATGGAACAGCCATGAACGTCTCGGACGCGATCGCCCACCGCATCTCCATCCGCGCCTTCACCGACCAGCCCGTGCCGGGCGCCCTTGTGGCCGACATCCTGGACAAGGCCGCCCGCGCGCCGTCCGGCGGCAACCTCCAGCCCTGGCGGGTCTATGCCCTGGCCGGCGCGCCCCTGGCGGCGTTCAAGGCCGAGGTGGCGAAGAACCCGATGGGCGAGACGCCGGAGTACGACGTCTATCCCCCCAGCCTCTGGGATCCCTTCCGCACCCGGCGCTTCGAGAACGGCGAGCAGCTTTACGCCGCCGTCAGCGTGCCGCGCGAAGACAAGGCCAGCCGCCTGCGCTGGCTGGCCCGCAACGCCGAGTTCTTCGGCGCGCCGGTCGGCCTGTTCTTCTGCCTGGACCGCAAGCTGGGGCCGCCGCAGTGGGCCGACCTGGGCATGTACATGCAGAGCGTGATGCTGCTGGCCGTGGAGGCGGGGCTGGACACCTGCGCGCAGGAATTCTGGGCGCGCTACCCGCAGACCGTGGGGCAGGCCCTCGATCTGCCCGAGGACCACATGATCTTTTCCGGGATGGCGCTGGGCTACCGCGACCCCGACCACGCCATCAACGCCTGGCGCTCGACCCGCGACCCCGCCGATGTCTGGCGCCAGCTGAAGGGCTTCGAAGCTTGAGCCGGATCGTCCTATACGCCGCGATCTTCGCCGGGGTCAGCTACATCGGCAGCTGGTTCCTGGACCTATCGCCGGCGCTCTCGATCACCTGGAAGGGCGCGGGAATCAGCCTGCTGGCCGTCTATGCCGGCCTCAACGCCAGGAGCTTCGACGGCTGGCTGCTCGCGGTCGTGATGGCGTTCGGCGCCCTGGGCGACGTCCTGCTCGGCACCCACGGCTTGGTCGTCGGCGCCCTGGCGTTCCTCGTCGGTCACCTCACCGCCATCTGGCTCTATTTGAAGAATCGCCGCGCCGTGTTGACGGCCGGCGACTGGGCCGTGGCCGGCGCCCTTGTGGCGAGCATCGTCATTGTCGCCTACCTGCTGCCGCCCGATCGGGCAGGCGCCGGCGCCATCGCGCTCTACGCGTCCGGCCTGGCGGTCATGACCGGCGCCGCCTTCCTCAGCCGTTTCCCCCGCGCCCGGGTCTTCGCCGGGGCGGCGATGTTCGCCGTCTCGGACCTGCTGATCTTCCTGCGCACGGGGCGCCCGGCGCTGGACACCTTCCCCATGGGTCTCGGCGTCTGGGGCCTCTATTTCGGCGGCCAGATCCTGATCGCGCTGGGCGTGGTGCGGACGCTGCGGGGGTCGGCGACGGCGGCCGAGCCTGACGCCGTTCAGGTTTCGTAGACCATACGGCTTCACGCCGCCTTCAGCGGGGGTCGCCTAGGGTGGCAGTCCCATGCCGCTCACACCCCACAAGCTGATCAGGATGCTACGCGCCGGCGCCGTGATCGCCGGCGTGGCGGCGGTGTTCGCGCTGACGGGGCCGTTCAAGTACGACGACCTGAACCTGCCGTTCCCCGACACGGTCGCCCACGCGATGCTGTTCTATGGCCTTACGCTGGCGGCGACCGGCGCCCTGCCCCGGTCGCGAGCGTTCGAGATCGCCGTCGCCTTCGTGGGCCTGGGCGCCGCGAGCGAGGTCACCCAGGCGCTGGTGGGGCGCGAAATGTCCTTCCACGACTTCTTCGGCGACACCGCCGGCGTGGCGCTGGCCTATGCCCCGGTGGCGATCGGCCGACTGCGCGAGCTGGCTCGCACCCACCCGAACGTCACCTTCGCCGAGCTTCACCGCCAGGATCGCCGCCACGGCCGTCCGATCCGTGCGCCCGCGCTGACGCTCGAGACCATCGCCTAGAGGCCGAGGAAGGCCCGGAAGCTGCTCAGCGGCGCCTCGGTCTTCAGGACGCGATTTGGAAACGCCAGCCAGGGCGCGTCCGGATCCAGCCGCTCCAGGTTTGAGATCAGGGTGTCGCGCACCTGCGGCCGGATCCGCTCGTGGCTATCGATGAGCTGGCCCCAGCTGGATGTGCCGTTCAGGTTCAGCGGCCCGAGCGCGATGGTCCGCGACGCGCCGTAGTCCGGCGGGAACAGGCGGCGGTAGGCGTCCAGGTTGTACAGCCACGACTTGCCCCGGATGCAGGTCGCCTCGGGGTGGGCCGTATCGAGGTGACGGACCAGCGCCGCCAGTTCCTCACGCCTTCGCCCCATCTTCGCCGCCGCCAACGGACCACCCTGGGCGTCCGTATCGAGATTGTAGAAATGCAGCCGCACGCCCCCGTCTTCGCCGGGCGTCTCACAGGCGAAGCAACCGAACCCTGTCTGGCCTCGTATCGGCGGCCGCTCGGGCGGATTGGCGGCGCAGGTGGCCTGGGACAGGGCGACCTGGGCGGCGGCGTCGGGCGCGGCTTCCAGGGCTCGCGCGTAGGCCAGCCACGCTATCGACGGCGGGCCATCAGGAACGCCGAAGCCCAGCCGCCGGTAGAAGTTCGTGAACCGGACGGCCGTCTCTCCGAGCGGCCGGCCGGTCAGCACGGTCATCCGCCGGGCCAGGCGAAGCTGGACCTCGAAATAGGGGCCGAGGCGTTCGGCGCGGTCCGCGTGGTCGTCGGGCATGCCATGGCTCTAGCGCGCTCCGAAATAACGCCGCAACATTCGGACCGGCGCTTACGCGTCCAGACGACAGAAAAGAGCGGGAGACTCCCACCATGTGCGACGACGATATCCACGTAGGCCTCATCTACGACCCCACCGTGTCGCGCCGGACGTTCGGCCTGATCTCGATGGCCGCCGCCGGCGGGATCGCCACCGGCGCGCAAGCCGCCGACGTGGTCGAGAAGGACGTGGAGGTGAAGACCCCCGACGGCCTGGCCGACGCCGCGCTCTTCCATCCAGCCGGCAAGGGGACCTGGCCCGCCGTCCTGATCTGGACCGACATCGCCGGGCTGCGGCCCGCGTTCCGCGAGATGGGTCGGCGGCTGGCCGCCCAGGGCCACGTCGTGCTGGTCCCCAACCCGTTCTATCGTTCGATCAAGGGCGTGGTCGCGACACCCGGCTTCGACTTCGCCAAGCCTGAGGACCGGGCCAAGGTGATGGGCTATCGCGCCGCCATGACCAACGACGGGGTCGACAAGGACGCCGTGGCCTATCTGGCGTTCCTCGACGCTCAGCCGCAAACCGACAAGAAGAAGAAGGTCGGCGTCCAGGGCTATTGCATGGGCGGCCCGCTGTCGTTCCGCACCGCGGCGGCGGTCTCGAATCGCATCGGCGCGGTGGGCTCGTTCCACGGCGGCGGCCTGACCACCGACAAGCCGGACAGTCCGCACCTGCTCATCCCGAAGACCAACGCGGCCTACCTCTGCGCCGTCGCCAAGAACGACGACGAGAAGCAGCCGGACTCCAAGGACATCCTGAAGGCGGCCTTCGCGGCGGCCAAGAAGACGGCCACCGTCGAGGTCTATCCCGCCGCCCACGGCTGGTGCGTCAAAGGCAGCCAAGTCTACGACGAGGCCGCCGCGGAGAAGGCCTGGGCCGAACTGACCGCGCTCTACAAGAAGAGCCTGGTCTAGCTGTCTATTTGGACGCGGCGGCGACCCCGCCGCGCTCGAACGTTCCTGCCGGCCCCGGGAACACCACCGGGCTCTCGTAGCCGTCGGCGCTCAGCGCGCTGACGCCGAAGAACCAGTCGTCGATGTTGACGCCCGTGAGCTTGGTCTCGCCGCCGGTCGTTCCGGCCACGCGGGAATAGCGCCACTGCGGCTCAGTCGTGCCGCGCCACCAGACGCGGTAGCCCGCCGCGTCGGACGCGGGCGTCCATTTCACCGTGGTGTCTGCGCTGACCGCGCCAGCAATCTGCACGCCGGTCGGCGGAGCCGGAGCCATCGCCAGCGCGGCCATGGTCACGACGTTCAGCCGGGTTACCTGGGCCAGGTAGGCGAAGTCGACGCCCTCGACCGTGTCGCCGAACTTGATCCCCTTCTCGGTGCGCAGGTCCTGGTGCTGCCGGGTGTAGTTCTCCACCGCCTCTGTCACCCGCACGGCCGGGAAGCCGGCCTTCAGCATCTCCACCTGATCGCCACCCCGGCTGAAGCGGTCGGTGCGATAGACCATCACCACGTCGAAGTTGCTGAGATAGCGGTCGGCCATGCCGTCCATGAACCGGGCCAGGTTGCGCGAGGGGCTGTCCACTTCGCCGCCGTTGTAGCGGCGTCGGTTCGCCTCCTCCGCCGTCTCGGTGGTGCGGGTGCCTTCCGAGAAGATGCGGACGTGGGTGTTGTCGCGCGCGCCGCCGATGCCCTCGGTGTTGCCGACGATGTCGTTGTTGAGGTTGGCCTCGACGTTCCAGCCTTGGGCCACGGCGTATTCCGCCAGCACCTTGCCGCCCAGCAGCCCCTGCTCCTCGCCGGCCAGCGCCGCGAACACCAGCGTCGCGGGATACTGGTGCTTGCACAGCACCTTCGCCGCCTCGATCACCGCCGCCGTGCCCGACCCGTCGTCGTTGGCGCCCGGCGCATCGGAGGTGAAGTTCTTCGCGTCGGTGACGCGGCTGTCGTAGTGGCCGGAGATCACGATGACGCGGTTCGGATCCGTCGTGCCGGGCAAGATGCCGAGGATGTCCATCACCTCGGTCGGGCCGGCCAAGCGCTCGGCGGTCATCACCTTGGACGGCGTCGCGACCTTCAGCCGACCGCCGCAGTCCTTGGAGGCGGCCTCGAACTCAGACGCGATCCAGCGCCGCGCGGCGCCGATGCCGCGCTTGTCGGACTTGGTGTCGGAACCCGTGTGGCGGGTGCCGAACGACACCAGCTTCTCGATCACGGCCTTCTGGCGGTCCGCCGAGACCTGCGCCGCCAAGTCCTTCAGTAGCGGCTGATCACCCCCGAGCGGTTGAGCCTGGGCGGTGGTGGCGAGGGAGAGGGCGGCGAGAAGTGGAATGTCGATGCGCATGGCGCGGGACCATACCCAAAGCTCAGCCCGGCGAAAGGCTGTGCTTCAGCAGCGCGTCGTAGTGCGGGCGTGCGGCGTCGGCGATGCGGCGCAGGTGGTCGTCCAGCACGGGCGCCGCCTTTTCTCGCGGCGCCTCGAACCCCGTGGAGCGCTCGACGGCGTCGTACCAAGCCGGCGCCCAGACGCCGTCCGAGTCGCGGCGGCCCGCCGGCCACTCCAGCATTGCCTCGTCGAACGAAATGCCCAAGGCCGTACAGAGCGCTGACAGCATCCCGCGCGGATCGGCCAATACATCGGCCCCGCGCACCACCGGCGGCGCGCGGCCCAGCCGGTCGGCCTCGCGGTCGAACAGTTCGCGCTGCTGGACGAAGCCGATGTCGTCCAGCGTGACCTCGGCGCGTTTTACCGTGTAGGACGCCAGCACCTCGGTCGGATCGCGGATCAGGAACGCATTGGCCCGACCCGCCGCCCAGTCGAGGCCGACGCCCGGCAGCATGTGGTGGGTCATGTGCTTTTCGTAGACCACCGGGCCACCCAGCCCGTCGAGGGCGGCGACCACCGCGCGCCAGTCCTGCGGCTGGGCGGCCAGCACTTCGTCGCGCATGGGATGGTCCAGGCCGGTCTGCGCTAGGTAGGCCGCGTAGAACGGCTCATCGACCACCGTACAGTCCGCGCGATTCTCGAACGACCGCATCATCGCCGTGGAGACGTTGCGCGGCCCCGACCACATGGCGATCCGGATCGTCACGCGCCGGCGTCCTCGTCCTTGAGCGCCTCGTAGGCGGCGCGCAGCCGCTGGGTCATGGGACCCGGCAGCGCCTCGGGCAGGCGGTGGCCGTCCAGGCTGCTCACGGGGGTCAGGCCGCCGAAGGTGCCGGTGACGAACGCCTCGTCCGCCTCTGCCACGTCGCCCAAGTCGAAGTCGCCCAGGGTGATCGGGATGTCGTGCCGGCGGCACAGCGCGATGACATTGGCCCGCGTCACGCCGTTGAAGCAGTAGTCGCCGGTCGAGGTCATCACCCGGCCGTCCTTCACCCAGAAGAAGTTGGTGGCGTTGCAGCTGGAGACGAACCCGTTCGGGTCCAGCATCAACGCCTCGTCGCCGCCCTTCTCGATGGCGTCCAGCAGGGCGCGGATCAGGGCCAGCCGGCTGTGCGAGTTCAGCCGCATGTCGAACATCTCGGCCGGCGTGCAGAGGATCGACGAGGTCGCCAGCGCCAGACCCTGAGTGACGATGGCCGGCGACGGCTCCTTGTATTCGGCGGTGATGACGATGGTGGGCTTGCCCAGCCAGTTGCGGGGGTCCTGGTTGACCGCCTTCTTCTCGCCGCGCGTCACCATCAGACGCAGGTGCGCGCCGTCCTCCATGCCGTTGGCGGCGCAGGTGCGCTTGATCTCGGCGGTCAGCTCGGCGGGCGTCATGCCGATGTCGAGGGCGATGGACTTCAGGCCTTCGTACAGGCGTTCGATGTGCGTCTCGAGGAACAGCAGGCGGCCCTTGTGCAGCCGCAGGCCCTCCCACACCCCGTCGCCCAGCACGAAGCCTGCGTCGAAGACCGAGACGCGGGCGTGCTCGCGCGGGACGAGTTCCCCGTTGAGATAGATGCGCAGGTCCGCGTTGCGCGGATCGGCGGCGAAGTCCTGACTTCCAGCCATGAGCCAACTAGTATTTGCAGCGAGCGAGCGACACCAGTGCGGAGACAGCGATGATCGGCGGATCGACAGCGGCGCAGGAGCTCGCGGAGTTGAAGCCCTGGCCCAACCCGGCGCCGGCCATCTCGCGTGACGAACGCCTGGCCCGCATTGCCAAGGCGCAGGGGTTGATGACCACCGACGCCATGATCATCGGGGCGGGCGCCTCGCTGCGCTATTTCGCCGGCGTGGGCTGGAACGCCACCGAGCGGCTGGTGGCCATGGTGCTGCCCAAGACGGGCGAGCCGGTGATGATCTGCCCGCGCTTCGAGGAAGGCTCGCTGGTCGCCTCCCTGGGCATCGCGGCGCCGTTGCGGCTCTGGGAGGAACACGAGAGTCCCTACGTGCTCACCGCTCAGGTGCTGGCGGAATGGGGCGCCAGGTCCCTCGCCATCGACCCCGCCCTCGACTTCGCCATGTTCGACGCCCTGCGGCTGGCCGCACCCGACGTCTCCATGCCCAACGCCGCGCCGGTCGTGGACGGCTGCCGGATGATCAAGTCGGCGGCCGAGCTGGCGTTGATGTCCCAGGCCAAGGCCATGACCCTGGAAGTCCACAAGCGCGCTGCCCGTATCCTGGCCCCCGGCGTGACCACTGGCGAGGTTCGCCGCTTCATCGATCAGGCGCACCGGGCGCTGGGCGCGGACGACGGCTCGTCGTTCTGCGCGGTGCAGTTCGGCCAGGCCTCGGCCTATCCGCACGGCCTGCCGGGCGAACAGCAGTTGGCCGACGATGAGCTGGTGCTGATCGACACCGGCTGCCGGGTCCAAGGGTACAACTCCGACATCACCCGCACCTATGTCTATGGCCAGGCCACCCAGGATCAGCTCCGGGTCTGGGACATCGAGAAGAAGGCCCAGGCCGCCGCCTTCGCCGCGGTGAAACCCGGCGTGGCCTGCGAGGAGATCGACGCCGTGGCGCGCCGCGTCCTGGCCGCCGAGGGCTTCAGCCCGGACTACGACCTGCCGGGCCTGCCGCACCGCACCGGCCACGGCATCGGCCTATCGATCCACGAGGCGCCCTATCTCGTGCGTGGCGACAAGACCCCGCTCCAGCCCGGCATGTGCTTCTCGAACGAGCCGATGATCGTGATCGAGGGCGAGTTTGGCGTTCGCCTGGAGGACCACTTCCACGTCACCGAGACCGGCGCGGCCTGGTTCACCCCGCCGCAGCCCGCCATCGACAAGCCCGTCGCATGAAGCTGCTAACCGTCGAGGACGCCCGCGCGCGGATGCTGGCGGAGATTTCCGCCCTGCCCGCCGAAGCGGTGGCGATCCAGGACAGTATCGGCCGGGTGCTGGCTGAGGATGTGACCGCCGTCCGCGACCAGCCGCCGTTCGCCGCCTCGGCCATGGATGGCTGGGCGGTGCGCGCCGCCGATGCGCCGGGGGTCCTGCGGATCGTCGGCGAAAGCGCGGCGGGTCATGGGTACGAGGGCGCCGTCGGCGCGGGCGAGGCGGTGCGCATCTTCACCGGCGCCGCGATCCCGGCGGGCTGCGACGCCATCGTGATCCAGGAGGATGCGACCCGCGATGGCGAGGCGGTGACCGTCCCGGCGGTCGCGGCGGGCCATTACGTCCGGCCGGCTGGGGGAGATTTCAAAGCCGGCGCGGCGCTGCTGGCGCGCGGGACCCGCATCGATCCCTGGCGGTTGTCGCTGGCCGCCGCCGCCGGCCGAGCCGACCTGTCGGTCGCGCGCCGACCAAGGATCGCCCTGTTCTCCACCGGCGAGGAGATCGTCGAAGCGCCGGCGACGCCGGGACCGTTCCAGATCTACGACTCCGGCTCGCGGGCGTTGGAAGCGCTGATCGCCGGCTGGGGCGCCGACGTCTATCGCGCCCGTCCGGTGAAGGACGAGATGGCGGCCACCATCCAGGCCCTACGCGACGCCGCAGGCGACCTGATCGTCACGGTGGGCGGCGCGTCGGTGGGCGACCACGACCTGGTGCGCGGTGCGGCCGAGGCCCTGGGCCTGGAGATGAAGGTCGCGAGTGTGGCAGTACGGCCGGGCAAGCCGACCTTCTTCGGGGTGTTGTCCGACGGCCGCCGGCTGCTGGGCCTGCCCGGCAATCCGGCGTCGGCGATGGTCTGCGCGGAGCTGTTCCTCAAACCCATGATCGCGACCTACCAAGGTGCGGCGCCGGGGCCGGCGATGCTGCAGGCGAAGCTCGCCGAGGCGCTATCCGCCAACGGACCGCGCGAGCACTGGATGCGGGCGAAGCTGAGCTTCGAGGGCGGCGCGGTGACCGCCCAACCCTATCGCGATCAGGATTCCTCGCTGGTCAGCGTCTTCTCGGTCGCCGACGCCCTGTTGAAGCGGCCCGCCAATGCGCCGGCGTCCGCCGCGGGCGCGGTCGTCGATGTGCTGCCGCTGACCCGCGCGTAGCGCTTGGCGGTGATCTCGCCGATCACCGAGACGGCCACCTCGAACGGCGCCTTGCCGCCGATGTCCAGGCCGATCGGGGCGTGTAGCCGCGCCAGCGCCGCCTCCGGCATCCCGGCGAACGCCAGCTCGGTCAGCCGTCCCGCCAGCCGGCGACGCGCGCCCAGCAGGCCCACATAGCCGGCCTCGGACGGCAGAGCCGCCTTCAGCGCCGCACGGTCGGTCTCCAGGTCGTGGGTCGCCACGGCGACGGAGGTCCAGGGATCGAGGCCGATGGCCGCCAGCGCCTCGCCCGGCTCGTCACGCCGATAACCCACGCCAGGGATCGGCGGCGGCGCTTCCGGACCCTTGGGTCGGACCAGCGTGGTCTCGAACCCCGATTTCACCCCCAGTTCGGCGATCGCCAGCGCCGTGGGATCGCCGCCGATCACCACCAGCCGCGGGGTCGGGTCATACTGTTTCGAGACGGCCGCCTCGGGCCAGGGCGATATCTCTGCGGCGCAGGCCCGGGAGGTCCCGTCGCTGACGTAGTGAACCGGTCGCCGGTCGGCCTGAGCGTCCAGCAGACCGGCCACCGCCGAATCACCCGGATCGATTCGCTCCAGGAAAATCTCGATCCGAGCGCCGCACAGCAGCCGGATATCGGGCCAGGGGCTGCCTTCGCCATAAATAAGCGTGCGCGGCTCACCGTCCTCCAGGCATGCCCAGGCATGCCCGGCGACATCGCCCTCGACGCAGCCGCCGGAGAAGTAACCGGCCAGGATTCCGGGGGCGAAAACCATCTGCGTTCCCTCGGGACGCGGCCCGCCGCCGTCCACGGCGACCAGAGTCGCCAGCACGAACGCCTGCCCCGCGGACACCGCCTGGCGCATGGCTGGGCGAACGTCCTCGGCGACGCCAAACATCGGCCAATCGGGAAGAGGGTCAATCACGCCTTAACCATCGGGGGGATACGGCTTCTTAGCCTTTCCTGCGGCAAAATGGCTGCTCGAACGGATTTGACCAAGCTTTTCAGGGCGCATGACCACACCCCTCAGCAAGCTCGGCCTCGGGACCAGTCAATTTGGTCTCGATCAGCCGCCCGGCCCGCGCGGGAAGCCGCGGGAGGCCGAGGCCCGCGACATCCTGTCGATCGCCGGTCGCTCCGGCCTGTCGGTCCTGGAAGTCGCCCGCGGCTCCATATCCGCCGACACCCTGCTGCGCGGGGCCATGCCCCAGCCCAACCCCTTCCGCCTGACGCTCACCGCCGTCCGCCCCGACCGGGGTCCCGAGATGGTGGAGGCCGAACTGCGCGCGCAGATGCTGCGCCTGGGCGTCGAGCGGGTGGACACCATCGTGGCGCCCTCGGCCACTGACCTCTTCTCGCCGCTGGGCCCGCAGATGTGGGACCGCCTGAAGGCGCTCAAGGACCAAGGCCTGTGCCAGAAGATCGGCGTGCCGGTCTACGCGTCTGACGATCCGGTGGGTGTGGCCCGCCGCTTCAAGCCCGATATCGTCCAGGCGCCCGCCTCCCTGCTGGACCAGCGCCTGCTGCTGGACGGCACGTTGGCGACCATCGCCGGGATGGGCATCGAGGTGCACCTGCGCTCGATCTTCCTGAACGGCGTGCTGTTCCTGCCGCCGGACCGCGCGCCCAGCCATCTGAAGGCCGCCGCGGGCCGCATCTCCCGCGCCCGCCGGCTGATCGCTGAGGGCAAGTCCGACCCGCTGCAGGCCGCGCTGGGCTTCGCCCTGACGCGGCCGGAAGCCACCCACGTCCTGGTGGGCGTCACCTCGGCCGCCGAGATGAGCGCCGTCGTCGCCGCCGCCATGAGCCCGCCGCCGGACCTGGACTGGGACGAGATGGCGATCGACGATCCCGACGCCCTTAGCTGGGTCGCTGCTTAAGCCGTCCAATCGCCCGACTTGCCGCCGGTCTTCGAGACCAGCCGCACAGCCTCGATGACCATGCCCTTCTCGGCCGCCTTGAGCATGTCGTAGAGCGTCAGGCAGGCCACCGACACCGCCGTCAGCGCCTCCATCTCCACACCCGTCTGGCCGGTGGTCTTCACCCGGGCCGTCACCGACAGTCCGCCCTCGCCCGGCTCGACCCGCACCTCGGCCTTCGAGATCGGCAGCGGGTGGCACATCGGGATGAGGTTGGAGGTCTGCTTGGCCGCCATGACGCCGGCGATCTCGGCCACCGCGCGCACGTCGCCCTTCTTGCCCTCGCCGGAGAGCGCCAGGGCCAGGGTCTCGGGGCTCATCCGCACGAAACCCTCGGCCACGGCCTCGCGCGCGCTTACCGCCTTGTCCGAAACATCGACCATGCGCGCGCGCCCGGTCTCGTCGATGTGGGTGAGCTTGCTCACGCTTCCATCAATCGGGGCATGAGCTCGACCATGTTGCAGGGGCCGTGGCGGCTGTCGAGCTGAGCCGAGATCACCTTGTCCCAGCCGTCCTTCACCGCGCCGTTCGAGCCCGGAAGGCAGAAGACGAAAACACCCTTCACAATCCCCGCCAGCGCCCGCGACTGCAGGGTCGAGAGCCCTACCGACTGATAGCTGACCATGTGGAAGACCACCGCGAAGCCATCCAGCTCCTTGTCGAACAGCGGCCGCACGGCCTCGGGCGTCACGTCGCGGCCGGTGATGCCGGTGCCGCCGGTGGTGACGATGGCCTCGACGAAGCCGGAGGCCGCCCAGGCCTCGATCTTTTCGCGGATCGCCACGATGCTGTCGGGCACGATGGCCTTGTCGACCAGCTCGTGGCCGGCGTCGGTGACGCGCTTGGCCAGCAGGTGGCCGGAGGTATCGCTCTCCTCGTCACGGGTGTCGGAGATGGTGAGCACGGCGATCTTCACCGGCTTGATCGCCTGCTTGGTGTCGATCCGGCCGCCGGGGGTCAACGCGTTCATGGAAGGCTCCTTCGCCCCTAATCTAGCGCGCCGCGGCCGCTATTCCACCGTCACCGACTTCGCGAGGTTGCGCGGCTGGTCGATATCGCGGCCCAAACCCTGGGCGACCTGGTAGGCGACGAGCTGTAGCGGCACGTTCAGCAGGATGGCGTCCAGCTCGGGTTCCGAGCGCGGAACCGCGAAGCTGGCCTCCACGCCCTCAGTTACGACCCCTGGATGGGTGATCGCCAGCACCGGGCCGCCACGCGTGCGCACCTCCGCGATGGTCGACAGGTTCTTGGCCAGCAGGTCGTCGTCGGGCAACACCATCAGCGTCGGCGTTTCGGCGGAGATCAGCGCGAGAGGGCCATGCTTCAGCTCGGAGGCGGGATAGGCCTCGGCGTGCATGTAGCTGATCTCCTTCAGCTTGAGCGCCCCTTCCATCGCCACGGCGTAGCCGGCGGCGCGGCCCAGGAAATAGGCGTGCTCCGCCTTCGCCAGCCGCGCGGCGATGGGCGCCAGTTCCGCTTCGCGCGCCACGATCCCGGCGATCTGGTCCGGCAGCGCCGACAGCGCCGACAGCAGCCGCGCGCCCTGGCCCGCCGACATGTCGCGCACGCGGCCCAGCTGCAGCGCCAGCAGAGCGAAGGCCACGGCCGTGGAGGTCCAGGTCTTGGTGGAGACCACCGCCACCTCCGGTCCGGCGTGCAGATAGACGCCCCGGCCGCATTCGCGGGCGATCGTCGAACCCACGCTGTTGACCACCCCCAGAACGCGCCCGCCCTTGCGCTTCACCTCCTGGATCGCGGCCAGGGTGTCGAAGGTCTCTCCCGACTGGCTGACGGCAATGTAGAGCGTGTCCTGCTCGATCACCGGATTGCGGTAGCGGAACTCCGACGCGGGCTCGGCGTGGGCGGGAATGCGCGCCAGCTGCTCGATCAGGTGCGCGCCCAGGGTCCCGGCGTAGTAGGCCGAGCCGCAGCCCAGGATCTTCACCCGCCGGATATCCAGCATCTCGCGGGCGGCCAGTTCGATGCCGCCCAGGTGCGCGGTGGAGAAGCGGTGATCCAGCCGACCCAGCAGGGTGCGGCGCACCGCCTCCGGCTGCTCGCCGATCTCCTTGCGCATGAAGTGGGCGTAGTCGCCCTTGTCGAACCCGGCCGCATCGCCGCTGAGCTCCAAGGTGGTCTTGGTGGTCTCTGCGCCCTCCAGGGTCAGCACCGTGAAGCCGTCCGCCCGGACCTCGGCTACCTCGCCGTCGTCCAGGTGCGCCACCGAGCGGGCGTGGCCCATCAGCGCCGAGGCGTCGGAGGCCACGAACATCTCGCCGTCGCCGACGCCGATCACCACCGGCCCGCCCTTGCGCGCCGCCACGATCGCCTCGGGCCGCGCGGCGTCGATCACCGCCAGGCCATAGGCGCCCTTCACCAGCCGCAGCGCCGCCCGGACGGCCTCGACCAGGGAGGTTTCCGGCCGGCCCGCGATCAGGTGCGCCAGGACCTCGGTGTCGGTCTCCGAGACGAAGACCACGCCGTCGGCCTGCAGCTTGCGCTTCAGCTCCGCCGCGTTCTCGATGATGCCGTTGTGGACCACCCCGATCCGACCCGTGGCGTCCAGGTGCGGATGGGCGTTGAGGTCGCTGGGCGCGCCGTGGGTGGCCCAGCGGGTGTGGGCGATGCCCACCGTTCCTGGGACCTCGACGGGAAGAACGCTTTCCAGCTCGCGCACCTTGCCCTTGCGCTTGTAGACCGCAAGCACGCCGTCGATCGCGATGGCGACGCCCGCGCTGTCGTAGCCCCGATACTCCAGCCGACGCAGGCCCTCGACCAGCAGCGGCAGGACGGGGCGCGTCCCGATGTAGCCGACGATCCCGCACATCAGGCGAGACCCTCAGCCGTAGATGATCCGGCGGATCTGGCGGAGGCTGTAAGGCGGGGCGGGGAACCGGCGCTGGGCGACCTCGTCGGCGATCCGCGCGTAGATTTCGTCGTTGCGGCGGCCCAGCCGGAGCAGGGCTGCATGCCGGCGACGAACGAAGGCCTCGGGACTTTCGTCCAGGTAGTTGAGCACGTCATCGACGATCCGCCTCGCTTGCGACGGATCCAGGCCGCTGGACCGGGCCACGTAGGCCACGAGATCGTCCAGGTCGCCCAAATCCGACATCGAGAGTTCGTGTGGCGTCTGCATCGTGGCCAGACAACCTGCGTGCCCGATTTCGGGCAAGCGGATTATGTCGGTCGAGACACATGTTCGCCGAACGCGTTCTTCGAACTTAGGTCCACCGTTCGCGGTCGGCGTGGTCCTGGGCGGTGGGTTCGATCCAGCGCTCGCCGTCGGGGCCGTGCTCCTTCTTCCAGAAGGGGGCCCTGGACTTGAGGTAGTCCATCAGAAAGTCGCAGGCTTCGAAGGCGGCGCGGCGGTGGCCGGCGGCGGTGGCGACGAAGACGATGGGCTCGCCGGGGACGATGCGGCCCACCCGATGCAGGACCAGGACGTCCAGCAGGCCGAACCGGACGCGGGCGCGGCCGATCATCTTGTCGATCTCGGCCTCGGTGAAGCCCGGGTAGGCTTCCAGTTCCAGGGTGGTCGTCGCCCCCGCCTCGGCGCGGGCCAGGCCGGTGAAGGTCGCCACGGCGCCCACCTCGGTGCGGTCCCGGCAGAATTCGGTGAGCAGGGCGCCCGGATCGAAGGGCTCGAAGGTGAGCCGGATCATCCGCCGCTCATGGGCGGCAGGAAGGCCACCTCGGTGCGGGCGTTCAGCGGCGCATCGCCGCGTACCACCACCTGGTCCAGCGCCACCTGAACGCCCGGGCCGCCCAGGGCAGCGCCCAAAACGGCGTCTTCCTCGGCCAGCCGCGCGCGCAGGACCGAGAGGAACGGGCTGTCGATCTCCCGCTCCCGCCAGCCGGCGAGGTCGCGCAACGGACCGAACAGCAGCACGCGGGCCATGGTTCAGCCGCCGGTCGTGGACATGTGCCGCGCCACGGCCGGAGCCTTCCGCGCGATCTGGAAGTCGTGGCCCTTGGGCTTCACCGCGATCCCGCCCCGGATGACCGAAACCAGCTCGGCGTCGGTGGCGCCCGCGCGCAGCACGGCGCGCAGGTCGGTGGCGTCCTCCTGCCCCAGGCAGGTGTGCAGCGTGCCGGTGCAGGTCAGCCGCACGCGATTGCAGGCCTCGCAGAAATTGTGGCTGAGCGGGGTGATCAGGCCCAGCCGCCCACCGGTCTCGGCGACCCGCACGTAGCGCGCCGGGCCGCCGGTGTTGAGCGGCAGGTCCTCCAGCGTCCAAAAGCTCTCCAGCTCGCGGCGGAGGTCCTTTAGCGACAGGTACTGATCGGTGCGGTCGGCCTCGACCTCGCCCATGGGCATGGTCTCGATCAGGGTGATGTCGCAGCCCTGGCCGTGCGCCCAGGCGATCAGGTCGGGCAGTTCGGCGGCGTTGTCGTCCTTCAGCGCCACGGCGTTGATCTTCACGGCCAGACCCGCGTCCTGGGCGGCCCGCACGCCGGCCAGCACCTTGGCCACGTCGCCGCCGCGCGTGAGCTTGCGGAATAGGTCGGGCTTCAGGGTGTCGAGCGAGACGTTGATCCGGCGCACGCCCGCCGCCGCCAGATCGCCGGCGAATTCGGTCAGCCGGGTGCCGTTGGTGGTCAGGGTCAGCTCGTCCAGCGCGCCGGTCCGCAAATGCCGGCCCAGGCTGCGGACCAGATCCATCATCCCCTTGCGCACCAGCGGCTCGCCGCCGGTCAGCCGCAGCTTGCGGGTCCCAAGGCCCACGAAGGCCGTGGCGATGCGGTCCAGTTCCTCAAGCGTCAGCACCTCGACCTTCGGCAGGAAGGTCATGTGCTCGGCCATGCAGTAGACGCAGCGCAGGTCGCAGCGGTCGGTGACGGACAGGCGCAGATAGGTCACCGTCCGGCCGAAGCCGTCGATCAGGGGCGCGCTGGCCGCGGAGGCGATGTCGTCGTAGGGCGTCATCCAGCGTCCAAGATAGGGGGGAACGGCACGTGGCGACAGTAGCGAGCTTCGCCGCCGTGGTTCTGGCCGCCGGCGCGGCCTCGCGGTTCGGCGGCGGTAAGCTGTTGGCGGACTTCCGCGGCGCGCCGCTGCTGCACGGCGCCCTGGCCGCCGCCCGCGCCGCGACGCCGGGTGCGATCACCGTGGTGACGGGGGCCGACGCCGAGGCGGTGGCCGCCTGCGCCCGCGCTTTCGACCCCGATATCCGCCTGGTCCACGCCGCCGATCATGCCGAGGGCATGGCCGCCTCGCTGCGCGCCGGCATCGCCAGCCTGGCGCCGGAGATCGACGCCGCGTTCGTGTTCCTGGGCGACATGCCGCGTGTGCCGCAGGCGGTGCTGGCGCCGCTGGCCGCCGCCGTGGCCGCAGGGGCGCCGGCCGCCGCCCCTGTATTCGGCGGACGTCGCGGCAATCCCGTGGTGCTGGGGCGGGCGCTGTTCGGCGAGGTCGCCGCGCTCCGGGGCGATGTCGGCGCGCGACCGATCCTGCAGGCGCTGGGCGCGCGGCTGGCCCTCGTCGAGACGGACGACGACGGCGTGCTTTTCGATGTGGACGAACGAAGCGACCTGACGGGCCGCTAGACCTTGATATCCAGGGTCTGCGGGGCGGGCGCGACGGCGGCGGGCTGGATGCGCACCTGGTCGGCGATGTTGAGGGTCTTCACCGCGCTGGCAATCGTCTGCGCGACCTGCACCGAGGTGGGCAGGCTGAAAGGGGTCCAGAGACCCGAGCCGGAATTTCGTAGCTGGACGCTGACCATAGCGCTTGCCTCGACATTCTAAGTTGCGACAATAAGCCACAAGCCCTTAACCGCAGGTTAACCTTCTATACAATTACTGGTTGTAACCGCATGTGTCGCAGGGGTGCGCGCACGCCGGCTCTCGGCGCGGCCTGTGCGGCGCGACTCCGGTCGGCGATCCGCGTTCGTGGGACGTGATATGCGAAAGGGGTCCGACTTGCCGGACTCCACCATGGCGCGCATGCTGGCGCGATGACCCGACGTTTTCGCGCCCTGATCCTCGGCCTCGCGCTGGCCACGCTGGCCGGCGCCGCCTCGGCCCGCGACTACATCGTCGTCGGCTCCACCGACCCCGCCATCGCCCGCGGCCAGGCCTATGACGGCGGCGCGAAGGTGTCGCTGGCGCCGGGCCGCACGCTGACCCTGATGCACGCGTCCGGGGATCTGGTCCGGCTGAAGGGCGTGGCCGGCGGCGTCCTGCTGCCCCGGCGTCAGACGAACCAGGCCGAGGCCGAACGCCTCGCCGTGCTGAAGATGATCGTCTCGACCGACCAGGGCGCGCCCGGCGCCGCGCGGCCCATGCGGACGCGGGCCGGCGTGTGCCCCACGCCCGAGGCGATCACCACCCTCGACGCCGTCGTGCAGGTCCACCAGGGCGGCTGCGCGACCGAGGCGGCCGAGGCGCTGGACGCCTGGATCGCCAAACACCCGCCGACCGACCTCTGAGCTGGGGGCGGTGACTTCGGTATCTTACGCTCGTCGGGGCGAAGGCCGGAATGAGCGGCATCGAGACGGCCGCGGGACGCTGCGCCTGCGCGGTTACGGTCAACGCCAACATGCGAGGTTCGCGCGGCGGCGGATGTCCGCGACCGGTGTTGACGGCGATGAGGGCGTTCGGCGCATTGGGACGTCATCACTCCTCTCCCCCCGAGCGGAGCGAAGAGTGGGGAGAGGGTAGGGAGAGGGGCGACGCAGGACTTGAAGCCGCCGCTCCAGGTTCAGCCAGGACCCATGGACGGATGCTCGCCGCCGCACGCATCCAGGATCGTGTCGCACACGCCGTCGCGGTTCGTCAGCACGGCGGAGTTCCAGAAGCGGATGACCCGCAGCCCCAGACCTTCGAGATAGGCCGTCCGACGGTCGTCATAGGCCATTTGCTCGGCGTGCTGACCGCCATCGAGTTCGACGACCAAGCCGGCCTCAACGCAAAGGAAGTCGAGGATGAACAGCCCCTTGGGGACCTGACGCCGCCATCGCCAGCCGCCGAGGCGTCGCGCGCGTAGCGCGTTCCACAGCCGCGCCTCGGCGTCGGTATCGTCACGGCGTAGCGCCCGAGCGCGATCGAGCGGCGTGGTGTCTTTCAGCGTCTTGAAGGTCGCCATGATCTGAAGGGTGGGTCATGGCTGGACCATCGTGCAAGCGTTGAGGCCTGCGTCGCCCCTCTCCCTACCCTCTCCCCACTCTTCCCCCGGCTCAAGGCCGGGGTCGGGGGGAGAGGAGGCGCCCGCTCCCACCCGTCGCTGACGTTCGCGTGGTCTGCTTGTCGGCGACAAGCCCGATGTCTGCCGTCCGGACGCGGGCCGGTTTCGTTTCGTCCCGCCGCGCCCTAGCCGCCGCGTGCGACGAACCAGCCGTTGCGGAAGCCGTCGGCGGCTTTGGCGTAGGGGAAGGGTTGGCCTTCCAGGGTCAGCACCGTGCCGCCGGCGGCTTCCAGCACCGCGTGGCCGGCGGCGATGTCCCACTCCATGGTCGGGCCATGGCGCGGATAGATGTCGGCCGAGCCCTCGGCGATCCGGCAGAACTTGATCGACGAATCCATCGGCTGGGGCACGTCGAAGCCGTACTCCTCGGCCAGCTTTTGGGTCGTCTCGGGCTTCATGGTGTGGCTGACCAAGGCGATGGCGTGGCCCTTGGGCCAGGCGCGCACATGGATCGGCGCGCCGGCGCCGCCCTTGGTCCGCTTCAGGGCCACGCCCTTGTGGGTGTACCAGGTCTCGCCGCTGGGCGGGGCGCAGACCGCGCCGGCGACCGGGCGGCCGTCCTGGATCAGGGCGATGTTGACCGTGAAGTTCGGGTCGCCGCGCACGAAGGCCTTGGTGCCGTCCACCGGGTCGACCAGGAAGAAGCGGGGCCCGATGGCCTCGGGCGTCCCGAACTCGCTGGCGTGCTCCTCCGAGATCACCGGGATGTCGGGGAAATGCCGGGCCAGATGCTCAAGGATCAGCTTTTCGCCGCGCTGGTCCGCGACGGTGACCGGGCTCTCGTCGGCCTTGGTGAGGACCTCGATTCCCGAGCGCCATAGCGGCAGGACCAGGAGGGCGGCGGCCTCGCAGATCTCGGCGAGAATCTCGCCGACGTCATTCTCGTGCTTGGCGTGGTCGTTCAAGTCGCCCTCGGATCGTCAGATACGAACACCAGGGTCACGACGGTGGCGTCGATCGTCTGCTTGCCCGCGTGTTCGAAGTTCACGGTCACCTTCCGGCCGGCCACCGACTGGACCTGGCCCAGCCCCCAATCGGCTTCGGTCGGGTGACGCACCAGGACGCCCGGCTCCAGGAAAGGGTCCCAAAACGTCGCCATGGCGGCTTCCTTAGAGAGGCCGGGGCGTTTCCCCAAGGCGCAAATCGCGTCAAAGCTGAGCCGCCATGACCGACACCAACGACCTGACCGTGCGCCCCGCCGAGCTCGCCGCCTATCTGGCGGCGCGCATGTGCCACGACTTCATCAGCCCCGCGAGCGCCATCTCCTCGGGCCTCGACCTGCTTGAGGACCCCTCCGCGCAGGACATGCGCGAGGAGGCGATGGGCCTGATCGTCTCGTCGGCCAAGAAGCTGGCGGACCTGCTGTCGTTCTGCCGGGTGGCGTTCGGCGCCTCGGCCTCGGCCGAAACCTTCGATGTCCGCGACCTGGACAAGCTGGCGCGCGGCGTCTTCAACCACATGCGCGCCGAACTGCAGTGGGATGTCGACGCCCCCGCCGTGAACAAGCCCGCCGCCCGCACCCTGCTGAACCTGGCCCAGATGGCCGGCGCGGCCCTGCCCATCGGCGGGATCGCCAAGGTCCGCGCCGTGCAGGAGGGCGCCTCGCTGGCCATCGCCATCGAGTCCACCGGTCCCCGCGCCCGCCTGCGTCCCGAGGTGCTGGCCGGCCTGCTGGGCCAGCCCCTGGGCGAGGGCCTGCACGGCCACTGGGTCCAGGCCTATTACACCCACCTGTTCGTCACCGACGCCGGCGGCCGCGTGTTCGCCGACGTGCAGGAGGAACGGGTGGTCTTCGCCGCGACATTGCCGGCCTAAGACCCTCTTCTTCATCGGATAATACCCCGCGTTAACCAACGCGGCGCGAGATACGGCTCCATGCTGCTGGAGCGCCGCAAGCCGTGAAGACCTGTCTCGTCGTCGACGACAGCCGCGTGATCCGCAAGGTCTCGCGCCGGATCCTCGAGGACCTCGGGTTCGAGGTGGCCGAGGCGGCCGACGGCGTCGAGGCGATGGCCTGGTGCACCGCCGTGATGCCCGACGCGATCCTGCTGGACTGGCGGATGCCGGCGATGGACGGGCTGGAGTTCGTCAAGAAGCTGCGCGCCGAGGTCGGCGGCGACCAGCCCAAGGTCGTGTTCTGCAGCGTCGAGAACGAGATCGAGGCGATCCGCGAGGCGTTGGACGCCGGCGCCGACGAATACATCATGAAGCCCTTCGACGGCGGTATCGTCGCCGGCAAGCTGGGCTATCTGGGGCTGCTGGCATGATCCCGCTGCTGGACCTGTCCTTCATTTCGACCCTTTGCCTGACGCGGGCCGGCCTCAAGGTCGACGCCGAGAAGGCCTATCTGATCGAGAGCCGCCTGGCGCCCCTGGCCCGGCGCGAGTGCTTCAGTTCGACCGAGGCGTTCATCGACGCCCTGCGCCACGGGGTGGACGACCGCCTGGCCTGGGCCGCGGTCGAGGCCATGGCGCTGCCCGAGAGCGAGTTCTTCCGCGACCATCACGTCTTCAGCCAGCTGGCCGACGATGTCGTCCCCGCGCTGGCCCGCGCGCGCGGCGGAGAGCCGGTGCGCATCTGGAGCGCCGGCTGCGGAACGGGGCAGGAGATCTATTCCCTGACCATGCTGCTGGCCGACGCCCCCGGGCTCAAGGTCGAGCTGTTCGCCTCCGACCTCTCCGAACGCAGCCTGGAAAAGGCCCAGAGCGGCCGCTATTCGCAGTTCGAGGTCCAGCGAGGCCTGCCGGCGCGGATGCTGGTGCGTCATTTCGAAAAGGACGGCGAGTCGTTCGCGCTTTCGCCCCGCGTGCGCCAGATGGTGCGCTGGCGCCGGGTGAACCTGATGGACGACCTGGCCCGTGTCGGTCAGTTCGACCTGATCCTCTGCCGCAACGTGGTGGGACAGCTGGCGCCGGAGGCGGGCGTCCATGTGCTGGGCGCGCTGCACGACGCGCTGGCGCCGGGCGGCTTCCTGGCGCTGGGGCAGAACGATTCCGCGGGCAAGGCCTTCGTGCGCGCCGCGCCCGACCTCAGCCTCTACGCCGCCACCGGCCAGGCGGCCCGCTCGGCGGCCTGACACGAAAAAGGCCCCGGCGCTTTCGCACCGGGGCCCGATCGACGGCTTGGAGCCGTGACTACTTCTTCGCGTCTTCGGCGGTGCTGGTGACCGCTTCACCGGCGGACTTCACGTCCTTGCCGGCGCCCGACACGGTGTTGCAGGCCGTGGAGGCCAGGCTGGCGGCCAGGACGGCCAGCAGGATGACTTTGCGCATAGGTGTTCTCCGAGGGAATTGAAACTCGCCCAGCGGCAACGCTTCAGGCCGCGGCCTGGTTCCCCACGGCCGGCGGCGCGCGATCGGCGGCCGGTGTCGGGAAGATCAGCCGGGCGGTGACCCCGCCCGCTTCGTTGCGGAAAAGCTCGGCCCGGCCGCGAAGCTGGCGGGCGAAGGCGGTCATCAGGGTGCGGCCGACGCCGGACGACATCAGATCCCCCTCCTCGACCTGGCCATCGTCGCAAATCTCCAGAACGGCCTCCTCGCCGTTCACGGTGAAGTTCAGCCGCAGCACGCCGCCCCGCGCCCTGAACGCATGCTTCTGGGCGTTGGTGATCGCTTCCACCGCGAACAAGGCCAGGGGCGCCAGCCGGTCGGGGTCGATCACCAGGGGATCGACCTTAAGCTCGGTGCGCACGGTGTGGCCCTGCATCAGCTCGCCGTTGACCAACTGGGCGGTCAGTTCCTCCAGGAAGGGCCGCAGGTCGACCCGCTTCAGGTCGGGACCTTGGTAGAGGGCGCGATAGATCAGGGCCAAGGCGGTGATCCGCTGGCGGGTGTCGCTCATCGCCGAGCGCGCGGCGGGGTCGGTCAGCGCTCGCTGCTGCATGTTCAGCAGGCTGGAGATGACCTGCAGGTTGTTCTTCACCCGGTGGTGGATCTCGCGCATCAGCGAGTCCTTCTGGGCCAGGCTGTCGCGCAGGGAGGCGTCGCGGCCGACGATGGCGTCGGCCATGTCCTCCAGCGTCTCGGCCAGTTCGCGGATTTCGGGCGGCATCTGCTCGGCCTGGACCGGCCGCACGCTGAGGCGGCCCCGGGCGTACAGGGCCGCGATGCGCTGCAGATAGACGATCCAGCGCACCACCACCCGGTCGGCCACCACCGACACGGTGATCAGCGCCAGCAGGAAGGTCAGCAGCGGGAAGGCGATGCCGGTCAGCGGGTTCAGCCGCGCCCACGACAGGATGCCCGGCGACTGGGCCGAGAGCACCACATAGACCTCGTCGCCGATAACCGGCGCGGCGGAATAGACCCGGCGACGGCCCTTGCCGTCCTTGCCGTACCAGACCAGCGATCCCCGCGCCTCGACCTTGGCGCGCCAATCGGTGGGCAGCCGGGGGAAGGCGCCGGCGTCGGTATAGGTGATGTAGCGGCCGGTCTTCTCGACCAGCCCCACCTCGGCGCCCTTCGGCAGCGAGGGGTCGTTGACCTGGGGCTGCAGGCTGGACAGCGCGATCACCGCCGCGAAGGCGCCGTCGAACGTTCCGTCGCTGGCCTGGGCGCGGGCCGAGGTCAGGATCGCCGGCTCCTCCGCATAGGCCGAGCCGGGGTCGCGGGTGATGGCGAAGGCCCCGCCCTCGGAAAGCTGGCGGAACCAGGGACGCTCGGCCCGGCCAAGGTCGGCGGGCACCCCGCCGGCGGCGCAGACCACGCGCCCCTGCCGGTCGAAGCGGATCAGGTTGAGGTAGCCCGGGATGCGGGTGGTCACCTGCTCCAGCCGCTTCTGGCACTGGAAGCCGATGGCGCCGGGCGCCAGCGTCTGCAGAAGGATGTCGGCGCTTTCCATCCGCGCACGGGCGGTCGCGGCGCTGCGCTCGGCCGCGAAGCCGAGGTTCTGCCGCAGCTCGCGGCCCTCGCGCTGGAAGCCGATCGCCGATTGCAGCGCGCCCAGCACCAGGACGGGCAACAATGCAGCCGCCAGGGCCGCGATAAGGCGGACCCGGATCGTGCTCAACGAACCGGTGGGAAATCCAACCATCACGACGTCCTACCGGACGCTGCTTAAGCGCTCCGCGTCGGCCAGGATAGAACGCATCGCATCGCTAGCGGATGCCCCATCGCGATCATAAGCCCCAGCCTCGAGGATGCCGTGCAACGCGCGACGCGCCCGGCTGACCCGGCTCTTCACGGTGCCCACGGCGCAGCCGCAGATCTCGGCGGCCTCTTCGTAGGCGAAACCGCCGGCGCCCACGAGGATCAGCGCTTCACGCTGTTCCGCGGGAAGCATCGCCAGACCCAGGCGCAGCTCGTCCAGGGCGACGGGCGCCTCGGGATCGTCCACCGCCACCAGGGTCCGCTCGGCGGATTCCTGGTCGAGCTGGCTCTGACGCCAGGAGCGGCGCTTCTCGGAATAGAACTGGTTGCGCAGGATCATGAAGGTCCAGGCCTTCATGTTCGTGCCCATCTGGAAGCTGGCGCGCGCGTCCCAGGCCTTCATCATGGCGTCCTGCGCCAGGTCGTCGGCCGCGGTGGGGTCGCCGCACAGGGTGCGGGCGAAGGCGCGCAGGTGGGGAATGAGCTTGACCAGCTCGCGTTTGAAGGCGGCGTCGTCCTCCGCGCTGCGCGGGGGGCGGACCTTTGCGATGGGGGCGTCCATTACGCCTTCTCCGCGCGCTCGTCCGCGCGACGCAGGATTTCGAGGAACTCGTCCGGGACGTCCTCGTTCACCACTTCGTCGAACATCTGGCGCAGGCGCACACCGATCGCCTGCTGACGCAGGCGGGCTTCATCAAGAGCTGCGGAGGCCTTGCGGCGCTCCGCTGTTGGACGCTGTTCGATCATCTTGCCGGCGCTCCGCTCACGCGGAGTCCGCCCCCTCTTAGGTTCCTTGCCAACGCTCAACGCCTCTTCCCCGTTCGGGTTCCCACGCGACGTCGAACAAGATGCGGAAAACACATCTGGAAGGGAACCGGTTCCCTGCGGTGACGTTTTCAGATCATCATGGGGTTCGGTCGGGGCGTATCCCTGCGCCGCGTCGCCATGCTCGAACTGCAATACGGGAGGGGTCACCCTTGAGTCTTCTAGCCAGACTGGCGCCGCATCTTCCCTACGTGCGCCGATACGCGCGCGCGCTTACCGGCGACCAGACCACCGGCGATCATTATGTGCGCGTGGCCCTCGAGGCCCTCGCCGCCGGGGAACGTACGCTTGCCGACAACATGACGCCGCGCGTGGCGCTGTATCATGTCTTCCACGCCATCTGGTGCAGCACGGGCGCGCAGCTCGAAGGCCCGGCCGACGATGATTCGGGCATGGACGACGCGACGCGCCGCCTGATGCGCATCGCGCCGCGCTCGCGTCAGGCGTTCCTGCTGACCGCGCTGGAAGGGTTCACCCCCACCGAGGCGGCCCAGATCCTCGGCGCCGACTTCAGCGAGGTCGAGACCCTGATCTCCGAGGCCCAGGCCGAGATCGACGCCGAACTGGCTACCGACGTGCTGATCATCGAGGACGAGCCGGTCATCGCCGCCGACATCGAGGCCCTGGTCACCGAACTGGGCCACACCGTGGTCGACATCGCCGCGACCCGCACCGAAGCGGTCGACGCCGTCGCTCGCAAGACGCCGGGCCTGGTGCTGGCCGACATCCAGCTGGCCGACGGCTCGTCGGGCATCGACGCCGTGAAGGACATCCTGGCGCGCTACGACGTGCCGGTGATCTTCATCACCGCCTTCCCGGAGCGCCTGCTGACCGGCGAGCGTCCCGAGCCGACGTTCCTGATCACCAAGCCTTTCCAGCCGGAGACGGTGAAGGCCGCCATCGGCCAGGCGCTGTTCTTCCATCCGCGCCGGCAGAACAAGCAAGCCGCCTGATCCACGGCTTGATCCAATAAGAAGGGCGCCGCTTTCACAAGCGGCGCCCTTTTTCGTTGGGGTGCGGTGTGGGCGCTTACGGCGCCTTGGCCGGCGGGGTCGGCGAGGCGGGCTCGGGCGCGCCGAAGCCGCGGCCGTCCACGGTCTCCTGCGCCGTGCCGGCTGGGCCGGCGTCGGCGGATTTCCAGGTCCAGGCGCCGAACATGCCCACGGCGGCCAGCACCGTGCCGATCACCAGCACCCAGAAGATGTGCTTGCCCCAGCGGCCCTGGCGGGCGCGGGTGGCGTTGAGGACAGGCCTCTCGGTTTCGCGGGACGACATGCGATCTGTCTCCTTACTCGGATGGGAAATAGCTGAACGGGCTGGTCCGGGCGGCGCGTTCGCCTTGCGGCGCGGTGACCAGGCCCAGGCCGACGCCCGCAAGCGCCAGCACGGCGGCGCCCACGACCAGCCGCCGACGGGCGGTCTGGTCACGGACGCTGGGGCTCCGGGAGAGCTTCAGGCCGGTGGTTGCGGTGAAGGAACTGCGCATCGAAGACGCCCTTTCCTGACGACCGCCCGAGTAACGCGCACGGCCAAGCCGGCGTTCCGCGAAGGCCTGAAACGGGCCATCGCCAAGGTTGTTAAAAAATTTCGCGGGGGCTCGGAACGGTTGTCGGACGTCTGTGTTTTATGTCTGCGGAGGCGGCGACGCCCCCCCCGACTTGAGGCTGGCGAGCATGCCAGTCTGCCGTCTCCGCACCCCCTTTTCTCGATGATGCACACCTCGGCGGACCCTCGGGTCCGCCCTTCTTTTTGGGGTGCTTAGGGCGGCGGACCTTGGCTGCGCGCCGCTACGTCGGATTCGCTAGCTTGAGCGTGATGTCCGCACGGCGGCGGACAGGCCGCACCGCGCCGTCGGCAGCGACGGATCCCGCCTGGCCCACGGCGACGACATCGAACTCGGCGGCGGGCAGCCCCGCCTTCTCCAGCGCATCGGCGACCGAGGCGGCGCGCGCCTTCGACAGCTCTAGATTGGCCGCGGGATCGCCGGCCGCGTCGGCCAAGCCCACGACGCGCACGGCGTCGATCCGGCAGCGCTTGGCCTGCGCCGCCTGGCTCGAGATCACCCGACGCCCTTCGGGAGTCAGGCCGGCTTGGTCCGGCTCGAAATAGATCGGGATGGTCACGTCCTGACAGGTGGTCGGCGCTCGCACGACCGCGTCGCGCGCCCCCGTCATGGTGGAACAGCCGCCCAGCCCAACCAACAGCGCCAGGCTCGTCACGATCGCGGTCTTCATCTGCAGCCCTTCAAAGCGGAAACCGAAAAAGGGCGGCCGGAAGGTTGTCCGGCCGCCCCTTTGTCATACTCCGGTGTCGGAGCCCGCGTCAGCGCGGGCTGCCGTTTTCCCAGTAATACCGGCCGCTGCCGGAGTCGTAGTAGTAATAACGACCCGCGCGCTCATCATAGTATTGGCGACGGTTCGGCGAGGACGCGCCGCAGCCGCCGTCTTCGCGGCAACCCTTCACCGCGCCGACCGTGCCGCCGACAGCGCCGCCGACCAAGGCGCCGGTGCCGACGCCGACATCGCCGGAGACGGCGCCGATCGCCGCGCCCGCGAGCGCGCCCAGCGCCGCGCCGCCGGCGGCGTTACGTTCCGTGTTGCCCGTGGTGGTGCAGGCGCTGGCGAGGATACCGGCGCCGACGAGGGCGATCAGAGGCTTCAACATTGGAATGGCTCTCCTATTAGGGTGTCGCCGGCCGCCCGCCCGCAGGCGGACCGCCAGATCACTCGGGAGCGCCTCCAACCCATGAGGACCGAGATGCGCTCTGTGGCCGAAAACGCATCCGCACCTTCGCAGTTCCGTCCGGAACCAAGCCTGTCGCCCCCCGTTGCAATGAGGGAACACTTCTTGGAGACAGACGCCGTGACCTCCTACAGCGACCGCGACACCGAGCGCAGCGACCTGCGGCAGGCCTATGAGCTGGGCCGCACCGACGCCAGGAAGCAACGCCGACGCCACCCCGTGCTGATGACCTTCACCGTGATCGCCGCCGCGATCGGCTTGGTGGTCATGGCGCTGGCCGCCGTGAACGGCTCGTTCAGCGGCGCGGGAACCGTCGTCGACCAGAACCTTGCCACGGCCGCCAACCAGGCCGAACCTATGGTTCGCGGCGCTGCTGACCAGGCAGGTCAGGCCGTGCGCGACGTAACCACGACCGACAGGACCAAAGCGCCTGCCATCAACTAAGACCGACTCCGTCGCCCGCCCCCTCCTCGGTAAGGTCGAGGTCGTCGCCAACGTCGCCTCCGGCAGCGTTGGCGCGACCGCGCCCGCCGAACTGGAAAAGCTGCTCGCCGAATTCGGCGTGACCGCGAACGTCCATGCCCCGCAACCGGGCGAACTGATGCCGCGGCTGAAGGCCAGCGTCGAGGCCGCCCCCGATCTGCTGATCATCCTGGCCGGCGACGGCACCGCCCGCGCCGCGGCCGAGCTCTGCGGTCCGGACGGACCGATGATCGCGCCGCTGCCCGGCGGGACCATGAACATGCTGCCGCACGCGGTGTATGGCGTCCGCCCCTGGCAAGAGGCGCTGCGCCTGATGCTGGAGACCGGCGAGCCGCGCGACCTGGGCGGCGGCTGCATCAACGGCAACCGCTTCCTGGTGGCCGCGATCCTTGGCTCGCCCGCTCTGCTGGCCCCCGCCCGCGAGGCGGCCCGCAGCGGCAAGCCGAAGCTGGCCTTCCTCCGCGCCAAACGCGCCTTCACCCGCGCGTTCACCGGCCGGCTTCGCTATTCGCTGGACGGCGGACAGCGCGAGAAGGCCGAGGCCCTGGTGTTGATGTGCCCCATGGCGTCCAAGGTCATGGACGCGGAGGACGGGATGCTGGAAGCCGCCGCGCTGGATCCGAAGGGCACGGGGGAAATCCTGCGTCTGGGGCTCAACGCCATGGTCCGCGACTGGCGCGAGGACCCGGCGGTCGACGATCAGTTCTGCAAGGTCGCCCGGGTCTGGGCGGCGCAGGGCATCCCGGCCCTGCTGGACGGCGAGACCGTGAAGCTGCCCAGCCTGATCGACGTGCGCTACGACCCGAAAGTCTGCCGCGTGCTCGCCCTGCCGAAGGACGAGACTTGAAGGTCCGGCTGGCGCACCTGTCGGACATTCATTTCGGCGGCGAGAACAAGGCTGCGGTCGCCGCGGTCGCCGAGCGAATCCGCGCGGGCGGCTTCGACCTGACCATCGTCTCTGGCGACCTGACCCGCTACGCCGAGAAGCCCGAGTTCGAGGCGGCCGTCGCCTGGCTGAAGGACCTGCCCCAGCCGCAGTTGATCACGCCCGGCAATCACGACGCGCCGTACCTGGCCTGGGCCGAGCGCATCTTCGCGCCGTTTCGCCGCTTCGAGCACTACATGGGCCCGGCGCCGACGCAGAGCTGGCGCCAGGGCGGCGTCGCCGTACGCGGGATCAACACCGCCCGTGGCGCCCAGCCCCGCATCAACTGGTCCAAGGGCCAGATCTCGGTGCATCAGGCCAAGCGCGCGGCGGAATGGTTCGAGCCCACCGACCTGCTACGCATCGTCGTCGTCCATCACCCGCTGATCGAGATGATGGGCGGGCCGATGACGGCGCGGGTCTGGGGCGGAGAACGGGCGGCGGAGGTCTTCGCCGAGGCCGGCGTGGACATGGTGCTGTCGGGGCACATCCATGCGCCCTTCACCTGGCCCTATCCGCATCGCGACGGGCGGACCTACGCCGTCGGAGCCGGGACGCTGTCGATCCGTGAGCGGGGCGTGCCCCCCGGCTACAACGAGGTCGAGGTCGAGGGCGGCTGCATTCGCGTCACCGCCCTCGCCTGGACGGGCTCCAAGTACGAGCCCTATCGGACCTGGGCGCTGGATCGGCGCCCGGACTGAATGGTCTAGAGCGGTCCGGGACCGACGCCGCGGCCGCGCACCAGGTGCATGACCAGCGAGACGACGAACAGGACCAGGAAGACAAAGAACAGGATCTTGGCGATCCCCATCGCGGCGCCGGCCACCGAGGTGAAACCGAGCACGCCCGCGATCAGGGCGACGACCAGGAAGGTCAGCGCATAACCGAGCATGTCACAATCTCCGTACGCAGGATGAGGTCCCTGCGGCGAAGGCAACGCTCTCGCAGCCTGGCTGTTCCGGCTACTTCGGCGGTCGCGGCGCGTTGTTGCCGGCCAGGAACGAACTGACCAGCGCCATGACCACCGCAGGATTGCGCGCCATGACCGTCACCGCCACGGCCGCCGCGCCCACGGCGACGATCGGGTGGGCCTTGGCCAGGGTGATCGCCTTCTCCATCGGCGAGGCCGGCGGCGGCGGCGGAACGCCGACCTTGGTCTTGGGCGTGGCCTTCCGCGTGGCGACGATGGCGACGACCGCCGCAATCAGCGCGAAGACGCCCGCGACCACCGCCGCGCCGCCCGCCGGGCCGATGTAGTCGCGCGCCACGGCGTAGAGGGCGAACGAGGCCGCCACCACGCACACGGCCGCGGCCGCCGCCACGGCGGCCACCGCCGCGGCGAGGCTCAGGATTCGATTGAGGTTCAACGCTTGGAGGCGAGCAGCATGCCGATCAGCACCCCGATGCCCAGCGCGGCGCCGGTGGCGGCCAGCGGGCGAGCGCGGATCTGATCGCTGGCGAGGCGGGTGGCCTCATCGAGCTGTTCGCCGGCGACGTCGGCATAGACGCGCGATTGCGCGCGCACCTGCTCCAGCGCCTGCTGGACGGTGGCCTCGATCCGCTTGGCGGCGTCGGCGATCGCCTTCTGCGCGTCGGCCGTGATCTTGGCAGCCGTGTCGTTGGCCGCGTCGGCGACGTCTTCGGTGGTCAGTTGGCCGGCCTTGGGGGGCATGGGGTCGTCTCCCAACGGGTTGGGCTCCTGGGCAGGAGCTAAGCTTTCACGCGATGCAACATAGGTCGTTATCAGGGGCGCCGCAAAGCCGTCGTGGACGACCACGAAACTTTGCGCTCTTCTCAGTCGCCTAGGCGCACAGGCTTGCCTATGTTGGACCGATGACGCGTGAGCTAAGCCGCAGCTCTGATCGCGAGCGCCTGGGGGCCGCCCTCCAGGCGGCCGGCCTCGGCGAGTTCGAGTGGGACCTGGCGCGCGGGTGTCTTTCGGTCTCGACGCGGATGGCCGCCCTCACGGGGCTGCCGGCCGGCGACATCGAGAGCGAAGGCGTGATCGTCCGCAACGCCCATCCCGACGACGCGGCGGCGTTCGTCGCCCAGCGGGACGCGGCGCTGCATGCGGGCGACACCTTCGACATCCGGTTCCGGTTCATCCGCCCGACCGACCAGAAGCTGATCTGGCTGCGGCTGGCCGGCGTGGTCACCCGCGACGCGGCGGGCGCCGCCCAGCGCATGACCGGGATCATCGAGGACGTCAGCCAGAACCACCTGGAGGAAGACCAGCGCCAGCAGCTGATGGCCGAGCTGGACCACCGGGTGAAGAACGTGCTGGCCGCCGTCCAGGCCCTGGCCCAGCAGACCGCCAAGCGCACCGCCTCGCTGCCCGCCTTCCTGCAGACGTTCGGCGGCCGGCTGAAGGCCATGGCCTCGGCCAACGAACTGCTCACCGCCGCCCGCTGGCGCGGCGCCGCCATCGACCACCTGGCCGCCGCCGAGCTTGGCGCCATCGCGCCCGGCCAGACCAGCTGGGCGGGGCCGGAACTGTTCCTCACCCCGCGCGCCGCCAACGCCCTGTCCCTGGCCCTGCACGAGCTGGCCACCAACGCGGTGAAGTTCGGCGCGCTGTCGGTCGAGACCGGCCACGTCGCGCTGAAATGGACCCTGCGTCCCAACGGCGGCTTCGAGCTCACCTGGACCGAGAGCGGCGGCCCCACCGTCACCGCCCCGGCCCGCCGCGGCTTCGGCTCCACACTGCTGGAGCAGGTCACCGGGCGCGAGCTGAACGGCGAGACCCAGGTCGACTATCGTCCCGCCGGCGTCACCGTGCGCCTGCGCGCCGGTCCGCAGGCCGTGGCCGAGCGACCCGAGGTGGTGCCCGAGGCGCCCGTCGCCCGCGTCACCGAGACCGTCGCCACCTCGCGCGGCCCCGCCAGCCTCAAGGGCGCCCGCGTGCTGATCGTCGAGGACGCCGTCCTTCTGGCCCTGGAGCTGGAGACCGGGCTGTCGGAAGCCGGCGCTACGGTGATCGGCCCGGCCTATGAGCTGGAGGAGGCCATGGCGCTGCTGGACCAGCCGATCGACGCGGCCGTGCTGGACGCCAACCTCAATGGGCGCTCGGTCACCCCCGTCGCCGAGGCCCTGCACCAGCGCCAGATCCCGTTCGTCTTCGCCACCGGCTACGGCGAGACCGGCGGCGCCCCCGGAGGCTTCGAGGCGCCGGTGATCCGGAAGCCCTACGACGTGACCCAGGTCGCCGCCGCCGTGGCCGACCTTCTGGCGAATCGTTAGCTATTTCCGTTAGCTATGCCGTGCGACCCCGCGTCGCGCGGCAGGATCGCACTGAGACAAGTCGCCACCTCCGCAATGGCCCGGCGCCCGCGTATCTGACCGCTCGAGAGCTCGCGGCGCCAAGCTGCGGGGACCAGACCGGTGGTCAAGGGAGCTCGCCCGGAAACAGGCGACCCGGATCTCGACGCTCGGTCCGCGGCATAGGTCGCGGGCCGGCGGACCCTTCTCTCCCTAGATGATCCCGGCGGCCTTGAGCTCGGCCAGCTTCGCAGGCGTCACGCCCGCCAGCTCGGCCAGCACGTCGGCCGTATGCTGCCCCAGTTCCGGCCCCGGCCAGCGCACCTTGCCCGGCGTCGCCGACAGCTTGGGGAACGCGTTCTGCATCTTCACCGAGCCGAACACCGGGTGCGGCACCGAGACGATGGCGTCGCGCGCCGCGAACTGCGGATCCTCCAGCATGTCCGGCGCCCGATAGACCCGGCTGGCCGGAATGCCCTGGCTCTCCAGCAGCGCCAGCAGATCCGGCAGGGCGAAGGTCGACGTCCAGTCGGCGACGATCCCATCCAGCTCGTGCTGGTGCGCGCCGCGGCTGGCGTGGTCGACGAACTTGGGGTCGTCCTTCAGCTCGGGCCGCCCCATCGCCTCGGTCAGCCGCGCATAGACGTTGTCGCCGTTGCCGCCGATCAGGATCAGCTCGCCCTCCTTGCACGGATAGGCGTTGGACGGCGCGATCCCCGGCAGCACCGAGCCCGAGCGCTCGCGCACATAGCCGGTCAGGTCGTATTCGGTGATCAGGTTCTCCATAACCGCCAGCACGCTCTCGTACAGCGCCGCGTCGATCACCTGGCCCTTGCCGGTCTTCTCCTTGTGATGCAGCGCCATCAGGATGCCCATGACCGAGTGCATGGCCGCCAGGCTGTCGCCGATGGAGATGCCCGCCCGCGCCGGCGCCCGGTCCGGCTCGCCGGTCACATAGCGCAGACCGCCCATCGCCTCGCCGATCAGGCCGTAGCCCGCCCGCTGGGAATAGGGTCCGGTCTGGCCGAAGCCCGACACGCGGGCCATGATCAGGCCGGGGTTGTCCGCCGAGAGCGCCTCGTAGGACATGCCCCACTTTTCCATCGCGCCCGGCCGGAAGTTCTCGATCACCACGTCGGCCTTGCCGATCAGGGTCTTGGCCAGCGCCTGGCCCTCCGGGGTCCTGAGATTCAGGCCCACCGACTTCTTGTTGCGCCCGATCACCGGCCACCAGGGCGACAGGCCCTTGGGCAGGCTGCGGCCCCACTGCCGCATCGGATCCCCGACCTTGGGGTCCTCGATCTTGATCACATTGGCCCCGAAATCCCCCAGGATCTGCCCGCAGAACGGCCCCGCGATCAGCGTCCCCATCTCGATGACGGTGAGCCCGGCGAGCGGGCCGGTGGCGGGGGTGGAGGCGGTGTCGGACATGGGTCGAAGCTCTAGCGTGACGGGGGCTGGAGTTTAGCCGAGGTGACGCAAGGGTAGAGCGTCAATTTTGTTGTCGGTTCGACAAGTCCAACGTGCGGCGGCCTCAGGCGTCCGCCGCCTCCATGGCCGCCTTCGCGGCGGCCATCATCTTGTCGAAGGCGCCCGAGCGGATGAGTTCGCGGCGTTCTTCCAAGCCTCGGTGGAGCTCGGCGAGGGTGCGGGCGGCGGCGTCCTGCTGCTGGATGGCCGCCCACCAGGCCGCGACCTTGGGAAGCGTTGGGATCGGATTGTCGACGCCGACGCCCGGCAGGACGTTCTCGACCAGGAAGAGGGCCGGCGTCAGCGCGCAGTCGGCCAGGGTGAGGCGGCCGCAACAGGCGAAGCCGTCGGCGCCGATCATGCGGTCCAGCGCCTTGAGATTGCGGACGACCTGACCGGCCAGCAGATCGACGACCCCTTGGTTGCGCGTCGAGGCGCGGGCCTGGGGCGAGAGCATGAACATGTTGTTCATGATGTAGACGTCGCCGATGCGGGCGAGGGTGCGGATATGGGCGGTCTCGCGCGGGTCGGCGCCCAGCAGCGAGGGTTGGGGATAGACCTCCTCCAGATACTCCGCGATCACCTCGGACTCGGGCATCAGGTCGCCGTCGATGTCGAGCACCGGGATGCGGCCGATGGGATTGCGCTGGCGGAAGGCCGGCAGGCCGAAGTCGGCGGGACGCTCCAAGGCGATGTCGGTGATGCCCTTGGCGTAGATCTGCATCCGCACGCGGGCGGAGTACGGGCTGAGATCGCCGGAGTAGAGCTTCATCATTGCCTGGGCTTCCTCTTGTATTTTGCCGGGAGGGAAGCACGGATTCGGCGCGATGGGCGCCCCTCTCCATGTCGCGATGGATGACGTTTGGCGCCTGGCGACAAGCGGCTGGCGCCCGGGCTCAACGACGTCGGCCGTGGGGCGCCCTAGCCTTTGGGCCGCATTGGTCTCGGGGGTTTTCGCATGTCTGTCCTGGTTCGCGCCGCGCGGCGCACGCTGTTGTCGATCATGGCCGGGGGCGTCGCCGCGATGGCGCTGGGATCGGCCGCGCAGGCGGGGGTGGTCTATACGTTCGAATGGTTCGCCGGGGACTCGGAGGAGGCGCTGTACGCCGGGTCCACCTACGCCAGCGCCGACTTCATCACGATGGACCGCGAGGTGGCGCCGGAGGCGCTGGACGCCTGCACGGTGAACTTCCCCGGCGGATCGTGCCGGACCCAGACGTTCGCGGTGGACAGCACCCCCTACGGCGATCCCGACTACGACGTGCTGGTCTTCGCCTACAACGCCAACGTCGCCTCGCGGGTGGCCGGGCCGGCGGCGGCGCATACGACAGGCAGCTCGCGCGTGCACGCCTTCGCCGACGGCGCGTTCGGGGCCGAGGGGGTCTATTGGGAGCTGTCGGACACCTACAACTCGCGGCTGACGGTCAGCGTGGTTCCCGACAGCGCCGCGCCGGAGCCGTCGACCTGGGCGCTGATGATCGGTGGGCTGGGCCTGACCGGGACGGTGCTGCGCCGCCGGCGCGGGCTTGGGGCCGACGCGCAAGTTTCCCTTACGTAAGGGAACACTGCCCCAGCGTGGGGTTCACAGCGGCGCGCGCGGGGCCTATGTGCGCGCCATGGCCGAGTTCGTGATCGCTCCCGCCCCCGTTCCCGTCGTGCCCGTGGAGGGCGAGACGGCCGGGTTTCCGGTTCGCCGCATCCTGTGCGTCGGGCGCAACTATGCGGCCCATCGGCGCGAGATGGGCGGCGACGACCGCGACCCGCCCTTCTTCTTCACCAAGCCGGCCGACGCCGTGGTCCCGCCGGGGCGCGATCCGGCCTATCCGTCGCGCACGGCCAACCTGCACCACGAGATCGAGCTGGTGGTGGCCATCGGCATGCAGGGCCGCGACGTGGCGGTCGGGGACGCGCTGGGGCTGGTCTACGGCTACGCGGTAGGCGTGGACCTGACGCGGCGCGACCTGCAGAACGCGGCCAAGGACAAGGGCCAGCCGTGGGACGCGTCGAAGGGCTTCGACGATAGCGCGCCGATCTCGGCGATCCGCCGGTGGCAGGGCCCGGCGCCGCAGGGGCGCATCGCCATCGCAGTGAACGGGGCGATCAGGCAGGACGGCGTCGTCTCCGACATGATCTGGAACGTGGCCGAGATCGTCTCGGAGGCCTCGAAGCTGTGGGCCCTGGCGCCGGGCGACCTGATCTACACCGGCACGCCCGAGGGCGTTGGGCCGCTGGTGCGCGGCGACCGGGTCGAGGGCGAGATCGAGGGCGTGGGTTCGCTGTCGTTCACGGTGACCTGAGCATGGCCTGGACGCTTCATTCCGCCTGGCGGGCGACGGCGCCCTATCGGGTGCGCATCGGGCTGCAGCTGAAGGGCTGCGCGTACGGCTATCACGCCATCGACCTGATCGCGGGCGAGCAGCGCGGGCCCGAGTACAAGGCCGTGAACCCGCAGGGGCTGACGCCGGCGCTGGACCTGGGCGACGGCACGGTGCTGGCGCAGAGCCTGGCGATCCTGGAGTGGCTGGAGGAGACCCGGCCCAGCCCACCGATCCTGCCGCGCTCGGCGCTGGACCGGGCGGTGGTGCGGCGGATGGCGGGGATCATCGCCTGCGACATCCACCCGCTGAACAACACCCGCGTGGGGCGCAAGCTGGCGCAGATGGGCGTGGCGCCCGCGGCGATCACCGAATGGATCCATGGCTGGATCTCGGACGGGTTCGACGCGCTGGAGCCGCTGGTCGGCCAGTACGGCGGGCAATATGCGTTCGGCGACCAGCCGACCATCGCCGACTGCTGCCTGGTTCCCCAGGTCTATTCGGCGCGGCGGTTCGAGCTGGACCTGACGCCGTGGCCCAAGCTGGTCGCGGCGGCCGACCGGGCCATCGAGCACCCCGCCTTCATCGCCGCCCATCCCAATCAACAGCCGGACGCGAAACCTCTGTAATGGCCAAGACCCTGGACGATCTGAAGGCCAAGAACCGGGCCTGGGCGGCGGGCAAGGTGTCGGTGGACCCCGGCTTCTTCAAGCGGCTGGAGGGCCAGCAGGCGCCCGAATACCTGTGGATCGGCTGCTCCGACAGCCGGGTGCCGGCCAACGAGATCGTGGGCCTGGATCCGGGCGAGCTGTTCGTGCACCGCAA
This sequence comes from Alphaproteobacteria bacterium, assembly GCA_018821435.1. GTDB lineage: Bacteria > Pseudomonadota > Alphaproteobacteria > Caulobacterales > Caulobacteraceae > Phenylobacterium. The sequence continues at coordinate 105,693 of JAHJME010000044.1, forward strand.
CGTCGCCAACCTGGCCCCGCCGCAGGACGCCAACTATCTGTCGGTGCTGCAGTTCGCCGTCGAGGTGATCAAGGTGAAGCACATCCTGGTGGTCGGCCACTATGGCTGCGGCGGCGTGGCGGCGGCGGTGGACGGCCAGCGGCGCGGGCTGGTGGACCACTGGCTGCACCCGATCCGCGAAGTGCACCACGAGCACCGCCACGAGCTGGAAGCCCTGCCCGGCGAGAAGGCGAAGTGGGACCGGCTGGTCGAGCTGAACGTGGCGCGGCAGGTGAAGAACGTGGCGTCGGACGTCTTCGTGCAGGACGCCTGGAGCCGGGGGCAACAGCTGAGCGTGCACGGCTGGGTCTACACCCTGGGCAACGGCCTGGTGACCGATCTGAACGTAACGATCGCGGGGCCCGAGGACCTGGCCGAATACCTCGACTGACGCCCCCGACCTCGGGTTTCGCCGTTCGGCGCATCGCGGTTGACGCGACCGGCGCCCGGGGGCTTGTCTCCCGGTCAGCGGCGGCCGCCGAGCCGCCAGGGAAACGACCGGGACCTGTCGATGAAACTGAAGCTCATGGCTGCGTGCGCGCTGGCCGTTCTCGCCTGCGCCGCGCCCGCGGCCGCGCAACCCAAGCCCACCGCCGCCGACGCCAAGGCCTTCGTCACCAACGCCGAGGCGCAGCTGGACAAGGTCAACGCCTTCGCCAACCGCGCCCAATGGGTGCGGGCCAACTTCATCACCGAAGACACCCAATGGCTGGAGGCGAAGGCCAACGCCGAGCAGAACGAACTGGTGACCCGGCTGGCCACCGAGGCGGCGAAGTTCAACGGCGTGGCCACCGATCCGGTCACGGCGCGCAAGCTGAAACTGCTGAAGCTGTACCTGGTCTCGCCGGCGCCGAACCGGCCGGGCGCGGCCGAGGAACTCGCCGGCTTGGTGACCAAGCTGGACAGCACCTACTCGTCTGGCAAGTTCCCCTACAAGGGCAAGCCGATCACCCTGAACGACGCCGAGGCGGTGATGGCCGAGAGCCGCGACCCCGCCGAGCTGAAGGCGGTCTGGGAGGGCTGGCACGGGACGGCCAAGGTGATGAAGGGCGACTACGCCCGCTTCGCCGCCCTGTCGAACGAGGGCGCCGTGGGCCTGGGCTTCAAGGATACCGGGGCGCTCTGGCGCTCGAACTACGACATGGACCCCGACGCCTTCGCCGCCGAGACCGACCGGCTGTGGACGCAGGTGGAGCCGTTCTACAAGAACCTGCACTGCTATGTGCGCGCCCGGCTGAACGAGAAATACGGCGACGCCGTACAGCCCAAGACCGGCCCGATCCGCGCCGACCTGCTGGGCAACATGTGGGCGCAGACCTGGGGCAAGATCTACGACGTGGTTCAGCCCAAGACGGTCAGTTCCAGCTACAACCTCGACAAGCTGCTGCAGGACAACGGCTACGACCCTGTCAAGATCGTGAAGACCGGCGAGGGCTTCTATTCGTCGCTGGGCTATGCGCCGCTGCCGCAGACGTTCTGGGAGCGCTCCCTGATCGTGCGTCCGAAGGACCGCGAGGTGGTCTGCCACGCCTCGGCCTGGGACCTGGACGACAAGAACGACATCCGCATCAAGATGTGCACCAAGGTCGACGGCGAGGACTTCCGCACCGTCCACCACGAGCTGGGCCACAACTACTACCAGCGCGCCTATCAGGCGCAGCCGACGCTGTTCCGCAACGGGGCCAATGACGGCTTCCACGAGGCGATCGGCGACTTCGCGGCGCTGTCGGCGTCGACGCCGACCTACCTGAACCAGATCGGCCTGCTGCAGACCGTGCCGGGCGCCGACGAGGACATCCCGTTCCTGCTGAAGATGGCGCTCGACAAGATCGCCTTCCTGCCGTTCGGCCTGATGGTCGACCGCTGGCGCTGGGAGGTGTTCGCGGGCGAGGTGAAGCCGGAGCAGTACAACGACGCCTGGTGGGCGCTGCGCCTGAAGTACCAGGGCCTGGTCCCGCCGGGGCCGCGGCCGGCCGACGCCTTCGATCCCGGCGCGAAGTACCATGTGGCGGGGAACACGCCCTACACGCGCTACTTCCTGGCCCACATCTACCAGTTCCAGTTCCATCGGGCGGCCTGCGCCCAGGCCGGCTGGAAGGGTCCGCTGCACCGCTGCTCGGTCTACGGCCAGAAGGCGGTGGGCGAGAAGTTCGAGAAGATGATGGCGCTGGGCCAGTCGCAGCCCTGGCCGCAGACCCTGGCGGTGTTCTCCGGCGAGACCCGGACCGACGCCAGCGCGGTGGCGGAATACTTCAAGCCGCTGGATGCGTGGCTGAAGGTCCAGAACAAGGGCCAGCAGTGCGGGTGGTAGGCTAGCGCGCGAACCTCCCCCGTTTACGGGGGAGGGGGACCGCGAAGCGGTGGAGGGGGCGGACGCCGCAGCCTGCTGGACCAGACTTGCCAACGGCGCAGCTTATGATTGTGATGCGTGCCATGAGA
>JAHJME010000009.1 GCA_018821435.1 Alphaproteobacteria bacterium
GACCAGGCCCAGGCCGCCGCCCGCGGCCGCTCGGCCTCGACGGCCGCCGCCGCCGCGGCCTCGGCCGCCGGAAGCCGGAATGTCTCGGTCACCGTCGCCGAGACGCAGCGCCTCGGCGACGCCTATCGCCGTCCCGCCTTCACCGCGCGCCGCGCGGGAGTCACACGATGATCCGCCTACCCGCCCTCGCCGCAGCCCTGGCCCTCTTCGCCGGTCCCGCGTTGGCCGTCGTCCCACAGCCCGGCCCCGGGGATCCACGCATCCACGTGGTCGCGTACGACCCGCAGGAGGTCGTCGAGCTGCGCGTGGCCCTGGGCTATCAGCTCTCGGTCGAGTTCGACCCGTCCGAGCGGATCGAGAACGTCGCCATCGGCGATTCCCTCGGCTGGCAGGTGACGCCCAACCGCCGGGCCAACCTGTTGTTCCTCAAGCCGATGTCGTCGCGGCCGCCGACCAACATGACGGTGATCACGAACCTGCGGCGCTACAACTTCGAGCTCAGCCTGCGCCCGCGCGCGGCGGCCCGGACCACACCGTTCAGCGTGCGCTTCCTCTATGCGCCGCCGGCCGTGGCCTACATCGCGCCGCCCGCGCCCCCGGCCCCGCCGGTCGAGCGCAACGTGGCCTACTCCTACGAGGGCTCGGCCAAGACCCTGCCGGTCAAGGTCTTCGACGACGGCCTGGACACCTATTTCTCGTTCCGCGAGGCCGAGGATCTGCCGGCCATCTTCGCGGTCGATCCCGACGGTGGCGAGGCGGTGGTCAACACCCGCCAGCGGGACGGCTATCTGGTGGTGGATCGCGTCACCCGCGGCTTCGTGCTGCGGCGTGGCAGCGAGGTCACCCGCATCTACAATGACGCCTTCCGGATCGAGGAGGCCAGCGCGCTCCGGCAGCGCAAGAAGGACCCGTGGTGGCGGCGATGACGCGTAAGGATCAAACGCCCTCGGACCTTAGCCCCGTCTTCGCCCGCGGCGTCGCGGCGCGACCGCAGGTCCAAGCGCCGGACTCTCCGTGGACGGTGTGGGCCGGTCTGGCCGGCGCCGCCGTGCTGGGCGTCATGGTGTTCAATGGCCTGTCCAGCGGCCGCGAGGCCCGCGCGCAGACTACGCAGCAGACCCCGATGGCCAGGGCAGTGACGCCCCCGCCGGCGGCCGTGGCCGCCCCCGCCCCGCCGGTGGCCCAACAGGTCGCCGCCCCGGCGCCCTACGCCCAGCAATCCGTCGCGCCGCCGGCCGATCCGGAACAGGCGCACTGGCGCGCGCCTACCGTCGTGGTCGACTTCGGCAATCCCGGCGCGGCCGCCGACGGCGGCCAGCAGCTGGCCCAGGCGACCACGACCGTCGTCGCGCCGGGCGCCACCGTGGTCTCCGGCGGCGACGGTCGCCAGTCGGCCGACGAACGCTTCTCCGCCGGCGTCACCCGCGGCCTCGGCGACACCGCCCGCGCCGGCCAGATGCGCGACCTGAGCCGCACCATCCCGCAAGGCTCGGTGATCCCGGCCACGCTTGAAACCGCCATCAACTCCGACCTGCCGGGCGCCGTGCGCGCGGTGGTCAGCCGCGACGTGCGAGGCTTCGACGGCAGCCGGGTGCTGATCCCGCGCGGTTCGCGCCTGGTCGGCCAGTACAAGAGCGCCGCGGCGATCGGCCAGACCCGCGCCTTCGTGGTCTGGTCGCGCATCATCACCCCCACCGGCGTCAGCATCGACGTGGGCTCGCCCGCCACCGACCGGCTGGGCCGCGGCGGCCTGGACGGCGAGGTGGACACCCATTTCGTCCGCCGCTTCGGCTCGTCGATCCTGCTCACCGTCATCGGCGCGGGCGGCCAGGCGCTGGCCAACAGCGCGAGCAGCGGCAACAGCACGACCCTGGTGCTCGGCGGGACCGGCGGTCAGGGGTCCAACCCGGCCGCGATCGCGCTGCAGAAGCAGATCGACATGCCCGACACCATCAAGGTCGCCCAGGGTGTGCCGGTCCAGGTCTCGGTGGCCCGCGACCTCGACTTCTCGGCCGTCGCGCGATGACCGCCAACGTCTATCTGTCGGCCTATCTGGCGCCGCTCGCGCCCTGGCTGTCGCGACCGGACGTCACCGACGTGCTGATCAACCGGCCGGGCGAGGTGTGGGTCGAGACCACGGGCGGCGCCATGTGCCGCGAGCCGGCCGACCAGTTGGACGAGATGGCGCTGCAACGCCTGGCCCGCCAGATCGCCGCCGCCAGCCACCAGGGCGTCAACCGCGAACAGCCGTTGCTGTCGGCCACCCTGCCCGACGGCTCCCGCGTGCAGGTGGTGTCCCCGCCCGCGACCCGCGGTGGCCTGGCCATGGCCGTTCGCAAGCACCTGATCTCGGACATGAGCGTCGGCGACCTGGCCCGGGACGGCCTGTTCGACGCCGCCCACCGCACCGATGCGACCAAGACCCGCGAGGCCGACGCCGAGCTGGAAGCCATCCTCGAGAGCGGCGACCTTCATACCTTCCTGAAGATGGCGGTGAAGCGCCGCAAGACCATCGTCATCTCCGGCGGCACCGGCAGCGGCAAGACCACCCTGTTGAACGCCCTGGTCAAGGAGATCGACCGCCACGAGCGGCTGGTGGTGATCGAGGACGCCCCGGAGGTCCGCCTGGACCACGCCAACAGCGTGGGCCTGGTCGCCGTGCGCGGCGAGCTGGGCGAGGCCAAGGTCGACGCCGACGCCCTGCTGGCCGCGTCCCTGCGCCTGCGTCCCGACCGGATCCTGCTGGGCGAACTGCGCGGCCGCGAGGCGTTCGCCTTCCTGCGGGCAGTGAACAGCGGCCACCCCGGCTCGCTGACCACCATCCACGCCGACAGTCCGGCGGGCGCACTGGACCAGATCGCCCTGCTGGCCCTGACCTCGGGCGTCGATCTGGGCTGGGAGAAAGTCCAGACCTACGTCAGCCGCGTGATCGACGTGGTGGTGCAACTGGACCGGGTCGATGGCGCGCGGCGGGTCAGCGAAGTGCTGTTCCGGCCCCGCTGACGCAGCGCGTCGACGCGCCGCAGCACAGCTCTGCCGTTCGCGAACGACTCCTAAAGCGTTTTCATGTCTTTGTGCCGGTATGAGCGACCCTCGATCTTTCCTCGACCGAAGGGCTGAACCCCGCGTTTCGATAAACACGCGGGGCCGGATCATGCATGGCGACAAGCTGGGCATCTGGGCCGACTGCACGATCAAGGACCTCAGCGACAGCGGCGCGAAGATCGAACTCTCGCACCTGCACAAGGTCCCCCCGCGCTTCATCCTGATCAACTTCCAGGGCGGCGTTGCGTTCGAGGTGGTGCTGAAATGGCGGCGCGGCGATCTGGCCGGCATGTCCTTCGAACATCGCCACCCGCTGGACCAGGCCGTGCCCGCGCGCCTGGAACCCGTTCGCGCGGCCTGGCTGGCGCTGCGCTAGAGCCTTCTGCGCCTCTAGGTGCGGAGGTCCGGCGAGGCCACGACGGCGGCGAGCTTTCCGGTGCGCCGCAGCCGGTCGCCGACATCGCTCAAGGTGAGCACGCCGTTGTTCGCCCGCCGGACGTAGCCCTTGGCCAGCGCATGTTCCAATTCGCGGGTGAAGGTGCGCAAGCGGGGACTATCCTCGCTCAGGCCGCCCTCCTGGCGATGCAGCAGCCGCAGTAGCGGACGCACGGCCTTGACCTCGTCCTCCTCGACCGCCGGGCGGTTCGAGGCGAGGCCATAGATCGCCACGGCCAGCAGCGTGAACGCGAGCAACGGCAGGACGAGGGCTTCCATCGGGACTCCAACCTCGGCGCCGGCGCCGAACCATACCGAATTGTACCGCCCGGCCGCGGACCGTCGCAAGCACTGCTGTTCGCGCCGAGTGAATTCCGCACGGACCTGAGGCATTCACCGGACGCGACGCGTAGTTAATCAACAATAAACGACACGCATTATTAACGACGCCAGTTTCCGGTTCCGCAACATTCCTAACGTAGATGTTTCAGCGAACAATAATCGGACGACTGGCGGCGGTTGTCTGGCCTCGGTTGATGGAGATAACTGTGAACGTCACAGTAAGTACTGCGGATGCCCTCGTTTCCGCTTTGAAGGTGGCCCGTGCGGGCGACGTGATCCAGCTAACGCCCGGCACCTATTCGGACATTCAGCTCTACAACATCAAGATCGCTGGCAACGTCACGATCACCTCGGCGGACCCGAACCACGAGGCGGTGCTGACCGGCCTGATCACCAACCAGGTGTCGGGCCTGACCTTCAAGGATCTCACGTTCTTCGTGGATCCAGCCAAGACCGACGGTGCGTATCAGATCATGAGCTCGTCGAACCTGACGTTCGATAATCTGAACGTGCACGGGTCGATGGACAACAACGCCCAGAACGACAAGCAGGGTCTGCTGATCCTGAATTCCAAGAACATCACGGTGTCGGATTCGGAGTTCCAGCAGCTCTCCTACGGCGTGACCCACCTGAACAGCCAGGGCATCACCGTCACCGACAGCTTCTTCCACGATGTCCGCACCGGCGGCGTGCGTGGCGGCGGCTCGTCGCAGGTGACGATCACCGACAACCAGTTCCGCGACTTCCACCCCCTCGACTGGGACCACCCGGACGCCATCCAGTTCTGGACCACCGAGGTCAAGAACTCGGCGAGCGACATCGTCGTCACGGGCAATGTGATCATGCGCGGCGGCGGCTCCCCGATCCAGGGGGTCTTCATGCGTGATGAGCAGGGAATCTACCCATACAAAAACGTCACGATCAGCGACAACCTGATCGTGGGCTCGCTCTATAACGGCATCGCCGTCGGCCACGGCGAGAACGTCAAGGTCACGAACAATGTCGTGGTCGGCCTTACCGACCAGGAATCCTGGATCTCGGTCAGCACCAGCACGGGCGTGAGCGTCACCGGCAACCAGGCGACGCGGTACAACTACACCGACAACACCAAGCAGACGGATAGCAACAACGTCACGGTCGCCTACGCCACCGACGGCGGCAAGGCGCTGCTCCAGGCCTGGACGGCCTCTCACTCCGACGAGCCGGTCTCGACCATGGCCAACTTCGCCACGGCGGCCGACACGGCGCAGCGGGCGATCGACGCGCTGCGCGCCGAAGTCGTCACGGTCATGGGCACCGAGGGCGTCGATAACCTCTATTCGAACGCGACCCGCAACACCCTGATGAAGGCCGGCGGCGGCAACGACCTGCTGTTCGGCGGAGGCACCGGAAACAACACCCTCGTGGGCGGCGCGGGCGACGACACCTACTTCGTCAAGACGGGCAAGGAGACGATCGTCGAGGACGCCGGTGGCGGCACGGACCAGGTGGTCTCCAGCGTCAATCACACCCTCGCCGCCAACGTCGAGAACCTGCGCATGGAAGGCGCGGCCAATGTCGGCACCGGCAATGCACTGGCCAACCGTATCCAGGGCGCCGACAACAACGACACGATCAGCGGCCTGGGCGGCAACGACGTCCTCCAGGGCGAAGGCGGCAACGACAGCCTCAGCGGCGGCGACGGCGACGATACGATCTACGCCGGCGCGGGCAATGACACGATCGACGGCGGCGCGGGGGTCGAGGTCATCAGCGGCGGGCTGGGCAACGACCTGATCTCGGGCGGCGCCGGCAACGACACGATCCAGGGTGACGCCGGAGCCGACACGCTGTCGGGCGGCGCCGGCATGGATATCTTCATCTTCGGCCCCAGCGACCTGGGCTCCGTCGACCGCATCACCGACTTCTCGTCGGCGGACAAGGACAAGGTCTCCCTGGGCGCCATCGACGCCAACACCCTGAAGGCCGGGGACCAAGCGTTCTCCTACATCGGCAGCGCGGCGTTCCACAACGTCGCCGGCGAATTGCGCTTCGAGGTGGTGAACGGCTCCGGCGCGCTGCTCGGCGACACCAACGGCGACGGCGTGGCGGACATCAAGATCTGGATCGACGGCGTGAAGAGCATGACCACGGCCGACATCTGGCTGTAGACGTCCGTCCGACGACCATGGAGCGGCCGGCGCGACCTCGCGCCGGCCGCATCCGTTTGGGCTGGATTTCACGGTGGCGCCCTGGCGGTTCTGTTGTTATGGCCCGGACGGCCTACCGCGCGGAACGGATAGTGCTGACGATCAGGCGCGACGGGGGCTGGGCTCCCGTTTTGAAACGAGTTCCGCGGTTTGCGGCGTTGCGGTGCGAGATGACGGGTCGGCAGCAGGTTCTCCCCAACATCGTCAGGAGCCTGAGGCAGGCCCCCGCGACCGTCATGAATCTATGACCCGCGGCGCCAAGGGATACTTCGCCGCGACCCTGGTCGGGCAAGTGGCGGCGCTGCTGCGCTACGTCCTGCTGTCACGCATCCTCGGTCCGGAACAGCTCGGCTACGCCGCGATGCTGATCCTGACGGCGCAGTTCTTCGAGTTCATCACCGACACCTCGGTCGACCGCTTCATCGTCCAGGACAAGGACGGCGATACGACCATCATGCAGAAAGTCGTTCAGCTCGCCCTGTTCGGTCGTGGGTGCCTGCTGGCCTCGGCCCTGGTGGTCACCGCCATCGGCATGCGCCTGTACGACCCGACCTCCACTTTCTGCTACTCCGTTGCGGCCCTGGCGATCCCACCGCTGATCAGCGGCCTGCTGAACGTGGACCAGTATCGCGCCCAGCGGACCGGCGATTTCCGGCCCGCCAGCGTGGTGCAGGTCACCTCCGAGATCAGCGGCCTCATCGGCACCGGCATCGCCGCCTTCATCGTCCGCGACCACACGGCTATTCTGTACGGGCTGGCCGCCAAGGCGGTCGCTCAGGTTGTCTTCTCCCATCTGGTGGCCAAGCGCCTTTACGGCTGGAGCTACTCGCGCCCCGAGGCGGCGACGTTCCGCCGCTTCGCCATTCCGCTGTTCCTCAACGGCCTGCTGCTGTTCTTCGGCGGACAGGGCGACCGGCTGCTGGTGGGTTTTCTGGGCCCCGCCGAACTCGGAAAATACAGCGCCATCCTGCTGCTGATCTACTATCCGACGAACGTGGTCCTCCGCTTCATGCAGAGCATCCATATGCCCCGGATCGCAGCCAGCCGGACCGAGCCGGAGTTGCTCCGTCGTGAGGCCCGCGCGCTGGGCGGCCGATCGTTTCTGCTGGCGGTCGGCGTCATCGCCGGCTTCACCTTGGTCGGCCCGTTCATGTCGCCGCTGCTCTTCGGCCCCAGCTTCGCCCACCGCCCCGAGGTGTTCGCCCTGCTGGCCGCCCTGGAGGGCGCGCGGTTCCTCCGCCTATGGCCGGTGACGATCGCCCTGGCCGAGGGCCGGACGACCATCGTCATGCTGGACAACGCCTCGCGCCTGGTGGCGCTGCCGCTGGCGGGCCTGGCGCTGCTGATGACTCATTCGCTGGAGGCCATCCTGATCGCGCTGACATTCGGGGAGTACATCTCGCTGGTGACGACGCTGTGGCTGCTGAGCCGGGTCACCCAGGTCTCGCTTCTGCGCGAGTCGGGGCGGCTGATCATGCTGTTGATCGTCACGACTCTGGCCTGCCTGTGGGCGCTGGCGGTCCCGGCGCAGCAGATGACCGCCATGGGTGCGCTGCTGGTGGCGTCATTGGCGGCGACCATATGGATCGTGCGCAGCGAGCACCTCGTCATCCGCGAGGCCATCGACGTGGCCTTGAGTCGACTGACCGCCTTGCGCCGCCGCGCGACCTAGACCGGACGGTCCGCGTAAAGCAGCCGCAGGCCATTCCAGGCGCGCCAGAGCCGCACCTTGAACAGCATGTAGATCGCCGCCGGTCGCGCGCCCACGGGCAGCCTGCGGTCGACCAGCACCGCCAGCGAATGCACGGCGGCCGAGAACGGCATGCCCAGGCATTTCAGGAACCAGGCGGCGCGCGGCTGGCCATACTGCTTATGCAGCGCGTAGGTCTCGGCCTCGATCCGCTTCCACTTGGCCAGCAGCGTCGCCCACGACCGGCGCGGCGGGTGCATCACCAGCGCCTTGTCGACATAGCCCAGGCTGAACCCGGCCGCGTGCGCTCGGTGGCCCCACTCCGCATCCTCGGAGACGCCGTTCAGGAAGCCGCCGACGGTCTCGAAGGCGGCCTTCGAGCAGAAGAGGTTGGCGGTGACCGAGAAGTGCTTTCGCGAGACGTAAAGGCGGTTGTCGAAGCCGAACAGGACGTCGAAGGCCTCCGCCGGCGTGATCCGGGCGGCGTCTTCGTACCAGACGTCCACCCGCCCCCCGATCATGTCGTGATGGGCCAGCCCCGCCAGTCCGGTAGCCAGCCAGTCGAGCTCGGGCACGCAGTCGCTGTCGGTGAAGGCCAGGATCTCGCCCACCGCCGCCGCCACGCCGCCGTTGCGCGCGGGACCGGCGCCCTGCTCGGTCACGATGACCAGGCGGGCGCGACCACCGACGACCGCGGCCACGGCCGCCTCGCCTTCCGGCGAATTGTTGTCGGCGACGACGATCTCGAACGGCTCTGGATAGGTCTGGGCGACCAGGCGCGACAGGCAGGCGTCCAGGCCGCGCAGGTCCCGGTAGTGGGGGACGATCACGCTCACGCGCGGCTTCGCTGTCACGTCCGACCCTCCCGGCGGCTGTCTTGTCCTAGGGGCTTAGGGCGCGCCGTGTAAACGCGCCGTTGCCGGGCGCGGCCCCGATCAGCCAAAGGCCGCCGGCCCACGCAGGTTTCGCACTCCGGCCCACCAGCCCTCCAGCGCATAGCCCAGTTGTTTCCAGGCCCGCCGGGGCACGAAGCGCAGCACGATCAGCGCCAGGGCAGCCGGAATCGTCACCGGCAGCCGCGCGGGGAAACAGTCGCGGGTCACCAGGATCTTGTTGCGCTCGTCCAGATAGATCGGGGCCTTGGGCCGGTCGCGCCATGACCGGTGCGATCCGGTGGTGGTTCCCGCGTGGTGCAGGCAGCGGCCGTCCGACGCGAAGCCCAGTCGCACGCCACGGGCCTGGGCGCGCAGGCACCACTCCACCTCCTCGCAATACAGGAAGTAGTCCTCCCGCATCGGACCCACGACCTCCATGAAGGTCCGGTCCACCAGCAGGCAGGCGCCGTTGAGATAGTTCTGGGACGCTTCCACGGCGGCGGCGTCGACGGGCGCCTCTACCCGGTCGCCCCAACCGATCGAGACGGCCCGCGCCAGCCAGGACCGCCAGCGTCCGCCGTGCGACTGCACCTCGCCGCTCGGCAGATAGATGGTGCAGCCCACCGCGTGACAGTCCCCCTTGGCCAGCCGCGCCAGGCAGGCGGTCAGCAGGCCAGGCTGCGGCTCGGTATCGGGATTGAGCACCCACCAGACGTCGGCCTCGGGCGCGGCCTCGATGGCAAAATTGACGCCGCCCGCGTAGCCCAGGTTTCGCGGCGCGGCGATCACGGTGACCGCCTGCCCGCCCGCCAGGACGGTTGGCAGCGTCCGCACCAGGGCCTCGTAGGCCTCGGCGCCGCCGTTCTCGCAGATCACCACCTCGAAGCGCGTGTGCTCCAGGCGTTCCAGTGTCGAGAGGCAGGTGACGATGTCGTCGAGATTGCGATAGCCGACGATGGCCACCGCGACATGCATCTCCGAGCCCGCCGTCGCCCCGCCCTCGGCGGAGCTAGGTGCGGACTTGGCCATTCATTCGCTTCGCGATTTCCGTGCCGACCAGCGCGGCCCGCTTCGCGGGCGCCGTCGCCCGGACGAGTTCCTCGATGAAACCGTTCAGAACCTGGAAGCCCCGCTCGCTGTCCCCGAGCGTGGAGCAGCGGAGCAGCACGCCATCGGGCACCAAGCCCTGGAAGGCGTTCCGGAAGCGCGCCGAGCGCTGTTCCTCACCGCTCTGCGGCAGCAACTCGCCCACACGGGTCCAGTAGACGATGTTTTCGCGGCGCTCCTGGTTGGTCACAACCAGCTTGCGAACCGGCAACTGCGCGCCGCCGCCCAGCGGGACGGTCTCGGGCGCCGTGGATTCGATGGTGTAACCCACCGCCGGGTAGCAGACCTCCGGACGGTGGAGTTGCAGCGCGTCGCTCTGGGTCTTGCCATAGGCCGCCAGCAGCATGACCGCGCCGATCTTGCTGTAGTACACCCGCGAGACGATCTCGCCGTAGAGCGTCGTGGCCAGGCTCCCGGCCAGTTCGGGCGACATGTCGGCGGCCGTAGCATCGGCCTGCCAGCCGCCCATCTCGGACGGCAAGGCGTCCTTCATCGTGCCCTTGTTGAGCAGGATGAGGGTGTGGCGTGGGCGCAGCGCCTCGGCCGCCCCGGCGGCGGCCAGGGCCATGGCGCTGGCGATCAGGTCGCGGCGGGCGATCACGCGGCGATCCTCCGTTTCATGAACTTGAGGTTCGACAGCAGATTGTCGATCCCGAACATCAGCAGCAAGGCCACCGCGAACAGGAACAGGCCCGCCGTCACATGCAGGAAGCCCTGCCCCACGGCGTCCCCGAAGAAGTAGGTCAGCAGGATCAGGATCACGATACGCAGCGCGTTCGCCACGATCGCCACGGGGATCAACAGCGCCGCCAGGAACAGCGAGTACTTCCAGGACGCCGAGCGCAGCAGGTAGATGTAGAACAGGCTGATCGCCACGAGGCCGACCATCGAGTTCAGGCCCGAGCAGGCGTCCTCAACCAGAAGCTGGTAAGGGCCAACCACCAGGGTCACGCCCTCGCGATAGATCGGGATGCCGAACGGCTCGACGATGGACGTCGCCATGTACGAGACCAGCTGCTTCAGCGGCGCGGTCCCCTGGTCGATCACCCAGCCCGGCAGCGGCAGCAGGAAGCCCAGGTAGAACAGCGGGAACCAGATCTTCAGGATCTCGGCCAGCCCGAAGCGGCCGTAGAGGTAGGCGATGCCGAAGCCGTAGACGCCGAACGCCTCCAGGCTGATGAAGTCATAGGCTCGTCCGAAGACGTAGATGGCCAGCGACACGGCGAAGCCCAGCACCGACAGCGCCGTGCGTCCGCCGTTCGGCGCGGGCTCGACCTTGGGCCACGCACGCCACAGGATCCAGACGCCGGTGGCCAGCACGATGGGGCCGTGGGCGCCGATTTCCAGCGTCCAGACCTGCTTCGCAAGTCGCGCCAGGGTCGGGATGCCGACCAGGGCCAGACCGACGATGATGGGGATATGTGGCAGCCACCGCGCCACAAGTCCCGACGACGGCGATGCGTCGACGGCGCCTTGCGGGTCACTCATTTCAAACCTCGCAAAGAACCGTGCCGATGATCTGCGTCCCGTCCTCGAGCAAGGACTCCGCAAATCCGACAATTTCGCTCATCAGGCTGATGTCGCGTCGCGCGATCACCGTCGCATAACCCACGACGCCGGCGATCCGCCGGGCGTCGGCGAAAGCCTTGGCCGGGGGCGTGTCGATGATCGTCAGGTCGAAGTCGCGCAGATAGGTCTGCACCAGCTTGGTGAATTGCTCGCCGCCCAGAAGTTCGTGGGCGTTGGGCGCTTCGCCGCCGGAATAGACGATCGAGAGGTTGGGCACGATGTTGGCATGCAGCGCCTCGTGCGCCGAGCACTGCATCGCCAGGCACTGCGCCAGGCCCAGCGTGGGCGATGTCGGGCGGATGAAGCTGTCGACGCCGGGGGTGCGCATGTTGCCGTCCACCAGCAGGGTGGACACGCCGATCTGAGCCATCGCCACGGCCAGATTGACCGAGGTGAAGGTGCACATCGAGTCCGCGTCCGGCGCGGTGATCGCCAAGCCGCGGCGGCCGTCGCCCAGGTGGCGGGCCACGATGTTCGTGCGCATCGCGCGGATCGCCTCGGAGAAGTCCGGACGATCGTTGTTGAGCATCACGACATCGCGCGAGAACTCATAGCCGTGCACGAGCTCGGCCAGCGCGGGGACGTTGGCTCGCGGCGCGGCGACATCGCCAACCAAGGCCGTTGCTTTGGTCATGCGGACCCTACTTCGGATTGCACGCGGGCGCGGCGCGCGGCGCCAAGCTTGGGCCGACGGCCCTTCTTCGGCCGGTTGTCGGAGATGATGGTCAAGACCGGCAGGCCCAGCGCCGAACGCAGGTCGTCGGCGCTCCGCACCCGGCGCTGCACGATCTCGAGGAGCAGGGCCAGGCCCAGACCGCCGGCGAGGCCGGCGGCCAAAGCGCCGCCGATGAACAGCGGCTTGTTCGGGAACACAGGGTCATCCGGCTTGGTGGCGTTGCTCAGCAGCGAGACGGCGGTGGCCGCCACCTCGGCTTCCTGCCGAAGCTCGGCGGCGCGCGAGGACGCCTTGTTCAGCTGGTCGCGGCGGATGTCGATCTCGTCCTGCATGAGCCGCAGGCGCTCGACCTTGTCGCGCTGGCCCATGACCTTGGCCTTCTGCGCCTCCAGCATCCCGGTGGTCACGCGGCTAGCGCTCATGGTCGCGGCGGCGGCGGCGTTCACATTCTGACGCTCTTGATCCACCTGGGCGGTCAGCAGGTCGTGCTTGCGCTTCATGGCGATCAGGTCGGGGTGGTTGGGCCCCAGCGTGCGCGAGGCTTGGGCGATCGTGGAATCCAACTGCGCCAGTTCCAGCGCGGCGGGAGAGGTCGAGCTGGAGGACGGCGCGGTGATGATCGGGGCCGCGGCCGCGGAGGCCAGGGCCGCCAATCGGGCGCTGTCGATATCGACCTTGTCGTCCTGAAGGACCAGGCCGGTCTCGCGCTCGAACGCGGACTTGGAGCTTTCCGCGGTCAGCAGCTGGGCGCGGGCCTTCTGGGCCTGGGTGTCGTACCAGTCGGCGTTGCGGCGCGCGGCCTCGCGGCGATCCTGCAGGTTGGTGTCGATGTAGACCTTGGCCAGGGCGTCGGCGACATCTCGCGCCTGTTCCGGCGAACTCGCCTTGTAGCCGATCTGGATGATGTTGCTGCCTTCGATCAGGCCCGCCTCGACGTTGTCGGCGACTTTGCGCGACGCCCAGTCGATGAAGGGGACCTCATCGCCCGACTTCCGCTCCCGGTACTCGCGCTGAAGCTCGGGATCGTTGGTCATGTTCAGGGACTCGATGACGTGAACCGCCATCTCGTCGTCCTTGATCAGCTCGGTCTGGGTCTGGATGTAGGCCCGCAGGAACGGCGAGTTCAGCACTTGGCCCGTCACCGGGTCAGGCTTGATCACGTCCAGCATCACGCGGGATTTCGCCTCGTACTTCGGCGGCAGCAGGAACACCGCGACCGTGGCCACGACGACCAGCACGAGCGGCATGAGCAGGATGATCATGCGCCGCGCCCAAAGTATGCGCGCGAACTGGAGAATGCTCACGACCCGGGACCTCTCGCTTTAGAACAGGCGCTCGCCGACGACCAGGACGTCGCCGGGCAGGACCTTGTCGTCCAGCTTAAGCTTCACCTTCTTGCCGGCGCGGGTGACTTCGACCTTTTTGTCCGAACCGGACTCGTTCAGGCCACCACCGCGCGCCAACGCCTGACGCGCCGTCATGTCGGTCAGCAGCGGATAGGCGCCAGGGTTCTGCACGGCGCCGTAGATGAAGAACTGTTCGGCCAGGGGTGCGTAGATCTTGTCGCCCGGACCCACATAAGGGTCGGCGGTCAGATCGCCGGTGGCCAGATCCTTGATCGGCAAGCGCTTCTCTTCGCCCTTCTCGGTGCGAACGATCAGATAGTCGGCGGCGCCTTCGCGGACGCTGCCCACGCGGGCCAGGATCTCGGAGATCCGGTAGGGCCGGTTCATCGGCACGAGGCCGGGCGATCCCACCGCGCCCAGCACGGTGACATAACGGCTGGCGTAGGCGACGATTTCGACGCTGACGATCGGGTCGGAGAAGAAGCCGCCCTTCGTCAGGCTAGTGCGGATCGAGTCCGCGACGTCGGCGGTGGTCTTCTCGGCGGCCAGCACCTTCCCGATGAGAGGGAGCTGGATGGTCCCGTCGGCCTGAACCCGCGCGCGACCGCTGAAATCGCTGCGCCCCACCAGGGTCACCTCGATCACGTCGTCACGGCCCAGCACATAGCCGGCTTCGCCCGAGGATCCGTCAGACGCCTGAGGCGAATTCTGGATCGCCGACCCGGCGGTCGGGACTTGAGCCGACGCGCTGGCGCCGTAGGACAAGCCGACGACGACGGCGAGCGCGAAGAAGAAGCTGTTGAGTTTCGCGAGCATGGCCATTTTCATTGGGTTCAGAAGGGGACATCGAGCGTGAGCGCGATGGCAGTGTTAGTGTAGTCGAAGGTCGGGAGGTTTGTCTCTCGGTCCTCCTGCCGCACTTCAAGACCCAGCGCTGCGCCGCCCGCGCGCCGGTAGCGGATGCTCCCGTAGATCACATCCTTGTCCGAGTTCGTTAAGATTGGCCCCAACAAGGTCGTGCCGTCGCCCTGCGAGCGCATCTTCTCCCACCGATACCCCGTCTCGAGTTCGATGCGGGTGCCCAGGCGGTAGCGCGCGGAGACGTCGACGTCGGTGTTGATGTCGAACAGCTGGCCGATCCGGTTGGAAGGCGTCACGCTGCGGTTCGCGCCGACGCTGAAGTCCAGCCGGGTGCCGGCGCGATACTTGATCTCGCCGTCGTACGTCGTGGCGGTCGACTTCAGCGGCACGCCCACCGGCGCGGCGTCGCGCTTGATCAGGGTGCGCTGAGCCGCCGCGCTGACCTCGATCCGCGTCCCGAACTTGCGTTGATAGCCCACGCCATAGCTGGCGACGCTCAGGTGGTCGCCCAGCGAGGCGCCCAGCAGAGGGTCGCGGTTCGGGAAATCCGTCTCCGCGAAGTTCGCGATCAGGCGGAACGTGCCCAGCGACGGACGCACATAGGCCAGAACCACCGTGGCGTTGTCGGTGTTGGAGTCCTGGGTCTTTTGCGTGGTCGCCGTATTGCTCGTGTCGTCGTGGCCGGCGCTGAGCACGAAGCCGAAGCCCGTGGCCGGCTGGCATTCCAGCGCCGCGGACACGTTCGTTCGGGTCTGCACATTTTTCACGACGGTGAAGCTGATATCGTCGAGCTGACTCTGGTTGGCGCCGTATCGGCCGAAGACCAACCCCCGGCATCCCCGGCCGAACAGTTTCACGCCGCCGCCGCCGAGGTCGATACGGCGTCCGTCCAGCTTGCGGTTCTTGTCGTGATAGTCGTAGCCGGCCGAACCGTTCAGGAAGAGCGCCTGCTTCCCCAGGGGCTGCACGACACTGACCGTGCCCGCCACCGTGTAGGTGGTGTCTGCCTGCGTCAGCCCCCGCAGCGCCGCGCCCGCCTTGGTGGACCGCGAAACGTTGGAATCATGGGTCGCGCTTCCGCGAAACCCGAAGTCCATCTGTCGCTTGGGTTCCACCTGCGGCAGATCCTGCGCCATGGCTGAGCCGCAGGACATGGAGCCGAGAAGCGCCAACGTGAGTATAGATACCGGACGCATTCTAGCCTGCGATGTGTTCCTGGGGCCGCCAGCCATGCATAGCAGTAGCCGCCGACTGATGGAAAGCCGTGCACCCGCCCAGCTCGCCGTGGTTTGGCTGTGCGACTCAGCTATTCGTCCCCGCATGTACGGGATGACGGGGTTGGCAGACGCCGCGTCGGCGCTGCTGTGACGGGAGACGACATGAACGCCACGGCTGGCGCAGGCTCGAACGAGCCCTTCGCGGACCACCGCGGACGGCGTCCCCTGAAGCTCTGCCTTGCCGCGTCGGGCGGCGGTCATTTGCGACAACTCCTCGACCTGCGAGGTGTGTGGTCCCGTTTCGACTACTTTTTCCTTACCGAAGACACTGCGCTCGGCCGTTCCTTGCAAGAACAGCACAAAACTTACTTCATCCCCCACGTGGCGTGGGGACAGATCAAGCGGGGAAATCCGTTCCTTATCGCTTGGCGCACGCTGCAAAGCATCTGGCGCAGCGCCCAGGTCATCCTGCGCGAGCGGCCGGACGTCATCATCAGCACGGGCGCCGGGGCGGTTTATTTCGCGGTCGTCTGGGCGCGGTTGTTCGGCGTCCGGGTGATCGCCATCGAATCGTTCGCCCGATTCGAGAAGCCGTCGCTGTTCGGCCGGCTAGCCTCGCCGCTGGCGCACGAGATGATCGTGCAGTCGCCGAAGCTGGCGTCATTCTACCCGAAGGCCAAGGTGTTCGACCCGTTCAAGATCCTGACGGGCGAGGCCCCGCCGAAGGACCCCCTGCTGTTCGCCACCGTCGGCGCCACCCTGCCCTTCGAGCGGCTGGTCAGTTCGGTGGCTGAGCTGAAGCGCCGGGGCGCGATCACCGAGCAGGTGATCCTGCAGACCGGCGTGAAGGTCGCCGACATTCCCGACGTCGAGCTGGTCGAGACCCTGACCTTCGACCAGGTCAACGAGATCCAGACCCGGGCCGCCACCGTCATCTGCCACGGCGGCACGGGGTCGCTGATCACCGCGCTGCAGAAGGGTTGCCGGGTGATCGCGATGCCCCGGATGGAATCCCGCGGCGAGCATTACGACAATCACCAGGAAGAGATCGTGGGCGCGTTCGTCGCGCGAGGCCTCATCGCCAGCGCCGAGACGGTGGACGAACTGGAGGCCGCGGTGGTCGAGGCCCGGACGCTGCCGCGCGTGATGGCCACCACCGAGCCGGCGGCGTTGACGGAATATCTTTCCGGCGTGTTGGATCGGCTGGCGGACAATCGGTCATCTGGCCGTCCGGCCTAGCCGCGGGTATCGATCCGTTCATTGCCTCCGGGCGAGAAGAAGCTGATGCAGAAGCTGTTCAAGCGCCGCGACGCCGCCGCCGCTGAGCCCCTCCCGGCCATGGAGGAGTACGCGGGCGTGCCGTTCTACCGCCGCCGGCGGATGAACCGCTGGGCCAAGGCGGCCGTCTATGTGGGCCTCGGCGTGCTGTGCGTCGCCTACGGCTTCGGCTTCGCCCGGTTCGCGCCGTTCCTGATGCTGCCGTTCGCGATCCCCATCGCCCTGCTGGCGATCCTGGTGGTCTGGGCGCTTCCATCGGGGGATTACGCGCCCACGGACGCCCTGCAGCCGCTATTCATCATGTTCTTCGGCTCGATCTTCCTGTGGCCCAGCTATCTGGCGCTCGCGCTGCCTGGGTTGCCATGGATCACTTTGCTGCGGCTGACCGGGATGCCGCTGCTCGTGGTCCTGCTGGTATGCCTTTCGGTCTCACCGCAGTTCCGGAAGAACCTGCGCGACATCTTCACCTTCGACCCGTGGCTCTTCCGCATCGTGATGGGCTTCCTGATCCTTCAGGCGGTGTCGATGCTCTACTCGGTCAACCCCGGGACGGCGGCCAACCGCTACATCGTCTACACGACCAACTGGACCTCGATCTTCTTCGTCAGTCTGGTCCTCTTCAGCCGCGCCGGTTTCGCGCTGCGCTGGATGCATCTGCTGATGGCGGGGGCGGCGATGATCTGCCTGCTCGGCGTCTGGGAGTCGCGGGCGCTGCACGTGCTCTGGGCCGCGCACATCCCCTCGATTCTGAAGATCGAGGATGAATCCGTGCTGCGAACCCTGTCGGGGACCGCGCGCGCGGCGACCGGCAAATATCGGGTCCTCGTCACCTACAGCACACCCTTGGGTCTGTCGGAGTTCCTGGGCCTGGTCGCGCCTTTCGCGGCGCACATGCTGCTGACCTCGAAGAAGAACGCCCCCAAGATCTTCGCGGGCGTCTACATGCTGGTGGCCTTCTACGTCGTGCTGGAGACCGACTCCCGCCTGGGGCTGATCTCCAGCATCCTGTCGCTGCTGCTCTACATGCTCTTCTGGGCGCTGCTTCAGTGGCGCCGCAGCAAGGGCAGCATCATCGCGCCCGCCATCGTGCTGGCCTACCCCGCGATCTTCTTCGTGGGCGTGGCCTCGACCTTCTTCATCGGCCGGCTACGGGCCAAGGTGTGGGGCAACGGCTCGCAGAGCGCCAGCGACCAGAGCCGCGTCGACCAGTGGAACCTGGCGATACCGAAAATGTTCAGCCACCCCCAGGGGCACGGCGTGGGCCAGGCCGGTTCGGTGCTGAATTATATCGGCTCGGACGGCGTCCCGACCATCGACTCGTACTTCATCAACATGCTGCTGGATTACGGCTTCATCGGCTTCGCGCTGTACTTCGGCATGTTCGCCCGGGGCGCCTGGATCGGCGCGCGCTCGATCGTGCGGGGCGATCTGGACCGCGAGCTCCAGCTCCTGCTGCCGCTGTCGATCTGCCTGATCAACTACATCATCATCAAGTCGGTATTCAGCCAGGACGACAACCACCCGATGGTGTTCATGATGCTTGGGGCGGTCGTGGCGCTGAGCCGACGGGCCGACATCGCGGCGAAGCTGGCCGGCACGAGCACGTTCGCCTCGCGCCAGCTCAGCCGCTCAGCACGCTTCCAACAACCTCGGCTCCAACCTGCCGCATCTGGTCTGCGAAGAGAGTCAGGTCCTGGGCGAAACTGATGTGCCGGCCCGCGACCAGCAGGCTGTAGCCCGTCACCCGCGCCACGTGGAACGAGGCCGTCGAGCGGGTAGCCGCCGGCATATCCACGATTGTGATCTGGAAGCGGCGCAGGCCCCATTCCAACACGTCGTTGAACCGAGGCGTGAAAATCCGTGACTCGCCGTCGGGCCCCTTGGCGCCGGCGTGCAGAATCGCCAGATCCGGGCCATGCCCGAGGTCCAGCGCGTCCTCGATGTCGACCTCGTCGCGCAGCACCTCGGCCAGCCCCGGTCCCGTCCACGGCGGGTCGAAGTGGGTATTCAGCGACGAGGCCAGCAGATCGCCGTCGATCAGCAGCGTGTTGACCCCGACCCGGCCCAGGGCAGCGGCGAGACCCAGGGAAATCGAACTCACGCCTATTCCGTCAGATACGCCGGCGACCGTCAGCCCGCGGCGACCGCGGCCCAAGTGGCGGCGCAAGATCTCCTGGGACAGCTGATCGATGGCGTCGATACGGGCCTGCGACGCCGCCATCGGCAGCGCGGTCGCCTCGGCCACGTTCGGGTCCTGAGCCTTCGGGCCCTTGCGGCCAAATCTCAAAGGGCGCCTCCGGCCGCCTTGCGAGCCGCCTCCAGCTTCGGCGCACGGGCCGGCTTGGGCCGCACGGCCTTAGGTGTCCGGACTTTCCGCGCGCGGGGCCGCCGTGGCGGCGGCGGCACCGACGCAAGCACAGGAGTCCGCGTCGCGCTCTCAAGATCGCCCGCCGAGCGCACCTTGCGGCCCAGCAGTTCGGTGAGAAGGGCCAGCATCACGCCCACCCCCGACCCCAGCACCAGCGCGCCGCCGAGGATCAGCGGCGGGTTGGGAAATTCCGGACTGACCGGGAACGACGTCGCGCCGATCGGCGTGATCCCGACAGCGGTCGCGTCCGCGTCCTGGCGCAGCTTGGCGCTGCGGCCTGTCTCCGAATCGTACTGCAGGCGCAGGAGATCGATCTCGTCCTGAAGCCGTTGCATCTGAGCCAGGGCGCCGCGCTGGGACACGACGGTGGCCGTCAGTGACCCCAGCTGATTGATCAGCGCCCGCGCCGAGGCATCGGCCCGGCTCGCGCTCTCACGTTGGAAGTTCCCCTCTTCCTGCGCCGCGGCCACCAGCCCGGCGCGGCGGCGCTGCGCGGCCAGCAACGCCGGGTGGTTCGGCCCCAGCGTGCGGCTGAGTTGTGAGATCTCGTAATCGGCCTGCGCCAGATTTTCCGTCGCACGCATCGGGCGGTTCTCGATCGCCGGCATCGGCCGCGAGGTGATCGAGGCGACATTGCTCAGCATCTCCGAGGCCAGGTCCCGTCCCCGGGCCTGCAGCACGATGCCGGTTTTGTGCTGGAGTTCGGTCTTCGTCTGTTCGAGCCGCGCCAGGGCCGCCTGTGTCTTCACGGATTGCGCGTCGTACCAGTCGGCCGTCGCCTGCGCGGCGGCGCGGCGGCGCTCGATGGTGGCGTTGATATAGGCGCGACGCAGGGAGTCGGCGACCGCCTGGGCGTTCTGCGGCACCGTCGAGCGGAACGTGATCTCCAGCACGTTGCTCTCGGGCTGCAGGTTCGCCGCGGTGGCGGCCATGATCGGCGCGGCCGCCCAGCGGCGGATATCCATGTCACCGCCATCCTTGCGTGTGTCGTACGCCGCCTGGAACTCCGGGTTCTGCAGCCACCCCAGTTCGTCCACCACGCGGCCGGCCACGTCGTAGTCGCGGATCATCTCGATCTGGGTCCGCACATAGATCGCAGCCGTGTCCTTGTTCAGCACCTGGCCCGTCACCGGGTCGGGCTTCACGACCTCCAGCATCACCCGGGCGGTCGCGGCATAGCGCGGCGGCAGCGTCTTCCAGACGACGACGGCGCCGATGAGGGTGCCGATGAGCGCGGTCAGCACGATGGCTCGCCGCGCCCAGAGGGTCTGAAACACCTTGCCGGCGAACATCTAAGCGGGTCTCCGAAGCGGGCCTTGCCGTCGCCGGCTGATTTCACCGGTCCAGCCCGAATCGCCCAGCGCCAAGCTGGACGGCGCGGACGAAAACTGGTCCATTCATAGCCTGCGGTCGAGGCATGCGGGCACTATAAATCGGCCCGTCGCTTAACGATTTCATTAAAGGTTCGGCTGTCCGTCGGAGCCTTCGTATTCTCGGATCCTCCGGCCCGATGTTTGCAGGTTCGGGCGCGGTGAATCCAATTTTCAGCCAGGGCTGACTCCTAAGATGTGCGGTATCGGCGGACGTGTAGACTTCGATCGGGGCATCAACCCGCGCGGCATGGCGGCCATGGTCGCCGCGCTGGGGCGCCGGGGACCGGACTCCACCGGGACCTGGGTGCAAGGACCCTGTGGGCTGGCGCACACCCGCCTCAGCATCATCGACGTGGCCGGCAGCCCGCAGCCGATGCTGGCGCCGGATCGCGGCGTGGCGTTTGTCTACAATGGCGAAACCTACAACTACAAAGCGCTGCGCCAGGAGTTGGAGCAGCTGGGCGAGCGGTTCGCGACCAACGGCGACACTGAGGTCATCATGCGCTGGCTGGCCCGCGGCGGCCCGGCGGCGCTGCCGAAGTTCGACGCCATGTTCGCGTTCGGCCTATGGGACGAGCGGAGCCAGAAGCTGCTGCTGGGCCGCGACGCCTTGGGCGAGAAGCCCCTGTTCTACGCCACGCCGACCCCCGGCTCGATCGTCTTCGGCAGCGAGATCAAGGCCATCCTGGCGCACCCGGACGTCGACCAGAACCTCAACATGGACGCCTTCCGCCAGGCGCTGCGGTTCCGGGCGGTCTATGGCGCCGACACCCTGCACCGGGGCGTCCGGCAGCTGGAACCCGGGACCTATCTCGAATTCGACCGCCAAGGCCTGCGGATCGGCCGGTTCTTCGATCTGGTCGAAGAGACCGGCAAAGCCCGCGCCGCCCAGCGCGGCAAGAGCGTCGAGACCCTGGTTCGCGAGGGCCGCGACCTGTTCCTGGAATCAGTCGAGCAGCGACTGATCGCCGATGTTCCGGTGGGCGCCTTCCTGTCGGGCGGCCTCGACTCCAGCCTGATCGTGGCGGCCATGCGCAAGATCCGCGCGCCCAGCGAGCAGATCCGCACCTATTCCGTCGGCTTCGCCGACGACCCGCACTCCGAACTGCACTTCGCCAGCTTGATGGCCGAGGCGATCGGTTCTCAGCACCGGGCGATCAACGTGGGCCCCGAGGCCTACATGAAGCGCTTCGCAGAGCTGTCGGCCTGCCGCGACGGCCCGGTCAGCCAGCCGGCCGACATCGCCATCGCCGAGATGAGCGGCATCGCCAAGCATGACGTGAAGGTGGTGCTGTCGGGCGAAGGCGCCGACGAGGTGTTCGCCGGCTATCCCAAATATAGCTTCGCCCGCGCACCCGGCGCGTTGCGTGGCCTGGCCCGGATCCTCGGCTCCGGTAACCTGGCCGGCCTCGCGGGCCTGGCCGGCCTCGACAGGCGCCGCGCCCTGGTGGCCGCCCGCGCCCTGGCCGAACCGCGCGAGGTGGACCGCCTGGTCCAGTGGTTCAGCTACCTGGACCGCGCCGACCTGCACAGGATCCTGCCAGGCCTCGACTGGAGCAG
This sequence comes from Alphaproteobacteria bacterium, assembly GCA_018821435.1. Lineage (GTDB taxonomy): Bacteria > Pseudomonadota > Alphaproteobacteria > Caulobacterales > Caulobacteraceae > Phenylobacterium. The sequence continues at coordinate 21,932 of JAHJME010000009.1, forward strand.
CGCGAACTGGGAGCAGGCGATCGCCAGCCAGTCAAACGCGCTGGCCCGGATCGACGACCCCGACGGCCTGCTGCGCATGCAGATGCTGGACTGCCTGACCTGGTTGCCCGGCAACATGCTGGAGCGCGGCGACCGGATGACCATGGCCGAGGGCCTGGAAGTCCGCCCGCCGTTCCTGGACAAGGAGCTGGCCGCCTTCGGCCTCGCCCTGCCCGCCTCGCTGAAGGTGCGCGGCGCGACCGGCAAGTGGATCGTGCGCCAGTGGGCCCGCGAACTGGTGCCCGACGACATCATCAGCCGCAAGAAGTGGGGCTTCCGCACGCCGCTGAAGGAGTGGTTCCGCGGGCCGATGAAGGACTTCCTGATCGACCACGTCTCGGCCAAACACGGCCTCTGCCAGGAATACGCCGACGCCGCCGAGGTCCGGAAGCTGGTAGACGACCATGTCTCGGGCAAGGTCGACGCCGGCGAGACGCTGTGGACCATCCTGTCGGCGGAGGTCTGGTACCAGAACGTCTATCGCCCTCGCCAGGACGAGGCCCGGGCCGACGCGGCCTAGCCTGGGGGCCGGTTCCGGACGCGCCGCAGCGTCACCACCACCGGATAGTGGTCCGAGCCCAGCTTCGGTCCACGCTCGACCTTCACCGTCGCCCAGTCGCGGCCGGCGAACACGTGGTCGATGGGCAGGACGGGGAACGGGAAGCCCAGCTTGTTATGGCTGACCGCCTCGGCGGGCCAAGTCGCCAGCGCCCGGGTCCGTCGCACCAGGCTCAGCGCGGCCTCCTCCCGCCGCAGCGCCGCCGACCAGGGCGTCGAGTTGAAGTCGCCGACCAGGATGTTCCCCGCGGCCGGGGTCCGGGCCGCCATCTCCCGCAGGTCCGCCACCTCCTGCGCCACCCGCGCGGTCCGGGTGGGCCGCCCACGGTGCACCGCCAGGATCGTATAGGCGCCGCGCCGGTCCTGGAACCTGGCGGCCGCCACGCGCCGCACGATACGCCAGTCGCTGGTTGGGCTGTTGCTCCAGACCGGCTTCTCTTTGGTGAAAATCGCCATGCCGCAGATGCCGCAGCTGGGGATGTAGCCCAGCGCCTCCAGTTGGCCGCCAAAGCCCGGCGCCTCCTCCATCACCACGACGTCGGCGTTCTGCGCGATGATCCAGGCGCGGATCGGCCCGTATCGGGTGTTTCCATCCAGGGCGTTGAACTGGATGATCTTGAGGTCGTCAGGCTGCGGCGCGCCGGAGGCCGGCAGGTCGTCGTAGAGATAGGCGGGCAGCATCAGCCGCCCACAGGCGACCACGCCCAGCGTCAGGGCCAGCAGCGCCGCCACGACCTGGAACCGCGTCGGCCGCAGGACCAGCGCCGGAACCGCCGCCAGGACGCCGACGGCGAGGAACGGCACGAAATGCGTCAGCAGATCCAGCTTCGGAACGTAAGGACCCGCGAAGGCGCCCAACGCCGCGAACCCCGCCGCGGCCCCGGCCCCAAGGATCAGCACCCAGACAAAAAGCCTTCGAACGACCGTCACGACACCCTCTGCGGCCATCTGCCCATCACGCCGGGAGCGTCCGCGTGTCACAACGCTGCGTACCTTGGCAATTAATCAAACTGTAGGGCGCGGCGCCCGATAGTTGGAATCGGAAACGTTTGCCCTAAAACAGCCCGACGGCGTTATCACCATGACGCTCGCCTCGGCTGGACCGGGCGTATGGAGGCGTTCTTGAGCTTGCTCGGCAAGGTGACATCGATTTTCAAGCGCCGCCCCGCGCCTGCGAGGAGCGCCACGGTCGGCGCACGCCAGGCGCAGCCGACAAGCGTTCCAGCCTTCCTCGAGTCCCGTCGTGACCGCAGCGAAGGTGTGCTGCCGCGCTTCCAGACCATGGCGAGCGACCAGCCTTACGCCGGCGGCGGCGACAAGATGGCCAGCTTCCGCTCGCGCCTGCGCCAGGCCTTCACCCCGTCGCACCCCGTGGCTGACGGGCGGATGTTCTCGGGCCGCCAGGCCCTGCTGCGCACCATCATCGGCGCGATCGAGAACCAGCGTCTGCACGTGGTGCTGTATGGTGAGCGCGGGATCGGCAAGACCTCGCTGCTGCACATGCTGCGCTCGGCGGCCGGCGATGCGCGCTACCTCGTCGTCTACACTTCGTGCGGCGCGCTCTCCTCGTTCGACGAGATCTTCCGCGGCGCGGCGGCCGATATTCCGCTGCTGTATCACTCGGGCTTCGCGCCCAACGAATCCGAGGCCGAGCGCGGCTCGTCGCTGCTGGACCTTCTGCCCACCACCCAGATTTCGCCCCGCGTGTTCGGCGACCTCTGCGCCAAGCTGACCGGCACCCGCGTGCTGATCATCCTGGACGAGTTCGACCAGTGCGAATCGGCCGCCTTCCGGCGTGACATCGCCGAGCTGATCAAGACGCTCTCGGACCGCCTGGGCCGGGTCCAACTGGTGCTGTCGGGCGTCGCCGGCGACTTGTCCGACCTCGTCGAGCACATCCCGTCGATCCGCCGCAACATCTTCGCCCAGCACGTGGAGAAGATGAGCGACGCCGAGATCGCCTCGATCGTCGCCAACGGCGAACGGGAGACGACCATGACCTTCGAGCCCACGGCCACCGCGTTCGTGGTGGCGGCCTCGCGGGGGTCGCCTTACCTCGCCAACCTGATCTGCCACCACGCCGGCCACACCGCCCTGAACCAGCAGCGCACGACGGTGAAACCCGCCGACGTCGCCCATGCGGTGGAACAGGCGGTCGACGAATTCGCCAGCCGCGTGTCCAAGCCCCTGGTGGCGCGTGTCGCGCGGATCATGGAAGGCAACGGCAGCGCCATCGCCGCGGCGGCCCGGGCCGCCCTGGCGGCCGATGGCACCTTCACGCTGCAGGAACTGGTCACCGAGCAGGACCTGGACGCCAAGCGTGCCCAACAGGTCATCCAGCTCCTCGTCGCCGAGGGGCTGCTGCGGGAAATCCAGAACGACGACACCGCCAACTACCGGTTCCTGGACGACGGCCTGCCCGCGTTCATCTGGATGTCCTGGGCCCGCGATGGCCTGGAAGCCATCCCGACCGCGCCGCCCAGCGTGCGCAAGACCACCTCAACCGGCGCTTCGGCCTAACGCCAGAACGAAAAAAGACGGAGGCCGAGGCCTCCGTCTCCATTTCGATCCCGACATTCAGCTTCCTGCGGGTTCAGGCCTCTCGACCTGAACCCCGGAAGCCGTGCGCGTCGCTTAGGGCTTCGCGGCGGGTGCGGCGGCGGCCGGGGCCGCGCCCTTCGCCGGCGGAGGCTTCGGCGGCTCGAACGCCGGGGCGTATTTGATGTTCGGCTTGGCGGCGTTGTACATCGCCTCCATCTGCTTGCCGACGGTCTGCTGCGCCTTCTGGGTGCGCAGCGTATTGGTCGCGTACTGGATGGCCGGATCGCCGCCGAACGGCGCGGCCTTGCTGCCGGTAATCCGGTTGAAGACGAACGAGCCCCGCTGCGGGATCACGAACACCTCGCCCGGCGGCAGGCGCTGGATCTGGGCGATCAGCTGGGGGTTCACCTGCAGGGTGTCCAGGGTCGCGACGCTCTCTTGGAACGCCACGTTCTCGGACTGCAGCAGCGCCTTCACGTCTTCCAGGCTCTTCAGCGGCTGGAAGCGGGCCGGATCGATCTTGTTCGGCGCGGCGACCAGCTGGTCAACCACCAGGACCTTGCGGTCGGCGAACATGGCGGGGTTGCTGGCGATGAACGCCTCGGCCTCGGCCTTGGTCGGCGCCACGACCTTGGACGCCAGGTTACGCTGGTAGAGTTCGGCCAGCAGGCTTTCCTCGCCGCGCTTCACATCCAGATTGTAGTTCGGCGTCTTGTCGAGCTTGTCGGCCTTGGCCTTCTCGACCAGCAGCTTGCGCAGGATAATCCGCTGCAGGACCTGCTGCTGGGCCTGCTTCATCACCTTCTCGTCGCGCGAGGAGAAGCCGCCCATCTCGCGGCGCAGCTCCAGGGCGGTGATCTCCTGACCGTCGACGGTCGCGACGACCTGGCCGGTCGGCTTGCCGCCGCCCATCATGCTCTTAACCTTGTCGCACCCGGACAGGCCCAGGCCGGCGCAAAGGCCGACGACGAGGACCATGGACTTTGTTTGCATGCTCGCTTCCATCATTGAATCTCAGGGCGACACCTAGGACTACGCCTGATGAACGTGGAGTTCACGCCCCAAGCTTGATCATAAGCCCTGTGTATCGCGCCCGCGTCGACTCCCGAATAACACGGTAACGGAGTCTGGGTACGCTGAGTAGTCCGCGCGGAATCCGCGCGGCGATCCGCTATTTCGCGTCGGCCGCGAGTTCGCGCAGATACTTGCCGTACTCGCTCTTGCCCTGGAACTCGGCGGACTTCATCAACTCGCTTTTATCGATCCAGCCGTTCTCGAAGGCGATCTCCTCCAGGCAGCCGATGCGCAGGCCCTGGCGCTGCTCGAACACGCGAATGAGCTCGCCGGCGCCGATCAGGCTGTCGTGTGTGCCGGCGTCTTCCCAGGCGAAGCCGCGGCCCAACAGCTCCACATGCAGGTTGCCTTCCTGCAGATAGACGTCGTTGAGCGCAGTGATCTCCAGCTCGCCGCGCGCCGAGCGCGACAGGGTCTTGGCGATTTCGCTGGCGCGGCCGTCGTAGAAATAGAGGCCGGTCACCGCGTAGTTCGACTTGGGCTTCGCCGGCTTCTCCTCGATGGAGAGCGCCTTGTTGTCGGGCGACAGCTCGACCACGCCGTAGCGTTCGGGGTCGTGCACCGGATAGCCGAACACCGTCGCGCCGTCCTTCCGCGCGTCCGCCGCCTTCAGCATCTTCCGGAAGTTCTGCCCGAAGAAGATGTTGTCGCCCAGGATCAGGGTCGACGGCTCGCCGCCGACGAACTCTTCGCCCAGCAGATAGGCCTCGGCCAGGCCGCCCGGCGTGGGCTGGATGACGTACTCGAACTTCACGCCGAACCGCGAGCCGTCGCCCAGCAGGCGCTTGAAGCCCGCCTGATCCTCTTCCGTCGTGATGATCAGGATTTCGCGGATGCCGGCCAGGAACAGCACCGACAGCGGATAGTAGATCATCGGCTTGTCGTAGACCGGCAGCAGCTGCTTGCTGACCGCGATGGTCAGCGGATGCAGCCGGGTGCCGGCGCCGCCGGCCAGGACGATACCCCGTCTTGTGCCTTGGGGTCTCATGCCTTCACCAGGCCGAGGCGTTCGCTGTCGAAGCCGCGCGCGCGGATGCCTTCCACCCAGGCGTAGTTGTCGACGTACCAGCGCACGGTGTCCTCCAGTCCCTCGCCCAGCGGCATCCGCGCCTTCCAGCCCAGCTCGGCCTCCAGCTTCGACGCGTCGATCGAATAGCGGAAGTCGTGGCCCGGCCGGTCGGTGACGAAGGTGATCTTCTCGGCGTGGGGGGTGTTGGCGGGCGCCATTTTGTCCAGGTGCTCGCAGATGATCTTGATGACCTCGAGGTTCCGCTTCGTGGCGTCGCCGCCGATGCAATAGGTCTCGCCCAGCTTGCCCTTGGACAGCACCAGCAGCAGGGCCTCGGCGTGGTCGTCCACATGCAGCCAGTCGCGCACCTGGCGGCCGTCGCCATAGACGGGGATCGTCTTGCCCTCCAGCGCCCGGGTGATCACCGTCGGGATCAGCTTCTCGGGGAATTGGAACGGGCCGTAGTTGTTCGAGCAGTTCGTGATCACCACCGGGAATTTGTAGGTGTGTCCCCAGGCGCGCACCAGATGGTCCGAAGCGGCCTTCGAGGCCGAGTAGGGCGAGCGGGGGTCGTAGGGCGTCTCTTCTGTGAAGTCGCCGTCCTCGCCCAGGGCGCCGAACACCTCGTCGGTCGAGATGTGGTGGAAGCGGAACGCCGCCTTCTTGGCGTCGTCCAGCTTGAGCCAGTAGGCGCGGGCCACTTCCAGCAGGATCGCGGTGCCCATGATGTTGGACTTCACGAAGTCCAGCGGACCTTCGATGGCCCTGTCGTTGTGACTCTCGGCCGCCAGGTGCATCACCGCGTCGGGCTGATGGGTGGCGAACACCGCCTCGACCGCGGCCCGGTCGCAGATGTCCACGTGTTCGAACGCATAGCCCGCGTCACCGGCGACGCTGGCGACGTTCTCAAGGTTCGCGGAATAGGTCAGGGCGTCCAGGTTCACCACCTGGTGACCGTCGGCGATGGCGCGGCGGACGACGGCGGAACCGATGAAGCCCGCTCCACCTGTGATCAGGATCTTCAAGTACGCCCCCGGCGCTGAAAAACGACGGCTTCCCTTACTATGAAAGGAGGTCCGTTCAAGCCGCCTGATTGTCGGCGCGGAAGCCCTAACGCCCGGTGACCATGCTCAGATCGAGCTTGGCCGGCGTTTCATCGGCGGGACGGCCATGGCGCCGCTCGATGTCCTTCTGCAGCGCGCGAGCCGCGAAGGCATGGCCGGTGAACAGGGTGTCGACCGCCCAGCCGATCAGCGGCACGCCGGACGCCACGCTGTCCAGGCCCAGGTAGGCGGCCATCCGGATGAGGGTCGGCCGTTCGGCGCCGGCGTGGACGGCCTCTTTCAGCAGCAGTGCCGCCGCGCCGACCGAATACACCGTCCCGGCCACCGGCACCCAGGCCAGGACGCCGTCGACGCCGATGCCCCACGGACCCACGCCGACCACGCGGTCGGACAGCAGTTTGATGCGCTCGGCGCGTCGCCAAGCCCTGTGCGCACGGTCACGGTCTTCGGTCATGCCGCTACGAACGCCGCGCGCCGGGGGTCGGGTTCCCTAGATCATGTCGCCCGCGGCGGCGTCGAGCAGCAGGAACACCCGTCCTGCCTCCGCGCCCAGCAGGCCCGCCAGCGCCAGGCCAGAGGGATCGCGCGCCACGGCGTCGTCGACCAGGGTCTTGTAGCGGCGGACGTAGACGCCGGTGCGGCGCTTCACGTCGTCGTCGGTGAACAGCCGGCGCGCGATGCGGCGGGGGGCGGCGGGCGCCAGCTTGCGCACCACCTCGCGACCGCCGTCTTGGTCGCCCGTCTGCAGGGCGGCGGCGATCTCCTCAATGCGGCCCGCCGGCAGCAGCTTGGCAGGATCGACCCCCATGCGCGTGAGTTCCGCCGACAGGGCGTCCTCCAGGCGTTCGCCCTCCCCGTCCGCGCCGTCCAGCGAGGCCAGCAGGTCTTTCCAGGTCCAGGTCTCGCCGCCGTCCTCGGCCTCCTCGCCATCGCCCGTCGGCGCGCTGGCGGCCGGCGGCCCGCCGGCGGCTTCGAACACCGCCGAGAATTCGCGGTCGGTGGCGGTGGGGGTCAGGCGGATGCGATTGCGCAGGCCGATGCGGTCGGCCAACTCTGCGCCGGCCGGCGGCGCGACGGGCGTGGCCAATTCCAGGGTCTCGGGCTCATCGTCCTCGGGCGCGACCTCGGGTTCGGGCGGCGGGGCGGCCTTGGCCTTGCGCGGCGCCGGTGGGGGCGTCAGCAGCACCGGCGCGGGGGCCGGCGGGGCCACGGCGGCGACACCCATCAGCTTTACCGCCTCGGACAGCATTTCGAAGTTGCGGCGCACACGATCCTGGAAGGCGGCGTCGATGGCGTGGGCCTCCTCCGCCGTTCGGCGGGCCTGGGCCATCAGCTCGTCCATGCCGTCGGCGACGGTGGCCCGGACGCGATCGGCTTGGCCGGCGGCGGCGGCGGGCATCTTGGCGGCCCGCTGCTCGATCTCGCCCATCATGGCCGACAGCTCTTCCAGGGTTGCGCGCGCGGCGGCAGCGCCGTCCTCCAGCTTGCGGGCCGTGGCGGCGCCGGCGTCCTCGACCATCTTGGACGACTGCTCGACCAGGGCCTTGGCCTCTTCCAGCCGGGCCTCGAACACCTGGTTGGCCTTCTGGCCGGCGCTGAAGGCTGCCTCCGACAGCTGGTCCACCTGCTCGCGGGCGGTCGTCGCGTGACGGGCGGCGGCGGCGCGGGTCTCTTCGGCGGCCTTGGCCAGGGCGTCGATGGCCGCCCGCGTCTGGGCCTCCAGCTGCGCGCGCTGGTCGGCGGCGGCCGAGGACACCGCCTCCAACGACTGAAGGGTCGACTGGCCGAATTCCTCGCGCTCGGCCTTGGCGGTCTCGGCGATGTCGCGGAACTGCAGGGCGGCGTCCGACATCAGCCGGCGAAGCTGATCGCCCCCGGTCAGCGCCCGCTCGCTCATCTCGTTCGCCGATTGGCGCGCCTCGGCGATGAACTCGCCCAGGGTCGCGGCGTGGGCCTCGGCGTTGGCGGCGAACACCTCGTGGTCGCCCTTCAGCGTCTGGCTCAGCGAGACCAGGGCGGCGCGCTGTTCGGTCAGGCCGGACTCCACGGCGCGGACCTGGTCGGCGACGCCGACGCCGGCGGTTTCCAGCCGGGCGATATGGCGGGTCAGGTCCTCGCCGGCAGTGCGGGCGGCGTCGGTTGCCTCGCCGGCAGCGGCGGCCAGATCGGCGGCGCGGGCCGACAGGCCGGCCTCGGCCTCGCGGATCTGAGTCTCGGCGACACCCGTGGCCTCTGTGATCATTCGGGCCTGCTGGCCGATGGCGTCGGTCACGCGGGTCGCCTGGGTGTCCAGGGTCTGCGCCAGCCCGCTCATCTCGGCGCGCTCACGACCGAGGGTGGTGGCCAGCTCCTGCGCCGTGCGCACCGACTGGGCCGTGACCCCGGTCAGCTTGTCGGTCTCGAACGCCAGCGCGTCGCGCATCGCGATCAGGGTCTCACGCGCCTCTTCCGCGGCGGCGGCGGCGCGGACGATCTCCTCGCGCACCGCCATCGTCACGTCCCCCGCCCGCGAGGCCGCCACCAGGGCGGGCGCCAGCATATCCTCGGCCATCGCCTTGGTCCGCCGGGTCTCGTAGGCCAGCTTCTGGCCCTGCCGGATCATGTAGGCGGCGCCCAGGACGAAGATGGCCGGACCGATGGCCAGCAGCGCGAACACGGTCAGGGCGAACGGGTCGTCCTGCAGCGGGGCCACGTTGTTGCGATAGCCGACGGCGAAGGCGATCGGGGCCAGGGCCCACAGCACCGCAACCGCAACGGCGATCAGCCAGGTCGGCCAGCCCGACGGCGGGCGCTGGTCCACCTCGAACGCCGCGTAGGCATGGTGCTCATCCTGCGGCGCCAGCGCCCGCCCGCCCTGCGCGCCGACGGCATGGGCGTGCTGGACGGGATCGACATGGCGGAAGCCCACGGCCTCGGCATGCGCCTGCCGCGCCTCAGCCGCCTGAGGGTCCTCGTCCGGGCTCCCGAAGTCCATCGGTTGCGACCGCTTGGAGAACCTCATCAACGCCCGTTCCTTCCGGTTTTCGCGATCGGCGCACGTATGCCGACCGTGCCAGGATCTCTAGGCGCGCAGGATTACCCTCGGCGAGGGCCGACGCAAACAGGTGGAAGAAATGATTCGGACGCCGGACGGCGGAATGTCGCGGAACGTCAGGCCTTGGCCACGCCCGCGCGCTGGGCGTCGGGGCAGTTGGCTTTCAGCACCTTTTCGGCGCGCTGGGTCTGGCGCGGCGAGCGGGCGATGGTGCGTTGATCGGCGGCCGAGGCGGCGGGGCGCGGCTGCTCGATCCTCGGCGTGTCGATGGTGACGCCGAAATGCGAGAAGGCGGCAGCGGACGAATGCACGACCACCGCGGCAACCATTTCCGTCAATGTCGCCATGGGCCCACCCCCGCGATTCCAGCTACCATCGCTATACGGCAGCGCGGCGTCGAACGGGAGCGGCCGGAACGTGAAATGTTTGTCATCTTGCGCCGGAAACCGCCGGGGCCAGCGTGACGACCACGGGGTAATGGTCGGAGCCGAGTTCCGGTCCGGTCACGACCTTCACCGTTCCCCAGTCGCGTCCGGCGTACACATGATCGATCGGCAGCCACGGGAACGGCGCCGGCAAGCGGTTGTGGCTGCGCCGTGCGGCGGGCCAGGTGAACAGCGCCCGCGTCCGTCGGATGAGGCCCCAGTCGCGGTCCTCGCGCCGCCGGGCGAAGGACCAGGGGGTCGAGTTGAAATCCCCCGCCACGATCGTCCGCTCGGGCGGCAGCCCATGGATGACGCGGTCCAGGTCGGCGGTCTGCGCCCGCTCGCGGACGAACCGCACCGGCCAGTAGCGATGCGTCGCGACGACGGTGAACAGGCCGTGCGCGTCCTGGAACGTCGCCGAGGCGATGAATCCCGGCCGGCCGTCCGACGCGGGTTGGGCATAGGTGCGAAGCGCAGGCTGCTTCGACAGGATCGCGGCGCCCCGGCTGCCGGTCTGGTCGTGATAGCCCCGGGCGGCCAGCTTGGCGCGCAGCGCGCCCGGCTCCTCCAGGATCACGAGGTCCGGATCCTGGCCGACGATCCAGGCGGCCGCCGCGTCGGTCTGGGCGTTCTGCCCCCAGGCATTGAACTGGATCAGCTTCAGCTGTCCCGGCGCGTCCGCCGCGGCGCGCGGGTCGCGCCCACGGCTCAGGACTTCCGGCAGCACCAACAGCGCCCCGCCCGCCACGGCTAGCAGCGACACCGCCACCAAGGCCGGCCGGCCGCCCCGAGGTCCAAACGCCGCCAGCGCCAGCGCGATCGACGCTCCGGCCAGCCAGATCGGCGCGAAATGGGTCAGGACATCGAGGCGGGCGCTGAACCGGCCGCCCTGGGCCAGCACCGTGGCCGCCAGGGCGCCGAGCGCCAGGGGCCAGGCCAATGACACAACGCCGAGCCGCAGGAGGTCCATAACCTTGGCTAGCACATCGAAACGCGGACGCGCAGCCGCCGGGCCCTAGTGCTCGACAATGCCCCGGTCGTCGAACACTTCGCGGCTGACGCGGGCGTAGCGGGCGATCATTCCGCGGGTGGAGTAGTCCTTGGCTAGGAGGCGCGCCTGCGCCCGCTCGGCCACCGCTTTGCGAGACTCCGGCGTGGACGCCAGCACGGCGTCACGCATGGCGCGCGGATCGCCTGTCGGCGCGTACAGCACCTCGCGGTCATCGAAATAGGTGGGCACCCCACCGGTGCGGGTCACCAGGATCGGCTTGCCGATGGCCGCCGCTTCCAGGGCCACGGTGATCCCGGAGAACACGTTCTCCTGCATCGGCACCGCGATGAGGTCGGCCTTCGCGTACAGGTCGCGCAGTTCGTCGCCGTCCAGCGGGCGCTCCAGCACGACGTTCGCGTGGCGGGCGGTCTTGCTGGCCGCGAGCCACTGACAAATGATCGTCAGGCGGAAGCGCTCGTCCGAGCCGAACGCCTCCAGCAACGTGTCCCAGTCGCGCGTGCGGTCATTCCCGGCCGCCACGATGTGGGTCACCAGGCTCTTGGACGTTTCCGGCGGCGTGATCGCGAAGTAGCCGACGTTGATCCCGAAATACATCAGCTCGCAGCGCAACTTGGGGAAGGCGCGCTGGGCGATCGGCAGGCACTTGTCCGAGTGCACGGTCATGATCGCGATCTCGCTGGCCAGGCTTCGATAGATCGCCTGGCGCAAACGCGGCATCCCGGCCCAACGGTTGAGCAGCCAGACCGCGTTGCTGATGATCGGCTTGCGCGGCATGAGGCCGAGCCGCATCAACAGCGCCGCGCCGAACGCCTCGCCCTCGGTGATGGTCCAGATCATGTCGGCCTGGCGCATCGCCTGCACATTGTTCCACGCGTGGGCGACATCGAAGTCGAACAGCTTGTGGACGATCTTGGCCAGCACGCCCCGCTTGCCGTCGCGGGAGAAGGTGACCTGGAAACCCTCCTGCTGCGCAAGATGGAATCCGTACGGCGACTCGTCCGGCTCGTTGCCTTCGAGGAACCGCTGCCGATAGGCCGCGGCGTCCTTACCGAAGTAGAGCTGTACGTGAACCTTCCACAAGGGAGACCCCATAGCGCCGACGAGTCAGCAGCGAGCCGACTCGATGCGAGGCTGCTGGTAAAGAACTCCAGTTAATAAATCACGCGCCACGACAGCGCTGCGACACCATGAAACCCCCTGTCGATCGAACAGCTCAAGCGGCCAACCTGCCCTTGAACGCAGCGCCCTCGTGTTCCAGCAGCCAGCGCTTGCGATGCAAGCCGCCGCCGTAACCGGTAAGCGAGCCGTTCGACCCGATCACCCGGTGACACGGCACGACCAGCGCGACCGGGTTCGACCCATTCGCCAGCCCCACGGCGCGGACCGCCGTGGGCCGGCCGATCTTCGCCGCGAGCTGGGCGTAACTCCACGTCTCGCCGACCGGGATGGTGCAGAGCGTTGCCCAGACCGTCTTCTGGAACGCCGTGCCGGCGCCCTCCCAGGCGATGGTGTCGAAGGCGTCGGTCCGGCCGGCGAAATAGGCGTCGAACTGTGGGCGGAGCGGCCCCTGCCCTTCGACCAGCTTCGCCTTGGGATAGTGGCGGCCGATCCATTTGAGCATGGCCGGCTCGTAGTCGGTCCAGTTGAAGGCGCGCAGCACGCCGGCCTCGTCGGTGACCACCAGCGCCGTACCGATGGGGGTCGGGACCCGGTCGAGGATCAGGGTCTCAGGCAGCTTGGCGGTCATCGGGCTTGGTCCTCTTGTCCATCGTCGTGTGGGACTGGGCGAACGCCGGATCGGCGGCCCAGAGGTGTTGCGCGGCGTAGGCGCGCCAGGGCGTCCAGGCGGCGCTGCGCGCCAACAGCTGGTCGGCCGTCGGGCGCACGCCGGCCGCGTCGGCCATGGCGCGCATCAGGCCGATATCGGCCTGCGGAAAGGCGTCGGGTTCGCGCAGCTCGCGCAGCGCGATGTACTGGGCCGTCCACTCCCCTACCCCCGGCAGAGCCTTGAGCGCAGCGATGGCGCTGCCCAGGTCGGCGCGCGGCGTGAAGATCGTCGGGTCCGCGGCGACCGTCCGGGCCAGACCCTCCAGAGCCGCGCCACGCGCCTTCGGCATACCCAGAGCGGCGATATCCTGGCCTACCAGCCGCTCGGGCGACGGGAACACCCGGGTGAGGCCCAGGGCGGCGGCGGCCGGATCGTCGACCGGCTCGCCGTACCGGGCGACCAGCTTGGCCGCGAGGCCGCGGGCGGCGCTGACCGTGATCTGCTGACCCAGGATGGCGCGGACCGCCAGCTCGAACCCGTCCCAGGCGCCCGGCGCGCGCAGGCCGGGCCTAGCCGCCACCAGGGGCGCGAGCGTCGGATCCTGGCTGAGGTGGGCGCCGATCAGCGTCGGGTCGGCCGACAGGTCGAAGACGCGGCGGATGCGGGCGATCACCGCCGGCAGCGCCGGTAGTTTCGCGAAGTGGATTTCCGCCTGAAGGGCGCCGTCGTTGCGCGGGGTCACGATCACCACGCCGCACGCGCCGTCGATGGCCAGCGTACGGGCATAGCGCCCGGCCTCCACCCGCTCCACGCCCGGGATCGCCCGGTCGGTCAGGAAGTGGATGATGGCGTCCCAGTCGTAGGGCGGCTTGTAGGGCAGCCGCACCCGGATCCCGTCCGCGGCCGGGGTTTCGGCCTTTTGCGACCGGCGCAGTTCGCCCGGCGGACGGCCGAACAGCTGCTGGAAGGTCTCGTTGAACCGCCGCACGCTGCCGAAGCCGCTGGCCAGGGCGACCTCGCCCATCGGCAGGCGGGTTTCCTGGATCAACTGCTTGGCCAGCAGCACGCGCCGCGTCTGGGCCACCGACACCGGCGAGGCGCCCAGGTGCTGGCGGAACAGGCGGCGCAGCTGGCGCTCGCCCACGCCCAGTCGGCCCGCCAGGGTGTCCACGTCGCCGTTATCCATCGCGCCGGCTTCGATCAGGGCCAGGGCGCGGGTGACGGTGTTGGACGTGCCGCGCCAGGCGCCCAGGTCGGGCGAGGCCTCGGGCCGGCAGCGCAGGCACGGGCGGTAACCCGCTTCCTGCGCCGCCGCCGCGGTCGGGTAAAATGTCATGTTCTGCGGCTTGGGCGTCCTCGCCGGACAGATCGGCCGACAATAGATGCCGGTGGTCTTCACGGCGCCGAAGATGCGCCCGTCGAACCGCGCATCGCGGGTCTGGAAGGCGCGCCGGCAGGCTTCGAAATCCATATCCATGATCGAAAGGATGGGCGCTCGACCTTGGGATGTCTCGCGGTTTTCGGACACGGATCGGCGCTCCACCCGCGGCGGGCGGCGTCTGGAATGAATCCTGCTATGGTTCTGCTGGGGAAACGCCTTTTCGTGGGGAGCGTATGGGTCTGATTGGTACCTTGCTTGAGCGGGTGAAGCTTCGGCGCCTGACACGCAATCCGTATGAAAACCTGGAACTGCGGCAGTGGTTCAGGGACAGTTTCGGCGTCGAGGTCGGACTCTATTCCTATGGATGCTTCGACCGCTGGCGCATCCCGGCGGGCACGCGGATCGGGCGCTATTGCTCCTTCTCGCACACCGCCCAGATCATCAACGCCAACCACCCCTCGGACGCGATCTCGACCCATCCCTATCTCTACGAGAAGAATCTAGGGGTGATCCCGCAGGATCAGATCCACGCCACGGGGCCGATCATCGAGGATGACGTCTGGCTTTCGCACAACGCGATAATCACCCCCGGCTGCGGCCACATCGGCCGCGGCGCGATCATCGGCGCCGGCGCCGTGGTGACCAAGGATGTCCCAGCTTACGCGATCGTCGGCGGCGTCCCGGCCAAGGTGGTGCGCTACCGGTTCACCCCCGAGATGCAGGCCGCCATCGAGGCGACCCGCTGGTGGGAGAAGAGCAAGGCCGAGCTGGCCGAGATCGCGCGGCGCGATCCCGACATCCTGCTCAAGCCGACGGTCGAGAAGCTGGCTGAACTGGCGGCTGGCCGGCCCTAGCCCAGCGCGACCGCCAGCCGCTTGTCGCGGGCGATGGAGTACGAGGCTGCGATGTGGGCGATCACGGTCAGGACCACGAACGGGATGACCGCGGCATAACCGTAGGCCAGGGCCTGTTCGCCATGCGCCGGCTCCATCTTGTCGGCGATCCAGCCCACGTAGACCGGGCCGACGCCCAGCCCGACCAGATTCAGCACGAACAGCAGGATCGCGCCGGTCATGGTGCGCTGCGCCGGGGCCACGGCGTTCTGGGCGACTGTCAGGGCCGGGGCCAGGTAGGCCTGGTTCATCAGCATCGGACCCAGCAGGAACAGCATGGCGATCTGCCAGGTCGGCGCCCACAGGATGCCGAACCAGAACGGGATCGACAGGGTGAAGGCGATGGCGGGGATCCAGGCGAACCAGCGGCGGTCCTTCTGACCCAGCTTGTCGGCCAGCCAGCCCGAGACCACGGTGCCGACGATGCCCGTCGCGCCCAGGGCCAGGGCGTAATAGGTCGCCACGTCCGACGCGGCCATGCCCTTCACGCCTTCGAGGAACTGCGGGTTCCAGACCAGACCGGCATAGCCGACGAAGGCCGACATGGCGCTGGAGATGGCGGTCATCACCAAGGTGCGGTTCTTGAAGAAACCGGAGATGGCGACACCCAGCGGCGGCGCGGGCGGGTGCTCGGTCGCGCCGTCCATGAGGGCGTCCAGGCCGCCGCGCTTGGGCTCGCGCACCAGCACCAGCATGAGGATCGCCAGGATCACGCCCGGCGCGCCGACCACGAAGAAAGCCGTGCGCCAGCCGTAGGCCAGCGCCAGCTTGCCGCCCAGGAACGCGCCCAGCATGGAGCCAACGGGCACGCCCAGCGAATAGATCGCCAGCGCCATGCCGCGACGCTCGGCGGGAAAATAGTCCGAGATCAGCGAGTAGGACGGCGGCGAACCGCCCGCCTCGCCGAAGCCGACGCCCATCCGATAGAACAGGATCTGCATGAAGTTCTGAGCGGTCCCGCACAGCGCGGTGAACAGGCTCCAGATCGCGCACGCCAGCGCGATGATCCATTTGCGGCTGACCCGGTCGGCCAGATAGGCCACGCCGATGCCGCAGGTCGTGTAGAGCAACGCGAAGGACGTCCCGCCCAGCAGGCCGAACTCGGTCTTGGTCAGGTGCAGCTCGGCAGAGATCTGCTTGCCGAGGATCGACACGATCTGCCGGTCCAGGAAATTCAGGGTGTAGACGATCGCCAGGAACCAGACGACGAAATAGCTGTAGCCTGCCGACGCCTTCGGCGCCGCCTGCGTCTCTGCACTCATGGACTTCCCCCAACCTGACCGCCTCGGCCGGTGTTCCGGCTCGAAGGACGGGTATGCGCTTCCTGTCTCCGGCCTTGTCGCATGCCGCCACGGCGCCTGCCAGCGGCATTGCGTTTCAACGCTGTAAGCGAAGCGCGGCGCCCACTTCCGCTGGCCACGCCACAAGAATTCCTGCGGGCCGCTCGCCTTGCCTCGCCCGGACCCCACCGCTAACTCAACGGCCTGGATCGGGCCGCTTGCTCAAGGCGGCGCGCGATCGGCCAGCTTTGTTGTAAGGTCCGCCTCATGGACGCCAGCGTCCTCAATCGTCCTAGTTTTCCTGGGGCAGAAAACCCGGAAGGCGCCTTGTCTCCCAAGACCCTGACCCACCTGCAGCGGCTCGAGGCCGAGAGCATCCACATCATGCGCGAGGTGGTCGCCGAGTGTGAAAACCCGGTGATGCTCTATTCGGTCGGCAAGGACTCGGCCGTGATGCTGCACCTGGCCCGCAAGGCGTTCTATCCGTCGCCCCCCCCGTTCCCGCTGCTGCACGTCGACACGACCTGGAAGTTCCGGGCGATGTACGAGCTGCGCGACCGCATGGCGCAAGAGAGCGGCATGGAACTCCTGGTTCACAAGAACCCGGACGCTATCGCCCAGAACATCAATCCGTTCGACCACGGCTCGGCCACCCACACCGATATTTGGAAGACCGAGGGCCTGAAGCAGGCGCTGGACAAGTACGGCTTCGACGCCGCGTTCGGCGGCGCGCGCCGCGACGAGGAGAAGTCCCGCGCCAAGGAACGCATCTTCTCGTTCCGCTCCGCCCAGCACCGATGGGATCCCAAGAACCAGCGGCCCGAACTCTGGCGGATGTACAATGCCCGCAAGAACCCCGGCGAGAGCATCCGGGTGTTCCCGATCTCCAACTGGACCGAGCTGGACATCTGGCAATACATCCACCTCGAAGACATCCCGATCGTGCCGCTCTACTTCTCGGCGCCGCGGCCCACCGTCGAGCGCGACGGGATGTTGCTGATGGTCGATGACGAGCGTTTCCGGTTGAAGCCGGGCGAGGTCCCGGTCGAACGCTCGATCCGCTTCCGCACCCTGGGCTGCTATCCGCTGACCGGCGCCGTCGAAAGCACCGCGGCGACGCTGCCCGAGATCATCCAGGAAATGCTGCTGACCACCACGTCGGAACGCCAGGGTCGCGCCATCGACCACGACCAGGCCGCCTCGATGGAGAAGAAGAAGCAGGAGGGCTATTTCTGATGAGCGCCTCCAGCACGGCGGATCACGCCTACAAGGCCTCCGACCTCGTCGCCGACGACATCGAGGCCTACCTGCACCAGCATGAGCACAAGAGCCTGCTACGGTTCCTGACCTGCGGGTCGGTGGACGACGGCAAGTCCACCCTGATCGGGCGGCTGCTCTACGACTCGAAGATGATCTTCGAGGACCAGCTCGCGGCGCTCGAAGCTGACTCCAAGCGCGTCGGCACCCAGGGCGGCGATATCGATTTCGCCCTGCTGGTCGACGGCCTGGCCGCCGAGCGCGAGCAAGGCATCACCATCGACGTCGCCTACCGGTTCTTCTCGACCGACAAGCGCAAGTTCATCGTCGCCGACACCCCCGGCCACGAACAGTACACCCGCAACATGGTCACCGGCGCCTCGACGGCGGACGCTGCCATCATCCTGATCGACGCGCGCAAGGGCGTGCTGACCCAGACGCGACGGCACAGCTACCTGGTCAGCCTGCTGGGCATCCGCCACGTGGTGCTGGCGATCAACAAGATGGAT
Organism: Alphaproteobacteria bacterium; assembly: GCA_018821435.1. GTDB lineage: Bacteria > Pseudomonadota > Alphaproteobacteria > Caulobacterales > Caulobacteraceae > Phenylobacterium. The sequence continues at coordinate 39,776 of JAHJME010000009.1, forward strand.
CTGGTCGGCTGGAGCCAGGAGGTGTTCGACACCATCCTGGCCGAGTACCACGACTTCGCTGCCCAGATCGGCATCAAGGCTTTCACCGCCATCCCGATGTCTGCGCTGAAGGGCGACAACATCACCGAGCCGTCGGACAAGGCCCCCTGGTACACCGGCCCGCCGCTGATGCGCTGGCTGGAAAACGCGCCCATCGAGGACGACCTCCAGGCCAAGCCGTTCCGGATGCCGGTGCAGTGGGTGAACCGCCCGAACCTGGATTTCCGCGGCTTCTCCGGCCAGGTGGCCTCGGGCGTGATCAAGCCGGGCGACAAGGTGAAGGCCCTGCCGTCGGGCCGCGAGAGTACGGTCGACCGCATCGTCACCCTGCGCGGCGATCTGCCCGAGGCCGTCGCCGGCCAGTCGGTGACCATCACCTTGACGGACGAGATCGACGTCTCCAGAGGCGACGTGCTGTCCGTCGCGGACCAGCCGCCGGAAGTGGCCGACCAGTTCGAGAGCACCATCGTCTGGTTCGACGACGAGCCGCTGCTGCCGGGCCGCCCCTATCTGCTGAAGCTGGGCACGCGCACCGTGTCGGCGCAGGTCGCCGAACCCAAGTATAAGGTCAACGTCAACACCCTCGAACACCTCGCGGCCACGCGGCTGGAGCTGAACGAAATCGGCGTCGCCAACCTGTCGCTGGCCGCCCCGATCGCCTTCGATCCCTACATGGAGAACAAGGACCTCGGCGGCTTCATCCTGATCGACCGGCTGTCCAACCGCACGGTCGGCGCGGGCATGCTGCATTTCGCACTCCGCCGCAGCCAAAATATCCACTGGCAGGCGACCGACGTCTCCAAGGCCGCCCGCTCAGCGGCCAAGGGCCAGAAGGCGCGCGTGGTGTGGTTCACCGGGCTCTCGGGCTCGGGCAAGTCGACCATCGCCAACATGCTGGAAAAACGCCTCGCCGCCGAGGGCCGCCACACCTACCTGCTGGACGGCGACAACGTCCGCCACGGCCTGAACCGCGATCTGGGCTTCACCGACGAGGACCGGGTCGAGAACATCCGCCGCGTCGCCGAGGTGTCCAAGCTGATGGTCGACGCCGGCCTGATCGTGCTGGTCTCGTTCATCTCGCCGTTCCGCGCCGAACGGCAGATGGCCCGGGAGCTACTGGGCGAGCGCGAGTTCGTCGAGGTGTTCGTGGACACGCCCCTGGCCGAGGCCGAACGGCGCGACGTCAAGGGCCTCTACAAGAAGGCCCGCGCCGGCGAGCTCAAGAACTTCACCGGTATCGACAGCCCCTACGAGGCGCCCGAGAACGCCGAGATCCGCATCGACACGACCCAGCTCACCCCCGAGCAGGCCGCCGAGCAGATCTTCGCCTGGCTCGACGGCGCCTTCGACCCCGGGATCTAGAACTCCAGGACGATCTTCCCGAAGTGCTCGCCGGCGGCCATGGCGCCGATGGCGGCCTTGGCCTCGGTCCAGGGGTAGACCTTGTCCACCACGGGCCGGATCTGGTGCAGCTCGATGGCCCGGCACATGGGCTCGAACATGTCGCGCGAGCCGACCGATAGGCCCTGCAGCTTGGCCGAGTTGCCGATCAGGGCCGCCGGGTTGAACGGCTCGCCCGCGCCGGCGACGATGCCGATGATCGCGATGTGGCCGCCGACCTTGATGGCTTTCATGCTCTCCTGGATCGTGCCGCCGCCGCCGACCTCCATGATGAAATCGGCGCCCTTGCCGCCGGTGGCCGCGCGCACGGCCTTCGACCACTCCGGCGTGGTCTTGTAGTTCACCACATGGTCGGCGCCGAGCGCCTTGGCGCGCTCAAGCTTCTCGTCGGATGACGAGGTGATGATCGTCCGATAGCCCGCCGCCTTGGCGAATTGCAGCCCGAAGATCGAGACCCCGCCGGTGCCTTGAAGCACCACCGTGTCGGCGGGCTCCAGGCGGGCGTCCTGAAACACGCCGCGCCAGGCGGTGAGCGCGGCGCAGGGCAGTGTCGCCACTTCGTTGTCGGTCAGGAAGTCGGGAACCTTGGACAGGCCCTCCTGGCTGAACACCTGCAGTTCGGCGCCCGCCCCAGGGATCGGGAAGCCCAGCGCGCTCATCAGCTTTTCCAGCGTCGGCGGACCCGACACCCAGTTCTGGAAGAACAGCGTCGATACCCGGTCGCCGGCCTTGAACCGCGTCACGCCCGGCCCGACCGCCTCGACGTAGCCGCAGCCGTCCGAGAAGGGCGTGATGATATCCGTGGCCGAGGCGGCCGCCCGCCCGTACATCCCGTGGATCATCAGGAAGTCGCGGTAGTTCAGCGAGCACGCCTTCATCCGCACCAGCACCTGGCCCTGGCCGGGCGTCGGATCGGGGACCTCCACCACCTGGATGGCGTCCGGACCCCAGGGGGCGGTGATGTTCAGCGCGCGCATCTTCGTATTCCTCCGATTGGAGGCATGGTGGCGAGGCGCCCCCGCCCCCGCAACCGTGTCGCCACGTCAGCCGACGCTAGGTCAGGCGCGCGCGGCCGGCAGGACCGGGGCGTCGCCCCATTGGGCGGGGTCATGGCCGAAGACCATCACCGTCTCCGGAGCGCGCAGCGCCAGCAGAGCGTCCAGCGACCGGTTCATGGCGACGTGGTCGGCATGGTCGGCGAACCAGCGGCTCTCCACGACCCCGCAGTGATAGCAGGCGTCGCCGACCAGCAGGTGATCGCCCTGCCCGCTCCGCACCCGCAGCGACTGATGACCCGGCGTGTGGCCGTAGCTGGGGATGCAGGTGACCGAGCCGTCGCCGAACAGGTCGTCCTCGCCGTCCAGCAGCCGGACCTGGTGCCCCAGGTCGAAGTAGCGTTTGCGCAGGCCGTACTTGTTCGAGGTCTCGCGTTCGAAGCCTGCGTCCCACTCCCGTCGCTGGACAACCACCGTGGCGTTCGGCAGCTCGCGCAGGCCCCCGGCGTGGTCGAAGTGCAGATGGGAGATCACTGCATACCTTACACGAGCGGGGTCGATGTCCAGGCGCTCGAGGTGGGCGGTCAGGGTCTCCTCCGGCGTCAGGCTGACGTCGAGATCCTGGGTCTGCAGCGCCTTCAGATAGCTTTCCTCCCGGTCGCACATGGCCGCCGGCAGGCCGCAGTCGAACAGCGCCACGCCGTCGGGGTGCTCGATCACATAGAACGGAATCGGCACGCTCACCCGGTCGCCCGCCATGCCCATGCCGGCGCCCGGGCTGTGGAACTGACCGCAGACGCAGCCGAACAGGCGAAGGGTCATCGACCTCTCCTCACGCGGGATCCAGTTTACGCACGCCATAGAGGCGGACGGCGCCGACCAGGCCCAGCCCGCACATCAGCGTCATCAGGAAATAGCCCTGGGCGCCGAACCTGTCGAACAGCGGCCCGGAGGCCATGGTCGCCAGCCCCATCAGCATGCCGCTGGACAGCGCCGAGTTCAGCGCCTGGGCGGCCGAGGCGTTGGCGGGCGTCGACAGCCGCTCGATGAGCTGCAGCGACGCCAGGAAGGTCGCCGCATAGCTGAGCACATGCAGGAGCTGCAACGGGAACAGCACCCAGAGCGGCGGCACGAACGCCAGCGCCGTCCAGCGCAGCATCGCCGCCGCGCCGCCCAGCACCAGCAGGTTTCGCGGCCCCACCCGCCGGCGCCACGGCTCCATGAACCACATGAACCCCACCTCCGCCGCGACGCCCACGGCCCACAGGATGCCGGTCATGCTCTCCGGCACCCCCTGCTGCTTCCAGACCAAGGTGGAGAAGCCGTAGTAGAAGGCGTGCGCCGACTGGATCAGGCCGGCCGCGATGGCCGCGGTCATGAAGGCCGGGTCGCGCAGCAGGCCGCTGACGCCAGCGAACCGGTCCGCGGCCTTGGCCACATGGCCCTCCTCGTGCACCGGGTCGGGCGGCAGCAGGAACCGGGCGGCCAGCGCCGTCAGTCCGACCGAGGCGGTGATCCACACCAGCACTAGGTCCGGCGACCCCCAGGTCAGGATCGCCCCCATCACCACATTGGCGATCATGAAGGCGACCGAGCCGATGCCGCGCGGCCAGCCGTAGTTGAATCCGTCCCGCCGGGCGCGGTTGAGCACGATCACGTCGGTCAGCGGCGAGATGGTGGAGAAGGCCGATGACGCGGCGAACCACACCACCGTCCAGCCCGCGAACCCCATCGGCAGCGCCATCAGCGCATAGGCCGCCATCACGCCCAGGCTCATGAAGCTGAGCGCCGTGCGCCGCAGCTTGAAGCTGTCGGCCCAGATCGCCAGCAGCGGCGCGGTAAACGCCCGCGCCAGCATCGGCAGCGACAGGATCAGCCCGATCTGCGCGCCCGACAGGCCGTGATGGGCGAACCAGACGGGCATGTAGGGCGAGGCCGCGCCGGTCCCGACGAAGATCGCCGAGTAGAACAGGCCGAGGCGGACGGGCAGCGACATCGCTTCGGCTTATACGGAGTCGATGCCGCAATTCCTCCCCCATCGGGGGAGGTGGCGCGACGCCCCGGAGGGGGTCCTCAACGGCCGCGGACGACCCCCTCAGTCGGCATTCGCCGACAGCTCCCCCGATGGGGAGCAATTGGTTTGTCGACGCGCGCCGTTCTCGGTCTAAGCTCTTCCTGAACAACGATAAGGGAGGCCGCGATGGATCGAACCAACAGCCGTGACCGCGCATTGCGGGAGCGCGCGGCGGCGGTGATCCCGGGTGGGATGTACGGCCACCAGTCGGTGGGCCTGCTGCCCGACGACTATCCGCAGTTCTTCGAGCGTGGCGAAGGCGCCCACCTCTGGGACGCCGACGGCAATCGCTACCTGGACTACATGTGCGCCTATGGGCCGAACCTGTTCGGCTATGCGAACCCTGAGATCGACGCGGCCTATGTGCGCCAGCTCGAAAAGGGCGACACGCTCACCGGCCCCACCGGCCTGATGGTCGAGCTGGCCGAGGCGCTGACCGGCATGGTCAGCCACGCCGACTGGGCGATCTTCTGCAAGAACGGCACGGACGCCACGACGATGGCGCTGACCACCGCGCGGGCCCACACCAAGCGGCGCATCGTGATCCGGGCGAAGGGCGCCTATCACGGCGCCGCGCCCTGGTGCGTCCCCCGGCCCTCCGGCGTGATCGACAGCGACCGGGCCAATCAGCTCTTCTACGACTACAACGACGTGGCCAGCCTGGAGGCCGCCGTCGCCGAGGCTGGCGACGATCTGGCCGCCATCTTCGCCGCCCCGTTCAAGCACGACGCCTTCATCGACCAGGTCGACCCCGACCCCGCCTATGCCCGCCGCGCCCGCGAGCTGTGCGACCAGACCGGCGCCCTGCTGATCGTCGACGAGGTCCGCGCCGGCTTCCGCTTGTCCCGCGACTGCTCCTGGAGCCGGATCGGCGTGGCCCCGGACCTGTCCACCTGGGGCAAGTGCCTGGCCAACGGCCATCCGCTGTCGGTGATGCTGGGCAATGACAAGGCCCGCGCGGCGGCCGCCTCCATCTACGTGACCGGCTCGTTCTGGTACCAGGCGGCGACCATGGCCGCGGCGCTTGAGACCCTGCGGCTGGTCCGCGACACCGACTACCTGGAACGCATCACCGCCCTCGGCGACACCCTGCGCACCGGGCTGGACGAACGCGCCAAGGCCGCCGGCTTTGGTTTCCGCCAGAGCGGCCCCGGCGTCATGCCGCTGTTCCTGTTCGACGACGACCCGGACCTGCGCAAGGGCTTCTGCTGGTCGTCCGAAATGCTGAGCCGTGGCGTCTACGTCCACCCCTGGCACAACATGTTCCTGTGCGCGGCCATGACCCCGGCCGACATCGCCCAGACCCTCGACGCCGCCGAGGGCGCCTTCGGCGCGCTCAAATCCCAAGTCCGCGACCTCTCGCCCGTCGAGAAGCTCGCCTTCCTCTCCGCTGGAGCCCGCTGATGGACGATTATTCCGAGTACGACGGCCTGGGCCTGGCCGAGCTGGTCGCCAAGAAGCAGGTGACCCCGACCGAGCTGGTCGAGGCGGCGATCAACCGGATCGAAAAGCACAATCCGGCGCTGAACGCCGTGGTCTACAAGGGCTACGACGACGCGCGGACATGGGCGGCGGGCGACCTGCCGGACGGTCCGTTCAAGGGCGTGCCGTTCCTGATCAAGGACCTGGGCGCCCAGGTCAAAGGCTGGCCGCGCAGTTCCGGCAGCAACTTCGCGCAGGTGGCCGCCGACGCCGAGGACAGCGAGCTGGTGAAGCGCTACCGCGCCGCCGGCGTCGTCATGCTGGGCAAGAGCAACACGCCGGAATTCGGCATCCCCGGCGTCACCAACTCCGAGCGGCTCGGCTTCTGCCGCAACCCCTGGAACACCGACCACATCTCCGGCGGCTCGTCCGGCGGGGCGGCCTCGGCGACGGCGGCGGGCATCGTCCCCCTAGCCCACGCCAGCGACGGCCTGGGCTCGATCCGCATTCCAGCCGCCTGCTGCGGCCTGGTCGGCATGAAGATCACCCGCGACCGCACCCCGATCTGCGAGGTCTCCGACGGGGCCTTGGGCTTCTCGGTGCACCACGTGGTCAGCCGTACGGTCCGCGACAGCGCCGCCATGCTGGACGCCACGGGCTACGCCCAGCCCGGCGATCCCTTCCAGGCGCCGGCCAAGGACGGCCCCTACCTGGCCGAGATCGAGAAGAGCCCCGGCAAGCTGCGCATCGCCTGGTCGGCGGAAACGCCCAGCGGCCGGCCGATCCCGGACGAGATGCGCCAGGCGCTGGAGCGCACCGCCGAGCTGCTGAAGGGCTTGGGCCACGAGGTCGTCGAACAGGGCCTCGGCATCGACTACCGTCAGCTCTACCGCGCCCAGGGTCTGGCCAGCGCGTCGAACTTCTCCGCCAACGTCCAGCGCTGGGTCGAGGCCCTGGGCCGCGAGCCCGACGACGGCGAGCTGGGTCCCCTCGCTCGCCGCGGCTACGAGGCCGGCAAGCGGATCAACGGCCAGCAAGCCTTCTGGGGCTTCCAGCAGCTCCGCCTCCTGAACCGCCAGATCCTGGCCGCCTACGAGAACTTCGACGTCTTCCTGAGCCCGGTGATGGCGACGCCTGCGCCGCGCTGCGACTGGCTCAATCCCCTGACCGACGACCTCAAGGAATTCGACCGCCGGCAGAGCGCCACCTACGGCACGACCCCGCCCGCCAACTTCACCGGCCAGCCGTCGATGTCGCTGCCGCTGTGGGAGTCCGCCGACGGCCTGCCCATCGGGATGATGTTCACCGGCCGCTTCGCCGACGAGGCGACGCTGTACCGCCTGGCCGGTCAGCTGGAGAAGGAAGCCCCCTGGAGCGCGCGGCGTCCTCAGGTCTGGGGCTGATGCGGCTCTGGATGGTCCTGGCCGCGGTCGGCGGCCTCTTCTCGGTCGCCTTCGGCGCGTTCGGCGCGCACGGCGTCGCGGACCCCAAGCTACAGGGGTGGCTGCGCACCGGCGCGGAGTACGGCTTGGCGCATTGCCTCGCCGTGTTCGCCTGCGCGCTCGTGTTCCAGATGGGCGGCACGCGCGCCACCCTGGCCGCGCCCCTCTTTTTGCTGGGCGTCGTGGTCTTCTCGGGCAGCCTCTACGCCATGGCCCTGGGCGGCCCACGTTGGTTCGGGGCGATCACCCCGATCGGCGGCCTGATGTTCCTGGCGGGCTGGGCGACGCTGGCCTGGGCCGCGTCGGGCGTCCGTCAGGCCTGAGCCTTCCGGGGCAGCGCCAGCAGGCGCAGCGACGCCACCGAGCCGGTCATGCAGGCCAGCATCACCAGGGCCATGGGCCGCGCGGTGCCGTCGTGGAACAGGCCGGCTAGGCTGGACGCCAATGCGCCGCAGCCGAACGACGCGGCGCCCAGCAGGGCCGAGGTGGCGCCCGCCCGCAGCGGATCCACGCTGAGCGCGCCCGCGGTGGTGTTGCCGCCCATGAAGCCGTAGGTGCCCAGCAGGAGGAACAGGATCGGCAGGACCGTCCAAGGCCCGCCCACGCCCGTGACCGCCGCCAGCGCCAGTAGCAGGCCCACCACGATCGAGGCGTTGCTGGCCCGTGACAGCACCTGGTCCGTGGTCGCGCTGCGCAGGGCGTAGCGGTTGAGCTGGCTGGAGCCGATGATGGCCACGGCGTTCAGGCTGAACAGGAACGGGAACACCGCCACCGGCACGCCGTAGGTCCCCATCATCAGCCCCGGCGACGAGGCGACGTAGGTGAACAGCACCGCCCCGTTCAGGGCGCCCGCCAGCACATAGCCCACCAGCCGCTTCTCGCGCAGGACCGCGAAATAGGACTGCAGCGGGTTCTCCTTGCTGGCCTGGATCGCCGTCGCCTCGGACCTGGATTCCTTCAACCGCAGGAAGGCCGCCACGCCGAGGACGGCGCCGAAGATGGCCATGAACCAGAAGTTCCAGGACCAGTCGCCCAGCCCCAGCAGCACCCCGCCCAACAGCGGGGCCAGGATCGGAGCCAAACCCATGATCAGCATCATCAGGCTGAGCATTCGGGCCGTCTCGGTGTGGTTGAACTGATCGCGCACAACGGCGCGCACCACCACCCCGCCGGCGCAGGCGCCCAGCGCCTGGACGAAGCGGCCGATCAGCAGCTGGTCGATGGTCTGGGCCATGGCGCAGCCCACCGAGGCCAGGATGAAAACGATGACGCCGAACAGGATCGGCCCGCGCCGCCCCAGCCGATCCGACGCCGGGCCGTAGAACATCTGCCCGATCGCCATCCCCGCCAGGAAGGTCGCCACCGTCGCCTGGGTCTGGGACGGATCGGCCCGCAGCGCGGCCCCGATGGCCGGCAGGCTGGGCAGGTACATGTCGATCGCCAGCGGCCCCATGGCCGTCAGCAACCCCAGCAGGATCACGAGACCCCACGGCGTGGCGGGGGGCGACGGGGAAGGCGGGTTGGCGGACGTCACGGCGCCCATGCCCTACTGGGTGCAAGGGGTTCAGGGAAACCCGAAATGCGGCCATCTTCGCCGCGAACGACTCGGGAGAACGATATGTCGGCGCTTGAGACCATGATGCCGCCGGTTCAGCGCGCGGCGGTGAACGGCGTCGAGATCGCCTACTACGAGGCCGGTCCGCGCACGGGCGTTCCCGTCATCCTGTGCCACGGCTTCCCCGAACTGGCGTTCTCGTGGCGTCACCAGATCAAGGCCCTGGCCGACGCCGGTCGCTGGGTGATCGCGCCGGATCAGCGCGGCTATGGCCTGTCGTCGAAGCCCGAGGCCGTCACCGACTACGACATCGACCACCTCACCGGCGACCTCGTCGCCCTGCTGGACCACCTGGGCGTCGAGAAGGCGATCTTCATGGGCCACGACTGGGGCGGCATCGTCGTCTGGCAGATGCCGCTGCTGCATCCGACGCGGGTGGCCGGGATCATCGGCCTCAACACCCCGTTCCTGCCCCGCGCGCCGGCCGATCCCATTGCGATCATGCGCAAGCGGTTCGGCCCCGACATGTACATCGTCTGGTTCCAGAATCCGGACGAACCGGAGGCGGTTCTGGGCCACGACACCGCCAAGACCATGCGCTTCTTCATGCGCAAGCCGGCCGCCCTGACGGCCGGCGCGGGCCTCTCGGGCGAGGGCGACGGCGGTTCGAGCTTCGCCTTCCGCGACATGCTGCGCGACTGGGACGGTAAGACCGGATCGGAACAGCTGCTGACGCCGGACGAACTGGCGGTCTTCGCCGACGCCTTCCGGGATGGCTCCTTCTTCGGACCGGTGAGCTGGTATCGCAACTTCACCCGCAACTGGGCGCGCTCGGAGAGCCTCCCGACACGGATCGACGACCTGCCCTGCCTGATGATCACCGCCGAACTCGACGCCGTGCTCTCGCCCGCCATGGCCGAGCCGATGGTCCATTTCGTCGGCGACCTGGAGACCCACATGGTCTCGGGATCGGGCCACTGGACACAGCAGGAGAAGCCGGAAGACGTGAACCGCCTGACGCTGGACTGGCTGGACAGGCGTTTCCCGAAGTAGAAGGGGGCATGGAAAGAAATACCCCGGCCCCCGGCGTCTCCTCGCACGATCACCGTCGCGGCCTGTTCCCCGACAACGAGGCCTACGCCAGCGGCTGGCTCGCCACCGGCGGCCCGCACGAGATCTTCTACGAGGAGTGCGGCAACCCGAACGGCAAGCCGTGCGTGATCCTGCACGGCGGCCCCGGCGGCGCCATCAACCCGACCATGCGCAGGTTCTTCGACCCGGCGAAGTGGCGCATGGCCCTGTTCGACCAGCGCGGCTGCGGCAAGAGCCGGCCCAACGCCAGCCTGGACGACAACACCACCTGGTCGCTGATCGAGGACATCGAGCGCCTGCGCGAGCATCTGGGCGTCGAGAAGTGGTGCGTGTTCGGCGGCTCCTGGGGCTCCACCCTGGCCCTGGCCTACGCGATCAAGCACCCGGATCGGGTCGAGAGCCTGGTCCTGCGCGGCATCTTCCTGCTGACCGAACGCGAGCTGCGCTGGTTCTACCAGGACGGCGCCTCGATGATGTTCCCCGACGCCTGGGCCCGCTTCTGCTCGCCGATCCCGGAGGCCGAGCGCGGCGACATGATGGCCGCCTACCACAAGCGCCTGACCCATCTCGACCGCCGGGTCCAGGCCGAGGCGGCCGCCGCCTGGAGCCAATGGGAAGGCGACACCATCTCCATCCGAGGGCCCGAGGCGCGGCCGTCGAAGTTCAACGAAATCGACTTCGCCATCGCCTTCGCCCGGATCGAGTGCCACTTCTTCGTCAACGGCGGCTTCTTCCCGGAGCACGACTGGCTGATCAAGAACGCCGCCAAGCTCAAGGACATCCCCGGCTGGATCGTCCAGGGCCGCTTCGACGTGGTGACGCCGATGGAGAGCGCGTGGCGCCTCAAGGGCGCGTGGCCCAGTTCGCGGTTCGAGGTGGTCTGGGACGCCGGTCACGCCTCGACCGAGCCCGGCATCGTCGACGCTCTGGTCCGGGCGACGGACCAGGCGCTGCGGCTCTAGCCACCGTCGCGGCGGCTAGACGAAGCTACCCTTGCCGCTGGTGACTTCCGCATAGCGGTGGACGCGGACGGACTGGACCAGGCCGAAGCCGATCATCACCGTCAGCATCACGGTGCCGCCGTAGCTCAGCATCGGCATCGGCACGCCCACGACCGGCGCCAGGCCCATGACCATGGCCCCGTTGATCATCACATAGAGCGTGAAGGTCGCCGTGACCCCAGCCGCCCCCAGCCGGCCGAAGTGGCTGTGGCTCAGGTAGGACGTGCGCAGCGCCATGAAGATCGCCGCCGCATAGAGGATCAGCAGCGAGACGCAGCCCACGAACCCGAACTCCTCGGCCAGGGTGGCGAAGATGAAGTCGGTCTGCTTCTCGGGCAGGAAGTTGAGCTGGCTCTGCGAGCCCAGGCCGTAGCCCTTGCCCAGCAGCCCGCCCGAGCCCAGCGCGATCATCGACTGCAGGATGTGGTAGCCCGACCCCGACGGGTCGCTCTCGGGGTCCAGGAAGGTCAGCACCCGCTGGCGCTGGTAGTCGTGCATGCCGAAGAGGACGAACGGCGGGATCACCGCCAGGGCCCCCACCACCGCCGCGCCGATGATCTTCCACGACAGACCGGCCAGCATGACGATGGCCGCACCGGTCAAGGCGATCAGCATGGCGGTGCCCAGGTCGGGCTGGTGCGCCACCAGCAGCACGGGCACGCCGATCATCATCGCCGGAATCAGCAGCCACCACGACAGCCGGGCCCGCTCGGCCGAGACCCCATGATAGAGGCGCGCCAAGGCCAGCACGATGCCCAGCTTCATCACCTCGGACGGCTGGAAGCTGAAGCTGCCGATGGACAGCCAGCGTTGCGCGCCCAGGCGGATGTCGCCCACGGCCTCCACCGCCACCAGCAGCAACAGGCCCAGGCCGTAGATCGGATAGGCCAGGGCGAACCAGACCCGGATGTCGATCATCGCCAGGGCGATCATCATCAGCAGGCAGATGCCGAAGCGCGCCACGTGGGCTGCAGCCCAGGGCGTCCAGGACGACCCCGCGATGGAAAACAGCATCAGCGCTCCGGCCCCGGCGATCAGGCTGAGCACCAGCACGAACACCCAGTCCAGTTCGGACAGCTTGACGATCAGGCGGTCGCGTTCGCCGGGACGGGTCAGCGCCGAGACGGTCATACTTTGGCTCCGGGGTCCGGCGTGACGGCAGGCGGCGACTCTTCGGGCGCGGGCGGCATCGGCGTCACCGTCTGCACGCGCTGCATGACCTCGGCGTCCTTCAGCAGGACGGTGCGCATGATCTCGCGGGCCTTGGGCGCGGCGGCGCTGGCGCCGAAGCCGCCGTGTTCGACCAGCACGCTGATCGCGTAGCGCGGATCGTCATAGGGCGCGAAGGCCACGAACCAGGCATGGTCGCGCAGCTTCCAGGCCCCCGCCGTACCGTGCACGCCGCGCCCCGCGCCATACGAATAGGCCTGCGCCGTCCCGGTCTTGCCGGCCATCTTGATCGGACCCAGGCCCAGGTCGGACACCCGCGCCGCGGTGCCGATGCCGGTGGTCACCGCCGCCATGGCCTCGCGCACGAACAGCAGGTGGTTCTTGTCGACCGGCAGCTCGCCCCAGGCGGCGCCCGACTTCTGTTCCACGCCGCCTATCGAGCGGATCAGGCGCGGGTGCAGCGCCTTCTCGCCGTTGGCGATGCGGGACGTCATCACGCAGAGCTGCAGCGGATTCAGGTTTGTGTAGCCCTGGCCGATGCCCATGCTGGGCGTCTCGCCCGGGTGCCACTTGGGGTCCTTCGGGAACCGGCGCTTCTTGTAGGCCGTGTCGGGCACCAGGCCCTTCTTCTGGCCGGGGATGCCGATGTCGAAGATCTCGCCCAGGCCGAACTTGCGCGCCGTGTCGGCGATCTTGTCCGGGCCGATCGCCAGGGCGGTCTGGTAGAAATAGATGTCGCACGAGGTGGCGATGGCGTTGTGCATGTTCTGCGCGCCGTGCACCTGGTCGCACTTCCAGGTCCGGCCGAAGAACCAGCGTCCGGAACACACGTGGACGGTGTTGGGATCGTAGCCGTTCTCCAACGCCGACAGCGCCACCATGGTCTTGAACGTCGAGCCGGGCGGATAGGTCGCCGTCAGCGCCTTGTTGAACAGCGGCTTGTGGTCATAGGTCGACAGCGCCCGGTATTCCGCCCCGGTCAACCCGCGCACGAAGCGGTTGGCGTCGAAGCTGGGGCCCGAGAACATGCACAGGATGTCGCCGTTGCGGCAGTCCATGACCACCGCCGCGCCGCTCTCGGCCGCGAACACCTCTTCCGCGCGAAGCTGGACGTCCACGTCCAGGGTGAGCTGGATCTCCTTGCCGGGCGTGGCCGCGATGTCGCCGTTGGGGTCCTCGCGCACCTGGCGGCCATTGGCGTCCACCTCGACCTTCTCGGCGCCCGGCTTGCCGCGCAGGTCGATGTCGAAGGCCTTCTCCACCCCCTGACGACCGATGCGGAAGCCTGGGTGCAGCATGATCGGGTCGGCGTTCGGCCCGGTGGGCGCGATGTCCTCGCGGTTCACCTTGGCCACGTAGCCGATCACGTGGGCGAAGGCGCCGCCGTACGGGTAGACCCGGACCTCGCCCATGTCGGCGCTGACGCCGGGCAGCTCGGGCTCGCGCACGCTGATGGCGGTGAACTGCTCCCAGCTCATGTCCTCCATCACCTGGATCGGCGCGCGCTTCGGGGCGGCGTTGATGTCCTTGAGCAGCCGGCGCTGGCGCACCGCGTCCAGCGGCACGAACTCGGCCAGGGTGTGCAGCGTCGTCTCGGGATCCATGCCGCCGTCACGGGCGACCATCAGCCGGAAGTTCGGCCGGTTGGCGGCCAGCACCGCGCCGTTGCGGTCGACGATCACGCCCCGCGGCGCAGGCAGGAGCTTGAAGTTGAACTGGTTCGAGACCGCCATCTTCTCGTAGCGCTGGGTCTCGAAGAGCTGGAGGTAAGCCAGCCGCGCGACCAGCGACGTCACGCCCAGGCCGGCAAAGGCGCCCAGGACGACCGTCCGACGGTGGAAGGTCCCCTGCCGCTCGTTGACCTCTTCGAAGAAGATGGAAGGCTGCGTCATGCCGCGGCTCAGACCGGCCGTTCGACGTTCGAGACGGCCGGCACGGTGTCGAGCTCAGGGTCGGCGACAAGCGGCGGCATCGGCACCGGCTTCTGGATGCGCGACATCAGCTCGGGATCCTTCAGCAGCGCCGTGCGCATGATCTCCCGCGCCCGGGGCGCCGCTGCGGCCCCACCGCCCATGCCATGTTGTACGATCACCGCGATGGCATAGCGCGGCGCGTCGATGGGTGCGAATGCGACAAAGAGGCCATGGTCGCGCAGGCCCCAGGTCCCGCCCTTCCCCCGCGAGCCGCCACTGTCGTAGTTGCGCACCTGCGCCGTGCCGGTCTTGCCGGCCATCAGAATGTCGCCAAGGCCCAATTGGCTGTTGCGCCACGCCGTGCCGCCCTGCGCCTGGTCGGTCACCGCGGCCATGCCAGCTCGCACGCGTTCGATGTGGTCTGTCGGGAATGGCAGGTCCGGGCCGTCCGATCCCTTCGGACGCTCCTTGCCTCCGACGGATTTTATCAGGCGAGGGTTCAGGGCTTTTAACCCGTTGGCCAGCCGCGCGGTCATCACCGCGAGTTGCAAGGCATTGACCTGCAGATAGCCCTGGCCGATTGCGTAGGACAGGTTCTCGCCGGGCCACCAGGGTTGCTGCGCCTCGTTCTTGGAGAAGTAGCGCTTCTTCCAGGCCGGGTCCGGGACTGTGCCCTTCTTCTGGCCGGGGATGCCGATGTCGAAGGTCTGGCCCAGGCCGAAGGCGCGCGCCGCCTGGGCGATCCGGTCGGGGCCGACCCGCAGCGACATCGAGTAGAAGTAGGTGTCGCAGGAATTCTTGATCGCCTCATGCAGGTTCTGCGAGCCGTGCCCGCCACGCTTGTGGCAATGAAAATAGCGGCCGCCGAAGTTCATGCCCCCGCCGCAGCTGACCCGCGCCTCGGGGTCGATGCCGGCGTTCAAGATGGCCAGCGCCGTCATCGTCTTGAACGTCGAGCCCGGCGGGTAGAGGCCCGTAAGGCACTTATCCAGCAGCGGCTTGCGCTCGTAGCCGGCCAGCGCCCGGTACTCCGGACCGGTCAGGCCACGCACGAAGCGGTTGGCGTCGAACGAGGGCGCCGAGCTCATGCACAGGATGTCGCCGTTGCGGCAGTCCATCATCACCGCGCCGCCGCTCTCCTCGCCGAAGACTTCGAGGGCGCGGTTCTGGATGTCTACGTCGAGGGTCAGTTGCACCTCGTCGCCGGGCACCGCCGGGATGTCGCCGTCCACGTCGTGACCGACTTCGCGGCCGTTGGCGTCCACCTCGACCTTGTGCGCGCCGGCGCGGCCGCGCAGCGCGGCGTCCAGCGCCTTCTCCACCCCCTGCTTGCCGATCCGGAAGCCCGGATGGAGCATGATCGGCTCGGGGTTCGGCGTGTCGTCGATGTCCTCGCGGTTCACCTTGGCCACGTAGCCGATCACGTGGGCGAAGGCGCCGCCGTGCGGATAGACCCGCACCTCGCCCACATCGGCGGTGACGCCGGGCAGCTCGGGCGCACGGACGTTGATGGCCGAGAACTGCTCCCAGCTCATGTCCTCCATCACCGGGACGGGCGCGCGCTTGGGGGCGTTGTGGATGTCCTTGAGCAGGCGGCGCTGGCGGGCGTCGTCCAGGGGGACGAAATTCGCCAGGCTCTTGAGCACGCCCTCGGTGTCCGAGCCCTTGTCGCGGGCGACCATCAGCCGGAAGTTCGGCCGGTTGGCGGCCAGCACGGCGCCGTTGCGGTCGACGATCACGCCACGCGGGGCCGGCGCCAGCTTGAAGTTGAACTGGTTGGAGACCGCCAGCTTCTCATAGCGCTGGGTCTGGAACAGCTGGAGATAGGCCAGCCGTGCGCCCAGCGCCGAGATGCCGATGCCGGCGAACGCGCCCAGCAGAATGGCCCGGCGGTGGAACAGGCCCTGCCGCTCGTTGACCTCGGCGAAGAAGATGGCCGGCTGCGTCATCCTCCTTCGCTCCTGTCGGAGCTACGAAGGATTGGGTTGAACCCTGCGAAGCCTTGGCGAAGTAGGGTCATGGCCTAGCGGAACCTCACGTCGGCGTCTTCGAAGCGGTCGATGAGCCGGTCGGCGAAGGGATACAGGACGACGGTTGCGAGGAATTGCCAACCCACCGACGCCGGATTGGGCGCGTTCTGGGTGTCCAGCATCGTGAACAGGTAGCCGGCCCCGATCGCCAGCGCCGTCGACAGGCCGTACCACAGCCACATCATCACCTGGCTCTGGCCTGCCAGCATGCTGCGCGCGCCCAGCATCACGCCATAGGGCAGCAGCAGGCAGACCGCCCAGAAGGCCGTCGGGCTGCCCCACAGGAAGTCCAGGAAGATCCCCATGATCATGATGCCCAGGGGCGCCAGCATCGAAGGCCGGATCACCGCCCAGGCGAACGCCACGGGCAAGGCGAACACAGGCTCCGGCAGCCCCAGGCCCCAGAACCGCATCGGCAGCGCGAAGACCATGCTGGCCGCCATCACGTAGAGGATCGGCACGCCCAGCCAGCGCCAGGGCGCGAGCGGACGCGCGCCGTTGCTCACGGGGTGGCTCCCGCGGGCTGGGCGGTCTTCGGGGCCGGCGCTTTCGGCGTCGGCGTCTTCGGCGCCGGCGTCGCGGCCTTGGCCGCGGGCGTCACGGTCTTGGGCGTCGGCGTGGCCGTTTTCGCCGGCGGTGTGACCGCCTTGGGCTGCGGCGTCGCGGGTGTGGCGCCGGCGACGGTCGCGGCGGCAGGCGCCGCGGGCGCGGGCGGCGGCAGGGTCGTGGCGCCGGGGGTCGGCGGCGGCGGGGCGTTGTGCTGCAGCTTCCGGGTGTCGGCGACCTGGGTGAAGTCCTCGAACAGCAGGATGCGCACGAAGTCGACGGCGGCCTTGTCCGACGCCAGCACCACGCGCCAGCGTCCGTCCAGGCCCTTGACCGCCACGCCCACCGGCAGGCCGCGCGGGAACACCCCGCCGTCGCCCGAGGTCAGCACACGGTCGCCGCTCTTCACCGGATCCTGGCCGCGCAGGTATTCCAGTTTCGGGTTCGGGCCGCCGTCACCGGTCAGGATGGCCCGCGAATTCGTCCGGTCGATCATCACCGGGGTGCGCGACGCGGCGTCGGTCAGCAGCAGCACGCGGCTGACGCCGTCGGACACGCCGACGATGCGGCCGACCAGGCCGCTCTCGCTCATCACGGGATTGCCCGGCTTGATCCCCTTCTCCGTGCCGGCGTTGGCCAGGCGGGAGTTGGCGAACGGGCCCCGGCTGTCGGTGACGATCCGGGCCGTCGCCATCGGGATCGGCGGGTCGGTCTTCAGGCCCAGCACCGTGCGATAGCGCTCGTTGGTGTCGCGGAGCGCGACGGCGACATCGCGCCACTGGCGCATGTTCTCGAGTTCGGCGCGCAGCCGGCGGTTCTCGGAGACCGCGAAGAAATAGCCGCGGATGCCCTCGACCCCCTGCCCCGTGAGCCGGCCGGGCGTGGACAGCGCATCGCCCACCGGGGCCATGACCCGGTCGCTCATGGTGCGCGGATTGCCAGACGCATCGGTGTCGAACGCCTCGCGGCGATCGGACAGAAGGATCGCGACGGACGCGATCAGCACAACGATGAACACGATGCCCGCCGTCCAGGTCAGCGGGACCTTCAGTTCGCCGAGCGGGTTGTCCCTCAAGGACATCTAGGCTTCGCCCCTACCCCCTTCGGCTGACGACTAGGCCAGCGTCGATTCCAGGACGCCCTTCATCCACTTGGGATGTTCGAGCACCTTGCCGCAGCCCAGGGCCACGCACGACAGCGGGTCGTCGGCCACGGTGACCGGCAGGCCGGTGTGGTCGCGGATCTCGGCGTCCAGCCCACGCAGCAGGGCGCCGCCGCCCGTCAGCATGATGCCCTTGTCGGCGATGTCCGAGGCCAGCTCGGGCGGCGTGGCCTCCAGCGCCATCTTCACCGCGTCGACGATCTGGCCGACCGGCTCCGACAGGGCGTCCGACGCCTGCTTTTCCGAAATGCGCACCTCGCGGGGCACGCCCTGCATCAGGTCGCGGCCCTTGACCTCGATCGACAGGCCTTCGCCGTCGGCCGGCGCGCGGGCCGTGCCGATTTCCTTCTTGATCCGCTCGGCCGTGGTCTCGCCGATCAGGAGGTTATGGTTGCGGCGCATATAGCTGATGATCGCCTCGTCCATCTTGTCGCCGCCGACGCGGACTGAACGCGAGTAGACGATGCCCGACAGCGACAGCACGGCCACCTCGGTGGTGCCGCCGCCGATGTCGACGACCATGGAGCCGGTCGGCTCATGGATCGGCAGGCCCGCGCCGATGGCGGCGGCCATGGGCTCGTCGATCAGGCCGACGCGGCGTCCGCCGGCGTTGAGGCAGCTGTCGTTGATCGCGCGGCGTTCCACGGCGGTCGCGCCTGACGGCACGCACACGATGACCTTGGGGTTCACGAAGCCCTTGCGGTTGTGAACCTTGCGGATGAAGTACTTGATCATCTCCTCGGCGACTTCGAAGTCGGCGATGACCCCGTCGCGCATCGGACGGATGGCTTCCATGTGGCCCGGCGTGCGGCCCAGCATCTGCTTGGCCTCTATGCCGACGGCATGGACGACCTTGCGGCCGCCGACGTTGCGCAGCGCCACCACGGAGGGCTCGTTCAGCACGATGCCCTTGCCTTTCATGTAGATCAGCGTGTTGGCGGTGCCGAGGTCGATGGCGATGTCGTTCGAGATGGCGCCGAAGAGCGAAGAGATCATGCAGAGCCCTGAGGGATAGGGGCGAAAGTTACGAACCGGCCGAGGGTCCCAAAGGCATCGCGGCTGACACATGAGGATGCGTCGAGTCGCTACGCTTTGTCTGGCGGGCTTTCACCCCCCTCTGCCCTGATGAATAGGCCATTTCAAGGCTTAATGAGCCGTATGCGGTTTCCCGTCGCGCGCGAAATCATTCGAGGCCTGTCGCCGCGGAATCGCCAGATTCCCGACGCAGGCGGTCGAAGGGCGGTCTACCGCTCGTTGAGCAGGGGTCCGGAGACACGTCGCTCCAGCCTGAGCAGGGTCAGCACGACCACGAAACCGAAGACCGCCAGCAGCGCCGCCATGGCGTGCGCCCGTCCCCACTCCAGCGCCTCCACCGACTTGTAGATCTCGATCGACAGCACATTGGTGGAGCCCGGAATACCGCCACCGATCATCAGCACCACCCCGAACTCGCCGATGGTGTGGGCGAACGTCAGGATCGCGGCGACCACATAGCCCGGAATCGACAGCGGCAGGGCCACGCGGCTGAACGCCTGCCAGCCCGAGGCGCCGAGGGTGGCGGCAGCGTCCAGGTGCTCCTCGCCCACTGCGCGGAAGGCGTTGCGCAGCGGCTGGACCGCGAACGGCAGGGAATAGATCACCGAACCGATCACCAGGCCCTCGAAGGTGAACGCCAGGGTGCGGATCCCCATCGCCTGGAACGGGATCATCAGCGGGCTGTTCGGCCCCAGGGCGATCAGCAGGTAGAAGCCCAGCACCGTGGGCGGCAGGACGATGGGCAGGGCCACCACGGCGCCGACAATCTCAGTCCGCCAGCCGCGGCTGCGCGCCAGCCACCACGCCAGCGGCGTCGCCAGCGCCAGCAGGATCAGCGTCGTGACGCCCGCCAGCTTGAGCGTCAGCCACAGGACATCGGTGAAGGCGCTCAAGGAACCTCGTAGCCGTATTTGCGGACGATGGCCTTGGCCTCGGGCCCCCGCAGGAACGTCATGAAGGCCTTTGCCGCCGCGTTGTTCGCGCCGGCCTTGAGCAGCACGGCCTGCTGGTCGATGGGCGTGTGGTTCGCCGCGGGCACGGTCCAGCGGGAGCCGCCCTTGACCGTCACCACCTGCGACATCGCCACGAAACCCAGCTCGGCCGCGCCAGTGTCGATGAACTGATAGGCCTGGGTGATCGAAGTCCCCTGGACCAACTTCGGGGTCAGCGCCTCGTAGACGCCCAGCTTCCTCATCGTCTCGACCGCGGCCACGCCGTAGGGCGCGGTCTTGGGGTCGGCGATGGCGATCTTGGCGAACCGGCCGGTCTTCAGGACCGCACCCTTGCCGTCCACCAGTCCCGGCGTCTTGGAATACAGCACCAGCCGGCCGATGGCATAGGTGAAGCGGCTCCCGGCCACGGCCAACCCCTCGGCCTCGGCCTTCTCCGGCCGCTCGCGGTCGGCCGACAGCAACACCTCGAACGGCGCTCCATTGGCGATCTGGGCGTAGAACTGGCCCGAGGAGCCGAAGCTCAGGCTCGCGTCATGACCCGTGCGCACCTTGAACCGGGCAGCGATCTCCTTGGCCGGCTCGGTGAAGTTGGCCGCCACAGCGACCTTCACCTCGGCCGCGAACGCCGCGGTCGGCACGAGTAGCGCGGCGAACAGCGAAACAAACAACGAACGGCGACGCAGCATCGGCATACCCTTCAAACTCAGCCCGGTGGCCGTTATGTAGTCGAGATACATAACGGGGCTAAGCATGACTTTCAGGACTCTTCTCTTTGCATCGACCATAGCCATGGTCGCGACCGCCGCACAGGCCGCCGAAGAGAGCGACGTCTACACGCTGGGGGAACTCCAGGTGACGGCCAAGAGCCGGGCCGGCGAGGCCATCGGGGGCTCCGTGGTCACGGGCGACACGCTGCAGACCTACAATCGCCAAACGGTCGAACAGGCCCTGGCGCTGATCCCCGGGACCAACGCCTCCAACACCGGCGGCTCGCGCAACGAGCGGCTGGTCTATGTCCGCGGGTTCGACCGCTTCCAGACCACGCTGTCGATCGACGGCGTCCGCGTCTTCCTGCCGGCCGACAACCGCATCGATTTCGCCCGCTTCCTGACCGCGGACTTGGCCGAGATCCAGGTGTCCAAAGGCTACGTCTCGGTGCTGGACGGCCCCGGCGGCCTGGGCGGCGCCATCAACCTAGTCACGGTGAAGCCGACCCGGGCGTTCGAGGGCGAGATCCAGGGCGCAAGCTTCCTGAACCGGAACGCCAGCGACGAGGGCTATCTGGCGTCGGGGCGGGTCGGCGGCCGCAGGGGCGCCTTCTATTGGCAGGCGTCGGGCGCCTACACCGACCGCGACCACTTCACGCTGTCCAAGACGTTCAAGCCGACGGCTCTGGAGAACGGCGGCGAGCGCGGCAATTCCCAGTCCAACGACTGGCGCATCAACCTGAAGGCCGGTTGGCAACCCAACGACACCGACGAATATTCGATCAACTACACCAAGAGCGAAGGCGAGAAGAACGCGCCCTACAGCGTGCGCGACACCGCCAACACCCGCTTCTGGAGCTGGCCCTACTGGGACCTGGAGAGCGTGGCGTTCCTCAGCCGCACCCGGCTGACCGATGACCTGACGCTGAAGACCCGGCTCTACTACAACAGCTTCGACAACCTGCTATCGGCCTTCGACACGGCGGCTCAGACCACCCAGACGCTGCCGCGTGCGTTCAACTCGTTCTACAACGACCATGCCAAGGGCGGGAACGTCGAGCTGGACTGGGCGATCAACGACACCAGCCAGTTGAAGGGTGTGTTCTACGCCCGCCAGGACGTGCACCACGAGCGCCAGATGGGGTTCACCCGGACGCCCGCCACCGGCAATCCGTCGGCCAACGTCCCGTACTCCGAGCCCCAGCAGACCAACGACGAATACACGTACTCGGTGGCCGGCGAGTACACGACGGCGCTCTCCGAGGCCCTCGAGCTGGTGGTCGGCGCGTCCTACGACTGGACGGACCTGAAGACCGCCAACGACGTCAACGTCGTGGTCACGGGCACGACGATCGCCAACTCCGTCATCAGCTTCCTGCCGGTGAACTATCCGCTGAAGAACAACCAGGCCTTCAACGGCCAGGCCGCCCTGCTGTGGCGCATGAGCGACGACACCCGCGCCCACGCCAACGTCTCCAGCCGCGCCCGCTTCCCCACCGTGTTCGAGCGCTTCAGCTCGCGGATGGGCGCGGCGATCCCGAACCCCGACGTCAAGGAAGAGCGCGCCACCAGCTTCGAGGTCGGCGCCGACACCAACCTGACCCCGGGCGTCAAGCTGACCGGGGCGGTGTTCTATTCCGACCTGAAGAACGCCTTGATCCAGATCCCGGTCCTGGTCCCCGGCTTCGGCACGGTCAACCAGACCAAGAACGCCGCCGACGGCGAGTACTACGGCGCCGAAGCCAGCCTGGCGGCGCAGGTCACCGACACGATCGATATGGGCGGCAACCTGACCTACATGCACCGCAAGCTGACCGACCCGACCAACGCCGCATTCCGCCCGCTGGGCGTGCCGACCTGGAAGGCGTTCGCCTACCTCAACTGGCGGCCGGCGCCGAAGCTGACGATCCGGCCCAATGTCGAGTACGCCGACCAGCGCTGGACGGTGACCACCACCGCGCCACTGGCCTACTACAAGACCGGATCGTACCTGCTGGTGAACCTCGCGGCGGACTTCGAGGTCACCGACAATCTGACCGCCACCCTGGCGGCGCAGAACATCGGCGACCAGGACTACCAGCTCACCGATGGATTCCCCGAGGCGGGCCGGTCGTTCTATGTCAGCCTGCGGGCGAAGTTCTGATGAGGTGACGACATGGCCGATGGCGACCTGAGCGCATCCCTGACCCTGCGGCGCGGCGCGCTGGCCAGGGTGGGGCTGGATCGGGTCGCCATGGTCGAGGCGGTGGCCGAGCTGGGCTCGATCAGCGCCGCCGCCAAGAAGCTGGGCCTGTCCTACAAGGGCGCCTGGGATGTCGTGCAGGCGCTGAACAACCTGTTCGACACCCCGCTGATCGAGGCGGCTCCCGGCGGCCGGGCCGGCGGGACGGCCATCGTCACCCTGCGCGGCCAGGCGGTGGTCACAGCCTTCCGGCGCGTGCAGCAGGAACTTGACGCCGCGCTCGCCAAGCTGGACGCCAGCCTCAACGGCCAACCGGCCACGGATCTCTTCTGGAGCCTCGGCATGCGCACCAGCGCCCGGAACGCCCTGCGCGGCGTGGTCAGCAACGTCACCCCCGGCGCGGTGAACGGCGAGGTCACCCTGACCCTGGCCGACGGCGTCGAGATCACCGCGATCCTGACCCGCCGCAGCATTGAGGACCTGGGCCTCGAGATCGGCAAGCCGGCTATCGCCCTGATCAAGGCCGGCTTCGTGATCCTGGCCAAAGGCGAGAACCTGCGCACCTCGGCCCGCAACCAGATCGCCGGCCACGTCAGCCACCGTGAGGACGGCGCGGTGAACAGCGAGATCACCCTCGACATCGGCGGCGGCAAGACGCTGGTCGCCGGCATCACCCTGGAAAGCGCGCAGGCGCTGGAGCTGACGGTGGGCGACGCGGTCACCGCCCTGGTCAAGGCCCCGCACGTCATACTGGCGGTGGAGTAGCGCCGCCGTTATGTATCTCTGATGCATAACGGGAGCCTGCCATGCGCCTAGCCGTCCTTCTGGCCGCCGCCGCGATCCTGGCGCCCGCGTCCGCGCTGGCCCAGAGCATCGCGATCAAAGGATCGACCGGGCAGATCGTCACGGTGACCGCCGCCGAGGTCGCCAAGCTTCCTCGGGTGAGCTTCCTGTTCGACGCCCACGGGCAGAAGCACACCTATGAGGGGCCTCTGCTGCTCGACGTGCTGGCCAAGGCGGGCGCGCCGACGGGCAAGGACCTGCATGGACCGGCGCTGGCCAACGCCGTCGTGGTTCGGGCGTCCGACGGATATGCGGTGGTCTATGGCTTGGCCGAGCTGGACCCCGGCACCAGGGCAAACCGCGTGATCCTCGCCGATAAAGCCGACGGCGCCGCGCTCGACGCCAAGGACGGGCCGTTCAAGGTGGTGGCCGAGGGCGACCTGCGACCGGCGCGCAGCGCAAGGCTGGTGACCTCGATCGAGATCGTGAACCTGGGGTCGGGGCGCGGAACCCCGCATTCGCACGACTAAGGCTCCGGCTGGCGCCGACCCGGCGAACGCTCTAAGGCCGGCGCCACACCTGCCGGCGAGGACCATCATGAGCGACGACGACTTCGTCTTCGACGAGGCCACCGGCGAGTGGATCAGCGCCGCCGACGCCGCGGAGCGCGCGAAAGCGGCCGGTGCGGTCGAGGTGCGCGACGCGGTGGGCAACCTGCTGGCCGACGGCGACGCGGTGACCCTGATCAAGGACCTCAAGGTCAAGGGCGCCGGCGGCCAGACGCTGAAGCGCGGCACGGTGATCCGCTCGATCCGCCTGACCGGCGACGCCCAGGAGATCGACTGCCGCCACGACGCCATCAAGGGCCTCGTCCTGCGCGCCGAGTTCGTGAAGAAGAACTAGCCCAGGGCGCAGAGCAACAGGCCGGCCGCCGTGAGCCCGCCGCCGACCCACTGGCGCACGCGCAGCTTCTCGCGGAACAGCTTGCGTCCCACCGCAGCCGCGATGGGCCCCTCGATCAGGCCCACGGCCCGCACCGGCGCGGCCGGAGCCATTGCCAGCGCGCCGAACCAGCAGGCCGAGGCGGCCGAGCCGAAGAACCCCGCCGCCAGCGACGACTTCCAAGCCCCGGTCACCGACCGCAGCGCCTGGGGCCGGACGACGGCCAGGATCGAGGTCAGCACCAGCGACTGCATCGCCTGGGCGACCACCAGGGCCGCCGTCGCCGAGAACAGCGGATGGGCGGGGTCCAGCGAGTGCCCCGCCTGGCGGAAACCATTGAACGCCACGGCGAAGCTGGCGCCGGACGCCAGGCCCAGCAGCCCGCCCAGCAGGTCGGCGCGGCCGTGGCCGCGCCGAGGCCAGGACAGCACCAGCAGGCCGGCGGTGGCCACGCCGACGCCGCCCCACACGCCCGCGCTCAGTCGGTCGCCCAGCACCAGCCAGCCCATGATCGCGGCAAGCGGCAACGACGACTGTTGCAACATGGTGGCGACCGCGAAGCCCGAGCGGCTCATGGCCATCAGCAGGATCGCCGTTGCGGTGACCTGGCTGATCGCGCCGATGATCGCGCCGGACCAGAATGGCAGGCCCCAGTGCGGCGTGGCGTCGGGCGTCAGCGCGTTGGCGACCGCGAAGATGGCGATGGAGAACGGCAGGCCGAACAGGAAGCGCACCAACGTGGCGCCCCACGGCCCAGCGTCGCCGACCAGCCCCCGCTGCATGGCGTTTCGCGCCACCTGCAGCGGCGCGGCCACCAGGGTGAGTAGAATCCAGAGCATCCGAGCTCCTTCCCTCCCTTGATGGGGAGGGACAGGCCGCAAAGCGGCCAGGGTGAGGGAGTGGCGGCCAGAGCGAGGCGTGGGCGCGTGATCCACACGCCCTCAACCTGCTCGCCTCCGGCGAGCTGTCCCTCCCACCAAAGGGAGGGAAGCTAGGTCAGAACCCGCTGGCGACCTTGCCCGGCGCGCTCTTTTCCTTGCGCGCGAAGAGGTTGTTGAGCGCGTTGACGTAGGCCTTGGCCGAGGCCGTGAGCGTGTCGGTGTCGGCCGCCGAGCCGGTGGCGATCCGACCGTCGTCCTCGAGCCGGACCGAGACCTGCGCCTGGGCGTCCGTGCCCTCGGTCACCGCGTGCACCTGGAACAGGCGCAGGATGGCCGCATGCGGCACGACCGCGTGGATGGCGTTGAACACCGCGTCCACCGGGCCGTCGCCGGTGGCGTTGGCCGACTTCTCGACGCCGTCGATGGTCACCGTCAGGAACGCTTCCTGCGGCCCCTCGGTGCCGGCGATCACCCGCAGGTGCTTGACCTGAACCTTGTCGGCGCTGCTCGCCAGCGCGTCGTCCACCAGGGCGATGATGTCGTCGTCGAAGACATGCTTCTTCTTGTCGGCCAGGTCCTTGAAGCGCTGGAACGCCTCGTTCAGCGCGTTCTGGCCCAGCTCGTAGCCCAGGTCCTTCAGCTTCTCGCGGAAGGCGTGGCGGCCGGAGTGTTTGCCCATCACCAGGTTCGAGCCGCCCTGCCCCACGTCCTCGGGCTGCATGATCTCGTAGGTGCCGCGGTCCTTCAGCATCCCGTCCTGGTGGATGCCGCTCTCGTGGGCGAAGGCGTTCTTGCCGACGATCGCCTTGTTGAACTGCACCGGGAAGCCGGTGATCGCCGAGACGTAGCGGCTGGCCCGGGTGATGTGCTGGGTCTCGATGCCCGTGTAGAACGGCAGCGTGTCGCCACGGACGCGCAGCGCCATGACGATCTCTTCCAGCGCCGCGTTGCCGGCGCGCTCGCCGATGCCGTTGACGGCCACTTCCACCTGCCGCGCGCCGCCCTGGACGCCGGCCAGGCTGTTCGCGACCGCCAGGCCCAGGTCGTTGTGGCAGTGGGTGGAGAAGATCACGCGGTCGGCGTTCTCGACGTTCTGGATCACGTCGCGGAACATGTCCGCGTACTCGGACGGATAGCTGTAGCCGACCGTGTCCGGCAGGTTGATCGTGGTCGCGCCGGCCTTGATGGCGGCGTCGACGCAGCGGCGCAGGAAGTCCTGCTCGGTCCGCGTCGCGTCCTGCGCCGACCATTCCACGTCGCCGCACAGGTTGCGCGCATGGGTCACCGACTTGGTGATCATCTCCAGGATGTCCTCTTGCGAGGCATGCAGGATGTGGTCGCGGTGGCTGGGGCTGGTGGACAGGAAGGTGTGGATCCGGCCGCGCTTGGCCTTCTTGATCGCCTCGGCGCAGCGGTCGATGTCGGCCATGCCGGCGCGGGCCAGGCCGCAGACGACGCTCTCGGTCACGATCTCGGAGATGGCGCGGACGGCCTCGAAGTCGCCGTTCGAGGCGATCGGAAAGCCGGCCTCGATCACGTCGACCTTCATGTCTTCGAGGATCTTGGCCAGTTCCAGCTTTTCGTCGTGCGACATCGAGGCGCCGGGCGACTGCTCGCCGTCGCGCATGGTGGTGTCGAAGACGATGACGCGGTCGCGTGCGGCCGGGGCGGAATCGTTTACGGGGGCGGTCATTTCTCTGGTCTCTTCGCGATGTTCAGTTCTGGGGACGGAGGTGTCAGACCCCTGGTCGCCCGGCCGCGAAGATGCGCGTGCCTAGAGAGGCGCCCAGGGGCGGCTAAGCCCCAGCGAGAGAAGAAGCAGGCTGTTGAGCCGCGTGCGCATGGCGTGGTCTGTACCGAAACGACCGCGTAGCCGCAAGCATCTTGCGTCCAGCGTGGCCTTACGCCGCCTCGGCGGCAAGAACCTTGCCGACCGCCGGCCGCGCCCGGACCCGCTCGCGGTGCGCGTACACTTTGGGGAACTGCTTCGGGTCGACGCCGGCGCCTTCCAACCAGTCCGCCAGGGTGAAGAGGTAAGCGTCGCAGATCGAGAAGGCCTCGCCCAGCACGAACGGGCCTCTCAGGAACTCATCCTCGATGAGTTGGAAGCCGGCGCTCATGGTCTGCGGGACCTTTCGGCGCATGTCCTCGAACGAACTCTCCTCATCGGCCCAACGATAGCCCCGCATCCGGTGCGCGTAGGCGACATGGACCGTGGACGCCAAGTAGGTGTTGAACGCCTGGGCCTGAGCGAAGGCCCACGGATCGGTCGGCGCCAGCCTGGCCTCCGGGAACGCATGGGCGATCCAGGCCAGGATGGCGACGTTCTCGGTCAGCACGCCCTGGTCGGTGACCAGCGCCGGCACGCGGCCCTTGGGATTCAGCGCCAGATATTCCGGCGTCAGGTTGGCCTTCTCGCGCAGATTGGTGCGCACGGCCTCGTAGGGCGCGCCCGCCTCCTCCAGCGCGATGTGCGACGCCAACGCGCACGATCCCGGCGACCAGAACAGCTTGATCATTCCCCGTCCGTTCCCCCGTCGTCCTTCCCACGCCGCTGCAGCCAGCGCCGCGCGAACCAGCCGATACCCAGCCAGATGGCGGCGACGACCACCAGTTCAACCCAATGCCCGGCAATCTCGCCCTGCATCAACTGGACGATCGAGGCGCCGGCCGAGGCCGTCAGCGCGATCTTGGGTACGATGCCGATGCCCGTGCCGGCCACGAAGTCCCGCGCCCGCATCGGCGTCACGCCGGCCGCCATGTTGACGACGATGAACGGCGCCGAAGGCACCAGGCGCACGATCAGGCTGGCCAGGAAACCGTTCTCGCCCACCAGCCCCATGAACCGCCGAACCCCCTCCCCGGAGAACCGGTCCAAGGTGCGGGCGCCGGCCTTCCGCCCCAGGTAGAAGCCGACCAGCGCCGAGACCATGGTGCCGATCCAGCTGTAGGCGGCGCCCGTCAGCGGTCCGAACGCCACCACCGCGGCGGCGATCAGCACGATCTGCGGCGTGCCGACGAAAGCCAGCGCCGCGAAGGCCGCCACGGCCACGGGCAGCGACCACGGTCCCCGCGCCGCGCCCAGCCAGCCCTCCAGCGTCCGCTCGCCGTCGAACCCCAGCATCTGGGCGCCGAAGAAGAACACGACGCCCACGCCGCCGAACAGCACGAACGAGACCAGCAGGGTCCGCCACGCCTGAGCGTCCAAGTTCGAGAGGAAGGAAAAGATCCGGCGCATTCGGCGCGAGGGGTCGCGTGTTCGTGTGTCGGGGTCAAGGCCGCCGTAAACCGCCCTAGCTCTGCCGTGGGACGGCTTTCCTTATAAGTTTCTTACAATTGCGCCAGCCGGTGGCCACGGCATCTTCCCGCACACTAACGAGAGCGGGAGGCGGGATTGCGGAATTTCGATTGGATGGCCACGGACGATGAGTCGACGGCCCTGGCGGCGACGTCGGACGGCTATCTGCGCGCGCTGGTCGACGACCAGCTGGCGGTCCGCACCACCCGCGACGGCATTCCGCTGGGCCAGATCCTCGCCGACCGGCCGGACGTGTTCGCCGCCTACTTCCAGCAGTTCCACAGCGCCGGCAACGACACCCACTCGACCGCCTGGTACGATCGTGTCGGCGGCTTCGGCGTCGAGGACTACGCCAACTACTGGTACGAGCATCACGGCCGCTGGGAAGGCTACGGCGCGCGTGGCGGCGACACAGCCGGCGCCCCCACCGAAGACGGCGCGCCGCGCCTGCTGCCCGGGATCGAGGAGACGGGCCGGACCACCTCGGACGGCATTCCGCTCAGCCACATCCTGACCGACCGGCCCGACGTGTTCCGCGCGTTCTTCACCGAGTTCTACGGCCGCAACAACGACCACAATTCGTCGGCCTGGGTCGATCGCGTGGGCGGCAACACCGTCGAGGACTACGCGAACTATTGGTACGAGCGGCACGGCAAGTGGGGCGAATACACCCCGCGGGCGCCCGATCCGGTCCCCAGCGTGGACGAGGAGGCGCCCCCGGCGGACGACGAACCGGTCGTGGTCCTGCCCCCGGACGACGAGGTTCCGCCGCCGGAATCCGCCCCCTGGGCTGGCGAAATCGTCGACGACGGGGCGCTGTCGATCGGCCGTAGCCTTTGCAACGCCGGCGATCTGGGCTTCTGATCCCGGTCCACTGCGCCTATGTGAGTTGCGTTTTTACGCAACATGGGCGATCTGATCGGTACAACTGGCCGAGCCGGGAGCCGCTGCTTGCTCGAGTACGCATTCGATAAGATCACCGCCGAGCAGGCGCTGGCCATCAAGGCAGGCGACACCGTGACCTTCAGCGGCGGGCCCGCCCGCACGGTCAGCGTCGCCTACCAGGCCTACGACCCGACTGTGCTGACGCCCGAGGTTCCGCGGATCCTGGTGACCTACGAGGGCCGGACGGTGGTGTTCTCCACCGATCTGGTCCAGCTGTCCAACGTCGGCGCCCTGGTGATGGGCGACGGATCGCAGCTCTTCATCGGCGACGCGGGCGACAGCCGCTTCACCGCCGGCGCGGGCGACGACGGCCTGTATGGCGGTCCGGGCGACGACAGCCTGGTCGGCGGCGGCGGACGCGACCTGCTGCAGGGCAACGGCGGCCACGACGTGCTGGTTGGCGGCGAGGGCTCCGACATCATCTACGGCGGCCAGGGCGACGACCTGATCTACACCTCCAACCAGCAGAGCCCAGTCTCGGGCGAGGCTGGCGACTGGGCCCACGGCAACCTGGGCGACGACGAGATCGTCGGCGGCGGCGGAAACGACACGCTCTATGGCGGCCAGGGGAACGACTTCATCGGCGGCGCGGCCGGCGACGATTGGATTTCCGGCGACCTCGGCGACGACGACCTGTTCGGCAGCCTGGGGAACGACACCCTGGTCGGCGGCGCGGGCGGCGACACGCTCAGCGGCGGGTTCGGCGCGGATTCGCTGAGCGGCGGCGATGGCGACGACCAGCTGGTCAGCCAGGGGCCGGAAGCCTCCACCCTGAACGGCGGCGCCGGGAACGACACCCTGGTGTCGGGCGGCGCGGGTCGGGACATCCTGTTCGGCGGCGAGGGCCGCGACCACTTCGAATTCGTGACCAAGACCGAGCCGTCGGTCGGCGTCGAAGCCGAGATCCGCGACTGGGAGGCCGGCGACGAACTCCACTTCG
Organism: Alphaproteobacteria bacterium; assembly: GCA_018821435.1. Classification (GTDB taxonomy): domain Bacteria; phylum Pseudomonadota; class Alphaproteobacteria; order Caulobacterales; family Caulobacteraceae; genus Phenylobacterium. The sequence continues at coordinate 70,284 of JAHJME010000009.1, forward strand.
CCGCCGTCAGCATCCTCGGGTCCAACGCGATCCTGCCGCGCAGCTACTCCGAGTTCGTGGCCAGCAGCTACGAGGCAGCGGTGCAGATCGCCAACGAACATATCTCGGCGGCCGGCGCGACCTATGTGGCGGCCCAGGTGGGGAACGACGTCTATGTCTTCGCCGACACCGGCGATCCGCAGGACGGCGCGGACATCTCGATTCTACTGACCGGACGCACCCTGGCGGACATCGGCCTGACCAACTTCGTCTGAGGCGCGCCTCGGCCCCACAAGCTCTGGAGAGAGCTGGCTCCCGGCGGGTTTGAATGCGGCGCAGCATGGGTTACACCCGCGCCCGTCCGAACCTTAGCTGGGAGCCTTCTCCATCATGTCCCTGGAATCCGCTGCTCTTGCCCGCGTGAAGCCCTCCGCCACCCTGGCGGCGGATGCGAAAGCCCGAGAGCTCAAGGCCCAGGGGAAAGACGTGATCGGCCTGGCCGCCGGCGAGCCCGACTTCGACACCCCGGACAACATCAAGGAAGCCGCCATCAAGGCGATCCGCGATGGCAAGACGAAGTACACCAACGTCGATGGCATTCCGGAACTGAAGGAAGCCATCGTCGCCAAGTTCCAGCGTGAGAACGGCCTGACCTACAAGACCAGCCAGGTGAACGTGTCGCCGGGCGGCAAGCCGGTGATCTGGAACGCCATGATCGCCACGCTGAACCCGGGCGACGAAGTGATCGTGCCCACGCCCTACTGGGTCAGCTACTGGGACATCGTCCTGCTGGCCGGCGGCAAGCCGGTGGCGGTGGCCAGCACGGCCGAGCAGGGCTTCAAGCTGCAGCCCGCCGACCTGGAAGCGGCGATCACGCCCCGCACCAAGTGGATCCTGCTGAACTCGCCCTCGAACCCGTCCGGCGCCGCCTACACCCGCGCCGAGCTCAAAGCCCTGGCCGATGTCCTGCTGCGCCATCCGCAGGTCTGGATCCTGACCGACGACATGTACGAGCACCTGGTGTTCGGCGACTTCGAGTTCACCACCATCGCCCAGGTCGAGCCGGCGCTCTACGACCGCACCCTGACCATGAACGGGGTCAGCAAGGCCTACGCCATGACCGGCTGGCGGATCGGCTACGCGGCCGGCCCCGAGCCGTTGATCAAGGCCATGGCCAAGGTGATGAGCCAGACCACGTCCAACCCCTCCTCCGTGTCCCAGTGGGCGGCGGTCGAGGCGCTGAATGGCACGCAGGACTTCATCAAGCCGAACGCCAAGCTGTTCGAAGGCCGCCGCGACCTGGTGGTCTCAATGCTGAACCAGGCGCACGGCATCAAGTGCCCGACGCCCGAGGGCGCGTTCTACGTCTATCCGTCGTGCGAAGCGCTGATCGGCAAGACCGCGCCGTCGGGCAAGATCATCACCTCGGACGCCGACTTCGCCGTCGAGCTGCTGGAGACCGAGGGCGTGGCGGTGGTGTTCGGCGCGGCGTTCGGCCTCTCGCCGTTCTTCCGCATCAGCTACGCCACGGCCAACAGCGTGCTGGAAGACGCCTGCCAGCGCATCCAGCGCTTCTGCGCGAACGTGAAATGAGCGAGGCGGCGTCGGATCCCAAGGTCCGCGCCGTCTTCGACGCCTATCCGCCGGCGATGCGCGAGGCGCTGGATTACGTTCGCCTACTGATCCTGGAGTCCGCGCGAGCCGCCGGCGTGGAGTTGATCGAGACCCTGAAGTGGGGCCAGCCGGCCTATCTTCCGGCCAGGCCGCGCGTCGGCACCACGGTCCGCATCGACGCCGTGAAGGGCTCGCCCGAGCTCTATGCGGTCTACGTCAACTGCAAGACCACGCTGCTGGACAGCTATCGCCTGCTCTACCCCGACGCCTTCGCGTTCGAAGTCCAGCGCGCGCTGATCTTCTCGACGGCCGAGCCGCCGCCCGAGGAGGCCCTACGCCACTGCCTGGCCCTGGCCCTCACTTATCACCGCAAGCGCTAGGGTTTCTGACCCGCGTTCCATTCCGGCCGGAAATCGCTGTTCAGCAGCCACCGGACCGGCTTGACCATCGACTGGATGACCCCCGTCATGAAGCCCAGGTCGATGTGGGCCAGGTCGTCGGTCTTGTCGTGATAGGTCGGCGGGGTGGGCCAGGCGCTGATGGTCTGGGCGACCACGCCCCTGAGGGCCAGCGCGTAGTTGTCGGAGCGGGCGAAGAAGTTCTGCTCGGGATAGAGGTCCGGGCCGATGTCGGCGCCCTGGGCCTTCAGCGTCGGCCCCAGGTTCGAGCGCTCCCAGCCGGTCAGCATCAACGTCTTGGGCCGCTGCGGATCCGGAAGGCCGATCATCTCGAATTCGAGGTTCGCGGCGATGTCGCCTAGCGGCAGCGGCGGATGGGCCAGGAAGTACTTGGCGCCGTGGCCGCCCGCCTCCTCGCAGCCGAACAACGCAAACTGGACCGTGCGCTTCGAGGGCGCCTCCTTAGCCAGAATCCGCGCCAACTCCAGCACCGCCGCGGTGCCCGACGCATCGTCGTTGGCGCCGCGATAGATCGCCCCGCCGCGGACGCCCACGTGGTCGTAATGCGCGCTCAGCAGGATCGCGTGCTTGTCGGCGTCGGCGGCTTTGCCGGGGATGAGGCCCAGAACATTGTACGTGGTCTTCGTCAGCGGCGCGCCGCGCGGCGCGGCGATCGTCGCGATCTGCCCCGCGGCCGCGCGCAGGGCCTGATAGGCCTCGGGCGTGGCGAAGATCGTGTTGCGCGAACCGCCGTCCCCGGCGGGTGGCGCGCGCGTGGCCAAGTCGGCCCAATTCGTCAGCACCGGCTCGGTCGCCGCGACGACCAGGGCGATTGCGCCCGCCCTGAAGATCGGTCCGCTGACGTTCGCGCTCACTGCGCCGTCCAGAACGACGACCTTGCCCGCGGCGACCGCGGGATCCGAGGCGGGACCCAACACCACGATCTCACCCGACGCCTCGGCCTTCGGGTTCATCAGGACGACGCTGTCGCCCTGGGTGAACCGGATCGCACCGACGCTCAGCGCCGGCGGCGCCGCGTAGGTCAGGACCTGGTAGTCGACCCGTTGCAGATGCGCACCGTCGGGACCCGCACCCCTCACCCCGTAGGACTTCAGCTTGTCGGCGACAAAGCGCGCCGCGGCGTGCTCATCCTCGGTCCCACAGGCGCGGCCCCGCAGGGCATCGCTGGTCAGGACCTCCATGTTGGCCTTCACGCAGTCGGCGCACACCTGTGGCGCGGCGTACGAACTGAAGGGCGCGGCGGCGACGGCCAGCGCGGCAGCGAACGAAACGACTGACTTCAACGGAAACCCTCGGCTTGTGAGCCGAGGGTTCCGATGGGTCGATCAACCTGTCAAGGCGACGGCGCTAGTGCTTCTCGCGCCATCCCGCCTTGGCGGCGTCCTTGGTCAGGTTCAGGCGAACCTTGTCGTCCTGGATCGTCTCGACCCAGGTGATCGGGATCAGGTGGTGCTTGAGGCCGGAGCCGAGGTCCAGCTTGGACAGCTCGATGTCCGTCCCGTGGACATGGTCCACCTTGCCCACATGGCCGCCGTCGGACCCGACAACTTCCATGTGCTCGCGGATTTCTGAGGCCTGGATCATAGTGTTCTCCTCGTCGTTGGGACGGGATAACGAGCGCCGGGCGTCAGGGTTCATGGCCGAGCTGATCAATCTCAACAAAGCCCGCAAGGCCAAGGCCCGCGCCGCCGGCAAGACGCAGGCGTCGGAGAACCGTGTGCGGTTCGGCCAGACCAAAGGCGAGAAGCTCGGCTCGAAGCTGGACGCCGAGCGGACCCGCCGCGAGCTCGAAGGCAAGAAGCGGGAAGAATAGCGCCCCTACTCAATCCCCGCGCATGCGGGGATGAGAGCGATTTGGATCAGGCCGCTTTCGGGACCGCGCCGTCGCGGACGTCGGCCGGGATCGAATTGTAGATGGTGGCCGGGGTGATACCGAGGCGCGCGCGGGCGGCCTCCAGCGGCTCGGCCATCAGGCGCTCGTAGTCCTGGCCCAGCAGCCACTGAGCAGCCTTGCCGCGCTTGTAGCCCTGCCAGATCGCCTTCACGTACGGATACTGCTTGTCCTTGCGGGCCCGCGAAGCCGCGCCCAGGGCGATCAGCGCCCAGCCCAGCCCCTTGGTCTGAGCGTAGGAGAACGCCACCAGACAGGCTTCGCCCGTGGCGTCGCGGTGGTAGCCCGACAGGATGTGCCAGATGTCGTGGACGTCGCGGGTCCGGCGGCCGAACCACGCATAGGGGTGCGCTTCGTCGATATCGCCGTTGCGGCCCTCGCGGCTGACGTCGGCCAGGCCTTCGGCGGAGAGGTTCTCGGCGCGGATGAAGTTGCGATAGGCGGCGCCGACGCTGCCCTCGGGCAGGCTGTCCAACCAGGCGTCGTCCATCAGCCGGTCGGCGAATTCCTTGCGCTCGAAGGCGATGCGACCGCCCTCCACCGTGGTCAGCAGGCGCTGATAGCCATTGGCCGTCGAGGCGCCGTTCAGGGCGCGCATGATCTCGAAGACCTGGTGGGTGTCGTCCTTGTCCGCCAGCAGGCGACGCAGCGACCGAAGCGCATGGCCCCAGTCCATCTTCGTCGACACGAGCCGGGGTTCGGAACGGAAATCGGCGGCGTCGGCGGTCATAGCCATAGGAGGGGAGTCCTGATTGAGCCTACTGCTCATGAAAATGACGCCCCCGTCATCTTTTTGCAAGGGGCTAGTTTTTCGTAGCCCAAAGTTCGTAAACAGGAGGCGCATGCCCGCCTTGAAAAAGCGCTCCGTCCTGCTGACCGGCCACGCGACCTCCATCGCGCTGGAGCCGGAGTTCTGGGCCGTGCTGGACGAGATGGCGGCCCAGCGGGGCTCCAGTCTGGCCGCTCTGATCGTCAGCATCGACCGGGGACGCGCCGGACGCCCCCTCGCCTCCGCCTGTCGGATCGCCGCCCTAGCGCACGCTCGCGGCGGGTAGCGCCTCGCGCAGCCACGGCTCCATGTCCACCAGACGCGCCTCGCCCGTCAGCCCGGTGCGGAAGGCGTTCAGGTTGCGATAGCTGGCCAGCACCAGGATGCGCTTGCCGGGATGCGCCGCGATCGCCTCGCGGGTGCGGTCCACCATGTAGCCGTCCCAGGCGGCCTGGCTGGTCGCGAACCCCTCCCCGCCCAGCTTCGCCTGCGCCAGGCCCTGGGCGCGGATCAGATCGCGCGTGACGGCGTCGTGGGCGTCGGCGGGATGGCGCCAATGGTCCTGCAGGACACTCGACAGCGCGCGGCCCAGGCGGGTCATGTAGGCGTCGGCCTCCGGCTGTTCCTTCGCGAAGGCCTCGAAGCGGCGGCCCGCATCGCCGGTCATGGCCTCGAACGCCTTGCCGCCCGGCTCCATGGGCAGGGCTGTCGCCGGATGCGCCGCGAGCCAGGGCCAGACCACCGCCGGATACTCCGGTCGCCCCTGCGTGTCCTTGCGCTCGGCCAGTTCGTCGGGGCGGACCTCCAGCACCAGGACGTCGGGCCGCACCGCGTCGATGATCCGGCGCAGGTCGTCGAACGAGAACGACGGCTCGGTGGCGTGCAGGCGCTGGATCGCCCCCACCACATAGACACCGTCCAGCGGCGCGGTGGCGGCATGGAGCTGGCCGGTGAAGCCAGCGGCGAAGCCCAAGGCGAGGGCGGCGAGACGAAGTTGTTTCATGCCCTCCGCATGGCGCCGACGGGTGCGCGCCGGAAGGCCCGGGTCCGCGAGAGGGACCGCCGCCGTGACGAGCGGGTCAGCGCCCGTTCAGCAGGGCCGAGAGGGCGTCGCGATACCGGCGGCTGAGCCGCAGCGCCGGGCCGGAACTGAGCACCACGTCGGCGTCGCCGCGCCCCAGGCTGCGCACCTCGACGATCCGGTCCAGCCGCACGATGGCGCGCCGGTGGATCCGCGCGAACCGCTCCGCCGGCAGCCGCGCGGCAAGCGACGCCAGCGACTCGTCCAGCAGCACCGTCCCCGTTGTCGTATGCGCCTGGGCATAGTTCCCCGCCGCCTCGATCCAGTCGACCTGATCCAGCGGTACGATCCGCACCGCCCCCCGGCTGCGGGCGCGCAGCACGTCGGGCGCCGCCGGCGCCGGCCGCCGCTCGCGCCGCGCCACGAACAGCCCGACCGCGACGATGCCCGCGTAGAAGATCACATTGGTGCCGAGGTTGCGGACGAACATCAGCTCGCCCATCGCCCACCGGCTCGGGATGCGGCCCCCGTCGTTGTAGATCGGCCAGAAGACCAGCGCGAACAGGCCCACATGCAGGGCGGCCACCACCAACAGCCCCGCCGCGTAGATCGCCCCACGCTGAACCAGGCTCGCATGCGACGCCTCGATCCGCCGCACCGCCACCAGGATCGGCGCCGTCAGCACCGCCCATACCGAAAAGATCGCGACCGAATAGCCCAGCGACGGCCACCACGACTGGCTGCGTCCGCTGGTGAGATAGCCCTGCGTGGCGAGCAACAGCGCCACCGCCGACCACACGACCACGATCCCCCCGGCGAGGCGCAGCATGCGGGCGTTGGCGCTTGGCGCGGGGACGGCGGGCGACGTCATACAGACCTTCTAGCCGCCTCGCCCGTTCTCGTCATCGTCGGGTCGAGCCCGGCCATGACGAGCAAAAGGAAATGACGTCGAGCCGATCCGCCCCTTAAGCCCGCAAGTCTTTGTGCTACATATGTTCCGATGTCATCGTTCGAATCCTCCGACCTGCCTGCACCCCGTATCAGCGACCTCGCCCGCGTCGACGCGCGGCCGGCCGACTACCTCCAGGGGCTGAACCCCGAGCAGCGGGCGGCGGTCGAGGCCGTGGACGGCCCGGTGCTGGTGCTGGCCGGCGCGGGGACCGGCAAGACCAAGGTGCTGACCACCCGCCTGGCGCACATCCTGGCCACCGGCCGGGCCAGGCCGTGGGAGCTGCTGGCCGTCACCTTCACCAACAAGGCCGCCCGCGAGATGCGCGAGCGGATCGCCCACATCATCGGTCCGTCCGCCGAGGGCCTGCGCTGGCTGGGCACCTTCCACTCGGTGGCCGCCCAGATCCTGCGTAAGCACGCCGAGCTGGTGGGCCTGAAGTCCAGTTACACCATCCTCGACACCGACGATCAGGAGCGGCTGATCAAACAGGTGCTCGAGGCCGAGAACATCGACACCAAGCGCTGGACGCCCAAGGCGCTGGCGGGGCTGATCGATCACTGGAAGAACCGCGGCTGGCGGCCCGACCAGCTGCCGCCAGCCGAGGCTCAGACCTTCGCCAACGGCAAGGGCCAGGCGATGTACCGGCTCTACCAGGAGCGGATGCGCATCCTGAACGCCTGCGACTTCGGGGACCTGCTGCTGCACAACCTGACCATCTTCGTCAGTCGGCCCGACGTGCTGGCCGAGTACCACGACCGGTTCAAATACCTGCTGGTGGACGAGTACCAGGACACCAACGTCGCCCAGTACCTGTGGCTGCGTCTGCTGGCCCAGAAGAGCCAGAATCTGTGCTGCGTGGGCGACGACGACCAGTCGATCTACGGCTGGCGCGGCGCCGAGGTGGACAACATCCTGCGCTTCGAGCGCGACTTCCCGGGCGCCAAGGTCGTGCGGCTGGAGCGCAACTACCGCTCCACCAGCCACATCCTGGCCGCCGCGTCGGGCCTGATCGCCACCAACAAGGGCCGGCTGGGTAAGACGCTGTGGACCGACAGCCAGGACGGCCAGAAGGTCGTCGTGCGCGGCATCTGGGACGGCGACGCCGAGAGCCGGCTGATCGCCGACGAGATCGAAAAGGCCAAGCGCGCCGGCCGCAAGTACCGCGACATGGCCATCCTGGTCCGCGCCTCGTTCCAGATGCGATCGTTCGAAGAGCGCTTCGTCCTGCTGCAGATCCCCTATGTGGTCATCGGCGGCCCTCGCTTCTTCGAACGCGCCGAGATCCGCGACGCCATCGCCTACCTGCGGCTGATCCAGTCGCCTGCCGACGACCTGGCCTTCGAGCGGATCGTCAACACGCCCAAGCGCGGGATCGGCGACACCACCGTCCAGCGCCTCCATGTCCTGGCGGCGCAGCGGCCCAAGAGCCTGCACGACGACAGTCCCCTGTTCGACGGCCGCACCGGCGAGATCGTCGAGCTGGGCGAGGCGTCGGGCGCCACGCGCTACCGCACCCTCAGCCAGGCGGCCGAGGAGATCGTCCGCACCGACGAACTGGCCGCCCGCACCCGCACCTCGCTGTCCAACTTCCTGCGCGACCTCGACCGTTGGCGCGGCCAGGCGACCCAGATCCACCACGCCCGCCTGATGGAGGCGGTGCTGGAGGAGAGCGGCTACACCGACGCGCTCAAGCTCGACAAATCGCCCCAGGCCCAAGGTCGGCTGGAGAACCTCAAGGAGCTGGTCCAGTCGATGGCCGGCTACGAGACCCTCGAGGCCTATCTGGAACATATCTCGCTGGTCATGGACCTGGACCGCGGCTCGTCGGCCGACAGCGTCCAGGTGATGACCCTGCACCAGGCCAAGGGGCTGGAGTTTCCCCTGGTCTTCCTGCCCGGCTGGGAGGAAGGCGTCTTCCCCTCCCAGCGCAGCATGGACGAGAAGGGCGAGAAGGGCCTGGAGGAGGAGCGCCGACTGGCCTACGTCGGCATCACCCGCGCCCGGGAAGAGGCCCGTATCTCCTTCGCCGCCAACCGCCAAGTCTATGGCCGCTGGACCAGCCAGCTCCCCAGCCGCTTCGTCGACGAACTGCCCCCGGCCAACGTCGAGGCCAGTTCCGAGACCGGCTACTACGGCGGCGGCCCGGGCATGCAGCAGCACGGCAGCCGCTGGGACGCCGACCCCGAATTCGGCGGCGGCTATTCGTCCCCCGGCTGGCGCCGCGCCCAGGCCAACCAGTACCGCGGCAGCCACCCTGGCCGGCAGCAGGCCATCGAGGGCGACGGCCGCCTGGTCGCCGTCTCCGCAAGCTCCCCCGCCAGCGCCTACAAACGCGGCGACCGCGTCTTCCACATCAAGTTCGGCTACGGCGCGGTAAAGGGCGTCGAGGGCAACAAGCTGACCGTCGAGTTCGAGAAGGCCGGCGAGAAGAAGGTCATCGACAGCTTCGTGGAGAAGTCGGACTGAACGCCGTCTACATGATGGCGAGTGGCCAGCACGGCACGCTGTACATCGGCGTCACCAGCGACCTGCCAAGGCGTGTTCATCAGCATCGCGAGGGGCTGATCGACGGATTCACGAAATGCCACGGTCTGAAGCGTCTGGTCTGGTACGAGCGGTACGACAGCATCGTGCCGGCCATCGCTCGTGAGAAGGCGCTGAAGAAGTACAAGCGCGAGTGGAAGATCAATCTGATCGAGGCTCAGAATCCGAAGTGGGCGGACCTCTATCCCGCCTTCTTCAAGGTGGATGGGCCGTTCTCTCACCTCCAACCACCTGAACCTCACAAATAATAAGCTCGTCATGGCCGGGCTTGTCCCGGCCACCCAGAAGCGCCGACGGCGAATGGTGAGGTGCAGCGGCGCCGCCAGCGCCATTCCGGAACCGCCCGCGTGTCTGGATGGCCGGGACAAGCCCGGCCATGACGATCAAAAGGGGAAATGACGAGCAAAGGGCGGGGGTGGACGCTCGCTCCCGCATAGCGTCTCATCCCGCCACTACGGGGAGCGTCGCATGGCTATCGCAGCCGCCAGGGTTTACGCGGAAGGCCATCGGCTGCGGTCGCTATGGCTGAACGACCCCAACGACCGCGCGGTCCAGCCGCATCAGTTCGCCTGGATCGGGATGGTCGATCCCACCCCCGCCGAACTCGAAGGGCTGCGTGTCCGCTTCGGCCTGCACCCTCTCGCCGTCGAGGACGCGCTCTGCGACCACCCGCTGCCCAAGGTCAGCGTCTACGGCGACCAGATCTTCGTGGCCGCCCGCACGGCGCGGCTGGAAGACGAGGAGATCGTCTACGGCGAGACCTGCGCCTTCCTCTGCCGCAACTACATCATCACCATCCGCCGCGGCTCGGCGCGCAGCCACACCCAGGTGCGCCGGCATCTGGAGGAGGCGCCGGCCCTGTTGGACCGCGGTATCGCCTACGTCCTCTACGCCGTGCTCGACCACATCGTGGACGGTTACCAGCCCATCGTCGACGAGATCGAGGAGGAAGTGCTGGTCATCGAGCGGCGCGCGCTGGACACCTTCCTCAGCCGCGAGGACGTCACCCACCTGTTCAACCTGCGCCAGGAACTGACCCGGTTCCGCCGGGTGCTGGGGCCGATGGAAGAGGTCTGCGCGCGGCTGGAGCACCTGCACCTGCCCTTCCTCGACGCCAGTGTTCGCCCCTACTTCCGCGACGTGGGCGACCACGTGCGCCGGGTCTCCAGCGCCATCGAGGGCCTGCGCGACGTGCTGTCGTCGGTGTTCGAGGTCTCCAACCTGTTCGAGCAGCAACGCCAGAACGACGTCAGCCGCCGCCTGACCGCCGGCGCGGCGATACTGGCTGTGCCGACGGCGGTGTTCGGGCTTTACGGGATGAACTTCGAGTCCATGCCGGAATTGCACTGGCGCTACGGCTACATGGTGGTGTTGGGCGGGGTGACGGTGGTCTGTATCGCCATGTTCTTCGCGTTCCGGCGCGCCAAGTGGTTCTAGGGCTGAAACCAAATCGCTGCCGGCGCGTAACTGCTGGTATGCGGACCCTGATCCTCAACCGTGACCTCAAGACCCTGTTCGGCGGCGTCGCCGTCGCGGCGGCCGCCGGGCTGCTGATGGGTTCGGCGATGTATCCGGATCTCGATGCCGGCGAACGCGCCGCGCCGCAGATCCAGATGCCGGGCGGCGGCCCGCGCGCCATGACCTCGGGCTCCGACGCCGGCGTCCAATCCTACGGCGGCCATGTGCCCGACTATGTGATCGGCACCGACGCGCTGAAGCCGCGACAGGATCTTCAGGCGATCGCCTACGCGGATCAGGCCGACACCGGCCAGGCCGCCGACGTGGTGACCTATGAAGCCCCGGCCCAGGTCCAGCCCGCGCGTTGGCAGGACGAACCGCGCGAGCCCACCAGCTATCCCTCGCAACGCGGCAATGTCGTCTATACCGCAGACCTGCCGGCCCCGCCCGCGCCCCCGGCGGACGGCGACGAATATCCCGCCGAGAACTGAACCCCCTCGCCTTTCGCCTCCCCGACCGTTAGAGCCTCCCGCCCATGAGCGACGAGGCCTTCCAGATCATCGCGCGCGGCCCCCGGGCCGACGCAGAAGCCGCCGCGGCCGCCCTCGAGGCCGAGCCCGCAACCGAGGCGCTGACCTTCTCCATCCTCGAAGAGGACGAGGATCGCGACATTTGGCGCATCGACGCCTTCCCCAATGAACCCGACGAACAGGCCGCCATCGGCGCGATCCTGGCCGGGTTCCCGACCCTACGCGTGATCACCGAGAAGCTGGCCGACGCCGACTGGCTGGCCATGGCGCTGTCGGGCCTGCCGCCCGTGCGCGCGGGCCGCTTCTTCGTCTACGGCGCCCATGACAAGGGTTTGGCGCCGGCCAGCACCATCAACCTGCGCATCGAGGCGGGCGCCGCGTTCGGCACCGGCCACCACGGCACCACCGTCGGCTGCCTGCAGGCGTTCCACGATCTGCTGAAGGCGCGGCGGTTCGAGCGCGTGCTGGACGTGGGCTGCGGCACCGGCGTGCTGGCCATCGCGGCGGCGCGCACCGGCTCGCCGATCGCCGTCGGCACCGACATCGACGAACCGTCCGTGCGGATCGCCAACGAGAACGCCGCGCTGAACGGCGCCCAGGCCCGCTTCGTCCATGCTTCCGGCCTGAACGACCCGCTAGTGCGCAACGACGGCCCCTACGACCTGGTGTTCGCCAACATCCTGGCCCCGCCGCTGGTGGCGCTCTCCCAGGACATCAAGCTGGCGCTGAAGCCCGGCGGCATCGCCATCCTGTCGGGCCTGCTGCGCACCCAGGAACGCCGGGTGTTCGCCGCCTACGCGTCCAAGGGTTTCCGCCTGGTGCGCCGCATCCATCGCGACGCCTGGGCCACACTCGTGCTGCGTCGCGCCTAGGGGCAGGAACCCGACCTCTGCCGCGACGTTCCTTCGCTGGTCCAAGCGGGGCCTTGGGAGGAAGACAAAATGTCGGACCAGTACGAACGCACCACCGTGACCAGTACGCCTGAGCGCGTGATCATCCGTGAACGCAGCAGCGGCGCCGGCTGGTGGGTCGCCGCCCTTGTTGCGGTTATCGCCCTCGTCGGCGTGGTCATCTTCATGAGCAACTCGGGCACCACGCCCAACGAGCTGCAGAACGCCCGCGACCAGGGCGCCGCCGAGGCCAATTTGGCCACGGCCACCCAGAACGCCCAGGCCGCCGCCACGACCGCGGCCCAGTCGGCGCAGAACGCCGCCGCCAACGCCGCCTCGGCCACGGAAAGCGCCGCCAGCGCCGCCGCCGCCCGTACCGACCAGGTGCTGGACGACGCGTCGAAGGCCGCCTCGGACGCTGTGACCCCCGAGCCGGAACGCTAGACCTAACCCCCGGCCTTCTTCGCGCCGAGCGCCGCCAGCCAGTGGCGCTCGCGCGTCTTGACCAGATCGGCGAGGCCGAGGGGCGTCAGCTCCCCGGCCTCGACCCGTTCCAGAACCTCGTAGCTGAGGCCGTCCTGGCCGTGCGTGGCCCAGGTCGCCTGCAGGCCCTTGTTCGGGTGGCCACCGCTGCGCAGCCCGAACCAAAGGCTGTTCTGCTGGGCGTCGATGTTGCGCGACGCCGCGACCCACACCTCGGCCGTTGCCGCGCAGCGCACGGCGTAGACCCCGGACTGGGTCTTCTTTTCCTTGTATTCGCGGATGGCCTCGCGCCGGCTCTGCTTGTCCATGGCCCGCCCGTACCCGATGGATCTCGGGAAGTCAATTTTACCCGGATTAAATAAGCGGCCGTCGCCCCCCTTTGCCGCGCGCGTTTGAACGGCTTACATGCCGCCCATGCTCCAGACCTTCGACGAGACCACCGACCCCTCCTTCGGCCCCAAGCATGTGCCGCTGATCCGCCAGGCGATGGCGAAACAGGGCCTGGACGGCTTCCTGGTCCCCCACGAGGACGAGCATCAGAACGAATATCTGCCCGCCGCCAACGACCGGCTGGCCTGGGCCACCGGCTTTACCGGCTCGGCCGGCGCGGCGGTGATCCTGAAGGACAAGGCCGCCGTCTTCGTGGATGGCCGCTACACGCTCCAGGTCCGCGACCAGGTGGACTCAGGCTTGTTCGAGATCCGCGACCTCGTGGAAGGCGGCGTTCCGGCCTACATCGAGATCGCCACAGGGCGGGGCCAGAAGATCGGCTACGACCCGCGCCTGCACAGCCCCGATGCGCTGCACTGGCTGAGGGCCGCCGCCACCAAGGCCGGCGCGGAACTCGTCGCCGTCAACGACAACCCGCTGGACCAGGCCTGGGGCCAGGCCCGCCCGTCGCAGCCGACCGCGCCCGTCGTGCCGCACCCCGCAGAGTTCTCCGGCGAGGATTCCAACGCCAAGCGCGCCCGTGTCGGCGCCCAGATCGCCGCCAAGGGCGGCGACGCCGCCGTGCTGACCGCCCCCAGTTCGATCGCCTGGCTGTTCAACGTGCGCGGCGGCGACGTCATCCGCTCGCCCCTACCCATCGGCCAAGCCATCCTGAACAAGGACGGCACGGCGCGGCTGTTCCTTGATCCCGCCAAGGTCACCGCCGACCTGCCGGCGTGGCTGGGCAACCAGGTACGGCTGGAGACGCCCGACGACCTGCCGGCCGCCCTGGCCGAGCTCAAGGGCCAGAACGTGGTGGTCGACGCCGGCCAATCCTCGTCCTGGTACTTCGACACCCTGGCCCACGCCGGCGCGACGGTGATACGCGCCGAGGACCCCTGCGCCCTGCCCCGCGCCCAGAAGAACCCGGTTGAGATCCAGGGCAGCCGCGACGCTCACATCCGCGACGGCGCCGCCCTGACCAACTTCCTGCACTGGGTGGCCACGGAGGGGCAGATCAACCCGCCCGACGAGGTCGAGGCGGTCAGCAAGCTGGAGGCCTTCCGCGCCGCCACGGGCAAGCTGAAGGACCTGTCTTTCGACACCATCGCCGGGGCGGCCTCGAACGGCGCCATCGTCCACTACCGGCCGACCGAGCGGCTGAACAAGCGCACCGAACAGGGCTCGCTGCTGCTGGTCGACAGCGGCGCGCAGTACCTGGACGGCACCACCGACGTGACACGCACCGTGGCCATCGGCGAGCCCAGCGCCGAGATGCGCGAGCGCTTCACCCTGGTGCTGAAGGGCCACCTGGCCCTGGCCGGCATCCGCTTCCCGGCCGGCACGACCGGCTCGGCCATCGACATTCTTGCGCGCGCTGCGCTCTGGATGAAGGGCCTCGACTACGACCACGGCACCGGCCACGGCGTCGGCAGCTACTTGGGCGTCCACGAGGGCCCGCAGCGGATCTCCAAGGCGCCGAACACCGTCGCCCTGAAGGCCGGAATGATCCTCTCGAACGAGCCCGGCTATTACAAGGAAGGCGGCTACGGCATCCGCATCGAGAACCTGCAGGTGGTGACCGCCGCCGCCGCGATCCCGGGCGGCGAGCGCCCGATGCTGGGCTTCGAGACCCTGACCATGGCCCCCATCGATCGCCGCCTGATCGACCGCGACCTCCTGAGCCCGGACGAGCGCGCCCAGCTCGACGCCTATCATGCCCGCGTGCTGGAGCTGGTCGGGCCGCTTGTCGCGCCGGATGTGCGCGCCTGGCTGGCCGACGCCACGGCGGCGATCTGATGAGCGAGCCCAACGCCCCGCAGGTCGAATACTGGAACCACGCCGTCGGTTCGACCTGGGTCGAGATGCAGTCGCCGCTGGACCGCCAGTTGGAGCCCCTCGGCCGCCGCGCCATGGCCGCCCTGGATCTGAAGCCCGGCGAGCGGGTGCTGGACGTCGGCTGCGGCGGCGGAACCACCAGCCTGGCCCTGGCCGCCCTGGTCGCGCCCGAGGGTCAGGTGACCGGGGTCGACATCTCACGTCCCCTGCTGGAGACCGCGCGCCGCAACGCCACGGGCGTGGCCGGGGTCCAGTTCGTCGAAGCCGATGCCCAGACCTACCCCTTCGCACCGGGCGGCTTCGACGCTGCGTTCTCGCGCTTCGGCGTGATGTTCTTCGCCGATCCGGCCGCCGCCTTCGCCAATATCCGCAAGGCGCTGAAGCCCGGCGGCCGCCTGGCCTTCGTCTGCTGGCGTGCGCCCGCCGAGAACCCGATCATGGTCCTGCCGATGGCGGCTGCGTCCCCCCACCTGCCGCCCGCCCCGCCCCCGGAGCCCGACGCGCCCGGCCCCTTCGCCTTCGCCGACGCCAACCGGGTGCGCGACATCCTGGGCGCCGCCGGTTTCGCGGGCGTCGAGGTTCAGCCCTTCGACCTCAAGATCGGCAGCGGCGGCCTCGACACCGCGCTGGAGGTTGCCCTGAAGGTCGGCCCACTCGGCCGCCAGCTGCGCGAAAACCCCGACCAGCGCGAGGTCGTCATCGCGGCCGTGCGCGCCGCCCTGGCGCCACACGAGACGCCGGACGGGGTGAAGCTGGGCTCGGCCACCTGGATCGTAACCGCGACCGCCTAGGGACGTGATATGCGCTTGATCCTCGCCGCCCTGGCAGCTCTCGCCCTTGCCGGCCCGGCCGTCGCCGCCACGCCGGAGGACATCGCCGCCATCGCGACGGTGCAGAGGTTCTTCGACGCCATGGAGGCGCATGACGGCGCGGCCGTGGCCGCCGTCACCTTGCCCGCGAGCGTCTACACCTCGATCCGCCCCGTCCCGGGCGGCGGCACGAAGATCAACCGCATCCTCGTCGAGGATTTCATCAAGAACCTGAAGCCTGGCCTGCACGAGGCGATGTGGTCGCCCAAGGTGGTGTTGCGGGGAACGCTGATGGCGACGGTCACCGCCCCCTACGAACTGAAGGTCGACGGCAAGACCGTCCACTGCGGGATCGACGTGTTCGACCTGGCCAAGGTGGACGGCCAATGGAAGATCGCGGGCGCCATCTGGACCGCCGAAGCGGACGCCTGCCCTGAGCTGCGCGTCGCCAGATAACCTGGCGCCCCATTTTAAGTAAGCAGCGTTCAGATGCGACATTCCGCGCCGTATCCGAACGCCGTTCTCTTACGTATCTACCAGCGAACAGGGCCCTCGCGTTTTCGGGGACGTCGGCCCCACCACAGTTGGGACGACGACCATGAAGCTCCAGACCCTCGCGGCCGTCGCCGCGTTCGCGACCCTTTTCGCCTCGACCGCCAGCGCCGCCGTCACCGTGACCTACGGCGCGCCGGGCCAGCAAAACACCACCGTTCCGCTGGCGATCTCCGGCGTCGAGACGTTCGACGCCCGTTCCGGCGGTGACTTCACCACCGATTTCGGCACCGGCGGCGTGATCACCGGCAGCTACTCCAGCCCCTCGATCCTTGCGGCCGACCAGTACGGCGGCGCCGGCGGGACCGGCGCCTACGCCATGACCTGGAGCAGCTATCAGCTCGACCTGACCACCACCCAGCCTGGCGGCGTGAACTACCTGGGCTTGTGGCTCTCGGCGGTCGACGCCGGCAACACGATCCAGCTCTTCAACGGCTCCACCCAGCTGTTCACCCTGACCGGCACGGACGTGATGAACGCCCTGGCCGACGACTGGCACTACAAGGGCAACCCCACCGACGCCTTCAAGGACCAGGACTACGGCGAGAAGTTCGTCTTCGTGAATCTGGCCTCGACCACGGCGTTCGACCGCGTGGTGTTCAGCGCCAGCGGCGGCGGCCTGGAAACCGACAACCACACCGTGGGCTACGCCGCCGCGCCGGTTCCCGAGCCGACCACCTGGATCATGATGATCGTGGGCTTCGGCGGCGTCGGCGGAATGCTGCGCGCCCGGCGCCGGCTGGTGCTCGAACCCGCCCGCGCCCCCGTCTAAGGCGCGACGACATACCCGTCGGCCGGCGAGACCCACCGCACCCGCTGGTCCAGCGCCGGCATCCGCTTGCCGCCGATGGTGATCTGCGCGGCCATCTCCTCGCCCGCGGGGACATAGGTCGTGCAGATTTCGCGGTTCAGCAGGGCCGCGTAGCCGGGCCGCACCGCGTTGCGCAGCGCCTCGGCGTTGGCGTCATCGGCCGGCGCGCCGGCGATAGTGAATTGCGCGGCCCGCAGATCGCCCTCGGTGATTGTCCCGCAGATGGCGTTGTTCTTCACCACCACCGGCGCCGTGGTCCGCATGACAATGAGCGGTTGCGGCCGCAGCAGGATGGTCGCGGTGTTCTGGATCGCCCCGCTCGCGTCCTTCGCATAGGCGCCGATGGAGATGCAGGTCTTTCGCGCCACATCCGGCTGATAACATTGCACCTTGCCGGCCAATGCCGGTGCGATCGGATCGTTCGCGGCGGCGACGGACGCGGCGAACCACAAAGCGGCCAGGATCATTGAAAGCTCTCGACTGTGATGTCCGGGGCGGCCGCTAGGCCAGCAGGATCGAGCCCTGGCTGCGGCGGGCGATCAATGCGCCGATGGCGTTGAAGAGTGCGGCCATCGAGACCGGCTTGAGCACCAGGTCGTCCGCGCCCGCCGCCTTGCAGTCGGCCTCGATGGTCGCGCCGGCGTCGGCGGTGATGACGATGATTGGAACGGTGGCCTTGGCGTCCTGGCGGGCGCGAATGTGCCGGATCGCGGTCATGCCGTCCATGCCGGGCATCCGGAGGTCCATGAGGATCAGATCGTAGTCGTTCTCTTCGACCATCCGCAGGCCGGCTTCGCCGTCCTCGGCCTCGGCCATTTCGATCTCGCCGGCTCGCAGCATCTCGCCCACCACCCGGCGGTTGACCTCGTTATCCTCGACGAACAAGACCCGCATGCGGGGAAGCTCCAGGGCGGACATCGGCGCACCGATGCTAACCATGTAAGGCCTGACAGCTTAAATGACTATTTATCAGGCCGCAGAGGCGTCGCGACGAGCGGTCGCGTCCGTCTTCGCCCGCGTATCGAAGCCCGCCCGCAGTTCCTCTGCCAGGGCTGGAGCGGCGATAGGTTTCCTGATGATCTGCGCCGCGCCGGCGGCCAGCAGGTGGGCGACCTCGTCCTCGCGCGCATCGGTGATCATCACCGCCACCGGCGCGGGCGCCATCGCGTCGGCCAGGCCCTGCAGGGCCTCCAGCCGCGCGGCCGTCTCGGTTCCCAGCGCATTGGCCTCGGCCAGCACCAGGTCGAACCGGCCGCCCTGCGAGGTCGCGCTCTCCCAATGGCCCACCGTCTCGACCGTGCGGGTCAGCGGGGTCATCACGGCGCGCAGCACCGCCTGGGACAGCGGATTGGCGTCCACGATCAGCAGGCGGCAGTCTTGCAGGCCCTGGGGCGCCTCGACCGGCGCCGCCGCGACCGGCTCGGGCGCGCGCTCCAGCGGCACGCGGACGGTGAAGGTCGAACCCTTGCCCACCGTGCTCTCGATGGTGATGTCGCCACCCATCGCCCGCGCCACGCTGCGGCAGATGGCCAAGCCCAGGCCCGTGCCGCCGTAGGTGCGGGTGATGCTGCCGTCCACCTGGCTGAAAGACTCGAACACGTTCTCCAGCCACTCCGGCGGAATACCGATGCCGGTGTCTGAGACCGCCAGCACCAGGTCCTCGCCCTCGCCCGAAGGCTCGGCGCGCACCGACAGGCCGACGTGGCCCTCGTGGGTGAACTTGATGGCGTTGGACATCAGGTTGAACAGGATCTGCCGCAGGCGTCCGGCATCCTGGACGATGCGGGCGGGCGCATTGGCCACGTCCAGGGTCAGGCCGATGTCCTTCTCGTCCGCGCGCTGCGTCCAGAGACGCGCGGTCTCGTCGCAAAGCTGGGCCAGGTCCATCTCCTCGGCCACCACGGAGACCATGCCGGTCTCAATCTTGGCGGCATCCAGGATGTCGTCGACCAGCGCGCGCATGGTCTCGCCCGAGCCGTGAACCAGGGCGACCTTGTCGCGCAGCGAGGCGTCCAGCTTGGGATCGTTCAGGATCACCTGGGTCATGCCCAGGATGCCGTTCAGCGGCGTGCGGATCTCGTGGCTGGTGGTGGCCAGGAACTCGGTCCGCGCGGCCAGCGCCTTCTCCAGCGCGCCGTTGGCCGAGCTGAGCTTGCCGTTGGCCACCCGCACCGCGTTGCGGCTGCGGCGGACCGAGAGGATTCCCGCCAGCAGCAGCAGGCCGATCAGCACCGACCCGGCAAGCAGCACGCCGGTAATCAGGTTGCGCGACTTGGCCAGTTCCACGTCGCGCTGCAGCTGGCCGGCCTTGAGCTTGGCGATGCGCGAGGTCTGGTTGGCATAGTCGAACTGGGCGGCCATGAGCGCCGCGTTGGTCGAGGCCGTGAGGTCTCGCGCCTCGTCGTCCAGCCGCTTGAACGCCTTCAGGTGCGCCAGCGCCCGGTCGTTGTCGCCGAGCTGCGAATAGGCCTTGAAGGCCGTCTCGTGGAAGTCGCGCTCCACCAGGGTCGTGGCGTCCAGGTCGACGCCGGCGAAGGTGCGCTCCAGCAGGTCGGCGGCGGCGCGCGGATGGCCGCGCTTCATCTCCAGCGCTGCGGCGACGCCCCACACCGAGGGCTGCCAGTCCCGCGCCGACGGATCGCGCTGCGTGATGGCCAGCGCCTGCGCCAGGCGCCGGTCGGCGCTCTCCAGTTGGCCCTGATCCACCTCGGCCGAGGCCAGGTTGGTCAGGATGTGGGCCTCCAGCAGCGGGCTTTCCATCTGCCGCGCGCTCACCAGCGCCTTCTCGAATTCGGCCAGCGCCTCGGGCAGCTTCTTCTGGGCCTGATAGGCGCGGCCGATGTTGTTGTGGGCGGTCAGCACCAGGGCCGGGTCGTCGGGATAGGTCTCGGCCGACTGGGCGAAGTACTGCAGCACCTTCGCGTAGTCGCCGGCGTCCTGGTAGATTGAGCCGATGTTCTGCAGCGCGATGGCCTGGCTGCGCGGCTGGCCAGCCTTGCCGAAGATCCGGTAGGCTAGCTGGTAGCCCTGCAACGCCGGCTGCACCTGGCCCAGCGTCGCCTGGACGCCGGCCTGCGCCATCACCAGGTCGCCGTGCAGCTTGGTGTTGGGGGTCTTGGCGACGGCGGCGAGGCCCGCGGCGATCACCGGCTTGGCGTCGTTCAGCCGGTTCAGGCGCAGCAGCGCCTCGCCCTGCAGCCATTGGGCGGTGGCGGTGCGCTCGGACTTCGCGCCGGCGGCCTTCTCGGCGGCGACGGCCTCGCGCAGCGCGACCTGCGGATCGACCATCATCGCCGACTTGGACGCGGCCACGCGGGTCTCGAACGCGTCGGGCGCCGCCGCGGCCGGAACCGCCACCAGCAAGGCGGCCGCGGCCGCCGCGCCGGCCAGTCGTTTCAAGGATAGGGCGCCCCCGAGCATGGATCCGAGGCTAGCGCGCCATCCCTTAAGCCTGCCCTAAAGTCCTTAGAAGGCTATGCGGAAGCGCGCGCCGGTCGTGTAGCTCTCGCTGGTCGCGCCGCCGCCCTGCGTCTCGACCCGGCCGAACAGCGCCACGTCGCCCAGGCCGCCCGAGACAGGGCGCATGTACAGCGCCTCGCCGGCGATGCGGCGCTTGCCGGAGATGTCGATGCTCTGGGTGGCGATGCCGATCTCGCCCGTCTGGCGGTCGATCACCTGCACCGTGCTGACGTCCAGCCGGCCGCGCTCCACGAACATCGGCTGCGACACCGAGATCTGCAGGCGGTCGCCCTTCGACATCAGGTCGTTGCGGGCCACGCCGACCTGGAAGGCGGTCGAGGTCAGGCCGTCCTTGCCGACCGAGAGGGTCTGGCCGCCGTTCGTGCGCGTCTTGCCCACGGTGCCGGTCGCCATCACCGACAGCTTGGCGGTCGCCGCCCAGTTCAGGCTCAGGCTGTAGCCGTCGGTGGTCGAGCCGTCCTGGAAGTCGGAGGGGTCGAACGACTGGATGCCCAGCAGCGCGCGATCTTCCCGCAGGCGGGTGTAGGCCCCCGTGAAGGTCAGGGTCTCGATCGGCTTGTAGCTCATGCTCAGCAGCTGGGCGGCGGCTTCGTAGCGCTCCGCACCGTTACCCAGCACGCCCAGGCCGCGCAGCAGGCGCGTGTCGCGTTCCTGGTCGCGGACCATGGCCCCGGCGCTGAACTGCACCTTGTCGCCCACACCGTAGCTCCAGCCGGCGTAACCGCCGCCCGAAGCCAGGCCCAGCAGCGGATTGGCGCCGCCGCGGTCGATGTCGTAGTCGCCGGCCTGGGCGAAGCCCGTGGCCCCGCCGGTCAGCGCCGGCGCGCCATCGCCGAAGCCGAAGGTGACCGCCGAGCGCTCACCCTGGAACTTGAACGCCGATTGCAGGGTCGGGCCCTCGTCGCGGAAGCCCTGGCGGGCCTGACGCGGCGCGAACGAGACGGTGAGGTCCGCGCCCCAGGGGTTGGCCAGCGGGATTTCGCCGGTCGAGAACCCGTTCAGCATCGAGCCGGCGAAGCGGCCCTTGCCCTTGGAGGCGGCCCAGTCGTCCAGGCGGCCCAGCAGATAGCTTTGGAACTGCTCCCGAGCGCCGTTGTTGGTGGTCACGTTCTGACCGACCAGCTTCTGCGACAGCGGGATGGCGAAGTCGCGGCTGGTCAGCAGGCCCAGGGGCTCGAAGGCGTAGAAGTAGGCGCCCGACGCGTCCCAGGTCGTCTGCTTGCCGCTCTGGTACGACCCCAGCACCTGGCTGGCACTCTGCGCCTTCTGCTGGCCGTTCTCGACCGTGAACCAGATCAGCGAGTTGAAATCGAGCGGTGACTGCGAGGCTTCGACGTCCAGCATGCCGCGGCCGTAGATCGGGTCCGTGCCGGGCGCGCCCAGATCCTTGGCCGATTCCAGGATGATGTTGACCGTCTCGGCCGGGAAGTTCTTCAGCCAGGGCCAGCGGTCGTGCAGCAGGGCGATGGCGCCCGAGACCAGCGGTGCGGCGAACGAGGTGCCGTTCTGGCGAACGACGCCGCCCTTGCCGTCGGAGACCAGGATCATCTCGCCGGGGGCGACGATGAAGCGATCCTTCAGCTTCTGACCGGGCAGGCACAGCAGGCCCAGGGTCGACAGACAGGCTTCGCCCGGACGGTTCGAGAAGTTGGAGATCTCGCCGTCCAGGCCCACCGAACCGACGATGATCACCGACGGGTTGATCGGCAGCCAGTTGACGTTCTTCGTCTGGGTCGCGCCCTCGTTGCCGGCGGCGACGACGAACACGGTGTTCTTCAGGATCAGGGTCGTCTGCAGATCGGCGAAGACGTTGTTCCAGCCCGGATCGAACGTCATGCCGGGAACGCCCAGCGACATGTTCACCACGCTGGCGCCGCTGGCCTTCAGCTTGCGCACGCCGTCGGTCACGTCGTCCCAGTTGGCCGTGCCCGAGGCGTCGAAGGGGTTGTAGGCATAGACCTTGGCGTCGGGCGCCAGGCCCATCACGCCCTTGCCGTCGTGCGCGCCGGAGATGAGGCTGGCGACGCCGTCGCCGTGGCCGTCGCTGAAGTTCGACGTGCCGGTGAACTGCAGCACCTGGCCCGACGCCAGGCTGTTGATCGACTGGTCCAGGATGCCGATGCGGACGTCGCCACCGCCGCCCTGCGTCCGGGTCAGCGCGGGCGACCAGTTGATGGCTTTCATCCAGTGATCGACGTGGTCGGTCCCGGTGAAGTTCATCAGGCCGTCGTAGAATTCCAGGAAGAACAGCGCCCGGTCGGTCTCGTCCAGGTCGGCCAGCGACTTCGGGTTCGCCAGGTCGATGCCGTACTTGGCCAGCAGCGGCTTGGCGAAGGCGTCGTCGAAGCTCTTGCCGGTCTGGGCCTTCACCGAGGCGCCCCAGAAGGTGCGCGAGCTGTCCAGCATGCTCTGGATCTTGCCCGTGGTGGCCGAGGTGGCGCTCCAGGTGTTGAAGATCTGGTCCCAGGTCCCGCCCGTGGTGGTCCAGAAGTCGCCGACCTTGGTGTAGTCGGGGGCGTTGGCGCCCTGCACCGGGTTGCTGACCGCCCAGAAGGTCGAGAGGTCGCCGTAGAAGGCGCTGGTCTCACCCCAGAACGGGCGGAGGTTGCCCCAGAAGGGCCGCAGGTTCCCGTAGAACGGCCGCAGGTTGCCGCCGAAAGGCCGCAGGTTGCCGTAGAACGGGCGCAGGTTGCCGCCCAAGGGCTTCACCGGCCCCGCGGCCGGCTTCGCGCCACCACCCAGCAGGCCGTCCAGAAGACCCGCCGAGGCGACAGACGGGAACGCCTGCAGGCTGACGGACATGAGTGCTGCGGCGGCGATGCTACGGCGACGAAGGCTGTTCTTCTGAACCACGGATCACCCCCCCGGGTGTTGAATTTCGCCGGGAAGATGGCTCGGGGAGGCTTACGAAAGTGCGAACAGATAAGGTGCATCTTCGTTAGGCATAAATAACTTGAAGATTAGATTTGACAACTAGCGCGTGTTACAATGTGGCACGACGAATGCCGCATGTATTCATATGTTCCTGATTGGCACATTCGCGCGGCTATTCTGTTCCATATCGGCACGCAATTCGCATCTCTTCTGACAAGATTCTCACGCAGGCCGATAGCGAACAACTTCATACTATGGATTGCGCAAATCTCTCGCGTTATGTGCGCACCATTTCAAGCCACTCGTCCTCGGTCATCACCCGGATGCCAAGGTCCGTCGCCTGCTTGAGCTTGGAACCGGCCCCCGGTCCCGCAACAACGATATCTGTTTTCTTCGACACCGAGCCGGACACCTTGGCCCCCAGCCCCTCGGCCTGCGCCTTGGCTTCGTCCCGGGTCATCTTCTCCAGCGCGCCCGTGAAGACCACGGTCTGGCCGGCGATGGCGGTGTCGGTCTTCGGCCGCTCGGCCGGGATGACCTTAAGTTCGGCCAGCAGATTGTCGACCAGGGCGCGATTGTGATCCTCGCCGAAGAACTCACCGATCATCCGCGCGGCGACGACGCCCACGGCGTCCACCGAGGCCACCTCGAGGAACGCCTCGCCGGGCGGCTCGGCGGCGGCCTGGCGGGCCGCGGCTTCGAAGCCGGCCCAATCCCCGAACCGCGCCACCAGGGCGGCGCGCGCCTTCGAGTTCAGCTTGGGGATCGCGAGGTGCAGGTGCGAATCCAGCGAGATCTCGGGCGGAACCAACACCCCCTGCCCGCTCCGTGCGAACTCCAGCACCGCCGTCACCGCCGTCGGGCCCAGGCCGTCCAGGTCGGACAGTTCGGCGTACAGCGGCCCGGCCATCTGCCCGGCCGCTGCCTTCGAGACCTCGACGAACCGCTCCGCGGTCTCGAAGTGCCTCGCCAGCGCCAGGGACGTCGTCTCGCCCACGTGGCGAATGCCCAGCCCATAGATGAAACGGTCCAGCGCGATATTGCGGCGCTGGTCGATGCTCTCCAGCAGATTGCCGACGCTGGTCTCGCCGAACCGGTCGATCTCCAGGATCTCGGTCCGCTTCTCGTGCAGCCGGAAGATGTCGGCCGGCGCCTGCAGCCAACCCTTCTCCACGAACACGCTGAGCTGCTTCTCGCCCAGGCCCTCGATATCGAATGCGCGCCGCGACACGAAATGGCGCAGGTGGGCCAGCTTCTGGAACGGACAGGCGAACTCGCCCGAGCAGCGGCGCACGACCGTCTCCGCGCCGGCGGCCGTGGTCTCCTTCACCACCTCGGTGTGCAGCGGACACGGGCAGTGCGTGGGGAATGCGAAGGGCTGGGAATCCTTCGGCCGCTCCTCGGCCACGATGGAGACGATCTGCGGGATCACGTCGCCGGCCCGCTGCAGGATCACCGTGTCGCCGACCCGGATGTCCTTGCGCGCGATCTCGTCGGCGTTGTGCAGGGTGGCGTTGACCACCACGACGCCGCCCACCGTGACCGGCTGGAGCCTCGCCACCGGCGTGATCGCCCCGGTGCGGCCCACCTGGATGTCGATGGCCTCCAGCACCGTGCGCGCCTGCTGGGCCGGGAACTTGCGCGCGATCGCCCAGCGCGGCGTGCGGGTGACGAAGCCCAACCGCTGCTGCCAGTCCAGGCGGTCGACCTTGTAGACCACCCCGTCGATATCGAACCCCAGCTTGGGCCGCTGCGCTTCCATGTGAGCATAGGCGTCCAGCAGGCCCTGGGCGTTCTCCACCCGGCGGCTGTCCTCGGTGGTTTCGAAACCCCAGGCCTTCAGCCTGCCCAGCGCCTCCCACTGGGTCTGCGCGAACGGCGCGGAGTGCGAACCCCAGGCGTAGGCGAAGAAGCGCAGGGGCCGCGCCGCCGTGATCTTCGCATCGATCTGGCGCAGCGAGCCGGCGGCCGCGTTGCGCGGATTGGCGTAGGTCTTCTGGCCGGCCGCCGCCGCGGCCGCGTTCAGCGCCGCGAACGCGTCATGGCCCAGATAGACCTCGCCCCGGATCTCGATCTCGTCCGGCCACCCCTTGCCCGCCAGCTTGTGCGGAATGCCCGCGATGGTGCGGACGTTGGCGGTGACGTCCTCGCCCACCTTGCCGTCGCCCCGCGTCGCGGCCCGGACCATCTCGCCGTTCCGATAGAGGATCGAGCACGACAGCCCGTCGATCTTCGGCTCGGCGGTGTAGCCCACCGTTTCGTCGGCCGAGAGCCGCAGGAACCGGCGGATGCGCGTATCGAACTCCACCGCCTCCTCGTCGGCGAAGGCGTTGTCCAGGCTCAGCATCGGCACGCCGTGCTCGATGGCCTTGAATTTCTCCGACCGCGCCGCCCCCACCTTCAGCGACGGGGAATTCTCGCGGATCAGGTGCGGGAACCGCGCCTCGATCGCCAGGTTGCGCTGCTTCAGCGCATCGTAGTCGCCGTCCGAAATCGTCGGCTCGTCGTTCTGGTGATAGCGGATGTCATGCGCCGCCAGCTCATCGGCCAGCCGCGTCAGCTCCTCGGCCGCTTGCGCTTCGGTCAGGGCGTCAATGGGCGTCGGGGAATCCATGGCGCGAACCTAGATCAAGTGTTCCGTCGACGTCAGGCCCCGATCAGCGCCCGGGCGGCGGCGCGGGCGGCGTCGGTGATCTGGGCGCCGGCCAGCATGCGGGCGATCTCTTCCTCGCGGTCGGCGGGGGAGAGCACCTCCACGGCGGTGCGCAGCCGCTCGGCGTCGCCGGCCTTGGCGATGCGCCAGTGGGCCTCGGCGCGGGCGGCGACCTGCGGGCTGTGGGTGACGACCAGCACCTGGGCGGCCGAGGCCAGTCGCTTCAGGCGCAGGCCCACGGCGTCAGCCACGGCTCCGCCCACGCCCTGGTCCACCTCGTCGAAGATCATCAGCGGCTGGGCGCCGGCGGCGCGAGCGGCCAGGGCGGCCTTTAGCGCCAGGGCGAACCGCGCCAGTTCCCCGCCCGAGGCGATGGCGCCCAGGTCGCCGAATGGCGCGCCGGGGTTGGTGGAAATCTCGAACGCCACGCGATCCAGGCCGGCGAGCCCGGCGCGATCCTCGGCCAGCGGCTCGACCGCCACCCGGAACCGGGCCTTCTCCAGCTTCAGCGGCGCCAGTTCGCCCATCACCGCCTCGGCCAGCCGGTCGCCGGATGCGCGCCGCGCCGCGGTCAAGGCTTCGGCTGCGGCCAGATAGGCCTCGCGCGCCGCGGCCTGCTCCGCCTCGGCGGCCCTCAGGCTCTCCTCCGAGGACTCCACGGCCCGCAGACGCTCGGCGAACCGCACGCGCAGGACCGGCAACTCCTCGACGGCCACGTTCAGCTTGCGGGCCAGGCCGCGCAGGTCGAACAGCCGCTCCTCGGTCTTCTCCAGCCGGTCCGGCTCGAAGTCGAACGCCGACGCCGCGCCGTCGATGGCCGCCTCGGCCTCGTCGGCCTCCACGAGCACCCGGTCCAGCGCCTCGGACGCCGCGATCAGCCGCGCGACCGCCGCGCCGTCGGGCGCCGCGCCGGCGGTCACCGCCCGCTCTCGCGCCCGCTCCAGCGCTCGGATGGCTGTCGCCACCTTGGGACCCAGGCCCTCGAAGGTCTCGCGCGCCGAGGCGATGTCGGCCAGCGCCTTCTCAGCGGCGCCCAGCACGGCGCGCTCTTCGGCCAGCGCCGTCTCCTCGCCGTCGCGCGGGTCCAGGCGGTCCAACTCGGATAGGCGGAAGGTCAGTTCCTCGGTCTCGGCGGCCGAACGGGCCACCTCGGCGCGCAGGGCCTCGACCCGCTCGCGCGCCGCGCGCCAGCCGGTCCAGGCCGCGGCGACCGTCCGCCCCTGCCCGTCCAGCGCCCCATAGACGTCCAGCAGCGGGCGGTGGGTGCGGGCGTCCAGCAGGCCCACGGTCTCGTGCTGGCCGTGTACCTCCAGCAGCGCCTCGCCCAGTTCCTTCAGCACGCCGACGCCGGTGGCCTGATCGTTGACGAACGCGCGGCTGCGGCCGTCGGCGCTCAGCGACCGGCGCAGGACCAGGTCCTCGTCGCGGGCATAGGCCAGGCCCTTCTCTTCCAGCAGATCCCAGACGGGGTGATCCGGCGCGGGGGCGAAGGCGGCGGTCGCCACGGCCTGGGCCGCGCCCCGGCGCACCAGCCCGGCGTCGCCGCGCGCGCCCGTCGCCAGGCCCAGCGCATCCAGGATGATCGACTTGCCCGCGCCGGTCTCGCCGGTAAGCGCGGTGAGGCCCGGCCCGATGGACAGGTCCAGGGACTCGATCAGCACCACATCGCGGATCTGGAGACCAATCAGCATCGCTGCGGAAGATCGTACGGAATCAGTCGGGAAAGAAGGGGGCGGACGTGTTTTGTTCCGCCCACCTCGCTACTTCGGTTCAGGCGGAGCCTCGACGGGCGGCAGCTTGTCGTCCTTCTTGCCGCCGCCGAAGGGAAGCTTGAAGATCGTCCGCTGGTCCGACGCCTTGCTGGCCTGCACGGCGCCGTTGGGATCGGTGGCCTGCGGCGGCGCGATCGTCTTGTCCTTGCTGCGCGTGAAGGGCAGCCGCATGAAGCCGCCACCCGCCTTGGGCTCGACGGCGGGCTTGAGGCCCCGCGACGTCAGCAGCCGGTAGGCGTCGCCGTACCAGGGGTCGCCCGGATAGTTGTAGCCCAGCACCGCGCCGTTCCGCTTGGCCTCTTCCATCAGGCCCAGGGTCAGGTAGCTCTCGACCAGCCGGTACAGCGCCTCGGGCGTGTGGCTGGTGGTCTGGTAGCGGTCGACCACGGTCTTGAAGCGGTTGGTGGCGGCCAGGGTGTCGCCGGCGCGCAGGTACCAGCGGCCGATGGTCATTTCCTTGCCGGCCAGCTGGTCGTTGACCATGTCGATCTTCAGCCGGGCGTCGGCGGCGTATTCGGTGCGCGGATAGCGCTGGACCACGTCGCGCAGGCTTTCCAGCGCCTGGCCGGTCGCCGCCTGGTCGCGGTTCACGTCGACGATCTGCTCGAAGTAGCAGATGGCCTTGATGTAGTGGGCGTAGGCCGCCGTCTGGTTGCCGGGATACAGCTGGATGAACCGGTCGGCGTCGGCCACGGCCTCGGCGTAGTCGTTGCCCTGATAGTGCGCGTAGGCCTGCATCAGGATCGAACGGCGCGACCACTCCGAATAGGGATGCTGGCGTTCCACTTCCTGGAAGTAGTTCACCGCCTGATTCCACTGACGGCGATCCAGCCGGTCGGCGCCGGTGGTGTAGAGCAGCTCCACCGGGCGCTCTTCATAGGCCAGCCGGGGCTTGTTCTTCTTGTTGCCGGCGCAGGCGGAAAGGGCGAGAGCGCAGGCCGTGACGACCAACACCGCGCGGGCAGAATTTCGAACCGAAGACACCTTCACCTCAACACAGCGCGCGCGCCCCCACGCGGAGAGTCGCTTCTACACTACGACTTGTGGCGAGCAAACGGCGGCGGGGTCGCATCTTCCTTTCCCACTGCGTGGGAAAGGAAGAGGTCACAGCGTCTGTTTGAGCCCCTCGACCTGCTCCTCATGCGTCGCGGTGGGCTTCGGCAGGCTGATCTGGTCGCTGACCATCTCCGACAACGACGGCAGGCTGGCGCGGTCGATGCGGTATGTCTCGCCCCACAGGTCGGCGCACATCAGCGCCTTGGGGCAGTGCAGATAGGCCTCGCGCACCTCGATCTTCAGCAAGGTCTTGGGAACCTTGCCGAAATCGACGAAGTCCTGGGCCAGCGCATCGTCCGCCAGCAGGCTGGCGCGGCCGTTCACCCGATAGATGTCGTCGATGCCGGGGATCATGAACATGAACCCCACCTCGCCTGTGCCCTCGGCGATGTTGCGCAGGGTGTCGAGGCGGTTGTTGCCCGGCCGGTCGGGCATGATCATCGACTTGCCGTCGGCGGCCACGTGCACGAAGCCCGGCCCGCCGCCGCGCGGCGAGACGTCCAGGCTGCCCGTCGGCCCGACGGACGCGATTGTGGCGAACGGCGAGAGTTCGATGAAGCGCCGGCCGTGCGGATCGATCACATCCAGGCACTTGGCCACGGTGAACGGGTGCGGCGGCTTGTAGATCTGGTCCAGCTGAGCGGATGCGTCATCGGCCATGGCAGGTCTCCCTGCCGGCATTAGGCCCTAGTTGCGAATTATTCGCAACCTAGACCGCTTCGCGCAGGTCCTCGACCAGCGTGCGGACGCGCCAAGCCTGCGGGCGGGCCAGCAGCGCGCGGACCACGGCGTTGTTCAGGCCATGCCCGGCCAGCACGCCCTCGAACCGGCCCAGCAGCGGGCCGCCCAGGACATAGAGGTCGCCGATGGCGTCCAACGCCTTGTGGCGCACGAACTCGTCGGAGCGGCGCAGGCCTTCCGGGTTCAGCACCCGATCGCCGTCCAGCACCACGCAGTTCTCCATCGAGCCGCCGCGGGCCAGGCCCATGGCGCGCAGAGCCTCGACCTCGCGCAGGAAGCCGAAGGTGCGGCAGTCGGCCAGCTCTTCGCGGAACGCCTGCTCGTCCATGGCCAGATCAACGGACTGGCGGCCGATGGCGGCGGTGTCGAACTGGATTTCGAAGGCCACTTCGAAGCCGTCGGCCGGCTTCAGCGTCGCGCGCTTGTCGCCGTCAACGACCTCGACGGTCTCCAGGATCTCGATGTAGCGGCGCGGCGCTTCCTGCTCGCGCAGGCCGGCGCGGTCCAGGATGCGGACGAACGGCAGCGACGAGCCGTCCATGATCGGCATCTCGGGCCCGTCGACCTCGACCACGGCGTTGTCCACGCCCAGCATGGCGAAAGCGGCCATCAAGTGCTCGATGGTCGAGACGGTGACGCCGGCGTCGTTGGTGATCACGGTGCCGAGCTGGGTCTTGCAGACCGCCTGGCCCGTGGCCGGCACGCGGTTGTCGCGGTCCTTCACGTCGGTGCGCGCGAAGACGATGCCGGTGTTGATCGGCGCCGAGCGCACGGAGACGCGCGTGTAGGCGCCGGTGTGCACGCCGACCCCGGCGAACAGGGCCGGAGACCTGACGGTGTGTTGGAACGCGGCCAAGGTGGACCTTCCTGCAACGAACTCGGTGCGACGACCGACCTTATGCCCCAACGCTTTGGCTAAGCTGCTTGATGCACCGCAGCAAAGCACATCGTGTTTCGCAATGTTTCGCTTCAGGATTGGTTAACGGACGCGGTCAACCCAGCACTGTTTTTGCTTGGTTTTGCCGTTGAGAGGTGAATCTATACCGCCGGATATAGCCGGGTTCCGACCAGGTTGCGGGCGCGGTCCAGGATCCGCACCTGCACCGCACGGCCCAGCTTGGCCAGGCAAGCGGCCAGCCGCTTCGCCTGGGCCTCGGCCCGGGCGCCGGATCGGAACACGATCGGCTCCAGTCCCGCGCATAACACCGCCCAGCCATTGGCCAGCGGCGAAACCCAAATGATGCGATTGGCGCTCATGGGAAACCTCCCGGAGTTGCCCCCAGGAGGTTCTACCAAGTCCCGCCTTGCAGCGGCGTGACCATTTCATGGAGTTTTCGGGACGCTCGAGGCGCCCCGGAAACATTAGTTCGCGAGACGACGCAGGAACGACGGGATTTCCAGATCTTCGTTCTGGTCCGCGTCCTCGACGTGCTGGGCCGCTTCGACCGGCTGGGCGCCGCCACGCGACGGAGCCGGCGCGGTGCGCGGCGCGGGCGCCTGGGCGGCCGAAGCCTGCGGGGCGTCGTAGCGCGGACGGCCGCCGAAGATGCTGAGGAACCCACCGCGCGGGCGGCGCGGTTCATAGGCCGGCTCGGCGAACAGGGGCTCGTCCTGCAAGTCGCTGGCCTCGGCTGCGTCCGGATCGACGATCCGGGTCATCGGCTGGATGGCGGCCGGGGGCGCTTCGGCCGCGACCGGCGCCGTGAAGATGTCGGGCTGCTCTTGCTCGCGAGCCTCCATGGCCAGCGCGGGCTCGGCCACGGTCGCGGCGACCGGCGCCAGTTCGGCGGCCACGGCTTCCGGCGCCCGCGGCGTCACGGTGGCGCGCAGCGGTTCGGCCTGCAGCGAGCGGCGCTCGATCTTGGGCTCGATGGCGGCGATCGAGGCGCCGTCCATGCCGGTGGCGACCACCGACACGCGGATCATGCCCTCCAGCGTCGGATCAAACGCCGCGCCGAAGATGATGTTGGCTTCCGGATCGACCTGTTCGGAGATCGCGTTGGCCGCCTCGTCGACTTCCAGCAGGGTCATGTCCAGGCCGCCGGTCACGTTGACCAGCACGGCCTTGGCGCCCTTCAGCGAGACTTCGTCCAGCAGCGGGTTCTGGATGGCGTTCTGGGCGGCCATCAGGGCGCGGTCTTCGCCCGTGGCTTCCCCGGTGCCCATCATCGCCTTGCCCATCTCGGTCATGACCGTGCGGACGTCGGCGAAGTCGAGGTTGATCAGGCCCGGCAGCACCATCAGGTCGGTGATCGAGCGGACGCCCGAGTGCAGCACCTGGTCGGCCATGCCGAAGGCTTCGGCGAAGGTGGTGCGTTCGTTGGCGACCCGGAACAGGTTCTGGTTCGGGATGACGATCAGGGTGTCGACGTAGCGTTGCAGCTCGGCGATCCCGGCGTCGGCCAGGCGCATCCGGTGGCGGCCTTCGAAGTGGAAGGGCTTGGTGACCACGCCCACCGTCAGGATGCCACGCTCGCGGGCGCACTTGGCGATGATCGGGGCCGCGCCGGTGCCGGTGCCGCCGCCCATGCCGGCGGTGATGAAGACCATGTGGGCGCCGTCGAGGTGCTCACCGATCTCCGGGATGCTTTCCTCGGCCGCGCTCATGCCGACTTCCGGGTGGGCGCCGGCCCCGAGGCCTTGCGTCACCTGCACGCCGAGCTGGATGCGGCGTTCGGTCTTGGCGAACTGCAGCTGCTGGGCGTCGGTGTTGCCGACCACGAACTCAACGCCTTCGAGACCGGCGTCGATCATGTTGTTGACGGCGTTTCCGCCTGCGCCGCCGATGCCGAACACGACGATCCGGGGCTTCAGTTCCGTGGCGCGCGGCGCCGAAAGCGAAATGGCCATTGGACGTCCTGTCCTTCCCCAAAATACGGTCTAGCGCGCCCGACACCCCATCGCAGACGCACCCGAGTAACGATGCGTTAAGTACGCGCCGACACCCTTAATCGAGTGTTAACCGCATACTCTGAGTCGGAAGGCCGTCGAGCTTAGCCGAACGTGTTTTTCGCCTTATCCCCGAGTTGAGCACAGGCGAATCAACAGTAAAGCCGCGCCGCCGTGACTCACGGTTCGTCAGGGTGGGGTCAAGGCCGCAAGTGCGAAGAGGCGCCCCTCGGTATCGGAGAGCCGCCATCCCCTGTGGATGAACAGGCGTCCGGCCCGGAAATCGGCGGCGGCGCGGGCGCGCAGGCGCGCCGAGGCCTCGGGGGTCCAGCCGTCGGGCAGCAGGTCCCCCTGCAGGCGCCCTGCGTCGAAGCGCCGCCCGGGGTGGCTGTCCAGATAGGCCTGACCGATCCGGCGCGCGCCTTCGGGGTCGATCTCCGGCAGCGCAGCCACGGCCGGCGTCGCGGCCCCGGCGGCGAGGCCGGTCAGGGCCAACAGGACGTGGCGTCGGTCCAGCGGGGTCATGCGGCGCGCGCCAGGTGCGACTTAAGATGATCGGACAGGCGCATCGTCATCGCCAGCAGGGTCAGGGTCGGGTTGCCGATCCCGGAGGTGGGAAAGACCGAACTGCCCGCCACATATAGATTGTCCACGCCGTGCACCCGGCTGGTGTCGTCCACCACCCCCTGGGCCGGATCGCGGTGCATGCGCGTGGTCCCCATGTGGTGGCGCGAGGCCGAGGTGGCGGCCATCGCCAGATACCGCGACCGCTCCGCCGGGAACGCCAGCCGACCGAGGCCAGCCTCCCCCAGGGCCTGGCCGAACGCCGCCACCGAGCTCTCGAGCCGCCGCCAGTCCGCCTCGGACCACGTCCATTCCAGTTTCACGCGCGGCACGCCCAGCGCGTCCGAGCTGTCGCCCAGGCTGACCCGGCTCTCCGGGTTCGGCGCATGCTCGGTCATGACGAAGCAGGACAGGTCCCGGTCCGCGCGGGCGACAGGCGCCCCACGATCGACGCCGCCCGCCAACTGCTGAAGCGCCGCCAGTTCCGGATCGACAGGCGCCGGCGTCCGGAACGAATTGAGGGTGATCGTGCAATTCCCGCCCCGCCGCGCCTTCTGCCCCGCCAGGGTCGGCGCGAACACGCAGTGCGCCGCCCCCTTCGAACCGTCGGTGTAGAGCGTCATGTCGTTGTCGGTCCCGGACAGATAGACGCCCGATGTGCGCCCGCCCTTCCGGTCGTCGACCGAGAAGACCACGTGGCCCTGGAAATGACGGCCGACCAGCCCGGCCCCATTGCCCACCCCCGCCGCCGCCACGGTGTTCGAGGCCAGCAGCAGGCGCGCGTTCTCGATTCCCCCGGTCGCCAGCACATAGACCCGCCCCCTGGCCGTGTGCCGCCGGCCGTTCAGGCACGCCAGGTCCAGCCGCGCCAGCGACTGCCCGTCGGCCGCCAGCCTCAGCTCGGTGACATTGGCGTTGAGATAGACTGTGACATTCGCCGCCTCGGCCGGCGCGAACCGCCACCGGTCGTAGGCCGCCTTGTCGACGCCGCCGGAGAATTTCGTGAACCGGCGCGGGGCCGAGAAGAACGCCTTGCGGTCACCGATCGCCAGCGCGGGCTTGCCGGCCACGTCCAGGCCCGTCTCGCCCGGTGGGAAATGCGCGATCTCCAGCAGGTCGCAGGCGCGGTCGTAGTAGGGCTGGATCGCCGCGCGCGAGATCGGCCAGCCGCTGCCGGGCACCCAGTCGCGGCGGGCGAAGTCGGCGGGATCCAACGCCACGCACTTGCCGCCCCAGATCATCCCCGACCCGCCCAGCATCCGCCGGCGCGACTGGCCCACATAGTCGTCGAACGGCTGGTCGGGACTATCCGGCCCGCGCATCACCCCCGCGCCCCGGTACAGGTCCTGGACCGCCGGATCGAACGTCTTGCCGCCGCTCTCGATCACCGCCACCGAGCGCGCCGACCCGGCCCACTCGCGGGCCAGGGCCAGGCCGGCCATGCCGCCGCCGATGACGATCAGATCGGCCACGATTTCGCTGTCGCCCGGGAGGTCCCCGGCGTCGATGAAGGGCATCGGAAGCCTCCGTCAGATCTGAGGTCGGTGGACGGTCAGCGGCGGGCGCCGCGGCTCTTCAGGTAGTCGGCGACCGTCGCATTGGCCGCCATCTTCAGCGGCGAGCGCATCTCGCCCGGACGGTTGCCCGACGGCACGGCCAGGTTCGGATCGGCCCCACGGTCGATCAGGAACCGGATCAGCGCCAGGTCGCCGCCACGGGCCGCGTTGATCAGCGGGGTCTCATCGTACTTCACATAGCGGTTCACATCGGCGCCCGCGGCCACCAGGAACTGGACCATCTCCAGCCGCCGATGCGCTGCGGCCACGATCAGCGGGTTGCCGTCGCCAGGGGCGGCGAGGTTCACGTCGGCCCCACCACGCACCAGCAGCCGGGCGGTCGGCAGGTCCCCCAGCCGTGCGGCTTCGACCA
Organism: Alphaproteobacteria bacterium; assembly: GCA_018821435.1. Taxonomy (GTDB): domain Bacteria; phylum Pseudomonadota; class Alphaproteobacteria; order Caulobacterales; family Caulobacteraceae; genus Phenylobacterium. The sequence continues at coordinate 105,232 of JAHJME010000009.1, forward strand.
AGGGCGTCCCATCGCCGGGCTTGTAGGTGTTCACGTCCGCGCCGGCCGCGATCAGGCGGCGGATGGTCTTGGAGTCGCCCTCGCTCACCGCTTCCACCAGATAGCCGCCGGCCCGCGCCGCGGCGTCAGCCTCGGCTCGCGCCGCCTCGGCTTCGACGGCGGCCTTGTCCGCCTGGACGGCCGCCTGATCCGCCAGGCCGCGGGCCTGATCCGCGAGGCCACGTGCCTGCTCCGCGCTTTCGGCGTCGCGGTCCGCCTGCGCCCGGCTCTGGTCGGCGAGCGCCGCGGCGCGGTCGGCCTCCGCCTGCGCGACGATCCCGGACTCCTCCGTCGCGGCCACGGTGACCAGCCGCGCGGGCTGGGCGGCCCAGGCGGCAACGCCGGCGCCCACGCTGACCACCGCCACCAGGGCTAGACCCGCCAGTCGACGCGGCGTGGCCGGCGGCGCCGCCTTCAGCATCGCGATCCGCTGCTTCATCGGATGCGCCGACCGCCCCGGCCAATAACAGGCCAGCGGCGCGGTCATCGGCGAAAGCTGGGTCTTCAGCATCGCTTCGGCGTAGCGCTTCCGCGCGCCGGGGAAGCGCGCCATCACCGCCGCGTCGCAGGCCAGTTCCTGGTCCAATCGGACGTAGAAGGCCGCGACGTGGACCAGGGGGTTGAACCAGCACAGGCACTGGGCCAGCGCCAGCAGGCCGTTCACCAGCGGATCGCCCCGGCGGAAGTGGGTCTGCTCATGCGCCATGACCACGTCGCGCTCCTCCGGCGCGAACCGCGCCTCGAAGTCGGACGGCACGATGATCCGGGGGAACAGCGCCCCCACCACGGCGGGGCCCACGCCCGCCGCCTCGGCCCGATAGACCCCGGCCTCCCGGCGCAGCGCGCCCAGGGAGCGGCCGAAGCTGTGCTGACGCCACGCCAGCAGCCCCAGGCTCAGCGCCGCGCCCAGGCCCCAGGCGGCCAGCACCCACGGCGCGGGGTCGAACATCGGCGCGGCCAGGGCGATGACATCCGGAACCATCGACGGCGGCGGCGTCTCGGCCTGGCGCTCGACGATGGCGCTGACGACCGACCCGGCCTCGACGATCACCCGCCGGGCCGGCAGCAGGCTGGCCAGCGCCGCCAGCGGCGCGACGGCCCACAACGCATAGGCCACTCGAACCCCGAACCGGCGGGTCATCGCCGGACGAAGCGCCAGGATCAGCACGATGGCGGCGGCCGCCACCAGGTTGGCCCGGACCAACAGGCCCAGCAGGTCACCGGTCATCGTTGTCGAGCTCCGCGATAAGGCGCTTGAGATCCGCCAGATCCTGAGGCGTCAGCTTCTGGCGATCGGAGAAATGGCTGACCAGCGGCGCCAGCCGCCCGTCGAACAGCCGATCCAGCAGGCCCTGGCTCTCGGCCTCCACATAGTCGGCGCGCACCACCAGCGGACGGTACAGATAGCGCCGCCCGTCCTTCTCGGCCGAGACGGCATTCTTCTTCAGCAGCCGGCTCAGCAGCGTCTTCAGCGTGGGCTCGGCCCACCCCTGCCCCGCGCCCACCTCGGCGAAGATCTCCTCGGCCGTCAGCGGCTCCCGCCGCCACAAGGCCTCCATCACCAAACTCTCCGCCGCGCTGATCCGCATCGTCTACACCCGTAATCGTCAGGCTATGACTACAGGCGTAATCGCTGGTGTCAACCGATCCGAACGTGAAGGTTTGGCAATCCCGGCGGCATCAGTGCGCGGACGAGTGGGCCTGGGGGCCGCAGATGGTGAGAAAGCCGGCGGCCATGAAGCGCGCCATGCGCGCCTTCACCGCCGGGAAGTCCTCGGACTTGCAGACGCCTCCCGACAACTTGTCGATGCGCCCCGTCCTGGCCAGGGTTACCATCAGGGCGCCGGTGACAAAGTGATAGCCCCAGAAGATATCTTCCGGCGCCGCGTTTGGCAGCGCCTTCTTCAGGATCTCGATCAGCCGCAGAACGACGGGGTCGAAGTGGCTATCCATCAGCTCGGCCCCCCACTCCGGGGTGTTGGCGACCTGGGCGCCCAGGGCGCCGTAGTTCTTCCAGCTGTCGCCACCCTGGATGTAGAGGTCGAGGTCGGTGTCGAGGAAGGCGTGCAGCGCCCCCTCGACGGTGGGCTTGCCCTTGGTCGCGGCGTCGTACTCGTCCATCGCCGTCATCCGGCGCTCCGCGGTGACCACGGCGCGGCGAGCGAAGACCGCATCGAACAGCTTCTTCTTGTCCTCGAAATAGTAGTTCAGCAGCGTGTGGTGGACGCCCACCCGCTTGGCGACGTCCTTGAGCGTGACGCCGTAGAGGCCGTGCTTCGAAAACAGGTCCTCGGCGGCGTCGAGGATCTGCTCCATCGACTCGGCGCGCTGCTCGGCTTTCTTGGAGCCGCGCTTGGGTTTCGGACTGTCGGGCACGCCGCACTCTTTCGGTCTGGCGGTCTCGGCCGTCAAGCGACCGGCGCCTCTTCGGCCTTCAGCACCCGCGCCAGGGCCAGGAACAACGCCACCGCCAGCAGATACACCGGCGTCAGCGCGTAGAAGGCGAATTGCAGCGAATGCTGCGGATGGCTCGCGCGCAGAGCATCGCTGACCGCCCCGACGAACGTCGGGCCCACGCCCATGCCGATCAGGTTCATAACCAGCAGCAAGAGGGCGCCGGAGAGCACCCGCTGCTCCGGCGCGACCTCCTCCTGAACCAGGGCGACGGCCGAGGAGAGGTAGAAGTAGTTGAGGAAGGTCGGCCCCAGCAGGAACGCCAGCGCCACCGGCCAGGTCGGCGCCCAGACGAAGGCCAAGTAGGGCAGGATCGCCAGCGACAAGGTCAGCGCCGGGACCAGCGCATAGGCCGTCTTCGTCCGCTGCGTGAACCGGTCGATCACCCGGCCCGACACGAAGATGCCGCCGCCCATGCCGACGATCACCACCAGGGCGTACCACAGCGACACGTCCGGCAGGGTCATGCCCTTCTCGCGCATCAGGAAGAGCGTCGTGAAGTTGCCGGCGCCGTAGGTGACGATCTGGGTCGCCGCGCCCGCCAGGGCGATCAGCACCAGGGACGGCGTCGAGAAGAACTTCCGCACGGTGGGCCAGAAGCCGGCGGGTGCGGGCTTGGCCTGCCCCGCCGCCCGGTCCAGACCGCCGCGCACCGGCTCGCGGACGCCGAGCAGGACCACCACGGCGGTGATCAGGCCAACGGCGCCCACGACCAGGAACGCCATCCGCCAGCTGTAGGCCGCCGCCAGCGCCGCGCCGAACGCCACCCCCAGGGCCTGGCCGATCGGGGGGCCGAGGTTGAACAGGCTGAGCGCCGTGCCCCGGCGGCCGGGCGGGAAGTAGTCGGTAATGATGGCGTAGGACGGCGGCACCCCGCCCGCCTCGCCGACACCTACGGTCATCCGGGCCAGCACCAGCTGCGGATAGTTGGCCGACAGCCCGCAGGCCATGGTGGCCGCGCTCCACAGCCCGCACGCGAGCGCCAGCACCCGCACCCGGTTGGTCCGGTCCGCCAACCAGCCCACCGGGATGGCGATCAGGCAGTAGAACAGCGCGAAGTACAGCCCGCTGATCAGGCCAAGCTGGCCATCGGTGACGCCCAATTCGTCCTGGATTGGCTTGGCCAGGATCGACAGCAGCTGCCGGTCCAGGAAGTTCAGCACATAGACGAAGCAAAGGATCGCCAGAACCCGCCAGGCGCCTTTCGCGGGCTTCAGCGCGGCGGCGGAACCCCCGAGAGAGTCCGCACCGCCCGGCGCCTGGGGAGGAAATGGCATGCGTTAGAAATCGTAGCCGAAGCGCACGCCGACAGTGCGCGGACGCTGCTCGGCGAACCGGCTGGCGATGAACGCCTCGGGGTGGACGTAGTTGATCTTCCGGCTGTTGAAGAGGTTCTCGACATAGGCCGCGAACGTGGCTTGGCCATACGCCACCGCGAAGGTCGCGTTCACGTTGGTGTAGGCCTGGGTGTAGGCGTAGGTCGGCGCGAGCACGCCTGGCCGGCCTGGGATGTACGGGAACATGCCGGGGAACTTGCCGACCCGTGACACCACCGTCGACAGATTGGCGCGGGCGTCCGGGGTCAGGTCGAAGCCGTAGTTGAAGAAGGCCGACCCCTGGAAGCGGGGCGAGGCCAGGCGCACGCCCTCTCCCGCGCCGGAGATGGCGGCTTCGGTCGGGCTGAGCTTGGTGACCTCGGCCTCGTTGAACGCGCCGTTGACGCCCACGGACAGTCCATCCGCCGGCAGGGCGACGACCTCGAACTCCAGGCCGCGGCTGACCGCCTTGCCGATGTTGGTGGCGAACTGCACCGAGTCGGACACCCGGTTGGCCTGGACCTGGATGTTCTCCCAGTCGATCCAGTAGGCAGCCAGGTTGGTGGTCAGCCGGCCGTTCAGCCAGCGGCCTTTCAGACCGATCTCGTAGTTGGTCAGATCGTCGGAATCGGCGCCCGCCGGAATGACGATATCGCTGGGGTTCACAACGCTTGTGCGGCCCGCGAAGCCGTTGACCACCGGCGTGCGGAAGCCGGTCGACACGGTGGCGTAGGTCGTGATCGCCGAGCTCGGCTTGTACGACACGCTCAGCTTCCACGAAGGGCCGCTCTCCTTGGCCTTCACGCCTCTCGCGGCGGCGATCGGGGTGATGGTCAGCGGCCCGCGGAATCCGGGCGTCAGGGCCGCGGTCAGGTAGTTGCTGTTATAGCCGCCGCCCTCGGTGATCGTCTGGGCCTCGAAGCCACCGTAGCGCAGCCCGCCCGTCACCCACATCCGGTCGCTGAAGCGATAGGTCACCTCGCCGAACCCGGCCAGCTCCTGCGAGTTCGTGTGGTTGCCGAAGCGCTGATAGTATTCGTCGGGCAGGCCGGTGAAGCCGCGAAACGCCAGGTAGTCGGGCCGGGAGCGATAGTTGTAATCCACGTCGATCCGCCGATCGAGATAGAAGCCGCCGACCACCCAGTCCCATTTTCCGCCGGGATCGGACACCAGTCGCGCCTCCTGCACGAAGGTGTCCTGGTAGGCGTCGGCATCGAGGGCGAACGCGATGCCGGTGGCGGCGCCCAGCGCGTTGCCGAACGTGCCCCCCAGGTCGACGTAGAACTTCTGGTTGAACTTCGAATAGGTCGACGAACTGGTGAGCTGCGCGCCATCGAACTGGTGCTCGACCGTGGCGTTGAAGCTCGTCAGCCACCCCTGGAACAGGTCCGGGCGATCCGAGACGCGTTTGTCGTGGCCCAGCGCCGGACTGACCGTGGAGGAGTCGCGCGGCTTGCTGATCTCGCGCGAGGCCAGCAGCTTCACATTGGTTCGGTCGGTCGCCGCCCACAGCAGTTGGACGCGCCCACCCCAGGCGTCGAGGTCGTTGGAGTTCTTCCTGTTCGTCAGGCCGACGTTGTCGATGTAGCCCTCTTCGTTGCGGTAGAAGCCCACCGCGCGCAGGGCCAGCTTGTCCTGCACCAGCGGGACATTGATCATCCCGTTGTAGCGCTGGCGCAGCGAATCCGGGCCGATCACGCCGATGTCCGCCAACACCGAGGCGCCGAACTGGGTCAGGTTCGGCTTCTTGGTCAGGATGCGCAGCGCACCCGACAGCGAGCCCGAACCGAACAGCGTGCCTTGCGGCCCGCGCAGGAACTCAACCCGCTCCACGTCGAAGAGGTTGGGGTCCAGCACCGTCGTGTTGCCAATGGTCGAGATCGGCAGTTCGTCGATGTAGACCGCCACAGTGCTCTGCAGATTGGCGCCATAGCCGTTGGTGGCGATGCCGCGGGCGGTGAAGTTGTTGAAGTTGGCCGAGGGGCGGTTCAACACGACGCCGGGCGTCTCCTGCGCCAGCCCTTCGTAGCCCACGATGCCCTTGGCGGTCAGTGTCTCCTGCGAGTACGCGGTGACGCTGAGCGGGATATCCTGCAGGCGCTCGGTGCGGCGCGTGGAGGTGACGATCACCTCGCCCACGTCGGTGACAGAAGGCTTGGCGTTCGCCTTCGATCCGGTGGTCTGGGCCAGCGCCGGCGCCGCGGCCGCCAGCAAGCCAAGCGCGCATACCGACGCGAATAGACGTCCCTTCATAGTCGCTTCCCCCTGTCAGCTCCGATCATTCGTGCCGGGCTTAAGACCCCCACGATGAGCCGACAGGTTCGCACCTGTCAACATTCACTATCACGCGCGTGAATATCTTTGACCGGTGAAATGCACGCCGCCGGTCACGGCCGTCAGGAAGGTTTTGCAAGAGCGCCGAGGGGCGCGGAGCCTTAAAGCCCCAACGCCTTCTTCACCTCGCGCCAGTCGACCAGCTTGAAGTTCTGTCGCGCGCCGGCGGCGCCCTCGTCGACGTCGTCCTGCATGACCACCAGGCCCTGCGGGAACGCGCCGACCTGGCCGCCTATCGCCGCGACGCCGTCCGTGCCGGTGACGCCGTCCACGCCGCCGTTCGCCACGACGCTGAACCGGCCCCGGTACTGCGGCGCCGGCCCGTCCACCCGCCAGACCGCGAACGCCGAGTCGCCCTGACTGGAGGCGATCAGCCACGTGATCGCGCCCTCGCGCAGCAGGGTCAGGCCCTCGACGTCGGGCTTCAGCATCTCGGACGGCGCGGCGGCGATGATCTGGCCCTTGGCCGGGCCGCTCCCCAGGTCGAAGCGCCAGATACCGGCGCCCTCCTCGCCCAGGTAGAGGCGCCCGGCCACGTCGTCGGCGACGCAGCCCTCGGGCTGGGTCGGCACCGAGAAGCGGCGCTCCTCCTTGAACACCGGCTTGCCGTCCGCGCCGGCCGAGACCGTGTGCTGGCGCACCTGGCCGTCCGTGCCGTTGACGATCACCAGGAACGCAGCCCCCCGCCGCGCCAGGCACAGACCGTACGGCTCGGCCAGATCGACCGGAACCTCGCCCCACAGGGTCAGCTTCAGCGTCGCCGGATCCAGCAGGAACAGCGCCGCCCCGGCGCCCGGCCGGCCGCGATCCGACGCCGCCACCAGCACCCGCTCGCCGGCCGCGGTCTTGAAACCGCCGCGCAGGTCGACGTTGTTGGGCATGCCGCCGGGCAGATACTGGAGCTGCTTGCCGGCTAGGTCGTAGACGTAGAGCCCGGCCTTCTTGTCGGTGCCGATGATGACCCCGCGCGCGGGGTTCTTCGGGTCGACCCAGATCTCCGGATCGTCGGCCGCGTCCTTGTCGCCGGTGCCGACCGAGGGGGTTTCGGCCGCCGCCGGCACGGGCTTGCCCACGCCCACAGTCATGCCGCGAGAATCGGACATCTCTTCTAGATCAGTCTTCGCCGCCCCAGTTTTCGTACAGCCGCCTACAAGCAACGTTGCAATGAACAACGTCACGTAAGTGTCACGCAAATGCCGCCGAAACATCACTGGCTCCTACTGTCGTGCGAAACTAATTCCTGCCCCGAATAGGCGTGGCCACGTTGCTCCGTCAACGGCCAGTATTTTTGGGGATAGACCAGATGAAAAAGGCGATGCTCTTCGCCATGGCTTCGCTCGCGCCCCTGTGCGGCACGCCCGCCTGGGCCATTGAAGCCGAGGAAGACGCTGAACGCACCCGGACGGTCGAGGAGCTGGTGGTCACCGGCGAGATCACCTTCCGCAATCGCGTGGACGGCCCCGAGCCGGTGCTGTCCTACGACCTGGAATACTTCCAGCGCTTCGAGCCGCTCACCGCCGGCGACGCCCTTAAGCGCGTCCCCAGCGTGGCCTTCCTGTCGGACGTGCTGGAATCGGACGGCGCGCGGCTGCGCGGCCTCGATCCCGGCTACACACAGATCCTGATCAACGGCGAGCGGGTGCCGGGCGCCGGCGTCGACCGCTCATTCTTCGTCGACCGCATCCCCGCCGAACTGATCGAGCGGGTCGAGGTGGTCCGCTCCTCTTCCGCCAACCGTAGCGGCGACGCCATCGCCGGGGCGCTGAACATCGTGCTGCGCGACGGCTATTCGCTGGACGGCGGCTACGTCCGCGGCGGCGCCATCATGCTGGACGACAAGCGGGTCAAGGGCACGGCCGGCGGCGTCTATTCCGGCCAGGTCGGTCCCGGTCGCCTGCTGGTGGGCGCCAACGTCCAAGGCCGGCGCAATCCGAAGCTGAAGGAAAGCTTCCGCTACGCCGCACCCGGCGGCGCGCTCAACGACATCGAACTGCAGACCGACACCCGCGACGGCACCGACTATTCGCTGAACGCCAGCTACGACCTGAAGGGTGAGACCAGCGCGCTGAAGCTGTCCGGCTTCTTCGTCCGCACCAACCGTTTCGAGGACGAGGACTCGATCGAGTACGCGGGCGGCCGCATCGGCTCGGCCGACCTGCTCACGCTCAACGACAACAACGTGAAGATCCGCACCGATAACTGGTCGCTGGGCGCGCGCTACGACCAGCAGATGCTGGGCGGCACGACCCGCTTCAAGATCGCCTACGCCCAGCTCAAGGACCGCCAGGACGAGTTCGAGGAGGAGTACGAGTACCTCCGCGACACCCGCCCCTTCCCCGAGGACGACCGCTTCACCGGCGACCTGACCTTCACCCGGCTCAAGGACCGCGAGCTGTCGGGCGAGATTTCGCACAAGCGCGACCTGGGCGCGGTAAAGCTGGACGTCGGCGTGCAGTACGTGGGCAAGGACCGCGACACCGACATCACCACCGACCGCAACCGGGTGACCATCGCCAACCCGCCGGCCGCCCGGCCCGACCTGCCCGGCGCCTACGGCCCGTTCCTGCCGGTCGTCGGCGGCCTCAGCACGATCGAAGAGGCCCGCATCGACCCTTACGTCATGCTCTCCGGCCAGATGGACGCCATCTCCTGGGAAGCCGGCGTCCGCTGGGAGACCACCGAGACCACGATCAAGGACGCCACCGCGCCCGCCGCCAGCCGCAAGGTCGAGAACGACTACAACTTCCTGCTGCCCTCGGCCCACCTGCGCTGGAACCTGACCCCCAGCGACCGGATCAACATCTCGGCGTCGCGCACCGTGCGCCGGCCCAACTTCGACTATCTCTCGCCGGCCACCCTGCTGGCCGAGCTGGGCGACAACGACTTCATCGGCAATCCCAACCTGAAGCCCGAGTCCGCCTGGGGCGCCGACGTGGGCTACGAACGCCGCCTCGGCCGCCAGGGCGTGGCCGGCGTCAACGTCTTCTACCGCGACGTGAAGAACCTGATCGAGGTGGCCAGCAACGGCCAGGTCGGCAGCGAGGGTCCCGGGACGTTCGTGCTGGGCCCGCGCAACACCGGCGGCGGTCAGGTCTGGGGGATCGAGTTCGACCTCTCCACGCCGCTCACGGCGTTCGGCCTGGAGCACACCGGCGTGTTCCTCAACTACTCCTGGCTGGACAGCGACGTGAACGACGAGTTCGGCTCACGCCGGTTCAACGACCAGGCCAAGTACGTGGCCAACGTCGGCTTCATCCACGACCTGCCGGCATGGGGCGCGGCCTTCGGCGCCACCTACCGCAAGCAGGGCGACGCGTTCGGCCGCACCATCGGCGAGGAGGTCACCACCCGCTACGGCGCCGACCTGGAGGTCTTCGTCGAGAAGCGGTTCGGTGACCGGCTGGTCGTGCGCCTGACCGGCTCGAACCTGCTGGACGGCAAGAAGCGCGAGTCCTTCAACAAATTCACCACCATCGAAGACCAGATCGACCGGAGCTTCGACGAGTACGAGCTGGAGTCGGAACAGGCCGGCCCGGTGTTCCAGCTCGTCGCCCGAGCGACCTTCTAGAGGTTATCACGCAGCCATTGGGCCGCCTTGGCCACCGGGTTCGCCCGGGGGTCGAGGGGCTCGCGGCGCAGCTTCGAGGACGAGAGCTGCTTGGTCGACACGGCTTCGCGCGGCCCGAAGGCGGCGCGGTGCAGGATGCCGGCGGCGGCGGTGAACGCCGGACCCGAGGCGGCGTCGGCCAGGTGCGGCACCCGGCGCGGACGGCCCAGGCGAACCGGACGGTCGAATACGCGGACCGCCACCTCGCGCACGCCGGCCAGCTGGCTGGCGCCGCCCGTCAGCACCAGGCCCGCGCCCGGCTCGATCGGGGCGCCGGCGGCCTTCAGGCGGTCGCGCAGCAGTTCCAGGGTCTCTTCGACACGGGGCGCGATGATGCCCTTCAGCAGCGAACGCGGCGCCACAACCGGACCCGCGCCCGGATCGTCGCCACGCGGCGGCGCCTCGATCATCTCGCGGTCCTCGTTGGCCGAGGCGATGGCCGAGCCGTGCAGGGTCTTGATCCGCTCGGCCCCGGCGATGGAGGTCGAGAGGCCCCGCGCGATATCCTGCGTCACGTGATGGCCGCCCACCGGCACGGTCTCGACGTGGACCAGGCTGCCGCCCCGGAACACCGAGGCCGACGTAGAGCCGCCGCCCATGTCGATGCAGACCGAGCCCAGGTCCATCTCGTCTTCTTCCAGCGCCGCCAGGGCCGAGACGAACGGAGCCGCCACGACGCCTTCGAGCTGCAGGTGCGCCCGCTCGACGCAGGCGCCCAGGGTGTTGAACACGGTCTCGGCCACGGACACGACCAGCAGCTCCACGCCCAGGGTTTTGCCGAACATGGCGCGCGGATCGCGCACCCCGCCCTGGCCGTCGACGGCCCAGGCCACCGGCAGGATGTGGATGGCGCGGCGGCCGGGAATCTTGATCTGCGCCAGGGCGTTCTGGATCGCCCGCACCAGATCGTTGTCGCTGATCGGCCGCGCGCCGATGGAGACGCGCCCCTGGATCCGCGACGAGCTGAGCTGGCCGCCGGCCGTGGCGATGGTGACGCCCTGGACATTCACGCCGGCCACGTTCTCGGCCCGCTCGACGGCTTGCGCGATGGCTTCCGACGCCTCGTCCATGTTGACGATCGCCCCGCCCCGCACGCCGCGCGACTGCACATAGCCGACGCCGCAGGTGGTCAGGGTCCGGTCGCCGCGACGCACGCCGTCGGGCTTCATGATGAAGCAGGCGACCTTGGCGGCGCCCAGGTCGACCGCCGCCACGATCTTGGGCGGCGCCAGGGCCGCCTTCAGGCCGTCGCGACCGTTCTTCGGGTCGGCCTTCTTGGCGTCCTTGCGGGCCTCATCGGGGCGTTCGGCGGTCTTGAGCATTGGCGGACCAGGTTTCGCGTTACACGCCCTCGGCGGGCGTACTGACGGCGGCGGTTGCGGTGAGGGCGGGGATCGGCTGCGGCGCGCGCGGACGCACGGCGATGGTGTCGGGATTGCGCAGGTCGATGCGCTCGAAGCCCAGCTCCAGGATGCGCGAACGCAGGTCCAGCTGCTCCAGCTGCATCAGGGCCTGCTCCTCGTCCACGGCGGGAAGCTGGATCAGGGCGCCGTCCTTCATGCGCAGGTCCCACCGGCGGTCGTCGACACGCACCAGGGCCTCCATGCGGGCCATCAGCTTCGGACGCTGGACCAGGATCGGCAATATCTCGCCGGCATGCTGCGCCCCGCCCAGGCCCACGACCAGCGGCAGGGTATTGAAGCGCGCCGGGTCGGCCTCGCGGATCACGTCGCCATGATCGTCGATCACCACGCTGCGGCCGCCATGCTGCCAGACGGCCAGCTGGCGACGTTCCTTCACCGAGATCATCAGGGTGTCGGGCAGCAGGCGCACGATGCGCGCTTCCTTGACCCAGCCGACCTTCTCGACCCGCTCGCGCAGCGCGGTCAGGTCCATGCCCAGCAGCGGATCGTCCTTGTGGACGTTCGCCGCCCGCACGATGTCGGCCGTCGCCAGCGCCGAGGCACCCTGGACGTGCACGGTGCGCAGCCGGAAACCGGCCTCGCCGAACTTGCCGTCGACGCCCATGCCGACGGCATTGGCGATCTGCTGGCCTCGTCCGCCGGTCGCCAGCGTGACGCCCAGCGCCAGGGTCAGGACCCCGCCGGCGATCATGAGAATGTGTTTCGGGCTTAGGCTCCGGGCGCCGCCGCCCTCCGCCTTCGCCACCGGGCGCTTGGCTTGAGGACTAGCGGGCGCCTTGGCCCGAGGTTTCGCCGTTCCCCGCGATCCCCCCCGCACCGCCGCGGGCATAAGCGTCCTCCGTAATCCAAAGCACCAAACGATCGAAATCCACCCCGCCCGCCGCGGCCTGCTCGGGTACGAGCGAGGTCGGGGTCATCCCCGGCTGGGTGTTCACCTCCAAGAGGACCAAAACATCGTTAATGTCGTCATAACGGAGGTCCGACCTGGTAACGCCTCGGCAACCAAGGGCGGCGTGAGCCATCTCGGAAAGTTTCTTTGCCTTTTCAGCGACGTGCGGCGGAATTCTCGCTGGAACGATGTGCTCGGAGCCGCCTTCGCCGTACTTCGCCTCATAGTCATAAAACGCGGTTTTCGAGACGATTTCGGTAACGGTCATAGCCTTGCCGTCCATGACACCCACCGCCAGCTCCATTCCGCGGATGTAAGGCTCCACCATCACCTCCTCGCCGAAGGTCCAGGACGGGGCCACGACCTCCTGCGGCGGGCGATTCGCGCCGTCGTGAACGATGAACACGCCGACCGAAGATCCCTCGGCATTGGGCTTGACCACGTAGGGCGGCGGCAGCACGTGTCCGGCCGCCACGTCGAACCGATTGAACAGCCCGCCGCCGGGCACGATCACCCCGGCCGCGGCGAGCACGGCCTTGGCCTTGGCCTTGTCCATCGCCAGCGCCGAGGCCAGCACGCCGCAGTGGGTGTAGCGGATGCCCAGCGTCTCCAGGACGCCCTGGACACAACCGTCCTCGCCCCACTCTCCGTGCAGGGCATTGAAGCAGACGTCGGGGTTCAGCTTGGCCAGGACCTGGGCCAGGTCGCGGCCCGCATCCACGCGGCTGACCTTGGCGCCCAGGCGCTCCAGGGCGTCGGCGCATTCGCGGCCCGAGACCAGGCTGACCTCGCGCTCGGAGGACAGGCCGCCCAGCAGCACGGCGACGTGGTGACCTGAAAGGGGTTGGCTCACTTGGCCTCCGCGGGCGGCTTGGCCCGGAAATCGATGTCGGAATTGGCGACCGTGTAGAGGAAGGCCGCCCACACGGCCACGTTCTGCGACAGCTCCGCCGGGTCGATCTTGTCCAGGGTGTCGTCGGCCGAGTGGTGCAGGTCGAAGTAGCGGCTCATGTCCTGGTTGAAGTCCACGAAGGGCACGCCCAGGCCGATGATGCCCGAGATGTCGGCGCCGCCCGAACGCGGAGGCGCGGAACTCACCGCCACCTTCAACTTGGGCAAGGTGGCGCGGAACGCCTTCATCGCGTCGTGACCGGCGCCGGCCGGCGGGGTCGAGAGGCTCCAGATGCGGCCCGCGCCGCCGTCGCTTTCACCCGCGACGATGATCTTGGCGACCTCGTCCTTGTGCGCGGCGGCATAGGCGCCCGACGAGCCGCCCTGCTCTTCCGAACCCCACATGACCACGCGGATGGTCCGGCGCGGCTTGCCCGGCCCGGCGGCCAGCTTGGCGGCGGCGGTCGTGATGGCGATGCCGGCGGCGTCGTCGATGGCGCCCGTGCCCGGGTCCCAGCTGTCCAGGTGGCCGCCGACGACGATCACCTCGTCCGGCCTTTCCTTGCCGCGGATCTCGCCCGAGACGTTCCAGGCCGGCGCGGCGGGGTTGGTGGCCGACGCCATCTCCAGCTTCACGAGCACCGGCTTGCCGCGCCCGGCCAGGTTCTCCAGCAGCTCGGCGTCGGGCGGCGACAGGGCCGCGGCGGGGATGCCCCCGGCCGCGCCGCCGCCGGTGTGCGGCAGGCGCGTATCGTCGGTGGAGATCGAGCGGATCAGATAGCCCACCGCGCCGCGCTTGGCGGCCTCCAGCGCGCCGGCCCGCCGCTGGACGCCGACCGCGCCATAGCTGGAGCCGTCCTGCGTGCGGCCCATGGCCTGGGTGACCACCGCGATCTTGCCGGTCAGCGACCCGGGCGCCTGGTCCAGCATCGCCTGGTAGGTCTTGAACACGACGATCGGCGCGGTGATCCCGCCGGCCGCCGTCGGGGCGGAATTGCCCAGGCCGATGATCGCCAGCTTGTGCGGCCACGGGCCGACCACCTCGGCCGACTCCGCGCCTCGCGACCACGCCGGGGTCGTGAAGGCCTCGACCTTGACGTTCTCGAAGCCCAGCGCCTTCAGCTTGGCCACGCCCCAGTCGCGGGCGCGCTCCATGGCGGGCGATCCCACCATCCGGCCGCCGACCTCGGAGGTCAGGGACTCGGTGATGTCCCAGGCCAGGGTGTCGGTGAGCGCCTTGTCGCGCACAGCGGCCGCGCCGGCGGCGAGGTCCTCCGCAGCGAAGGCAGGCGAAACGGCGACCAGGGCCGCGGCGAAGGCGAGCTGAGGAAGGATGCGCATGTCCCCGCGGTCCCATTCGTGGAGATTCCAGTCAACCCCACCATGTGGCCACCATGGTGGCAGCAGGCTGTCGGCAGGATGTGCAGGCGAAAAGGAGACTCCATGCCTGTGCCGACCGCTCTCAATGGCCTGCCCCGCCCGCCGTGCGCCGAACTGCTCGGCTGGGAGGTCGTGGAGGCGCGCCCGGCCGATGGGTGGATCCGCCTGCGGTTCGAAGGCCGGCCTGAGTTCGCCAACCCCGCCGGCTACATCCAGGGCGGCTTCCTGGCCGCCATGCTGGACGACAGCATGGGACCGGCGATTTTCATCTATTCCGAGGGCCGCCTGTTCACGCCCACCATCGAGATGCACATCAGCTTCCTGGCGCCCGCCCGCCCCGGCCCGCTCTACGGCGAGGGCCAGGTCGTGCAGGCCGGCAAGACCATCGCCTTTCTGGAAGGCAAGCTGATGGACCTGTCCGGCGCGATCATCGCGCGGGCCACGGCCACCGCGCGGCTGTTGCCCAGCGACAAGATGCTGGCGGCCTAGACCCGCTCGATCAGCGCGCCGTTCGCGTCGAGCACGAAGGCGTCGGGCGTGTGCAGGTTGCGCCAGAGGTCGTGGGCGTCCAGACCCAGAAGCCGCGCCACATAGAGGCTGAGCACCGTGCCGTGGGTCACGGCGATCAGCGGCCGGACCGTGTGCTTGGCCAGGGTCGTCGCCAGCCGGTCGCAGGCCTGTTCCGCGCTCTCGCCGCCCGGCGCGGGCACGGTCGGGTTGGCGAACACCTGGGCGATCCGCTGACGGAACTCCGCCTCGGTGCCGAACGAGACGTGGCTGCGCTTGTGCTCGTGCAGGCCGTGCTCGACCTCGACCGCCAGGCCCAGCCGCTGGCCGATGATCTCGGCGGTCTGCAGGGCCTTGGGCTCGGGGCTGGAGATGGCGGCCTCGGCGCCGAACGGGATCAGCTTCTCGGCCAGGGCGGCGACCGCGTCGCGGCCTTCGGGGCACAGGCCCCACTGCGGCGGCGGGATGTCGCGATCGATCACCGGCCGGCCGTGGCGCACCAGGATGAGCGACGCAGCGGTCATTTGGTCGCCCGGGTCATGTCGCCGTCCCGATCCGCTTGATCTCCCAGTGCAGGTAGATGCCGGTTTTGGCTTTCACATCGGCCCGCACCGCCTCGCCCAGACCCTCCAGGTCGGCGGCGGTCGCCTCCCCGGTATTGATCATGAAGTTGGCGTGCAGCGGCGAGAACATGGCCCCACCATACGGCTTTCCGCGCCATCCCGCCTCATCGACGAGTCGCCACGAGGAATGGCCCGGCGGATTCTTGAACGTGGAGCCGCCGGTCTTCTCCCGGATCGGCTGGGTCGTCTCGCGCCGGGCGGTGATCTCGGCCATGCGGGCCTGCACCGCGTCGGCGTCGTCGGCCTGCCCCTGATAGGTCGCCTCGACCCAGATGATGTCGGCCGGCGCCTCGGAGTGGCGATAGGTGTAGCCGAAGTCCGCCAGCGCCAGGTCTCGCCGCGCCCCCGACCGGTCATAGCCCCAGGCCGAGACCAGAACGTCCTTGGTCTCCGCGCCATAGCAGCCGGCGTTCATGGTCAGCGCGCCGCCGATCGTGCCCGGGATGCCCGCATAGAACTCCAGCCCGGCGATCCCGGCCTTGCCCGCCGCCCGCGCCACCGCCGCGTCCAGCGCCGCCGAGCCGGCGACGATCCGCCCCGTCGCGGGATCGGCCTCGACAGCGGCGAAGTTGCGCCCCGCCAGCCGGATCACCGCCCCCGGGACCCCGCCGTCGCGGATGATCACGTTCGAACCCACGCCGAGCACCGTCACCGGCACGCCGGCCGGCAGGCCCGTCAGGAAGTCGGCGAGGTCCTGGTGGTCCGCTGGCAGGAACAGCAGCTCGGCCGCGCCGCCGACCCGGAACCAGGTGAACGGTCCCAGCGGCTCGTCCCGCACCAGCTTCCCGCGGACCGTGGGCAGCGCGTCGCGCCAGTCGGTCATTTGCCGAGCGCTTCCAGCTCGGCCGGCAGGGCATAGGCCCATGTGGTGATGTCCCCGGCCCCCAGCAGCACGACCAGGTCGCCCTCGGACGCCTCCTCGCGGATCACCCCGGCCAACTCGGCGGGCGATCCCAGCGGCAGCACCCGGCGGTGGCCGTAGCGGCGCAGGCCGTCCACCAGGCTGTCCTTGCTCACGCCCTCCAGCGGCGCTTCGCCCGCGGCGTAGACGTCGGCCACGATCACCGTGTCGGCGTCGGCGAAACAGGCGCTGAACTCGTCGAACAGGTCGCGCAGGCGCGAGTAGCGGTGCGGCTGGACCACGGCGATCACCTTGCCGCCCGTCACCGCGCGCGCGGCCTTCAGCACCGAGGAGATCTCCACCGGGTGATGCCCATAGTCGTCGACGATGCGCACGCCGTTCGCCACGCCGGTGGTGGTGAAGCGCCGCTTCACGCCGCCGAACTCGGCCAGGCCCTTGCGGATGCCCGCTTCATCCATGCCCAGCTCGCGCGCCACGGCCACGGCGGCCAGCGAGTTCAGCACATTGTGGTGTCCGGCCATCGGCAGGTGCAGGTCCACGTACCGCAGCGGCTCGCCCTCACGCGGCCGGATCACCGCGTCATAGCGGGCGCCGTCCGGACCCATGGTGATGTTCTCGGCCCGCACCTCGGCCTGCGGATTGACGCCGTAGGTCACCAGCCGGCGGTTCTCGACTCTCGAGGCCATGGCCAGCACCTCGGCGTGGTCGGTGCAGATCGCCGCGAAGCCGTAGAACGGGATGTTCTCCACGAAGTCGCGGAAGGCCTTCTTCACCGCTTCGAAGTCGCCGTAGTGGTCCAGGTGTTCGGGGTCGATGTTGGTGACCACGGCGGCGGTGGACTTCAGCTTCAGGAACGTGCCGTCGCTCTCGTCGGCCTCGACCACGATCCACTCACCGGTCCCGACCTTGGCGTTGGTGCCGTAGGTGTTGATGATCCCGCCGTTGACCACCGTGGGGTCCAGACCGCCGGCGTCCAGCAGCGAGGCGATCATCGAGGTGGTGGTGGTCTTGCCGTGCGTGCCGCCAACGGCCACGGAGAACTGCAGCCGCATCAGCTCGGCCAGCATCTCGGCCCGGCGCACCAGCGGCAGGCGACGCTCGCGCGCGGCCACCATCTCCGGATTGTCGGCCTTCACCGCGGTCGAATAGACGACGGCATAGGCGCCTTCGACATTAGCCGGGTCCTGGCCGATGAAGATCTTCGCGCCCAGCTTCTCCAGCCGCTCGGTGTTGGCGCTGGCCTTGGCGTCGGAGCCCTGCACCGTATAGCCGGTGCGCATCATGATCTCGGCGATGCCGCTCATGCCGATGCCGCCGATGCCGATGAAGTGCACGGGGCCGATTTCGAAGGGAACGGGGCGTCGCGTCATGCCGCAGTCCTAAAACGCTTCACGCGAGGACGAAAGAGCCGGCCACCCTCCCCCTGCTCGTCAGGCCACGGACGACCTGAAGCTTATTTGCGCGCCGTCGCCTCGACCACGTCCGCCAGTCGCTCGGCGGCGTCAGGGATCGCCACCGACCGCGACGCAGCTGCCATGCGAGCCAGGCGCTCGGGGCTATTCAGCAGTTTCTCCAGCGCGCCGGCCAGGGACTCCACGGTGAGCTGGCTCTCGCGGGCCACCTCGGCGCCGCCGGCGTCGGCCAGCAGTTTGGCGTTCTGGCCCTGGTCGTCGTCGATGGCGATGGCGAGGGGGACGAGGATCGCCGGCTTCCCCGCCACGGCGAACTCGCAGACCGTGCCGGCGCCCGAGCGGCCGATCACCAAGTGGGCGTCGCGCAGGCGGCTGGCGATGTCGCGGAAGAATGGCGCGATCTCGGCGTCCACCAGGGCGTCGCGATAGGCCCGCCGGGCGGTGTTCATCGATTCCACGCGCGTCTGCTGCTGGACGATCAGCCGCTTGCGCAGGTCCTCGGGTAGGGCCTTCACCGCCTCGGGCACCAGCTCGGACAGCAGGCGCGCGCCCTGACTGCCGCCGGTGACCAGCAGGCGCAGGGGGCCATTGGGTTCTGGCGGGACGTAGGGGATCTCGGCTAGGGCCCGGATCGGCGGGCGCACCGGATTGCCGACCACCTTGGCGCGGCCGCCCACATTCCCCGGCGCCTTGTTCAGGGTCGGAAACGCGCAGGCCACGGTCTGGACGTGGGGCGCCAGGAGCCGGTTGGCCCGGCCCATCACCGCGTTCTGCTCGTGGATCACCGTCGGGCGGCGGTCCATCACCGCGGCCACCAGCGCCGGCGCCGACGGATAGCCGCCGAAGCCCACCACCACGTTAGGATCGATCTCGCGGAAGACGGCCCGCGCCTGCAGCGCGCCGCGCATCACCGCGAAGCCCGCCCGCATCATGCCGATGGGGTCGCCCGGTCGGAACGTCGCCGCCGACAGGCCGATGCGCCGCTCGGCCGGGAAGTCCTGGGCCAGCCCTGCCACCCGCTCGTCCGAGGCCAGCACGATGCCCCAGCCGCGCGCGATCAGGGCCTCGGCCAGGGCCTGGGCGGGAAACAGGTGGCCCCCGGTTCCCCCGGCGGCGACGACAGCGATCTTACGCATGGTCCAGCGCCCTCAAGCGTACGTGCCGGCCTTGGCCAGGCCTTCGTTGGGGGTGTAGGCGCCCGGACGGCGGCGGGTCAGGGCCAGCGCCAGGCCCATGGTCAGGCCCATGGCGATCATCGACGAGCCGCCATAGCTGATGAACGGCAGGGTCATCCCCTTGGTGGGGATCAGGTTGAGGTTCACGGCCACGTTGATGATCGCCTGCTGGCCCACCAGCACGAACAATCCGGCGGCGGCGACCTGCTCGAAGGGATCGCTCAGTTTCATGGCGCGATAGAGGCCGCGCACCACGACGAAGGCGAATAGCGACACCAGGAGCAGGCTGAAGATAAGCCCGTACTCCTCGGCGCCGACCGAATAGATGAAGTCGGTGTGCAGGTCGGGGACGTGGCGCTTCATCACGCCCTCCCCCGGACCCCGGCCGAAGAAGCCCCCGGCGGCGATGGCCTCGGCGGCGCGGTCCACCTGGTGGGTGTCGGCCTTGTCGGGACTCAGGAACCGGTCGACCCGGCTGGCCACGTGCGGGAACAGGAAATAGGTCGACGACAGGCCGGCGACGGCCGTGGCGCCCAGCAGCATCACCCACGACATCGGCACGCCCGCCATCCAGAAGGCAGCGCCGAAGGCGATGGTGATCAGCACCGTCTGGCCGACGTCGGGCTGGATCAGCAACAGGCCGATGGAGACGACGTAGAGGGCGAAGGCGATGGAGACGCCGGGCACCCCCTGCCCCTTCTGCCCCTCGGCGAACATCCAGGCGACCAGGATGATCAGCGCCGGCTTCATGTACTCCGACGGCTGGAAGGTGAAGCCGCCGAACTCCAGCCAACGGGTGGCCCCCTTGGCGTTGTGGCCGATGAACGGCAACGCGATCATCACCGCGATCGCCGCCAGCCAGATCAGGAACGAGGCCCGGCGCACGCCCTTCACGTCCAGCATCGAGACGCTGATCAGCACCACCGCCGAGACGCCGGCGAACACGCACTGGCGCACCGCGAAGTGGAAGGGATCGCCGATATTCATCCGCGCCGCCGCCGCCGGGCTGGCGGCAAACGACATCAGCACGCCGATGCCGATCAGCAGGGCGACGACGCCCAGCATCCAGCGGTCGACGGTCCACCACCAAACCCCGACGGACGAGCGGTCGGAGCGCGGGAAAGCGTGGGCGTTACTGGCGGTCGTCATGCGGCCCCCCGGTTTGCTTTGTGGGCGTCGTCTTGCCGGCGGCGATGGCGTTGACCGCGGCGCGGAACGCCTCGCCCCGGGCCTCGAAGTCGGCGAACTGATCGAAGGACGCGCAGGCCGGCGACAGCAGGACGACGGCGTCCTTGCCTGACTGGGCGGCGTCCTTGAAGGCGGCTTCGGCGGCGGCGGCAATGGTCCCGCTCTGCACGGCCTCGGCCTTGCCCTTCAGCACCTGGGCGAAGGCGGGCGCGGCGGCGCCCACGAGGTAGGCCTTGATGACGCGCGGGAAGAGGTCGGCGAGGTCGTCGATCCCGTCGGTCTTCGGTTGCCCCCCGGCGATCCAATAGACCTTCGGATAGCTGGACAGCGCCTGGCGCGCAGCGTCGGCATTGGTGGCCTTGCTGTCGTTGACGAACCGCACCTTGCCGATGCTGCCGACGGTCTCCATCCGGTGCGCCAGGCCCGGGAAGGTCATCAGGGCGCGCGCGGCCGTGGCGGCCTCGATCCCCAGGCCCTTGGCTGCGGCGTAGGCGGCGGCGGCGTTCTGCCAGTTGTGACGGCCGGGCAGCGAGCGCGCGCGCTTCAGGTCGGCCACCTCGGCCGTGCGCTCGCCGGCGGCGTCGTACAGCAGGCCGTCCAGGGCGTAGACGCCCCGGCTCATCGCCTTGCTGGCCGAGATCGGCACGATGGTGCGCTTGTTGGCGGCGGTGATCTCGGTGCAGATCCGTTGGCCGAAGGCGTCGTCCACGCCGATGACGGCGGTGTCGCCCTTGCCTTGGTTCAGCAGGATCCGCTTCTTGGCGGCGACATAGCCCTCCATGTCGCCGTGCCGTTCCAGGTGGTCGGGCGAGACATTGAGGATGATGCTGACGTCGGGCTTCAGGCTCGACGTCAGGTCCAGCTGGTACGACGACAGCTCCAGGACGTAGACCGCCCCGCCGTGCATGTCCTCGAGGCTCAAGACCCCCGTGCCGATGTTGCCGCCGATGCGGACGTCGCGGCCGGCCTCGGCGCAGATGTGGCCGATCAGGGCCGTGGTGGTCGACTTGCCATTGGTGCCGGTGATGGCGACGATCTTGGGGCGCTTGTGCTCGGTGGCGGCGTTCACGGTGCGGGCGAACAGCTCGATGTCGCCCAGGATCTCGACGCCAGCGGCCTTGGCCTTGTCCACGGTCCAGTGGGGCGTCGGATGGGTCAGCGGCACGCCGGGCGACAGCATCAGGGCGGCGAAGCCCGTCCAGTCGGCGCTGGTCAGGTCGGTGACCTCGAAGCCGTCGGCGATGGCGGCCTCGCGGGTCGCGGCCTTGTCATCCCAAAGCGCCACCTTGGCGCCGCCGGCCATCAGGGCGCGCGCCGCCGCCAGACCCGTGCGGGCCAGGCCGAAGACGGCGACGGTCTTCCCCTCGAAGCCGCGAACCGGGATCATGACGCGGAGCCCATCTCCCTACCTCAGCTTCAGGGTGGCGAGCCCCACCAGGGCCAGCATCACCGCGACGATCCAGAACCGGATTACCACCGTCGACTCCGACCAGCCCAGCTTCTCGAAGTGGTGGTGCACCGGCGCCATGCGGAACACGCGCTTCCCCGTCAGCTTGAACGACGCCACCTGCACCACGACCGACAACAGTTCGGCGACGAACAGGCCGCCGATGATCGCCAGGACGATCTCGTGGCGGGTGGCGACCGCGATGGCGCCCAGCGCGCCGCCCAGGGCCAGCGAGCCGGTGTCGCCCATGAAGATCTTGGCCGGCGGGGCGTTGTACCAGAGGAAGCCCAGCCCCGAGCCGATCAGCGCCCCGCAGAACACCGCCAGCTCGCCCACGCCCGGCACGAAGTGGAGCTGCAGGTAGTTGGCGAAGATGTAGTTGCCGACCAGGTACGAGATCAGGCCGTAGGCGGCCGCGGCGATCATCACCGGCACCGTCGCCAGGCCGTCCAGCCCGTCGGTGAAGTTCACCGCGTTGGCCGCGCCGACGATCACGAACGCGCCGAACAGCAGGTAGCCCCACGAGAGATCGACGAAGAGCTGCTTGAAGATCGGGAAAGTGACCGCGGTCAGCAGTTCCGGGCTCTCGGGCGGCTTGGCGGCGAAGACGATGATCAGGGCCACGGCGGCCATGGCGATGGCCGCCTCCAGCACCAGGCGCACCCGGCCCGAGATGCCGGCCGTGGTCTGCTTGGTGACCTTCGAATAGTCGTCCAGGAAGCCCAGCAGGCCATAGCCGCCGGTGACGATCATCACCGCCCAGACGTAGACGTTCGACAGGTCGGCCCACAGCAGCGTGCCCGAGAACAGGCCCGCCAGGATCATCACCCCGCCCATGGTGGGGGTGCCCGACTTCTCGATGATGTGGCGCTCGATCCCCTCGGCGCGGATCGGCTGGCCCTTGCCCTGCTTGGCCTTCATCCAACGGATGAACCGCGACCCCAGCAGCACCACCACCAGTTGGGCGGTGACGATGGCCAGGCCCGTGCGCGTGGTCTGATACTTCAGCAGGTTGAGGATCGGGACGTAGCCGGCCGAGGCGAACGTCAGATAGAGCCAATAGAACATCTAGCCGGCCTCCCCAGAGCCCGTCGCAAGGTCGCCAAGCGCGAGGAGACCCTGAGCGATTAGCCCGGCCTTCGACCCGTTCGACCCCTTCACCATCACCACGTCGCCGGCCTCTACGGCCTGTGCGAGCCGCGGCGCGAGGCCGGCAGCCGTTTCGGCGTAGCCGCCCCGCCGAGTCGGCGGAAGGGCGTCCCAGAGCGATTTCATCAGAGGACCGGCGCAGAAGACGAGGTCAATCGACGCAGCCTCCAGCGGCGCGGCCAACCCGGCATGGAACGCCTGGGCCTCCGGACCCAGCTCCAGCATGTCGGTCAGGGCCACGATGCGGCGCCCCGAGGTCTCCCGCGCGCCCAGCGTCTTGATCGCCGAGGCCATGGAGATCGGGTTGGCGTTGTAGCTCTCGTCGATCAGGGTGAAGGCCCCGCCCTTCAGCGCCACGTTGCTCTCCGCGCCCCGCCCGGCCAGCGGTTCGAACGACCCCAGCGCGGCCAAGCTCTTGTCCAGATCGACGTCCAGGGCCTCCAGCATCAGCAGAACGGCCATGCTGTTCGAGCCCCAGTGGAACCCCGTCTGCAGGATCGGGAAGTCCATCGCCTTGCCGTGCAGCCGGGCCTGGACCACGGCATGGCCACGCTCGGCCTGAAAGTCGATCAGGCGGGCGTCGCAGGCCTCGCCGGTCCCGAAGCTCAGCACCCGGCCGCCGGCCCGCTCGGCCTCGGCCTTCAGCAGGTCGAACCAGCGGTTGTCGGCGTTGAGGATGGCGACGCCGCCAGGTTCAAGCCCGTCGAAAATCTCCGCCTTGGCGCGGGCCACGCCCGCCTCGCCGTCGGGGAAGTTCTCGGTGTGCACGGGGCCAACCGTGGTCACCACGACGGCGTGCGGGCGAACGAACTTCGTAAGCGGCCGGATCTCGTCGGCGTGGTTCATGCCGATCTCGAACACCGCGCGTTCGGTGTCGGCCGGCATCCGGGCCAGGGTCAGCGGCACGCCGATGTGGTTGTTGTAGCTCTTGATCGACGAATGCGCCGGGCCGGCCAGGCTAAGGCCCGCCATGATCGCCTGGGTGACGCTGGTCTTGCCGACCGAGCCGGTGACCGCGCCACGCTTCGCCTGGACCGCCCGATCCCGAGCGGCCACGCCCAACTTTTCGAGCGCGGCCAGGACGTCGCCCGTAGCTTTCACGAACGGTGCGTCGGCGTCCTGTGAGACCAGAGCCCCCGCCGCGCCCTTGGCCATGGCCTGGGCGATGAATTCATGGCCGTCGCGCACGCCGGCCAGCGCCACGAACAGGTCGCCGGGCTCGAGGCTGCGGGTGTCGATGGAGACTCCGGTGGCGGAGAACCCGCCGCCGCCTTCCGCCCCGCCCGTCGCCCTCGCAATGTCCGCTGAGGTCCAGAGCGGGTCAGCCATGGACAAGCTCCAGGGCCTGGGCCGTCTCCGTCACGTCGTCGAAGGGGTGGACCGTGTCGCCGACGATCTGGCCCTGCTCGTGACCCTTGCCGGCCACCACCAGGATGTCGCCGTCCTGCATCATCGCCGCGGCGGCGCGGATCGCCTCGCGGCGGTCGCCGATCTCTTTCGCACCCTTCCCGCCGGCCAGCACGTCGGCGCGGATCGCGGCCGGGACTTCCGAGCGCGGATTGTCGTCGGTGACGATGGCCACGTCGGCCAGGCGCGCGGCGATTTCGCCCATCAGCGGGCGCTTGCCCTTGTCGCGGTCGCCGCCGGCGCCGAACACCACGATCAGCTTGCCCCGCACGTGCGGCCGCATGGCCTGCAGCACGGTCTCCAGACCGTCGGGCGTGTGGGCGTAGTCGACGTAGGCCTCGCCACGCGAGACCCCCGCGCCGACCCGTTGCAGCCGCCCGGGCGCGCCCGTCAGCTGTTCCAGGCCGGCGAAGGTCTCCTCGAGGCTCATCCCCGCGGCGCGGCACAGGCCGGCGGCCACCAGGGCGTTGGACGCCTGGAACGCCCCGGCCAGCGGCAGGCGCACGTCCCAGATCTTGCCCTCGGCGCGGATCGACAGGCGCTGGCCGTCCGGCAGCAGGCTGCGCTCCAGCAGCTTCATCGCCTGGCCGGTCTCGCCCACGCTGGCGACGCGCTGGCCCGACACCACCGAGGCGGCGGCGAAGAACGGAAACGCCTCGTTGTCGGCGTTCAGCACGGCGGTCGCGCCGCGCGGCATCAGCTGTTCGAACAGCCGAAGCTTCGCCTTCATGTAGGCGTCCATGGTGTGGTGATAGTCGAGGTGGTCCTGGCTCAGGTTCAGGAACCCCGCCGCCGACAGCCGCACGCCGTCCAGGCGTCGCTGGTCGATCCCGTGGGACGAGGCCTCCATGGCGAAATGGGTCACGCCCAGCTGGGCGATGTGCATCAGCAGTTCGGCGACGTCGCCCGCGTCGGGCGTGGTCAGGCCGGGCGGCGTCACCTGCAGGTCGGCCGCGTCGGGCCGCGACACCGTCACGCCCAGGGTGCCCATGCTGGCCGAGACGTGGCCGGCGTTGCTGAACATCTGGCGGCAGAAGTTGGCGACCGAGGTCTTGCCGTTGGTGCCGGTCACCGCGACGCAGGTCTGCGGCTGGCGGCCCCAGAAGTTGGCGGCGGCCAGGGCGTAGCCCCGGCGCGGGTCGCGGCAGATCACGGTGGGAACCGAGAGGTTCAGATCCTGGTCGGCGATGATCGCCGCGGCGCCAGCCTCGACCGCCTTGGCCGCGAACGCCGCGCCGTCGGCCCGCGAGCCCGGCAGGGCGGCGAACAGGAAGCCTGGCTTCACCTTGCGGCTGTCCGCCGTCACGCCGGTGATCTCGGGGTCGACCCCGAGGTGGCGCTTCACAAGGTTGGTCAGGCGGAGGGTCATTGCCCCTCGCCCATCTCTTCGACGGTCGGCTCGAGCACCGGGATCGCCTGGCCGACGTCGGCGCGGCGCCGCACGTCCAGGAACGGCGCGATGCGCTCGATCACCCGGCCCGCCGCCGGCGCGGCAACCCAGCCGCCGGTGGAATAGCCGGCGCTGTTGGCCGACGCGTGCGGCTCGTCCAGCAGGATCATGACGAAATAGCGCTTGGTTTCCGCCCCGCCCGTCGTCGGGAACACCGCGGCGAACGACGAGACCTGCTTGGTGTGGCTGTAGTTCCGGATCGCCGGGTCGTACTTCTCGCCGGTGCCGGTTTTCCCGCCGACCGACAGGCCCGCGATATTGGCCGACTTGCCGCTGCCGCCGGTGACGTTGGCCCGCATGATCGACAGCATCTGCAGCGAGGTGCGCTCCGACATCACGCGGGGACCGTCGGTCTTAGCGCCGGGTTCCAGCTTGTGGATCGTCAGCGGGATCAACTTTCCGCCGTTGAGGATCGCCCCCATGGCCCGGGCCACCGCCAGCGGCGTGACGTTGATGCCGTGGCCGAATGAGGTTGAGGCCACCGCGTCTTCGTTCCACACCTTGGGCGTCAGCGGCCGGGCGCTTTCGATCAGCTCCACCTTCGCGGGCTTGGTCAGGCCCAGGCCGTCGAAGTAGCTCTGCATCCGCTTCGGCCCGATGCTCTCGGCGAGCTTGGCGGTGCCGATGTTGGACGAGTGCTGGAACACCTCGACCAGGGTCAGGATTTTGCGGGCCGCGTGATAGTCGGTGATCACCCGGTAGCCAAGTTTGAAGGGTGTGCGGGCGTCGAAGGTGCTCTCCGGCGTGGCCACATGGGTGTCCAGGCCGATGGCCACGGTGAAGGCTTTGAACGTCGAACCCATCTCGTAGACCGTCGCGGCGGCGCGGTTGGTCTGGGCGTAGACGCCGGCCTTGCCGGGCTTGTTCGGATCGAACGCCGGCCAACTGGCCATGCCCAGGATCTCGCCGGTGTGAACGTCGGTCACCAGGCCCACGGCGCCTTTGGGCTTGAACTCGGCCACGGCCTTGTAGAGCTCGTCCTCCAGGGCGCCCTGCACGCGCAGGTCGATGGAGAGCGGCACCGGATTGCCGGAGCGCGCCGCGCCGCGGATGTCGTCGTTGAACGCCGCCTCGGCGCCCGAGATGCCCTCGCCGCCGGCGTCGGAGAAGCCGACGATGTGCGCCGCCGAGGTGCCCAGGGGATAGACCCGGCGCTGTTCGGGCTCGAAGCTGATGCCGGGCAGGCCCAGCTCATGGACGACATTGCGCTCCTGCGGGGTAAGGGCGCCCAGCACGAACACCCGGCGGTTGCCGCGCAGCGCGCGTTCCAGTCGCTCGGCCTCCATGTTCGGCAGCGCCCGCAGAAGGCCGCGGCGGGTCTCGGCGGTGTCCCAGATCTCGCGAGGATCGATGTAGAGGCCGTAGTGCAGCAGGTCGGCGGCCAGCAGCATGCCGTTGCGGTCCACGAGGTCCGCCCGCGAGGCGCCCAGCGACGCCATGGTCCCGCCGCCGCGCGCGTCCGAGAACAGCGCCGCGCGCATGGCGCCGACGCTCAGGGTGGCGAACGCCAGCGAGAACAGCGCCAGGACGAAGAAGATGCGCAGGCGCGTGTCGTCCTCGGCCTTGCCCGACGCCCGCGCCCGCTCGAACGCGTGCTCCAGGCCCCAGACCCGCTCGATCAGCCAGCGGGGCAGACCCGAACGGCCGAAGTTGTTCTGGTTCAGGCTCATCGCGCCGCCTCGACGGGCGCCGGGGCCTGCGCCTGGGCGACGCGGACCGGATTGGCTTCGGGCGGCGGGGGCGGCGGAATGCCCGGCATGGAGTCAGACCCGCTGATCATCCCGGCCACGGCGGACACGGCCTTGGCCTTCTTCGGCGGGCCGGCGCGGGCTAGGTCGATGATCTGGTCGGGGGTCGCCTCGCGATGCGCCGTCACCGGCTCCATCTTCAGGTAGGTGACCGACAGACGCTCCAGGCGGCCGGGCTGTTCCAGGTGCGCCACCTCGGCCTGCAGCAGGCGGATGCGCGCCTTCTCGACCTTGATCTGGCGTTCGATGGTGGCGATCTCGGCGCGTTCGCGGCCGGCCATGGTCTTGGCCAGGTAGACGCCCAGGATCACGGCCACCAGCAGGCCAATGCCCACCAGGTCCAGCAGACGGAAGCCCCGCACGCGGCGCGTGAACACGTTCATGCGGCCGTCCTCCAGACCGGCGCTTCGGTGCGCACGGCCGCCCGCAGCTTCGCCGAACGGGCCCGAGGGTTGGCCTTCGTCTCCGCTTCGGACGGGCTGTGGGCGCCGTTGAAGAGCAACCGGAAGCTGGGCTCGGCGCCCTTTTCCAACGGAGGCGCATGCCGCGACCCCGCCGGCGTACGGCCCGCCCGCACGCTCAGGAAACTCTTCACGATTCGATCTTCCAGCGAATGGAACGTGACGACGCAGAGCCGTCCGCCCACCTTCAGCGCGCGTTCGGCGGCCACGAGGCCGGCCTCCAGCTCGGAAAGCTCTTCGTTCACCGCGATCCGCAGGCCCTGGAAGGTGCGGGTGGCGGGGTGGATCTTGGCCCCGCGCCGGCCGCCCAGCGCCTTTTCGACGAACCCGGCCAGTTCCAGCGTGCGGGTGAAGGGCTGTTCCTCGCGGCGACGCACGATGGCGCGCGCCACCCGGCGGCTCTCGCGCTCCTCGCCGTAGACGAAGATGATCCGCGCCAGCTCTTCCTGATCCAGAGTGTTCACCAGGTCGGCGGCGGTGGGGCCGTCGGCGCCCATGCGCATGTCCAGCGGCCCGTCGTGCATGAACGAGAAGCCGCGCTCGGCCTGGTCGATCTGCATCGAGCTGACGCCGAGGTCGAGGGCCACGCCGTCGGCGTGACCCTCGCCCAGCACTGCGTCCATCTCCGAGAATCGCGCCTCAACCAGGTTGAAGCGGTCTTCCGGAAATCCCACAGCGAAACGACGGACCGTAGGGTCGCGGTCAAACGCCACGACCTTCGCTCCCGTCGCCAGAAAGGCGCGGCTGTAGCCACCCGCGCCGAAAGTGCCGTCCACCACGGTGTCGCCCGGCCCGATCGCCAGGTTCTTGATCACCTCGTCGAGGAGGACGGAAACGTGAGAGGCGCTCATGCGGCGCCCCCGAGACGGACGGCGCGCTGCTTGGCGCGCATGTCCGCCAGGCCCGTGCGGGCGCGCTCGCGGTCGGCGGCGCGCTGGGCCTTGTAGGCGTCGCGCTCCCAGATCTCGAAACGGTCGCGCAGGCCGACCACGGCGACCCAGTCGCTCAGGCCGTATTGCTCGCAGAGCAGCTCCGGCAGGGTGATGCGGCCGGCGGTGTCGAAGGACAGCTTCTGCATCTCGCCGAAAACGTTGCGCTCGATGGAGTCGCGCAGCTCGTCGCCGAACTCCAGTTCGTCGGCCATCGCGCCGTAGCGGTCGAACAGGGCCTGGCCGCCGCCTTCGATGCAGTCGGACCGGATGGAAGGAAATACGAAGACGCCGTCCGCCGGACCCGAGAGCGCGGCGCGGTAGTCCTGCGGCACAACGATGCGCCGCTTCGCGTCCAACTGCTTCTCGAAGGTCGAGAGAAACATCTCTCCGAACGGCCCCCTGCCCTTCGTCGATCTACCCGAGTGCGCGC
The DNA here is from genome assembly GCA_018821435.1 of Alphaproteobacteria bacterium. Lineage (GTDB taxonomy): Bacteria > Pseudomonadota > Alphaproteobacteria > Caulobacterales > Caulobacteraceae > Phenylobacterium. The sequence goes on from JAHJME010000009.1 coordinate 134,357, forward strand.
CCCGACCCGCCACTCTGACCGACGAATTGCAATTGGGTTAACATGGGACACAGTGGGTTTCAATGACACTCAATGACTATTTGGGTGAAAACAAAGGTGTCCAACGGTCGCATGGTTAATCTGCGGGACTTATCCACAGAACATACTTGGAACGAATAGTTAACGGCGAAGCTTCAACTGCATTCGCGTCCCACGGCGTCCGACTGTCGACGCACAGCGACCCGCCCTCCGCGGCGGGCGCAGAGGGTCGATCCGACCTGTGATGTGGAGATCGCGCCGGCGCCGTCCGGCGCGCGGCGGCGGGGTCACCGCTTGCGCAGATTGACCTCGACGAGCGCCATCCGCTTGCCGTCGCTGGCGCGGCTGATCGTGCCGACACAGCGGCGGTTCGCGCCCGTCGTCTCGTCCACGTGGACCCGGTAGATCAGCTTGTCCGCCGCGCCAGAGTTGGCGAAGTAGCAGACGTCCCGCGAGATCGGCGACCATTCCAGCGCCGAACCCGGGCCCAGGTAGCGGTTCAGGCAGATGTCCGAGATCGTCGGATAGGCCGCGAAGTACAGCAGCCCCACCCCGTTGATGTCGTGCTGGGCCAGGATCTCGTACTCGGTTTCGAAGATGGCCGGCGGCGGTTCGGTGGCGCGCCGCTCGCGGTACTTCACCGCGAACTCGGGCATCTCGGGCAGGCTGGGCACCGCGAACCCGTCCGGGATCGCCGGCTGGCCCTTGGTCAGCGAGGTGTTCTCGCCGCTTTCGCCGAACTTGGCGAAGCTGGACATGATCTCGAACTCGCCGCTCCGCACGTCCGACGTCAGCTTGACCGACGAGAAGAACATCCCCGCGCCGAAGCGGGTCATGGCGGCGGTGGCCAGCAGTTCGTCGTTCTCGCGGAAGTCGCCCAGCGGCTCGCTGGCGGTGTAGCGGATGCGGGTGAAGGTGGCGTACAGGCGCTCTCCGCCCTGGTCGGCGATGTCGCGGCTCTTCACGCCCAGGGCCGAGGTCAGCAACGACCAGTGCAGGTCGCCCATCTCCTTGAACAGCCAGCTCTCCGACAGCCCGCCCAGGGCCATCTGCGGCATGTTGATCTCGTAGGCGCGCTGGGCGGTGGCGCCGACCACCTCGCCGGTGCGCAGGGCCTTGGGCCGGGTGATGAAGCGCAGCAGGTCCGACGGTCGCTCGATCGAGGTCCAGTCCTCGTCGGAGATGTACGAGCCCTCGTTCTCTTCGATCTCGGCGCGCAGGGTCACGATGGTGAAGCTGTCGATGCCCTGGTCTGCGAACGGAACGGCCGGATCGGTGACGCTCGGAAGGTACGAGGCCAGCAGGTCGCCCGGCGCCGCATTGACGGGCGGCGCCTTGGACGTCGACAGCGAGGCCTTCCCCGGGACCACGATCCCTTCCTGAGCCAGGAACTTCGGATTGCGGATGCCCCACTTGCCGGTGACGATCCCGCGCTCGACCACGCGGGCCGGATTGCCCAACACGGCGCAGTTGTCCGGCACGTCGGTCAGCACCAGAGAGCCCGGGCCGACGATGCAGCTGTCGCCGATGGTGACGCCGGGCATGATCGTGGAATTGGCGCCGATCAGGCAGTTCGCGCCGATCGTGACGTCCGCGTCGCGCCCGTTGACGAAGTCATGGGTCAGGATCGTCGCGTTGAAGGCGACGGCGGTATAGTCGCCGATCTTCACGCCCTTGGGGTTGGTCTTGTCGATGTTGGCCTTGCGCGAGATGCGCACGCCCTGGCCGATGGTCATCCCCCAGTTCTGGCGATAGTGCCACCGGAGCACGGCCGTTGACGCGTTGTATGCGGCTAGCTTCGCGGCGCTCAGCATCTCGACCTGGCCTTCGTGTTCTCAGAAATGGACGAGGTTCCGCACGCGAGCGTCGGCCGAAGATACCTCTTTGGCCGTCCTCTCGCGCACAGGGCCGCGTCGGTCAATTGTCCACCAAGGTGGTAAATTTTTGCCTCAAAACGTCGTCGCCCTCGCTGGGGGCTCTCACGGCGTGAGGACGAAAAGATCAGACGGCCTGTAAGCCGGGTTCTGTGCCGCCCCTTGCGGGACGCGGCGGTCATTCCTCTGGACCGACCCTCGCGGGCCGGTTCTCGCGACCTACCCGGAGCCCTCGAGCCGGCGACGGCTCTACCGGCCAGTTTCCAAAAAGGACTTGGCCGGCGCGGGATCCCTATTCGGTCTTGCTCCTGGCGGGGCTTGCCATGCGACCTCTGTTACCAGCGGCCCGGTGCGCTCTTACCGCACCCTTTCACCCTTACCTCCGATCCCGGACCGAGGTCCGAGGCGAAGGCGGTCTGCTCTCTGTGGCGCTATCCCTAGGGTCACCCCCGGTGGGCGTTACCCACCGCCATGTCGTCGTGGAGCCCGGACTTTCCTCGACCTCCTTGCGGAGACCGCGACCGCCCGGCCGTCTGATCCGCGCGGAAAAGCGCGGGTTTGGCCGGGAGAGTCAAGCGAGCGCCCCTGTTAGAGGACCTTCGCCATGGTCAGGTCCATCTCGATCCAGCCGTCGGGCAGGCGGACGCGGCCGGGGTGATGGCCCTCCACCACGAAGCCCAGGCGCTGGTAGAGGCGGATGGCGCCGGCGTTGCCCTCGCGGACCGCCAGCTCGATGCGCTCGATCTTGGGCGACATGGCCGCCGCGGCCACGAACAGGCCCTCGAACAGCCGCGCGCCGATCCCCCGGCCCTGCCAGTCGGGATGCACGGCGACGGTCAGGTCCATCAGGTTGTGGTCGAACTGGCGCGCGCCCATCCGCGACGCGTGGATCTCGCCGGCCAGGGCATCGCCCGCCCAGACCCCGAGGCTGGCGCCGCTGGCCGTGGCGCGGGCCAGGAAGCCCTGCACCCAGGACAACTCCATTTCGTCCGACGCACGGGCCAGGCCGCTGTCCGGCGCGGCGGCCGTCGCCCGGTACAGCGTCAGCACGGCGGGGGCGTCCACCGGATTGGTGGGCCGAAGCTGGAGGTCGCTCACGCCGCCACCCGCAGCAGGGCGATCAGGCGCGCGCGGGTCTCGCCGTCCGCGATCCCGTCCACCCCCTCCGGCCGCCAGTGCCGCTGGAATGCGCGGACGACGGCCGTGGTGGCGGCGTCGAATTTGCCCGATGGCGGCAGGTCGTAGCCCAGCCGGGTGAGGCCGGCCTGCAGGGCGAACACCGCCGCCCCCTCCTCGCCCTCGCCGATGGGATTGCCCGGCGCGGCGGGCCACTCCGCCCATATGCCGTGACCGGCCTCAGACAGGCGCCTCCACGGGAACAGCTCGCCCGGATCGTCCTTGCGGGTGGGCGCCACGTCGGAATGGCCGACGATGTCGCGATCCTCGATGTCCCAGCGGGTGCGGATGTCGGCGATCAGCGCGATCACCGCCTCGATCTGCGCCTCGGGAAAGGCGCGATAGCCCCACTCGTGGCCCGGATTGACGATCTCGATGCCGATGGAGTCGCCGTTGACGTTGCGCCGCCCGCGCCAGAACGAGACCCCCGCGTGCCACGCCCGCCGCTCCTCCGGCACCAGGCGGAAGATGCGACCGTCCTCCTCCACCACATAATGTGACGAGACCCGCGCCTCGGGGTCGCGCAGGCGGGCGATGGCCGCCTCGCCGCTCTTCATGCCCGTGTAGTGCAGCACGATGATGCTGGGCGTCGTGGTGCGCGGGTCGAAGTTGGGCGACGGGGCTTCGATCAGGTTCATTCGGCGCGGTTCCGCATCGCGAGCAGCATGGACATCAACTGGTTTCCCCTGAGCGCGATGATCAGCACGCCGGCCAGCGCCAGCGCCGTCCCGATCATCATGCGCGGACCGAACGGGTCGTGGAACACCGCCACGCTCAGGCCGATAGTGGCCAGCGGCGTCACCAGGATCAACGCCGAGATCAGGTTCGCCTCGTACTTCTGCAGCAGGGTCACATAGATCGTGTGCGCGCCCAGCGAGACCACGATCGCCGAGAAGACCACGGCCGCCAGGAAGGGCCAGCCGGCGGCCAGGGCCGTATCGATCTGGCCCGGCTCCAGCCACGCCGAGAGCAGCGCCATGGGCGGCAGCGACGACACGCCGACCCAGGCCTGGAAGGTGATCGGTCGCAGCCCCTGGATCTGCTTGGTCAGCACCACGCCGATGCCCGACATCAGCGTGGCGCCGGCGATAAGCATCAGGCCGGTGGACATGGCCACCCCGTGCGGGTTCCACATCACCACGAGCACGCCGGCGAAGGTCAGGGCGATGCCCAGGCCGCGCCGCCAGCGCACCCGCTCGCCCAAGAAGATCATCGACAGGATCAGGGTGATCGGCATGCCCAGTTGCAGCACCACCGCCGCGGCCGAGGGTGTCGAGTATTTCAGGCCGACGAACATCAGGCCGAAGTTGCCGCCGCCCATCAGGAAGGCCGTCAGCACCAGCCGCCAGATCGGCTTCGGCGCCGGCCGCAGGAACGGGATCAGGCAGACGGCGACGATGGCGAAGCGCGCGGCCGCGTAGAACAGCGGCGGCGCCTCCAGGATGCTCACCACGTACTTCGAGACGATGTTGTTGATCGCCCAGACCAGGCACATGGCCATGAGCAGGGCGAAGTCGCGGAGGGCCATGGCCCGAGGGGTTAGGCCGCCACGGGCCTCAGGCGCAACCTCATGCCTTGAAGAAAGTCTCCAGGTCGGCGTTCAGCCGCGCCATGTGGGTGACGAACAGGCCATGAGGGGCGCCTGGATAGATGTTCAGGACCGCGCCCCTGATCCCCGCCGCCAGCCGCCGGCCGGTGATGGCGAGCGGAGCCGAGGCATCCTTGTCGCCGTGGATGACCAGCGTCGGCCGATCGATCTTCGGCAAATCCGGCCGCAGGTCCTTGCCGATAAGGGCCTTGAAGGTGGCGACGGCGACGGGAACCGGCGTCGCCAACAGTTGGTCCGTCAGCCAGGTCTTCATGGCCGGCGAGGTTTCCGGCGTGAAGAACGGGGCCTGGTTGTCGCTGGCCCACTTGGGGAAGTCCGCCGCCCATTCGGCCATCGTGGCCTGGTGATAGGCCATCGGCGCGCCGTATGGGTTATCCGACGTCTGCACCATGTACGGTCCAACTGCCGCCACCAGGACGACCTTCTTCACCTTCGCCGCGCCGTGGCGCGCCAGGTAGTGGACGACTTCGGCCCCGCCCATGGAATGGCCGACCAGGATCACGTCCTTCAGACCCAGCGCGTCGATCACCGCCGCCAAGTCGTCGGCCAGGGTGTCCATGTCGTAGCCGCGGCTCGGCACATCAGAACGGCCATGCCCACGGCGGTCGAAGGCGATGCAGCGGTAGCCGCGCTCGGACAGATGCGCCACCTGGTAGGCCCACATCTCGCTGGAGAGCGCCCAACTCGAGGCGAACACCACCGGCTGTCCCTCGCCCCAGTCACGGTGGAATAGCCGCACACCGTCGGCGGCGGAGATACAGACGCGCTTGTGACCCTGCGCGGCGGCTGGCCGCGTGGCGGCGATCGCGGCCACTGATCCGGCGGCCAGTCCCGAGGTGAGGATGTCGCGGCGGTTCATCGGAAATCTCCCTGAGTTGAAGGGAGATGACTGCAGCCGACGAGGCCGGTCGATTACGCGGGAGGTAAGGCTTTGCCGCGGGTGAACCGCAGCGCGGTCAGCGTGGGCGAGAAACCCACGACCTTGTTGTCCACCAGGCCCACGGCCTTGGCGGCGGCCATGACCTCCACATCCTTGACCGTGGCGGCCTTCCCCTTCTTCGACACGATCCACATCGCGCCGGCCTCGGCCAGCGCCGGGATCAGCCCCTCGACCTTGGCCAACGCCTCGGCGCTGTCGGCGGCATAGAACAGCAGGTCCAGGTCTTTGAGCTCGGTCACCGGCACGGCGCCCAGCGCGCCCAGTTCGGCGGTGAAGGTCTTGTCGTCCACCCCGATCACGGCGGTGCGCATGCCGGGCTTCACGCCGATCTTGTCCAGGCGCCCCTTCGGATTGAGGATCGCGTCGGCCCAGTTCGCCGCGCGCTTCGCGCCCAGCACGAACCGGGCGCCGTCGGCCAGCACCAGATCGTCGCCCTCGGCGCGGACGCCCTTCAGCGCCTCGCCCTCGAACACGCGGCGCTGGGCGCCCCGGAACACCAGCTTCGGCGCCTCGTACTGCAACCGGCCCTCTTCGGCCCCGTCAGCGAACTGCGCGGCGACATCTGCTTCTTTACCCATGGCGCATGCTCTGGCGCCTGCGGACCGTTCGGACAACCCGCATGCAAACGGCCGCCCCGCTCGCGCGAGACGGCCGTCGCTAAAATAGCGAAGAGCTGAAGCGCTTAGGCCGCCTTGCCCAGCGACAGGAACTCGTAGCGGGCCAGGTGGTGGTCGACCGAGCCAAACGCGCTTTCCAGCATGGTGGCGCGCTTGAAGTAGTGGCCGATGGCCATCTCGTCGGTCATGCCCATGCCGCCGTGCAGCTGGATGGCGTTCTGGCCCACGAACTTGCAGGCCTTGCCGATCTGCACCTTGGCGGCGCTGGCGGCCTTGGCGCGCTCGGCGTCGTCGCCGACCTTGATGTTGGCCATGTAGGTCATCGACACGGCCTGCTCGACGTTGATGAACATGTCGACCATGCGGTGCTGCAGCACCTGGAACGAGCTGATCGGCTGGCCGAACTGCTTGCGCTGCTTGGTGTACTCCAGCGTCCCCTCGTGCAGCTTGCGCAGCACGCCGCAGGCTTCGGCGCAGGTCGCGGCGATGGCCTCGTCGACCACCTTCTCGACCAGCGGCATGCCGTTGTCGGCCGGGCCGATCAGGGCGTCGGCGCCGAGGGACACGTTCTCGAAATAGACTTCCGAGGCGCGGAAACCGTCGACCGTCGGGTAGTCGCGGGTGGTGACGCCCTTGGCGCCCTTTTCCACCAGGAACACCGAGACGCCCTGGACGTCGCGCTCGCCACCGGCGGTCCGCGCCGTGACGATGAAGTGGGTGGCGAACGGCGCGCCGATCACCACGGCCTTCTGGCCGTTGAGGGTCCAGCCCGCGCCGTCCTTCTTCGCCGTCGTGGTGACGGAGGCGAGGTTATAGCGGCCCTGCGGTTCGGCCTGCGCGAAGGCGAAGATCACCTTGCCCTCGATGATCCCGCCGATCAGGTCGGCCGCCGCGGCGTGACCCGAGTGCTTCAGGAACCCCCCGCCGATGACGACCGTGCCGAGGTAGGGTTCGACGACCAGCGCCTTACCGAACTCCTCCATGACGATCATGTTCTCGATCGGACCGCCGCCCAGGCCGCCCAGCTCTTCCGAGAACGGCGCGCCCAGGATGCCCAGATCCTCGGCGAAGGCCTTCCAGACCTCAGGCCGCCAGCCCGGCTCCTTGGAGACCACCGCGCGACGCTTGTCGAAGTCGTAGTGGTCGCCCAGGTAGCTGGCGACCGTGTCGCGCAGCATCGACTGTTCTTCGGTGAAGCTGAAATCCATCCTGGCGGTCCCCTTGGGTCGGTTTTCTTGGTCGTGTCGCTGACGATTAAAGGCCCAGCACCATCTTGGCGATGATGTTGCGCTGGATCTCATTCGAGCCGCCGTAGATCGAGGTCTTGCGGCCGTTGAACATGTCGCCGGCCAGGCCGTTGGCGTAATCCGGACCGACGCCCGCGTTCGAACCCGACAGGTCGCGCAGGAACGGCGCGCCATAGTGGCCGACGGCTTCCAGGGCCAGCTCCTGCAGGCGCTGCTGGATCTCGGTGCCCTTGATCTTGAGGATCGAGCTTTCCGGGCCGGGGCCCTTGCCGCTGCTCTCGCCCGCCAGCGTCCGCAGTTCGGTGAACTCCAGCGCCGTCAGGTCGATCTCCAGCTCCGCCACCTTCCGGCGGAAGAACGCGTCGCTCAGCAGGGCCGAGCCGGTGTCCGACCGCTCGGTGTTGGCGATGGTCCGCAGCTTTTCCAGGTTGCGCTTGGAACGCGCCACGCCGGCGATGCCCGAGCGCTCGTGCGCCAGCAGCGCCTTGGCGCAGGTCCAGCCCTGGTTTTCGTGGAAGATGCGGTTCTCGACCGGCACCTTCACATTGTCGAGGAAGACGTCGTTGACCTCGTGGCCGCCCTCCAGGGTGATGATGGGGCGCACCTCGATGCCGGGCGTCTTCATGTCGATGAGCAGGAACGAGATGCCCGACTGCGGCTTCGAATTCGGGTCGGTGCGGACCAGGAAGAAGCCCCAGTCGGCGTACTGGCCCAGCGTCGTCCACGTCTTCTGGCCGTTGACGATGTAATACTCTTTGCCGTCGTCGGCGGTGATCCGTTCGGCCTTGCACTTCAGGCTGGCCAGGTCCGACCCCGCGCCCGGCTCGGAGTAGCCCTGACACCACCAGGTGACGCCGTTGTAGATGTCGGGCAGGAACTGCTTCTTCTGCTCGTCTGTGCCGAACGTGTAGAGCACCGGGGCCAGCATCGACATGCCGAACGGCAGGATCGGCAGGCAGTCAGCGCGCGCGGTCTCTTCCGACCAGATGTACTTCTGCGTGGGGGTCCAGCCCGTACCACCCAGCTCCTTCGGCCAGCCCGGCGCGACCCAGCCCTTCTTGGCCAGCACCTTGTGCCAGAGCAGGTACTCGTCCTTGGTCAGCGACCGGTGCTCGTCCTGCGCCTTGCGCAGGTCGGCCGGGTAATTTTCCTTGATGAAGGTCCTGACCTCGTCGCGGAACGCGTTCTCTTCGGGCGTGAAGTCGAGGTTCATGGGGCCATCTCCCTGGGCGCGCGCCGCTTATCGGCGATCAGTTGGCCGACCCTATACGCGCGGCGTTCCCGGGAGAAAAGATGACGCTAACGTCAACGTAAGGTTCCGAGGGAATTGGCGGCGTGCGGCCCGCCTTCCAATTCCCCATCTGCTCGTCATCCTCGGGCTTGTCCCGGGGATCCATCCCTCGGCGGGACGGTCGTGGGAGCGGGCCGCGCGGCGCGGCCCGCCGCATGGCGTTCCGGCGGCTGAAACATGGATCCCGGGACAAGCCCGAGGATGACGAGCGAGGGAGGTTGGGCGGTTCTACCGGTCTCCGCTCGACACGATCGAGAACATGATCGGGATACGGATGGTGCGGCCGGCGACGGCCGAGCCGTCCGGGGCGTTGGCGGACATCTTGAACAGCGGGGCCAGTTCCAGGGCGGCCATGCCGAACTCCAGGCCGACCGGATCCTCGATCTGCACGGCGCAGGCCTTCAAGTCGCCTTCGGCGGCCACCTTGCATTCGAGCAGGACCGCGCCGCTCTTGCCGTTCTGAACCGCCGTGGGGGGATAGACGTTGGCGATATCCTGGCCGGTGGGCGTGGCGACCCACGTCACCTCGGTCAGATCGGGAGCCGGCGCGGCCTGGATCGCGGACGCCGCGGAGACCGCCGCCGCGGCCATTGCGATCAGGTGGAGCATTTCGGTCCCTGGGCTTTGGTTACCCAGGAGTTAAAGCAAGACCCAAGCCAACCGCCAAGCCGCCTTCCCTTCGCCCCAGGAACACGCCAGACCCGCCCATATGCCGCGCATCGTCACCTACAATGTCCATCGCTGTGTCGGGAACGACAGGCGCCTCGACGTGGCCCGCGTGGCCGCGGTGCTGGCGGCGCTGAAGCCCGACATCGTGGCGCTGCAGGAGCTGGACGTGGGCCGCCGCCGCACGGACCGGACGGATCAGGCGCACGAGATCGCCCGACGCCTGGAGATGAGCCACCATTTCCACGCCGCGCTGGAGGTCGAGGAGGAACGCTACGGCGACGCTATCCTCACCCGCTATCCCGAGCGCCTGGTGAAGGTGGGCGCCCTGCCCGGCTACGACCGGATCCGCGCCCTGGAACCCCGCGGCGCGCTCTGGATCGAGGTCGAGATCGACGGTCGCCCGGTGCAGATCATCAACACCCACCTGGGCCTGGTGCCGCGCGAACAGCAGCTTCAGGCCGCGCACCTGGCCGGTCCGGCCTGGCTGGAGCACGCCCGCTGCCAAGGACCCGCGATCCTGCTGGGCGACTTCAACGCCACGGCCAGTTCCCTGGTCTACCGCACCCTGACACAGCGCCTGCTGCCCGCGCGGCAACTGGCGAAACGCAAGCAGCCCACCTCGACCTTCCCCTCGCAGTTGCCGGTGCTGCGGATCGACCACCTGTTCGTGAGCCGGGGGATCGAGGTGCACGATGTCTCGGCGCCGTTCGACCCGCTGACCCGCGTGGCGTCGGACCACCTGCCCCTGGTGATGGACTTCGACCTTACCTAGCGCCGCGACAACGCGCGGGACTGGGCGAACAGCCGCTCGCGGCGGCGGCCCAGACGCCAGGCGTCGCCCACGTCGGCGGGATCGCCCAGGTGGTAGGCGGCGATGAACTCTTCCAGCGGCGTGCGGCGGGACGGATCGATCGGGTTCAACCGGCCGCTGTCACGGTTCAGCGCCTCGATGGCATGGATGAGCCCGCCACGATCCGCCATCGCCTTGGCCACCGCGTCGCCGGTGTAGCCGATGAAGTGGCCCACCAGCCGGTCGCGGAAGGCGGCGATATTGCGCCGCTCGTCATCGCTCTCCGCCTCCACCGCCAGCTCGATCTCGGTGTCGAAGCCGAACGAACGGTTGTTGATGTTGGCCGACCCCACCCGGACGATCCGGTCGTCGAACACGCTGGTCTTGGAGTGGACGATGATGTTCGTCCCCGCCCGCGTGGTCGGATGGTAGGCGCGGAAGCGGCCATAGACGTCGGACGCCCGCAGCCGCCACACCATCGCGCCGCGCGCATGGTCCATGGTCAGCTGGTCGAACCAGCTGGGCGACGCGCCCGTCGTCACCAGCACGATGTCCGGGCCGTTTGGCTCGCCCAGGCGCTTGGCCAGCGCCTCGGTGATCACCGGCGAGGTGAAATACTGGTTCTCCAGATAGATCGTGGTCTTGGCGTCGGCGATGCAGGCCAGGGTCAGCTCGCGGATCTCCTGCACGCAGGGCTGTTTGCGCCAGGCCGGCTGGGTGCGGGCGATGGAGACCTTCGTGTCCAGCAGATGCGGCGGCACGTGGTCGGGCCACGGGTCGCCGCCGGCGTCCGGCGCGGGCTCGATGAGCGTCTTGGTGGCATTGAGCCAGCGGGCGCGGAAGTGCTCGCCCAGCGCGCGCGCGGCGTCGCTGTCGACCATCATCATCACTTCGTGCCGGGGCGCGTGGCATTCCTGGTCGGGCATGATGCGGCGCTGGTCGTCGTCCAGGTGGCCCGGCGTGTCCCAGCGATCGACCGAAATGTCGCCGCCGCCGCAGAACGCCAGCCGATCGTCGATGATCACCACCTTCTGATGGTGGCAGGCGCCCAATGGCACCTGATCGTCCAGGTGGAATTTCACCGGCGACCCTTGAAACCACTTGCGCGCCTTGTGCGGGAAAAACTCCTGGCTGGCCGCGATCGGCAGCGCCGATTTCCAGATCAGCAGCCGGATATCCAGCAGGGGCCGCTCCTTCGCCAGCCGCAGCAAGACGTGGCCCACCTCGTCGGGGTCGTCCGGCCCGTCGTAGCCGTCGGGGAATAGTCTCGCGCGCGGGTCGAAGCCCCACCCCAGGATCAGGATCGAGCGGCGCGCCTTCATCATCGCCTCGTAAAGGGCGGTGAAATAGGCCTCGGTATCGACAAGGAACGCGACGCGGTCGGCCTTTTCGGTCCGCCAGCAGGTCTCGCCGGGGGTCAGAACACTCATCGACGCCCTCGCCTCGGCTACCTTGGTCAAACCCTATGGCGCAGCTTGGGTTCCGGACAAAGCGCCGACGCGGCGGCTGGAGACCCTTCAGACAAAAAAGAAGCGCGTCAGCTTTCGCTGACGCGCCGGCTGGGGATGCCGAAAGTTGGCTTGGGATCTATTGCTTGGCGACGTCGGTCGCAGGGCCGACGTAGGCCTGGCAGGCGGTGGTGAGCTCGGTGGTCAGGCGCTCCTTGCGGTCGGCGCTCCGGGCTTCCTTGCGGGCGCGCTGGAACTCCTCGTCGCCGCGAACGACGATGTACGACGCGCGGGCGCCGCGCTCGGCCTTGATGAAGCTGGTGAGGGCCGCGGGATCGACCACGCCGTCGATGCTGGTGGCCAGACCCTTGCAACGGTTGGCCTTCAGATAGTCGACGTCGCTGACCTTGTCGGACGCGGACGCGGCGCCAGCGGCGAAAGTAGCGGCGACCAGCGCGATGACTGCAAACTTCATGAGAATTTCTCCCTCAAAACCTGCGCCCAAACTGCCCAACGCCTCCGATCAACTCAAATGAACAAGCGGCAATGTTCAGTATTCGTGGATTAATATTCAGTCATGATACATGGATGTTACGTAGATGATAAACGACTTGTAATAAACCGGTCACTCACGTCACAAGTCGGCATGGCGAAGCTTGAACCCAAACTGGACGCCGACGGCGTCAACGCGCTGCTCCGCACCGCCTTTCCGGGCATGAACCAAGCGGCCACGATCCTGGTGACCGAGGTCGGGCCGGGGCGCCTGCACATGGTCGCGCCCTATCGCGACGGTCTGCTACGGCCGGGCGGCGTCATCTCGGGGCCGACGCTGATGTCGCTGGCCGACAGCGCCGCCTACGCCCTTGTGCTGGCCCACATCGGCGACCAGTTGATGGCGGTGACCTCGCAACTGAACATGAGCTTCCTGCGCGGCTGCCAACCCGGCGACATCCATGCCGAGGCGCAGATGCTGCGGCTGGGCCGCCGGCTGGCGGTCTGCGACATCCGGCTCTGGACCGAAGGCCCCGACCGGCTGGCGGCCCAGGCCAACGTCACCTACGCTATCCCGTGATGACGGTTTCTCCGGAAAGAACCGCCCCCCCGGCCCCGATCAAGACGCCCTGCATCAAGGTCTGCGTCATCGATGGCGAGAGCGGGCTGTGCCTGGGCTGCTTTCGCAAGCTCAGCGAGGTGGCGGGCTGGGGCCGGCTGACCGACGACGAGCGCGACCGCATCCTGGCCGAACTGCCCGACCGCCGCGGCCTGGTCCGTCCTGAAAAGCTGGCGATGTTCTAGGGCCTTGCCGCCCGCCGTTCAGGAACAGGAAACCCTGCCTGTTCACGGCTTCCAAACCCCACCCGACGTAGCTTGGCCCCAACGAGACAGGCCAGAAGGCCGCTACCTTTGGTGATCTAGGTGTCTTCTTTCGGCAAATTCGCCATCGTGGCGGGCATGTCGGCGCTGCTCAGCGCCTGCGCCGTCACGGCGATCAGCCCCCAGCCGCTGCGGATCGCGCGGCTCGAGGCGCAAGGCTTCGCTTCCGGTTCGCCGCAACCCGGTTCGGGCGCGGTGTCCAAGGCGGCCGACGGCCACTTCTGGGCCGACGCCCAGGTGAACGGCACGGCGGGTCCGACGCAGAACGTCCACTTCCTGGTCGACACCGGCGCCACCGCCGTGGCCCTGACCCCGGAAGACGCCGAGAAGCTCGGGATCAAGGCGACCGACCTGAAGTACGCCCACAACGTCACCACCGCCGGCGGCAACGCCCGCGCGGCGGCCGTGACCCTGGCCTCGATCTCGATCAACGGCGCCAAGCTGGAGAACGTGCAGGCGCTGGTGGTGTCCGACGGCCTCGACGTCTCGCTGCTGGGGATGAGCTACCTAGGCCGCCTCACCCGCTTCGAGGCCACGCGCGACACGCTTCGCTTCGAGCCCTGATCGCACCGCCGCCAGGGCCTGGTCGATCACCTCCAGGCCCGCCCCCGGTTTCACACCGTCGACGGTGAGGATGCGCCGCCAGGTCCGTGCGCCCGGCAGGCCGTGGAACAGGCCCAGCATGTGCCGCGTCATCGCCGCCATGTGTGTGCCCCGCGCCAGTTCCGACGCCACATAATCCTTGTAGGCCTCGACCGCCGCGAACGGATCGACCGCCTCGCCATCGCCGAAGATCCGCGCATCGGCCTCCGCCAGGATCGCCGGCGTATGATAGGCGGCCCGGCCCAGCATCACGCCGTCGACGTGTTTGAGATGCTCTTCCGCCTCGTCCAGCGATCCGATCCCGCCGTTGATCACGATGGTCAGGTCCGGCCGCTCGCGCTTCAGCCGCCAGACCAGCGGATAGTTCAGCGGCGGCACGTCGCGGTTCTCCTTGGGCGACAGGCCTTTCAACAGCGCCTTGCGGGCGTGGACCACGAACAGTTTCACCCCGGCCTGGGCCGACAGCTCCACCAGCCGGAACAGGCTTTCGTCTGGATCCTGATCGTCGACGCCGATGCGGCATTTCACCGTCACCGGGATCTTCACCGCCGCGCCCATGGCCGCCATGCACTCGGCGACCAGCTCCGGCTCGCGCATCAGGCAGGCGCCGAAGCGGCCTGACTGCACCCGGTCCGACGGGCAGCCGACGTTCAGATTGATCTCGTCATAACCCTCGGCCTCGCCCAGCCGCGCGGCCTGCGCCAAGTCCGCCGGATCCGACCCGCCCAGCTGCAGCGCCACCGGATGCTCCCGGGGGCTGAACGCCAACAGCCGCGCCCGATCGCCATGCAGGATCGCCCCGGTCGTCAGCATCTCCGTGTAGAGCAGACTGCGCCCGGTCAGCATCCGATGCAGGACCCGGCAATGCCGATCCGTCCAGTCCATCATGGGGGCGACGGAAAGACGGTAGCTAAGATACTGGTTTTTTATGGGAATTTTCGACGAAATCATGCCGTTGAGGGGCTGTACGGGTTCGCGCGCGATTTCATGCGCTCGCATAATATCATGCGCAGCGCCCCCCGGCAGCCCCGAGGCCTCGCTATCGCGGGCGACAACGCTGCCGGCTTGCGCTCCGCGGCGTCTTCCTACCCTTGCTCGGCGGCCTCCAACGTCGCGACCTGCCGGACGTAGGCGTCGGCGTCGAACTTCTTGAAGGTGTTGGCGCCCATCGACCGCACCGTGCCGAACACCGGCTGCGGCCCCCAGGGGCGGTCGTGCAGGCCGAACAGCCAGCCGACGTTGGTGAACGAGTTCGGGTCGCGGCCGTCCAGGAACCAGCGGTTGTTCAGCGCCAGCGTGGTCTCGAACGCCTCCTCCGGGCCGGCCGACCATTGAAGGATCTTCTTCCCCCAGTACATGCGCAGGTGGTTGTGCATGTAGCCGGTGGCCAGCATCTCGCGCATGGCCGCGTTCCAGTAGGGATCGTGGGTCTCCGCCGCCTCGAACTGCGCGCGGCCGTACAGGTGGGGGCGTGGATCGCCGGCGTGGTCGGCCAGGGTCTTGCGCGCCCACTCCGGCAGGATGTCGTAGGTGTCGTAGCCGGGTTCGTAGAAGGCGTGGTTCATGGCCAGCTCACGCCGCACGATCAGCTCCTCCAGATAGCTGGCGCGGCTGTCCGAGGCCGGCGCGCGGCGGACCGCCAGGGCGATCTCCACCGGCGAGATCTGGCCGAAGTGCAGGTAGGGGCTCATGTGCGAGGCGACGCCCGCCTCCGGCTTGCCCCGCTCCGCGCCATACCGCGGCAGCGCGTCCGCGATGAAGGCCTCCAGCCGCGCGCGGGCCGCGCCCTCCCCGGCGACAAAGCGGCGCACCGGCCCCACCGTGGCGTCGATCTTCAGGCCCGCCAGCACCTTGGGCACATCGTCCAGATCCACGTCGCTGGTTATCGTCAGGTGGTCGGCGCGACGGCGGACGGCGCGGGACTCGAGTTGGTCGAGATGATCGTCCCAAATCCGGTGGATCCGCGGCCGGATGGTGCGGGCGGCGTATTCATGCTTCTGGGTCACCGCCTCCACCGGAACCACGACGTCGCCCTCGATCTGCACCAGCCGGCGGTCCAGCCCCTCGACGAGCTTGGCGCGCCAGGTGCGCTGGATCTTCAGATAGCCCCGGTCGCAAACCACCAGCGCCGCGTCGGCGGCCAGCTGGCGCGCCAGGTCATGCGGCGGCGACTTGCGGATCACGAAGCCGACGCCCCGCGCGGTCAGCCGGCGCCGGACCTCGGCCAGGCCGCGCAACATGAAGTCGTAGTGCCGGGCGTTGGCTTCGGGGAAGGCGGCCAGGCCGAAGCAGACCAGCACGGGCAGGTTCAACGCATTGGCCTGCTCCAAGGCATATTCCAGCGCCGGGTTGAATTCCGCCCGCTGGGACTGCTGCATCCAGTAGAGGACGTACGACGCCTCCGCGCGCGGCGGGGCGTCGACCAGGATTTTGAGGCGTGCGGCTGAGATCAACTTCGCTTACCGATTGGGGGCTGACGGCGGGTTCATGACAGCTTTTCCGGAGCCGTTCGAGGCGGTGGTGGTGGGCGCATCCGGTGGTATCGGCGCGGCGCTGGCGGCGCGACTGGATAACGACACGCGGGTCCGTCGGGTCCATCGCTTCGCGCGCGGCACGCCCGTCCCCCTGGACCTGACGGACGAGGCGTCGATCGCCGCGGCGGCCGCGACGGTCGGCGAGCCCCGGCTGGTGATCCTCGCGACCGGGCTTTTGCACGACGCCGATCAAGGGCCGGAGAAGCGCATGGCCGACCTGGACCCCGCGCACCTGGCGCGGAGCTTCCAGGTGAACGCCATCGGCCCGGCCCTGGTGCTGAAGCACTTCGCGCCGAAAATTCCGCGTCAGGGCAAGGCGGTCCTGGCGGTGCTGACCGCGCGGGTGGGCTCCATCGCCGACAACCGGCTGGGCGGGTGGTACGGCTACCGGTCGTCAAAGGCCGCCGCCAACCAGATCGTCCGAACCACCGCCGTTGAACTGGCGGCGCGGCGCCGGGACGCCATCTGCGTGTCACTGCACCCTGGAACGGTCGAAACGCCGCTGTCCGCGCCGTTCCAGCGGGGTGTGGCCCGCGACCGGCTGTTCACCCCCGCGTTCGCGGCAGAGCGGCTGATGGCGGTGATCGATGGTCTGGCGCCAAGCGACACCAGCGGGTTCTTAGCCTGGGACGGACAGCCGATCGCGTTCTGATCTCTCCGCGACGCGGCCGGCGCGTAGACCGGAGCCGTCGCAAACAGGTGACACCCGTCGAATTCTCTTCGCCCGGATGGAGCCATTCCCGCCGGCGGCCATTCCGCTGAACGTCGGAAACACGACAGTTCGCGTAACCGCCGGGGGATTATCGATGAGCAACGCGCCAGAGCGCCCCAGAATCCTGCTGGCCGACGACGAGGTCCTGGTTCGAAACCTCCTCCAGGAGGTCCTGGAAGAGGCCGGCTACGAGGTCGTCACCGCCGCGACGGGCGCGGAAGCGCTTGCGCGGCTGGAGGAGGGCGACGCGTTCACCGGCCTGGTGACCGATATCAACTTCGGCGGCCCGCCGGTGGGATGGGAGGTCGCGACCCGGGCGCGGGAGCTTCAGACCAGCATTGCGGTGGTCTACATGACCGGCGACAGCGCCCACGAATGGAGCGCCCATGGGGTTCCGCAAAGCACGGTCATCGGCAAGCCGTTCGCGCCCTCGCAGATCACCGTCGCCCTGGCCTCAATGCTCAACACCACCGACGGGCCGACCTGACGCTCGCCGAGGCGGCGATCGCGAAACGGCGCAGCGTCAGCCGAGCTGGGTCAGCAGGGCGCGCAGTTGCGGCTCGATGGTGGCCAGCGACGGCGTGGCGCGGAGCCAGGCGTCTGCGGCCATGATCTTTTCCCGAGCCGCGGGGGGCCATTCCTCCACCCGCTTCAGCACCGACAACACCTCCTGCGCGCGACGCCGCGGATCGGGCGCCGACACGAGGGTGCGGACAAGCTTGCGGGCTTCCACAAGGGCGTGCTGATGGCTGCCGGACATTATCGCTTTCTGAATCGGAGGTGATGGCGGCGCGCGGGCGCCTGCTGCGACGGTATCGGTCGATGCTAGCCGCCGCGCAAGAGTTGCTGACCTTGTCTTGTTGCAACAGATTGGTTTGCCCTGGCTGAACGAGGTGTGCGTGGGGAAGTACGATCCGCTGGAAGGTCACCTGCGCCGTCAGAAGGCCGCGACCTATGACATGAGCTTCCGCGACATCGAGCGGCTCCTGGGCGCGCTGCTGCCGGCGCGCGCGCGCCGGCCCGATTGGTGGGCCTACGACGACGCGCAGGGATCGGGTCCCGTCCAGTGCCTCGCCTGGCGGCGGGCCGGCTATCGCGCGCACCTGTTGAAAGATGACGAGCGGGTGCGCTTCGAGCGCATCGCGCGCTGAACCCGCTCAGGCCGCCACGACCTCGCCGGTTGCGTCGCGACCGACCCAGCGCACCAGGCAGGCATGGAGGTCTTCGATCTCCACCGGCTTGCCGACGCTGTCGACCATCCCCGCCGCCCGCATCCGCGCCCGCTGTTCCGGCAGGACGTCGGCGCTCATGGCGATGATCGGGGTGCGGCTGACCGCGCCGGGCAGCGCCCGGATGGCCCGTGTGGCGGCCAGGCCGTCGACGCCGGGCATATGGACGTCCATCAGGATCGCGTCGTACCGGCGGATCTGCGCCGCCTCGATCGCCTCGCGGCCGTCGCAGGCGACATCGACCGTGCAGCCCAGGATGCCGAGGATCGTCACGCCCAACTCGCGGTTCACGGGATGGTCGTCGACCAGCAGGATGTGGGCGCTCAGGGCGGCGTCCTCGCCGGTGTCGCTCTCGGCCTGGACCACCGGCGCGGCGCGCGGCAGCGGGACCTCCAGCCAGAAGGTCGAGCCTTCGCCCAGGGTCGACTGGACCCCGACGCGCCCGTCCATCGCCTCGATCAGCCCCCGGCAGATGGCCAGGCCCAGCCCCGTTCCGCCATGGTTGCGGCTGACCGAGCTGTCACCCTGGCTGAACCGCTGGAACAGCCCGGCCACGGCCTCCGGCCCGATGCCCACGCCGGTGTCGGCGATAGAGATGCGGACGCGGTCCATGTCGCCCAGCGGCTCGACGGCCAGGGTCAGGGCCACGCCGCCGGCGTCGGTGAACTTCACCGCGTTGTTCAGGAAGTTGAGCAGCACCTGACACAGGCGATGGTCGTCGCAAACGTGGGCGGTCTGGATGTCGCCCTCGACGGTCATGGTCAGCGCCAGGCCCTTGCGGGCGGCCGTCTCGGCCACGATCGACAGCGCGTCCTGGCAGGCGGCGGTCAGATCCACCGGCTTGGGATCCAGCTCGATCCGGCCGGCCTCGACCTTGGAGAAGTCCAGGATGTCGTTGACGACGGTGAGCAGGGCGTTGCCCGAGCGCTTGATCAGGCCGACCTGGTGGCGGCTGTCGCCCGGCAGGTCCTGACGCAGGTCCAGCACCTGGGCGAACCCGATGATCGAGTTGAGGGGCGTGCGGATCTCGTGGCTCATGGTGGCCAGGAAGTCAGTCTTGGCGATCGACGCCGCCTCGGCGCGGCGACGCGCGCGGCGGTCCCCTGTGGAGCGGGCCACGACCAGCTGCCGCAGCCGCTGCTGGTGGGTCGCCATCAGGGCGGTGATGATGCCGGTGGCGAAGACCACGGCCAGATAGACCTGCATCGCGGCGATCTGGCGGCTGGGCGCGGCCTGCTCGCCGATCAGCGCCGGCGGGCCGTGATAGATCCCCAACGACAGGATCACGCCGCAGATCAACACCATCGCCAGGGTGACCATCCGCGGCCCCATCCGGAGGCCGAGTAGCGTGAAGGCCGGGAACATGAACAGCAGCGCGATCGCGCCGTCCGGCGTGAAGATCAGGCTGGCCAGACCGGCGACAAGTACGAGGGCGGTCGGAAGCTCCCAGGCGCGGGCAGGCATCGGCGCGGCCTGGCCGGGGCGGCCAAGTAGCAGGATGGCCGGCAGCACCAGCGACATGCCGAGGAACTTGGCGGCGAGCCGGCCCAGGATCATCTGGGTGGGGAACGCACCGGTCATGCCCATGATCACCAGGCCCAGCAGGCCCGTGCCGATGATCAGGACCGGCAGCAGGGCGCCGAAGATCAGGCTTGCGAACCGGCCGGGCGTCGTCAGCCGCGCCGCGTTCGCCCGGCGGGCCAGGAACACGACGGCCAGGGCCTCGACCACGTTCAGCACGGAATAGCCGACGGCGTCGAAGAGTGGGTGATCGAACAGCAGGATGACCGCGCTTTGCACCACGAACCCCACCGCGAGACAGGGCGCGGTCCAGCGGGTGGGCAGCAGCAGCATCGCGCCGATGACGAAGGCGTTGGCCGTCCAGATGGTGTCGACGCCGCCGGCGCCTTCGCGCAGCACGTTGGTCATCCAGAGGTTCAGGGCGTAGCCGGCGCAAAGGACCGCGGCGGTGGCGACGTGGCGGCTCCGGCTCGAGATCCCTGACATGCCGTCTTCCTGGACGCTTACGAAAGCGCCGACCCTAAGGCCCGCCCGCCAACGAAACCTTAAGTCGGCGAATCCGGGTCTCGTCGCGACATGAGTTCACAACGACGTCCGGCGCTTTCGCATCGGCGGTAACTTCGCTTACAAGACTCACTCGTCAGAGCGTGTTGCGCGGGAAAAATCATGTCGGTCTACATCTTCGACGCCGTGCGGACTCCCCGCGGCAAGGGGCGGCCCGACGGATCGCTGGCCGGCTTCGCGCCCAGCCAGCTGGTGGCCCAACTGGTGCGGGCGCTGGAGCGGCGCAACGGCCGCGACGCTGTCCGAGCCGCCGAGCATTTCACCCTGGGCTGCGTCACCCAGGTCGGCGGCCAGGGCGGGCACATCGCACTGGCGTCGCGGATCCAGGCGGACCTGCCCGACAGCATGGCCTGCCTGACGATCAACAACTTCTGCGTCTCGGGCTTGAGCGCCCTGGCCGACGCCGCGCGGCGGGTGGCCAGCGGCCAGGCCGAACTGGCGCTGGCCGGCGGCGTGGAGAGCATGTCGCGGGTCGTGTTCCTGGCCGACCAGGCCGACTACTACGCCGATATGGCCCTGGCCGGTTCGATGGGCTGGGCGCCGGTCGGCGTGGCCGCCGACCTGCTGGCGACCCGCGAGGGCTTGGCCCGGCCTGCGATGGACGCCGCCGTGCTCCGCTCGCACGGCCGCGCCGCGCAGGCCTGGGATCGAGGCTTCTACGACGGCCGGGTGATCCCCGTGCAGACCCCCGACGGGACCGTGGCGCTGGCCCGGGACGAGAACATCCGCGACTTCGGCGACGGCGCCAGCCTGGCCCGGCTGGGTCCGGTGTTCGCGGCGCCCGGCGCGGCGGGGTTCGACGAGATCATCCTGACGCACAAGCCTGAGATCGGGGCGATCCAGCACCTGCACACCGTCGCCCACTGCCCGCCCATCTCGGATGGGGCGTCCCTGCTGCTGCTGGG
The DNA here is from genome assembly GCA_018821435.1 of Alphaproteobacteria bacterium. GTDB lineage: Bacteria > Pseudomonadota > Alphaproteobacteria > Caulobacterales > Caulobacteraceae > Phenylobacterium. The sequence goes on from JAHJME010000009.1 coordinate 155,478, forward strand.
AACCCGCGAGGCTGGCAAACGGCTGGGCCTGACGCCGCTGGCGCGCATCCGCGCGGTGGCCGAGGCCGCCGACGACCATGTCATGCAGCTCACCGCCGGCTACCGGGCGATGACCCTGGTGCTGGAACGCGCCGACATGACGCTGAGCGACATGGGCGCGATCGAATTCATGGAGGCGTTCGCCGCCGTGCCCGTGCTGTTCGAGCGGGACTTCGAGCCCGACATGGCCCGCGTGAACCCCAACGGCGGCCACCTGGCCATGGGCCATCCGATGGGCGCGACGGGCGCGATCCTGACCACCACCCTGCTGGACGACATGGTCCAGCTCGACGCCGACACCGGCCTGGTCGTGGCGACCGGCGGCGTCGGCGTCGGCGCGGCGATGGTGCTGGAGCGGCTGGCCTGAGGAGCTACTTCTCGCCGACGCCCATCTCGCGCATCAGCTCGGCGCGGTCGTAGTATTCGCGCCACTCCTGGACCTTGCCGTCGCGGATATCCAGGACGCCCACCACCGGCACCGCGCCCGACTTGCCGTTGTAGACGAAGCGGTCGGTGCGCTCGATGAACACCAGGCCGTCGATGACCCCCATGTGGGCCACGTCCAGGGTGACGCCGCCCGGCGCGCCCTTCCCCAGCGCGGCGATGCGCTGGTAGATCGCCTCGCGCCCGGTCACCGGCTCGATCATCATCGAGCGCAGCACGCCCTTCTCGGCGAACAGGTCGCCCACCTTGCGCCAGTCGGCGGCCTTCCAGGCAGCGATCATCTCGCGGGCGACGGCGATCTTCGCCTGGTCGCTGTCGGCGGCCGCGGCCCGCATCGGCGCGGCGCTCGCCGCCATCGCCAGCACCACGGCCAGCACGCTCAGGATACGCTTCATCTTCCCTCCAGGCCCTCTTGCGGGGCGCCGACCGATCAGGTCACTTGCACAACAAGACCATGATGGTAGGTTGAAGTCCAGGGCGGTCCCGCGACCGCCGAAACGAGTCTCGGAGAGCTCTCATGAAGATGGAGCGCCTGCCGCCGGTGCAAGTCAGCCTGCGGCCCAGCAACCACCCCTATCTCACCGGGGCCTGGACCCCGCTGCATGAGGAGGTGAACGCCGAGGACCTCGAGGTGCTCGAGGGCGCCATCCCCACCGACATCGACGGCATCTATGTCCGCAACACCGAGAACCCGGTGCAGCAACCCCTGGGCCGCCACCACCCGTTCGACGGCGACGGCATGCTGCACACCATCAGCTTCCAGAACGGCCGCGCCGACTACCGCAACCGCTTCGTCCGGACCCGCGGCTTCGAGGCCGAGCAGGAAGCCGGCCAAGCCCTGTGGGGCGGGCTGATGGACGGTCCCGAGGTGTCACTGCGCCCCGGCTTCGGCGCGCACGGCGGCCTGAAGGACTCCTCCAGCACCGATGCTGTGATCCACGGCGGCAAGATCGTCTCGACCTTCTACCAGTGCGGAGAGGCCTACTGGCTGGATCCCGAGACCCTGGAGCAGGGCGGCGTCGCCAGCTGGGGTCCGCTGGACGGGGTGTCGGCCCACACCAAGGTCGACGAGGCCACCGGGGAACTGCTGTTCTTCAACTACTCCAAGCACGCGCCCTACATGCACTACGGCGTGGTCGATCGGCACGGGAAGCTGGTCCACTACGTGCCCGTGCCGCTGTCCGGCCCGCGCCTGCCGCACGACATGGCGTTCACCTCCAACTACTCGATCCTCAACGACCTGCCGGTGTTCTGGGACGAAGAACTGCTGAAGCGGAACGTCCATGCGGTGCGCCTGCACAAGGGCCTGCCGTCGCGCTTCGCGATCATCCCCCGCTACGGCCAGACCAAGGAGATCCGCTGGTTCGAGGCCGACCCGACCTACATCCTGCACTTCCTCAACGCCTACGAAGACGGCGACGAGATCGTCATGGACGCCTACTTCCAGGAGAACCCGACGCCCCGCCCGCTGGCCGATGCGCCGGACGGCCACGCCCACCTGATGGCGTTCCTGGACGAGCACAGCTTCCGCTCCAAGCTGCACCGCTGGCGCTTCAACCTGAAGACCGGCGAGACGACCGAGAAGCACCTGGACGAGCGCATCCTGGAGTTCGGGATGTTCAACCAGCGCTATGCCGGCAAGCCCTATCGCTACGCCTATTCCACCACGTCGAAGCCGGGCTGGTTCCTGTTCAACGGGTTCGTGAAACACGACCTGGAGACGGGGGAGTCCTGGAGCCTCGCCCTGCCCGACGGCGTCTACGCCAGCGAAGCGCCCTTCGTGCCGCGCATCGGCGCCACCGACGAGGACGACGGCTACCTGGTCAGCTTCCTGATCGACGAGAACAAGCAGACCTCCGAGTGCGTGCTGATCGACTGCAAGCACTTCGAGGCCGGTCCCGTCTGCCGGATCGCCCTGCCCCACAAGCTCTGCAGCGGCACCCACGCCGCCTGGGCGGACCGCGAGTTCATCCGCAACGGCTTCGTCGCGGCCTAGGGCCGTCATCTCAAAAACAAGAAGACCACACATGGAAATCAAAGGGAGCGTCGCCCTGGTCACGGGCGGGAATCGGGGCATCGGCGAGGCGTTCGTTCGCGCCTTCCTCGCGGCCGGCGCAGCCAAGGTTTACGTCGGGACCCGCGACGTCGCCAACGCCCAACACCTGGTCGACGAAGGCCAGGGGCGCGTCGTGGCGGTGGAACTGGACGTCAGCAAGCCCGAGCAAATCGAGGCCGCCGCCGCCCGCTGCCAGGATGTCAGCATCCTGGTCAACAACGCCGGCCAGTTCGCCATGCAGACCCTGCTCAAGGCGCCCGACCTGACCGCCGCGCGCAGCGAGATGGAGATCAACTACTTCGGCCCGCTGGCCATGTGCCGCGCCTTCGCGCCGATCCTGGGCAAGCATCCGGAAAGCGCCATCGCCAACGTGCTGTCCGCCGGCGGTCTCGTCGCGGTTCCGGGCATGGGCGGCTACAGCCCGTCGAAGTTCGCGGGGCGGGCCATGTCCACCTGCGTACGCGCCGAACTGGCCCCGCAGAACACCAGCGTCAGCGCCCTGATCGTCGGCTCGGTCGACACCCGCATGTCCAGCCATGTGGAAGGCGCCAAGGAGACGCCGGAGACCATCGCGCAGGTCGGCCTGAAGGCCATCCGCCGCGGCGAGGGCGAGGTCGACACCGACTACATGGCCATCGAGGTCCGCGCCAACAAAGCGCGCGACCCCAAGGGCTTCGAACTGCTGATGCGCCGCTCGCTGTCGGGCGAACGCGTCACCACCGGCCGCTGAGCAAGGAAACCCGATGACCGCCCAAGAATATCTCGACTTCGCCGACCGCTTCGTCGGCGCCATCCAGAGCGGCGATGTCGCCACGGTCCGCGCCTGCTACGCGCCGGACGCCAAGCTCTGGCACAACAGCGACGGGATCGAGCAGACGGTCGATCAAAATATGAAGGTGCTGGACTGGTTCATCCGCACCCTGCCCGACCGCAACTATCGCGTGGTGCGGCGCGAGGCGCTGCCGGACGGCTTCCTGCAGCAGCATGTGCTGGAGGCCACCCTGCCCGACGGCACGAAGTGGGCGATGGACGCCTGCTGCGTGATCAAGATGAAGGACGGCGTCATCGTCCGCCTGGACGAGTACCTCGACAGCGCCAAGTCGACCGCGCTGCGCAGCTTCGGCCGCTAGGGTGAGCGGGCGGCGCCCGGCGCGCCGCCCCGACCGCCTATCGGGTCTTCTGGTCGAAGTCCTCGACCAGGCCCATGTTCTTCAGAAGGTGCGCGCGGTCGTAGTATTCGCGCCACACGCTGATCAGCGGCCCGTCGAACTCCAGCACGCCAACCACCGGGGCCGAGCCGGCCTTCCCGCGGATCACGAACTCGTCCACCCGCTCCATGTAGAGGATGCCGTCGACGACCCCCATGTGGCTGATGTTGAGGGTGATGGACTCCAGCCCGTCGCCCAGGCCGGCCACACGCTTGTAGACCGCTTCGCGCCCGACGATCGGGTCCACCATCATCGAATGCAGCACGCCGTCCGGCGTGAACATGTCGGCCACCTTGCGCCAGTCCATCGCCTTCCAGGCGGCGGCCATCGCGCGCCCCGCCGCGATCTTCTGCTCGTCCGACAAGCTCGCCGCCATCACCCGCTCTCCTCACCGATTTACCGCGCCGAACCTCGCAAGGTCGGCGTCGTCAAATTAACTTGCATAACGGTACCTACAGTTGGCAAGCTGTTTCTCGAGGAGTCGAAGCCCTAGGCGGCGACCCTTGCCAGACGCGTCTCCGGAAGGGGTTTTCGCGACTCGCGCGCTAGGTGACTTGCTTGACGAGACGAAAAAATTCCGCCTATCCTCGAAGATCAGGACAGGTCAGCGACACACAGGGAACAGGTCGTGGTCCGGAAGTGCAAATCCAATCTAGTTGCGTCGGAAGTCACGTGGGCGCGTGAGTTGCGACGTTGACGTAGAGTTGGAATAGAAAATAGCGCTCGTCTTACTTGTTGAAATTCTCCGCGGCGTCTGACGCTCGCGGCAAATGCAAAAACAACCCCGCTAGATGCGGGGAGGAAACATGGGTCGAGGCGTCAAAGACGCCCGCCTGATCTAGGGGGAGATGAATAGTGAATCTCAGGAACAGCACGTCTTTTGTCGCGCTCATCGCGGGGATGGCTCTGGCTATGCCAGCCAACGCCGCCGACGCCGACAAGGCCGGCAGCCAGCTCGAGGAAGTGATCGTCACCGCGCAAAAGCGTGAGGAGAACGTCCAGACCGCACCGCTGGCGATCACCGCCATCACCGGCGCAAATCTGGCGAAGGACCGGGTGCTGAGCATCGAGGACCTGGCCCACAACATGACGGGCATCTCGTTCACGGCGAACTCGCCGCAATCCAGCGAGATCAACATCCGCGGCGTCGTGAACACCCGCCTCAGCTCGCCCACCGCCGACCAATCGGTCTCGACCTTCGTCGACGACGTCTACGTCAGCCGGGCCGGCAACCTGAACTCGGCCTTCTACGACGTGGCCCGGGTCGAGGTCGTGCGGGGTCCGCAGGGCGTGCTGCTGGGCAAGAACGTCGCCGGCGGCGCGGTGAACATCATCTCGAACGCGCCCAGCTTCGACGCCTCGGGCCGGATGACCGTCAGCCTCGGCAACTACGACCTGAAGCAGACGAACGGCTACATCACCGGCCCGATCACCGAGAGCCTGGCCGGCCGACTCTCGTTCCAGACGATCGACCGCGGCGGCTACTACCGGGACATCCTGCATAACCAGGACCTGGAGAACCTGAACTCCAAACAGGCCCGGATTCAGTTGGCCTACGCGCCGCCAAGCTCCGACCTCCGCGCCAGCCTGAACGTCGACTATTCGAAGGACAGCAACGATGGCGTCCATCGTGTCGGCCTGAAGAGCACCACCCTGCCCGCCAGCTTCACGCCGTGGTCGGGCACCCGCGCCCTGATCGCCGCCCTGCGTCCGGGCGGCCTGAAGCGCACCGAGAGCCTGCCGATCTGGCCGCTGTTCAAGGGCGACACGTCGCCGACGCCCCAGGGCGCCCGGCACGAGACCTACAATATCATCATCAAGGTCGACAAAGACGTGGCGGAGAACATCCGCCTGTCCAGCATCACCGGCTACCGGAACAACAACTCGTTCACGCTGTACGACCAGACCGGCCTCGGTCCGGCCAACGGCTTCAACGTCGCCGCCCCGCTGCTCTTCGCCGAGCCGGTGAACTTCATCGAAGGCGTGAACCAGGTTTCCCAGGAAATCCGGCTGGCCTCGACCAACACCGACAGCCGCTTCGACTGGATCATCGGCGCCTACTACCAGAAGAGCAACGTCCACCAATACAACCGCTACTGGGGTGAATCGACGGTCCTGCCGACGCTGTCCGGCGAAAGCCATTGGGACGACCACGGCCATAACCGCGACCTCGCCGCGTTCGCCCAGGTCGGGTTCAAGATCACCGACGATCTCAAGCTGGAGGTCGGCGCCCGCTACACCAAGGACAAGAAATACGGGTTCCAGCGCGGGATCATCGTCGCCACCGGCGACCGGCTGAACCCCAACGACACCGCCCCGCTGACCCCGCTGACCACCAACTTCGCCACCGCTTACGGCGACTCCTGGAACAGGCTTACGCCCCAGGCCACCCTGCGCTGGACGCCGAACGACGCCAGCATGGCCTATGCGACGGTCTCGAGGGGCTTCAAGGGCGGCGGCTTCCAGAACAGCGCGTCGAACGCCTTCGCGGCGCAGACGCCGTACGATCCGGAAACCGTCACCAACTACGAGCTCGGCTACAAGACCGAACTGTTCGACCGCCGGGTCCGCTGGAACACTGCGGTGTTCTACATGGAGTACAAGAACCTCCAGGTTCAGCAGACCCTGGCCTCCTGCCTCTGCAACGTGATCAGCAACGCTCCCGGCGCGACGATCAAGGGCGTGGAGACCGACTTCCAGTTCGCCCCCACCTCATGGCTCCGCGCCTGGGCCAGCGGCAGCTATGTCCACGGCACCTACGACAAATTCGTCTTCGCCGGCATCGACAACTCCGGCAACTGGATGCAGCGCACACCGCGCTGGACCACCGCCGTCGGCGCCGAGGCGACCACCAGCGTCGGGTCGTGGGAGGACGCGCTGTCCGCCCGTCTCAGCTATCGCTACCAGGGCAAGATGCCCTGGGCGCCCGAGAACACGACCTGGGAAGGCAGCTACGGCACGCTTGACGGCCGCGTGACCCTCACCCCGCCGGACAGCCCCTGGAGCATCTCGGTCTACGGGAAGAACCTGGGCAAGACGGTCTACCGGACGAACATCATCGCCTTCTTCCAGGAAGAGATGTCGTCGTTCGGCGCGCCGCGGACCTACGGCATCGAGCTGTCCGCGTCGTTCTAAGTCCCGACGCCGGGCGGCCCCGCGCCGCCCGGCGTTTCCTGTTCCAGAGTCCGGAGCGTTCGATGGGCCGCTGCTACACAATCCTCCAGCGGGTGATCGAAGCCTGGCAGGCCAAGGACATCGACCGCGTCCTGGCCTTCATGGACGACGAGATCATCTGGCACTACGCCGCCGCCGCAATGCCGCCGGTCCGCGGCAAGGCCGCCGCCCGCAAGCTGCTGGAGCGGTTCCAGGCCGACATGCACGGCATCCAGTGGCGGATCTTCGCCTATTCCGAGACCGGCGACCGGCTCTTCCTGGAGGGCGTCGACGACTACACCACCACCGACGGCCATCGCGTCGCCACGCCCTACGCCGGCGTGCTGGATTTCCGGGGCGACCTCATCGTCGGCTGGCGCGACTACGTGGACCTGGGCGTCGCGGCCGAACAGAAGGCCGGGGCGCCGCTGAGCCGCCAGGTCGAGAGCCTGCTCGACCGCCCGATCGCCTCGTGAAAGCCCCGCCCATGTCCCTCGACCGCCGAACCCTGATCAGCGCCGCCGCCGCCACGGGCGCGCTGGCCGCCGCCTCCCCCGCCCTGGCAAAGGAGTCCTCCATGCCTCGCCTGTTCCCCGTGCTCGAAGCGATCATCGCCGCCTGGAAGAAGCAGGACGTCGAGGGCGTGCTGGCCTGCGTCACCGACGACATCGTCTGGCGCAACTCGTCCGGCTACGCCCCGGCCATCAAGGGCAAGGCGGCCATGCGCACGGCGCTCAACACCATGAAGGCGGCGATCAAGCCCGGCAGCAACACCTGGCGGATCTTCGACTACGCCGAGTCCGCCGACCGGCTGTTCATGGAGGGCGTCGACGAGTTCGACCTCACCACCGGCCAGCACGTGGCCATCCCGTATGCAGGCAGCCTGCAATTCCGCGGCGCCCTGGTCAGCGAATGGCGCGAATACTTCGACGGCCGGATCAGCTCCGACATGAAGGCGGGCAAGCCGATGAGCGCCGAGGTCACGGAAATGCTGGACCGTCCGCTCGCGAAGTAGCCGTCAGCCCGGCGTCACGTTCAGCACCGTCGCCTCCTGGCCGCACTGGTCGCAGGTCATCTTCGGCTCCAGCACATGGCCGCACGCGCGGTGATAGGTGATCAGCGGCGGACCCTTGGTCGCCAGCCACTTGTCGCCCCAGCGGTTTAGCTCGGCGATCAGCGGATAGAGGTCGCGCCCCTCGTCGGTCAGCCGGTATTCCCAGCGGTCCGGCCGCTGCTGGTACAGCTCGCGGCGCAGGACGCCCAGGTCCACCAATCGGGTCAGCCGGTCGGACAGGATGTTGGGCGCCACGCCCAGCGCGTTCTGGAAATCGTTGAACCGCCGGCGCCCCATGAAGGCGGAGGCGATCACATGGCTGGTCCACCGGTCGCCCAGCACCTGGAAGGCGCGGTCCAGCATCGGGTTGCCCTTGTTCAGGTCCCCTGCCGGCACGATGGAGCGCCGCTGCGCGCGCGGCGGCGGCGACGGTTCGAACTCCGCGCCCGGCCCCTCCACCACATAGACGTCGCGCGGGCTGACCAGTTCGTTGCAGTGGCCGCAGCGGCACTCGGGCGTGAACACCTTGCCGCAGCTGTGCCTCGGGCGGTGGGCCGGGTTCGCCGGGTCGTAGAACCAGCGCTGCTCCCAGCGGATGATGCTGAGCGCCAGGCTGTACAGGTCCAGGCCCATCTCGGTCAGGCGGTACTCGTCGCGCGCCGGGCGCTCCTGGTAGCGGACCTTCTTGAAGATGCCCACGGTGTTCAGCCGGCGCAGGCGGTCGATCAACAGGCTGCGCGCCAGGCCGATACGGCCCTGGAACTCGTCGAACCGGCGGACCCGCTGGAACGCCAGGTAGAGGATCATCAGCGTCCAGCGGTCGCCCAGGATATTGAGCGCGCGGGTCGCGGAGTTGGCCTGCACGAGCTGAGTTGGAAGCGCCGGATCCGGAGGGTCAGTGCGGCTGGATTCGGCCATATCGCCTCAAAGGTCGGGAGCGGGCGGACCCTTCGGTCACGCACCCACCTTGTCAAGCTCCGCAGGCGCCATCAGGCAGCTTCCGGCGGCTTGGGCGGCCAGGGGAAGAAGCCCGAGGTGCGGCGCATGTAGTCTTCGTAGGCGGGCTTGCGGCGCTTAAGGCGGCCCTCGACGGTCGGCACGCCGCTCCAGCGGGTTAGCGTGAAGACCAGATACGCAGGCCCGATCACCGCGAAGAGGCCCGGGGTCGTCTCGGCCGCGACCAGCCACAGACCCCACCACACGCAGGCATCGCCGAAGTAGTTGGGGTGGCGGGTGTAGCGCCACAGGCCCTTGTCCATCACCTGGCCGGCGTTGGCCGGGTTCTTCTTGAAGCGGACCAGCTGCCAGTCGGCCAACGCCTCGAAGGCCAGGCCGAAGACCGCCAGGCCCGCGCCGACCCAGCCCACCGCGCCCAGCGCTGCGGGCTCGGCCGAAACCTGGCCCAGCTGCACCGGCAGGCAGACCAGCCACAGCAGCGGCATCTGCAACAGGAACACCAGGCGGAAGGCCGCGTAGCCGTAGCTCCAGCCGCGCTCGGCCTTGGCCTTGTCCAGCATCCGCACGTATCGGCCGTCCGGCCCGTGGTCGCGCCAGCGCCACAGCATGTAGGCGCCCAGGCGCACCGCCCAGGCGACGCAGATCACCGTCAGCACCAGGCGCCGCTCGGTCCCGCCGCCGGTCTGCAGATAGGTCGAGATAGCGACCACGCCCATGCCGAGGCCCCACAAGCTGTCGACCGGCGTCACGTCGCGCTGGGCCACGCAGATCGCCCAGGCCAGCACGAACAGGCCGAGGATCACCCCCGCGTTCACCAGCAGCACCATCACATAGTCCGGCATGTCCCGCCCCCCATTCGACGTTCCGCCCCGGCTATTGCGCATGAGGGCTGTTTGACAGTCTCTCTATGCAAGTTATCCTGCCCGAAAGCGCCGCACAAGCGGTTGCGGGAGGTGGACAGGGCGAGCCCCATCCCGTGAGTCATCCGGCGGACAGACGATCCGCCGAGCCTGGCGCTCACCCTTTCCACCACGCCCGGCGGGGCGCGGTCACGCTCTCCCACCGCGTGGGAAAGGTGCGGCCTAACCCAGGACTATCACCTCGTCGTCGGGCCGGTCGGCGAACAGCCGCTCCACCTCGCCCGCCCGCCGGTCGATGACGGCGCGGCGATTGATGGTGCCCTTATCCGAAATCTCGTGGGCGTTGGCGCTGGCCGGCTCGCGAAGCAGCAGCGCCCGTTTCACCCGCGCGGCGCCGCCGTGCGCCTCGGCGTTGTAGGCCGCCAGCCGACGCGCGATCTCGGCCGGATCCGCGCCCGGTGTCGGCCACAGCATGACACCCAGGTAGGGCCGCCCGTCGTCGCAGAGCACCAAGTCCAGCACCAGCGGCGACAGCGCCTTGAGCAGACCGTCGCGCACCGCGCCGCCATAGACCCAGGTCCCGCTGGAGAGCTTGAACTCCTCGGCCGCGCGCCCGGCGAAGGCCAGCCCCTGGGTCGGGTCCTCCGGATCGTGGAACACGGCCAAATCGCCGGTGCGATAGAAGCCTTCCTCGTCGAAGGCCGCCGCCGTCTTCTCGGGCTCGTCCAGATAGCCCTTGGTGACGTTCGGCCCCCGCGCCCGGACCTCGTAGCGGTCGCCCGACGGCGCGAGCTTCAGCGTCGTGCCCGGCGCCGGCAAGCCGATGCCCACCTTGTCGGTCTCGAAGTGGATGACCATGAAGGCCGAGACCGTCTCGGTCATGCCATAGCCGCTGGTCATCATGATCCGGTGGCCGGTCTCGGCGACCGCCGCAGCCTGCAGCCGGTCGTGCACGGTCTGGGACAGACCCGCGCCGCCGTACAGCATCAGCCGCATCTTCTTGAAGAAGGTGGCGCGCAGCACCGGATCCGTCTCCAGCGCCTCGACCAGCATGGTGTAGCCAAGGGGGACGTTGTTGAAATAGCTGACCGGGATCTCACGCAGGTTGCGGATCGAGGTCTCGAACAGGCCCGGCGCCGGTTTGCCGTCGTCGATGTACAGCGTGCCGCCTTCCAGCAGCGTCGTCCGCAGCACGAACGCGCCCGCCGCGTGGTGCCAGGGCAGCCAGTCCAGCATCACGTCGTGCCAGCCGGCGGCCTCGCCGATGGTCTGCTGGCACTGGGCGCTGTTGGCGGCCAGGTTGTCGAAGGTGATCGGCACGACCTTGGGCAAGCCGGTCGACCCGGACGTCAGCATCAGCGCCGCACGGTCGTGCGGCTTCAGCCCGGCGATCGACGCGGCCACCGCCTCGGTGGCCGTCGTGCGCAGGATGTCGGCATAGGCCGTCGCGGGCTTGGTCAGCTTCGAAGGATCGGTCGTGACGATCGGTGCGCCGCCCAGGTCCAGGTGGTCCAGGGCGCCGGCGGCCATGGCGCTGTCCTCGGCGAAGACCACGCCCGGCTTCACCTTGGCGATCACGTGGGCCAGCCGTCCGTAGTCGCCGCCCAGCGCCGCGTAGGTGGTGCTGACCGGACAGACCGCGCGCCCGCTGGCCTGGGCCGCGAAGCTCATCACCGCGAACGCCGGCGTATTGCCCGCCAGCACCAGGACCGGACCCGGCTTGGGCTGGTCCATCAGCCACTGGGTCGCCGCGTCCATGTCGCGCTTGAGCTGGGCGAAAGAGGTGTAGGCCCATTCCCCATCCGGCCCACGCCGACCCAGTGCCGGCTTGTCGCCCGAGATTGCCGCGCGCTCGGCGAAGGCCGCCGGGATGTTCGCCTCGTAGGCCCGGAGCGGGACCTTCGACGTGATCAGGATCGTGCCGTCGGCGCGGCGCTCGATATCCAGATCGACCGGCAGCAGCTTGGCCTCCCGGAAGGGAGCGGGCGACGCGGCGGCCACGGCGCTGTCGGCCATGGTTAGACGCCGACGACCAGGCTGACCGTCGTGGTGGTCGAGCCGCCGATGTTGAGGGTCTGGACGGTCTTGGCGCCCTCGACCTGATAGTCGCCGGCCTTGCCGGTCACCTGCTTGAAGGCGTCCAGCGCCATGCGCACGCCGGTGGCGCCCACCGGGTGGCCCAGGCCGATGAGGCCGCCGGACGGATTGATCGGCAGCCGGCCGCCGATCTCGATGGAGCCGTCCTCCACCGCCTTCCAGGCCTCGCCCGGCGCGGTCAGGCCCAGGTGCTCGATGGCCATGTATTCGGTGGTGGTGAAGCAGTCGTGGGTCTCGACGGCGTCGAGCTGAGCGATGTCCGTCACCCCGGCCCGGTCGCGGGCGGCGTCGATGGCCTGTTTCACACGCGGGAAGACGTAGGGCTGGCCCTCGCTGGCGCGGACCTTGCGGTCGTAGCTGATCGGCGCGGAGGTGTGGCCCCAGCCCTTGATGCGCGGCAGGCTCTCCAGCGGGATGCCGCGCTTGTCGGCGTACTCACGGGCCGCCTTCTCGGAGGCCAGGAACACCACGGCCGAGCCATCGGTCACCTGGCCGCAGTCGTTCTTGCGGATCATGCCTTCGATGACCGGATTGGCCTCGTCGTCGGCGGTGAAGCTCCTGTCGTTGAACGCCCACTGGCGGGTCTGGGAGTTCGGGTTCTTCCTGGCGTTGGCGAAGTTGATCTCGGCGATACGCATCAGGTGCTCGTACTTCAGGCCCCAGCGGCGGTCGTACTCCTCGCCCAGGTCCGAAAACGCGCGCGGCCAGAGGTAGGTGGCGTCCTGCAGCTCATGGCCGGCCCAGGCGGCGGCGCCCAGGTTCTGGGCCGCCTGCTGGCCCGAGAGGTTGCGCATCATCTCCAGGCCGACGACGCAGGCGGTGTCGTAGCGACCGGCCTCGATCTCGGCGGTCGCCGCCAGGATCGCCACGCTGCCCGACGCACAGGCCGCCTCGTGGCGCGAGGTCGGCATGCCGTCGAACTCTGGGTGAACCAGGCCGAAGAAGCCCCCTAACAGGCCCTGGCCCGCAAACAGCTCGCCAACGAAATTGCCGACGTGTCCGGTGTCGATGTCTTTAGGCTCTAGGTCGACCGCGGCCAGCCCCTCGCCCACCACCTCGGCGAAGGCGTCGGCGAAATCCATCTGCCGGCGCGCCCAGTTCTGGGAGAAGTCCGACTGCCAGCCACCGAGAATGTAGGTCATGGTTTCCTCGCTCGGCCGTACCCGGCCTTGTCAGTCCGATTATACAAGTGAACTTAGATCGCCGCCAGCGTCGGGCGCCCATCCATGAAGGCCGCGAAGGCCTGGTGGGAGTCGGGATAGGTCTCGCGCGGCTGACCGCCGATCGCGGCGTGGACGGCATTGCCGACGTCGCCCTCGGCGAACGCCACCGGCGGCCCCTCGACCGCCACGGCCGCGCGCAGCCGTCCGCCGCCGGACACCAGGGTCTGGCCGCTGACGTCGCAATGTTCGCTGACCAGCCAGGCCACCAGGGGCGCCACGGCCGCCGGGTCCATCCGCTCGGCCAGGCCCGGCTTCAGGTGCTGTTCCGTCATCGCCGTCACCGCATAGGGGGCGATGGCGTTGATCATCAGGTTGCGCGGACGGCCCTCGACCGCCAGGCCGCGCACCAGGCCGATCAGCGCCGCCTTGGACGAGGCGTAGGCCGCCATCCCGTCGCCGCCGTGCAAGCCAGCCGACGAGGCGCTGACCACGATCCGCCCGGCCGGCGCCTCCGACAGCACCGCCCAGGCGGCCTGGACCAGATGGAACGCCCCGAAGAAGTTGATGTCGAAGATCCGCTGGAAGCCTTCGCGCGTCTGGCGGTGCAGGCGCTTGGTCTCCGGCACCCCGGCGTTGGAGACCACGGCGTCCAGCCGGCCGAACTCGGCCAAAGCCAGGGCGACCAGCGCTTCACCGGTCTCGGGCGCCTCGGCCGGATCGACGTTTGCGACGGCGCGTCCGCCCGTGGCGCGGATCTCGGCCGCCACCGCCTCGGCGCTGGAAGGCGCCTCGCGATCGGCCCACCGGTTGTTGACCACCAGGCTGGCGCCCCGCGCCGCCAGGTCCAGCGCATAGGCGCGGCCCAGCCCCTTCCCGGCCCCGGTGACGATCACCACGCGGTCGGTCAGGCGGGTCATCGGAGGTCTCCTCGGAAGGGTGTCGCCAGCGGCCGGGTCATCACGCCGGGCGCCGCCGCGCAGACGATGGGGATCGTGTTCAGCACCAGGCCCGCGACGCCCAGCTGCTCCGCGGAGGTGGGCGTCGTGTCCCCGGCCCGCTTCGCAAGATCGACGGAGATCTTTACGCCCGGCTGGCCGGCGACGTGGACGCGCCACAGCGGCGGATCGGGGTCCGGCAGGTGCGCCGGCTCCATGTACCAGTGGATCGACATGGTCAGCTTGGGCGTCCCGTCGACGACGGCCCGCCAACGCCAGTTCACATGGCTGACTCCGCCCTCGGCGATGGCGCCCGCCGCCACGTGCAGTTCCTCGGTCGCCGGCAAGACGATGTGGTCGGTCTCGATCCGGTCGATGGCCAGGTTCAGATGCTCGGCCATGGCCGACAGCACCTCGATGTACATGCCGTTCAGCGACGAGGCCGGACCCCAGGACGGATCGTTGGGATCGACCTTGGCCGGGTCGCTGCCGAAGCCCAGCACGCGGAAGACATAGTCGGGATTGCGCACCGCCCGGCAGTCCACGCTCTCGACGATCTCGATGTGGTCCAGCGCCTGGCAGACGCCGGACGCCACCACCGCGATCTGCTCGGCCGCGAAACCAGGGTTAAGGCCGGCGGCCATCAGGCTGGTCCCGCCGCTCTCGCAGGCAGCTTGGAGGGCCGCGAGGCGCTCGCCCTCCCAATGCTGGGGCCGGCTGTAGCCGTTGATGCTGATGACGTTCTTGCCCGACGCCAGCAGCGCCAGGATGTCGGCGTCGTGCGATCCATAGGGCGGCGCCAGCCGGGCCGCGTGGATCACCACATCGGCGTCCAGGGCCAGGATCTCGGCCACGTCTCGGGTGGCGATCACCCCGGTTGGCGCGCGCCGCGCGATGTCGCCGGCGTCACGGCCGACCTTGTCGTCGCCGTAGACGTACAGCCCGACAAGCTCCATCGCCGGATGGTCGATAACCGCCCTGAGGCAGCTCTTCCCCATCGCCCCGGTGGCCCACTGAATGACGCGATATGCCATGCCGCTCCTCGTCGCCAGAGGAGCCTAGCCGAACGAGTATCGTTATGAAAGTGACTTCGCTACGCCGGCGTCAGTTCGGGTTTCGGCGCGGCCTCGATCACCTCGAAGGTGACGTCGTGCGGCTCGACCGGCTGGCTGCAACACGAGCAGGTAACCGCCGGCTCCAGGTCGTGGCCATCGGCCTTGTGCCGCAGCACCAGCGGCGGCCCCTCGGGCGAGACGTAGTACTTGTCGCCCCACTGCAGCAGCATCAGCAGGACCGGGTAGTAGTCGATCCCCTTCTCGGTCAGCCGGTATTCCGACCGTCGCCCGGGCAGGTCGTGCGCCCGGATCACGCCCTGGGCGGTCAGCCACGACAACCGCTCGGACAGGATGTTGGTGGCCATCGCCGTGTCGCGGTGAATCTCGTCGAAGCGGCGCAGGCCGGTGAAGATCGAGCGCAGGATCAGGCTGGCCCAACGGTCGCCGGTGATCTGGGCTACGTCCACCATCAGCCCCGAGGCCGCCTCGGCGGCGTGCCGCTGCTGGCGGCGGCGGCTGTAGCGCGCGCTCATCCAGCCGACGCCCGGCCCCTCGGTCCAGTCCACGTCGCGGGCGCTGATCTCGTCGCCGCACTTCAGGCAGGTGGGCACGGGCTCGAAGACGTTGCCGCAGGTGCGGTGATGCATCCGGAGCTGCAGCTTGCCCTCGGGTGACACCCACCGGCGCTCCCAGCGCAGCATCATCAGGGCGGGCCAGTACAGGTCACGGCCCTTGCGCGTCAGGCGGTACTCGAAGCGCGGCGGGCTCTCGCTGTAGATCACCTTCTCGAAGACCTCGGCCGCCACCAGCCGCTTCAGCCGGTCGCTCAACAGGGTCTGCAGCAGGCCGGTGCGGGTGCGGAACTGGTCGAACCGCCGGGCGCCGATCCAGGCCGCCTCGATGATCAGCAGGACCGAGGTATCCCCCACCACCTCGAGCGCTCGCCAGATGGAGCAGGTGCGGATGAACTTCGGTGGCGACATATCGCGTTCTTCAAGCCCCAGGGATCGGGGTGTCAAGGCTCACGGAACGGGTACGGTTCCGCAAGCGGCATTCGAAGGGGGCGTATCCGTCGCGCGCCGTCTGCCTTTGAGCGGTCAGGATGCCGCGACCCCCGAAAGCTCGCGCCGCAGCACCTTGCCCAGGGGATTGCGCGGCAGCGCCTCCACCACCCGCAGCTTCTCGGGCAGCTTGTAGGTCGCCACGTCCTGGGCCTTCAGGTGCGCGATGAGCTCGTCCAGGTTCAGCGTCTGGTCGGGCCGCAGGGCCACCACCGCGCAGACCCGCTCGCCCAGCCGCTCGTCCGGATAGGCGGCGCAACTGGCCTCGCGCACCTTGGGATGGCTCTCGATCAGCACATCCACCTCTGCCGGCGAGATGTTCTGGCCGCCGCGAATGATGATCTCCTTGCAGCGCCCGACAAAGCGGTAGTAGCGCCCGCCGCCCTCGGGCGTGATCTCGAACAGGTCGCCGGTGCGGAAGAAGCCCTGGGCGTCGAACGCCGTGGCGGTGAGGTCCGGCGCCTGCCAGTAACCGTCGAAGGTCATGGCGCCGTCGATGCGCAGTTCACCCTCGGCGCCCGGCGCCGTGATCTCCTGCTCGGTCTCGGGATCGACCAGGCGGGTGCGGATCTTGGACGGGAACACCGCCGGCCAATCGATGCCGGCCGCGCCGAACCGGGGGAAGAAGCGCGCGCGCTGCTCCGGGTCGGGGATCGCCTCGCCGGTGGAGAACAGCGACGTGCCCTCGTTCGAGCCGAAGACGTTCATCACCGTCACGCCGTGCTTGTCCTGCCAGCCCTTCACCATCCACGGCGCCAGCGGCGCCGAGCCGGAGCCCAGGCAGCGCAGGTGCGACAGGTCAGTGGCCGACAGCAGCGCGTCGTTGTTCAACAGCATGTTCAGCACGGCGGGCGGCGCCACCGTGTAGGCCACCTGCTCGTCCTGCATCTGGCCGAGGAAGATCGGCAGGTCGAACGGCTGGTGCTGGATCAGCCGGCCCTGGCAAAGCAGCCACGGCATCACCATCCCGCCGATCGAGGCGATGTTGATCAGCGGGAACGGGTTGAGGATCGCATCGCCGGGCCGGAGACCCGCCGCCTCGACCAGGGCCTCCCCGTTGACCACCCAGTGGTCGTGGTGGCGCGGCACGCCCTTCGGCACCGCCTCCGTCCCCGACGTCCAGCAGAGGGTCAGCGCCTCGCAGGCGTCCTGGTCGGCGGGCGCAGCGAACGCCGTGGCCGGCGCGGCGGCGGTCAGCTCGGACAACAGGTGGACGCCGTCCGGCGCCGTCGCATCCAGGCTGACGACCTGGGCGTCGGTCACGCCGTCGCGCTGCAGATCGCGCAGCATGGCGGCGTGGTCGCAGCCGTGGAACAGGCCGGTGGTCAGATAGACGCGGGGCGTCACCGACGGCAGGATCTGGCGCAGCTCGTGTGCGCGGTAGGCCGTGGCGACGGGGCTCAGGATCGCCCCCATCCGCGCGCAGGCCAGGAAGGCGATGACGCCCTCGACCACATTGGGAAGCTGGGTCGCCACAACGTCGCCCGGCCCGACGCCGAGCCTGTTGAAGGCATGGGACATGGCGTCCGCCGCCCGGTCGACCTCGGCGAAGGTCAGGCGCTGCTGCGCCGACCCGATCAGCGCCTGGCGATTGGGGGCATCCACCAGAGCCTCCGCGTCGCCGCGCGCGGCCACGGCCTTGCGGAACACGCTGTCGACGGTCTCGCCCCGCCACCAGCCCTTGCGGCGGTATTCGGCGACACGTTCGGGGGGACTGGGACGCAAGGCCTGCTCCTGGGTGGGCCGGCGACGGAACATCCCCGACCGGCAAGCGGTCGCATAGTCAGTATCGCAATGCAAGTCACCTGCGCCGTGGCGGCCGCGGGTCAGCCGCCGGCGAGGGTCATGTCCGCCAGCAGCTTGGTGTCGGGATCCAGCACCATCTCGACGGGGGCCTTGGCCAGGGGAATTGTGAAGACCTGCGTCTTCCGCGCCATGTCGACCTTCAACACCGTGAGCGCACCTCGGGCCTCGTCAGTCACACCGATCTCGATCGGCAGCCGATAGGCCTCTCCGGCCTGTTGCTGGGCGATGTTGAACGTCACGGCCTTGGCGGCCGCGTCATAGGTCCAGGTCACGTCCAGCTTGGGCGAATCCACCCGCGTCAGCCACTGGTCGAAGAACGCCTGCAGATCCTGCCCTGAGACCTCTTCCATCGCCCGGCGCAGATCCCCGGTGGTGGCATGGCCGCCCTGGTGGCGCTGGTAGTAGAGTTTGATCCCCTGGAAGAAGATCGGCGTCGTGACCTGCTGGCGAAGCATGTGCAGGACCCAGCCGCCCTTGGCGTATTGCACCTGGGTCAGGTCCGGACCTGCGGCATCGTCGACCGGGGTGATGACCGGGTCCCGCTCCTTGCGTTCCGCCGCCAGCGCCTTGGTCCGGCCGCTCCGCAGGGCGGCGACGAAGGCGTCACGGCCCTCGTAGCGCTCGGTGTAGAGGTCGGCGAAATAGGTGGCGAACCCCTCGCTCAGCCAGACGTCGCCCCAGCCGGCCTCGGTCACGGAATCGCCGAACCACTGGTGCGCGATCTCGTGGGCCATCACGCCATAGGCGGCCAGGGCCACCGCGTCGCCCCGGCGGTTGGGCATCGGCTGGGCGCCGTCGCGCGTGCCGCCGTCGCCATAGAAGACGACGCTGGCGTGCTCCATCGCCCCGCCGCCCAGCAGCGGCGCGACCACCTGGCCCAGTTTCTCATAGGGGTAAGGCCCGACCACATCGCCGTAGAAGTCGATGGTGCGCCGCGCGACCAGGAAGGCGTTCGCCACGTCGACCTTGGCCCCGACGGGCGCCCAGACCTGCAGTGGGACGCCCCGCGCCGTTCCCCCGTACCAGGTCTGGAAGCGGGCCACGCCGACGGCGTTCAGCCAGGCGGCGATCGGCACGCTCTGCTTCCAGTGCGTGGTCTTGCGGCCATCCCCCAGCGACAGCTCGCTGGCCAGCAGACCGTTGGCGACGACGGCGTAGGCCTCGGGCGCCGTCACCACCCACTCGCTGGTGACCTTCGACGACGGGTGGTCCAGCGTCGGCGCCCAGTCGCGGATCTTGGTCGGCCAGTTCCAGGTGACGAACGCGCGCTCGCCGCCATAGCGGCTGGTTCCGAACACCAGGCCGTCCGCGGGCTCGCCGGCATATCGGATGCGGAAGTCGCGGACCTCGCCCGCCGGCGGCGCGGCGGGCAATTGCAGGACCAGCTGGTCGCCCTGGTGGCTGAAGCGGACGGTGTGTCCGTCACGTCCCTCGGTGACGGCGGCCACGGTCATGCCCAGACTCTTCCTGTCGCGCGCCTTGAAATCCAGGACGACCTTGTCGACGCCGCCGGTCTTGAAGCGGACCGTGACGACCGTTTCGCCCTTGATCTGCCGCGTCCCGTCGGCGACCTCCAGGTTGAAGACGTAGTGTTCGACGTCCAGGCCGGCCTGCGGCTGATAGGGCGCGGCCTGAACCGCGCCGCCCAGCGCGACCGCCCCGGCCAGACCAGCGGCCAAGCGGCCGAACGGGATCGTCATCGCAAGTCCCCCACCCGGCCCCTGTCCGCCGCTATTGGTCCGCCATGACCTTCTGGTTGGAGATGAGCGGAGTGTTCGGCAGCTTGCTGAGGTCCACCACCTCGCCACCCTTGATCACGGCATTGATGGCCCGGTAGTTGCGCGCCGCAGCCAGCGGGTTCTGGTCCAGCACCACCATGTCGGCGTACTTGCCGACTTCCAGCGAGCCCAGGTCCTTGTCCATCTTGTAGCCCTTGGCGACGTTGATGGTGGCGATCTGCAGCATCTTCATCGGATCGACGCCCAGCTGCTCCATCCCCTGCAGGGCAAAGAAGTGGCCCGCGCCGATGGTGGTTCGGTTGTCGACCTTGGGCTTGTCGTCTTCACCGACCGGCAGCGGGTGCTCGATGCCGGCGTCCGTGGACAGCATCACGTTCACGCCGGCGGCGATCATGTTTTTGATGTTGGCCCAGGAGTTCACATAATAAGGCTGGATCGCCTTGGGCTGACCCTCTTGATAGGCCTTGGTCACCGGCAGGGCCGAGCAGGAGATCCCCTTGTCGACCATCTCCTTGAGGATCGCGGGCGGGATCGCGCGCTCCGGCGTGATGTCGCAGTGAGTGAGGATATCCACCCCGGCGTCGATCGCGGCCTGGATACCTTCCATCGAGTGGACGTGCGCCTGCACCGTCTTGCCGGCCCCATGGCCCGCCTTGACGATGGCGTTCTGCGAGCCCTGGGAGAACGCCAGGAAGGACAGCTCCTTGTGGCCGTTCGAGGCGTACTTGAGGAAGTCGACGTCCTTGGCGGCGTAGGCGTCGATCTTCTTGCCCACCTCGGCGGCGGTGTCCCACAGCAGGTCGCGGCCCGTGCCCTGGGTCCAGCGCCGGTTCAGGTAGTCGATGGTGTCGGTCCGCAGGATGCCCTTGAAGTCGCGGAAGTCGTCGGACACCGGGCCGTCGAAGCCGATGATGTTGCCGGCGAAGAACAGGCGCGGGCCCACGGCCTTGCCGCTGTTGATGCGGTCGCGGACCGCCCTGAGGTCCGGGTAAGGCCCCCAGGTGTCGAACACCGTGGTCTGGCCGGTCTTCAGCGAGAGCTGCGCGCCCTCCATGACGATGTCGGCGTAGCGGCCGCGGAAGCGCAGCAGGGTGTCCACGTCCAGGTTGAGGAACAGGTGGAGGTTGGCGTCCATCAGGCCGGGGATGACGTACTTGCCGGCCTTGTCGAGCACCTTGGCGCCGCGCGGGATCGTCACGCTGGCTTTGGGTCCGATGGCCGTGATCCGGCCCTCGTCCATGACGACGACGCCGTTCTCGATCGGCGCACGCCCGGTGGCGTCGATGATGGTGACGTTGGTCAGCGCCAGCGGGGCGGCGCAGGCCGCGCCGGCGGCCAGCGAGAAGGTCGCGGCCCAGAACAGGGAATGAGGCGTCATGAGAGTCTCCGGAATGCGTGTGCCTAGGCAGGCCAGGGCCTAGTCGTCGGGCAGGATCTTCTGGTTGGAGATCAGCGGCGCGGTGGGCAGCTTGCTCAGGTCGACCACCTGGCCGCTCTTGATGACCATGTTGACGGCCCGGTAGTTGCGCGCGGAGGTCAGCGGGTCGGCGTCCAGCACCACCATGTCGGCGTACTTGCCGGTCTCCAGGGTGCCGAGGTCCTTGTCGACCTTGTAGCCCTTGGCGACGTTGATCGTCGCCGCCTGCAGGGCCTTCATCGGATCGACATTGATCTCCTCGAGACCCTTGAGCGCGGCGTAGTGGCCCTCGCCGATCGTCGTCCGGCTGTCGATGACCGGCTTGTCGGGCGTGGTCAGCGGCAGGGGGTGGGTGATCCCGCCATCGGTCGAGAGCATCAGCGGAACGCCAGCGTCCATCATGTTCTTGATGTTGATCATCGACTGGCTTTGGTAGTGCACGGCCCGCTTTGACAGCGTGTCCTGGTGGGCCTTCGTGGTCGGCAGGACCGAGCAGTAGACCCCCTTGTCGACCATCTTCTTCATGAGCTCCGGCGGGATGGTCCGCTCGGGCGTGATGTCGCAATGGGTCAGAATATCGACGCCCGCGTCCATTGCCGACTGGATGCCTTCCAGCGAGTGGACGTGCGCCTGCACGGTCTTGTGGGCGTCGTGGCCGGCCTTCACGATGGCGTTCTGCGTCCGCTGCGAGGTGGCCGCGAAGGCCATGTCGCTATGGCCGTTGGCGGCGTACTTCAGGAAGTCGACGTCCAGCGCCGCGTAGGTGTCGACCTTCTTGCCGACCTCGTCAGCGGTGTCCCACAGCAGTTCGCGACCGGTGCCCTGGGTCCAGCGCTTGTTGAGGTAGTCGACGGTCCCCTTGTTCAGGAGGCCCTTGTACTTGTCGGCGAAGTCCTTGGAAACCGGACCGTCGAAGCCGATGATGTTGCCGGCGAAGAAGATCCGCGCGCCGATGTCCTTGCCGCTGTTGATCCGGTCGCGGGCCGCCTTGAGGTCCGGATAAGGTCCCCAGGTGTCGAACACCGTGGTCTGGCCGGTCTTCAGGGCCAGTTGCGCGCCCTCGACAATGATGTCGGCGTACCGGCCGCGAAGCCGCAGCAGGGTGTCGAGATCCAGGTTGAGGAACAGGTGGACGTTGGCGTCCATCAGGCCCGGGATCACGTACTTGCCGGCCTTGTCGATCACCTCGGCGCCGCGCGGGATCGTCACGCTGGACTTGGGTCCGACGGCCGTGATGCGCCCCTTGTCCATGACGATGACGCCGTTCTCGATCGGCGCGCGTCCGGTGGCGTCGATGATGGTGACGTTGGTCAGCGCCAGCGGGGTGGCGCAGGCCGCACCGGCGAGCAGCGAGAACGCCGTGGCGCAGAACAGCGAAAGACGCGTCATGAAAGTCTCCGGCAGATGTATGCGAGAAAGTGGCCGGTCGGGCGCGGGGCCAGGCCCCGCGCCGTCCCGATCCGTCAGTTCCAGAGGTCGGCGAACTTCAGGTTCACGCCCACGTAGTAGGTGCGGCCGGCGTAGCCCTGGCGGCCCAGCAGGCCGTTGAGCGAGCCTTGCACCTTGTCCGGATATTCGTCCGTCAGATTGCGGACGCCGGCGTAGACGCGGCTGTTGTCGCGAACCTTGTAGCCCACCTGGACGTCATGGTTGGTGAACGCCTTGATGTAGGGCTCGTCGATGAACGTATCGACGGTCGGGCGCTGGATGTTGGTGATCCCGTTGCGAAGCGTGCGGCCGCTGTAGCTGAAGCCGTAGTTCGCATCCCAGTTGCCGTACGACCACGACAGGTCGACGTTGCCGACCCACTTCGGCGAGGAGCCGCCGGTGTCGGTGTCGTACAGGCCGCGGTCGTCGGTCAGCAGCGGCGCCGGGGTCTTCTGCAGCTCCAGGCGCTTCAGGTAGCTGGCGTTGCCGCTCAGCGTGAAGCGGCCATAGTCCGTCGGCAGGGTGTAGCTGCCGCTGAACTCGTAGCCCTCGGTGTAGATCTTGGCGACGTTGACGTCGCTGATCTGCACGAAGCTCGCGAAGCCGGTGGTGGCGTCGCGGCGCAGCAGCGAACAGAACACGTTGTTCAGGTCCGCCGCGTCGTAGCAGGCGTTGAAGATCGAGTTGGCGGTCGGCCGGATCACCGCGTCGCTGAGCTCGATGTCGTAGTAGTCGATGCTGAGCGACAGGCCCGGGATGAACTCCGGCTGCCAGACGCCGCCGACCGTCAGGGTCTTGGCGGTCTCTTCCTTCAGGTTCACGTTCCCGCCCGTCTGCGACAGGAAGAACGTGCCCAGCAGCGGGTTGAAGGTCGCCGGGTTGACGCCCAGCGCCCGCAGCGCCGTCTCACAGTTGGCGCGGCGCGTGCTGGTGCCCAGCGGGACATTGCTGGTCGAGCAGGGATCGTTGCTGCCCAGCGCCGAGGTGCCGTTGGCCAGCGGCGTGAACAGTTCGCCGATCGTCGGCGCGCGCGCCGCCCGCGAGTAGGTGCCGCGCAGCTTGAGGCCCAGCGCCGTCGCGAAGACGCCGCCGACCTTCCAGGTGCTGGTCTTGCCGATCGTCGAATAGTCCGAATAGCGATAGGCGCCGTCGATCGTCAGCTCGCGGATGAACGGACCGACGTCCTTCAGCAGCGGGGCCGAGATTTCGCCGAAGACCTCGGTGACATCGTACTGACCCTGGGCGTCCGTGCCGTTCAGGTGGGCGATCTTGCGCGGCGAACCGCTGAAGGGACCGAAGTCGATATCCGACTCTTCCTTGCGGTACTCGGCGCCGGCGACCAGGTTGATCGCGCCGCCCGGAAGTTCGAACAGGCCGCCGGTGTCGGCGGTCAGGTAGCCGGAGAGCACCGTCTGCTTGTTGCGCACGTAGTCGACCGTCGGCTGGTAGATCCAGGCCACGGCCGCCGCCTGCGACGCGCTGTCGGTGGTGAACGGGTTGTAGGGCACGCAACCGCTGTTGCGGCCAGGCGTGAAGCTCACCGCGCCCAGCGCCGGATTGAACGCCACGGACAGGGCGTCGGTGCGCAGGCGGCTGAAGCTCGACGGATCCAGGTCGCTGCGGCAGACGGCGCGGCCGGTCGCGGGATCGATCACGGCGTCCGTGGCCGCGATCAGGCGGTCGTAGAGCCGGTTGTTGGCGATGTAGGCCCGGCGACGGACCTCACCGTAGTTGGCCGAGATGTCGTACTGGAGGTGGTCGGTCAGCTCGCCCTTGGCGCCGACCACGATGCGGACCGTGCGCTTGGTGATCCGCTGGTCGCGAAGACCGCCGTCATAGTCCCAACGGTTGAACAGGATCGGCCGGCCGCCCGCCGCGGCCACGACGTTGGCCGGAAGGAACGCGGTGTCCGAGGCGATGGGCTGGAAGACCAGCTGCGACTGCTGCGACAGCGACTCGTTGCGCACGTTCGACAGATGCAGGTCGAGGTACGGCTTGAACTTGTCGCTGACGTCGTAGTGGGCCAGCACGGTGATGATGTTGCGCTCGCTGCTGGGACGCAGGTCGTCGCTGAACAGGGTGTAGGTCGGCGGGCCGTCGCCGCCGATCTCGGTCGCGCCGGCGTAACCGCCGACGTTGCGGCCATGGACATAGGCCGTGCCGTTGCCGTTGAACCCGCCGGGCGAGAACGTACGGCCGGGATCGATGAACGCGCCGCCGTTGGCGAAGAAGCCGTCGCGGGTGTTGTTCAGCAGGACGAAGCGCGGGACCGTGCCGTTGGGGTTGTTCACCCGCTCGTACAGGTCGAAGGCCTCGCGGCGCGACGAGACCGGCACGTTCGGCCGCTCGCCGAAGGTGTAGTTGATCGTGACGTTGCCACGGCCCTCATCGAAGTTGCGGCCCAGGGTGAGCGCGTAGGCCTGGTCGCGGAAATCGCCACGCTCGGCGTTGCCGAACTGGCCGTCGAAGGCCAGACCCTCGAAGTCCTTCTTCATGATGAAGTTCACGACGCCGGTCACCGCGTCGGCGCCGTAGACGGCCGAGGCGCCGCCGGTCAGCACGTCCACACGCTCGATCAGCGCGGCGGGGATCACGTTCAGATCGACCGCGCTGTTGCCGCCGAAGCCGCCCACGAAGCGGCGACCGTCCACCAGCGTCAGCGTGCGGTTCTGACCGAGGTTGCGAAGGTTCAGCGCGCTTTCGCCGGTGCTGCGCTGGTCGTCGCCGTTCGAACCCACCAAGGCGCCGACTTCGGCGACCATCTGCTGGACGTTGGTCTTGCCGGTGTAGGCCAGCGCCTGCTCGCTGAGGGTGGTGATCGGCGCGGGGGACTCCAGGTTGGGGGTCCGCACCCGCGTGCCCGTGACGACGATTTCGCTGATGTCGGCGGCCTGGGCCAGGGCCTGCGTGGCGAAGCCCAGCGCCAGCATCGCGGCGCCGCACGCCAAGGTCGCCTTGCGCGTTTTGTTGGTCATTCTGCTAATCCCCTCGGCCCCCCCTGGGGCTCTCATGGGTTTAGACAGACAGCCGCTCGCCGATCCGCCACACGACGAACTTAAATTCTTCACAGTGCCGTCGCGCCGGCGACGCGGGCTCAATCCCAGACGTCGCCGAACGTCAGGTTCAGGCCGACGTAGTATGTCCGCCCGGCATAGCCCTGTCGGCCCGAGAGGCCGTTGAGCGAGCCCTGGTACTTGTCGGGATACCGGTCGGTCAGGTTGCGAACCCCGGCGTAGTAGCGACCGCCCTTCGTCGCCCGGTAGCCAACCTGGACGTCGTGATTGATGTAGGCCTTCACATAGGGCTCATCGATCACCAGCGAAGCCGTCGCCCGCTGGGCGTTGGACAGCGGATTGCGCAGCGTCCGGCTGCTGTAGTTGAACCGATAGTTCAGGTCCCACGGGCCGTCGGTCCAGCCCAGGTCGACGTTCGTCACCCATTTCGGCGAGGAGCCGCCGGTGTCGGTGTCGAAGCGGCCACGGTCGTCGGTCAGCACCGGCAACGGCGTTTTCTGCAGTTCGAGGCGCTGCAGATAGCTGGCCGACACCGTGGCGCTGAAGCGGCCGAACCGCTCGGTCGGCACGGCGTAGGCGCCGGCCAGTTCCCAGCCGCTGGTATAGACCTTGGCCACATTGACCGCGTTGATCCGCACGAAGCTGGCCAGCCCCGTGCCTGTGTCGCGGCCCAGCAGCGAACAGAAGATATTGTCCAGCGAGCTGGCGTCGTAGCAGGCGTTGAACACCGAGGTGGTGGTCGGCGTGATCACCGCGCCGCTGATCTCGATGTCGTAGTGGTCGGCGCTCAGCGACAGGCCCGGCGCGAACGTCGGCGCCCAGACCACCCCATAGGTCTTGGTGTGGGCCGTCTCCTCCTGCAGCGCCGGATTGCCGCCCACGGTGGCGGGGAAGAAGCTTCCCAGCAGCGGATTGAACGTCGCCGCATTGACCCCCAGCGCGCGCAGGGCGGTCTCGCAGTTCGCGCGACGGGTCGCCGTTCCCAGGCTCACGTTGGCCGTCGCGCAGGGATCGTTGATGCCCAGGGTCGAGACCGTGTTGGTCGCCGGCGTGAACAGTTCGCCGATGGTCGGCGCGCGCGCGGCCTTCGACCAGGCGCCGCGGAACCGCAGGCCGGCGGCCGTGGCGAAGACGCCGCCCAGCTTCCAGGTTTGGGTCGTGCCGATCGTCGAATAGCTGGAGTACCGATAGGCGCCGTCCAGGGCCAGTTCGCGGACCAGCGGCCCGGCATTCTTCAACAGCGGCAGCGACACTTCGCCGAACAACTCGGAGACGTCGTAGGCGCCCTTGAGGTCGACGTTGTTGATCCGGGTGATGTTGCGGCTGGACCCGGTGAACGGACCGAAGTCGGCCGCGGACTTTTCCTTGCGGTATTCGGCGCCCGCCACCAGCCGGACCGGCCCGCCCGGCAGCTCGAAGAGCGGGCTGCTATCGGCCGACAGGTACCCGGACACCACGGTCTGGCTGTTGCGCACGAAGTCAACCGTGGGCTGGTAGATCCAGGCCAGCGCCTGGGCGTTGGCGCTGCTGTCCATCGTGAACGGGTTGTAGGGCACGCACCCGCTGCCGCGCCCCGCGGCGAAACTAGCGGGGCCTAGGGCGGGGTTGAAGGCCACCGCCAGGGCGTCGGTGCGAAGCCGCGTGAAGCTCGCCGGGTCGATGTCGCTGCGGCAGACGATCCGGCCGCTGGCGGGATCGACCACCGCGTCCATCGCCGCCAGATAGCGATCGTACAGCCGGGTGTTGGCCTCGGCGGATCGGGTGCGCACCTCACCGTGGTTGATCGAGACGTCGTATTGCAGGTGCGGGCCCAGGTCGCCCTTGGCGCCCACCACCGCGCGGAGGGTGCGCTTGGAGAGCCGCAGGTCACGGACTCCGCCGTCGTAGTCCCAGCGATTGAGGGAGGTCCCCGTGCTCTGGACCAACGCCGCGACATTGGCCGGCAGGTAGGCGTTGTCCCGCGCGACCGGCTGGTTCACCAGCTGGGTCGGCTGGTTGGTCGATGTGTTGCGCACCTGCGACAGGTGCAGGTCGACATATGGCCGTAAACGCTCGTCGACATCGTAGTGCGCCAGCACGGTCAGGATGTTCCGCAGGGCGCCCGGCCGGATGTCGTCGTTGAACAGGGTGTAGGACGGCGCGCCGTCGCCGCCGATCTCGGTGGCGCCCGCGAAACCGCCCACGTTGCGACCGTGAACGAACGGCGTGCCGTCGCCCTTGAAGCCCCCGGGCGAGATCAACCGGCGCGGATCGATGACGGCCCCGCCCAGGGTGAAGAACGCCTCGCGCGTGTCCTTCAGCAGGACGAACCGCGGGATCGCGCCGTTGGGGTTGTTGACCTGCTCGTGGATGTCCAGCGTGGCCTCGCGTCGCGACGCCGCCCGTACGTTCGGCCGCTCGCCGAAGGTGTAGTTCACCGTCACATTGCCACGCCCGCCTTGGAGGTTGCGACCGGCGGTGACGGAATAGGCCTGGTCGCGGAACGCGCCGCGCTCGGCGTCCCCGTACTGGGCGTCGAACGCCAGGCCCTCGAAGTTCTTCTTGAGGATGAAGTTGACGACTCCGGTCACCGCGTCCGCGCCATAGACCGCCGACGCGCCGCCGGTCAGGACATCGACCCGCTCGATAAGGGCGGCGGGAATGGTGTTGATATCCACGGCCGTCGAGCCGCTGAAGCCACCGACGAAACGGCGGCTGTCCACCAGCGTCAGCGTGCGGTTCTGGCCGAGGTTGCGCAGATTGAGGGCGCTCTCGCCGGTGCTGCGCTCGTCGTCGCCGGGCGAGCCGACCAGCGCGCCGGTCTCGGCCACCGCCTGCTGCACATTGGTCTTGCCGGTGTCGGCCAGCGCGCGCCCGCTGCGCGAGCTGAGCGGCGCCGAAGACTGCGGCGCATCGGTCCCGACCCGGCTGCCCGTGACCACCAGCTCGCTGACATTCGACACGGCCGGCACGGACGGCGCATCGGCGTTGGCGACGAACTGCAGGGTGATCGTGCGGCCGTCGTCGCGCACGACGGCCAGGTGCGTGCCCTGCAGCAGCGTTCCCAGCGCCGCCCGGACGTCCAACGCGCCGCGCACCGCCGGCGTCCGCACGCCTTCCAGCCGCGAGACCGGGGCGGTGATCTGCACGCCAGCCTGCAGGGCGAAGGCGACGATCGCGGTCGCCGCGTCCTGAGATGGGATGTTGAAGGTGCGGGTCTGGGCCAACGCCGGCCCGGGCAGTGCGAGCAACAGCGGCAGCGCGACCGCGCTCCGCCACACGAACCCCCTGCGAACCCTGGCCATATGCGCAGAGCCTTGCCGCCTACCCACGTCTAAAATCAATAAACCAGACCGGGCGCCCGCCAGATGTGAAGTCTGGGAGTTGTGCGCCTGTCAACGGGCCAGACGCACCACGTCGGCGCGGATTTCCGCCTTGGCGTTCAGACTCAGCGCCACGGACTTGGCGAAGCCGACGGGATCGTTGGCGTCGAAGACCCCCGCCACCTTCTCGGCGCCCAGGTCGGGATCGACGATGACGATGCCGATGTCGCTGTAGCGCGCGAACTTGGCGGCGGCGGCGGCCAGGGTCTCGCCCTGGAAGACGATCCGCCCGTCCTTCCAGGCCAGGTCGGACCCCAGCTCGGTATCGTCCACATGGGCGACGGCGACGGCGCCGGTGTCACGCGCCAGGATCGCGCGGCTGTTGGCCTTCAGGCGCGTGGGCGCCTGCTGGGCCAGGTTCGCGCGGGTGACGTCGACGATGCCTTCGCGCACCAGCACCTCGACCGGGGCGCTGTCGACGTTCGACACGGTGAAGCTGGTGCCGACCGCGCGGACCTCGGCGTTGCGCGCGCTGACGATGAACGGCCGGTCGCGGTCCTTGGCGACGTCGAACAGCGCCTCGCCCTCCACCAGGCGGATCAGGCGGCGGTCCTTGGCATAGCGGACCTCCACTCGGGTGTTGGTGTTCAGGGTCATCACCGACCCGTCGTCCAGGCTGACCACCTTCTTCTCGCCCTTGCGGGTGCTGTAGGCGACGGGGCGCACCGCGTTCAGGTAGACGCCGGCCCCGGCCAAGGAGGCGGCGATGGCGCCGCCACCGGCCATCCATTGCCGACGGGTCATCCGCTGCGACGCGCGCGCGCCGACGCCGGCGTCCGCCTCGGGCCGTTCCGTGCTCATCAACGCCCAGGTCATGCGCGCATAGGCGCCGGAGCGGCGGATGTCGCCACGCAGCCAGGCGTCCAGCTCCGCCGTCTCGACGACCGAAAGGCCGCGATCCGCCCGCGCCGCCCAGCTCGCGGCGGCCTCGTCGATATCGTCAGCCGTTTCCTTGGCCATGATTGGGCATCAACCTCCGGATCACGGTCTTAGACGTCGGGGGCGGTTCATTTCCACCAGTCTTGAACCATCCGGCCATCAGCACGGCGCCACGGGCCATGTGTTTCTCGACGGTGCTCTCGGCGACGCCCAGGCGGTGGGCGACCTCGCGCTGCGACAGGCCCTCGATGCGTCGCAGCCTGAAGACTTCGCCGACGCGCGCCGGCAGCGCCGCCAGCGCCCGTTGCAGCCGGCGGAGTTCGTCGCGATCGGCGACGACCCGTTCCGGTGACGGCTCGTCGTCCGCGACATCCAGGTGCTCGAAGCTCGCGACGGATTCGATGGAGACGACCTTCAGGCGGCGGATGTGATTGATCATCACCGACGAGGCCACCTGGAACGCGTAGGTCTTGGGGTTTTCGATGTGGTCCACCGCGTACAGGGCGACCAGCCGCGCGTAGACCTCCTGGATGATGTCGTCGACGTCGAGCCCCTCGACCTCGCGGCGCCGCAGCCAGCTTCGTAGGGCGGGCTCGTGCGGGATCACGTGGCGGCCCAGCCAAGCAGCGCGCGCGCGGATATCGACGCGCGCGGTGGCGTCGGCGATCGCCCCCCACCCTTCTTGCTCGATGTCGGCCACGGACCAATCCCCCGGCGCGACGCTAAGGCAAAACGGCCTGGCCTGAGAAGGGCGCGGCCGGCCAATCCGCAACAAATCGCCGGAATGAGCCAGCCCGTCGCGCCGAATGCAGGCAATCCATGCAAGCGCGCCACAGGATCGAAACGCGTCGGCCCCGATCAGCCGCCGCCCAGCGCCTTGTAGATGGTCACGACATCCACATTGGCCGCCGTCTGCGCGGCCGCCAGCCCGTCCTCGGCCTCGAGCCGCGTCCGCTCGGCGTCCAGCACGCGCAGGAAGTCGATGCGGCCTTCCTTGTAGCGGATATGGGCCAGGTCGGCAGCGCGGCGCGAGGCGGCCACCTGCTGCGACAGGCTCAGCACCTGGGCCTGCCGTTCGCGGTAGGCGACCAGGGCGTTCTGCAGGTCCTCGACGGCGCGCAGCGCGGTCTCTTCGTAGAGCGCCAGGCTGGCGTCGCCGCGAGCTTCCTGGGCGCGCAGGCGGGCCTTGGCGCTGCCCATATCGAGGCCGGGCCAACTCACCGTCGGGCTGACCGCCCAGGCCTGGCTGCCGCTCTTGAACAGCCCGCCCAGGTCGCCGGAGAGGAAGCCGACGAAGCCGGTCACGCTGACCCGCGGGAACAGGTCGGCGGTCGCCACCCCCGTCCGCGCGGTCTCGGCGGCTAGCCGGCGCTCGGCGGCCTGCACGTCCGGCCGGCGGCGCAGGAAGGTCGAGGCGTCGCCGATGGCGATGGCGGTCGGCGCCAGCGCGACGGTCTCCCGCGGCGCGGCCAGTTCGGCGTCCAGCGCGCCGGGCCGCTCGCCGACCAGCACGGCCAGGCGGTGCGCGGCTTGCGCCTCGGCGATGCGTAGCGTCGGGATCGCCGCCTCGGTGGCGTTCAGCCGGGCCTTGGCGCTTTCCACGTCGACGGGATCGCCAGGCCCGACCTCGTAGCGGACCTGGGTCAGCCGCAGGGTGTCGCGCTGGGTGCGGGCGTTCTCCTCCGCCACGGCGCGCCGGGTCTGGGCGCCGCGCAGTTCGAGGTAGTTCCGCGCCACTTCCGCCGCGACCGTGATCTGGACGTTGCGCAGGTCGGCCCGGGTGGCGTCGGCCTCGGCGCGGGCGGCCTCGACCTGGTGGCGCACGCGTCCGAACAGGTCGATCTCCCAGGCCGCGTCGAAGCCCAGCTCCGCCTGTTCGATCGTGGTCCGCTGGCTGGAGAAGCCCGGCGTCTGCTGGCGGCTGCGGCTGTAGCCGGCCCCCGTGGTCACCTGTGGCAGTTGATCGAGCTGGACGTCGCGGAACAGCGCCCTCGCCTCGCGCACCCGGGCCACCGCGACCCGCAGGTCGAGATTGCCGGCCAGGGCGCGGTCGACCAGGCTGTCCAGCTCGGGATCGCCCAACCCCTTCCACCATTCGGTCTGGGCCGGCGCGGCGGTGGTGACCAGGGCGGGATCGACCGCGGTCAGGACGACCGGCGCCTCGCTCGGCGCGCGATAGGTCGGGCCGACCGCACAGGCGGCCAGGGTCGAGGCGGAGGCCGCCACGAGAAGGATGCGGATCAGGCTCATTAGCGGTCCTCGGCGGCCGGCAGCGCGACGGCGGCTTTCGCCTTGCCGCCCGCCAGCCGGCGGATGGTCCAGTAGAAGACAGGGGTGAACACCAGGCCGAAGACGGTCACGCCCAGCATGCCGGAGAACACCGCCACGCCCATGGCCCGGCGCATCTCGGCCCCGGCGCCGGTGGAAATCACCAAGGGTGCAACGCCCATGATGAAGGCCAGCGACGTCATCAGGATCGGCCGCAGCCGCAGCCGGCAGGCGGCCAGAACCGCCTGCAGCACGGTGTCGCCTTCCAGCTCCCGCTCGCGGGCGAACTCGACGATCAGGATGGCGTTCTTACACGCCAACCCGACCAGCACGATCAGCCCGATCTGGGTGAAGACGTTGTTGTCGCCGCCCACCAGGCCCACGCCGACCAGGGCGCAGAGCAGGCACATCGGCACGATCAGGATCACCACCAGCGGCAGAGTCCAGCTCTCGTACTGGGCGACCAGCACCAGGAAGGCCAGCAGCACGCAGATCGGGAACACATAGATCGCCGTGTTGCCCGCCAGGATCTGCTGGTAGGTCAGCTCGGTCCACTCGAAGCTCATGCCGTTGGGCAGCTCGCGCTTGGCGATCTCCTCCAGCGCCGTCTGGGCCTGGCCGGTGCTGTAGCCGACGGCCGGCCCCGCGTTGATCTCGGCGGTCAGCGAGCCGTTGTAGTGGCTGGTGCGCTCCGGCCCCGTCGTCTCATGGGTGGTGACGAAGGCGCCCAGCGGGATCATCTGGCCCGCCGCGTTGCGGGTCTGCAGGCGCAGAATGTCCTCGGGCTGCAGGCGGAAGCGCTGATCGGCCTGGACGTTGACCGGATAGGTGCGCCCGAACCGGTTGAAGTCGTTCACATACAGCGAGCCCAGATAGACCTGCATGGTCTCGTAGAGGTCGCCCAGCGCCACGCCCTGGGCGCGGGCCTTTTCCCGATCCACGTCGGCGCGGATCTTGGGTACGCCGATCTGGTAGGACGAGAACACGCCGGTCAGCGACGGGTCCTTCGCCGCCGCGGCGATCACCTTCTGGGTCGCCTCGTTCAGCGCCTCTGGGCCCAGGCCCGCGGTGTCCTGGATCTGCATCCGGAAGCCGCCGATGGTGCCCAGGCCCTGGACGGGCGGCGGCGGGAACACCGCGATCTGGGCGTCCGGAATGGCCGCGAACTTCTCGTTGAGGCTCTTGGCGATGGCGTCGGCGGACAGATCCTTGGACTTCCGCTTGTCGAAGTTCTCCAGCGGTATGAACACCGCCCCGGCGTTGGGACTGTTGACCAGCCCATTCACCGACAGGCCGGGGAACGCCACGGCGTGGGTGACGCCCGGCGTCTTCAGCGCGATGGCGCTCATCTGCCGGACCACCGCCTCGGTGCGGTCGATGGTGGCGGCGTCGGGAAGCTGGGCCACCGCGACCACGTACAGCTTGTCCTGCTGGGGCACGAAGCCGCCCGGCGTGCGGGCGAAGGCCAGGACCGTGAAGCCGATCAGGACGCCGTAGATCACCAGGGCGATCGAGCTGCGGCCCAGCATCCGGCCCACGCCGCCGACGTACGACGCCGAGGCCTTGGCGAAGCCGCGGTTGAACGGCCGGAACAGCCAGCCCAGCGCGCGCTCCATCAGCCGCTCCAGGCGATCCTTCGGCGCGTCGTGCGGCCGCAGCAGCACGGCGGCCAAGGCCGGCGACAGGGTCAGGGAGTTGAACGCCGAGATCACCGTCGAGATGGCGATGGTCAGGGCGAACTGGCGATAGAACTGGCCGGTCAGGCCGGTGATGAAGGCCGTCGGAATGAACACCGCGCACAGCACCAGGGCGGTGGAGATGATCGGCCCCGTCACCTCGCGCATCGCCTTGCGGGTCGCGTCGCGCGGCGAGAGGCCCAGGGCGATGTTCCGCTCGACGTTCTCGACCACCACGATGGCGTCGTCGACGACGATGCCGATGGCCAGGACCAGGCCGAACAGAGTCAGCGCGTTCAGGCCGAAGCCCATGCCCAGCAGCACCGCGAACGTGCCCACCAGGCTGACCGGCACGGCGGCCAGCGGGATGATCGAGGCCCGCCAGTTCTGCAGGAACAGCACCACCACCAGAACCACGAGGAACAGGGCCTCGAATAGGGTGTGCAGCACGGCGTCGATGCTCTCGTGCACGAAGCCGGTGGTGTTGTAGACGATGTGGTACTCGATGCCCTCGGGGAAGTCCTTCTTCAGCTTCTCCATCGTCGCCTTGACGCCGTCGGCCATCTGCAGGGCGTTGGTGCCGGGACGTTGGAAGACCGGCATGGCGATGGCCGGCTTGTTGTCCAGCAGCGCGCGCAGCGCATAGCTGTCCGAGCCCAGCTCGATGCGGGCCACGTCGCGCAGGTGGCTGATTTCGCCCTGCGGGCCGGCGCGGATGACGATGTCGCCGAACTGCTGCTCGGTCTCCAGGCGGCCTTGCGTGTTCACGGAGATCTGGAAGTCGGCCTGGCCGGGCGCGGGCGGCGCGCCGACCTGGCCGGCGGCGACCTGGACGTTCTGTTCGCGCAGCGCGGCGACCACGTCGCCGGGGGTCATGGAGCGCGACGCCAGCTTCTCCGGGTCCAGCCAGATGCGCATGGAGTACGGCCCCTGGCCGAACATCTGCACGTCGCCCACGCCATAGCTGCGCGCCAGGGCGTCCTTCACATGGAGCTGGGCGTAGCTGGCCAGGTACCCCATGTCGTAGCGGTCGTCGCTGGACGTCAGGTGCACCACCTCGATCAGGGTTGGCGAGGCCTTGGTGGTCGTGACGCCGACGCGCTGGACCTCGGGCGGCAGCTTGGCCAGCACCTGGGCGACGCGGTTCTGCACCAGCACCTGGGCCTTGTCGGGATCGACCCCCAGGGCGAAGGTCACGGTCAGCGCCATGGCGCCGTCGGCGGTCGCCTGGGAGGACTGGTAGAGCATCCCCTCGACGCCGTTGATCGACTGTTCCAGGGGCGCGGCCACCGTCTCGGCGATCACCGCCGGGTCGGCCCCGGCATAGGCGGTGCGGACCACCACCGTCGGCGGCACCACCTCCGGATATTCGGCGATGGGCAGGATCGGCAGGGCGATCAGCCCCGCCACGAAGATGATGATCGAGAGCACCACCGCAAAGCGCGGGCGGCCCACGAAGAAGTCGGAAAAATTCATGGCATGGCCCGAGGTTGGGGTGTGCGTCAGGCTCCGGACGCGCCGTGGCGCGCCCGTGAGCGATCGTCAGAGGTCGAGGGGTCTCAGCCGGCGGGCTGGAGCGAGACCAGTTCGGCGGTGGTGGTCTTGGGCGGCGCGACCAGGCGCGGCTTGACCTTGTCGCCCGGCTTCACCTTCTGCAGGCCGGCCGTGACGATCCGTTCGCCGGGCTTGAGCCCCGAGAGCACGATGCGCTGCTCGCCCACCGCGCGGCCCAGGGTCACCGGCCGGTACTGCACCCGGTCGCCCTCCCCCAGCACCAGGACGTAGCGCTTGCCCAGGTCGGTCCCCAGCGAACGCTCCGGCACCAGCGCCACGGACTGCGCCGCGCTGCTGACCAGCCGTACGCGGGCGAACAGGCCCGGCGTAAAGCTGCCGTCGGCGTTGTCGAAGATCGCCCGGCCGACGATGGTGCCGCTGCGCGCGTCGACGGCATTGTCGAGGAACTGCAGCTTGCCGCGGTGCGGGAAGCCGGCCTCGTCCATCAGGCCCATGTAGACGGGCTCCTGCCCGCTGCGCTGCGCCTCGGCGTACTTGAGATAGGTCTGCTCGTCGGCGTTGAACGTCGCGTAGATCGGGCTGTCGGACACCACCGTTGTCAGGATGTCGGTGGGCGTCACCAGGTTGCCCCGGGTGATCATCGCCTTGGAGACCCGCCCGTCGATCGGCGAGGTCACCCGCGTGAACGACAGGTTCAGCTCGGCCGATCGGAGGCTGGCCTGGGCGGCCTGGAGGTCGGCCTGGGCGGCCTTGGCGGTGGAGGCCAGGCGCTCGGCTTCTTCGCCGGCGATGGCGTCCTGGGCCAGCAGGCGCTGGCCGCGACCGCTGTCGCCGATGGCCAGTTG
Source organism: Alphaproteobacteria bacterium (assembly GCA_018821435.1). Lineage (GTDB taxonomy): Bacteria > Pseudomonadota > Alphaproteobacteria > Caulobacterales > Caulobacteraceae > Phenylobacterium. The sequence goes on from JAHJME010000009.1 coordinate 191,509, forward strand.
GGCGCGGGCGCCGGCCTGTTCGGCCTGGGCGCGCAGCCGGTCGACCTCGGCCTGGAACGGGCGCGCGTCGATCTGGAACAGCAGTTGGCCCTTTGCCACCCGGGCGCCCTCGGTGAACGGCGCGGCCACGATCTGGCCGGCGACACGCGGACGAAGCGACACGCTGTCGACGGGCTCCAGGCGGCCAGTGAAGTCGTCCCATTGGCGCAACGTCTGGAACGCCACCTTGGCGACGCTGACCTCCTGGATCGGGGGCGCGGGCGGCGGGGTCTGGGCTTCAGCGCCGCAACCGGCGAGGAACAGCGCGGCCAACAGGGCTGCGGCTTGTTTGGGGAGAAGGTCCGACATCTTTACGCTCCGCAGCTGGGAGCGTCCGGTCGGAGCCCCCTTTCTATACCGTCCGGTCTAGATAGGGGTCATGTTGCAGTGCGCAATAGGGTTCAATATCGATCGGTATAAAAAACACGTTCCGCGAAAGACGAAGTCTTACCGACCGGGCCACAGCCCCAGCGTCGTGGTCACGAGGCTCTCGAGCGCGGCGGGTTCGGCGCCATTGCCGGCCTGCAGGCACAGGCCCTGGATCACCGCGCTCAGATAGCTGACCAGGCCGGCCGCCTCGATGTGGTCGGGGAAATCCCCCTCGGCCTTTGCCCGTTCGAAACGCAGCAGCAAGGCCGCGTCCGACGAGGCCCGGCGCGCCACCACCTCGTCGCGAATGCACTCCGCCTCAGAGCCGCACGCCGTCGAGCTGATCACCCCCAGGCAGCCCTTAGGGTCCGAGCCGGTGGTCTGCATCTCCAGCGCACCGCGCAGCAGCCGCTCGGCCACGCCGCGCGCCGTCGGCGCCTCCAGCGCCGCGCCGACATAGGCCAGCTTGTCGCGCTCGTAGAGGTCCAACGCCTTCTTGAAGAGCGCTTCCTTGTTGCCGAACGCCGCGTAGAGGCTGGGGCGGGTGACGCCCATGGCCTCGGTCAGGTCGGTCATCGACGCGCCTTCGTACCCCTTGGTCCAGAACACGCGCAGGGCCGCGACCAACGCCTCCTCGACGCAGAATTCACGCGGCCGACCGCGGGTCGGGCTGTGGTCCAGAGTTTCCATACCGCTCGATAGGTAAGATCGCGGACCTCGGACGTCCAGTCCCGCCGCCGACGCACGCCAAATTCGACCGTTGGGACATCCATGGTGCGGGCGGTCGGACTCGAACCGACACTCCTTGCGGAAGCGGATTTTAAGTCCGCTGCGTCTACCAGTTCCACCACGCCCGCCGCCCGCGACGCGTACGACGTTTGGGCCGGCGTCGTCCACCCTGGGGCTCGGGAAGCGTGGCCTTGCCGACATTGGCGGGGCATTATGCCGTCCCGACTCCCGGAGGACGCCATGACCAGACTGACCCTCATCGCCGCGCTCGCGACCCTGACCGTGGGCGCGCCCGCCGTGGCGAACGCCCAGGGCCTGGGCTCGCTGTTCTCCTGCAACGCGCAGGGGTCGGCCAACACCACCGGCGCGGTGGTCGGCGGCTTGGTCGGCGCGCTGGCGGGCAGCCAGATCAGCAAGAACGAACGCGGCCTGGGCGCGGTGATCGGTGCGGGCCTGGGCGCCGCGATCGGCAACAACGTCGGCTGCCGGATGGACCGCAAGGCGCAGCAGGACGCCCAGCAAGCGTTCCAGCGGGCGCTCGACACCGGCAAGGTCCAGAACTGGTCCGATCCGCAAAGCGGCGCCAGCGGGCGCATCGAGGTGCTGGGCCCCGTCGCCCCCGACGCCGGCGGCGGGACGAACTATCCGGGCCGCTGGCGCTACGCCCAGGGCGTGACCGCGACCACGCGGGTCAGCACCGTCGGCGGGACCTATGCCGCCAGCAACCGGATCAACATGCGCGCCGCCCCCAGCACCTCGGCCGCCGTGGTCGATCGCCTGCAGCCGGACGAGCCGTTCGAGGTCGCCGGCGCGGTGGCCGGAGGCTGGCTGGCCGTGATCGAGGACGGCTTCATCCAGGGCTATGTCGCGCGCTCGGTCGTGCGACCCGCCGGCGGCAGCGCGAGCGGCGAATGCCGGCTGGTCGAGCAGACGGTGAACGAGCGCGGCCAGCCCGGCTACCGCGAACGCTTCAACGCCTGCCGCGACGGCTCCGGCGCGTGGCGCCTGACCGCCGTCTGATCCGTAGGCTCTAGCGCGCGGCCTGAGCCACCCGGCGCGACATCGCCGGCAGCGGCCGCGCGCCGTCGCCCACCAAGGTGAAGGGCGCCCAGAAGTAGGGGTGCGCGTGGTTCGGATCCTTCTGCAGGACCGCCTGCGACCGCTGCAGCGCCTGGGCCATGGTGGGCGCGCCCGAGGCGAACAGACCGGTCATCAGCCGGACCGAGGCCTCGGAATCCACCGACCAGTGCGACACCACCAGCGCGCGCGAGCCGGCATAGACCATCGCCCGGGTCAGCCCGCCCAGCGCCTCGCCGCCGCCGGTCAGGCCGGTGCGGTCGACCGATGCGCCTGCCCCGCCGGTGTCGCAGGCCGCCAGCACCACCAGGTCGGCGTCGATCTTCAGGTTCAGGATCTCGCTAGTGTCGAGCAGCGCATCGCTGTCCCCGCCCCCCAGCGAGGTCACCAGCGCCGGCTCCGGCACGCAGGCGTCCGGCTGTGGCAGCAGGCCGTGGGTGGCGAAGTAGAGAACCTGATAGTCGTTGAGATCGGTACGGTTGCGCACCGCCTCGTCGCTGAACGCGGCCCCGGTCATCACCGAGCCGGGCGTGCCCAGGCTCTGGCCCACCTGGCGCACCTCGGCCGCGGTTTCCGGCAGGGCCTCGATCCGCATCAGGGCGTTGCGCGTCTCCCCGCACACCCGCTCCAGCACCGCCGAGCGCCGCGAGAACGAGCGGGTCACCGAGGTGAAGGCCCGGTCGTCGCCGCGCGGCAGCGACGGATCGGCGAAGCCCAGGTAGGGCCGCTTGGCCGCCGACGGCGCGAAGGCCCGCGACTGCAGGAAGCTGGCGCCCGAGACCACCAGGGACGAGGCCACCGTCTTGCCCAGCCAGGCGGTGTGGACGTAGTCGGGCTCGCCCTTCCTGTCGATCTTGACCGGGGTCGTATCGGTGACGAACAGCGCCGCCGGCAGCGAGACCAGCGGGCCGTCCGCCTCATAGATCAGGTGCTTGGCGGCCAGGACCTCGCCTTTCACCGGCCCGAACAGTTTCTCGAACAGGGCAGAGGACCCCGCGATGTCGAAGGGGATCAGCGACTCGGTCGGCTCCAGCGACAGGCGCAGGCGGGTGACGGCGGCCTGCACCTCGCCCCGGCTGATCTCGACCGCATAGGGCTTCACGGTGGTTGATGTCAGCAGGACGCCATAGGTGCGGCCGGCCAGCGGCAGCAGCTTCACATAGGCCTCGTCGGCCTTCAGCACCTTCTGGACCTCGGCGGCCGGGGCGCCCGGCGCGACCAGCTGGTTGTAGCGGGGGTTGGCGGCCAGCATCCGGGCCTCCAGGGCGTCGGCGTCGGTCTGCTCGGCCCGCAGGATCGCCTCCATGTCGGTGCGGACCTGGTCGGTGTAGGCGCCGTCCGCCTGCAGCGAGGCGATCTGGCTCTCGGTGGCGCGCAGACGCCGGCGGCCATCCTCGAACGCCCGCGACAGGCCCGCGATCTGCCCGTCGCCGGCCGCCACGCGGGCGGCCAGGCGGTTGACCGTCTCGGCCGTGGCGCTTGAGACCACCGTCTCGGAGGCGTCGAAGAACAGCGCGCCATATTCGCCCGCCTTGGCCGGCTCCTTGGCCATCAGCTTCAGCAGCAGGTCGAAATAGGGCCCGGCCGCGTCGGCCGATCCGCCCAGCCCGCCACGCTGGGTCTGGAAGATGGTGATGGCCTTGGCGTAGGTGGCCAGCGCGTCGGCGTCGCGGCCGGACGCCGCCTGGGCGCGGCCCAGGTCCAACAGCAGGGCGCCTTCGGCCGAGCTGCCGGCGTGGCGGGTGCGCAGGATGTTCAGCGCCTGGCCGTAGCGGGTCACGGCCTGGGCCGGACGGCCCTCCTTGAGGTCGAGGCCGGCGATGTCGGCTTCTACGCGGGCCTGCAGCCAGGCGGTCAGGCGGCCCAGCGCGGCGCTGCGCACCAGGACGTCCCGCGCCTTTTCCAGCGAGACGCGGGCCGCGGCGGTGTCGCCCATCGCAGCCTGCGAGGTGCCGATGACGTGCCAGGCCTGGGCGTCCTGGATGGCCAGTTGCTCGGCCACCGTGATCTTGGACGCCTCGATCTGGCTTTGGGCCAACGAGGGGGTGTTCAGCTTGCGGGCCACGGCCGGTTCGATGACCAGCTTGCCGGCCGTCCCCCCAGCGCCGCCGGACGACACCGGGGTGATCCGGGCGCCGGATTGCGGATTGCCGGCGCGCAGGGTCAGCGCGGCCTGCGCCGCGGCGATCGCCTGTTCGAAACGGCCCCGGTTGCGCTCGTGCAGGGCGCGGTAGTTGAGCGCGCGGGCGCGGGTCACCGCGTCGTCCGGGGCGATCATCGACTCCGCCTCGGCGAAGAACGCCTCGGCCTCATCGAACCGGCCGTTGTTCGAGATGTTCATCGCCAGGTTCAGCAGGGCGTCGGCGCGCTGTGCCGGCGGGGCGTTGCGGACCTCGGCCTCGGTGGCCAGGGCGCGGAACGCGGTCTCGGCCTCGTCGAACCGCCACTCGTTGTTCTGGACGTAGCCCCGCGTGCGCAGGCGCTCCGGATCGGCGGCGGCGGCGGCCTCGGCGGCGGCCAGGCCCATCATGTTGGGGAAGTCGGCGGCGATCTCGGCCTGCGCGGCCGAGGTCTGGATGTCGGTGGACTTCGGCGGCGCGGCGCCCAGCGCGACTTTCAGCCCGGTCTCGATCACGTCGGACAGCGGCGCCAGGCCCTCGAGCACCGTCAGTTGGCCGCCCTTCTCCGAGAGGTAGACGATGTAGGGCGCGCCGCCCTGCCCGCCGATCGTGCAGGTGGCCAGCGTAGCCGGCACGCCGCCGGGCGCCGCCTCAGGCGCGGCGCACTGGGCCCGCGCCGTCAGGGCCGCCTGCCAGGCGCCCTTCTGGGCGATCGGCAGCTGGTACACGCGGCCCAGCACGGTGTTGTAGCCCCGGCAGCGCAGACGCCACGCCTTGGCGTCGGCCCCCTGCCCCAGCGCATCCTGGTAATCGCGGACGGCCTCGCAGACCGCACCGCTGGCGCCGCTCTGGCCCAGGGGGAACAGCTCCGGCAACGGGGCGGCGACGGCGCCGGTCATGGACAGCGCGCTGAACGCGGCGACGGTGAGCAGGGTGCGGCCGATCATCGGTCTCTCCTCCAGATCTCTTCATTGCCGGTGCCGGTGATCACCGACTCGGCCTCGCGCTCGTCGTCGTCCACGGGCGGTGGTGGGGTCAGGACCGGGGGATCGATCGCGGCCCTGGGAGCGGCCGGACGGAACTGCTGGATGCGGAATTGGGTGGCGGGGGTGAACGTGGCGCAGCCGATGGCCAGCTGGCAGCCGTTGATCCGGATCGAACCGGTCGACGTGTCCCCCTCGGCCCGCGCGATCCGCGACGACGACGAGGCCAGCGAGCCCGACGTGACGACGCCGTCGGCGATCTGCAGGGCGCCGAACACGTCGGCGACCTGGGCGCCGCCCAGGATCAGCAGCGGGTCGGTCGCGCCGACCCCCGCGCCGGTCAGGAAGAACCCCGCCTGCTGGCCCAGGGCGCCGGTGTTCTGCTGGACGATGCGGTCGGTGGCGAAGAGGCTGGCGCTGCCGGCCACGAGGAACAGCCGCCCGACCTCTTCCGGCGTCGGAGCGACGCCAAGGGGCAAGCCCTTGGAGATATCGATCTGCGCCGCCGGAACATCGCGGATGAGCTGCAGGAAGCGCTCGGACCCCAGCGCGATATCCTTGGTCGCGACGATCTCGACGCGATCGAACGCGCGAACATCGGTGAACCCGGCGAGCGCGTCGCCGCTGGCCGACCCGAGCGAGCCGGCCACGCCGACCACAAGAGGCTTCCAGATGCTGTCGGCCGCGGCGTCGCCGATCTTCAGCACGACGCCCCCGGCCGTCGGCCGCACCAGGCCGTCGATGTTCACTTCCTCGGTGTTCTTGGCGAACAGACGCAGCTCGCGGATGCGTGCCGGGTCGATATCCAGATCCTCGACCACCAGGTCGTTCGAGACCGGGAACTGCCCCTCGATGCCCGCGAACACGCTCATGAAGGTGGTCGCCCGGAACCGCTGGAACTCCGCGTTGCTGACCCGGCGGTCCGTCCCGGTTCCGCCCAGCACCGCGTCCGAGGGCGTCAATATCCGCAAGACGATCGAGTCGGCCGTGACGCCGCCTGTCAGGGTCAGGTCTTGGAAGGTCAGTCGGCTCAACCCGCCGGCCTGCACGGTCCCGAGGGTCAGGTCCGTGCTGGACGCGACCAGCACGTCGGTGCTGCCGGTCAGCGAGGCCGCCGTGGTTATCCCTGCGGTCGAGCTTGAGATGCTGCCCGCCGCCATCGAGCTGACGTTCAGGGTCTCGGCGACCGAACTGAACCGCCCGCCCAGCGTGACCGATCCCAGCCGCAGGACCGGCAGCACATCCGCCGGCCCGCCGGCCTGCAGCGCGCCGGTCTGCACGGTGATGTCGGTCCGCGCCGTCCACGTCGGGATCGTCACCACCCCCAGCGAGTCGATGATCGTGCTGCCGAGGTTCACGTTCGAATTGCCCGAGATGACGCCGCCCGAGCCGACGGTGATATCGCGCGCCGCGATCAGCAGCCCCTGGCCTGCCCGGATCCGGTTCGCCGTCAGGTCGGAGGTGCCGAAGCGGCCGGTGACCGCGATGTTGACGTTGCCCGCCGCGTTGATCTCGCCCAGTTGCACCAGACCCGAGCGGGCCCCGGCCACTGCCGTCGAGTTCGTGGCGTCGACCTGGCCTTCGGTGATGTTGCGGCCCGTGGTGATCGTCACCTGGCCGTATTCGTTGAACGACGACTGGCCCACCAGCAGGCCCGGCGCATTGATCAACACCGTGGTCAGCGTCGCGCGGCTGATGGCCATCAGATAGACGTTCGCCCCCGTCGTCGTGCCGGCCAGGTTAAGCGGCGTGTCGTGCGGTGTGCCCGCCGCGCCGTTGGGGACGATGAAGGTAAAGAACGTCAGGTCGTTGTTGAACGCCGGCCGGAACCGGATCTCGTAGCTGTCGACGGCCGCATAGGCGGCGGTGCCGTAGTCGCCCGCGTTCACGTTGGCGCCGGCCGCCGTGGTGACGATCGGCGCCACGAAGGCCAGGTAGCCCTTGCCGGCGAACGACGCGCCGCCGCCCACCGTCACCGAGCCTCCGCTCCCCGAGCCGGTGAAGGGGATGTTGAGGTTCGTGGCGTTCAGGAACGACGCCTCGTTCACAGCCGCGCTGGTCGCCAGCAGGCCGCCGACGTCCACGCTGGCCCCGCCGCCGAACGCCACGCCCTGCGGCGAGTAGAACCAGACGTTGCCGCTGGTCACGTTCGGCAGCGCCGCCGCGTTGTTGGCCGCCTGGTACGCCGTGACCGACCCGTTGATGTTGATCGGTCCGCCGGTGACGCGGTTCAGGACGATCCAGTTGCGCTGGTCGAACCGGAATTGCGCCTGCTCGCCCCCGTTCAGGTTGAAGCTGGCCCAGTCGATGATCGTGCGCGGGGCGTTCAGGTCGACCTGGACGATGTTGGACCCGCTCTGGATGATCGGCTGGCTGCCGCCGGCGCTGATCGTGGCCGGGGCGGATCCCGCGACGGGCAGCGCGACGGCCTGGTCCGCGGCCAGCAGGGCCGCCACGGCTGCGCCGGCCGCCAGAGCGGTCCGCCGGACGATGGGGTTCAAGGCGTGATGACGCATGGGGACTCCTCCCGGCTCAGAAGAAGCGAGCGGTGAGATTGAGCAGCAGGCGGCCGGGGGGCTTCTTCCGGTCGATGACGCGCTTGTCGAGCGGGCGGGCGTAGCTGACGTCCAGCACCCAGCGCTCGCGCACCGGGACCTGGAAGCCGGCGCCGACGGACTTCAGCGTCTGTTCGAAGCCGCCGCGGTCCTTGTCCCGGGTGTGGGCGATGTCGAAGAAGGCGTAGGGGCTGACCGCCCAGCCGGGACGCGGCTGGAACGGCGCGCTGCGCAGCTCGAAGCTGGCCGCCAGCGCCTGGTCGCCCGAGATGTAGCCGGGATCGTAGCCGCGCCCGATGGTCAGCGAGCCGACCGCGAACTCCTCGTAGGCCACCAGGGGCTGGTTGGCGTACTGGCCCTGCACCTCGACATAGGCCGAGATCCGGGGCGTGATCACCGCCTGGGCCGAGGCCTCTGCCGTGAACGTCCAGGCCGACGGCTTGGCCTCGAAGCGCGACAGCCGGCGGTCGCCCTCGTCCGTGGCGCCGAAGCCCTCGATACCGCGTCGCAGGCTGGCCGACCCGCGCAGCACGATCGGGCGATACCCGTAGTAGGCGGTCTGGTCGCCCTCGACCCGGGCGTAGAAGATCCGCAGGTCGTCGTTGATCAGCTTGCCGCCGCCGCCCAGGCGGGTGTCCTGGTCGATGTATTCGAAGCCGGCCGCGACCCACAGGTTCTCGCGCCGCTTGCGGACCAGCGGATAGGCGGCTTCCAGGTTGCCGACCACGCTGACGCTCTTCAAGCCCAGCGGTTTCAGGGTGTCGCCCGGACGGCTCTCGCCGTAGGCCACGCCGCCGCGAACGACCATGCCCTCGCTGCCCACCCGGATCTCCTCCAGGCCCTGGACCACCCACTGCTCGTTCTTGATCGTGCGGTAGAACACCATCGTGGTCCGCTCGCCGTAGCGGCTGCGGGCGTTGAGGTCGTAGCGGGCCAGGAAGCCGAAGCGGCCGGTCGCCTTGCCCTGCAGGTTCTGGGCGTTGACGATCAGGTCCTGGTCGTCGCGGACCACGTTCAGGTCCAGGTCCACCGCCCCGCGCGCGCCGGACAGGTTCGGGCGCACCGAGGCCTGCACCTTCAGGCCGGGCACGTCGGAGGCCAGCAGGATGTAGCGCTGCACCTGCTTGATATCGAAGGGCGCCATGCCCCGCAGCTTCTGGGCGTAGCGCTCCAGCAGCGGCGCCGTCGGGCCGGGATCGCCGCGCACGCTGACGTTGACGATGTGGGCCTCGATGACCTCCAGGGTCACCGCGCCGCCGTCGATGGTCTGGGCCGGGATCTCCACCCGCGCCAGCAGGCCGCGGTTGAACAGGGCGTCGGCCACGCGGTCGCGGATCTTGCAGAGGTCGGCGGCGTCGCCCGGCTTGTTCAGCAGGTCGGCATAGGCCGGCGCCAGGTCCTCGGCCTTCACCGACTGCAGCCCCCTGAGCGTCACCGAGGTGACGGTCAGGGCGGCCGGGTTCTCGGCCAGCGGACATTCGCCCGTGCCCGGCTGGGTGAACAGGTCGGCCTGCGGCGGCGCGATCTGCGCCCGCGCGGCAGGATTCAACTCCTGTCGCGTCGGCCCCTGCGCCGGCGTTTGAGCATGCGAAATTCCAGGCGCAACGGCGACGAAAATCGTCGCCGCAGCGCAACGCGCCACGGTAAGCCCCATAACAATCCCCAGGGGGCGCCCCGTGTCGACGCCGTCGGCCCTTTTTCGGCCAAACCGCCAGAGGTCATAGCTTGTGTGCTGATGTCCCCCGACGGCCGCATATCACACCGTTCTCGCCCATCTACGCAATGGGGAATCGAACAAGCGGTGCTTCTGGAACGCCTTGTGCGCCCAGCGGTTGAGCGTGGGACAGACGCATGACCCCTACCGCGCGAGGTTCCCGATGTACGCCCTGCCCGACCTGCCCTACGGCTACGATTCGCTGGGTCCCTTCATGTCCGCCGACACCCTGCGGACCCACCACGACAAGCACCACAAGACCTATGTGGACAAGACCAACGACCTCGCCGCCAAGGCCGGCCTGGCGGGTCGCCCACTGGAAGAGGTGGTCCGCGAGGCCCACAAGACCGGCGACAAGAAGCTGTTCAACAATGCGGCCCAGGCCTGGAACCACGCTGTCTTCTGGGAATCCATGCGCCCGCCCGGCGGCGACGCCCCGTCAGGCGCCCTGCTGCGCGCCATCACCGACGGTTTCGGCGATCTGGCCAGCCTGAAGGGCGCCTTCGTCGACGAGGGCGCCAACCACTTCGCCTCGGGCTGGGTGTGGATCGTCACCGGCTCGGACGGCCTGAAGGTGATCTCCACCCACGACGCCGACGACACCCTGATCAAGGAAGGCCTGTTCCCGCTGCTGGTCTGCGATGTCTGGGAGCACGCCTACTACCTGGACTACAAGAACGACCGGAAGGCGTTCCTGGAGCGCTGGTTCGACAACATCGCCAACTGGGCGTTCGCCGCCGACCAGCTCGCCGCGTCCGACGGCAAGGGCGACGGCTTCCGCTATCCGGCGCCCGGCGCCGATCCGGCGAAGGGCGACAAAGGCGATGCTCCCCGCCCCACGGCCTGAGCCTCGCCGCTGGCGCGCGGGGGCGGTCCTTGCCCTCGCGCTCGGGCTCGTCGCTGCGGAGGCCCCGCCGCCAGCGCCCAGGGCCTATCTGCTGCTGTCGGCGCCTAGCCAGCAGCGCGAGATCCTGAAGGGCGCGGTGCGCGGGTCGGCCGTGGCCCGCTACGTCGTGGTCGCCGATCCCGGCAAGGCGCTGGATGTCCGCCTGACCGCGGCGAACCCTGACGTCTACTTCACCCTGCGCACGCCGGGCGGCAGCGTGCTGCTCTACGACAGCTCCGACCCCGACGCGCGCCAGCGGTTCTCGCGCCGCCTCGCGCCGGGTGGCCGCTATCGCCTGGAAGTCCGCCTCGCCGACGCCGCCGCGCGACGCAACACCACCGCGCCCTACACCCTCAGCGTCGCCCGCGGCGGCAAGGTCACCGAGGTCCGGTAGCGGGCAAGCGCCGCAGCCCCACGGCCGAGACGTCACATTTCCTGCGTATTGCAGGGGTGCGAGGGGGATACGTGGATGGCATTGCTTTCGGGAACGGGTCGGCAACCGCGCCGCGCCCCCAGCTTTTCGCGACGGTCCTTGCTATCGGCCGCCCTGGCGAGCCTGCCGCTGGCCGCCGTCGGGCGTGAACTCACGCCGCTGCAGATCATGGCCGCGTCGGGCGTGACGCTGAGCGGGGTCTATCCCGGCCATCTCCAGGGCGTCTGCACCAACGACCGGGACTCCATCTACTGGTCGATGACGACAAACATCGTGAAGACCGACGTGTCCGGGAATGTCGTCCGCCAGATCGCGGTCCCGAGCCACCACGGCGACCTCTGCCACGTCGACGGCAAGGTCTATGTCGCGGTCAACCTGGCGCTGTTCAACGATCCGGAGAAGCGGTCGGACTCCTGGGTCTACGTCTACGACGGCGACGACCTCTCGCTGCTCGCCCGCCACGCGGTCGGCGAGGTGGTCTACGGCGCCGGCGGGATCGGGTTCGGCGACGGCCGCTTCATCGTCGTCGGCGGGCTGCCCGACGGCATGGGCGAGAACGACGTCTACGATTACGACAAGGACTTCAGGTCCGGCCGCCGGATCGTCCTGAAGACCGGCCAAACCTACAAGGGCATCCAGACGGCGGCCTACAACGGCGCCCACTGGTGGTTCGGCTGCTACGGAAAGCCCGACTTCATGGAGGTCCTGATCCGGACGGACCGGGCGTTCGGCGCGATCCAGCTGTTCGCCTTCGACGCCAGCACCGGCATCGTCCCACTCGACCGCGACACCGTTTTGGTCGCCAGGTCCGTCTGCGGCAAGGAGAGCTGCGTGGCACGGCTCGCCCCCGCCAGGCTCAACGCCTGGATCGAGACCGGCAGGCTGAAGCCGATGTGATCCTGATCAACGCCGGGATACCGCCGAGCCATTGGTACGGGGGTTGCGACCGCAACCAGCTAGCCCGAGAACACCACGACGCTGGAAGCGGCCGTGAGAAGGGCCATGACCTTCAAAATGGACGGCACAGCGCTCTCACCGCAAATCTGCGCTGTCGGACCTAGCGGTAGAAGATCCGCTGGGTCCACTTGTCCGAATAGCGGCCGTTCTTGTAGCAGGCGCGTTCGCGCGAGACGCAGCGAACGCCGTCGGCCGGGCTCCACACGTCGTGGTGGTTCCAGTCGTCGCGGTCGCGATCCTTGTCCTTCGAGCTCGCCGCGATCGCGCCGATGACGATGGCGCCCAGGACCAGGCCCGCGATGGCGGCGCTGTTGTCCTTGCTCTTCGGCGCCAGGTCGCTGACGTCCAGGTTCGACGTGCGGCCGGTGCGGTAGTTGTAGGTGCAGCCGTACGAGAATTTCGACTCGCCGCCGTTGCGGTCGTCGAACTCGCCCTTGCCCATCACCCGCGCCTCGTTGCGGCCGTCGCTGACGTTGGACGAGGTGACCTTGACGCCCCGCGCCTGCGGATAGCGATCCTGCACCGCGTAGCTGATCTCGCGGCTGCAGGCGTCCGTTGGGCTTTGGCCCTGGGCCAGCGTCACCGAGGGCAAAAGCGCGGGCGCCGGCGCCAACACCGCGGCGATAGCCAGATACGTCACCGATCGCATGACTTGAACTCCTGAACGTCCCCTGACGGCAGCCTTGACCTTACAGCCTGCCGGCGGCAAGCCCAGCCCGCGATGATCCTGACCCTTTCCTGTGACGACCGCCCCGGCATCGTGGCCCGCGTGTCGGCCCTGCTGTTCGAGCGCGGGGCCAATATCCTGGACGCGCAGCAGTACGACGACCTGGAGACCGACCGCTTCTTCATGCGGGTGGTGTTCGATCCCGGCGAGACGGCGACCGAGGCCTGGCGCGGGGCGTTCGAACCGCTGGCCGCCGAGTACGCCATGACCTGGGCCCTGCGCGGCACGAAGGCGCGCCGCAAGGTGATGATCCTGGCCTCCCAGACCGACCACTGCCTGGCCGACCTTATCTGGCGCTGGCGGCAGGGCGAGCTGCCGATGGACATCACCGCCGTGGTCTCCAACCACCCCGCCACGACGTTCCCGCACACCGACCTACAGGGCATCGCGTTTCGCCACCTGCCGGTGACCGCCGAGACCAAGGCGGCGCAGGAGGCGGCGCTGTGGGCGCTGATCCAGGAGACCGGGACCGAACTGGTCGTCCTCGCCCGCTACATGCAGGTGCTGTCGGACGATCTGTCCACCAAGCTGGCCGGCCGCTGCATCAACATCCACCACTCGTTCCTGCCCGGCTTCAAGGGCGCCCGGCCTTACCACCAGGCCCACGCGCGCGGCGTGAAGGTGATCGGGGCCACCGCCCACTACGTCACCGCCGATCTGGATGAAGGCCCGATCATCGAACAGGACGTCGAGCGGATCAGCCACCGCGACACCCCCGCCAACCTGGTCCGCAAGGGCCGCGACATCGAGCGCCGCGTCCTGGCCCGCGCCGTGCGCTGGCACGTCGAGGACCGCGTACTGCTGAACGGCCGCAAGACCGTGGTGTTCACCGACTAGGCTGACGCGGCTAGGGTCGCGGCCATGACTCGCCTGGCCCTCGTGATGATCGTGCGCGACGAAGCGCCGTCGATCGCGCGCGCCCTGCGCAGCGCCCGCCCCCACGTCGACCGGATGATCGTGCTGGACACCGGCTCGACGGACGGCACGCAGGCGCTCGCCACGGCCGAGGGCGCCGAGGTCTCCAGCTACGACTGGACCCAAGACTTCGCCGCCGCCCGCAACGCCTCGCTGGCGCTGTCGGACGCCGCCTGGAACCTGGTGCTGGACGCCGACGAGTGGATCGAGGGCGGAACGGATTGCTTGGGTCCGACCACCCTGCCCCCGTCCGGCGGCGACTTCATGGGCGAGATCCGGCGCGACAACCATCTGGACCAGCCCGGTAGCGAAGGCGCGGCGGTCACCTGGATCCCGCGCATCCTGCCGCGCGGCGTCCGCTATGAGGGCCGCATCCACGAGCAGCCGGTGGGCGTCAGCCGGGGCCTCCGCCTGCCGCTCCGCCTCGGCCACGACGGCTTCACCACCGCCAACCTGGCGCGCAAGGGCGACCGCAACGAAGCGCTGCTGATGCTGGAGCTTCAGGTCGCGCCCGACGACCCCTACCTCTGGTTCCAGCTGGCCAAGGAGCACCAGGTCCGCGACCGCGCGGCCCAGGCGGCGCTCTGCTTCGCCGAGGCCCTGCGGCTGGCGCCCGCCGATGTCCCCTACCGTCACGCCCTGGTGGTTCGCGCCCTGACCGCGCTGAAGGCCGCCGGCCGGCTGGCCGACGCGCTGCAGCTCGCCGACGCCGAGGTGGGCGCGTGGCCGGAGTCGCCCGACTTCTGGTTCGCCCTGGGCGACCTCTATCTGGAGTGCGCGACCCAGGAACCGGACCGCGCACTCGCCGACTACCTGCCGATCGTCCAGTCCGCCTGGAAGCGCTGCCTGGAGATCGGCGAGCGGCCGCAATTGGACGGCACGGTGGCCGGTCGGGGAAGCCACATGGCCGCGCACAACCTGGCCGTCTTCTACGAAGCCCTGGGCCAGACCGAACCGGCGGCCCGCTATCACGCCCTGGCCGCCCAGCTCCGCGCGGGGCCGACCGCCTAGAACCTGTACCGCATTCTCGCGTCCCAGGAGAATGGTCGGGCGCACAGCGTTCTTCGCCCTACTGTGTCGCGGGGTTCGACACGGGACCCTGTGTCATCGTCAGCTTTTGAAGGGGTCATCCCGTGCCTAAATTCCCGTTTGCCGCTCCGGCGGCCGCGCTCGCCATGCTGCTCGGCGCCGGCGCCGCGCAGGCCTCGATCTCCTACACCTTCGATACCGGCAATCAGGGCTGGAGCTACGGCGGCATCAGCTCGTCGACCCCCGACATCACGGGCGCCTCGCCGTGGGATGCCGGCGGCTTCCTGCGTCTGGCCGACCTTGCCGCCGAGACCGGTGTCTACGCGCCCGGCGCCGTGCTGGGCGACCAGAGCGCGGCCTATGGCGGCAACATCAGCTTCGACATCGGCGACGCCTTCAACGACGCCTCGCCCTATGTCGCGCTCATCCTCTACGGCTCGGGCCTGGCGGTCAGCATCCCGCACGCCCAGCCCGGCATCACAGGTCCGGTGAACTTCAGCTTCGACCTGACCGAGGCGGGCTTCACCGTCTTCAACGGCAACACCAACCCCGGCTCCACGCCGGTGACCGAAGCCGAGTTCCGCAGCGTGCTGGCCAATCTGACCGGCATCGCGATCCGCACGGAATGGAACACCGGTCCCGACGACAGCACCGTGGACAACGTGGTCTTCACCGGCTTCGGCGGCGACACCGCCCCCGTGCCGGAACCGGCCGCCTGGGCGCTGATGATCATGGGCTTCGGCCTGGCCGGCGCCTCGCTGCGCCGTCGCGCCCTCGCCGCCTGACGATATCGGACGCCGCCTCGCGCGGCGGCGTCCGATCCTTCCTCAGAACCGCACGTCGACGCGGGCGTAGTACTGGCCGCCGTTGGTGTCGTACGGCGAGTTCCGCGAGTAGACGAGCCCGCGGCTGGCCTGGAACACCGCCTCGTCCGGGTATTTGTCGAAAACGTTCTCCGCCCCGATCCGCACCGAGACGTTGTCGCTGGCCCGCCAGGTCGCCGAGACGTCGAAGAAGGTCAGCGCCCCGAAGTTCTGGAAGATCTCGCCGGTGGCGTTGCCGGTGCTGTCCGTCCACTTGCCGTAGTAGCGGACCCGGCCCAGCAGCTCGATCGGACCCCACTTGTAGGTCGCCGAGCCGGTCAGGTTGTGCTTCGGCCGCGACTGTTCGAACAGCAGCTGCTGGGTGGCGCTGCGGCCCAGGGCGCCCGAGGTGACCTCGGTCTTGTTGTAGTTGTAGGCGCCCGTCAGGTTGACCTGACCCGGACCCAGGTCCCGCGCATAGGTGACCACCACGTCCACGCCGCGGGTGCGGGTGTCGAAGTCGTTGGTGAACCAGCTGATCGAGGTGAACGCCGAGGCGCCCTGGACGCCCAGGGCCACGAGCTGCGCCCGGATCGCCGGGGTCACCGTGATCGTCGGCGAGGTGCTGAAGCGCTTGTCGACCTCGATCTGATAGGCGTCGATGGAGCCCGAGAAGCCCACGTCGGTGCGCCAGATGACGCCGGCCGTCAGGGTCGTGGATTCCTCCGGCTTCAGCGGCTGGGCGCCCAGGAACACCGCCACCGGATTGGTCGGCGACAGACGACCGGACTGGAAGAGCTGCAGGGTCACCGTGTCCAGGCCCTGGGACGTGCTGGTGGAGTTGAGCTGGCCCGGCGTCGGCGCGCGGAAGCCGGTCGAATAGGACGCGCGGACCGCGACGCCCGTCGTCAGTTCGAAGCGGCTGGCGACCTTGAAGTTCACGGTGTCGCCGAATTCCGAGAAGTCCTCGTAGCGCAGCGCGCCGCCGACGCTCCACCGGTCGGTGATCTGGGCTTCCAGGTCGATGTAGCCGGCGTAGCTCTTCTGGTCCCATTCCCCCGCCTGCTGCGGGCTGAAGCCCGGGAAGCCGTTGGAGTTGGGGGCCAGGCCGAAGTTCGCGCCCGGACCCACGGCATAGGACGCCGGATCGCCGGTCTCGATCGCATAGGTCTCGGTGCGGTACTCGACGCCGAAGGCGATGTTCAGCGGTTCGGCCAGGCCGGTGATCGGCAGGCGATAGACGCCGTCGGCGTTGAGGTTGACCTCCTTCTGCACCAGCCGGCCCAAGTCGAAGTCGAACGGGCTCTGCGGGCCCAGCGAGGCGTTGATCGAGTTGTTCAGGAAGAACCGGCTGGCGTTGCGGCCGAACGAGGCGCTGAGGTCCCAGGTGAACCGCTCGTCCTGCACGTGGCGCACGCCGCCCACCGCCTGGACGTCGCGGGCGTGGAGGCCCTCGCGCGGCGTGAAGCCGCCGGGATAGATCGAGCGCAGGTTGAAGCCCGGGAAGACGGCGACGACGTTGTAGATCGCCGGGTTGGCGGCCGGGTTGCGCCAGTTGATGTCGTTGATCCCGTCCGACTTCGTATAGGTCCCGAACGCATAGGCTTCCGCCACATCGCCCAGCGGCAGGGCGGCGTTAACGGCGGCCGAGTAGGTCTTGAGGTCCGGGTTGCCCCAGCGCTGCACCGGATTGTCGACCTTGATCGTCGGGTTCGCAGCCTGGAACGCGATGGCGTCGGGGCGCTGGCGGCTGCGCGACGTCAGCCCCGCGTCGGACCATTCGATCGTCGCGTTCAGATGCCCACCGTCGCCGATGGCCACGCCGCCCTTGGCGCCCAGGCGATAGGTCGTGCCGTCGCCTTCATAGAACTCGCCGGCCTGACCGAAGCCCGCGAAGCCCGGCTTGTCGTCCAGCAGGATGTTGATCACCCCGGCGATGGCGTCCGAGCCGTACTGGGCCGAGGCGCCGTCGCGCAGCACCTCCATCCGGCCGACCGAGAAGCTGGGGATCTGCGCCAGGTCGGGCCCCTGCGCGCCGCGCGAGCCGAGGAAGGCCGAGCGGTGGAAGCGCTTGCCGTTGACCAGCACCAGGGTCTGGTCGGGCGACAGGTTGCGCAGCGTCGCCGGCCGGATGAACTGCAGGCCGTCCGACGTGGGCAGCTTCTGGACGATGAACGAGGGGATCTGCTGCGCCAGGTTCTCGCCCAGCTGGCTGGTGGCCGAGGCCTGGATCGACTCCGCGCTGAGCACGTCCACCGGGACCAGGGTGGTGAAGGCGGTGCGGCCCGCGTCGCGGGTGCCCGTCACGACCACCTCGTCGACCGCGCTCTCGGCCGCCTCGGCGCTCCAGGCGGACTCCGCCGCCCCCGTCATCAGGCAAAACGCCGCCGTGGCGCAAAGCTGCGCCTTCAACCCGAACCGATGCATTGCTCATCCCCACACTTGGTGCGGAGCGCAGTGGCGGAGTTGCGTGACGTGTTTCTGACGGTGGCGTTAAATTTTTACGGGCGCCGACACGCCCCGCTAGAACTGTCCATAGCCGCGCGCCATGGCTGCGGCGAACGCCGGCAGCAGCGCGAACAGCGCCACCTCGGCGTGGATGAACCGCCGGACGCCCGCCACCTGAGCGTCAGTGGGCGACAGGCCCGCCCTGCGCCAGCGGATGAAGGCGATGGTCGGCGGCGCCGACAGCAGGCCGATCACCAGGAACACGGCGACCTTCGCCCAGAAGAACCCGTTGTGCGAATAGTAGGCCCAGCCCTTCGCCGCCATGCCGGCGCGGGCGAAACCGACCACCAGGACCAGCCCCGCGAGGGCGCCGAACGCCAGATCGATCCCCGCCACCCGACGCACTGTCGCCGGCTCCATGCCGGGCCGGACCAGCATGAACTCGGCGAACAGGATGCCGAACAGGCCGAAGACGAACAGGTGATGGAGGATCGCCAAGACGAGGTCGAGCATGGGACGCGCGCTCCGAGGGCCGCCCCAACCTCTTACGTCGTGAACGCCGACGTCAAGGCAACAGCCGCTTCATACGAACTTCGGCTTCCGCTTCTCGCGGTGCGACGCCAGGCCCTCGGCGGCCTCCGGGCCGGTGAAGGCCAGGAACTCCAGCGCCAGCGAGGCGTCGAAGGCGGGCCCGGCGGTGCGCAGCCAGTGGTTCAGGGTGTGCTTGGTCCAGGCGATGGCCCGGGTTGCGCCATTGGCGAGCTTGGTCGCCACCTCCAGCGCCTTGGCGTCGAGGTCTTCGTCGGGCACGCAAAGCGAGATCAACCCGATCCGCTCGGCTTCCTGGCCGTTCAGCGGATCGCACGTCAGCAGATAGTACTTGGCCTTGGCCATCCCGCAGAGCAGCGGCCAGACGATGGCCGCATGGTCGCCCGCCGCCACGCCCAGGCGCGTGTGGCCATCGATAATCCGGGCGTCCGGCGTGGCGATTGAGATATCCGCCAGCAAGCCGCAAACCAGCCCGGCCCCGACCGCGACGCCGCGCATCGAACTGACCACCGGCGTCTGGCAGTCGATGATGTTCATGACGATGTCGCGCGCCTCGCGCATAACTCGGGCACGGACCTCGAAGTCGTCGACGATCTGCTGGATCATCTCGAAGTCGCCGCCGGCGGAGAACGCGGTCCCCTCGCCCGTGAGGATGGCGCAGCGCACGTCGGGGTCAGCGTCCACGTCGCGCCAAACTTCGGCCAGTTCGCGATGCATCACCGCGTCGGCGGAATTAAGCCGCCCCGGATTGCTCATCACGATCCGCAGCACGCCATCGGCCGGCCGCTCGAACTTCAGACGCTGGTAGCGCGCGTAGCGGTCGGCCATTGGCATTCGTCCTCAGTAGATCGTGTAGCCGCCGTCGATGACGAAGCTGTCGCCGGTGTGGAACTTCGAGGCGTCCGACGCCAGGTAGACCGCGATGCCGGCGAAATCCTCGCCCTCGCCCCAGCGACGCATGGGCACCCGGCCGATGGCCTTCTCGTTGAACTTGTCGTTCGACTGCAGGCCCGAGGTCATGTCGGTGGCGATCCAGCCCGGCAGGATCGAGTTGGCGCGGATGCCGTGGCGCGCGTACTCGACCGCCAGGCCGCGCACCATCGACAGCACGCCGCCCTTGGTCGAGGCATAGGCCTGGTTGCGCGGCGCGCCGTGGATGGCCGAAGTGGAGGACGTCACCACCAGCGAGCCGCCCGGATCGCCGGCGTTGGCCCGCTCCAGCATGTGCTTGGCGGCCTCGCGGAAGGTCCAGAAGACGGCGTCCAGGTTCACCGTGGTGACGCGGCGCCACTTCTCGGTGGTCATCTGGTCGAACGGCGCGCCGCCGCCGATGCCGGCGTTGGCGGCCACGAAGTCGAGCCGGCCGAACGTCTTCAGCACCTCGGCCACGCCGGCCACCACGCTGGCCTCGTCGGCCACGTCCACCGCCTGGACCAGCACCTCGCCGCCGTGCGCCTTCAGGGCCGCCTCGGCCTTGGCGTTCTTCTCGGGGTTCTGGCCCCAGATGGCGACCTTTGCGCCCGCCGCCGCCAGCCCCTCGGCCATGCCCAGGCCGATGCCGCCGTTGCCGCCGGTCACCAGGGCCACCTTGCCGCTCAGGTCGAAGGGGTTGAACGCCATTTTACAAGTCCTCCCGTTTGGAGACGACTTCTCGCGGGCGCCCCTACGTCGGTCAAGGCGGCGCGGCGCTTCCCAGGGCGGTTCGCTTCATGCCACGATCGAAAGAAAAGGCGGGGAAGCGGGATGCAACGACAGACGGTGCTGGTGCTCTATCTGTCCAACTCGGCGCTGGATTCCGCCGTGGTGGGCTGGAGCCGATACGACGGCACGGGCGAGACGCGGCACATGGCGGGCGACGCCGAGGAGCCGCCGTATCGCACCGGCCTGGATGCGCTGAAGGACGGCTGGCGGCTGTTCCAGGCGTCGCAACTGCTGCCCCACCAGCGCGGCGCCGAGTTCGACGTCAGCTACCTCAAATACGAATTCTGGTTCGAACAACTGTCCGAGGTCTCGGCATGAGCGACCTGCCCCTGCTCCACGCTCATGACATGGCGACGTTCGCCGCGCGCGGGTTCCTGCGGATGGACGGCGTCGTCCCCGACGCGATCAACGCCCAGTTCATGGACGAGGTCGGCGAGATCGAGCCGCCTGAGCCCGGCCGGAAGCTGCGCCGGACCTATGGCGAACTGCTGGCCAAGGCGGGCATCCCCGAGGTCGGCGCCGGCGTCCCGCTGGCCCGCACCTACGCCCAAGGCTCGGCCATCGCCCGGATGCTGGAGTTGCCCGCCGTGGCCGGCGCGATCCGCAGCCTGGTGGGCGAGGACCCAACCTTCGACCACCACTTCCTGCACGTGACCTTCCCGCCCGCCTACCACGCGGCCAGCGGCGGCGAGAACGTCAGCCAGCACACCCACCAGGACTCGACCATCGACCCCCGCCAGGCCTTCGACCTGCAGATCATGTACTACCCGCACGCCGTGACCCGGCCGATGGGCGGCACGCGGTTCGTGCCCGGCACCCACCTGCGCAAAGTCAGCGAGGCGGCCCTGGGCCGCTATCAGAACATCCGCGGCCAACAGCACATGGTGTGCGAGGCCGGGACCCTGCTGTTCCTGCACTCGGGCGTCTGGCACGGCGGCGGGGTGAACCTGTCGGACCGCACGCGGACGATGTTCAAGATCCGCATGAACCCCAGCCGGTCCCAGGCGCGGATGTTCGACACCTCGACGCTGGAACAGCCGACGGGCCAGCGGCCGATCTTCTACCTGAAGGGCGCGCAGCCACGCACCGTCGAGCAGATCCTGATGACCCCCGAACCCTGGTTCGAGGACGACACCGGCCGGCTCGAGTTCGTGAACCGCGTGAAGTTCTGGCGCTACCTCACCGGCGACGCCACCTACGACGCCGACTACTGGCTGACCCGGCTGGAGAACCTGGCGACGGCGTAACCCCGCTACTCAGCCCCCCGCATGCACGGGGATGAGTAGGCGGGAGGTCAGCCCTCAGACAGGACTTGATGCACAGCTTATCCACAGACCGAGGCCGGGCCTGTGGATATCGGGTCGCGACTAGAAGCTCAGCGGTTTGACGCTCTGGCTCTTCTCGACGTCGGCGCGGGAGTCGGCCTTGCGCTGATCCCAGTCGGCCTGGGTCAGGCAGACCCGTTCCTTCATCCGGCTGCCCAGCACGGCTTCGCGCTTGCAGACCATCTCGTTCTTGTCGGTCTTGCCGGCGGCCTTGGTCGGGGTCGTCGCGGCGGCCGTCGCGGTATTGGCGGCCTGCGTGGCCGGGTCGGCGGCGCCGGCCAATAGCGCGGCGGCGAACACGAGGGAGATCATCGGGGCGCTCCTTACCAAGGGCGAGAATTGAGTGACGTATAGTTGTTACGCTACCTCTATCTCCCGGACATTGTCGATGCCCGCTTGTCGCAACGTGGCGATGAGTTCCGCGACCACCTCGCCCAGCTGCGCCGGGTCGCGGCCGCGCACCACCAGGTTCGAGCCATAGCCGTCCGGACCGAAGAACGGATAGCTGCCCAGCGACATATCGGTGTGCGCCTTGGCCACCGCTTCCAGCGGCGCGGCGATCTGCCCCTCGCCCGAGCCCTCGACCCGCACGGTGCGCGAGACGGTCGGTCGACCGCCCCGCATCCGGGGCCCCACATCCTCCAGCATGCCGCGCATGATCTGCGGCACGCCGGCCAGGGTGAAGACATTGCCGATGGTGAACCCCGGCGGACCCTGCACCGGGTTCTTCACCAGCGCACCGCCCACCGGCACCCGGGCCATCCTCCGCCGCGCGGCGTTGACCTCGCCGCCCCAGCGGGCGCTCAGCATCGCCATGATTTCGGGATGCTCTTCCAGCTCGACGCCGAACGCCTGGGCCACCGCGTCGGCGGTGATGTCGTCGTGCGTCGGCCCGATCCCCCCCGTGGTCACGACATAGTCGTAGCGGGCGCGCAGCGCGTTCAGCGCGTCGACGATCTCGTCCATCACGTCCGGCACCGTCCGCGCCTCGGCCAGATCCACGCCGATCACGCCCAGGTACCGGGCGATGTCGCGCAGGTTGGTGTCCTGGGTCCGCCCGCTGAGGATCTCGTCGCCGATGATCAGCACCGCGGCGGTGACCCGCTTTTCTCCGTCGCTCGCCATCCGCCGATCCCTCGCCTACATCACGCTGCCGTCAGCTTCGGACTAAAGCCATCCATGGACTTCCCGCAACCACTCGAACGCGGCGTGCTGGTCAGCCGGTACAAGCGCTTCTTCGTCGATGTGGTCATGGACGACGGTCGCGCGATCACCGCGCACTGCCCGAACCCGGGCGCGATGCTGGGTCTGAACACCCCCGGCCTGCCCGCCTGGCTCTCGAAATCCGACGATCCGAAACGCAAGCTGGCCCACACCCTGGAGCTGGTCCAGGCCGACGGCGGATTGGTCGGCATCAATACGATGCACCCCAACCGCATCGTCGCCGAAGCCCTGGCCGCCAACGCCATTCCCGAGGTCGGGGGTTACGCCACCCACCGGCGCGAGGTCCGCTATGGCGAGAACAGCCGCGTCGACTTCCTGCTGGAACACCCCGGCCGCGCGCCGTGCTGGCTGGAGGTGAAGAACTGCCACCTGCGCCGGACCGGCGCCCTGGCCGAGTTCCCCGATTGCGTGGCGGCCCGGTCGCTGAAGCATCTGCGCGAACTGACCGCCATGGTCGAGGCTGGGCAGCGGTCGGTGATGCTGTTCGTGATCCAGCGGACCGACTGCGACGCCTTCGCCGCCTGCGCCGAGCTGGACCCCGCCTACGCCAAGGGCCTGACCGAGGCGGCGGCGCGGGGCGTCGAGGTGCTGGCCTACCGTTGCGCGATCGACACGGCGGCGGTGACGCTGGCCGATCGCGTGCCGTGGACCGGAGCGAACCTGGCCGGCTGACGGCCAAGCTGCGTCATCCTGCCGTACCCGCTCTCCGGATGTCCCAGCATAATGCAACCCTGAAGTTCACGCCCTCGTAACGTCATCCGGGCAAACCAGTCGAGGTGACAAGAGGCGCGCGTGATGGGTAGGTTGGCCGTCAGAACGGTAGCGATGCCGAGGGACGCACAGTTGCTTGAGTCCGCGTCGAACGAAGAATGGCTGAGCCGCGCGCGGTTCGCGCGGCTGTCGCGCGCCGTGAAGGACCTCAGCGCGGCCCGCACCCACGACGCCATCATCGACATCACCCGCCGGGCCGCCCGCGACATCACCGGCTCCCTGGGTGTGGCCATCGTGCTGCGCGACGGCGACCGCTGCCACTACATCGCCGAGGACTCCGAGGTCCCGCTGTGGACGGGCCAGAAATTCCCGCTGACCGCCTGCATCTCCGGCTGGGCCATGCTGAACGCCGAACAGGTGATCATCCCCGACATCTATGTGGACGACCGCATCCCGCACGCCGCCTACCGGCCCACGGGCGTGCACAGCCTGATCATGACCCCGGTGGGCGAGCCCGCCCCGTTCGGCGCGCTGGGCGCGTACTGGCGCGATGTGCGCGAGCCGACCGAGGACGAGATCTCGTCGATGGCGGCGCTGGCCAGTTGCATGTCCACCGCCTTGCAGAACATCGACCTGGTGGGCTCGCTGCGCGCGGAGGCCGACCACAAGCAGTTGCTGATCAACGAGCTGAACCATCGGGTGAAGAACACGATGGCCATCGTCCAGAGCCTGTCGGCCCAGACCCTGCGGGCCGACCGGCCCACCGCCGCCGCTCGCGAGGATTTCGACAGCCGGCTGATGGCGCTGGCCGGCGCTCACGTGCTGATGACCGAGGCCGAGTGGAAGTCGGTGCCTCTGCGCGAACTGATCGACCGGACCATCCAGCCGTTCGCCCAAGGCGCCGGCGCGGTCCGCTTCAGCCTGAACGGCCCCGACGCGACGATGCCGCCAAAGTCGGCCGTGGCGTTCGCGCTGGCGGTCCACGAGCTCTGCACCAACGCGGCCAAGTACGGCGCGCTGACCGTCGAGGGTGGCCGCATCGCCATCGACTGGACCTTGGCGGACGCGCCCGATGGCCCGCGCCTGCGGCTGACCTGGCGCGAGCGCGGCGGCCCGGCGGTGATCGAGCCCACCCGGCGCGGTTTCGGCTCGCGGCTGCTGGAGCGGGGCCTGTCGGCCGAACTCAAGGGCCAGGTGAAGCTGAGCTTCCCGCCCGAAGGCCTGGTCTGCGACATCGACGCACCGGCGCCGGTGGACGACCCCGAGGCGCTGTTCCCGCTACCGCACTAGGATGTCGCGCCCCGGTTGACCTTCCGTGGTAGGATCGCGACATAGGTCGCTGGAGCATCCTATGACAGACACCCTCGACAGCGAGTACCGCACCGGCCAGATCAAGCTGCACGACGCCGCGGCGTTCGAAGGCATGCGCAAGGCCGGCCGCCTGGCTGCCGAATGCCTCGATATGCTGGAGCCGCACGTGGTCCCGGGCGTGGTCACCGACCACCTGGACACCCTGGCCCGCGAGTTCATCCTGGACCATGGCGCCCTGCCCGCCTGCCTGGGCTATCGCGGCTACACCAAGACCGTCTGCATCAGCCCGAACCACATCGTCTGCCACGGCATTCCCGGCGAGCGGGTGCTGCGCGAGGGCGACATCGTCAACATCGACGTGACCGTCATCGTCGACGGCTGGCACGGCGACACCTCGCGGATGTACGGCGTGGGTCCGGTTGCCCCGCGCGCCAAGCGGCTGGTCGACGTGACCTATGAGGCGCTGGAGCGCGGCATGGCGGCGGTGAAGCCGGGCGCCCGCACCGGCGACATCGGCCACGCGATCCAGCAATACGTCGAGAGCATGCGCTGCTCGGTGGTCCGCGACTTCTGCGGCCACGGCCTGGGCAAGGTGTTCCACGACGCGCCGAACATCCTGCACTTCGGCCAGCGCGGCACGGGCGAGCTGCTGCAGCCCGGCATGTTCTTCACGATCGAGCCGATGGTGAATCTGGGCAAGCACCCGGTGAAGCTGCTGTCCGACGGCTGGACGGCGGTCACCCGCGACAAGTCGCTGTCGGCGCAGTGCGAGCATTCGTGCGGCGTGACCGAAGACGGCATCGAGGTCTTCACCGGCTCGCCCACGGGCCAGTTCAAGCCGGCGATCCTGAGCACCTGAGCCGAGAACCTACTTCCACGCCGCGCCCGCGCGGCGCGATCCGAGGTTCCGGTCAAACGGCGCCTGGGCGACGCGAAGATCGCGTTCAAACCGTGACGTAACGCGGTCACGAGGCTTCGTTACGTATCCCTCACTTGCCGCCGGTTCCGTCGCGTTGCAGCTTGGCTGCGGGTTGGGGGTGGAAGTTAGAGGGCCATGCTTTCCATCAAGGGTTTGACGCACGTCTATCCGAACGGGACGCGCGCGCTGGACGGGGTCGATCTCGAGATCGGCAAGGGCATGTTCGGGCTGCTCGGGCCGAACGGCGCCGGCAAGTCGACGCTCATGCGCGCCATCGCCACGCTGCAGACGCCCAGCCAGGGCGCGATCCGGTTCGGCGACATCGACGTCGTCGCGAACCCGGAGGCCCTGCGCCGGACGCTGGGCTACCTGCCCCAGGACTTCGGCGTCTACCCGCGCGTCTCCGCCGTCGACCTGCTGGACCACATGGCCGTCCTGAAGGGCATCGCCAGCAAGGGCGAGCGGAAGGACACCGTCGATACCCTGCTGCAACAGGTCAATCTTTGGGATGTGCGCAAGAAGGCGGTCGCCGGCTATTCCGGCGGCATGCGCCAGCGCTTCGGCATCGCCCAGGCGCTGATCGGCCGGCCCACCCTGATCATCGTCGATGAGCCCACCGCGGGCCTGGATCCCGAGGAGCGCAACCGCTTCCTCAACCTGCTGGCCGAGATCGGCGAGAACGTGGTGGTGATCCTGTCGACCCACATCGTCGAGGACGTCTCCGACCTGTGCCCGCGCATGGCCATCCTGGCCTCGGGCAAAATTCTGAAGGAAGGCGCCCCCGCCGACCTGGTCGGCGGCCTCGTCGGCAAGGTCTGGAAGAAGGTCATCGACCGCAACGACCTGGACGCCGAGCGCGCGCGCCATCAGGTGATCTCCACCCGCCTGGCCGGCGGCCGCACCGTGATCCATGTCCTGGCCGACGCCACGCCGGGCGCCGGGTTCGAGCCCGTGCAGGGCGGGCTGGAGGACGTCTACTTCTCCACCCTCTCCGCCTCGCGTCGCGCGGCCTGAGGGTCACCGGCATGTTCGGCAAGATCGCGGCGTTCGAACTGCGCTACCAGCTTCGCCAGCCGATCTTCTGGATCGCCGGCCTGATCTTCTTCCTGCTGGTGTTCGGCGCGGTCGGCATCGACCGGGTTCAGATCGGCTCGGGCGGCAACGTCCACAAGAACTCGCCGCAGGGCATCGGCCAGATCGTCATGGTGATGACGCTCTTCTTCATGTTCGTCTCCACCGCCTTCGTCGCCAGCGTGATCGTGCGCGACGAGGAGACCGGCTTCGGACCGATCATCAGGTCCACCCGGATCGCCAAGTTCGACTACCTGTTCGGACGCTTCACCGGCGCGTTCGCCGCCGTGGCGCTGGCGTTCCTGTTCGTGCCCGCCGCGATCCTGGTCGGCTCGCTGATGCCCTGGGTCGACCCCGAGACCATGGGGCCGAACCGGCTGTCGGACTACGCCTTCGCCTACATCTGGCTGGCCCTGCCCGGCCTGTTCCTGACCTCGGCGATCTTCTTCACCCTGGCCACCGCCACCCGTTCGATGATGGGCACCTACCTGGGCGTGGCCGGGTTCATGGTCCTGTACCTGGTGATGAACGTCGCCCTGCAGGACCCCGAGAAGCTGCAGATCGCGGCCCTGGCCGACCCCTTCGG
Source organism: Alphaproteobacteria bacterium (assembly GCA_018821435.1). Lineage (GTDB taxonomy): Bacteria > Pseudomonadota > Alphaproteobacteria > Caulobacterales > Caulobacteraceae > Phenylobacterium. Next base: position 218,690 of record JAHJME010000009.1, read on the forward strand.
CCTGGCCGCCTGGGAGCTGGCGACCCGCTATTTCACCGCCGCCGAGTCCAACACCCGGATGCCGGACCTGGTGGGACCGCTGCTCTACAATCGGATGATCTGGGTTCCGGTCGGGCTGGCGTTCCTCAGCCTCGCCTGGTTCACCTTCCGCTTCGAGGCCAAGGCCGGTCGCGCGCGCAAAGCTCCGGCGGCCGAGGCCGCGCCGCCGCCGCCCGCCCGCCGGCTCCCGGCGCCCCGCCGTGGCCTGGACGTCGCCTGGGCGCAGCTGGTCAAGCGCACCCGCTTCGAGATGGGCCAGGTGTTCAAGAGCCCCGCCTTCGCCGTCCTGCTGGCGCTGGGCCTGTTCAACAGCCTGGGCGGCCTGATCCTCGGCGACGAGCTGAGCGGGGCCAAGCTGTACCCCGTGACCCGCTGGGTGATCGACACGCTCTCGGGCAGCTTCACCTTCCTGGTGGTGATCGTCGCGGTCTTCTATGCGGGCGAGCTGGTCTGGCGCGAACGCGAGCGCAAGACGCACGAGATCGTCGACGCCACCGCCGTCCCCGACTGGGCGTTCGTGGTCCCAAAGACCCTGGCTATCGTCCTGGTGCTGATCGCCATGCTGCTGGTCAGCGCCGCCACCGGCATCGCCGTGCAGCTGGCCAAGGGCTTTTTCGACATCCAGCTCGAGAAGTACCTGTTCTGGTACGTGCTGCCCAACGCCGTCGACTGGGCGCTGATCGCCGTGCTCGCGGTCTTCTTCCAGGCGATCTCGCCGCACAAGTTCATCGGCTGGGGCCTGATGCTGCTCTACCTGATCGCCCGGCTGACGTTTCCGGCGCTGGGGTTCGAGCACAACCTCTACCTCTACAGCGGCCACCCGGCGACGCCCCTGTCGGACATGAACGGCCAGGGCGACTACGCCACCTTCGCCGGCTGGTTCCGGGCCTATTGGTCGGCGTTCGCGGTGATCCTGCTGGTGCTGGCCTATGGCCTGTGGCGGCGCGGGACCGAGACCCGGCTGATGCCGCGCCTCAAGCGCCTGCCCCGCCGGCTACTGAGCCCCGCGGGCGCCATCGGGGCCACGGCCCTGGTCGCCTGGATCGGCCTGGGCGCGTTCATCTACGACAACACCAACGTGATGAACCCCTACCGCACCGCCATCGAGGGCGAAAAGTGGCTGGCCGACTACGAGAAGGCCTTCCTGCGCTACGAGACGCTGCCCCAGCCGTCGGTCACCGACGTGACCCTGGACCTGGACCTGCACCCGACGCAGCCCAAGCTGACGACCGAGGGCGTCTATCACCTGGTCAACGACTCCAGCGCCCCGATCCGCGAGCTGCACGTGCGGCTGGACCGCGACACCAAGGCCCTGCAGATGTCGGTGAACGGGGCGTCCAAGGTGAAGACCTTCGACCGCTTCAACTACCGCATCTTCACCTTCGACCGGCCGCTGCAGCCGGGCGAGCAGACGGCGCTGTCGTTCCAGACGGTGATGCAGCAGCGCGGCTTCAAGAATTCCGGCAACACCACGCGGCTGGTCGACAACGGCAGCTTCGTGAACAACTTCGAGTTCGGCCCCGTGGTCGGCATGGACCGCGCGCAGCTGCTGCAGGACCGCGCCAAGCGCCGCAAATACGGCCTGACGCCCCAGCTCCGTCCGCCGAAGCTGGAGGACCGCGCGGCCCAGGCCCGCAACTACCTGGCAAACGCCGCCTGGGTGAACGCCGACATCAGCGTCACCACCGACGCCGACCAAACCCCCGTCGCGCCCGGCTACCGCATCTCGGACGTCACCAAGAACGGGCGGCGCACGATCCGCTTCCGCACCGATGCACCGGTGCTCAACTTCTTCTCGGTGCAGTCGGCCCGCTACGCGATCAAGCGCGAGGTCTACAAGGGCGTCGAGCTGGCCATCTACTACGACCCCCAGCACCCCTGGAACGTCGACCGGATGATCCAGTCGCTGAAGACCGGCCTGGACTACTACCAGGCCAATTTCAGCCCCTACCAGTTCCACCAGGCGCGGATCGTGGAGTTCCCGGACTACGCCCGGTTCGCCCAGGCGTTCGCCAACACCATGCCCTACTCAGAGGGCATCGGCTTCGTCAGCGACAACACCAAGCCCGACAAGATCGACTACGTGACCTACGTCACGGCGCACGAGCTGGCCCACCAGTGGTGGGCGCACCAGATCATCGGCGCGGACATGCAGGGCGCCACCAGCCTTTCCGAAACTCTGGCCCAGTACTCGGCCCTGATCGTCATGGAGAAGACCTACGGCCAGGACGGCATCCGCAAGTTCCTCAAGTTCGAACTGGATCGCTACCTGCGGGCGCGCGGCGGCGAGCTGGTCGAGGAGCTGCCGCTGATCCGGGTCGAGAACCAGGGCTACATCCACTACCGCAAGGGCTCGCTGGTCATGTACCTGCTGCGCGACCGGATGGGCGAGGCCAAGGTCAACGCGGCCCTTCGCCGGCTGCTCAGCCAGTACGCGTTCAAGGGCGCCCCCTATCCGCGATCCCAGGATCTGGTCGACGCCTTGCGCGCCGAGGCCGGGGCCGATCCGGTGGCCCAACAGCTGATCACCGATCTGTTCGAGAAGATCACGATCTACGACCTGAAGACCAAGACCGCGACGGTGAAGAAACGCGCCGACGGGCGCTACGACGTGGTCCTGAGCGTCGAGGCCAAGAAGGCCTACGCCGATGGCAAGGGCAAGGAGACGCCCGTGGCGATCCCGGCCGGCGAGGTGTTCGACATCGGCGTGTTCGACGCCGAGCCCGGCAAGCCCGGCTTCGGGCCGAAGAACGTGCTGGCCTTCCGGACGACGACCCTGAAATCCGGCGCCCAGACCATCACCGTGACCGTCGACAAGCCGCCGACGTTCGCCGGCGTCGATCCGTACAACAAGGAGATCGACCGCAACTCCGACGACAACGCCATCAAGGTCGGACGCTAGGGTCGGGTACAGGTTACCGCGATTTAAATTGCCGCACCTGCCGCCAACCCCGAGGTTCCGGCATGCGTTCGCTCCGTGTCCTGGCCCTGTTGGCCTGCTCCGCCCTGTTCTTGTCGCAGCCCGCCCGCGCCGCGTCGCCGGCCAACTGCAGCGTCGGCGCCTACAAGCTGGCGGATGGCCGGCTGGTGGATATCGCGCCCTCGCGGAAAGACACCCTGCGCTGGCGCATGTTCGACGGGACGTCGGGCGCGCTCACCAAGGCGGCGGATGGCCGTTGGACCAGCACCCTGGGCTGGACGGAGCGGCCCGACGGGGTAAGCGTCACCTTCTCCGACTGCGCCAAGGGCGAGCTCCGGTTCGCCGGGGTCCAGGGTCGCCGGATAACCTTCGACGTCGCCCAGTCCACGTTCGCGGGCCGCGACGTCTCCCTCGCCGGCCGGTTGATCCTGCCCCCCGGCCGGGACCCCGTTCCCATCGTCGTGCTGGTGCACGGGTCGGAGGACGACTCCGCCCTCGACAGCAACGCCCTGCAACGCCTGCTCCCGGCCGCGGGCGTCGGCGCGTTCGTCTATGACAAGCGCGGCACAGGCGCCTCCACGGGCAAGTACAGCCAGGACTTCGACCTGCTGGCCGACGATGCCGTGGCCGCCATGCGCGAGGCCCGTCGCCTCGCCGGCCCGCGCGCCGGACGCATCGGCTACCAGGGCGGCAGCCAGGGCGGCTGGGTGGTTCCGATCGCCGCGAGCCGCGCCCCCGTCGACTTCGCCATCGTCAGCTTCGGTCTCGCCGTCTCGGTGATCCAGGAAGACCAGCAGCAGGTGGCGCTGGAGATGAAGCTGAAGGGCCACGGCGCCGAAGACACCGCCAAGGCTCTGGAGGTGGCGGACGCCGCCGAGGCGGTGTTCGAGAGCGGCTTCAAAGGGGGCTTCGAGCGCTTCGCAGCCCTCCGCGCCAAGTACCGGGGCGAGCCCTGGTACAAGGATCTGCACGGCAACTTCACCTGGCTGATCCTGCCGCACACCGAGGCCGAGATCCGGGCCATGGCCAAGGACTACGACTGGGGCACGCCCTGGCGCTACGATCCCATGCCGACGCTGCGCAAGGCGACGACGCCGCAGCTGTGGATCCTGGGCGAGATGGACCTCGAGGCGCCCAGCGCCGAGACCAGCCGGCTGATCCGGTCGCTGATCGCCGCGGGACAGCCGATCACCCTGGCCCTCTACCCCGGCGCCGAACACGGCATGACCGAGTTCGAGACGGCCCCCGATGGCGAACGCCTGTCGACCCGCTTCGCGCCGGACTATTTCAAGATGATGCGCGACTTCGCCCGCGACGGGCGGCTGCGCGGCGCCTATGGCCGCAGTACGATCACGCCGCCGACGCGGAGATAGCCATCTGCAGATCGGCCACGGTCGCCTTGGCCGGCGCCGCCGCCATGATCGCCACGACAGCCGCCGCGGCGGCCAGCACGCCCAATAATGTTCCGACCTTCATTGTTCGTCGCCCACCCCATCCATCGCCGCCAGGGTGCGCCGGCGAACGCCGTTCCGCCTCCCCCGATTGGGGGCGCCGGAGCTTGGCTATTGCCAGATGGGAACGTTTGCGGAACATTGCAACGCCATGAGCCGACCCTTCTCCGTCGAGGACGCCGCCGCCCAGACCCAGCTCTGGCGTCCGGCCCCACAGCCCAAGCCCCACCACGCCGGCCACCGCGAGCGCCTGCGCGACCGCGCCACCGCCGGCGGCCTGGCCGCCGTGCCGGACTACGAACTGCTGGAGCTGTTCCTCTACCGCTCCATCCCGCGCGGCGACGTCAAGCCGCTGGCCAAGCAGCTGCTGGGCCGGTTCGGCTCGCTGGGCGGGGTGCTGGGCGCGACGCCTGAGGAATTGCGCACGGTGGCCGGCGTCGGCGAGGCCGTGGCGCTGGACCTCAAGCTGCTGCACGAGGCCACGCTGCGGACGGCGAAGGAGCAGGTCGCGCGCCGGCCGGTGATCTCGTCGTGGAACGCCCTGCTGGCCTATGTGAAGACCGCCCTGGCGCATGAAGCGCGCGAGCAGTTCCGCGTCCTGTTCCTCGACAAGAAGAACCAGCTCATCGCCGACGAGATCATGAACCGGGGCACGGTCGACCATGCCCCGGTCTATCCGCGCGAGGTGGTCCGCCGCGCTCTGGAGTTGTCGGCCAGCGCCCTGATCCTGGTCCACAACCACCCCTCCGGCGACCCCACGCCATCCTCGGCCGATGTCGACATGACCAGACAGATCGTCGACGCCGCCCGCCCAATGCGCATCTCCATCCACGACCACCTTGTCGTCGGCCGCGACGGCACCGCCAGCTTCAAGGCGCTCGGGTTGATGTGAGCGGGTGGGGAGCTTCAACGAACCTCCCCCGTTAACTGGGGAAGCATTTGTGCGGACGCGCCGATTTTTCGCGCTCGCCGATCGGACCGCCTTGCCTCCGCCATCCGGCGCGCGCCCTGATGGCGGCGAGTGCAGGAGCTGAACGTCCATGCCGATCACCGCCGCCGAATGCGACCGCGTTCTGGTGCTCCAGGGCGGGGGCGCGCTGGGGTCGTATCAGGCGGGCGTGGTGCAGGCGCTGGCCGAGGCCGATCTGAAGCCGGGCTGGGTCGCGGGTATTTCCATCGGCGCCATCAACGCCGCCCTGATCGCCGGCAACGCCTTCGCGCAGCGGCACGAAAAGCTGGAGGCGTTCTGGCGTCTCGCCTCGTCGGCCGCCCCCGTCACCCACGCCCCCGGCAACGAGCAGATCCGCGCGTTCTGGAACGAGGTCAGCGCCGGCTGGATCGCCGCGTTCGGCGTGCCGGGCTTCTTCACGCCGCGCGTGCCGCCGGCCTACCTCTATCCGCCGGGATCTCCGCAGGCGGTCAGCCTCTATGACACCGCGCCGCTCAAGGCGACGCTGGAGGAGCTGGTCGACTTCGACCGGATCAATTCGGGCGAGACCCGGCTCAGCGTCGGGGCGGTGAACGTGCGCACCGGCAACTTCACCTACTTCGACAACACCAAGGACCGCATCCGGCCAGAGCACATCATGGCGTCGGGCGCCCTGCCCCCCGGCTTCCCGCCGGTCGAGATCGACGGCGAGCACTACTGGGATGGCGGCATCGTCTCGAACACGCCTCTGCAGTACGTCCTGGACGAGGCCGGCCAGCGCGACCTGCTGATCTTCCAGGTCGACCTGTTCAGTGCGCGCGGCGAGATGCCCAAGACCGTGCTGGAAGCCGCCGAGCGCGAGAAGGACATCCGCTTCTCCAGCCGCACCCGCCTGAACACCGACATGCAGATGCAGCTGCACAACACCAAGGCGGCGCTGCAAAAGCTGATCGAAGGCCTGCCCGCCGACTATCAGGGCGGCGATGAGCTGGCGCTGCTCAAGGCCTTCGCCCACGAGAGCTCGATCGCCATCGTCCAGCTGATCTACCGGGCCAAGCTCTACGAGGGGAATTCCAAGGACTACGAGTTCTCGCGCGTCACCATGACGGAGCACTGGCGCGCCGGGATATCGGACGTGCGCCGCACCCTGCAACATCGCGGCTGGCTGGACCTGCCGATGAAGCCCGGCACCACCACCTACGACCTGACCGGCGATGGACGCTCGGACGCAAATCCGCCATGAGCCCAGCGCTCTTTCCCCACGCTGCAGTGCACAATGACATCTGATCGGAGCCCCGCATGACCCTCAAAGCCAAGACCGCCCTCGTCACCGGCTCCACCAGCGGCATCGGCCTGGCCATCGCCCGCGCCATGGCCGCCGAGGGGGCAAACGTGGTCATCAACGGCTTCGGCGACGCCGCCGCCATCGAGACCGAGCGCACCAAGATCGAGGCCGACTTCGGCGTGAAGGCGCTCTACGACGGCGCCGACATGACCGACGGCGCGGCCATCGCCGCCATGGTCGCCAACGCCGAAAAGGTCTTCGGCGGCGTCGACATCCTGGTGAACAACGCCGGCATCCAGCACGTGGCCCCCATCGACGAGTTCCCGGTCGACAAGTGGAACCAGATCCTGGCCATCAACCTGTCTTCGGCCTTCCACGGCATGCGCGCGGCGATCCCGGGGATGAAGGCCCGCAAGTGGGGCCGGATCATCTCCACCGCCTCGGCCCACAGCCTGGTCGCCTCGCCGTTCAAGTCGGCCTATGTCGCCGCCAAGCACGGCATCGCCGGCCTGACCAAGACCGCGGCGCTGGAGGTCGCGACCCACGGGATCACCGTCAACTGCGTCAGCCCCGGCTACGTCTGGACCCCGCTGGTCGAAAAGCAGATTCCCGACACCATGGCCGCGCGCGGCATGACCAAGGAACAAGTGATCAGCGACGTGCTGCTGGAGGCTCAGCCCACCAAGCAGTTCGTCACTGTCGACCAGGTCGCGTCGCTGATGATCTATCTCTGCTCGGACGCCGCCAGCCAGATCACCGGCGCCAACCTCTCCATCGACGGCGGCTGGACGGCGGAATAGCGCGTCCGTCTCACGACGAACCTCATGGCTCCGTCAGGTCATGAGGCGCATGCGCCAAGTGACGTCGCTGGCTATCGCGCCGCGGCCGCCTCGTAGACATAGAGGTTCCCCCGCCCGTCCTCGGGCAGGAAATAGCCCCGCACGCCTTCCGGCGTGGGTTCGAAGAACGCCGCGTTCGAGGTCATCGCCTGGCCGGCCGCGTTCCAGGCCTGGACGGGCGCCTGCCACATCTGGCGGAAGTCCCTAAGGTCGATCAGTTCGACCCCGCCGATGGCGGTCGGCGGCACATCGCGTCGGGAGCGATAGCCCGCCACGCCGCTGCACAACATCCGCCGCGGTCCAGCACCGTGACAGTCCTGGTAGCCGATATACTGCGCGCCGTTCGAGATCGCCTTGCCGCCGCCGCGCGTCGGTCGCCCCGTCGGGTCCAGCGGCCAAGCGTGGAAGCCCGCGCTGCCCCAGTTCACCCCGACCAGCGTCTTGCCGACCACGTCCATGGCCACCGCGCCGATGTGGTCGTCCACCCGCAGTTGCTCGGTGACCTTCAGGGTTGCGGGATCGACGCTATAGAGGATCGATTGACCTCCCGGCCGATACTCCGCCACCGGAACCCACAACCGCTTGCCGTCGAAATCCAGGCCGCCCGCGTGATACACGGCCCCCTCGCCCAGCTTGATCTTGGCCAGGAGTTCGCCCTTGGCGTTCATCTTGAACAGCCAGCCCTGCCCCCGGCCCTGGCTGCGGTCGAACCCGTCGCGGGGTTCGGGGTAGAACGTCGTGCGCTCCAGGATCTCGACGGCGGTCACGAAGAACACGTCGCCAACCTTCACCAAGCCTTGGGCATGGAAGGCGTCGAAGCCGATGGGCGTGACCGAGACTTGCGTCCAGCGCGTATCGCGGCCGAGCCCCATCACCGCCTCGGCGACGGCCGCCGGGTTCGCCGCCGCCGGCGCGGCCGCGAACACCGCAAGGCAGAGGCCGAGTGCGCGCCAGACGCGCCGCATCAGCCCTCCACCGTGAACGTCAGCCCGGCGTGCTGCTGCAGCCGATCCACCAGCCGGCCCTGCAGCGCCGCGCCGGGGGTCCAGATGCCGCCGGCCACATCCGGCGCGCGGACCAGGGCGATGGCGGTCTCGGCCAGCATCTTCGACGTCGAGCCGTAGCCCGGATCCTTGTCGCCCTTCACCGAGGTGCGGACCTGGCGGCCATCGGCGGCGATACCGACGAACAGCACGTCGTAGAAGCCCGCCTCGCGCTCGGCCTTGGTCGGTCCCTCGCCCGGCTTCGGCCCGCCGCCCGGCAGGCTGCCCAGGTCGGTGAAGCCGGGGCCGCCGGAGCCCGGCGCGCCCATCACCATCTCGTCGTAGGCGAAGTCCTTGCCATAGGGATGGCCCATCAGCAGGTTCGAGCGGTGGACGTTCTTAGTGTTGATGATCGCCATCATGAACGGCGCCACCGGCCCCACGTCCGGGTCGTCCTCGGCCACCTGGCCGGTGGGCTGGGCGGGCCCTTCGAAGCCCGGCGTCAGGCCGAACGGGCTCATCATCACGGCCAGTTGCGACGGGTCCTTCTGGATCGCCGCCATGGTGGCCGCGCCGCTGGCCGCCGTGCCGCCCGAGAGGCCGCCCTGCATGGCGCGCAGCCGCCCCTTCACACGGGGCGCCAGGGCGCCCAGCTTCGCCTTGGCGGTCTCCTGGTTGAAGAAGACGCCCAGTTCGAACGGGATGGAGTCGAAGCCGCAGGAGAACAGGATCCGCGCGCCCGACGCCTTGGCGGCCGCCTCATGCGCATCGATCATCTGGCGCATCCAGTTGGGCTCGCCCGACAGGTCCAGGTAGTCGGTCCCCGCCGCGGCGCAGGCCGCCACCAGGTCCGAGCCATAGAGCTGATAGGGGCCCACCGTGGTGATGATCGCCTTGGCCCGGCCGACCATCGATTTCACCGAGGCCGCATCGTTCGCGTCGGCCACGATCAGCGGGGTGTCCTTGGGCGCGCCGATCTCGTCGCGCACCTCGGCCAGCTTGGCGGCGGACCGGCCCGCCATGGCCCACTTCACCTCGCCGCCCACGCCGTACCGTTGCGCCAGGTGCTCGGCCACCAGGCGGCCCGTATAGCCGGTGGCGCCATAGACGATGATGTCGAACTCGGCGGCGGGGTTCATGGGCGTGTCCTCGATTTTTTGCTGGGCCGGACCTTACAAATTTACAGCGTCCTCGCAACCGGCTCGGCTATTCAGGGACCATGACACCCGAGCTCGGCATCATCGAGGGCTTCTTCGGCCGGCCCTATTCCTGGGACGAGCGTGCGGACATGGTCCGCGCCCTCGCGCCCGCCGGCTACGGCTTCTACCTCTACGCGCCCAAGGCCGACGCCTACCTCCGCCGCCGCTGGCGCGAGCCCTATCCCGCGGCCGAGCTGAAAGCGCTGGCGGCCTTCGCCCAGGTCTGCCGCGACGCCGGCGTGCGGTTCGGCGTGGGGCTCAGTCCCTACGAGCTGTTCCTGGGCTTCGACGGTTCGGCGAAGGACGCCCTGGCCGCCAAGCTGGACCAGCTCGCCGGCCTGGGCCTGGCCGATCTGGGCGTGTTCTTCGACGACATGAAGGGCGACCTTCCGGACCTGGCCGCCCGCCAGATCGAGATCGTCCACTGGATCGCCGAACGCGCGCCGACGGCGCGGATCATCGCCTGCCCCAGCTACTACACCGACGACCCGGTGCTGGACCGCGTGTTCGGCCAGCGGCCGGCGAACTACCTGGAGGACCTGGGCGCCGGCCTCGATCCGGCGATCCAACTGATGTGGACCGGCGAAGAGGTCTGCAGCCGCGAATTCTCCCCCGGCCATCTGGCGAAGGTCGCCGCGCGGATGCGGCGCAAGCCGTTCATCTGGGACAACTATCCGGTCAACGACGGCCCCCGCATGAGCCGCCACCTGCACCTGCGCGCCTTCACCGGCCGTCCCGCGTCGATCGCCCCGCACATCGCCGCCCACGCGGTGAACCCGGCTTCGCAGGCGGTGCTGTCGCGCATCCCGGCGCTGACCCTCGCCGAGAGCTACAGCCTGGGCGACCACTACCAGTACCTCGCCGCGTTCCAGCGCGCGGCCCAGGCGGTGCTGGACCCCGATCTGGCCGATGGCGTCGAGCGCACGCTGTTGCTCCTCGAAGACGCGGGGCTGGACGGGATCACCGCCGAGCAGAAGTCCCGCCTGCACGCCCGCTTTTCGGCCTTCGACCACCCGGCCGCGCGCGAAATCCTTGCCTGGCTGGACGGCGCCTTCGCCATCGGCGCGGACGAGTTGCAGACGCAGTGACCACCCGACGCGGCCTTCTCCTTCGCCTGGGCCTGCTGGCGACCGCCGGCGGGGCGCTGTTCATGGTGCGCGACCGTCTGCCCTGGCTGCCGCTCCAGCCCCGGTTCGTCAACGGCCGCGACACGCCCTGGCAGGCGCTGCCGGAACGCGGCGGCCTGATCGAGATTCCCGTCACCGTGAACGGGACCCCGGTCCGCGCCGTGGTCGACTCCGGCGCCCAGTTCTCGGCCATCGACCGCACGCTGGCCGCGCGGATGGCGCTGCCTCGCACCCTGGCCGCCCCGATCCTGGCCTATGGCGTCAGCGGCGGCCCCAGCCTGTCCCACACCGTGCGCCTTGACCTGGCCTTGCCCGGCCTGGCCATCCCGGACCTGCGCGCCGCCGCCCTGGACCTGGCCGCCATCTCCGCCGCCACGGGCCGCGACTTCCAGCTGCTGATCGGCCGCGACGTGCTGCGTCATCTGGTCGTCGAGGCCGACTTCCCCCGCGCCCGCGCCCGCTTCCTGGCCCGCGAGGCCTTCCGCGCCCCGCGCGACGCCATCGTCCTGCCGCTTCGAACCAAGGGCGGCGCGCCCGTTATCGCGGTCCGGATCGAGGATGCGCCCGCCCTGGACGTGCTGGTCGATACCGGCGCCAGCGGGGTCCTGGCGCTGTCGGCCCCCGCCGCGACCCGGGCGGGCCTGCTGGCGCCCGGCCGACAGGTCAGCTCGGCCCACTCCGTCAGCCTGGGCGGCCTCAGCGTCGATCGTCTGGTCACCGCCAGCACCATCGACGTCGGCGGGATGACCCTCCACCAGACCGACGTGCAGATTTACACCCCGGCCGCCAACGCGCCCGCGCCGTCCGGCTTGCTGGGCACGGGCCTGTTCCGCCAGTTCCGCATGGCCCTGGATCTCGGGGGCGACCGGCTGGTGCTGGTGCGGCCCGGACTGATCGTCGTGCCCATGCCGGAACCTCGACGCTAGGCGACCGTTCGGCTCCCCAACCGCCCCTGAGGGAAGCCATCTATGAAACGCGCCATTCTGTTCGTCGCCGCCGGCGTCGCCGCCGTCTCGCTCGCCGCCTGCCAGAAGCAACAGGACAAGGCCGCCGACGCCGCCGCCAGCGCCCCCGCCGCCGTCGACGCGGCGCAGGACGCCACCTCGGCCGCCGTCGGCCAGGTCTCGGCCGCCACCGTGGGCGCCAACAGCACCGAGGCGTTCGTCACCGCCCTGGCCACCAGCGACATGTACGAAATCGGCGCGGGCGGCATCGCCCAGACCAAGGGCCAATCCGCCGACGTGAAGGCCTTCGGTAAGATGATGGTCACCGCGCACACGGCCATGTCCAACGAGGTCAAGCCGCTGTTCATCGCCGCGGCCGCCAAGGTCCCCACCGAGCTGGACCAGCGCCGCAAGGGCCTGATCGACAACCTGAACGCCGCGACGCCCGCCGACTTCGACGCGACCTATTTGAGCCAGCAGGAAGCCGCCCACCAGGAGGCGCTGACCCTGCTCAAGGGCTATGCCGACGGCGGATCGGACGCCGGCCTGAAGGCCGCCGCCGCCAAGGCGATCCCCAAGGTCCAGGCGCACCTGGACAAGGTCCACGCGCTGCAAGCCGCCAAGAAGTAGGCAGACCCGCTTCCGAACAACGAACGCCCGCCCTCAACCGGCGGGCGTTCTGCTTTGCCGGCCCCCGCTTGGGCTGTAAGCCTGACGGGTGACGCCCGCCGAACCCGAGTCCTTGGAACGACAGGCCTCGGCTGCAGCCGTGCCGGTGCTGTTGCTGCTGGTCTTCCTCAGCCTGATCGGCTTCGGGATCGTCATCCCCCTGCTGCCGTTCTTCGCCAGCGCCTTCGACGCCGCGCCCTGGCAGGTTACCCTGTTGTTCGCGACCTATTCGGCCGGCCAGTTCCTGGGCGAGCTGTTCTGGGGGCGGCTGTCCGACCGGATCGGCCGGCGGCCGGTGCTGCTGATCACCGTGGTCTTCTCCAGCCTGGGCTACCTGGCCCTGGCGTTCGCGCCGGGCATCTGGATCGCCGTGCTGGTCCGCGCGGCGGCCGGGTTCTTCTCGGGCAACATGTCGGTGATCCAGGGCTACATCGTCGACGTGTCGCCGCCACGGAAGCTGGCGGGCCGCCTGGGCCAGATCGGCTCGGCGTTCGGCGTCGGGTTCGTGGTCGGCCCCGCGCTGGGCGGCCTGCTGGCGCGTCCCGACCTGGGCGCGGTCGGCTTCCGGCCGCCGCTGATCGTGGCCGCCGGCCTGGGTCTCATGGCCACCATCGGCATCCTGGCCTTCGTCCGCGAGAGCCGCCGCCCCACCGCGCAGGCGGGGCCGCGCGGCAACCCGCTGGCGGCGCTGAGCGAGGCCTTGCGCCATCCGGTGCTGGCCAAGGCGTTCGGCATGATATTCTTCGGCTTCTTCGCCGCCTCGGCCATGTGGTCGGTGCTGGGCCTGTGGTCCCAGGCGCGGTTCGGTTGGGGCCCGCGCGAGGTCGGGCTGGTCATGGCCGGCACCGGCGTCGCCTCGGCCCTGGCCCAGGGCGTGCTGGCGGGCGTCTTCGTGCGCCGGATCGGCGTGGGCCCCACCATCGTCGGCGGCCTGACGTTCGCCTCGATCTGCTTCTTCGCCATGGCCGCCTCGCCTTGGGGGTGGGCCGCGGCGCTCACCCTGACGGCGTCGGTGATCGGCCACGCGCTGTGGCAGCCGGCCGCGACCGCAATCGTCTCGCGCGCCACCCACCCGGATCGGCAGGGCGCGGTCCTGGGCGCGGCCAGCGCCTCCGGCTCGCTCGCCCGCGTCGCCGGACCGATCGCCGGCGGCATCCTGTTTTCCGGCGTCGGGCCGTGGGCGCCCGTGGCCTTCGCCGGCGCGTTCATGCTGCCCGCCGCCTGGCTGGGCTGGCGCGCCGCCCAGGCGCTACGCGAAGAGGCCCGGGCCACGCTGGCGACGGTCGACTAGCGCGCGCTTTCGGGCCTATCCTCCGCGCATGCCGGCGTTCGAAGAACCGGTTTGTCGGAGGAATCTGAGATGACCCGCATGCTGGCGGCGGCCCTCGCCGTCTCGGCGCTCACCGCGCTCACCGCCGTCCCAACCCTGGCCGCCGCCCAGGCCAGCCCCTCGGCTATCGCCAAGGGCTACAAGGCGCCGCGCAACCACTGGGGTCAGCCCGACCTTGCCGGCAACTGGACCAACGCCACCATCACCCCGTTCGAACGCGACGCGAAGCTGGGCGACCGGCTGGTGCTGTCCGAGGACGAGGCCCGCGCCCTCGAAGGCGTCAACGCCAAGCTGAACGAGGACGGCGCCCAGCCCACCGACCCCAATCTCAAGGTCACCGACCTGCCGTACGAATGCGGCCGCGGGTTCAAGGGCGTCGACTGCGGCTACAATAATTTCTGGGTCGATCCCGGCACCAAGATCATCCGGATGAACGGGGAGCCGCGCTCGTCCGTGATCGTCGAGCCGAAGAACGGCCGCATGCCGGCGATGACCAAGGACGCGATGGCTCGTCTACAGGCCCGCATGGGCACCGCCCGCGTCGGCAACTTCGACGGTCCCGAGCGCAGGCCGCTGGGCGAGCGGTGCATCATGTCGTTCGGCTCGTCGGCCGGCCCGCCGATGCTGCCGTCGCTATACAACAACAACTATTCGATCATCCAGAGCGGCGACGAGGTGATGATCCAGATCGAGATGGTCCACGACAGCCGGATCATCCGCCTGAACGCCCAGCACGACCCCTCGGGCCTGCGCAAATGGATGGGCGATTCCATCGGCCGGTGGGAGGGTGACACCCTGGTGGTCGAGACCGTCAACATGCGCGCCGAACAGGGCCTTCGCGGCGCGGGCGGCGAGACGCTGAAGGTGACGGAGCGCTTCACGCGCATCTCGCCCAGCCAGATCCTCTACCAGTTCGAGCTGAACGACCCGGCGACCTACACCGCCCCGGTCAAGGGCGAGGTGGCGCTGAACGCCACCAAGGGTCCGATCTACGAATACGCCTGCCACGAGGGGAACTACGCCCTACCCGGCATCCTGGCCGGGGCCCGCGAGGAAGAGCGCAAGGGCCGCGAGATGGAGGGCAATCGGGGCGAGGTGAAAGAAGAAGGCGCGGCCGGGGAGTAGTCCCCGACCCGCCTCCCGTCGTCGGTCAGGCCGAGCCCAGCGGGCGGCCTTCCAGTTCGTCCTTCACCGTCCGCGCGCCGGCTTCGGCGATGGCGGAGGCCTTCTCGCGCAGGCTCGAGCCTTCGCCGGCCGGGCCGGTCTGGCGGTGCAGTTCGTCCTTCACCTGGCCATAGGCGCGCTCGGCCACGCTCTTCACTTCGTCGAGGGAAGCCTTGGCGCGGTCGGCGACCTTGCTACGCGCCGGGCCGATGTAGCGCCGCTCGACCGGCGTCGACGGCAGCGAGGCGCCGATGGCCGCGCCGACCGCCAGACCGATGGCGCCGATCACCAGGGGTTCGCTGTCCAGGGTGTCGTCGAAGCGCCGGCGCGCCGCGCGGCTGTATTCGCCGGCCTTCTCCTGCGCCAGATGGGCGTACTCGCCCGCCTTCTCCTGGGCGAGGTGGGCGTATTCGCCGGCCTTGCCGCGCACGTCGGATACGCCGTCGGCCACTTCGTGCTGGACGTCCGCCAGCTTCGCCTTGGCCTTGTCGGCGGTGGCCGACAGCTTGGCCTTGGCGGCGTCGGCCTTCGCCTTCACCTTGGCGCGTAGCGTCTCGTCCTCGTCATAGCCCTCGTAGGTCGGGTAGTAGCCCAAACCCTGATAGGCGCTGGCGCCCGTCGACGGCCGCCGCGTCTGGCTGATCGCCAGCCAGGCCACGCCCAGGCCGATCAGCGCGATGGGGATCGGGTTTTCCCGCAGCTGCTCCACCGCCGTCGTCAGCACCTTGTTGCTCGCGCCACTCATCATCTTCGTCGCCTCGTCCAACATTTCCTTGGGTTGCATCTTGTCCTTCAGGGCCTCGACCGTCTGATCGATGCGCCCGCGCGCGTCTTCGACTTCGCGCTCCAGCTCCGCGGAGGTCTTGGTCATTTCGAGCTTCCCTTCATGAGTTCGGCATCCTTCTTGAGCTGGCGGGTCGTGCGGCCGGGCGTCAGGCTGCCCAGCGTGATGGCTTTCATCCCGGTCCGAACCAGCAGGGCGCCGAGCGCAGCCACGCCCAATCCGACGATCAGCGCCGCCCAGATCGGGTCCATCAGTTTCGACAGCGCCAGCACCAGCGCCTGGAGCAGCACCAGCAGCGCGGCCACAAGCAGCAGCCCGCCGGCGGCGATGTCGCCGATGGCCTTGCCCGCCGAATTCAGTTTCTCGGAGACCTCGGCGCGGACCAGCTCGGACTCCTTGCGGACCAGCGCCGCAAGGTCGCCGCCGAGCTGGGCGATCAGATCCGTCAGGCCCCGCGCGTCTCGCGGTGGAGAGGCGCCCTCCATGGCCTACCGGTCCCCGATGGGCGGCGAGACGGTGGGGTCGGACGAGACTGTGCCGTCGGACTGGAGATCGCCCAGGTCCTCGGCGATCGCCGCGTCGAGCGTGCCGGTCCTGAGAACAGGCGCGGCCTCGTAGCTCTCGGTGAAGCTCAGGTCTTCGTCGCCCAGGTCAGGGGCGGGGGCGGCGGGGGCCTCGGACGCGCGGGCAAAGCGGCCCAGGGCCAAGCCCACCAGCACCGCGCCGCCGATGAAGGCCGCAGGGTTGCGGCGGCCGAAGTCGCGGACGCTGTTCAACAGGTCGCCCGGTTCTTTGTCCGCGAGGTTCCGCGACAGGCTCTCCAGGCCATCGGCGGCCTGGCGCACGAGGTGCGAGGCCGGGCTCTGGTCGGATTGCGAAAGCTCGTCGCCGGCGCGCCGCACGGCGTTGGCGAAGTCGCCCAGCGTCCGGGCGCCGACCTGGGCGCCCTTCTGCGCTTCGGCGCGAACCCGGTCCTGGGCGGCGCTGGCGAAGCTCTGGGCTTCGGCCTTCAGGGCATGGCCGGCCTGGCCGACGATCTCCTTGGCCTTTTCCGTTCGGCGGGTCAGGCCGTCTTGGCCCGGGGTTCCAGTTTCGACGTCAGTCATCGCGCTCTCCGCATCGGGGCGCGGCGCGGCCATCCCGGCCACCCGCTCGATCGGTGAAACGCGGAAGGCGCCGTTCGGTCGCGTCCTAACGGCTTAAAAGGTCATTTTTTCAACGGGGAGTCGGGCGCCCGACTTAACGGCGGCTGCGACGCCACATCAGCGCGACGCCGATGGCCACGCCCACCGCCAGGCCGGCGGCGCCCATGGCCAGGGCTTCGCGATCCAGGGCGGCGGCCAGTCGCAGGCGGGTCCGGCGGGTCAGGCTGCGCAGGCGGTCCAGGCCGCCGTCGTCATAGCCCTCGTAGCTCTCATAGGGACCGACCAGCCGCTCGGCCTTCACGGTCTTCGCGCGGGCCTCGTTGGCCAGCTTGCGCGTCGTATCGTCGAACACACCCATCCGTCGCACCCTAATCTCTGCCGCGGCGTCTCTCGGAGCGCCCCGTGGGGTCCTTGTCACCCGGCCTTCGTGTCAAACCGAAGGTAGGCCCAGGATTTCCACATTATACAGCATGTATGACGCGACCCTTTACCAGCCTAGCCCTGGCCCTCTCATTCTTCGCCCTGCCGGCGACCGCCCAGGAGATTTCCGCCCAGCGGCTGTCGGACATCACCCGCGAACTGGCCTCGGAGGCCTATGCCGGCCGCGCGCCCGGCGGGCCGGGCGAGCCCAAGACGATCGCCTTCATCGTCGACCAGTTCAAGGCGCTGGGCCTGACCCCCGCCGGCGATAACGGCGGCTGGACCGCCGAGGTCCCCCTGTGGCGCTACCAGACCCAGCCCGGCGGGACCTACACCCTGGCGGCGGGCGGGAAGACCAAGTCCCTGCACGAACAGACGGACCTGCGGGTCGAAACCCAGCGACCGATCGAACGCGTGGTGATCCGCGCCGCGCCGATGGTGTTCGTCGGCTATGGCGTCACCGCCCCCGAGCGCGGCTGGGATGACTTCAAGGGCGTGGACCTGAAGGGCAAGATCGCCATCGTCCTGATCAACGACCCCGACTTCGAGGCCGGTCCGGCCGATGCCGTCGCCGGCAAGTTCGGCGGGAAGGCGGCCACCTTCTACGCGCGCTGGGTCTACAAATACGAAGAGGCCGTGCGACGCGGGGCGCTGGGCGTGCTGATCGTCCATGAGACGGCGGGCGCGGCCTATGGCTGGAACACGGTCGTGGCGCCCAACGGCGAGAGCTACGACGTGGTCCGCCCGAACCCGGCCAAGGACAAGCTGCTGCTCCAGGGCTGGATCCAGCGGCCGCTGGCGGTGGACCTGTTCAAGGACGCTGGCCTGGATTTCGAGGCCGAGAAGGCCAAGGCCAAGACCGCCGCCTTCCGGCCCGTCCAGTTGAAGGGCGCGACCTTCTCCGCCGACTACAGGAACAGCTTCACCAGCCTGAAGAGCCAGAACGTCCTGGCCGCGATCCCCGGCGCCAAGCGGCCTGACGAGACCATCCTCTACGCCGCCCACTGGGATGCGTACGGCGTCGACCCGGCCGACCCCACCGGCAAGACGATCCGCCCCGGCGCGGTGGACGACGCCGTGGGCGTGGCGGGCGTGATCGAGACGGCGCGCGCGTTCAAGGCCGGGCCGCAGCCCGACCGCACCATCCTGTTCGGCGCCTGGACCGCCGAGGAGCGCGGCCTGCTGGGCAGCGAGTATTACGCCCAGCGCCACGAGGCGGCCCTGTCGAAGATGGTCGCCAACTACACCTTCGACGTCCTGCAGACCGCCGGCCCCGCCCGCGACGTGGTGCTGGTGGGCTCGGGCCAGAACGAGCTGGAAGCGCACCTCGCCCAGGTCGCGGCCAAGCATGACCGCACCATCACCCCGGACCCGAAGCCGGAACGCGCCCTCTTCTACCGCGCCGACCACTTCTCCCTGGCCAAGCGCGGCGTGCCGACGGTCCTGTTCATGGGCATGAGCGGCGGCGCCGACCTGATCGCCGGCGGCCGGACCGCCGGGGAAAAGTGGGTCGAGGACTATACCGCCCGCTGCTACCACCAGACCTGCGATGTCTGGGCGGCCGACCAGAACTATCAGGGCGCCGCCAACGACGTGACCCTGGCCTTCGAGGCCGGGCGGGAGCTGGCCAATTCCACCCGCTGGCCCGACTGGAACCCCACCTCGGAGTTCAAGCCGGTTCGGGCGGAGACGGCGGCGGCGCGGAAGTAGAAACCGCGCCTGACACCGCCGTTCAGGCACGGTTCAGGCGGTGGGGCGTTATCTGAGCCTCAATTCAGGAGGCAGTCATGCGTAAAGCCCTCACCACCACGCTCGCCGCGGTCACTGCGATAGGCGCCGTTCTGGCGACCGCCGCGCCGGCCGAGGCCCAACGTTACCGTCACTACGATCGCGGCCACCACCGCGGTGGCGGGGACGCGACCGCGGCCGCCATCATCGGCGGCGTCGCCGGTCTCGCCCTCGGCGCGGCCATCGCCGGCAACAACGACGGCCGCCGCGATCGCGTCTACTCGAGCGGCGGCTATGCCTACGACCCGCGCTACGACACCTATCAAGGTGGCTACTACCGCGACGGGCCGGCCTACGGGTATGGCGAGCGCCGCTACGCCTATCGCACCTGCGTCAGCCGCGACCGGGTCTACGACCCCTACATCGGCCGCCGGGTGACGATCCAGCGCGAGTACGCCTGCTAGCCGACGATCACCCGCTCCTGTCCCCACCACAGCGGTGAGCGGGACAGGTCGATGAACCGCTTCTCGTCTTCGAGCAGCATTGCGGCCGCCGCCTGGGCCTCCGGGCGGCGGCCGTTTTCGGCCAGGGCCTCCAGGCTCTCGAACCAGAGCTCGGCCACCCCGTCGAACTCGGCCGGCGCGTCGCGGCTTTCCCGGATGCCCGCGCTGGCCTCGGCCGGCAGGCTGTGCATCTGCACATAGCGCTGGATCTTCAGCGTCTCGGCCACGCTGGCCACCAGCGGGGCGTGGGTTCCATACCAGTAGTTCTGGAACGCCTCCCGGCCGAGCGACGGCAGCCGGACGAGACAAAACGTGAGCTTGATCATGGAAATGCGCCTCCGACCTCAACCCTAGCAGGTGAACGCCGCTCGCCAGAGTGCGACGGTCACGCTAGGTTCGGCGTTCGTCGTTGAAGATGGGTTGGCAGGGGCGCGGACGATGTCCGAAGAGCTCAGAACCGAGAACGCGCGCCTCGCCGCGCGCGTGGCCGAGCTGGAAGCCCAACTCGAGGCCAAGCCGGCTATCGACCGCGTCAGCCTGTTCCGCATGACCAACAACGCCCCCTGGGGCGTGATCGCGCTCAATGGCGAGGGCGGCGTCGACTACGCCAATCCGGCCTTCCAGCGCTGGCTCACCAAACCCGCCCCGGCCATCGGCGAGCGCCAGGCCGACGCTCTGGCACCGGCGCTGTTCACGATCCTGGAGGCCTGCCTGCCCGCGGCCTTGGCCGGCCAGGCGCACGAGGCCGAGCTTCGCCTGCGCGACGCGTCCGGCGAGACCCGCGACGTGCGCCTGCACGTGGTCCCGCGCGGCGGCGGCAAGGTGCCGATCAGCGGCGCCATCGTCAGCCTCTACGACATCACCGAGACCCAGGCGCTGGACCGCAGCGTGCGCGAGAACGAGGCCCGGCTGAGCCACATCAACACCGTGGCCCCCACCGCCAACTACATCTTCGACTTCGAGGCCGGCGTCCCGGCCTGGGTCGCGGGCCGCACCGAGCGGGTCTACGGATATTCGGCTGACGAACTGCTGGCCGGCGGCGGCGATCTGATCCGATCGCTGATCCACCCGGACGACTTCGCCAAGGTGGGCCAGCGGCTGGCCCAGCTCACCGCGGCCCCGGACGGCGACGTGCGCGAGTTCGAACTGCGGGTCCGCCACCGCGACGGCGGCTATCGCTGGGTCCTGGACCGCGCCGTGGCCTTCGAGCGCAACGCCCAGGGCCGGGTGGTGAAGACCCTCAGCGCCGCCCTCGACATCGACGAGCGCAAGCGCGCCGAGGAGCGCCGAACGCTGCTGATCAACGAGTTGAACCACCGGGTGAAGAACACCCTGGCCTCAGTCCAGTCGATCGCGCGCCAGACCCTGCGCTCGGCCCGCACGCCCGACGAAATGGCCGACGTCTTCACCGGCCGCCTGATCGCCCTGGCCTCCGCGCACGACGTCTTGACCCGCGAGAACTGGGAGGGCGCGGGCCTGACCAAGATCGTGGAGGTGGCGTTGGCCCCGTTCGACGAGCGGCGGATCGCCCGCAGCGGCCCCGACGTCCGCCTGGACGCCCGCGCGGCCCTGGCCTTGGGCATGGCGCTTCACGAACTGGCCACCAACGCCTCGAAGTATGGCGCGCTGTCGAACGAGACCGGCGCGGTGCGCCTGGCATGGCGGGTCCGCGAGGATGACGCGCTTCCGACGCTGGAGCTGGAATGGCGCGAATCCGGCGGTCCTCCCGTCGTCGCGCCCAAGCGGCGGGGATTCGGGTCACGCCTGTTGACGCAGGGCGTGCGCAGCGAGCTCAACGGCGCCGCCACCCTGGACTTCGCGCCGGACGGGCTGGTCTGTCGGATCACCGCCTCGCTGGAACCCACCCCGTTGCTGGAACTGAGCCAGGCCCCGTCGCCGGCCAGCTGAGCCATTCGCCCCGAAGCCGCCACACCCCCGCGCGAAACACGGTTGACGGGGATGAATCCAGTATTTACTAAACACACAACAACTGGATTCCGAGACCTCGCCACCCGGAGGGCCCAGCGGCCGCCCCAGCCGCTTTCCGCCTCATCCGTGACCCAACCCTCCCCCTGAGTGCGGAGATCCGGGTGGCGAGCCCCAACCCTGGAGAGCCCCGATGCGCGTTCGTTATGTCATCCGCTGGTCGCGACTGACCGAGACGGTGGCCATGGCGGCGTCGGCGGCGGGGCTGTTCGCAGTGGTCGCGCGCCTGGTCTGACGGCCGGCAAGACGTCGGCGCCGGCGCGGGCGCGACTTAACTATCGAAATCTTGCAGCGCCGGCGCGACCGACCTCACGGAAGCTTGCGGCGACTCCGCAGGTCGCGGCCGATTGCACGCCCGGCGCTGGAATTCGACGCGGTTAACGCGAATTCAGTACGTCTGTCAGTCTTACCTTAAAGCCCGAGCACCAGATTCGCCGTGTAGTTGGGCGCTGCTCCCCAGGCGCCCTACGGAGGCTGAAACCGTGGCGGATAGCTCGGGCGAAATCAGCAGGACGCTCAAGGTCCTGCACGTCGATGACGACCCGATGAACCTGCGCGTCGTGCAGGAGATCCTGGGCGCCTTCGGCCACCAGGCGGTGATGGCCTGCTCCGGCAAGGAGGCGCTGGAGCGCCTTGCGTGCGAAGCCTTCGACATCATGCTGCTGGACATCCACATGCCCGGCATGACCGGCATCGAAGTCATCGAGCGCCTGCGCGCCTCGACGGGGCCGGAACGCAGCGTGCCGGTCATCGCCCTGACCGCCGACGTCTATTCGCGCCGCCCGGCCGAGTATGTTGCGCTGGGCTTCAACGATTTCGTCTCGAAGCCGATCCTGGTCTCGGGCCTGATGGCCACCATCCGGCGCTGCACGGCCACGGCGATGCCCGCCGCGCTCAGCCGCACGGGCTAATCCGCGTCAGCTTCCGCGGGCGCGGCCGCCACGGCGGTCGGCGAACCGTTCAGCGCCGCCTCAAGCTTCGCGCGGTCGAGCTGACCTTCCCAGCGCGAGACCACCAGCGTCGCCACCGCATTGCCGACGAAGTTGGTCAGCGCCCGGCATTCGCTCATGAACCGGTCGACGCCCAGGATCAGCGCCATGCCGGCCACCGGCAGGCTGGGCACCACCTGCAACGTCGCCGCCAGGGTGATGAAGCCCGCCCCGGTCACGCCCGCCGCGCCCTTCGAACTCAGCATCGCCACGCCCAGCAGCAGCAGCTGTTCCTCCAGCGACAGGTGGATGTTCAGCGCCTGGGCGATGAACAGCGCCGCCAGCGTCATGTAGATGTTGGTGCCGTCCAGATTGAACGAATAGCCGGTGGGCACCACCAGCCCGACGACCGACTTGGCCGCCCCCGCCCGCTCCATCTTCTCCAGCAGCGATGGCAGCGCCGCTTCCGACGAACTGGTCCCCAGCACCAGCAGCAGTTCTTCCTTGAGGTAGCGGATCAGCTTCAGGATCGAGAAGCCGTTCATCGCCCCCACGGCGCCCAGCACCACCAGCACGAACAGGATCGAGGTCGCGTAGAACGTCGCCACCAGGGCCGCCAGGTTGGCGATGCTGGCGATCCCGTACTTGCCGACGGTGAAGGCGAACGCTCCGAACGCCCCGATCGGCGCGGCGCGCATGAAGATCGCCACCAGCCGGAAGAACGCCTCGGCCGCCGACTCCAGCAGGGTCAGCACCGGCTGGCCCCGATCCCCGATCATCGCCAGCGCCAGGCCGAACGGGATCGAGAAGAACAGCACCTGCAGGATGTTGCCCTCGGTGAAGGCGCTGACCACGGTCGTCGGGATCACCTCCATCAGGAAGCCGACGATGGTCATGTCGTGCGACTTGGCCGCGTAGCCCTTCACCGCCTCGGCATCCAGCGACGCGGGATCGATGTTCATGCCCGCGCCCGGCTGGACGACGTTGGCCACGATCAGGCCCACCAACAGGGCGAAGCTGGACACCGTGAAGAAGTAGGCGAAGGCCTTCAGCGCCACGCCGCCTACCTTGCCCAGGTCGCGCATGCCGGCGATGCCGGTGACCACGGTCAGGAAGATCACCGGGGCGATGATCATCTTCACCAGCTTGATGAAGGCGTCGCCCAGCGGCTTCAGCGCCTCGCCGGTGGCGGGCCAGAAGTGGCCGATGGCGGCGCCCAGCGCGATTGCGACCAGAACCTGGAGGTACAACTGCGTCCAGAGCGGCCGCTTGGTGAGCGGAGCTTCCGCCGTCCTGATGCCCGCCACGCGACTCCCCTCGTCCAAACCGCTGTAATCCTAGCGGGCGGCGCGCTCAGAAACATCCCCGCAAAACGGGTGGGCGAAAGTTCGAAAACAGGGGATGCTGGTTCCCGAAGAGTCCGGACAGACGGACCATGTGGGCCTTGGGAGGATGACGATGATTTCGCTGGATCGGCGCGGCCTGTTGCTGGGCGGCGCGGGCTTGATGACCTTCGCGGCCCTGCCCGCCCTCGCCAGGATCGCCGTGCAGGCGCCGGCCTCGGCCGGCTTCACCGCCGCCGGCGTCGCCGACCTCAACGCCCAGATGCACGCGCTGGTCGACCAGCAGAAGCTGGCCGGCGTGGTCACCCTGTTGGCCCGCAAGGGCAAGATCGTGAACCTGGACGCCTACGGCAAGCAGGACGCCTCGGGCGCCGCGCCGATGGCCATCGACTCCATCTTCCGCATCGCCTCGATGACCAAGCCGGTCACCGGCGTGGCGATGATGCAGCTCTGGGAACAGGGCAAATGGAAGCTCGACGACCCGGTGTCGAAGCACATCCCCGAGTTCGCCGGGCTGAAGGTCAAGACCGCCGGCGGCCTGGTCGATCAGGCCAAGCCGATGACCATGGCCCAGCTGATGAGCCACACGGCCGGCTTCGGAACCAGCGGCGTCTATGACGCGGCGCAGATCAACCTGCGGGAAACCGACCTGCAGGGGATGGTCGACAAGCTCAGCAAACTGCCGCTGGAAAGCCAGCCGGGAACGGACTGGGCCTATGGCCCCTGCGTCGACCTGCAAGGCTATGTGGTCCAGAAGCTCTCGGGCAAGTCGCTGGATCGCTACTTCCAGGACCACATCCTCACGCCGCTGAAGATGCCCGACACCCAGTTCTGGGTCGACCCGGCGAAGACCGCGCGCGTGGTCCGCATCCACACCTACGACCCGGCCGGCAAGATCGTGGCCACCGACAGCCGCCTGGTCACCAGCCCGCCCCGCTTCCTGGCGGGCGGCGGCGGCCTCTATTCCACCGCCCCCGACTACTACCGCTTCTGCCAGGCCCTGCTTCAGGGCGGCGAGCTGGAGGGTGCGCGGATCCTCAAGCCCGACACCGTCAAGCTGATGCGCAAGAGCGTCCTGGAGCCCGGCGTCGGCGTCGACCTCTATGGCCCGGTGCAGAAGGGCCTGGGCTTCGGCATGGACTTCGCCACCCACGACCGTCCGGCGGAAAGCGGCCTGCCGCAGGGCCAGGACAGCTACTGGTGGGGCGGCGCGTTCGGCACCTGGTTCTGGATCGATCCGACCAACGACGTCGTCTTCGTGGGCATGATCCAGAACGTGCGCGGCTCGGTTCCCGGCGCCGGCACGCCCGACGTCCGCGCGATCTCGCCCAAGGCGGTCTACGCCGCCCTGACCGACAAGAAGGCCTGAGCATGCGCCGCGTCCTGCTGGGCCTGACCCTCGCCCTCCTCGCCACCGCCGCGTCGGCCCAGGCGGCCTACAAGGCGCCGCGCAACGCCTTCGGCCAGCCCGACTTCGAAGGGGTGTGGACCAACGCCTCGCTGACCAGCCTGGAGCGCCCCGCCAACTTCAAGTCGCTGACGATCACCGAGGCTCAGGCCAAGGCGGCCGAGCAGATGCGCGCCAAGATGATGACCGCGTCGAACGCCCCGACCGATCCGAACGCGCCGGCCCCGCCGGCCGCCAACGACCCGGGCGGCTACAACACCGCCTGGATCGATCCCGGCACATCCTACGGCCGCATCGCGGGCCAGGTGCGCACCTCGTGGCTGGTCGAGCCGGCGGACGGCAAGCTGCCGTGGAGCCCGGCGGGCCGGAAGCTGTTCGACGCCACGTTGAAGAGCGCCCGGATGAATTTCGACGGTCCCGAGGGCCGGCCCCTTGGCGAGCGCTGCATGCTGGGCTTCGGCTCCACCGCCGGGCCGCCGATGATGAATGTGCTCTACAACAACAATTACCAGATCCAGCAGGCCAAGGATCACGTGGTCATCGTGGTGGAGATGAACCACGACGCGCGGATCATCCGCCTGGGCGACCGCAAGCATCAGCCCGCGCACATGCGGCCCTGGATGGGCGACAGCGTCGGCTGGTGGGAGGGCGACACGCTGGTGGTCGAGACCACCAACTTCAATCCGGCCGAGTCGCTGCGCCCCTACTTCGGCGCCAGCCTGTTCCTGTCGCCGGACGCCAAGGTGGTCGAGCGCTTCACCCGCGTGGCCGACAAGCAGATCCTCTACGAATTCCAGGTCACCGACCCGACGGTCTTCACCCAGACTTGGCGCGCGGAGATGGCGATGAACGCCACCCAGGGGCCGATGTACGAATACGCCTGCCACGAAGGGAACTACGCCCTGCCCGGCATCCTGGCCGGCGCCCGCAAGGCCGAGAGCGAGGGCAAGGCGCCCGAGGTCATCGACCTGACCGAGTAGGGCTCAGAACCAGTCCAGATCGAACAGCTTGCCGCCGACGATGAGGCCCTTCAGGCGGGCCTTGCCGTCGCGGCCGATCGAGACCACGGCCTTGGCCGTCGCCGCGCCGTCGCGGGTCGCCAGCAGCACCTTCTCGATCGCCTCGGCCTGCGCCTGGTCGGTATGCATGCGCTCCGGACCCAGGTTCAGGATCACCCAGGTGGTGTCCGGCGCCTGACGCGCCAGACAGTCGATGTCGCCGCGCACGACGATGGCACCCAGCTTCCGCGCCGCCTCGCGGCTGAGCGCCGCGCCGGCCGCCACATGGTGGTCGCCCGCGGGCGTCAGCGCCACCCAGGCGTCGGGCCGCCGGGAGTAACCGCCATGCCCCGGCGGGCACGGCGTGCCGGTCGGGAACTCCGAGCGGAACTGGAACCGGACATAGTGGCCGGTCAGCAACTCGCGCGGGTCGTAGCCGGTGATCGCCAGCACCACCTGCTGGCCTTCCTGCCGCGCTAGGCCCTCGCGCACCACCACGCCGATCAGCGCCAGGGTCAGCACGACGGCGGCGGCGACGATCCGGATCGGAAGGGACGGAAGCTTCATGCCGCGTTCTTCCGCCCGCGCATCGCCCAGGCCACGGCCAGCGCAACCAG
Organism: Alphaproteobacteria bacterium; assembly: GCA_018821435.1. Classification (GTDB taxonomy): domain Bacteria; phylum Pseudomonadota; class Alphaproteobacteria; order Caulobacterales; family Caulobacteraceae; genus Phenylobacterium. The sequence goes on from JAHJME010000009.1 coordinate 245,429, forward strand.
AGCCGCCCCGCCGAAGACCGCCGCCGAGGTCATCAGCCCGACGCCCAGGTTGAACAACAGGGTCGCGCCGGCCGCGAACAGGCCGATTACCCCCGCCGCCGTCACCGGCGCGTGCCGGTCATGGCGACCCAGGGCGACCGCGCCGGCCGCCAGCGCCAGCCAGGCGATGGAATGGCCGACGCCCCTCAGGTTGTCGTCGAACCCGGACAGTCCGAAGCATCCCAGGGCGCCCCAGACGAACCAGCCGTACAGTACCACGGCCGGCCCCTCGAACCGATCGCGCAGGAACCGTGCGCCCGCCGCGCCCGCCGCCAAAACGGCCGCGGCGCTCAGGAACACGGTCTCCGGCCGGCTCCTCAAACTGTCGTCGAAGGTCAGCACGGCCAGGATCGCGGCGATCCCCGCCACATGCGCCAGCGCCTGCGATCGCCAGAAAAGCGCGGTGACAACGCCCATCGGCGCGGCGACCACAAGCCAGCCCGGCCAGGCCTCCGGGACGCCGCCAAAGCTAGACCGACCCGTGAAATCTCCAAACGCGATCATCGCCAGGCCCACCGCCGCCGCCCACGGCGAGCGGCCCGCCAGCGCCAGCAATCCCGCCGCCAGCCCCGCCGCGCGCAACGCCGCCTGAGGATCGCCGGCGATGTCGAAGATCTGGCCGGTGAGCCCGATGGCCGCCGCGAAGACCAGCGCCGCCACGCTCAGCAGCACATGGCCCGTCACCGTGCGGCCGGCGCCGCTGGCCCACGCCGCGCCGCCGGCCGAAGCCAGGAAGGCCGTCAACACCAGGGCGAAACGGGCGATCCTGGGGATGTCCGACCAGTTCGCCGCGACGAAGGCGATCATCGCCACGCCGGCCAGCAGACCGCCGATGATGGCCAGGGCGGTGGAGGCGTCCAGCCGCCGCGCCTCGCCCACCGAATCCAGAATCGCGGCGCGGCTGTCGGCCGACACCAGGCCACGGCCGATCCAGTCGTCCAGGTCTCGTTCCAGCCGTCGCCGGTAGCTCGCCATCGCCCCTCCGCAGCGTGGAGGGTGGCCGACGCGGCCGTTCGGCACAACGCCCTTGCGCACGACCCAGGTCTCCAGACCGATCGTCGCGCCGCGTTCTCCCGACCGTTGTTTCAGAAACGCACTGTGTTTGAAAAGTGGCGGTATACGTAACCAGCCTTATTGACGTGACGTCCGCCATGCCGGACATTCGAATCCAAGCGCCGGCAAAGGCGCTGTCAAAATGGGCTTGGGGGAATCGTCTAGATGCTATCCAGAAAGAGCATTCTGCTGTCTTGCGCGTGCGCGATGACGGCGGTGTCGGCCATGGCCGTCTCGAGCGCGGCCTACGCGCAATCCAATGAAATCGAAGAACTGGTGGTCACCGCCGAAAAGCGCGAACAGTCCCTGCAGGACGTTCCCGTCGCCGTGTCGGCCTTCACCGACGAGCGCCGCGACCTGGTCGGCATCAACTCGGTCCAGGACCTGACCAACTTCACGCCGGGTCTGGCCTATTCCACCAACAACGACCGCATCGCGCTGCGCGGCATCGGCCGCTTCACCAACAACCGCTCCTCCGAGGGCGGCGTCGCGATGTACAGCGACGGCTTCTACACCTCCTCGGTGACGGCCTTCGCCCAGTCGACGCTGTTCATCGAGCGGACGGAAGCGCTGCGCGGTCCGCAGGGCACGCTCTACGGCCGGAACGCCATCGGCGGCGCGCTCAACATCACCTCGAAGCGTCCGACCGAGGACCTCTACGCGGAGGTCCGCGCCGGCTACGGCAACTACGACGCCAAGTTCGGTGAAGGCGCCATCTCCGGCCCGCTCTTCGGCACGGTGCGCGGGCGCCTGGCCGGCTCGTACAACCACACCGGCAAGGGGATCTACGAGAACCTCAACCCGAACGGCAAGGACGAAGGCGGCCGCGGCGCCCAGTGGACCATCGAAGGTCAGCTCGAAGGCAGCCTCGCGGACGAGAAGCTGGAGTGGTGGGCCAAGGCCTCCACGACGGAATGGCACACCCTGGGCCGTGGCCCCGGCGGCCGCACGACCGCCACCTATGGGCTTCGCGACACCATCAACTCGCTGCAGGCGGCGCTGACGCCGAACGCGGCCAATCGCGGCGTGACCAACCCGCTGCTGCCGGGCAACACGTGCCAGCTCTGCTTCGACACCGATGACGGCAACTACATCAACCTCGAGAGCAACACCTACACGCTGAACGCCACGCTCCACCTCGACAAGGTCGACGTGAAGTACATCGGCGGCATGACGTACTACGACTACCGCCTGCAGACGGACCTGGACGGCACCTCGCGCCAGGCGCCGTTCCTGCTGCCGATCCCGGCGCGCGCCGCCAACACGGCGCTGATCCCCGGCCAGACCACCAACGCGCTCTATTTCCCCCGCCAGCACAACCAGTACGAGGAAGAGGTCTGGTGGTTCTCGAACGAGCTGAACTTCACCTCCACGGGTGACGGTCCGTTCCAGTGGCTGATCGGCCTGTATCAATTCCGCGAAGGGTCGAACTACACCCTCTCCGATGCGCGCTTCCCCGACGACGCGCGCTTCGAGCGCCCGACGACGCAGACCGGCGTGGCCGTCGCGCCGAACCTGGACCGCCGCTACGCCTACGGCTCGTCGGAGAACGTCAGCGAGTCCTACGGCACCTTCGGCCAGTTCGACTGGCAGGCGACCGACCAGCTGAAGTTCACCGCCGGCATCCGCTACACCTACGACCGCAAGCGCTCGTTCGAGAGCGCCCGGCTGTTCTGCCTCTATACCGCCAGCTGCCCGATCAGCACGCTGACCGGCCGTCCGGTGGACATCACCGACGCCGCGGCGCCGGGTGTCAGCACCGACCCCTCGATCTATCTCGCCGCCTACACCGACCCCACCACCGGGTTCCGGCATCGTGGCCTGAAGAACAGCTGGAGCGCCGTCACCGGCACCCTGGGCGTCGACTGGAAGCCGGACGCCGACACGCTGGCCTATGCCAAGTACACCCGCGGCTACAAGGCGGGCGGCTTCAACTCCGGCACCACGACCCTCACGCCCAATGTGACGACGGGCAAGGAAACCATCGACGCCTACGAGGTCGGCCTGAAGAAGACCCTCGGGGGCCGCCTGCAGGTCAACGGCTCGGCGTTCTACTACGACTACCAGGACATCCAGGTGCCGATCTCCGGCCTGGACCCGGTCACCAGCCTTAGCGTCACGCGCTTCTTCAACATGCCCAAGGCCCGCATCCTCGGCCTCGAGCTGGAGTCGATCTGGCAGCCCATCGAGAACCTGCAGATCCTGGCGAACTACTCCTATCTGAACGCCGAACTGCGCAAGGCCTGCTGCTTCCAGGACCCCGATGACCCGCGCGGCCAGCTGCCGGGCGTCGTTCTGTCGGGCAACACCGCGGCGGCCCTCTCGCCGACCACCGCGACCGGCGCGCTCAACACCACGGCGCTGAACCAGGACCTCAAGGGCAACCCCCTGCCCTCGTCCACGCCGCACCGCGTGACCATCAACACCAACTACACGTGGGAATTCGAACCCGGCAACGTGACGCTCTCGGCGACCTACGTCTGGCGGGCGGCGACCTACTATTCGATCTTCACCGACTACTTCAACAAGGCCAAGTCGTTCGGCCAGACCGACCTGCGCGTCCTGTTCAACGACAAGGACGATAAGTGGACGGCGATCGGCTACGTGAAGAACGCCTTCGACACCCGCGGTTCGGCCGGCACCAACGGCACCCGGATCCCCAGCTTCCTGCCGGGGCAACCGAACTACGGCTTCGTCAACCAGACCTATTCCTACGTCCCGCCCCGCACCTACGGCGTGGAACTGCAATACCGCTTCTAGTCGACCTTCGGGCTCGACCTGCAGGCGCCCCGGCCGAAAGGCCGGGGCGTTTTGCGTTACGGCCTCCGGTGACACGGGCTGAAACCTTCACGTAACAAGTCTGCAACATGTCCGCCTCGCGGCGTTCCTACGCCGGCTGCATCGCACGCAGCACAAAGGGACGCGCATGCACGGGACCGACGACCACGACCGCGGATTGGCCTTCGACCTCCAGACGCTGGAGCGCCAGCTGCTGGCCCGGCGGCGCATGCTGGGGATGATGGCCATGGGCGGCGGCGCCCTGCTGCTGAACGCCTGCGGCGGATCCGGCGATTCCGGCTCGAGCGCGGCCACGACGACCACTACGACCACCACGACCGGCACGGGGACCACCGGGACCGGAACCACGGGGACAGGCAGCACGGCCTGCGCCGCCACGCCTACCGAGACCAACGGCCCCTACCCCGCCGACGGCTCCAACATGGCCAACGGTGTCCTGTCCAACATCCTGAACACCAGCGGCGTGGTCCGCAGCGACATCCGCGGCAGCTTCGGCGGCCTGTCGGGGACCGCCGCCGGCGTCCCGCTCACGCTGACCGTCAACCTGGTGAACACCAACGCGTCGTGCGCCGCCCTGGCCGACTACGCCATCTACGCCTGGCACTGCGACGCCAACGGCCTCTACTCTCTGTACGACCTGCCCCAGCAGAACTACCTGCGCGGCGTCCAGGCCACCAACGCCAGCGGACAGGCCACCTTCACGACCATCTTCCCGGGCTGCTACGCCGGGCGTTATCCGCACATCCATTTCGAGGTCTATCGTTCGCTCAGCGCGGCCACGAACTACGCCAACCGGTTGCTGGTCTCCCAGTTCGCCATGCCCGCCGCGGCCTGTACCGCCGTCTATGCCGCGGGTGGCTATCCGAACAGCGCCTCGCGCTTTGCCCAGACCAACACGTCGAGCGACAACGTCTTCGGCGACAACACGGCGGCCCAGATCGCGGCCATGACGCCGGCGCTGAGCGGCAGTCCCTCGGCGGGCTACACGGGCGCGGTGACGGTGGGCCTGGCCGTCTAGCGACAGGCGGTGATCACGCGCTCCAGGTCGTCCAGCCGCTCCTGGCGAAGGATCCGCCCGGCGGCCAGCAGCTGGTAGCGGTCGGCGGCGCCCGGCGCCGCGCGAAGCGCCGCATCGCTGTCGGGATAGCGCGGCGCCGCCGACAAGCCCTTGGGCACGCAGCTCTTCGGGGCCGCTGGGGGCGGTGGTGGTGGTGGCGGCGGCGGCGGCTTGGGCACGACGATCACCGGCGCGGGCGCCGGCTGCGGCGCCACGGGCGTGGGCTTTACCGGGCGCAGGGTCTGACAACCGGCCAGGACCAGCGCCGCCGACGCCGCGGTCAGAACCGCCGCTGCTCGTCTCATGCCGCTCATTTCTTCAGGTTCGACAGCACCGCCTGGTCGGCGCTCTCCATGCGCGCGCAGGCATCGATGCCCTCGGGCTGCTGTTCCAGGAGGCGGCGCGCGCCGGGCGATGTGCCGCCGGGCGCCGAGATCCGCACCTCCCGCGTCTGGCGCGCCTCGCCGGCCGCCTGGCACGACGCCAGCTCCATGCGGAAGCCGGCTTCCGCCTTCTCCGCCGCCTGGGTCAGCTCCGCGATCCGGCTCTCATAGCGAGCGGCCTGCGAGCGCCAGTCGGCGGACACGACGCCCAGCGCAACGGCCAGCGAGATCGCCACGGCGATCGCCACCAGCCCCGTCGCGGGGTTCACCAGGAACTGTCTCAGTCCTGCCAGCATGACTCCGTCCTCAAGCGCGCCGCCCACCATTGAACAGCCACGCCGTGGCCATTTCACGGCTGATAGAACCCGAACCGCGTCCCCGCGTGGCCGGATCGTGCGCAAACATAACACCGTCGAAGGTTTTCATTTCGTGACTTCGCGAAAACGCCGCACGCCGCGCGGGAACATCACGGCGCGACAGCCATTGTTAAGCTCATGGGAAAATGGGTCGTCATCCTGCTCGCCGCCATGGTCGGTCTCGCCGTCCTGGGCTTCCTCGTCGACGCGGCGCGCGCCATCGCAGGCGTGCTGTTCGTCGGCTGTCTGCTGGTGCTGGCCGCTAAGGCCTTCACCCGCAAGCGGACTTGAGGTCCGGCCCGGCGCGCGACGCAATGCCGCGCGTCAGCCGGATCGGCCCGCCCGCACGAAGCAGCCGCGACCCGCCGCCTTAAGATCGGCGCAGAAGCGCGCGGCGTCGGCGCCGTCGGTGAACCCGCCGACGACGGCGCGGCGCCATGTCTTGCCGTCCACCTGCGCGGTCTCGATCCAGGCCTTCCGGTCGCCCAGTCGCGGCTTGAGCGCGGCCAGCAGCGCGCGAGCCTCGGCCTCGGACGGCGACGATCCCACTTGCACCACCAGGCCGCCGGACTTCGGCGCGGCGGCGGCGACCGGCTTCGGCGCGGGCGTCGCGGCGGGCTTCGCGGCGGCCGGCGGAACCACGGCGGCAGGGCTTCGCGCAGGGACCGAGGGGGCGGCGGCGTGGTTCGGGGTCGACGCGTCCGGCTGCGCGACCGTCAGCGCCTGGGCCTTGAACGGCCCCTTGAAATCCTTCTCGCAGGTCGAGCGCCAGGCGGCGTCCAGCGCGGTCCCCGGCTCGGGGGTCCGCCATTCCGGCTCCGCCGACCGGAGCAGCTTGCGCTCGCCCAGCAGGTTGCGCTCCTGATAGCCGGTGGTGTCGCCCAGGCGCACCCGGCGGCTCTTGCAGTCGGCGCTCATCGACACGTGCCACGAGAGCGCGCCAGTGCGGGCATAGGTCTCCGCGCTCAGCGCCTCGGCGCGGATCACCACCCGGGGCTCGGCCCCCGGTCCTGCCGGAAAGGTCGACACGATCGAGGTCAGCGCCTGCGGCGTCACCGCGACCACGCGCTCGGGCGCGATGTCGGTTTCGCGCTGCAGCCAGGCCAGCAGCGGCTCGCGCTCCAGCGACGGCGGAAACACAACGGCGTTCTGCGCCATGCCCAGGCTCGCCGCGGCCAGCCAGACGCCCGCCGCGACCATCGCAACGCCGGTGAAACGCATAACTTGAACCCCTGAAACTGGTGACCGGCGGCAACCTGTTCGGGAACCGCCGCCGACGCAAGCGATGGCCCCCCAAGCATCCGCGAATAACGATGTTCTTAACAAGTGGGCGGCAACGCGGCGGAACCCCCAAAATGGGTAGGCCAGGCGCATCGCCCGGCGGCAGTCTGCAATCCACACTCGAATCGGCGGGTTCTGATTAACTGTTCGCGGGCACCTTCCGACATCTGCAAGTACGTAAGGGGTCTCCGGGTCAGGATGCGCCGCCAATGGGACGTGATCGTTGAGCAAGGTCTCGGACAGGACATTTCGTAGCCTGCGCGGTCTGGAAAAGACCGCCTCGACCAGCCGCGTCCTGAACCTGGCCGCCCTGTCGACCCGCAACGCCGGCAACGCCGAGCACGAGAAGAACCCGTTCTTCCTCGCCTCCAGCCTGAACGGCGCGGTGATCGTGCGCCACCGGCTCCGCGATCAGGAACGCGATTCCTTCGACCGCATCCGCTACACCGCCACCAAGCTGATCATTCCGTTCGAACGCTCCGACCTGGGCCTGGGCGGCCGCTCCCTGTTCGTCTCCGAGCGCGGCTGGCTGGACGCCTTCGAGGAGCTGCGCGGCGAATCGCCCGACTTCGCCCGCGACGTGGCCGTGCTGGAGGCGATCGACGAGTTGCCGTCGCTGGATCCGTTCCTGCTGCGCGAGCACATGAAGCGCCGCGGCTTCGACATCAGCCCCAGCCACTTCGAGATCTCGGCCCCCGACCTGGCCAAGATGCAGCGCTTCGTGGGCACCGAGATCGCCAAGCTGATCGAGCTGGCCTACCGCGACACCGACGGCCAGGAAGGCAACATCACCCGCCTGGTGGAGGCCCTGCTGTCGGCCAAGACCGACGACCGCCTCGAGCCCCTGCGCCTGACGCTGCGGTTGGAGAAGGAGAACTACAAGGAGGGCATCTTCGCGTGGAAGGGCTTCCTCTATTACAAGTGGGTGCTGAACACCCTGTGGGCCAATCTGCGCGACGTGTTCAGCGAGCTGGGTCGGGTGCGTGTCATCGGGCCCATCGACACCAGCACCGCCGCCGAACTCGAATCGCTCAAGGGCCGCCTGCGCCAGAAGATGGAACGCCAGGTCAAGTCGGTGATGGGCCACCTGGGCGTCTACGACGAGGTGTTCTCCCAGCTCACGGTCGACGGCAACGCGCTGGCCTTCCGCGACTTCCTGCTGAAGTCGCCCGAGATGTTCCTGTCCCTGGGCGATGGCTGCGGCCTGGTCAGCCACATCGCCACCTACTGGCGCTACCAGTTCCCGCGCGGCAAGCCGCTGGCCGCCCAGGTGGTCGAGCTGATGGACACCCTGCAGGATTTCGAAGTCAGCCTGGGCGCCGGCGACAATCAGGAGGCCCAGCCGGCCTACTAGTCGCCCAGCGACGCCTCCACGGTGCAGAGCACGCCCTCGGGCCGGAACTCCAGCCGCACCGATCCGCGCAATTCCTCGGCCAGCCCCTGTTCCAGCAACCGCGCGCCAAAGCCGCGTTGGCTGGGCGGGGCGACGGGCGGTCCCCCGCTCTCGCGCCAGGTCAGCCGCAGCCGGCCGCCATCGACTGTCCACCGCACCTCGACCTGCCCCGTCGGCCCGGACAGCGCTCCGTACTTCACCGCATTGGTCGCCAGCTCGTGCATCGCCAGGCCCAGGGCGACGGCGGTCTTGGGGTCCAGGTCGATCGCCGGCCCCTCGGCGGTCAGCCGTCCGTCGTCGGCGTGATGCGGCGCGACGGCCCCGGCCACGATGCTGCCGATCGACGCCGCCTCCCAGCTCTGGCGGGTCAGGACGTCGTGAGCCGCCGACAGCGCCGACAGCCGGCCCTCGAACGCCTCGACGGCGCTCTTCGCCATGCCGCTGGGCCGGAACGACTGCCAGGCCATCGCCTGGACGATGGCCAGGGTGTTCTTCACCCGGTGGTTCAACTCGTTGATCAACAACCGCTGGTGCTGCTCGGCGAGCTTGCGCTCGGTGATGTCCATGTTGGTGCCGACCATCCGGTTCGCGTTCCCGTCCGGTGCGTAGAGGAACCGCGCGGCCCCCTCGACCCAGCGCACCGCCCCATCCTGCCGGCGGATCCCGAAGTGGAAGGCCAGGGTCTCCTGCCCCGCCGCCACGGCGGCGTCGACCTCGGCCCCCATCCGCGCTGCATCCTCCGGCAGGGCCAGCGCGCGCCAATGCTCGATGCGCCCGTCGAACGTGCCGGGCGCGAAGCCGAACAGCGCCTCCTGTTCGCGGTTCCAGACCACGTGGCCGCTCGGGATGTGCCAGTCGAAGATGCCGATGCCGTGCGCCTCGACGGCCAGGTCCAGCCGCTGCTGGCTGCGCCGCATCGCCCGCTCGGCCTCGGCCCGCTCGCTGATGTCGTCGATCGAGACGCCGATCCCCTCGTCCGCCAGGGGCGCGATCCGCACCTCGACGGTCCGCCCTTCGCGCAGCGCCGAGGGCGCGGTCATCCGGCCGGACTTGCGCTCGTCCATGGCCACCTGCAGCAGGCGGCCGAATTCGGTGTCGCGACCCGGGAACAGCTCCCAGAGACTTCGCCCCAGGATCTCGCCGCGCGGCATCCCGAAGAATTCCTCGGCCGAGCGATTGAACAGCACCATCCGCCAGTCGCGATCGACCGCGTAATAGACGTCGCTGATGCTCTCGAGCACCGCCGCCAGCCGTGCGTCGGCCCGGGAATCTGGCTTGGCCTTCTTCAAGATTTTCCTGCACCTGTCGAACCGTTACGCCCGATCAAGCCACACGCGGTGGCCCGCGTCACGACGGAACCCGGTCATGGCCTTGTCGCCAGCGGCTCGCTACGGTGGTGACCGACCGAATTGCGCGGGCGATCTGGGAGAGTGACGATTACCGCATCGCCGGCGAGCCTGGAGGCGGCGCAGAACCGCCAGATGGCCGAGCTGTTGGACAGCATCGGCGACGGCTTCATGGCGTTCGATTTCGACTGGCGCGTCACCTACTGCAACCGCACCGCCGAGGCGCACTACCAACTGCGCCGGCAGGACGCGATCGGCCGCGTCGCCTGGGATCTGGTCGAACTGGGCGACGATTCCGACATGCGCGCCTTCCTGGAGCGGGCCATGAACGGCCGCACCGAGGTCGAGGCCGAGGCGCAATCCGAGCTGCGCCCCGGCGTCTGGTTCCACCTGCGCGCCTTCCCGCTGGAGGCCGGCCTGGGCGTGACGTTCCGGGACGTCACCGAGCGTCGCGAACGCGTGCGCCTGGAGCGGGAGCAGGCGGCGCGGCTGGAGTTGGCCCTGGCCACCTCCGGCTTCGGCGACTGGCGCTGGGACATGGCCACCGACCTGGCCGACATGTCGCCCCGCGCCGCCGAGATGGTCGGACTCTTGGACGGCCCCACGATGACCTGGACGCAGATGCTGGAGCACGTCCATCCCGAGGATCGCGAGCTGGCCCAGCTGGCCGTCGGCCAGGCGCTGCAGGACCGCACCGCCTATGAGGTCGAGTACCGCATCGTCCGTCCCACCGATCAGGTGGAGCGCTGGATCCGGATCCGGGGCCGGGTGCTGACGGACGATCAGGACCAGGCTGTCGGCATGCTGGGCGTGCTGGCGGACATCACCGAGGCCAAGCTCGAAGACGCCCGGATCCGCGCCGACCGCGCGCGTCTGGCCGAGAGCGAGGCGCGGTTCCGCGCCATGGCCGACAGCGCCCCCTCCCCGATCTGGGTCACCGACGCGAACGGCAGCCTGGAATTCGCCAACCGCGCGTTCCGAGACATGGCCGGCCTGCCGCTGGAAGAGCTAACCGGCGACGCCTGGGGTCGGCTGCTGCACCCGGACGACCGCGCCCATGTCGCCCAGGCGCGGGCCCTGGCGCGCTCGGATCTGCGGCCCAACAGCTGGGAAGCCCGCTTCCGCGTCGACGACGAATGGCGCTGGATGCGAACCGCCTCCCGCGCCCGCTTCGACGAGGCCGGGGTCTTCCAGGGTTACGTCGGCCTGGCCATGGACGTCACCGACACCCGGCTGGCCGAGGACCGCCAGCGCCTGCTGATCAACGAGCTGAACCACCGGGTCAAGAACACCCTGGCCACCATCCAGTCCCTGGCCCGCCAGACCCTGCGCGCCGGCGTGTCGGTGATGGATGCGCGCGAGCGGCTGACGGAACGGCTGCTCGCCCTATCCGCCGCCCACAACGTCCTGACCCGCGAGAACTGGGAAAGCGCCGACATCGCCGATATCGCCCGCGAGGCGGTGCGGCCCTACGACGATCCGCCGGGGGCGCGCATCGCGATCGACGGCCCCCGCGCCCGGCTGGCGCCCAATGTGGCGCTGGCCATCTCCATGGCCCTGCATGAACTGGCCACCAACGCCTAGAAGTACGGCGCGCTGTCGGTGGCGACCGGCCGGGTCAGCCTGCGATGGGCGCTCGATCCGACCGGCGAGGCGGTCGATCTGGAGTGGCGGGAGTCGGGCGGCCCCGCCGTCGCGCGCCCGACGGCCACCGGCTTCGGCTCGCGGCTGCTGTCGGGCCTGACGGGCGAACTGGGCGCGCCGGCCGCGATCGACTACGCCCGCGACGGCCTGGTCTGCCGTCTGCGCGCGCCGGTCACCTGAGCTATCCGGCCCCTCGCGGCCGGGCCAGCAGGCGACCGACCCGCTGCAACAGCTGGGCGTCGTCGAACGGCTTGGAAAGGTAGTCGCGCGCGCCCATCTGCACGGCCTTGGCCACGTCCTCGCGGTTGTTGCGCGCCGTCAGCACCAGGGTGGGCGTCCGGGCGGTCAGGCCCTGGGCCTTCATGTGCGCCAGCACGCCGAAGCCGTCCAGGACCGGCATGTTGATGTCCAGCACCATGGCCTCGGGGCGGAAATCGGCCAGCCGCTGAAGCGCATCTGCGCCATTTCGCGCCAGGCGCGTCTCGTGGCCGGCGATGCTCAGCCGGGTCACGATCAGTTCCACGATATTGGGATCGTCATCCACCACCAGCACCCGCCGCGCGCGGGGACCATCAGCCAGCGACATGGCTCTGGTCCTCGTTTTCGGCCGGCGCCCATTGGGTCGCCCCGGCGATGGCGCTGTACATGTCCACAGGTTGGATCGGCTTGCGCACCAACCCGTCGAAGCCGTCCAGGTCGCCGTCGCCCTCCAGGTCCGCGTCGGCGGTGAAGGCCAGCACGGGCACGTCCTGGTTCGGACCGGGCGTGTTCCGCAGCGCTCGCAGCGCCGCCCGCCCGTCCAGCACCGGCATCCGCAGGTCCATCAGCACCACGTCGACCGGAAGCTGCGCCAGCTGCGCCAGCGCCTCGGCTCCATCGCCCGCGTCCGAGACGTCGGCGCCGGCGGCCTCCAGGATGCGGCGGCTCAGTTCGCGGTTCACCGGGTTGTCGTCGACCACCAGCACGCGGATGCCGTCGATGGACATCGCCACGTCCTCGCCCGCCAGTTCCTCCGGCAGGTCGGCCGCCGGCGCCGGCAGCTCCACGCGGAACGTCGCCCCTTCGCCCGGCACGCTGGTCACGCCGATGACGCCGCCCATGGCCTCGGCGATACCCCGGCTGATGGCCAGGCCCAGGCCCGTCCCGCCATGTTGGCGGGTCATCGAGCCGTCGATCTGGGTGAAGCGCTGGAACAGCAGCGCCTGGGCCTCGTCGTCCAGGCCGGGGCCGGTGTCGGCCACCTCGATGGCCACCGCCCCCGTCTCGGTCGGCGCGATCCGCACCGTGATGGCGCCGGTCTCGGTGAACTTGATGGCGTTGCCCACCAGGTTGATCAGCAGTTGCCGCAACCGGTCGGCGTCCATCATCACGGCCTTCGGCAGCCCGGGCGCCGCTTCGAAATGGGTCGACAGGCCCTTGGCCTCCGCCTGGCCGGAGAACAGCAGCAGCGTCTCCTCGCAGACCTCCGCCACGCGGGTCGGGCGCGGCCGGATCTCGAACTTGCCGGCTTCCAGCTTCGAGAAGTCCAGGATGTCGTTGACGATGGCCAGCAGCGCGTTGCCGGCGCCGGCGATCCGACGCACATAGCCCGCCGCCGAGTCCTGCAGCTCCATGTCGCGCAGCAGGTTGGTGAACCCCAGCACCGCCGTCAGTGGCGTGCGGATCTCGTGGCTCATGTTGGCCAGGAACTGAGACTTGGCTGCCGCGGCCGCCTCCGCCTGGGCGTGAGCCTGCGCCACCGCCTCTTCCTGCTCGACCTGCAGGTCGATCAGCCGGATCACATCCAGGAAGCCGATCACCTCGCTGGTCTTGGGATCCTTCAGCAGGCTGGCGTTGGATTCCAGCCAGGTCCATCCGCCGGTATTGGCGTCATGGCCCCGCCAGCGCAGCCGGGTGGTGCCGCCCTCGGCCAGCAACTTGCGGAACGCACGGGACACCGCGCGGGAGTCGTCCGGGTGAACGCTGTAGGCAAACGAACGGCCTTCCAGCTCCGAAGGCCCGACGCCCAGCTGGCGGACGCTGGGGCTGGCGTAGGTCGTCCGGCCGGTCAGGTCCGTCATGGTGATCATGTCGGAGGTGTTGTCGGCGATCAGCCGGTAGCGCGCCTCGCTCTCCAGCAGGGCGTCCTCCGCCGCGCGTCGGTCCGACTGGTCCTCGACCTGGGACACGAAATGCTTCGGCTTGCCGTCGGCGTCGCGCACCATCGAGACGGCCAGCCGCACCCACGCCTGCTCGCCGTCGGCGCGGATGTAGCGCTTGTCCATCCGGTAGCTGGGGATCTCCCCGGCGATCAGCTGGTTCAGCAGGTCCAGGTCGGCGTCCAGGTCGTCCGGATGGGTGATGCGCTGGAAATCCATCGCCAGCATCTCGGCCTCGGGATAGCCGCAGATCCGGCAGAACGCGTCGTTCAGCCGGAGGAAGCTGCCGTCCAGCCCGACGATGGCCATGCCGATCGCGGCGTGGGTGAACGCCGCCTCGAACAGGCTTGCCCGCTCCCGCGCCTCGGCCTCTAGCGCGAGACGCGCGGTCACGTCGCGGAAGATGTTGATGATTTCCAGGACTTCGCCGTCCGGTCCGCGCACCACCTGCGGATTGCCCTCGAACCAGACCCACGCGCCGTCGGCGCCGCGGTATCGGTGATGGCGCTTCATGCCGGGATCGTTTTCGCCGCTGAACAGGGAAACGGTCTTGTCGGCCAGGCTGGCGGCGTCCTCCGGGTGCACCAGCGCCGATTGGTGCAGGCCGACCAGATCGGCGGGCTCGTAACCGAAACGGCGCACCGCGGGCGAGACATAGGTCAGGATCCCCTGGGCGTCCGCACGGACGATCAGGTCGCTGGTATGCTCGGCGATGAAGGCGAAAGCCCCTTCGGCGCCCGACGGTACGCTGCTCACTCGTGGTCCCTCTCGTGGCGCCTGGGCGCCCGCGAGAGGGTAGATGCCGGACCACTTTCAACCCCGTGAACGGCGCGCCCCGCACCGGGCGGAAAGCTCGGATTCAGGCGCGACCGTTCGCCGCAGGGCTGCGCCTACTGCCCCGAGCGGGCCGGCGCGGGCTTCTTGCCCGTCGTCGCCTTGGCGGCGGTGGCCTTGTCGGCCTCGGCTTTCTCGGCGGCCTTCTTCGCGGCCTCGGCCTTCTCGGCCTCTTCGGCCCGCGCGCCGGCCAGGATGCCCGGCAGGGCGTAGTTGCCCTCGTGGCAGGCGTACTCGTAGATCACCCCGTCCAGCGGCAGGAATTCATATTCCCCGCCCCACGGCTTGTCCCAGGTGTCCGGGTCGTCGACCGTGAACTGATAGAGCAGCCGGTGCTGGCCGACCCGGGTGAATTTCTCGGTGATCTTCAGGTTCTTCCACGAGCCCATGAAGTTCTGGTTCTGCGGAAGGTTGGTCGTCTCGACCACCAGGGTGTCGCCCTCGTACCAGCCGATCGAGTCGCCCATGTAGGTGCGGACGCCGTCGGTGCGGTGCTTCGAGTTCAGCCGCACCTGGCGCAGGTCGTGGTTCATCTCGACCTGGATGACCACGGCGTCGGCCGTCTGAACGATCTGATAGTTGTTGTTGTAGAACCCGTTCGGGAACATCGGCGGGCCGGCGTTGCGGCCGAACGACATGATGCAGCGCTCGCCCAGCGAGCGGACTTCCGGACCGTCGAACGAGCCCATGCCGCCACCGAAGCGCGGGGCCGGCGGAGCGCCCGCCTTGCGCGGCGGGACCTGGCCGTTCTGCGTCGTGATCAGCGAGGTGCGCGGCTCGCCGTTCACCCGCATCACGTGGCTCCCCGGGTCCAGCCAACCGCGGTTGTAGCCGCCGACATCGCCACCGGCGGCGGCGAACTCGGGCCGGATGTTGGCGCCGGGGGGCGTCTTGGGCGCTTCGGCCGGGGCGTTCGGGTCGGTGGACTCGTTGCCCTCCTCGACCTCGGCGGCGGCGCTGGATTCCATCTCCTTGACCTGCTCGGGGGTATAGTTGAGCTGGTCCTTGAACTGCGGCCGGCGCGTCATCGGCGTCAGGGTCGCATTGCTCCAGGAGCCGGCCAGATCCGGCTGGCCGAACGCGTTCTTGGTGGGCTTCCAGGGCGCGGCTTGCGCGGCCTTGGCGGGCGCCTTCGCCGCCTCGGCGGCGGCGGCGTTCAGCGGCGCGGCGGCGACGCCGGCCAGCAGCAGGGCCCCCAGCGCTGCGATAACGACCTTTTGCATGGCCTTAGCTCCCCATCCTTCTTCGCCCGGCTCGCGGCTGGGCGTTCGTACCGATTTTACGAGCGCCTTGCCGATACGGCAATGCGCTCCGACCGGCGTCTCACCGGATCCGCCCGCCGTATCGCGCCCGCATTGCACGTCTGTTTCAATATCGAAGATTTGGTACGGCGCTCAGCCGCAGGCCGCCGCCCGCCGTTCCAGGAACGCCCGCTCCTGCCCGTTGCCGGCCAGCGCCGCGCCATGCAGGAATTCGGCCCGCGCCTCCGCCAGCCGGCCCAGCTTGACCAGCAGGTCGCCCCGCACGCTCGGCAGCAGGTGATAGCGGCGCAGCGCGGGCTCCTCGCGCAACCCGTCCACGATCGCCAGCCCCGCCGCCGGCCCCTCGGCGAACCCCACCGCGATGGCGCGGTTCAGCTCGACCACCGGCGAGGGCCAGCGCGCGGCGAGCTGGCCATAGAGGTCCGCGATCCGCGTCCAGTCGGTCGCCGCCGCCGTCCCCGCCCGCGCGTGGCAGGCGACGATCGCGGCCTGCAGCGCGTAGAAGCCCTGCGATCCGCCCCGCGCCTGGGCCCGCGCCAGCGCCAGCAGGCCGCGCCGGATCTGCAGCAGGTCCCATCGCCCGCGGTCCTGATCCAGCAGCAGGATCGGCCGCCCGTCGGCGTCCTCGCGCGCCGCGGCCCGCGATGCGTTCAGCTCCATCAGCGCCAGCAGGCCGTGCGCTTCCGCCTCGCCCGGCGCGATCGCCACCAGGATCCGCCCCAGCCGCAGCGCCTCGTGGCACAGCTGCGGCCGCATCCAGTCGCCGCCGCGCGTCGCGGCGTAGCCCTCGTTGAAGATCAGGTAGACGACCTCCAGCACCGACCCCATCCGCGCCGCCAGTTCGTCGCCGCGCGGGGTCTCGTAGCTCAGGCCGGAGTCCGAAAGCGTCCGCTTCGCCCGGGTGATCCGCTGGCCCACGGCGACCTCGGTCTGCAGGAACGCGCGGGCGATCTCCTCGGTGGTCAGGCCACAGATCATCCGCAGGGTCAGCGCGGCCCGCGCCTCGCGCGGCAGCACCGGATGGCAGGCGGTGAAGATCAGCCGCAGCCGCTCGTCGCCGATATCGTCGTCCAGGGCGTCGTCCACGTCGGGCATCGCCGGCGCCTCGACCTCCAGCGTCGCCGCCAGCGTTTGGTGCTTGCGCGCCAGCATCCGGCCACGGCGCAGATGGTCGAGGGCGCGGCGCTTGGCGGTCGCCATCAGCCACGCCCCCGGCCGTTCCGGCGCGCCGGTCCTGGGCCAGGTCTCCAGGGCGGCGACCAGCGCCTCCTGGACCAGCTCCTCGGCCAGCGGCACGTCGCGCAGCATCCGCGCCAGGCTGGCCAGCAGCCTGGGTTGTTCGATCCGCCAGACGGCGAGGATCGTGCGCTGGACGCCGGCGTCGGTCACCCGGCCCCGAGGGTCCTAGGAGCTGGCACAGGCCTCGTCCTCGACGCCGTGCACCGCCATCGGCCGCATTTCGCAGACGCCTTCCCAGCCGGGCATGTGCTGGCGGTGCATTTCCATGAACTGCTGCGCCGAGGCGATGGCCTCTTCCTTGCCGGGGAACTCGAAGATCGCGAAGCCGCCGATCACTTCCTTGGACTCCACGAACGGCCCGTCCACCACCGAGATCTTGTCGCCCTTCAGCACGATCTCGGCGCCCATCGCCACCGGCAGCAGGCCGCCCTGGTCGATCATCCGGCCGGACTGGATCTCTTCCTTGGCCTGCTTGTCCATGGCCTCCATCAGCGCCTCCGACGGCGGGCCCTGGTGGCTGGAGCGGACGATGTACATGTAGCGCATGGGAAACTCCTTTTGGCGCGGGGCTCGGCCCCATTACCCCTTCGACGGATGACGACGGCCCAGACAGACACGTCATCCAAAAAAAGTTGAGAGCCATTCGTAGCTGGCGCCAAAGCCCGCCTCGCACGTTGTCGCCCCGCGAACTTGCGAGGGACACAATGGACGAGGACTTCATACCCGTGTCACGTCGGGGAATCCTGGCGGGCGGCGTCGCCACCGCAACGATCGCCACCGCGCCGGCCAGCGCCCAGGATTCGCCGCAGGACCGCCCCCCGCCGTCCGCCACGACCCGGCTAAAGGTCAACGGCAGGACCATGACGCTTACGGTCGACACGCGCACCACGCTGCTGGACGCTCTGCGAGAGCACGCCCATCTCACCGGCGCCAAAAAGGGCTGCGATCACGGCCAGTGCGGCGCATGCACCGTGCTGGTGGCGGGGCGGCGGATCAACAGCTGCCTCACGCTGGCGGCCATGCACGACGGCGACGAGATCACCACCATCGAGGGCCTGGGTCGCCCCGACGACCTGCACCCGCTGCAGGCCGCGTTCGTCGCCCACGACAGCTATCAGTGCGGCTACTGCACGCCGGGCCAGATCTGCTCGGCGGCCGGGATGCTGGCCGAACTCAAGGCCGGGGTCCCCAGTCACGTCAGCGCCGATCTCGACGACCCCCGCGCAACGGCCGACGAGGTTCGCGAGCGGATGAGCGGCAACATCTGCCGCTGCGGGGCCTACTCGAACATCATCGAGGCCATCAGCGAAGTCGGAGGGATCAAGGCATGAAGCCCTTCACCTACGAACGCGTCGCCACGCCCGCCGAGGCCGCCGCCGCAGCGCTCAAGAACCCGAAGGCCCGGTTCATCGCCGGCGGCACCAACCTGCTCGACCTCATGAAGCTGGAGATCGAGGTCCCGCCACATCTGATCGACATCAACCGGCTGGGCCTGGACAAGATCAAGGAGACCGACCAGGGCGGCCTGCGCATCGGCGCCCTGGTCCGCAACACCGACCTGGCGGCCGACAGGCGCGTGCGCAAGGACTACGCCGTGCTGAGCCGGGCCCTGCTCTCCGGCGCCTCGGGCCAGCTCCGCAACAAGGCGACGACGGCGGGCAACCTGCTTCAGCGCACGCGCTGCCCGTACTTCTACGACCCCACCATGCCCTGCAATAAGCGAGCGCCGGGATCGGGCTGCTCGGCGCTCCAGGGCTTCAACCGGAACCTCGCGATCCTGGGGACCAGCGACCAGTGCATCGCCACCCATCCCAGCGACATGGCGGTCGCCATGCGCCTGCTGGACGCGACCGTCGAGACGGTCCACGCCGACGGCCGAACGCGCGCCATCCCCATCGCCAGCTTCCACCGGTTGCCGGGAACGACCCCACACATCGAGACCGACCTCGCCCCCGGCGAGTTGATTACCGCCGTGGTGCTGCCACCGCCGCTGGGGGGGACGCACATCTATCGCAAGGTCCGCGACCGAGCCTCGTACGCCTTCGCCCTGGTCTCGGTCGCCGCCGTGCTCCAGCGCGACGGAACGGGCCGCGCGGCGTTCGGCGGCCTCGCCCACAAGCCCTGGCGCGTCGAAGCCGCCGAGGCCCGCATGGCGCAGGGTCCGAAAGCGGTCGCCGACGCGGTTCTGGCCGGCGCCCGCACCACCCCGCAGAACGCCTTCAAGACCGTACTGGCCGAGCGGACGCTCGCCGCCGTGTTCGAACAGGCGAGGGCCTGAGCCATGAAATTCGACAGCCCCGCCACCACCAACCCGATCGACCGCCTGAAGGTGGTCGGCAAGCCGATCGACCGCATCGACGGCAAGCTGAAGACCACCGGGACCGCGCCTTACGCCTATGAGCGCAACGACGTCGCCCCCAACGCCGCCTACGGCTACATCCTGGGCGCGTCGATCGCGAAGGGCCGCATCACCAGCCTCGACGTCAGCGCCGCCAAGCGGGCGCCGGGCGTCATCGCGGTGGTCACTTACCAGAACGCCGGCAAGCTCGCGAAAGCCAAGGCCCACACCGCCAGGCTGCTGGCCGGCCCTGAGGTGCAGCACTTCGACCAGGCCGTGGCCATCGTCGTCGCCGAGACGTTCGAACAGGCCCGCGACGCCTCGCGCCGGATCAAGGTCCGCTACGCCGCGACGAAGGGCGCCTACGACCTGGCCGTCGCGATCAAGACCGCCCAGAAGCCCGCGCCCAACCCCGATGCGGGCGCCGACAAGCCCGACACCGCCGTGGGTGACTTCGCCGGCGCCTTCGCCAAGGCCTCCGTCCAGTTGGACGAGACCTACACAACCCCCGACCAGTGCCATGCGATGATGGAGCCCCACGCCACGACCGCGGCCTGGGAGGGCGACAAGCTCACGGTCTGGACCTCGAACCAGATGATCGCCTGGGCGGTCCGCGACCTGACCGAGACCCTGTTGATCCCCAAGGAGAACGTGCGGGTCATCTCGCCCTACATCGGCGGCGGCTTCGGGTCGAAGCTGTGGATTCGCGCCGACGCCCTGGCCGCCATCCTGGGCGCGAGGGCCGCCGGCCGGCCGGTCAAGGTGGCTTTGGCGCGGACGCAGATCTTCAACAACACCACCCACCGGCCCGCCACCATCCAGCGCATCCGCATCGGCTGCGGCCCGGACGGCCGCATCGCCGCCATCGGCCACGAGAGCTGGTCCGGCGACCTGCCCGGCGGCGGCCCGGAGACGGCGGCCAACCAGACCCGCCTGCTCTACGCCGGCGAGAACCGCATGACCGCCCACCGGCTGGCCGTGCTGGACCTGCCCGAGGGCAACGCCATGCGCGCGCCGGGCGAGGCGCCGGGCCTGATGGCGCTGGAGATCGCCATGGACGAGCTGGCGGAGAAGCTGAAGATCGATCCGGTCGAGCTGCGCATCCGCAATGACGTGCAGTACGATCCGGAGGCCGGCCCGAAGCGCCCGTTCTCGCATCGCGACCTGATCGGCTGCCTGCGCACCGGCGCCCAGAGGTTCGGTTGGGACAAGCGCAGCGCGACCCCCGGCCGGGTCCGGGACGGCCGCTGGCTGGTCGGGCTGGGCATGGCCGCGGCGTTCCGCAACAACATCAGCATGACGTCCGCCGCCCGGGTCGGGATCGACCGGAAGGGCGTGGTCACCGTCGCCACCGACATGACCGACATCGGCACCGGCAGTTACACCGTCATCGCCCAGACCGCCGCCGAGATGATGGGCGTCGATGTGGAAAAGGTCGTGGTTCTGCTGGGCGACTCCAGCTTCCCGGCGTCGTCGGGCTCGGGGGGGCAATGGGGTGGCAACAGCGCCTCCTCAGGCGTCTATGCGGCCTGCGTCAAGCTGCGCGAGGCCCTGGCCCGCAAGGCCGGCTTCGACCCCGCCACGGCGGTGTTCGACGACGGCAAGATCCGGTCGGGCAATAAAAGCGCCACCCTGGCCGAGCTCGCCGGCGACGCCGGCCTGTCGGCGGAAGACACCATCGAGTTCGAGGGGTTGGACAAGGCCTACGCCCAGTCCACCTTCGGCGCGCACTTCGTCGAAGCCGGCGTCGATGCTCAGACCGGCGAGATCCGTGTCCGGCGGATGGGCGGCGCCTTCGCCGCCGGACGCATCCTCAATCCGAAATCCGCCCGCAGCCAGGTGATCGGCGCCATGACCATGGGCGTCGGCGCGGCCCTGATGGAGGAGGCCGTGGTCGACAAGCGCTACGGCTGTTTCATCAACCACGACATGGCGGGTTACGAGGTGCCGGTGCATGCCGACATCCCCCACCAGGATGTCGTCTTCCTGGACGAAGTTGACGACAAGTCGTCGCCGCTGAAGGCCAAGGGCGTGGGCGAGCTGGGCATCTGCGGCGTCGGCGCCGCGGTGGCCAACGCGGTCTACAACGCCTGTGGCGTGCGCGTGCGCGAGTACCCGATCACCCTGGACAAGATCCTGGCGGGCTGGGCGAAGGTCTAGGCGTCCAGCAGCGCCGCCAGCTTGTTCACGGTGTTCCAGTTGCGCGCCGTGCCGCGCACCTTCAGCCGTCGCTCGATCACGACGTTGGAGAGCTTCGAGGTGCCCGCGCCGCCAGGGAACCAGATGTAGAGGCAGCCCGGCCCGAGCCTGACCTCCTCGCCCGCCACGCAGGCGCTATCCAACAGGCTTAGCTCGCCCTGCCGCTCGCCGGTCAGGAACATGGCCATCAGCCGGCTGGGCTCGTCCTTGGCCTGGCGCGGGAACGGGTTGGCGGCGATCACGGCCGTGAGCTGCGCCAGGTCGCGCACCATGACGTCGGCGGCCAGGCCCAGGTCCGCCTGGATCGCCGCCTCCAGCGTCTTCTCCGCCGCCTCGGGCGCGAGCGTCGTGCCGAACAGGACGTTGCCGCTGGCCAGCAGCGTCGACGGCGCGTCGAAACCCGCCGCCCCCGCGATCCGCTTGAGGTCGGCCATCAGCAGTTTGCGGCCGCCCACGTTCACCGCCCGCAACAGGCCCGCGACGCGCTTCATGTCGCGTCGGCTTCCCACGCCAGGAATTCCGGCGTCTGCAGCAGGCGCGCGCAGTATTCCCCCGCCGGCCCCGCGTCGCCGAAGTCCGACAGCCTCACGCCATAGGTCCGGAACCGCGACGCCACCGGGGTATAGAACGCGTCGGCGATCGACCATTCGCCGGCCAGGAACGGCCCCCCGAACCGGCCCAGCATCTCGTTCCACAACGCGGTGATCCGCCGGATGTCCTTATGGGTCGCCGGCGACAGCTCGGTGTCCTTGGGCTGGACCTCCAGCGCCATGGGACACTCGCCGCGCAGGGACTGGAACCCCGAGTGCATCTCGGCTGTCGCCGCCCGCGCCAGCGCCCGCGCCGCCGGGTCCGTCGGCCACAGGCCGGGCGCCTTCTCGGCCAGATACTCGCTGATCGCCAGGCTGTCGCAGATCACCAGGCCATCGGCCTTCAGCGCCGGCACCAGGCCCGACGGCGAATGGGCGCGGATCGCCGCCTCGCTCATGTTGTTTTCCTGGCGAAGCTCGACCAGCGTCTCGGTGAACGGCAGCCCCGAGCGCTTGATCACCAGCCAGGGCCGCAACGACCAGGTCGACCATTTCTTGGTCCCGATCACCAGTTCCATCGGACGGACTCCATACTGCGATGTTGAAACACTTGCGCGCTTGCGGCTGGCCGCCGGGCGCGATCTAGTTCGCGCCAATCATAAAAGTATTCGAGGATCGCGCCCACCATGCCCGAAGCCGTGTCCCCCGGCGGCCCCGTCACCGCGCCGCATGCCGCCGGCGGATTGCAGGCCGCCCCCTTCTCGAAGGCCTATGCCCGCTACGCCATGTGGCTGCTGCTGGGCATCTACATCATCAACTTCCTCGACCGGCAGGTGATCAACATCCTGGCCGAGCCGATCAAGCAGGATCTGGGCCTCGCCGACTGGCAACTGGGCCTGATGAGCGGCCTGGCCTTCGCGGTCTTCTACACCTTCCTCGGCATCCCGATCGCCCGCATGGCCGAGCGCAAGAACCGCGCCTACATCATCGGCTCGGCCACCCTGGTCTGGAGCGGGTTCACCGCGCTCTGCGCCACGGCCGGCAACTTCTGGCAGCTGATCTTTTACCGGATCGGCGTCGGCGTCGGCGAAGCGGGTTGCACCCCGCCCGCCCACTCGCTGATCGTCGACTACACGCCGAAGGAAAAGCGCGCCTCGGCGCTGGCCTTCTACTCCATGGGCACCCCCATCGGCGGCCTGCTGGGCCTGATCATGGGCGGGCTGGTGGCCGACGCCCACGGCTGGCGCACCGCCTTCCTGGTGGCCGGCGTGCCCGGCATCCTCTTCGCGCTGCTGGCCTTCTTCACGCTGAAGGAGCCCCGCCGCCTGGTGAAGATCGAATCCCAGAAGATCGCCGCCGCCTCGGCCACGTTCAGCGAAACGATGTCCTATCTGCTGAAGCGCCGGACGTTCTGGTTCATCGCCTTCGCCGCCGCCATCAAGGCCTTCATCGGCTACGGCCACGCCCCCTTCACCGCCTCGTTCTTCCTGCGCAACCACGGGCCGGAGGTGCAGAGCCTCGCCTCCTCCATCGGCCTGACCCTGGGCTACGACCTGAAGTCGGTGGGCTTCCTGGGGCTGGCCCTGGGCATCATGAGCGGCATCGCCGGCGCCATCGGCTCGATCACCGGCGGCTGGATCGCCGACAAGTACGGCGCCAAGGACCTGCGCGCCTACATGGTGGCCCCGGCCATCGCCAGCCTGATCACCATCCCCGTCTACATCGCCGCCGTCTCGGTGGATTCCGCGCTGATGGCCCTGATGATCCTGCCGGTGAACTACTTCCTGGGCACGCTCTGGTACGGCCCGGTCTACGGCACGGGCCAGTCGGTGGTGCCGCCCCACATGCGCGCCACCGCCGCGGCCATCCTGCTGTTCATCATCAACCTGATCGGCCTGGGCCTGGGCCCGCTCGCCGTCGGCCTGCTGTCGGACTACTTCAACAAGGGCATGGGCATGGGCCCGGCCGAGGGCGTCCGCTGGGCGCTGATCGCCTCGACCATGTTCGGCCTGATCGCCTTCGTCTGCTTCTGGATGGCCCGCCGCACCATCCGCGAGGACACCGTCAGCTAGGGCGTGGACTCATGGAGCTGCGACGACCGCGGCGCGCACGCGTGACGAAGGGCGCGCTTGGCCGGCAAGCGGACCTGCCGAACGCCGCCCAAAGGTGGATTGTGGAAATTGCAAGCCTCGCCTTAAGCGACCAAGCGGGTGGTGCTTTGCAACTTGGAAGCGCGCACGAGACTTTACCCAACCTCCGCTCAACGTCAGCCTTTGAAGGCCGCGCGAGGCTATTAGACCGACTACCGGACGGGGGGACCGAATGAGGCCTTCGACGATCAATCTCGCTGCGCTTCTAGCGCTAGGCCTATCGGCGTGTGGAGGATCGGAGCCAGGGAAGTCGGAGGCGGCGGAAAGGCCGCCAGCGACGCCGTTGCTGAGCCTAGCGCCGACAAGTCGCGGCGACCTTGAGAAGAAGGTCGGCCCATCGGTCGAGTTGACGGCCACCCGCCAGGGCGAGCCTGGCCGGTATGATCGCCTGGGCGGCGCGCGGTTTGGGGCTTTGAACTCGCTCACGCCAGCGGCAGCAGTGTGGGTTGTCGTGTCGAGGCAATGCGACAAGCTCGTAGATTTGGACACCCGGCAGTCGTCGCGCGATGAGTTCGTGTGGCGCGGCCGATGCGAAAACGGGACCGTCTTCACGCTCTTCGAGAACGACGTGCAGGCCGTCCGTCCAAAGCTAAAGGGTGGCCTGAACGAGGCGTCGATTGCTGCCATTCCTCAGCCAGAGCCCGACGACGGGATCGAGCCCGATGAGCTCGATTGGCTGAAGGCCTGTGTCGATACATTCCGGGGAGGCCTGAAGCCCGGCGAGTCTTTCCTGCATGACACATGGAAGCTAGGTCGGCGGACCGCCGGGCAGCGCGTCCTGACGGTCAGCGGCAAAATCTCGACTGACGCTTTCCACGAAGGCGCGGCACGCCTTGAGTGCCGAGGTGATGTGAAGAGCCGGAAGGTGATCGAGATCACGTATCGAGCGCACGGCGTCTCCCACGTGATCAAAGGCTAACGAGTGGAAGTTTCGGACGGGTTGGACACGCTGCGCGCTGAGATCGGCGTGCGTGAGATGGCTTCGCTCATCGAGCGGACCGCAAGGTGGGTTGCGCCTGAGACCTTCCAGCTTCTGCCTGTCTGGTATCCCGCTCACGCGCGCGGACGGCACTTCTTCAAGGGGAACTGGTCCGCACCGCAGATGAACATGACGCGGTCTAGCGGCACCGTAATCCACAAGGTCGAGGGAAATATCTACGCAAACAACGCCCTTACCCTGGCCGTGGGCTTGAGGAAGCAATCCCGTCCGAACTGGTCGTGTTGCCACCTCTGGGGCGTCGACGATCCGAAGTTTCAGAAAGCGAACGCGGTCGTGCAAGACCGACGCTTCTACTCCTGTGTCGCCAACATGGTCCTTTTGCCCACGCCGCTGAAGGCGTTCACCGACAGCATGTTCGACATCAAAGCCATGCTCCGGGTGTGCGCCCGCAATCTCTATAGATGGGAGTGCGATCACGAAGAGGTGGTTGAGTCCAATCTGACCCTAACGGACTATTTCGATTGGGCAGACTATCCCGAAAGTTGGCCGAAAGAGCCGGGAGTAAAGAGACCGCACGGCGTAATCGACTTGAACCCAGGCATTCAAAAGTCTGCGCGGGAGCGACTAGCTCAAATCCGAGCCGAACTCGTCAGCGCTGGGGAGCACTATCCCCGTGACGAAGTCCTCGCAGTTCTCGACTATTGGGGCATCTCGCCGCGAGATTAGCGCAGCCCAGAAGTCCTAAAACCATTGATTTTGTTGGGGCGGGATTTCGGTGAAGGGTCTGTTTTCCAAGCAAACGTCTCGAGCCACCGACCGCTCAAGCCAACCGCCGACGGCTCTAGGGTCTGACGCTCGCCGTCGGGCGGGCGGCGGCCTCCTGCGCCCGCGCCCCGCCCAGGATGTTGGGGACGCTGTAGTTGCCCTCGTGGCAGGCGTATTCGTAGATCGGTCCGGCGGCTGTCCGCATCGCCATCTCGGCCCGCCAGGGCCTGGCGAAGGTGACCGGATCCTCGACGGTGAAGGCGTAGAGCATCTGGTCCTTGCCCGTGCGGGTGAACCGTTCGATCACCTTGGCCTGCGGCGAATAGGTGAAGCCGCCGCCCAGGCTGGAGACGCGGGACCCCTTCGGATTCAGGTTCGTCGTCTCGACGACCAGGGTGTCGCCCTCCCACCAGCCGACCGAGTCGCCCATCCACGGCCGGACGCTGTCCGGCGGATGGGTGCGATCGCCCAGGCGGACGATCCGCATGTCGTGGTTCATCTCCACCAGGATGGCCACGTGGTCCCGGTTCTGGATGATCTGATAGTGGTTGTTGAAACCGCTGTTCATCATCGGCGGCCCCTCGGTCGAGCCGATGGCCGTCAGGCAGCGCTCCGCCGTCGGGCGCCCTTCCGGCCCGTCGAAGCTTTCCTCGCCGCTCTTGCGTTGCGCCAGACGCCCGGCCTCCGTGAACGGCAGGCGGCCGTCGGCCGGCTCGACGATCCAGGACGTGCGGGGCTGGCCGTCGATCCGGGCCAGGTTCAGGTCCATCTCCAGGTAGTCGGCCTGCGGCGCCTCATCCACCACCGGCGGGGCCGGGCTGTTCGGGTCGATGGGCGTCGTGCTGATCAGGCTGTCGACCATCTTGCGGAAGCCCGCCTGCATCATCGCCGCCTCCGCCTCGGTCGGGATCAGGGTCTTCAGGCCCGGCGGCCGTTGCAGCATGGTCAGCGACGAGTTGGTCCAGAGGCCCTGCAGGTCCGGCTGGCCGAAGGCTGTCCGGGGCGCGCGGTAGTCGGCGGCCTGGGCGACGCTCGCGACCAGCGCGGCCGCGGCGATCAGGCCTGGGAGACGACGCATGGCTGCGCTCCGATCCTTGAAGGTCATGGGGTGGCCGGCGTGAGCCGGGCCAGGCGCGGGAAGCGGGTGCGCACCAGCCAGAAGGCCATCAGCACCAGCGGCGCGAGGCCAAGCACGGCGGGCAGGACGCTCTCCCGGATCGGCGCCGGCAGGAACGCCTGCTGGCCGAAGAAGAACGAGCCCGTGGCGACGAACAGCGCCGCGCCCATGCGCCAGAGGTGCCGGGCGATGCGGCCGGGGCCGCGTATCCCGCCGCGCCGGATCATCCGCAGGTCGCAGACCGCCGCCAGCGCCGAGACGGCGGCGAAGATGTAGACGCTCGCGAAGTCCTCGGCCGGGTAGCTCCGCGCCAGCCCCGAGATCATGGCCAGCCCCAGGGCGGCGATGCCCAGGGGCGCCAGCACGGCCATCCGCTCGAACAGGCCCAGTTCGCCCGCCGGCCGTCGCGCCGCCGCCCAGCCGGTGGTCACCAGATACAGCGCGAACACCGCCGCCGTGGTGTTGGTCCATTGGTCCTCGTTCAGGAACGGGGCCACGCCCGCGGCGATCACCGTCATGAACAGCATGGCCACGAAGAACACCGTCCCGGCCCGGCGGTGCAGCCACCCGCCCCGGCGCGCGAAGATCGTCACATAGCCCGCGACGATGCCCACGCTGCCGCCGGCGATGTGCAGGAACAGCAGCGCCGCCGCGCCGAAATGCAGGATGGCGGGTGCGCCCGGACTGGCTTGGAGGTTCATGGCGTGGCGTCCTCAGAGCTTCGCGAGGACGGGCGCGAACAGGCCGAACCAGGACCCGGCGATGCCGACGCTCATCACCAGCGTCGCGACGGTCAGGCCGCCGGCCATGGCCAGCCGGGCGGACGGCCCACCCCTCGCCTGGGCCAGCAAATAGAGCTCCAGGATCGCCAGCGGCAGCAGATAGGCGCCGAAGTTCCAGACCTGGAAGAAGGCGCCCATGCTGGGCAGGACGTCGCCCGCCACGCTGCGCGCCATGCCGTAAGCCACGAAGCCCAGCCGCATGAACCAGACACCGTTGGCGACGATGAAGGCGCGCATCGCCCAGCGCCGGTGACTGGCCACGTTCCGCTTCACCGCCATCCGCCAGGCCAGCGCCGCGAAGACGAAGATCAGCACGGCGTCGATCGTGATGGCGATGGCGCTGGACAGGGTTTCCGCGGTGCCGCGCCCCCAGGTCATCCAGAGCCCGACGACGCTGGCGGCGATCGCCGTGGTCATGAACGCACGACCCACCCAGCGGTGGACGCCCGGCGCCCGGGCCCGGATCTGTGGGACCAGTTGCAGCGTCCCGCCGAACGTGACGACCGCCGCCATCAGCACATGGGCGCCGAACGCCAGGTTGCCTGCCGTGTCGCCGGCCACATAGCCGGTGATCAGCATGGTGTTCTTGGCCCAGGCGGCGAAATCCCCGCTGAGCGTCGAGGGTACGTAGAAGACGAGGATATAGGTCAGGAACAGCGCCTGACCGATCACGGCGGCGGCGAACCAGAGGCGGCCGGCGCCTTGCAGAACGGCGGCGGCGGATCTTGGGCTGACGGCAGGCGTCAAGGCAGCAGTGCTCACGCAGCACCTCCTGTTGGGCAGATCACGATTGGGTTGAAGTCAGATCAGGTCAGGTCAGATCGGGTCGCGGGATCGTCGCAGCCGGATGGTCACGGCCAGCAACAGTCCGGCGACGGCCAGGCCGCCCCAGATGTGCGGACTGGAGAAGGCGTGGATCGGGTCGATGTCCGAGAACTTGTCGATCGCCGCCCGGCCCTCGCCGCGAACGCTGAAGGCTTCGCCGAAGCCGCCCAGCAGCCGCTCGATGAGGAAGTGGATGAAATGGCTGGAGTTGAACGCCAGGCGCTCGAACAGGGCCACGGCCAGCGGCGGGGCCAGGGCCCAGACGAAGGTCATCCGCTTGGCCCAGCCCGAGATCAGCAGCAGCCAGGCGTAGACCGGCGCCAGCCACAGGGCGTTGATGAACAGTCCGTACGGCAGGACCGTCCACATCAGCCGCATGTCCACCCGCGCCCACAGCCGGCCGGGATCGACCCCGTGCAGCAGGACCACGATGGTGCTGAGCACCAGCATGATCAGCTGCGCGCCGATGATCACCGCCAGCAGCACCACCGGCAGCACCAGCAGGGGCACGGCCGCCTTGGCCAGCACCGTGGTCAGGTCCGACACCGGCAGCGACTTCCAGAACTGGATGCTGCGGTCCCGCCGTTCGCCGTTCAGCGCGCCCAGGGCGTAGAAGATCGAGACCAGGAAGCCGATCACCATCACCGCCAGGGCGGTGAAGACGTAGGGCATCATCAGGCCGTCGTTCTTCGGGACCGCCCCGGCCACCGACCGCGCCAGCCACAGCGTGCTGACCAGGAAGCCCAGCAGGCCCACCGCCGCCGCGCCCGCCGGCGCGAGGTAGATCGCCGGATGCTCCCAGAGCTCCCGGCGGACCGACCAGTAGAACGGCCGCACCTTACGATCCGCGCTCATGCCGCCTGCTCCCGGCCGGGGAAGGTGGCGATCATCTTGGCCACGAACACGTCGGCCAGGCCGGGGGTCCGCACCTCGCCCAGCCCGTCAAGCCGGGCGCGATCGATACCGTCGAAGATCAGGATGCTGCGGCCGAACAGCTGCCGCTCGTGGATCGGTCCCAGGCTGCGCGCGCTCGCCACCTGTTCCGGCGTCGCCAGCAGCTCGGCGAACCGGGCCTCATAGGCTTCCATGCTGACGTCCAGCACGATCCGGCCGCTGTCCAGGAACACCACGTCGGTCAGGATGTGCTCGATCTCGTCGACCTGGTGGGTCGAGACCACGATCGTGCGGTTGTGGTCGAAATAGTCGGTCAGCAGGCTGTCGTAGAACTGCTTCCGATAGAGGATATCCAGGCCCAGGGTCGGCTCGTCCAGCACCAGCAGCTTGGCGTCGACCGCCATCACCAGCGCCAGGTGAAGCTGGGCGGTCATGCCCTTCGACAGCTCGCGGACCTTGCTCTCGCGCTTGATGTTCGTCTTGGCCAGGAACCCCTCGGCCTTGGCGCGGTCGAACCGGGTATGCACCCCGTCCATGTAGTCCAGCGCCTGCCACACCCGCATCCAGCGCGGCATCACCGCCACGTCGGCGATGAAGCAGACGTCGGTCATCAGCGCCTCGCGCGCCGTCCACGGATCGCGGCCCAGCACCTTCAGCTCACCCTCGTGCGGGATCAGGCCCAGGATGGCCTGCAGCGCCGTGCTCTTGCCGGCGCCGTTGGGACCGATCAGCCCCAGGATGCGCCCCTCCTCGACCCGCAGGTCGATCCTGTCCAGCGCGACGGTCTTGCCGTAGCTCTTGCGCAGGCCGCGGGCCTCGATGCTGGTCATGCGCCTACGCCTTCCCGCGCTGCGTCGGTGTGACGGAGCCGCCCAGCAGATCGTCCGCCAGGCCTAGCCTCTGAATGGTGGCGTGGATCTCGGGCCACTGCTCGGTCAGGAATTTCTCCCGCTCGGCCTGCAGCAGCCGGTCGCGCGCGCCCACCTTCACGAACATCCCCAGCCCCCGCCGCTTCTCGATCAGATCCTCGTCGACGAGCTGCTGATAGGCCTTGAGCACCGTCAGCGGGTTCACCCGCGTCTCGGCGGCCACCGCGCGCACCGAGGGCGCCGGGTCGCCCGCCTTGAGCAGGCCGTCCAGGATCATCGCCACCACCCGGTCGCGGATCTGACGGTAAATCGGCTGACTGTCGTTCCACTCTGGATCCATCGTTCGTTCCGGATAGCCGCCGCGCGCCGCAATGGCGACCGCCGACCCTCGCCGATCTGGTGTTATACCTAACTACAACACCAAACTCATGGCAAGCCCCTTCTCGGCTCCCGATGCCGAATTGACCCGGCTCAACAGCCAAGCTGCGCCCGAAAATGGCCCCTTTCAGACCCGACAGAATGAGCCGTTCAAAGCTTAACGACGGTCGGGGGACCAACCCAAGCGGAGAGAATTGAATGATCCACCCTACGTCGAAGGTAATGATTGCGGGGGCAGCATTGCTTGGAGTGGTGAGCCTGGGCGGCTGCGCCACCAAAGGCTTCGTCAGGGAAGAAGTCGCCGTCGTCGGCGCCCGCACCGATGCGGTCAGCGGCCGCGTCGACACGATCCAAACCCAGGTCGCGGCGGTTGAAGGCACCGCCAGGGATGCGCTGGACCGGGCCACCGCCGCCGGCAAGCTGGCCGAAGGCAAGTTCCTCTATTCCGAGGTCCTGTCCGACGACAGCATGAAGTTCGGCGTTTCCAAGGCGGCCCTGTCGCCCGAGACCGAGGCGCGGCTGGACGCCTTCGCCGAGAAGCTAAAGACCGACAACCGCAACGTCTACGTCGAGGTCCAGGGCCACACCGACGCCACCGGCTCGAAGGACGCCAACTACCGGCTGGGCCAGGAGCGGGCCGAGAACGTCCGCCGCTATCTCAACCAGCATGGCGTGCCGCTGAACCGGATCAGCACTATCTCGTATGGCGCCGAGTCGCCGGCCGCCCCGAACAAGGACCGGGCGGGCCGTCAGGCCAACCGTCGGGTCGTGCTGATCGTCCTCAGCTAACCGGCGCTCAAAGGTCTCCGTGACGCAGGCCCATCGCCCAACGGCGAATCGGAATCGCCTGCTCACGGCGGCCGCGAGCGTCGTCGGCCATCTGGCGATCCTGCTGGCGCTCGTCGGGGCGCAGCCGGACTCGTCGCCGGTCGCCGAGCCGCCGGCTGTGCTGGTGCAGTTGGTGACCTTGCCGCCGCCGGAGCCACCCGCACCGAAGGACCCGACGCCGACGCCGTCACCAGCGCCCCCTAAACCGAAGCCCGCCCCGACCAAGGCCGCGCCGCCAAAGCGCGCCATCGCCCGGCCGGCCCCCGCGCCGCGGGACGTGACGCCGCTCGTAGCCGACGTCGGTACCGTCACCAACCGAGCCGCCGAGGTCAGCGACGCCGAGATCGCCGGCGCGGCGACCGCCGATTCGGGCGGTGGCGGCGGAGGCGGCGCCTGCAACATGGCCCGCTGGCTCCAGGCAAAGCTGCGCAAGGACCGCCGGGTCCAGGCAGCCATGGCCGACGCCCACCGCGGCCGGGCGATCCGCGTGTGGAACGGCGGCTGGGTCCGCCACCCCGGCCAGGACGGCGACGGGCTGGCCGCCGTCCGCGAGTCGATCATGTGGGAAGTGGCTTTCGCTCCCGAGGCCTGCCGCGCCGAGCGGGTCCACGGCCTGGTCCTGTTGTCGCTCAACGACGGTCCGGGCTCGGCTCGCGTCGTCGTGGGCTCCGGCGACTGGCGCTGGTCCGACCTGGTGTCCCGCTCCCGGCGCTGAGATCAAACGTAGCGTCAGTCCCCCTACCCCTCAACGCGGCGGCGCCCTAACCTCGCGCAACAACGAACCGCTCCCGCGCAGGCGCAGGGGGCCGAGGGGAACCGCCAGACCATGCCGCCAGCCAACACGCCCGCGGGCGGATCCCCGAACTTCTCGCCGGCCTACCGCAACACGGTGCTGTGGCTGCTGGTCGCCGCCTACACGTTCAACTTCATCGACCGGACGATCATCTCGACCATCGGTCAGGCGATCAAGGTCGACCTGGAGCTCTCGGACCAGCAGCTGGGTTGGTTGGGCGGTCTGTCGTTCGCCCTGCTCTACACGGCCTTGGGCATCCCGATCGCCCGGCTGGCCGAGCGTAAGAGCCGGGTCAACATCATCGCCATCTCGATCGTGATCTGGTCGGCGTTCACCGCGCTGTGCGGCACGGCCACCAGCTATCTCCAACTGCTGCTGTTCCGGGTGGGCGTCGGCGTCGGCGAGGCGGGCCTGTCCCCGCCGGCCCACAGCCTGATCAGCGACTACTTCGAGCCCAAGAAGCGAGCGTCGGCCCTGTCGATCTACGCCTTCGGCATTCCGCTGGGCACCATGTTCGGGGCCATGGCCGGCGGCTGGATCGCCGAGAATGTCTCGTGGCAGGCGGCCTTCATGCTGGTGGGCCTGCCGGGCGTGCTGGTGGCTCTGGCCATCAAGCTGTTCGTCAAAGAGCCGCCGCGGGGCTGGTCCGACCGCCAGGGCGCGCTCGCCGTCGAGTCGCCGGCCGCGCTGGGCCAAGAAGCCTCCGAAGCCGGCGCACCGGCCGAGGGTCCCGCTCGCGCCGCCGATCCGCCGCCGTCTATCATTTCGGTGGCCAAGCGCCTGTTCGGCTCGTGGGGAATGTTCCACATGGCCGCCGGCATCACCATGGCCAGCTTCGCGGGCTACGGCACCGGCCAGTACGCCCCGCCCTATTTCATCCGCGAGTTCGGCCTGGGCCTGGGCCAGGTGGGCCTGATGATCGGCTTAGTGGCCGGCCTGTCCAACGGCGCGGGCACCCTGCTCGGCGGCTTTCTCACCGACTGGGCGTCGAAGCGCAGCGCGCGCTGGTACGCCTTGGTGCCGGCCATCGGCCTGATCGCCGCCACGCCGATCTACATCTTCGCCTACACCCGCGAGAGCTGGCAGCTGGCCATCGGCATACTGCTGATCCCCGGCATCCTGCACTACACCTACCTCGGCCCGACGTTCGGGGTGGTGCAGAACGCCATGGACGTGCGCATGCGCGCCACGGCCGTGGCGCTGCTGTTCTTTGTGCTGAACCTGATCGCGCTGGGCTTCGGCCCTCCGTTCTGCGGCTGGTGCATCGACCAGTTCGCCCGCGCGGCCTTCACCGCCAAGGGCATGGCCGGCGACTTCCTGACCGTCTGCAAGGGCGGCGTCGGCCAGGCCGGGGCGTCCGCCGAGATCGCGGCCGCCTGCAAGGCGTCCATGGCCGAGGGCACGCGCTCGGGCATCGTCTCAAACCTGCTGATCTACGCCTGGGCGGGCGTCCACTACCTGCTGGCCGCCATCACCCTGCCCAAGGACATGGCCAAGGCCCGTGCGGCGGCGGACGCCGGCGACGCGGCGGCGGCGGCCCGGGCGGCGAGCTGACGCCTCAGGCCCGCGTCATCCGACGCTCGCCTGATAGGTGTGGTTAATTATCCCCTAACGGGAGAATCGGCTTCGCGCCCCAGGGGCGAGCAATTGCGACTCCACCCTGAGGTGAGTCATGTTCCCGACGGTTCTCTCGTGGGGCAAGTCATGCGTAACGTTCTGTCACTCTCCGCCCTGGGGGCCGCGCTGATACTGTCGGCCTCGCCCGCGGCCGCAGCGACGGTGCTCAACGTCGACACGAACGAGAGCTGCGGCAAGACCACCTGCTTCAACGACAAGGGGGTCTTCTCCCAGACGTGGAGCGCCAAGGACGCCTCGGGTCCCATGACGATCGGCCAGATCCTGCTGGCCCGCGGCGTGCTGGGCAGCCTGGACGGCGCCATGTTCCGCCTCAGCTTCACGCTGAACGGCAAGGAGATCGGCAGCTGGGGCAGCTATTCCATGGGCGGCATCGCCGGCGATGAGCTGACCTTCACCGGCGAGACCTTCATCTGGAACCCGGAGGACGGCGACCTGAGCCTGGTCCTGGAGATCGCCCAGCCCAAGGCCGGCGGCGGTCTGTTCGTGTCCAATATCGGCGAGGCCAAGCCGGGCGGTCCGGAGCAGAACGACATCGGCGGCCCCGAGCGTGGCCCCTCGCCCGCGCCCGAGCCCGCCGCCTGGGCCCTTATGATCGCGGGCTTCGGCCTGGCCGGCGCGACCCTTCGCCGCCGTGGGCGAGTTGTGGCCTCGTTACAACCGAGCCGATAAATGTTCGCGCGGCAGGTGTGTTGCTGGGTTGACATCACGCGTTGCTAAAATGGTCATCTCTCCGCCATGAACCCCCGGCGCGTGCCGGGTGTGGGGAGACCAGTTCATGCGACATCAACTTACGCAGGCCGCTTCATGGGCGGTCCTTTTTGCGTTGGGCGCGGGGGTAAGCGCCGCCTCGGCTCAGGCCGGCTCCAGCGTGGAGGAAGTCATCGTCACCGGGTCGCGGATCCGCACCAGTCCGCTGGACCAAGCCCAGCCCATCGTCCAGATCGATGAGGCGCTGATCGCCAAGCAGGGCCTGACCTCGACGGTCGACATCCTGCAGCGCATCCCGTCCGCGGGCGGCGGCCTGAATTCTAAGTTCAACAACTCCGGCAACCTGGGCAATCCGCCCGACGGCGGCGGCGTCGGCGCCGGGTCGGCGGAAATCGACCTGCGCTACCTGTCCAGCCGCCGCGTGCTGGTCCTCGTCGACGGCCTGCGCTGGGTGCCCGGCGCCGCGGCCTCGGGCGTCCCGGGCTCGGTCGACCTCAACACCATCCCCAGCGCCATGATCAGCCGGATGGAGGTGCTGCAGGAAGGCGCCTCGCCGATCTACGGCTCCGACGCCATCGCCGGCGTGGTCAACATCATCACCAAGTCCCGCCAGGAAGGCTTCACGGCCTCGGCCCAGATCGGCCAGACCGACCACAGCGACGGCTTCAACCAGCAGTACGACGTTTCCTGGGGCGTGGCCTCGGGCTCGACCCACATCGTCGTCGGCGGCGGCTACTTCAAGCAGGACCCGGTGTTCGCCGGCGACCGCAAGATCAGCCGGTTCCCCGCGCCCTATGGCACGGTCTGCGACGGCGGCTGCTCGTCCGGCACCCCGCTGGGCCGCTTCATCGTCAGCGACCCGAACACAGGCCAGGACTTGAACCTGACCCTGAAACAGGCCCTGCAGCCCGGCCAGCGGCCCGTCTACACCGCCGCCGATCCCACCGGCGCGGCCAGCAGCTTCAAGGGCTTCACCACCGCCGACCGGTTCAACTTCCAGCCCTTCAACTACATCACCATCCCGTCCGAGCGGGTCAGCCTGTTCGGCTCGGTGGTCCAGGACATCACCGACAAGGTGCAGCTTCGCGTCCGCTCCAGCTACACCCAGCGCAAGTCCGCCAACCAGGCCGCCCCCCTGCCGCTGTTCGTGGGTCCCGACGCCGGCAACGGCAACCTGCTGGACACCGTCAGCGTCGACGCCACCAACCCCTTCAACCCCTTCGGCTTCACGCTGCAGAACGGCACCTACGCCTTCATCGGCCGCCGCCTGGTCGAGGCCGGCCCGCGCCACTACTCGCAGGAAGTCGACACCTGGAACGTCAGCGCCATGCTGTCGGGCGCCTTCGACGTAGGCGAGAGGAGCTGGAACTGGGACATCAACGGCGTCTACTCGCGTAACCACGCCGAACAGACCTTCACCGGCAACGTGAACGCGCAACGCGTGCAGCAGGCCCTGGGCCCGGCGGCGCTCTGCACCGGCGCCTGCACCCCGCTGAACATCTTCGGCGGCGCGGGCACTATCACCCCTGCCATGCTGTCCTTCATCGGCTTCACCCAGCACGACGTGTCGCAGCAGAAACTGACCGACTTCTCGGCCAACCTCACCGGCGACCTGTTCGACCTGCCGGCCGGCCCTTTGGCCTTCGCCGTGGGCGCCGAGCGACGCAAGAACGAGGGCTACTTCACCCCCGACGCCATCGTCGCGGCGGGCCTTTCGTCCGACATCCCGGCCCAGCCGGCGAGCGGCGAGATCACGGTCAAGGAAGCCTACGCCGAACTGCGCATCCCGCTGCTGGCGGACATGCCGTTCTTCAACCGCCTGGACGCCTCGGTCGCCGGCCGCTGGTTCGACTATTCCACCTCCGGCACGGGTTCGACCTACAAGGCCGGCCTCTCCTGGAAGCCGGTCGAGGACGTGGTGGTGCGTGGCTCGTACGGCGAGGGCTTCCGCAGTCCCTCGATCGGCGAGCTGTTCGGCAGCGCCTCGCGCTTCGACCAGGTGGTCGTCGACCCCTGCTCGGGCTTCAGCGCCGCCACCCCAGCTAACGTCCGCGCCAACTGCATCGCCCGCGGCGTCCCCGCCAACGGCAGCTACACCCAGCTGAACGCACAGATCGGGGTCATCACCAGCGGCAACACCGCGCTGAAGCCGGAGACCAGCAAGAGCTGGAACTTCAGCGGGGTCTACGCCCCCTCCTGGCTGAAGGATCAGAGCTGGGCCAGCGGCGGTTCGGTCGAACTGGCCTATTCCCAGATCAAGTTGGACAACGCCATCCAGGCCCAGAACGGCCAGTCCCTGCTGGACCGCTGCGCCCAGACGGCCGACGCCCTGTCCTGCGCCACCATCACCCGCAGCGCCTCGGGCCAGGTCATCGCCATCGCCAACCCGCTGATCAACATCGGCGGCATCAAGACCCGGTCCGTCGACCTGAACATCGTCTGGACATCGCCGGCCTGGGACATCGGTCAGTTCGGCATGCACTGGTACACCAGCCGACTGCTCGAGTTCACCGAGTACGTCCCCGCCTCCAGCGGCCTGATCCCGATCAAGCGTGAAGGCACGGAACGCGGCAGCCCCGACCAGGCCTATCCGAAGCTCAAGTCGAACCTGATGCTCGATTGGGATCGCGGCGAGTTCGGCGCCACCGTCAGCGGCCGCTACATCTCAGCCGTCCAGGAGGCCGGCGATCCCAACAAGCTGGAGAAGCGGCTCTATGCCGACGCCCAGATCCGTTGGGCGCCCGGCTTCATCGACGACGGCCTTTCGCTGGCGATCGGCGTCAACAACCTGTTCGACAAGGACCCGCCCGGCTGCGTCACCTGCAGCCTGAACAACTACGACCCGAACGCCTACGACGCGCCGGGCCGCTTCATGTACTTCCGACTGTCCTACCGACACTAAACCCGGGTTGACTTGGGCGGGGGGTCGTCAGACACCCCGCCCATGATCCCCCGTTACGCCCGCAAAGAAGCCGCCGCGATCTGGGCGCCCCAGACGCGCTTCAAGATCATGTTCGAGATCGAGGCCCACGCCGCCGACGCCATGGCGGACCTGGGCGTGATCCCCAAGGAGGCCGCGCGGGTCATCTGGGAGAAGGGCCGCGACGCGGTCTGGGACGCCGACCGCATCGACGAGATCGAGCGCGAGGTGAAGCACGACGTCATCGCCTTCCTGACCCACGTCACCGAGATCGTCGGGCCGGAAGCGCGCTTCCTGCACCAGGGCATGACGTCGTCCGACGTCAACGACACCACCCTGGCCGTCCAGTTGGTCCGCGCCACCGACCTGCTGATCGAGGACGTCGACATGGTGCTGGCGGCGCTGAAGAAGCGCGCCTTCGAGCACAAGCTCACCCCCACCGTCGGCCGCAGCCACGGCATCCACGCCGAGCCCACCACCTTCGGCCTGAAGCTGGCCGGCCACTACGCCGAGTTCCAGCGCGCCAAGGAACGGCTGGCGATGGCCAAGTTCGAGATCGCCACCTGCGCGGTCTCCGGCGCCGTCGGCACCTTCGCCAACGTCGCCCCCGAGGTCGAAGCCTACGTCGCCGAGAAGATGGGCCTGGCCGTCGAGCCCGTCTCCACCCAGGTGATTCCGCGCGACCGCCACGCCGCCTACTTCGCGGCCCTGGCCGTGGTCGCCAGCTCCATCGAGCGCCTCGCTGTCGAGATCCGCCATCTCCAGCGCACCGAAGTGCTCGAGGCCGAGGAGCCGTTCGAGGTGGGCCAGAAAGGCTCGTCGGCGATGCCGCACAAGCGCAACCCGATCCTCACCGAGAACCTGACGGGCCTGGCCCGCCTGGTCCGTTCGGCCGTCGTGCCCGCCATGGAGAATGTGGCGCTGTGGCACGAGCGCGACATCAGCCACTCCTCCGTCGAGCGGGCCATCGCCCCCGACAGCACCGTCCACCTCGACTTCGCGCTGCGCCGCCTGGCCGGCGTGATCGAGCGGCTGGTGATCTACCCCGAGAACATGACCAAGAACCTCGACCGCCTGGGCGGCCTGGTGCACTCGCAGCGCGTCCTGCTGGGCCTGACCCAGAAGGGCCTCAGCCGCGAGGCCAGCTACGCGGCCGTCCAGCGCAACGCCATGAAGGTCTGGCGTGGCGAAGGGAATTTCCTGGATTTCCTGAAGGCCGATCCGGAGATCACCCTCGCCGACGCCGACCTCGAACAGCTCTTCGACCTCGGCTACCACTTCAAGAACGTCGACGTGGTCTTCGCGAGAGTCTTCGGCGAGCAGGCGTAGCGCCGAACCGCCCGCTTCCCCTCGTTCTGGTCCCTGCATGCGCGGGGATGAGTACATTTTGTGGCCCGCCGCGCCGACGTGCAGCATCCTGCGCCGGCATGGCCGACATCCACGACCTCCGCCGCCTCGCCCTCGCCCTCCCCGGCGCCCACGAGGTCACCTACAAGGGCGCACCCTGGTTCAACGTGGGCAAGAAGACCTTCGCCCTGGCCCCCTCGGACAAGGCCTCAGCCGGCCGGGTTATCCTCAAGCTCGATCGCGCCCACCAGGAGCTTCTGTTCGAAGTCCGCCCCGAAACGTTCCAGCCCTGCAAAGTCGCGACGGTCCATTGGAGCTATGTGGCGCTCGGCGACGTGGATGAGGCCGAGTTGGCCGCCCTCGTGCGTGAGGCCTGGGCCCAGATCGTGCCGAAGGCCGTGAGCCGGGCGTTGCTCAATGCGGCGCGCGACGCCTAACTTCGCGCGCGCTTGCTCCGCACCTGGGCGAGCAGCGCCTGAACCTCCGCGCGCCGGCCACGATCCGCCGTTTCCCTGCCGGGCCGCGACGGCGCGACGAGGGCTTTCTGCGCCGAGCGCTCGGCCTCGGCGTACTCCCCCTCGTGAAACAGGAAGTCGGCATAGAAGTAGTTCGGGTCTGCGCCGTTCGGGTTCGCAACCAACGCCTTCTTCAGATACGCACGGGCCTTGGCCTTGTCGCCGAAGCCGACGGGAAACCCCGGGACTTGATAATATAGCGATCCCAAGGTGGTGTAGACCGAGCCGCTGAGAGCGTTCGGGTCGATTTTCTCAGCCCGTTCCAGATTGCTCTTGGCGTCCTTCGCAAGGCCGAGCGCGCCGATCCCGCCCTTTGCGCCGGCCTCGGTGCTGAGTGCTATGCCTTTCCAGATAAGGGGTTCGGCGCGATTGGGGAACTGCCTCGAGAGAGCGTCCGCCTGGGCGGCGATCGCGGCCAACTGGTCGGCCTTACCGGCCCCCTGGGTCTCGTAGTTCACATGATCCCAGGACCGTGCGAGGGCTTCGATCCTGGCGTCGAGGGCTGCGGGCTCGGCGAAGGCCTGAGAGCCGATGAACGCCAGGGGCGCCGCGAAGGCTGCAAGGGCGATGGAGAATTTGCGCATGGTGTGTCTGTCCTTCGGGATCAGGCGAAGAGTCGGGAGACCTTGCGGTCGTCGGCGGCGAGCGCGCGGTCGACCAGGGCGGGGAACAGCGCGTTGAGGCGCACGAAGAAGGCTTCGGGGAAGCCCAGGTAGACATCGGTCCGGCGCGCGGCGATGGCGTCGACGATCCGCCCCGCCACCATGTCCGGGTCATCCATGGCGGTCTTGGTGATGGCCGCGAACTGCACGACCTTGGGAGAGTTGAAGGCCGTCTTGACCGCCCGAGGCGCGATGTAGGTGACGTCCACGCCCGACCCCGCCAACTCGCGCCGGAGCGCTTGGCTGAAGGCGCGGAGGCCGGCTTTGGAGCTGGAATAGCTGGCGAAGTGGGCGAAGTTGATCGAGCCGAAGATCGAGCCGATGTTGACGATCTGACCGCAGCCGCGCGCCCGCATCCCCGGCGCCACGGCCTGGGCCAACCGCATGGGCGCTAGCAGGTTGATCGCCAGCGTGCGTCGCAGGCTGTCGGGGCTCTCCCCCTCCATCGGGCCGAAATACTGCACGCCGGCTAGGTTGATCAGCACGTCCCATGCGGATCCACCCATCGCGGCCGCCAGGCGCTCCAGGCCGGCGGGATCAGCCAGATCGCAGGGGATGTGGCCCGCGCCCGCCCGGCTCGGGGCTTGACGGTCGAGCACCGTCACCGCGGCGCCTTCCGCCAGGAGTTGGGCGACGATCCGCGTGCCGATTTCGCCCGCGCCGCCGGTGACGGCGATCTTCTGGTTGCTAAACCGCATGCGCCAGCTCCCGTTCGTGGGGGATGGACCGGAACATGCCGGCGAAGAGCACGAAGATCCGCCGCGCAACATGCAGGATCGCCGCCTGGTCGGCAGGATCCTCCACCGTGTTCATCAGGCCCGCGAAGAAGGTCATGTGCTCCTGATCAAGCGCCCCATGGGACGAGAGATAGGAGAAGCACTCCGGCCCGAGGCCCAGCGCCTTCGAGACCGCGCCCGCGCCATGGGTCGCCAGGGCGATGCTGGTCCCCTCCAGGACATAGACCATGCCGAACATGCCCATCGGATTGATGCGACGGACGTAGTCATGGGCGTAGGCGACCATCAGTTCGGTGGACGGTCGGGGTGGTCCGGTCCGCACCGCCTCGGCGTCGCCCCCGGCGCGCGAGATGTCGTTCAGAATCCACTGCTCATGGCCGGTCTCCTCGGCGATGTACTCGTCCAACGCGGCGCGATAGGCCGCGTGACGCTCATCCATCCCATCACGCGCGGCGGTGAGAAGCGGCACGGTCTGGCTGACGTGATGGAAGGCCTCGGCCAGGTAGGCCAGGTACGTCTCTCTGGTGATCCTGCCCTGAACGCCGTCCAGGAGTTGGGGCACGGAATAGAGGGCGAAGCGCTCGGCGGCGGTTTCCCGCTCGAGCCGTTCGAAGAAGGACATCTGGAAGCGCCTCAGCTCTGTTGGTCGATGAAAGCCTGGTGGGTCTCGCGCAGCACGCCGCGCCGAGGCCGGCCGTTGCCGGTCAGTTCGCCTCGCGCCGGGTCGAAGGGCGGAGCGCCCCGCCATCGGGCGACCTGGGCGTAGGTCGGAAGCTGGGCGTTGGCGCGGGCGACAGCGGCCTGGAGAGCTTCGGGCCGCAGATCGCCGCGCGATGGCACAATCACGGCGCAAAGCTCTGGTGCGCCTTCGCCGAACACCACCGCTTGCCCGATCTCGGGCTGAGCCAGCAGTTCGCTCTCAACCCACTCCGGCGCGATGTTGCGACCGAAGGCGGTGATCAGCACGTTGGACTTGCGGCCCGACAACGCCAGGAAGCCGTCGTCGTCCAGCGTCCCGACGTCGCCCGTCCGCAGATGGCCACTCGGCGCCGGCGCACCGACGTAGCCCAGGAACGGAGAGGGCGAGATAATGATCTCCCCGTCGCTGGCCATCGTCACGCTGAGGTGCGGCAGCACCTGCCCGACCGTGCCGGTCCGCTCGGCGCGCGGCGTGTTCAATGCGACGACGGAAGCACATTCGCTCAGCCCGTAGCCCTCATAGACCGGGATGCCGACTCCTTGCGCCGTCTCGATCAGCCGGGGCGACAGCTTGGCGCCGCCCACCGCCACGAGTTGGAGGCTGGGAAGCCGCAGGCCGGTGGTCGCGAGATGGGCGGTCAACGCCCGCAGCAGCTCCGGCACCAGGATCAGACTATTGATCCCCAGCGCCTCGACCACGGCCGTGAGCTGGCCGATGTCGGGCCGTAGTCCATCGGCAAAGCCCAGATCGGCCAACCCGAGGGCATGATAGCAACCGCCCGCCAAGAGTGTCGGATAGAGACCGGCGACGTTCTCCAGCAACACGCCTAGGGGAAGCACCGCCAGATGGCGTCCTGCGAACTCGGCGCCGATCACCTCGACCAGGGACAACGCCACGGCCTCCATCTGATCCAAGGACAGACAGACCCCTTTTGGCGCGCCCGTCGAACCGGATGTGTAGGTCACCTTCGCGGTTCCCAGCGGCAACTCGCGCGGCGCAAATGGCAACAGCTCTGCCATAACCTCGGCGCCTGCCACGGTGAAGATCGGGGATGTCGCCGCTGCAGGCGGCCGGACCAGCAGGCAAGCGCCCGCGTCGGTCAGCGCATGAAGGCGCTGCTGTGGTGTGAAGAACACCGGGAGCGGCACGGACGGTCGACCCAACGCCGCCAAGGCCAGATCGATCACCACCCACGCCGGGCCATTGTCGAGGGCGACGGCGACCGGCCTCGAGGCCGACTCGCCAGCCAGCAGGCCGCCCAGCCAAGCCTTGGCGTGCGCGACTTCCGACACAAGCTCACGCCAACTGAGGCTGAGGCGCCGCCCGACAAGCGCGGCGTCAAGTGGGCGGGAACGGGCGTGTTCGGAGATCGCCGAGAGAACCCGGCTCACGGGGCGACGCTCCGCAACCGGCGAACGGCGCGATCCATGGTCTTGGCCCGGAGACGTTGGCGAAGCAGCGGCAACGCCCGCGAGTCGCCGATTTCGCCGACGAAGATGCGTGGCCGCCGATCATAGTAGCTCCCCCATTCACCAGCGTCGCCACCGAGCCGGTCCGGGCTCGCCTGCCCGATGGCGGTCAGGCCGAAGCCCGCCCGGCCCAGGAGCCGCTCGACTTCGGGCCGCACGGTCGCCACGGCGAAGCGCCGGCGCCGTTCGGCGGCAAGCCAT
Source organism: Alphaproteobacteria bacterium (assembly GCA_018821435.1). Lineage (GTDB taxonomy): Bacteria > Pseudomonadota > Alphaproteobacteria > Caulobacterales > Caulobacteraceae > Phenylobacterium. The sequence continues at coordinate 288,558 of JAHJME010000009.1, forward strand.
GGCGCAAGGGCGCTGAACAGGCCCAGCGAGGCATCCGGTGTGTCGGATGCGAGAGAGCCAATCTCCACGATGCTGTTGCGGTCGACGGGCCGGCCAAACGCCGCGGCCACCTCGTGTTCGACGGGCCTGTCCAGGTATTGCTCCAGAAACAGCGGTCCATCCTCGGCGAAGCGGAGGCCTGCCGCCGCGAGGATCGGGCCGTCCGCATCATCCGCGCAGAGACAGGCCAGGAGCGAATGGTGCCGGGGCAGGCAGGCGCCAAACGCCCGCGCGAAGCGGGCTTCCACGAACAACTCGATGTCGCGCCTCCGCTGATGGTCGGCATCGGCGAACAGAACCGTCGACTGTCGATCGGACGATGGATCGCGGCGGCATGGCAGGTTCGATGTCGGCAAGGCTTGGCTCAATTCCGGCCTCCGTTGGACGCCCCCACTGCTCTGACGCCGCCGACATCCAACCGCCTCAAGCGACACGTGGAGAGCTCACCAACGGCCCGTACTGAGCAGCCGACCTCGCAGGCAGACTTGACGCCTCGACAGGACTATCCGGCGGCCGACGCCTGACCCGACCGCCGCCGCAGCGACGCCCCGGCCAGGCCGAAGCCCATGATCATCAGCGCCCAGGTCGCGGGCTCGGGCACGGCGCCGGGCGGCGGCACATCGATCTCCGGGAAGCCGTGGGTGATCTCGGCGGTGATGTGGTCCTTGTTGTCGTAGGTGACGGAGGGGTTGTCCCAGAAGTAGAGGCGCAGCTCGCCCGTCTCCCAGGCGGTCCCATCGAAGTCCGTGCCCAGCTGCTTGTAGGTCCCGCCGATCTTGCCGACGAGCGAGCCCACGGTGGCCCAGAAGTTGTCGAACTGCATCGTGCCGAGCGGCTGGCCGATCAGGATGCCGGCGGCATAGCCGCTCTCGTCCGAACCGGTGGCGTAGAGATCGGCCGTCAGGCCGTTGGCGTTGGACCAGAGCGGGATGCCGCCCGCCGACCAGATGTCTGCGGCGTCCACATGGACCTTCAGGCCCTCGCCAGCGGTCAGGTTGATGCCGGTGTAGACGCCAAGGTCGCCGTAGAGGCTGTTGTTCTTGGCGTCGACGACGACGGCCGCGGCGTTGGCCTGCACGGCCGCGGCCAGGCTGAGGAGCGCGGCCAGGCCGGCGATCATGGCGTGTCTAGGCGTGTTCATGGTTAGACCTTTCAATGTGAGGTGAGCCAGCGGGACTGGCGGTCAGATGTGTTGGAGGCGCATCGCGCGGCGACGTTGGCGCAGCGTGGCGCCGGCCAAGCCGAAGCCCGCGAGCATCAGGGCCCAGGCGGCCGGCTCGGGCACGGGCGCGGAAGGGTCGCCGCCGCAGGCCAGTGGCAGATTCGTATGGCAGGGATTTCCGCCGCCGTTGCCGGGGTCGCGGACCATCGGCTCGCCATAGATCCGGAAGGTGTTGCCCGAGGTGCGGCCCGAGTTGTTGTCGAAGTTCGAGGTTCCGAGCGGCGTGTTGTCCCACGAGGCCCACTCGCCGTTGTAGGTGACCGCACCGTAGAGGTAGAGCCAGTAGGTCCCGGCCCCCAAGTTCAGGTCCGGGATGGTGAACGTGCTGTCGGTGACGAAGACGTTGTAGAAGTTGAGCGTGTTGAAGTTCGACGACACGGCGGCGTCGCCCTGCGCCAGGATCGCGCCGAAGCCGAACCTCTCGTCCAGGACCTTCCAGCTCACGGCCTTGATCAGGTCGTTGGAGGCGTTCCAGGCCGCGAAGTTCACCCCGGTCACGGTCGACGCGGACGCCAGGGTGAAGGTGTTGCCGGCATAGTGAGGCTCGACGTCGTCGTATCCGATCGGCGTGCTGTTGAAGCCGTAGTCCGACGCCGGGTTCTCATAGAGCACCCCCGCCTCGGCGGCGCCGGCCAGGACCAGCGCCGCGCCCATGGCGGCCGCCGGAATGAGTCGGAATTTCAAAGCCATGTGCATCCTGCGCCCCCAGACCGGCCCCTTCGGCGCGATCGCTTGATTTCGAGGCTGCTGGCTAAGGCTCTGGCCGGCTGCGAGCTATCACCTGGTCAGGGGAGAAAAGCCGCGGGCCGCCGGCGGGCAGATCGCGCGCCGCATAGCGTCGTTGCACGGAATGAGATGACTTGGCCGCCCGGCGCGGACAGACTTCACCGTGAACCTTACCGCGACGGCCGCCAGACCTTGCTCAACCCGCTGCTCATCGACACCGCCACGGTCGAGCCGTCCGAGCAGTACGCCTGGTACACGGACCAGCTCGAGCAGGTGTTCGGGATCAGGTCGGAGCCGGTGCTGACCCGCGCCGGACGCTACAACGCCCGCATCGATGTGCTGGCAAGCTCCCCGCTGACCTACATGACCTTCCGGGCAGAGAACAACGGCGGCGTCCGCCTGCGCCGGCAGATCTCCCAGGTCGAGTGGGGCCACTACTGCGTCTATCGGGAGTTGGGCAACGGCATCCTCTTCGACTTGGCGGGCCGCGAGTTCACCACCTCGCGCGGCGACCTTGTCGTCTACGACGGCGACGCCACGATGCGGTCGCGCGCCAAGGCGAGTTTCAACCACGCCATCTGGATGCTGCCGCGCGCGACGTTGGACCCGCACTTGCCGCTGCTGCCCCGCCCGCTGGTCGTCCACATTCCGGCGACCCTGGGACTGACCGGACTGGCAATCGCCTATCTCGACGCCCTGGCCGCGCCGATCGGCGACCTGAGCGACGAGCAGGCGGGGTTGGTCGCCGACAACCTGGCCCGGTTGATCGCCATCGCCTGCGGCGCGGCCAGCCGCCCGCACGGCGAGGCGATCCGGACCGCCAAGCTCGATCAGATCCGGCAGTATGTGCGCGCGCATCTGACCTTGCCGGGTCTCGACCCGGAGATGGCCGCCGGCGGTCTGGGCATGTCCGTCCGCCAGCTGCATCTGCTGTTCGAGCCGACCGGCGAGACCTTCGGGCAGTACGTGCGCCGCCTGCGCCTGCGCCACTGTCGGCTGGCGCTGGAGAGCCCGCTGACCCGCCAGCGGTCGGTGGCGGACATCGCGTTCAGCTGCGGGTTCGCCAGCCTGCCGACCTTCTACCGCGCCTTCCAGGCCGAGTTCGGCCTCGCGCCCGGTGATCTCCGCCCCGCGGCCTGAGCTCTGCGCGCAATGAGATCGCGACCTGCGCCCGCCGAGACGACACGCGACCTGGCGCCATGGTCCAAGGATCGCGCGCGCGACGCGTGGGAGAGGCGACCGATTGACCAAAGCGGCCAGCAAAGCGATGGCGACGCTTCGGCACCTGGCCGCGCTGCGCCTGCCGCCGGCGCTCGTCTTCGAGGCGGTGACGCGCAGCCTCAAGGACATCGCCCCGTTCGAGACAGCGACCCTGGTCACCTATGGTCCCAACCTGGAGCCGACCGATTCCTTCCTGACCCATGAGATCTCGCCGGACGTCACCCGCCAGTACTTCACCCGCTGGTACAACCGTGAGGAACGCCTCTACGTCCCCGACCACGCCCAGGCCGCGTCCGGCCGGGCGCCGGACGTCTTCGCCGTCAGCGCCTATGCGCCGCAGATCGCCGAGACAGAGCTTTACGACGAGGTCTGGCGTCATCTGGGGTTCCGGCACATGGCCGCCCTGACCTTGCGCCAGGGCGGACAGGCCGCAGCCCACATGGGCCTCGGTCGGCCGACCGGCCCGGACTTCACCGCCACGGACTTGGACCGGCTCGCGGCCGCCGCCGACTTTGCCGCCATGGCCGTGAGCGGTGGGCCTGCCGGCGAGGGCTGGTTGGAGACCGACGCCCTGGTCGAGATCGAGACAGCGCTCATCGTCGCCGACGCCCACGGCGAACCCCAGCAACTCTCGTCCATCGCCTGGCGCCTGTTGCAGTGGGCCTGCCTGGCGCACCAGGACGAAACCGTCGTCCGGGCGTGCCTGGCGGGCAATGGCCACAACGACGTCTACGGCTGGGCGCGTCCGATCCTGGCCGAACTGGCGCGGCGCGTCAGCGCGGGCTTCAAGGGACAGCCCGCCCCGCCGGCCCTGCTGCGCCGCCGCTCGCGTCACGGCGAATTCGTGCTGAGGGCCTTCGCCCTGCACCAGGGCCTCCCCGGCGGCGACGTCGACCACATCGCCGTGGAGATCCAGCGCCATGCCCCGCTCGAGGTTCGCCTGTTCGCATCCGACCTGTTCCGCAGCTTCACGACGCAGGAGCAGCTGGTCGCCCGCCTGCTGGTCCGCGGCGAAAGCCAGGGCGAGATCGCCCGCATCCTGGGTGTCAGCCCGCATACGGTCGTCAGCCATGTGCGCAACGCCTATCGCCGAACCGGGGCGAGCAACCGGGAGACCCTGATCGCCGCCCTCCTGCCCCGCCCTTGACGCCCCCCGCGTAAGGTCCCCACGTCTTCCCCTTCGGGAGGACGAGATCATGGACATGCAAGGCATCCTGGCGCGCCAGAAGGCCGCCCACCTGCGTGACGGCGCGCCGACGGCCGAGCAGCGGATCGAGCGCCTCGACCGCTGCGTCGCCCTGCTGGTCGATCACGCCAAGGCCATCGAGGACGCGCTGAACACCGACTTCGGGTCGCGGTCGCGCGAGGCCACCGCCTTCACCGACGTCGCCGCCTCCATCGGGCCGCTGAAGCACGCCAAGGCGCACCTCGCCAGGTGGATGGCGCCCGAGAAGCGCAAGACCACGCCGGCGATCCTGGGCCTGTTCGGCGCCAAGGCCGAGGTCCGCTACCAGCCCAAGGGCGTGGTGGGGATCATCAGCCCCTGGAACTTCCCGGTGAACCTGACCTTCGCGCCCCTGGCCGGGGTGCTGGCCGCCGGCAACCGGGCGATGATCAAGCCGTCCGAGTTCACCCCCGCCACGTCCGAGCTGATGAAGACCATGTTCGGCAAGGTGTTCTCCGAGGAGGAGATCGCGGTGGTCACCGGCGGCCCCGAGCTCGGCGAGGCGTTCGCGCACCTGGCCTTTGACCATCTGATCTTCACCGGCGCCACGTCCATCGCCCGCCACGTCATGCGCGCGGCGGCCGACAACCTGGTGCCGCTGACGCTGGAGCTGGGCGGCAAGAGCCCGGTGATCCTGGGCAAGTCGGCCGACATCGGCGTGGCGGCCGCGCGGATCATGAACGGCAAGACGCTGAACGCCGGCCAAATCTGCCTGGCCCCCGACTATGTCCTTGCCCCGCACGACAAGCTGGACAGCTTCGTGGCCGCCGCCCAGGCCTCGGTCGCCAAGATGTTCCCGACCATCAAGGACAACCCCGACTACACGTCCATCGTCGCCCAGCGGCACTACGAGCGGATCACCGGCTACATCGACGACGCCCGCGCCAAGGGCGCCCGCATCGTCGAGCTGAAGCCCGACGGCGAGGATTTCTCCCAGCAGGAGCATCGCAAAATCCCGCCGACCCTGATCCTGGAGCCCACCGACGACATGAAGGTGATGCAGGAGGAGATCTTCGGCCCGGTCCTGCCGGTGAAGACCTATCGCAGCGTGGACGAGGCCATCGGTTACGTGAACGGCCACGACCGGCCGCTGGGCCTCTACTATTTCGGCGACGACGCGGCCGAGCGCGAGCAGGTGCTCCGCCAGACGACGCCAGGCGGGGTCACGATCAACGACGTGATCTTCCACGTGGCGCAGGAGGAACTGCCCTTCGGCGGCGTCGGGCCGTCAGGGATGGGCAGCTATCACGGCGTCGACGGCTTCCGCGAGTTCAGCCACCGCAAGGCGATCTACACCCAGATCAAGAAGGATATCGGCCCGCTCCAAGCCATGCGTCCGCCCTACGGCCCGGCGATTCGGAAATACCTGGCGGGACAGCTGAAGCGCTGAGGCAGCCTACTCAATCCCCGCGCGTGCGGGGGTGAGGTCGGGAAACCCTAGTTCCCGGCCTTCACGCTCTCGCGGGCCTGGGCCAGCAGCTCGGCCATCTTCATACGGACTTCGCCTTCGGACACGGCCACGCCGGAGCCCTTGAGGTCCTCGAACACCTTGCGGAACACATCCTCGTCGCCCGGCAGCTCAAGGTCGGACTTCACCACCGCCTTGGCGTATTCGTCGACGTGCGGCGCTTCCAGACCCATCAGCCCGGCGGCCCATTGGCCGAGGGCGCGGTTGCGGCGCGCGTGCGCCCGGAAGTCCTGCTCCTGGTCGAGGGCGAACTTACGCTCGAAGCCTTGTTCGCGGTCGTCGAAGGTCGTCATCGTGTCCTAGCAGTCAGCTTCTTAGAGCGGGCGATCCCATATCGTGCGCCGAACGGGGCCGCAATGGAAAGCGGCAACCGCCGACGAGTTTGCGCCGCGGCGTCGCACACGCTATTTTTGCCACGCCTGAATGGGGCGAGAGGCCGAGTCGGACCCGCGCGCGAGGATCAGCCGCGCGCGTTTTTCGTTTTGCCGATGCGGACAAGTCCTCGCCCATGGAGAAGGCTCTAAGATGACCCGCCGTAAGAAGATCTACGAGGGCAAGGCCAAGATCCTTTACGAAGGACCTGAGCCGGGCACGCTGATCCAGTACTTCAAGGATGACACCACAGCTTTCGACGCCACCAAGAAGGCGGTCCTCGAAGGCAAGGGTGTGATCAACAATCGCATCAGCGAATACATCATGACGAAGCTGAACTCGATCGGGGTTCAGAACCACTTCATCAAGCGGCTGAACCTGCGCGAGCAGCTCATCAAGGAGGTGGAGATCATCCCCCTCGAGGTGGTGTGTCGCAACGTCGCGGCCGGCTCGCTGTCGACGCGCTACGGCCTGCCCGAGGGCCAGGCCCTGCCGCGCTCCATCATCGAGTTCTACCTGAAGGACGACAAGCTCCACGACCCGATGGTGTCCGAGGAGCACATCACCGCGTTCAACTGGGCCTCGACCCAGGAGATCGACGACATGATGGCGGTCACCCTGCGGGTGAACGACTTCCTGACCGGCTTGTTCGGCGGCGTCGGCATCACCCTGATCGACTTCAAGATCGAGTTCGGCCGGATCTACGAGAACGAGTTCGCCCGCATCATCCTGGCCGACGAGATCAGCCCCGACAGCTGCCGCCTCTGGGACTCGATCACCAACGAGAAGCTCGACAAGGACCGGTTCCGCCGCGACCTGGGCAATGTGATCGAGAGCTACACCGAGGTTGCGCGCCGGCTCGGGATCATGAAGGAGATGCCCACCGTGATTCAGGGGGGCCTCCACTAGTGCGCGCGAAAGTTCATGTCTTCCTGAAGCCCGGCGTCCTGGACGTGCAGGGCAAGGCGGTCGAGCAGGCGCTGCACGGCCTGGGCTGGAACGGCGTCGAACACGTCCGGGTCGGCAAGACCATCGAGTTCGACCTCGCGGCCGGCGACCCCGCCGCCGCCGAGGCCGAGGTCAAGGCGATGTGCGAGAAGCTGCTCGCGAACACGGTGATCGAAAGCTACCGGGTGGAGCTGGCGTGAGGTTCTGGGCGGTCCTTCCCGCCCTCCTCACGCTCTCGGCCTGCGCGGAAAACGCCGAGGCGCCGGTGGCCTACCTCGACCTCGACTGCGCCAGGCCGTTCGAGGCCCAGGCCACGGCGCTGATGGCCCAGCAACACCTCGTGCCCGCGCCGGAGGATCCGGCAGAGCCCTATCGCTTCTACAGTAGCGCTGACGGACGGACGTCCTATCTGATCACCAAGCCGGGCGCGCCGGGCCACCCTGCGATCATGATGCAGAAGGCCCGGGGCTCGGACGTGATCACCACCGGCTGTCCGTACGGCGACAAGGCGGGCTACGACCAACTCCACGCCTATCTGGACGGCCTCAAGCACTGGACCCGCGGGAAATGACCGGCTTCCACCTTGCCCAGATCAATGTCGGCCGCCTGCTGCAGCCGGTCGACCACCCTCAGATCGCCGGCTTCAAGGACAACCTGGACCGGATCAACGCCCTGGCGGACGGCCTGCCGGGCTTCGTCTGGCGCTTGGTGGGCGAGGGCAACAACGCCACCGACATCCAGCCCGACCCCGACGATCCGCTGTTCGCCATGAACATGTCGGTGTGGTCCGACATGGACGCGCTGGCCGGCTTCGTCTACCGCAGCGCCCATCGCGACATCATGCGCCGACGCAAGGAATGGTTCGAGGTCATGGCGGTCTACCAGACGCTCTGGTGGGTTCCCGTCGGCCACACGCCAACCATCGCCGAGGGCCTGGAAAAGCTCGCGACCTTCGAGCGCCTGGGCCCCACCGCCGAGGCGTTCAGCTTCCGCCACCCCTTCCCGGCGCCCGGTCACACTTCGGTGCTTCCCGTTCTGGACCGATGCGCCTAGCCGCGCTCGCTGCGGTGCTTGCGGGAAGCCTCCTCGCCGCACCCGCGTTCGCCCAGTCCGTCTTCGATCGCGCCGAGGCCTGCCTGAAGGCGTCGGACCGGCCCCTCTGCCTCATCACGGCGGCCGGCGACGGCTATCCCGACGTCGTGACCTTCGATCCGGACCTGCGGAAGCGGCCGGATCTGGTTGCCGCGGCAGGGATTGAGCTCAAGCCGCCCACCGCGCCCGACGGCCTCACCCGCAGTTCCCAGAGACTCGAGGCCGCCCTCGTCGAGGGAGCCCGGCGGCTGGCCGCGGATCGACCACCGGCCGAAGCCTTGGAGCCTATCCTGGCCGCGCCAGGTCCCGGCGAGCGGGACCTGCGCCTCGCCGGCTTGAGCGTCGTCGTGCAGCCAGCGGTGGAAAAGCCCCTGACTGGATCCCGCCGCGCCTTCGTCGCGGCGGCGCTCCAGGCCTGGGAGGACGGCCTGCGCGCCGGCTGGCCTTCGCCGAGCCTTGCGCCACCCGAAGCCCTGGCAGCCGCCTACGCCAGGTTCGGCGACGATGCGGGTCTCGATCGGGCGCTCCGGCTGATTCCGCGTCCGGACCGGCGCGTCGAAACTCTGCTTGGCGTGGGCGGGCTGGACGACGCGCTGATCCAGGCCCGCCAGCTCACGCCCGAGACGATGCTCGCGCCGCTCCGCGTCGAGGCGACCGCCCAGGCCGAGATGCTGCGCAGGGCCGCCGCCAGTCGCTCGCTCCCGCAACTGGGTTTCTTCGCGCCACCCTGGGATCAACCCGACGCGCTTCCTTCCAGCGACGTTCAGTTGAAGGCGTTCGCGGCGGTGGCCGTTCGCCGTGCGCGCATCGCGGTGGTCGTCGCCGCGGTAAAGGTCGGCCGGGCGGAGATGGCCCGCGATCTGGCTGATGGCGTTCTGGCCACGCCCGCAAAGACGGCGGACGACGCCCTTCTGCGGAACGCCGGCCCGCTCGCCGCTGCGGCGACGCCCGCGGTCGCCGCCGCGTGGCTCGAACAGCTGGACAAGACGACGGGACGGTCCGCTCGCACGACGGAGGCCTCGATGGCGCTCCAGAGCCGGATCATGGCCGCAGCCGCAGGCTGGGCGGCGCTGGGTCGCCAGGACCGCGTCGACGCCCTCGTCGCGAGTCTGAGGCCATTGGCGCAACGCGAGGCCACTCTTCGCGACAGCCGCCCCGACGAGGCCATCCAGACGCCTGCCAGCTGGCAACTGGCCGAGCTGCTGTTGGCCGCCGACCGGGTCGATGAGGTCCGCGCCCTGGCGATTCCACAGAATGGGGGCCGACTCGTGGAGAACGACCTCAAACGGGGGCGCGGAATTACTCGGGTTGAGGATTACCTGTCCGACGCCCGCACCGAGATGGATCGGATTTCGGTCCTGACCGCCTGCTACATGGGCAGCGAACAGCGGGGCGCCTTCGCCGACGCCCTCACCTGTCATCGGCGGCGCCAGCAAATCTTGACCCGGCCCGAGCAGCAGATCGTACAGATGGAAACCGCGATCCACACGGCCGGCCTCGCCGCCAACGCGGACAAGCTGGACGACGCCCAAACCCTGCTGGCCTTCGCCCTGGAAGCCGGACTCCCTGCCTATCGGGCGAACCCGGCCTTGCGGAGCATGGTCGGCCTGTCGAGCAACGGTGATCTGGTTCTGGTCGCCAAGGCCGAGCTCCGCGCTGACGGACGCCTGCCGCCCGTCGCGCACCCAACCAAACAATGATAAGGGGCCGCGCCATGAAAGCCGCCGTCATCGTCTTCCCCGGTTCCAACTGCGACCGCGACTGCAAGGTCGCCATCGAGCGCTCCACCGGCGCGCAGGTCGAGATGGTCTGGCATGGCGACACCGCGCTCCCCGATGGCCTGGACCTGATCGTGCTGCCGGGCGGTTTCTCGTACGGCGACTACCTGCGCTGCGGGGCCATGGCCTCGCTCTCGCCCGCCATGGCCGAGGTGAAGGCCGCGGCCGAGCGGGGCGTCGCCACAGTGGGCATCTGCAACGGCTTCCAGGTCCTCTGCGAGATGGGCATGTTGCCGGGCGCCCTGCTGCGCAACGAGAAGCTGAAGTACGTCTGCAAGACCGTCGACCTCGAGGTCACCAACAGCCAGACCCGCTTCACCGCCGGCTATGCAGGCCGTCGCGAGGTGGCCATGACCGTCGGCAACGGCGAGGGCAACTTCTTCGCCGACGAGCCCACGCTGGATCGGCTGGAGGGCGAGGGCCAGGTGGTCTTCCGCTACCGCAACAATCCCAACGGCTCGGCCCGCGACATCGCTGGCATCGTCAACAAGCGCGGCAACGTCCTGGGCCTCATGCCCCACCCCGACCGCGCCTTCGAGACCGAGTTGGGCTCCGCCGACGGCGCGATCCTGTTCCAGAGCGCGCTCGCCAGCGCTTAGGGCGCCTTCGCCTTCTGGAAGTCGACCGGCATCGGGTCCTTGCCGCCCTCGGCGATGAACTGGTCGATGCGGGCCTGGAGCACCGGCAGGGGCACGCTGCCGATCGAGAGCACCGTGTCGTGGAAGGCGCGGATGTCGAACTTCGGCCCCAGCGCCTTTTCGGCTCGCACGCGGGCCTCCTTGATCGCCAGCATGCCCAGGTAATAGCTCACCGCCTGGCCGGGCCAGGAGATGTAACGGTCCACCTCGATCTCGATGTCGTGGTCCGACAGCGCGGTGTTGTCGTGCAGGAACTGGATCGCCTGGGCCCGGCTCCAGCCCTTGTGGTGGATGCCGGTGTCGACGACCAACCGCGCCGCCCGCCACATCTGGAAGGTCAGGTAGCCGAAGCGGTCGTAGGGGGTGTCGTACATCCCCATCTCGAGGCCCAGGTACTCGCAGTACAGCGCCCATCCCTCGCCGTAGGCCGAGATGTAGACGTAGCGGCGGAAGTCCGGCAGCCCGGCCTGCTCCTCGGCCAGCCCGCCTTGGAACGAATGGCCGGGCGCGGACTCGTGCAGGGTCAGCGCCGTCATGTTGTAGAGCGGCCGCGACGGCAGATTATAGGTGTTGATCAGGTAGGCGGTCTTGCCGCCGCGGGCCGAGGTGTAGAACGGCGCAATATCCGCCGGCACCGGAATGATGGTGAAGCGGCTGCGTGGCAGGTAGCCGAAATAGGACGAGAGCTTCCCGTCAACGCGCTTGGAGATCCAGGCGCCGGTGTTCAGCAGCTCCTGCGCGGTCTTCGGGTAGAATTTCGGATCGGTTCGGAGATAGGAGAGGAACGCCGGGAAGTCGCCGGTGAAGCCGGTCTCCTTCATCACGTCCTGCATCTGGGCGCGGATCTTGGCGACCTCGGACAGGCCCAGGGTGTGGATCTGCTCCGGCGTCATGTCGACGGTGGCGAATTCCCGGATCTGGGCTTGGTAGTAGGCCTTGCCGTCGGGCAGCGCCTCGGCGGCCAGGGTCTCGGTCGTGCCCGGAATGTACTCGTCGCGCAGGAACTTGAGCAGCGTGGCGTAGGCCGGCTTCACCTCGCCCTCGATGGTCGCCTTGGCCTTCGCCTTCAGCGCCGCCTGTTGGGCCGCCGGGATGCTGGCCGGCATGTCCTTGAACGGCTGCCAGAACAGGGTGTCCTCGGCGGTCTTGGCGTCGACGGTGGCCGAGACGGATACGTCGCGGCCCACCAGCGTCACCTTCGGCGGCGTCCATCCCCGCTTCAGACCGACCCGCATATTCACCTGCTGCTCGCCGAAATAGCGCGGGATGTCATGCAGTTGCGAGATGTAGTTCTCGTAGTCCGCCGCGGTCACGAACCGGCGCGCGGCCTTGTAGTTGAAGTTCGACCAGAACGAGGAGTCCGAGTTGAACGGCTTCTCGTACTCGTGGAATTTCTGCTGGTTGATCAGCACGTCGATCTGGTCGCGATAGACCTGATAGTTCACCCGCTGCTGGGCCGAGAGGTCCGTCAGCTTGATGCCGTCCAGCTGCCTGCGCACGTCCTGCCAGTAGGCCAGCCGCTTGGCCTGACTGGCGGCGTCCACCTTGGGCAGGCGCGGCGCCAGCGTGTCGTCTTCGGGCCCGTCGCTGCGCGCGAGCTCGTCCTGCCGCCAGGTCCACTCCTTCTCATAGAGCGCCTTGAACCGGGCATCGGCCGGGCCCGGCGCCGCCAGCGCCGGCGCCGCAACGGTGATCATCAGGGCGGCCAGCAGCGCGCCTGTCGCACGTCCTTGAACCTTCAACGCATACCCCCTCAGAGCCTGTCGCGAACCCGCTCGCGTCTTGCTACGGTCGGAGCATGAATCTGCACTTTTCGCTAGCGGCCGCCTGCGCCGCCCTCGCCCTGACGTCATTCGCCGCCCAGGCCCAGACGCCGACCCCGCCGCTCACACCCGACATCGCCGCCAAGTTCGAGTTCCCGAAAGAGAGCTACGACTACGTCAAGCGCGAGGTGATGATCCCCATGCGCGACGGGACCAAGCTCTACACGGTGCTGATCATCCCCAAGGGGGTGAAGGACGCGCCGATCCTGCTGACGCGCACGCCGTACAACGCCAAGAAATCGGCCGAGCGGAACCTGTCGCCCTATGCCGCCGCCACGGGGTCGCAGATGGACGAGCCGTTCCTGGCCGACGGCTATATCCGCGTCTACCAGGACGTCCGCGGCAAGTATGAGTCCGAGGGCGACTATGTGCTGACCCGCCCGCTGATCGGCCCGCTCAACGACACCAAGGTCGACCACGCCACCGACGCCTGGGACACCATCGACTGGCTTGTGAAGAACACGCCCGAGACCAACGGCCGCGTCGGCATGATCGGCTCGTCCTATCCAGGCTTCACCACCGCCATGGCGCTGATCAATCCGCACCCCGCGCTGAAGGCCGCCGTGCCGCAGAGCGCGATGATCGATGGGTGGATGGGCGACGACTGGTTCCACTACGGCGCCTTCCGCGCTCGCAACGTCGACTGGTTCACCAGCCAGATGACCAAGAAGGGCGCGGGCGTGAACGTGCCGCGCGCCGCCTTCGACGACTACGACAACTTCCTGCGGGCGGGGTCGTTCGACGATTTCGCCAAGGCGGCGGGGCTCGACCAGATCCCGGCCTATCGCAAGATCCGCGAACACCCCGCCTACGACCAGTTCTGGCAGGAGCAGGCGCTGGACAAGATCCTGGCCAAGCAGCCGCTCAAGGTTCCGACGCTGTGGATGGGCGCGCTCTGGGATCAGGAAGACATGTGGGGCGCGATCCACGCCTATCTGGCGGTCGAACCCAAGGACACGGCCAATAACATGAACTTCCTGGCGCTAGGCCCTTGGCGTCACTCGGGAACCAACTACGAGCAGCGCCAGCTGGGCCCCAACCTCAAGCTGCCGGGCGACACCGCCACCGAGTTCCGGCTGACGACGCTGAAGCCGTTCCTGGATGAGCACCTGAAGACCAACGGGCCGAAGGCCAACACCGCGCCGGTGACGATCTTCGAGACCGGCACGATGCGCTGGAAGACCTATGCCAAGTGGCCCCAGGCCTGCGGCGACTGCGACGTGAAGATGAAGCCGATCTATCTGACGCCGGGCCTGGGCCTGTCGTTCGGCAAGGCCACGTCCGGTCCTGCGTTCGAGGAATATGTCTCCGACCCCGCCAAGCCCGTCCCCTATGTAAAGCGCCCGGTCCGCTGGGATGACGCCGACCAATGGCGCTACTGGCTGGTCTCCGACCAACGCCACGTGGATGGCCGCCCCGACGTACTGACCTTCGTCACCGAACCGCTGAAGGCCCCGCTGAAGATCGCCGGCGAGCCGGTGGTCAACCTGTTCGCCTCGACGTCGGGCACGGACAGCGACTGGGTCGTGAAGCTGATCGACGTCTACCCCGACACCGTTCCGTCCGACGTGGAGATGGGCGGCTATGAGCTGGGCGTGGCGATGGACATCTTCCGCGGCCGCTACCGCGACAGTTTCGCGAAACCCACGGCTATCCCGGCCGGCAAGGTGCAGAAGTACCGCTTCGACCTGCCGCCCTCGAACCACGTGTTCCTGCCCGGCCACCGGATCATGGTGCAGGTCCAGTCCAGCTGGTTCCCGCTCTACGACCGTAACCCGCAGACCTTCGTGCCGAACATCTTTACGGCCAAGCCCAGCGACTACAAAAAGGCCACACAGCGCATCTACCTGACGGGCGAAAACGCCTCGTCGATCGAGCTGCCGGTCGTGCCGCTCCAGTAGGACACTGAGCATGCGCTGGATCCTCGGGCTCGCCGTGGCGGTTCTGGCCGCCGGTGAGGCCGGGGCCGCCGGGCGGGTGGCGATCGACCTCTCGCCCGCGGGCCTGCGCAATACCTTCCGGCCCGAGCAGGCCCTGGGCGCCGGGATCGACGGCGCCTGGCGCGGCGGCGCCGACCGGCTGCTGACCCCGCGCAATGTGAAGGCGATGCGCAGCGCCGACCTTCGCCCCCTCACCTACCGCCTGCGCACCGAGCTGGGCATCGCCGCCTGGCACTGGAACCCGGCTGGCGCCTGGAGCGATCCGGCGCGCCAGCAGGGCTACTGGACCTCCAGCGACCGCCTGGGCGCGCCGATCCGGAACTCCTGGGGCTACGATCTGCCCCGGCGCGGCGACACCATGGACCAGGCCAACAACACCGGCTGGTCACGCCTGGACGACGGCGACCTCGACACCTTCTGGAAGTCGAACCCCTACCTCGACATGAGCTACGCGAAAGCGCCGGCCCGCCCGCAGTGGTTCGTCCTGGAACTGGGCGACGCGCAGAGCATCGACACCGCCGAGATCGCCTGGGGCCAGCCCTACGCAACCCGCTATCGCGTGCAGTATTGGAGCGGGGCCGACGAGTACGATTCCGCCGGCCGCTGGATCACCTTTCCGCGCGGCGACATCCGCGATGGCCGCGGCGGAGCGATCCGTCTGAGCCTGGGAGCCTCAGCCCAGCCCACCGCCTTCGTCCGGGTCATCATGGACGAAGGCTCGAACACCGCGCCGGCCGCCTCGACGGACGCGCGCGACAACATGGGGTTCGCCGTCCGTGAGGCCGGCTTCGGCCATCTCGGTCCGAACGGCGTCTTCATCGACGCGGTTCGCCACGCCGCCAGCCACGACGGCCAAAGCGTCGCCCATGTTTCGTCCACCGACCCCTGGCACCGCGCGAGCGACCGCAACCTCGATCTGGAACAGCCCGGGCTGGACCGGGTGTTCGCCAGCGGCTTGACCAACCGACTGCCGGTCATGGTCCCGGTGGGCATCGTCTACGACACGCCCGAGAACGCCGCCGCCGAGATCCGCTATCTGAAGCGCCGTGGCTATCCGATCGCCCGGGTCGAGATCGGCGAGGAGCCCGACGGCCAGTATGTCGACGCCGAGGACTACGGCGCGCTCTACCTCCAGGGGGTCGACGCCATCCGCAAGGCAGACGCTCACGTCCCGTTGGGCGGCCCCAGCCTGCAGAGCGGCCTCTCGGACACCTGGCTCGACCCGGATCCCGACCGCTCGTGGAACAGCCGCTTCGTCCGTTATCTCAAAGGTCGGGGACGCTTGGCCGACCTGCAGTTCTTCTCGTTCGAGCACTACCCGTTCGACGACATCTGCGGCGACGTCTACGGCAAGCTGGCCAAGGCCGACGACCTGCTGTCCGGCCTGATGGCCCGCGTCGCTGCAGAGGGCGTGCCGACCACCATCCCCTGGTACATCAGCGAGTACGGCTTCTCGGCCTTTTCGGGCCGCGCGGAGTCCGAGATGCCGGGCGCGCTGCTGATGGCCAATATCGTCGGCCAGTTCCTGTCAGAGGGCGGCGACGGCGCCTACCTGTTCGGCTACGGCCCCAACTACCCCGCCAACCAGCACCAGCCCTGCGCCGGCTATGGCAACCTGATGCTGTTCACCGCCGACGCGAACGGCGAGGCCGACAAGGGAACCGCGACCCTGCAGACCGCCCGACTGCTGACCCGGCGCTGGCTGCAGCCGACCGGGCCGCACCGGCTCTACGCGGCCAAGGTCGAGGATGCGCCGGCGGTGAAGGCCTTCCCCGTCGTCCGACCCGACGGCCGCCTCGCTCTCCTGTTGATCAACCGCGATGCGGCCCACGCCTACGACCTGACGATCGACGCCCTGACAGGCCCCGCCGAGGTCTGGCGCTATTCCGCCGACCAGTATGAGTGGATCGACGCCGGCCCCGAAAGCCACCCGGGCCGCAACCTTGCGCCAGAACACGCCACGCTCGCCGGCGACACCGCGCTCCACGTCCTGCCGGGCTCGCTGACCGTCGTCGTGGGACGGGTCAAAAAACATGTTACGCATAACGGCGGACGGTAACGGTTGCCTAAGGCTGACCCGCGATAGTGAGGCGGGGCAGAACGTCCCGCGGCCCTCGGGCCGTCCCGTACAAGTCTGGGCTGCGTGGTGCCGTACAACAGCATCAACACGAACGTGGGCGCGATGGCCGCCATCGCCACGTTCAACGCGATCAATGCCGAGATGGCGGAGGTGCAGATGCGCATCACCACCGGCAAGAAGGTCAACAGCGCCAAGGACAACCCCGCCATCTGGGCCATAGCCCAGAACCAGCGCTCCGAGATCAAGGGCCTGGACGCCGTGATAGGCTCGCTGCAGCGTGGCATATCGGTCGTGGATGTCTCGATCAGCGCCGCCGAGACGATCTCCGACCTGCTGAACGAGATGAAGACGCTGGCGGTCTCGGCCGCCGACTATCCGGCGTCGGACCCGGCGCGCACGGCGATCAACGAGAACTATCTGGCGCTGCGCAAGCAGATCGACACCGCCGTAGCCAACGCCGGCTTCGGCGGCCTCAACCTGCTGGCCGGCGGCGGCTCCACGGATAAGATTCGCGCCCTGGCCAACACCAGCGCCACCTCGACGATCGACGTGGACCACCTGGACCTGTCGACCACGGGCACGCTGCTGTCCGGGCTGCCCGCCGACCTGATGGGCAGCTACTCGGCTACGTCCGTGACGGACATCGCGACCGCCACCTCGAATGTGAACAACGCCATCTCCCGCCTCGGCACCGGCTCGAAGCGGCTGGAGAGCCATCTGAAGTTCGTCAACAAGCAGCAGGACGCGCTGGAGGCCGCCGTGGGCAACCTGGTGGACGCCGACCTCGCCAAGGAGAGCGCCCGCTGGCAGGCGCTGCAGGTGCGCCAGCAACTATCGATCATGGCCATGCAGATCGCCAACAAGGCGCCGACCTATCTGCTCCAGCTCTTCCAGCGGAACTAGCCCAGGAAGCGGCTCAGCAGGTCGCTGTGCAGGCTCCAGCCCAGGAAGCCCGACAGGCTCATCACCAACCCCAGCGCGCCGAACACCCAGCCGCCGTACAGGGCCACGGCGCTCTCGGTCAGGGCCGCCACCGCCGCAATCGCGATGGCGATCGACAGGAAGGCGTCCGAGGCGTCGAACTGGTCGTCATGGACGTTCAGGGCGTCGTACTGCGCCTGAAAGCCCTCGGCCGCGCTGCGCAGCCCGGTCACTTCCTGGCGGTACTTGGCGATCTCGCCCGACAGGCGCAGCTCCTCGGCGGCCGTCGCCTGGGCCAGGTTCGCCCCGCCGATCCGCCCCATGAACCGCGTCTGGGCCAGCGCCGTCTCGTCGATGTGCAGCTTCGTCTTCGTCGCCTGGTATTCGCCCCAGCGGTCGACCGCGCTGGACTGCGCCTGCTGCATGGCCTGGACGATGTTGCCGTCCTTCACCTGACCCAGGCCCATCACAATCGAAAGGGTCACCACCGTCAGCGCGACCATGCGGTTCAACCGCTTGTCCTTGGCCTGGGCGTCGATCTCGATATCCATCCGCGTGTCCCTGCGGCTCAAGCTTCGCCATCAGGAGCGCCACGAACACGGCGGCGGCATGGCGGTGCGACGGCGGTTGAATGCCCCGGCGGCAGCGTCGCATTGTCCCGCCATGACCGCCACCGACCCACCCGTCCGAGACGTCGTCGAGAAACACCGCTTCGACGAGGCCCGCCTGCACGCCTGGCTCAAGGCGGCGCTGCCCGAGATCGGCGACACGCTGCAGGTCCAGCAGTTCCAGGGCGGCGCCTCGAACCCCACCTTCCTGCTGACCAGCGGCGACGGCCGCCGCTACGTCCTGCGCAAGAAGCCGCCGGGCCAACTGCTCTCCAGCGCCCATCAGGTTGACCGCGAGTACCGGGCGATGAAGGCGCTGGAGGGCCACATCCCCGTGCCGCGGATGCGGGCGCTGTGCGAGGACCCGGAGGTCATCGGCACCAGCTTCTATGTGATGGACTACCTGGAGGGCCGCATCTTCCGCGACGCGACCCTGCCCGACCAGACGCCGGCCGAGCGGGCCGCCATCTACGACGACCTGAACGCCACCCTGGCCAAGCTACACGGGGTCGATTTCGAGGCGGTCGGACTGGGCGACTACGGCCGTCCCGGCAACTACTTCGAGCGTCAGGTCGCCCGCTGGACCCGGCAGTATCGGGACGCCGAGTCCGAGAGCATCCCGGCCATGGACGCGTTGATCGAGAAGCTGCCGGCCCGCATTCCCACCGACCAGTCGGTCTCCATCGCCCACGGCGACTATCGCCTCGAGAACGTGATGTATCACCCGACCGAGCCGCGGATCATCGCGGTGCTGGACTGGGAGCTGTCGACCATCGGCCACCCGCTGGCCGACATCGCCTACAACGCCTTCATCTGGCGCTCGCACGCGCCGGGCTGGGGCAGCCTGGACGGCGTGGACTTCAAGACCAGCGGCATCCCCACCGAGGCGGAATATGTCGACGCCTATCGGCGGCGCACGGGCCGGGCCGAGATCGCCGACTGGCCGTTCTACATGGCGTTCGGGATTTTCCGGCTGGCGTCGATCTCCCAGGGCGTCTACCGCCGCATCCTGTCCGGCACCCTGGCCATGGAGCGCGAGGCGATCAACGGCTGCCCGCCGCTGGCCGAACAGGCGCTGGATATCCTCGAAGGCCGGCAATAGGAGCCCACCCATGCAACTCGGACTGGACGGCAAGGTCATCTTCGTTGCGGGCGCAAGCCGCGGCATCGGGCTGGGCATCGTGGAGGCGTGTCTGGCCGAAGGCGCCAAGGTGGTTATCAGCGCGCGGGGCGCCGAGGCGCTGGAGGAGACCCGCGCCCGCCTGGCCGAGGCCTACGGCGCCGACCGCCTGCTCGCGATTTCCGGCGACATGCGCGACACCAAGGTGATCGATGCCGCCGTGGCGAAGACCGAGGCGGAGTTCGGGCCGATCTTCGGCGCCGTCGCCAACGTCGGTCTCCACCCTTGCCCGCCTGGCATCGAGGTCGACGACGAGACCTGGGACGCCGGCTTCACCCAGAACCTGGACAGCGCCTGGCGGCTGGCGCGCGCGGCGCTTCGGCGGATGACCCCGCGCGGCGACGGCTCGGTCCTGTTCATCAGCTCGATCGCCGGCCTGGGCGCCCTCGGCACGCCCTTGACCTACGGCACGTCCAAGGCGGCGATAAACCACCTGACCAAGGAGCTGGCGCGGATCGCGGGTTCCAGCAACGTGCGGGTCAACTGCATCGCACCGGGCAACATCATCTTCCCGGGCGGCAGCTGGGAGACCAACTCGACCGGTCCCCGCGCCGACAATTGGGCCCGCTGGATCCGCCGCGAGGTGCCGCTGACCCGTTACGGCCGCCCCGAGGAGATCGGCGCGGTCGCCGCCTTCCTGATGAGCCCGCTGGCCAGCTTCGTCACCGGCGCCGTGGTCCCCGTGGACGGCGGACAGACGCGATAACGCCTCGGCTCTCGCGCCTGCGAGAGAGTCCGGCTATAGGCGCGCCATGAGCGCCGCGCCCGCAAAGACCATGGCCGAGAAGGCCGCCGAGTACGGCCTGAAGGCCGACGAATACGAGCTGATCGTCCGCCGCCTGAACCGCGAGCCCCTGGACGTCGAACTGGGCGTCTTCTCGGTGATGTGGTCCGAGCACTGCTCGTACAAGTCCAGCAAGATCCACCTGGGCAAGTTCCCGACCACGGGTCCCAAGGTGATCTGCGGCCCGGGCGAGAATGCGGGCGTCATCGACATCGGCGACGGCCAAGCCTGCATCTTCAAGATGGAGAGCCACAACCACCCCTCGTTCATCGAGCCCTACCAGGGCGCAGCGACGGGCGTGGGCGGGATCATGCGCGACGTCTTCACCATGGGCGCGCGGCCCATTGCGCTGCTGAACGCGCTCCGCTTCGGCGACCCCAGCCATCCGAAGACCAAGCGCCTGGTGTCCGGCGTGGTCAGCGGCATCGGCGGCTACGGCAACTGCGTGGGCGTGCCCACCGTGGCCGGCGAGACCAACTTCCACCGCGGCTACGACGGCAACATCCTGGTCAACGCCATGTGCGTGGGTCTGGCCGACGCGGACAAGATCTTCTACTCCGCCGCGCCCTCGCCCGGCCTGCCAGTGGTCTACTTCGGCTCCAAGACCGGCCGGGACGGCATCCATGGCGCCACCATGGCCAGCCAGGAGTTCGACGACGCCTCGGACGAGAAGCGCCCGACGGTCCAGGTCGGCGACCCCTTCGCCGAAAAGCTGCTGATCGAGGCGACGCTGGAGCTGATGGCCTCGGGCGCCGTGGCCGCCATCCAGGACATGGGCGCGGCGGGCCTGACCTCGTCGTCGGTCGAGATGGCCGGCAAGGGCGGCGTGGGCATCGAGCTCAACCTCGACAACGTGCCCCAGCGCGAAGAGAACATGTCCGCCTACGAGATGATGCTCTCGGAAAGCCAGGAGCGGATGCTGGCGGTGCTGAAGCCGGGCCGCGAGGCCGACGGCCAGCGCATCTTCGAGAAGTGGGGCCTGGACGCCGCCACCATCGGCTACACCACCGATACCGGCCACATGGTGCTGAAGCACAAGGGCGAGACCGTCTGCGACGTGCCGCTGGCCCCGCTGTTCGACGATGCGCCGCTTTACGACCGCCCGTGGGTGGCGCCGGCGCTGCAGCCCAGGCTCACGATCGCCGACGTGCCGGAGCCCGGCGACCTGAACGCCGCGGTGCTGAAGCTGATGGCCGCGCCCGACATGGCCTCCAAGCGTTGGCTCTGGGAGCAGTACGACCGCCACGTCATGGCCGACACCCTGGAGGACAGCGCCACCGGCGCCGACGCCGGGATCGTGCGCGTACACGGCGGCCGCAAGGCTCTGGCCGTCTGCTCCGACGTGACCCCGCGCTACGTGCTGAACGACCCCTACGAGGGCGGCAAGCAGGCCGTGGCCGAGGCTTGGCGCAACCTGACGGCCGTGGGCGCCTCGCCCATCGCCATCACCGACAACCTGAACTTCGGCAATCCCGAGCGGCCCGAGATCATGGGCCAGATCGTCCGCGCCATCGACGGCATGGCCGAGGCCTGCCGCGACCTGGACTTCCCCGTCGTGAGCGGCAACGTCAGCCTCTACAACGAGACCAATGGGGCCGCGATCCCCCCGACCCCCACCGTGGGTGGCGTGGGCTTGCTCGCTGATTACGCGCGCCGCGCCGACTTCAGCTCGCTCAAGGTCGGCGACGTGCTGGTGCTGATCGGCGCCACCAAGGGCGAGTTCGGCGCCTCGATGTATCTGCGCGAGATCGGCGGCCGCGAAGACGGCGCCCCCCCGCCGGTGGACCTGGCCCTGGAGCGCAAGACCGGCGACGTGGTCCGCGCCCTGATCCAGGGCGGCCAGCTCGGAACCGTCCACGATCTGTCGGACGGCGGCCTGGCCGCGGCGATCGGCGAGATGTGCCTGGCCTCGAACGTCGGCTGCGACCTGCGCCTGGAAGGCGTGCCCTGGGTCACCCTCTTCGCCGAGGATCAGGCGCGTTACCTGGTGGCGCTGAACGATCCAACCCCGGTGCTGCAAGCCTGCCGCGCGGCGGGCATACCCGCCACGATCCTGGGCGAGGCCGGCGGCGAGGCGATCAAGGTCGAAGGCGGCCTGAACCTGCCCCTCGTCCAACTCCGCACCGCCCACGAAGGCTGGATGCCGGCCCTCATGGGCGAACCCGCCTAGGTTCCGAGGAACATCGACCGGATGCCCGCCCGGAAGGCCTCGACTCCCACCGCCAGCCGCTGGGCGTAGTTGGCCTTGGCGTCGTCGCCGGCGACGTAGGTGACCTTGTCGCTCTCGTCCGTGGCGGCCTCGTAGACCGCGTCGGCGATCTTCTCGGCCGTCGAACTCAGCTTCCGGCGCTCGGGGTCGCGGAACGTGCCCATCGCCCGCGTGATGGCGTCATTGTAGGCCGGGTGCGGGGTGACCACGATCGAGCGGCCGCCGAAGTCTGTCGCGATGCCGCCGGGGGCCACGGTCTTCACGCGGATGCCGAAGGGCGCCAGCTCGAACGCCAGGCTCTCGCTCCAGCCCTCCAGGCCGAACTTGGTCGCGTGATAGACCGAGTTGAACGGGAAGGTGACCAGGCCGCCGATCGAGGTGGTGGTCAGGATCACCCCCGCACCGCGCTCGCGCATGGCCGGCAGGAACGCCTGGGTCACCCGCATCACGCCCAGCAGGTTGGTGTTGATCTCGTGCACCAGCTGCTCGTCCGCGGCGGCCTCGAAGGCGCCGGCCAGGCCATAGCCGGCGTTGTTGAACAGGACATCGACCGGGCCCAGCGCCAGGGCCGCCTTCGCCGCCTCCGCGATCTGCGCGGGGTCCGTCACGTCCAGCCGCATCACGGTGACGCCGGGGACCGTGTTCAGCTCGGTTTCGGCGGCCGGGTTGCGCATGGTGGCGATCACCTTCCAGCCCTTGCCCGCGAACAGCAGCGCCGTGGCGCGGCCCAAGCCCGTCGAGCTGCCGGTGATGAAGATTGTTTTTGTCATGTGTATCCCTCCGACAGGCAGTGAAGCACGGCGATCCGCCATGCGACCATCCCCCTCCTCGTCCCCGCGCATGCGGGGCCCCAGACTTCCACTCTTCACCCAGCCCTCCGGCGAGGTAAGAAAGCCTGGGTCCCCGCATGCGCGGGGATGAGTGGACGAGGAACGCGCAGTGACCCAGGACATCCGCGATCGCCTCGGCGCCCTCGCCGACAAGCCGCACGTGGCCCTCGCTCTGGCCCACCTGGGCGAACCGGCTTCCGCCCATCTCATTCCCACCCCGGCGTCGGTCCTGGACCTCGACGCCTTCGACCGTAACGTCGCCAAGATGGCGGCGCGGGCCAAGGCCGCCGGCCTCGCGCTTCGCCCCCACTCCAAGTCCCACAAGTGCGCCGCCCTGGTGCGACGCCAGATCGAGGCCGGGGCCGCCGGCATCTGCTGCGCCAAGCTGGCCGAGGCCGAGGCGATGGCCGCGGCCGGGATCGGCCAGATCCTGGTCACCTCACCCTTCGCGGGGACCGCCAACGCCCAGCGCGCCGCGAAACTGGCCGCCACCCTGCCCGACTTCCGCATCGTCCTGGACCACCCCGACGCCGCCGCCGAGCTGGGCGCCGCCGCGCAAGGGCCTGTCCAGGTGGTGATCGACATCGACGTCGGTATGGGTCGCACCGGCTGCCACGATGCCGAGCAGGCCGCAGCCGTCGCCCGCGCCATCGCCGCCCAGCCCCACCTCCGCCTGCTGGGGGTCCAGGGCTACGGCGGCGGCTGGCAGCACATCGAAGGGGCCAATGCCCGCGCCTCGGCCGCCGCCGAAGGCATGGCCAAGCTCACCGCCGCCATCGGCGCGATCCGCGCGGCGGGCGGCGACGTCCAGGTGGTCACCGGCGGCGGCACCGGCACCTTCGCCGCCGACGCGGCGCAAGGCGTGCTGAACGAGGTCCAGCCCGGCTCCTACGCCTTCATGGACAAGGAATACCGCGACGCCCTGAAGTCCGATCCCGACGGCGCCTTCGAACAGGCGGCGATGATCGTCACCACCGTGATCAGCGCCAACCATCCGAAGTGGGTGACCCTGGACGCGGGGCTTAAGGCCTTCTCCACCGAGGGGCCGATGCCGCAACCGCTGACGGCGAAGTTCGCGACGGCGACCTATCGGTTCTTCGGCGACGAGCACGGGATGATCGGCCGACCGGCCGGCGCGCCCACGGTCCGCGGCGAACGCCTGGCGCTGGCCCCCGGCCACATCGACCCGACGCTGGATCGCTACGACCTGATGCACCTGGTCCAGGGCGACGTGCTGGTCGACATCGTCCGGCTGGAAGCCCGCGGGGCCTCGCAGTAGCTACCCCACCAGCGCCCGCCGCAGCAGGTCCAGCGCGGCGGCGGCGAAGGCTTCCATGTTGGCCGCGCGGTCCGTGGACCCCGTCTCCACGGTCAGCACCGCTTCGACCGGTCCGGAGATCGCCACGCAGGTATGGCCCGACGCGTCGCCGTACGGATTGCCCGTCGGCCCCGCCGCGCCTGTCTCGGAGATGCCCCAGGTCGCGCCGTAGCGCTCCACCTGGTTGCGCGCCAGCAGCAGCGCGTAGGGCTCGCTGGCCGAGCGAATGCCCTCCAGCGCCTCGCGCGGAATATCGGTCAGCAGCACGCGCGCCTTGGGCGTGTAGACCACCGCCCCGCCCAGATAGTAGGCGCTGGCGCCCGGCACGCTCAGCAGCGCCGCCGAGATCAGGCCGCCGGACGAACTCTCCGCCACGGCGATCTTCTCGCCCCGGGCCTTCAGCGCCTCGCCGATCTCGGCTGCGATATCATAGAGCGCTTGCATACCCGTCCTTCCACCACCGGCCCTCGTGCGGGCCGGCTCTTTGCTTCAAAAAAGGCTGAGAGCGCCTTCAGCGCTCTTGGCCAAACATCCGTTCGGCGCACATGATGCCGCCATTCAGAACAAGACCATACTGTCGGGAGGATTTCATGGACGCGCAATCGCAGTGGACCGGCCTGGACGCGGGCCGCCTGGAACGGATCACCGACCACCTGGAGCGCAACTACATCGCCCCGGGCAAGATCCCTGGCTGCCAGGTCAGCGTCGCGCGGCACGGCCACCTGGCCTATTTCAAGTCGTTCGGATCGATGGACCTGGAGCGCAACAAGCCCACCCAGGACGACACGATCTACCGCATCTACTCCATGACCAAGCCGATCACCTCGGTCGCGCTGATGACGCTGTATGAGCAAGGATATTTCCAGCTTAACGACCCGGTCAGCCGCTACGTCCCGTCATGGAAGAACCACCGCGTGTGGCTGTCCGGCGAGGGCGACGACATGAAGACCGAGGCCCCGGTCCGTCCGATCACCTTCCGCGACGTGCTCAGCCACATGGCCGGCCTGACCTACGGCGGCGGCCTGCCGGGCGTCGGCATCCAGCACCCGATCGACAAGATCTACCGCGAGCTGAAAATCCGGTCGCTCGACGGCGCCGACACCATGACGGCGTTCATGGACAAGCTCGCCCAAGTGCCACTGCGCTACCAGCCGGGCCAGGCCTGGATGTACTCGCTGGCCACCGATGTCTGCGGCGCCCTGGTCGAGATCATCTCGGGAAAGCCCTTCGCCCAATACCTCGACGAGGTGATCTTCCAGCCTCTGGGCATGAAGGACACCAGCTTCTTCGTGGCGCCCGAGAAGAAGGATCGGTTCGCCGCCAACTACCAACGCGGTCCGGACAAGAAGCTGAAGCTGATCGACGACCCGGCCACCAGCGCCTTCACGCGCGAGCCGGGCTTCAAGTCCGGCGGCGGCGGCCTGACCGGCACCAGCGCCGACTACCTTCGCTTCTGCGAGATGTTGCGGCGCGGCGGCGAGCTGGACGGCCATCGGGTGCTGGGACCGCGCACGCTCGAGATCATGCACATGAACCACCTTCCGCAGGGCAAGGACCTGACCCAGGTGGCCATCGGCGGCTTCTCCGAGACGGCGAACGAGGGCGTGGGCTTCGGCCTGGGCTTTGCGTCCACGATGGACCAGGTCGCGACCGGCGGTCTGGGCGCCGGCGACTACTACTGGGGCGGCGCCGCTTCGACGATCTTCTGGGTCGACCCGAAGGAGGATCTCTCGGTGGTCTTCATGACCCAGCTCATGCCGTCGGGCACGTTCAACTTCCGCGGCCAGCTCAAGAGCATCGTCTATTCGTCGATCATCGACTGAGCGTCAGCCTGCTGACAGACAGGTGTCAGCAGGCGCCCACTACATCGCCCTCAACAGAGGGACACGATCATGGCCTACGACGCCCAGGACGACGGACGGCGCGACTTCCACTTCCTGTACGGTCGCTGGAGCGTGACGCACCACCGGCTGACGACGCGCGGCGTCGGCGGCGACGATTGGGACGTGTTCCACAGCGAGACCTTCTGCCAGGGCCTGATGGGCGGCCTGTGCAATGTCGACGAGAACGACTTCCACGATCGCGGCTTCCAGGGCCTGTCGTTCCGCACCTTCAACGTCGAGACCAGGCAGTGGGCGATCTATTGGGTCAACAGCGCCTCGGGCGCGCTGCAGGACCCCGTGTTCGGGCGGTTCGAAAACGGCATTGGCCTGTTCCATGGCGATGA
Source organism: Alphaproteobacteria bacterium (assembly GCA_018821435.1). Taxonomy (GTDB): domain Bacteria; phylum Pseudomonadota; class Alphaproteobacteria; order Caulobacterales; family Caulobacteraceae; genus Phenylobacterium. Next base: position 315,207 of record JAHJME010000009.1, read on the forward strand.
TGTGGACGGCGACCGGCCGGTGAAGGTGGTCTATCGTTGGGAGGACATCACCGCGTCGTCCGCCTGCTGGAGCCAAGCCTTCTCGTATGATGGCGGCCAGACGTGGGAGACGAACTGGATCATGGACTTCACCCGGACCGCCTAGACGACCATGAGCGAGCATATCCTGTCCCTGGTCGCCCTGTTCGGGCTGTGCCTCGCCACCTCGATCATCCCGGGACCCTCCAACTTCCTGACCATGCGGGTGGCGATGCGGCGGGGCCGACGTCCGGCGCTGGCCGCCGCGCTCGGGACCACGCTGGGCTGCGTGATCTGGTGCGCCGCCGCGGCGGTGGGGCTGGCCGCGCTGCTGGCGGCTGCGCCGTGGCTCTACAAGATCCTGCGGGTGGGCGGCGGCCTCTACCTGATCTGGTTCTCCATCTCGCTGTGGCGCGCCAAGCCCGAGCTGGAGCAGGCCGAGCCGCCGCCCGGCGCCGCCAAGGCCGCGTTCCTGCAGGGCCTGGGCATCTGCCTGACCAATCCGAAGTCGGTGCTGTTCTTCGCCAGCGTGTTCTCGGCCTATGTGGGGCCGGACAGCCCAGGCTGGGTGCATTGGGCCGCGGTGGTGGTGGTCACCATCACCTGCCTGCTGTGGCAGGCCGGCCTGGCCCTGGCCTTCTCCGCCCTGCGCGCCGCCCAGGCCTATGCCCGCGCGCAGAAGCCGCTGGATCGCGGCGCGGCGGGCCTGATGGGCGCATTCGGCCTGTCGCTCCTCTGGACGGCCGGCTGACGGGAGCTTAAGTCCGGCCCATGCCCATGTCCCAACCCGACCTCGAAGCCGTCCTGCGCGAAGGCTTCCCCGACGCGACCATCGAGATCGAGGACCTGGCCGGCGACGGCGACCACTACAAGGCCCGCATCGTCTCGACCGCGTTTGCCGGCCTGCCGCGCGTGCGCCAGCACCAGTTGGTCTACGCCGCGCTGAAGGGCAAGATGGGCGGCGAGCTCCACGCCCTGGCTCTCGAGACCTCCGCGCCAGCCTGAGGCGCTTGACCCGAAGGGTTCGCGTCCCTAGCTCTTGCTCGAAGATTTTGCGCCGAAAGGGCGACCTATGTCCGAAGCCGCCACCACCAACCCCGTCCACGACTGGATCGCCAAGTCCGTGTCCGAGAACGCCGTCGTCCTGTTCATGAAGGGCGAACCGGAACAGCCCCGCTGCGGCTTCTCCGCCGTGAGCGTCCAGATTCTGGATCACCTGGGCGTCGACTTCGTGGGCGTGGACGTCCTGCAGTCCGAGCCGCTGCGCGAAGGCATCAAGACCTATTCCGACTGGCCGACGATCCCGCAGCTCTATGTGAAGGGCGAATTCGTCGGCGGCTGCGACATCATCAAGGAGATGTTCCAGTCGGGCGAGCTGAAGACCATGCTGACCGAGCAAGGCCTCATCACCGCGTGACGAAACTGCTCGAACCGCCGGAAGGCCGACAGGTCTTCTCTCGCACGTTCGAGCCTACGCCTGCCGACATCGACGAGAACGGCCACGTGAACAACGTGGTCTATCTGCGCTGGGCCCAGGACATGGGCGTCGCGCACTGGCAAAGCCGCGCGCCGGCCGCGGAACAGGCGATCTGGGCCTGGGTGGCGCTCCGGCACGAGATCGACTACCGCCGCGCGCTGCTGCCGGGCGAGACCGCGCAGGCCCGCACCTGGGTCGCCGAAGAACCGCAAGGCCCCCGCTTCGATCGCTTCATCCGCATCGATGGCCCCGACGGCCAGATGTGCGCCCAGGTCCACACCACCTGGGTGCTGATCGAGCAGGCCACCGGCCGCCCGCGCCGCGTCCCCGCCTGGATCACCGGCGTCTTCACCTGAGCGCCCAAGCAAAAGGCCCCGGATCGCTCCGGGGCCTTCGCAAATTCGTTTCGAAGTCGAGGGCGTCTTACGACGCGTAGAATTCGACCACGAGGTTCGGTTCCATCTTCACCGGGTACGGCACTTCGGCCAGTTCCGGGGCGCGGACGAACGTGGCGGCCATGCCCTTGATGTCGACCGTGATGTAGTCGGGCGTGTCACGCTCCGACGACTGCAGGGCTTCCAGGACCAGGGCCATGTTGCGCGAACGCTCGCGCACCGAGACCACATCACCCGGCTTCACCCGGTAAGACGCGATGTTCACGCGCTTGCCGTTCACCAGCACGTGGCCGTGGTTGACGAACTGACGGGCGGCGAACGGGGTCGGCACGAAGCGCGAGCGGTAGACGACCGCATCCAGACGCGACTCGAGCAGGGCGATCAGGTTTTCCGAGGTGTTGCCCTTACGGCGCGCGGCTTCCGTGTAGATCCGGACGAACTGCTTCTCGGTGATGTTGCCGTAGTAGCCCTTCAGCTTCTGCTTGGCGCGCAGTTGCAGGCCGAAGTCCGAGACCTTGGACTTGCGGCGCTGGCCGTGCTGGCCGGGGCCGTACGAGCGGGTGTTGACCGGGGACTTCGGGCGACCCCAGATGTTTTCGCCCATCCGGCGGTCGAGTTTGTACTTGGCGCTATGGCGCTTGGACATGAGTAGCTCTCTGTTCGACACGGGCCGGCGTCCTCTTGAAGAGAACGCGATTTCAACGGCGGCCTTGCATCACCCGTCATAGGTTTCCGGCCACACGGGTCGCCCCGGCGGCTGGAAGGCGCGGTGTATGACGGCCCGAGGCCGGTGAGTCAAGAATCGAGCAGGCGCGGCGCGGCGCGCTGTCCGCCGACAGGTCCGCGTTGCGCCCCTGCACGCCGCGGGCTTAGCTGGCTGTGGGGAGATCAGCCATGCAGACGGAAACGGGCGCCGCCAAGCCGCCGGCGCCGAAAGACCTGTTCGGTCACCCCCGCGCGCTGGGCTTCCTGGCCGGGACGGAGTTCTGGGACCGGGTGTCGTTCCACGGCATGCAGGCGCTGCTGGTCCTCTACATGGTCGACCAGTTGCTGCTGCCCGGCCACATCGAGCAGGTTGCCGGCTTCCCGGCCCTGCGCGCCCTGATCGAGGGCGCCGTCGGGCCGCTCTCCACCCAGGCGTTGGCGTCGCAGATCTTCGGCCTCTACCTGGGCCTGGCGCTGTTCGCACCGATCCTGGGCGGCGCCCTGGGCGATCGGTTCATCGGGCGCACCCGCTCGGTGGCGCTGGGCGCGATCCTGATGACTGTCGGCCACATCTGCATGGCCTCGGACCGATCGTTCCTGCTGGCCCTGCTGCTGCTGATCCTCGGCACCGGCTTCCTGCGCGGCAATCTCGCGCCGCAGGTAGGCGACCTCTACGACAAGGACGACCGCCGGCGCACGGTGGCGTTCCAGATCTACGGCGCGGGCGTGAACCTGGGCGCCTTCCTGGCCCCGGTGGTCACCGGCGGTCTGGCCCAGGTCTATGGCTGGCACATCGGCTTCGCCTTCGCCGCCATCGGCATGGCGCTGGGCCTCGTCACCTACCTCTACGCCCAGCGTCACCTGCCGGCCGAGGTCCGACGCCAGGCGGCGCCCAAGCACCCGCCGCTGACGCGCGAGGAATGGGTCAGGGTCGTGCTGCTGGTCACCTTCGTGCCGCTGGCCGCCACCTTCTGGGTCGCCCAGTCGCAGATCTGGAACACCTACAACATCTGGGTCCGCGACCACCTGCAGCTGGCCATCGCCGGATTCCAGGTTCCCGTGCCCTGGCTGCAATCCATCGACGGACTGGCGCCGTTCCTGACGCTGCCGCCGATGCTGATCTTCTGGCGCTGGCAGGCCGCCCGGGGCCGCGAGCCGGACGAGTTCGGCAAGCTGGCGATCGGCTGCTTCATCTTCGGGATGTCGACGCTCTGGCTGGCGGCCGGCCAGTACGTCACCGACGCCACCGGCCGCACGCCCCTGCTCTGGGCGGTGGCGTTCCACTTCATCTCGAACCTGGGCTGGCTCTATTTCGCGCCGACCTGCAACGCCCTGTTCTCGCGCGCGGCGCCGCTGGCCGTCACCGCCACCATGATGGCGCTCTACTCCGTGGCGGTGTCGCTGGGCAGCCTGGTCAGCGGCCGGCTGGGCGGCTTCTACGAGGCCATGTCGCCGGCGGCGTTCTGGACGCTGCATGCCGCCGTGGCCGGCGGCGGCGGCGTGCTGATCCTGCTGTTCGGGGCGGCGTTCCGGGGCCGGCTGTTCGGACAGCCGACCCTGAAACCGGTCCTGGCCTAGACGGTCTGCAGCGCCGGCAGGCGATACGTCCCGTCCCGGAACCGCTCGTTGGGCAGATAGGCGCGGAAGCTGAGGCTGAACGGCCCCTGCGCCGGCGCCGGCAGCCAGTTGGCCGACTTGTCGCCGCCCGGATCGGCGCGAGCGATCCAGATATCCAGCGAACCGTCGGCGTTCTTCGTCAGGCCCGGCGTCCGGTCGCCGATCGAGTAGCGGTCGATCGGGTTCGGCACGAGGAAGAACTGCCCGTCCGGCGTGGCCTCGTACATCGTCAGCGACCAGAACGCGTCGACGGCCGGCAGCTTGTCGGCGTCGAAGTGCAGGCGGTACGGCCCCTGCCCGGTCAGCATCCGGCCCTGGTCGCCCACGGGCTGCATGTACATGGCCTCGGCCGGCGGTAGCGCGGCCAGGCCCGCCAGCGAGACCGCGGCGCGGAACGGATAGTCCTGGTTGAAATAGCCCAGGGTGTTGCGGGGATAGCTCCAGCCCTGGACGACGCCGCCCGGCCGAAGGCCCTGGATTACCTTGCGGGCCTCGGCGACCCCGGCCTCGATCTGCGCCATGGCGGCGGCGTCGAACCGTTTGGCGTCGAACCCGCCCTGCGCGGTCAGGCCCAGCGGTGCGACACGGGCGAACAGCGCGCCATCCGTCCCCGGCGGCGGATCGGACTTAAGCAGCTCGGCCACCGAGGCGAAGAACGCGCCGGCGGGCGCCATGCGCGTCGCATAGGCCGGCGGCGTCGCGCCCGCCGGGCCGCTCAAAGTCAAAGCATCCTGGATCTTGTGCACGGCCGGCAGATCGGATGGGCCGTCCACCAGGATGCGGGCCAGCATCCAGCCGTGGGCCGTCGCCAGCCGCACCACGTTCGGCCCCGACCCCGGCTGGCCCGGCCCTACCACCGTGAAGCGGCCCCCCGCGCCTCCGGAGGTTCGGGTGCCCAGGACGAAGTCGTTGTCGGTGTACATGTTCATCCCGGCGATCGAGATGTAGCGCGCGCCGGTCGGCGGGACCGTCAGCGTGACCGGCCCCTTGGTCAGGTCCAGCCACGCAGCGGAATAGAGGGTGTCGTTGTTGGGCGCGGTGATCGCGCGCGACTTGTCGGTGGCGAGCTCGCGGGTGTGGCGGAAGCTGTTGATCGCCGCCGGCTGGGCGCCCCGCCCGCCGGCCAGCATCCGCGCCCGCGCCGCCGCCATCTCGATCAGCGGCAAGCCGTAGAGCCACGCCTCCCGCGCGGCCGACTTCAGATCGCCAGCCGCGGCGTGCGCCCGCGCCGCCGGAATCATGCCGATCGCAGCCACCGCCGCCAGAAGCTCACGCCTGTTCACTGAACGCCTCCCTGAAGTCGGCGCGAACCTGGGCTTACGGGCGGTCTCAGACAACCTGGAGCGGAGGCATACGGTAATAGCCCTGGAGCAACTCGGGCTTGGGCAGATAGGCCCGCATGAACAAGGCGAACGGCGCGGCCGGAGCCGGCAACCAGTTGCTCTCGCGCTCCGCGCCGGGGCTGGCGTGACCGATCCAGATGTCGAGCGAACCATCGGGGTTGGTCTTGAGGCCCGGCGTGCGGTCGCCGATGGCGTAGCGGTTCAGCGGGTTGTCCCAGAAGAAGAACTGCCCGTCGTCGGTCGCCTCGTACAGGCTGAGCGACCAGAACGAATTCACCGGCAGCGCCTCCCCCGCCGGAAAGTGCAGCCGCCAGGCCTGCCCGCCGTCGAACAGCCGGCGGGCCAGCGGGCCTTCCGCCTGCAGATACATGGCCTCGGCGGGCGGCAGCGCGGCCAGCCCACCCAGGGCCACGGCGCCGCGTAGCAGATAGTCCTGTTCGAAATCGCCCAGCCGCGAACTGGGATAGGACCAGCCCTGGATGAACTCGGTCCCGGCCAGCCCGCCGCCGCCCCGCACCGCCTTACGGCCCTCGGCGACGCCCGCCTCGATCTCGGCGACCTCGGCGGCCGAGAACCGCGCCGGGTCGAACCCGTCCAGCAGGCCCAGCGGGGCCATGGTCCGAAGCTGTCCCAGGTCCGTCACCGGCGGCGGGTTGGCCGCCATGAGGGCGGCGGCGCTGGCGAAGTACTCGCGCCAGTCGGCTGAACGCCCCGCGTAAGGCCCGGGCGATTCGCTGGCCGGCCCCTGCAGCGCGATCCCGGCCTGAACCTCGCGGGCGGCCTCCAAGTCCTCGGGACTTTCCACCAGGATCCGAGCCAAGGCCCAGACGTGGTCCGTGGGCGAGCGCACCACGTTCCAGCCCTCGACCGCGTCGCGCGGCCCCACTAGGCGGAAGGTCCCACCGTCCGGGCCGGTCGTGCGCGTCCCGAGGATCGCGAAGTTGTTGGTGTAGGCGTCCATCAGCGCCAGCGAGAGGTAGCGCTCGCCCGCCGGCGGCAGGCTGATGGTCACCGGCCCGGCCGACAGGTCGATCTGGGCGGTGGAATAGAGCGTGTCGGTGTTGGGGGTCGTCACCGCCCGGTGCTTGTGGTTCGCCAGGTGCCGGACGTGGGCGAAGACGCCCATCTTGTGCCCGACGCCCTGGCCCCGCTGGCGGGTGGTCGCCAGCTCGATCAGCGGCAGGGTGTAGACGAACGCATCCCTGGCCGCGGTCTTCAGATCGGTCACTCGGTCTCCTGTCCTCGCCGGGTCCGGGCGGTCAGCGCGTCGGCGACCTCCGCCGCCTCGGCCCACCACGCCCGGATCATGTCGGCCGCCCGCCCCGTCCGCGCGAGCCGCACCGCTTGCCCGGCCCAGAGCGAGAGATACTCCGGATCATCGGCCTTGGCGGCGGCGGCGCGCAGCGGCTGGGTCAGCCGGTTCTGCACAGGATAGGCGGGGACGTCGTCCTGGACCCCATGCATCAGACGCATGAACCTGTTCTCGATTCCGCGGGCGTATCGGCCCGTGAAGGCCCTTGTCAGGCGCGTCGGATCGTCGGTTGCAGCCGCCGCGGCCCGTCGCCAGGGCCTGGACGTCACCGTCTCGTCGGCCAGCAGGAAGGCGGTGCCCATCTGGACGGCGGCGGCGCCCAGGGCTAGGCCCGCCGCCACGCCGCGCCCGTCCATGATCCCCCCGGCCGCGATCACCGGCAGATCGACCGCCGCCCGGATCGTCGCCACGAGCGCCAGCGTGCCAACCAGGCTCTGTTCGATGTCGCCCAGGAAGTGACCGCGATGCCCACCCGCTTCGAACCCTTGGGCGCAGACGCCATCCGCGCCGACCTCGGCCCAGGCCCGCGCCTCGGCGACCGTGGTGGCCGTGCCGACGACGTAGGTCCCGGCGGCCTGCAGCCGCTTCACCTGGGTCGGCGTCAGGATGGCGAAGGTGAACGAGGCCACCGGCGGCGCAGCGGCGACCACGGCGTCGAACTGGGCGTCGAAGTCCGGGGCGAATTGGTTCGGCGTCTCCGGCAGCGGCGCGCCGAGGTCGGCGTACCAGGGCGCCAGCCGCGCCAGCGCCGCATCCACCTCGCCTGGCGCCGGATCGGCCTTGGGCGCCATCAGCAGGTTCACCCCGAAGGACGCCGAGGTCCGAGTGCGAATCGCGTCGATCGCCGGGCCGATATCGGCGGGGGCCAGAGCGCCCGCCGCCAGCGTCCCCATCCCGCCGGCCTCGCTGACCGCCACCGTCATCTCGTCCAGCGTCGCGCCGACCATCGGCGCCTGGAGGATCGGGATCGGCAGGCTGTCCAGCAAGGCCGCGAGGGTCATTCGGCGTCTCCCTGTTCCGCCTTCTGCTTGGCGGCCAGCTTGGCCAGCACCCGGCCGCGCCCCTTGGACAGCGCCGTCACCACGCCCCGGAACGTCCGCACCTCCTGTTGGGAGAAGCGCGCCTTGCCCAGGGCCGAGCGCAGGTTCTGGACCATCGACGGCCGCTTGTCCGGCGGATGGAAGAAGCCAGCGGCGTCCAGCTCGCGCTCGAAATGCTCGAACAGGCCCAGCATGGCCGCGCCGTCGGCCGGCGGGGAATGCTCACGGAAAATCGGCGGCGGCGCGTCCAGTACGGTCGTGCGCCATTCATAGGCGTTGATCGCGACAGCCTGGCCCAGGTTGAGCGAGCGGAAGCGCGGATCGATGGGGATGGTGATCACCGCCTGGCACAGGGCGATGTCGGCGGTCTCCAGCCCGGCCCGTTCGCCGCCGAACAGCAGGCCGGTGCGCTGGCCCTCTGCTGCGGCGCGCGACAGTTCGACGGCGCCCGCACGCGGTGTAAGGATCGGCAGTTGCAACTCCCGAGGCCGCGCGGTCGTTGCGAACACGAGATTGAGGTCGGCGATCGCGTCGGCCACGTTGTCGTAGACCCGCGCGGCGTTCAGCGGCCATTCCGCACCGGAAGCCAGGGCCCAGGCGCGTTCCTGGGGCCAGCCGTCGCGCGGGTTCACGAGCCTGAGATCGGCGAGGCCGAAGTTGGCCATGACGCGTGCGACAGCGCCGATGTTCTCGGCCATCTGTGGCGCGTTCAGGATAATGACAGGTGCGAGAGGAGAGGCTTCGGCCATGCCGCGTTTAGAAGAGCCCGCTCGCCGGAAGGCAACCCTTGACCGTCGCGCCGTGCTGATCGCGGCGCCCGCCGGCCTGCTCGCCGCCTGCGAGCCGAAGATGCCGATCACCGTCTCCACCACGCCGAAAATAGATATCGCCGGCCTGACCAAGGCCGTGGTCGGGATCGCGGCGGCGGCGCGCCCCGCGAACCTAGGGGTTGGCCTGAGCAACCTGGAGAGTGGCGAGGCCTTCGTGTTCAACGGCGACCGGCGCTTCCCCATGCAGAGCGTCTTCAAGCTGCCCCTGGCCGCCGCCGTGCTGGCCGAGGTGGACGCCGGGCGCGCGCTGTTCACCGAGCGGGTCACCCTGGAAGAGAAGCAGCTCTCGCCCGCCTTCTCGCCGATCGCCGAAGGTTGGCCGGCGCGGAAGGCCTATTCGCTGCAGGAGCTGTTCGAGGCGATGGTGGTCGACAGCGACAACACCGCCGCCGACGTCCTGATGAAGCGCATCGGCGGCCCGGGCGCCGTCACGGCGTGGCTGACCGCCCGCCATGTGCCCGAGGTCCGCGTGGACCGCTATGAGCGCGAGTTGCAGCCGGATGTGTACGGCATGCCCTCGTTCCGGCCGGCGTGGCTGAAGGGCGATGGCTTCCAGCAGGCGCGCGACGCGGTGCCGCCGCTGGCCCGCCTGGCCGCCATGCGCGCCTATATGGCCGACCCGCGCGACACCGCCACGCCGCGCGGCATGCTGGAATTCCTGCAGATGCTGGAGCGCCAGGAACTGGTCTCGCCGGCCTCCACGGCCTTGCTGACGCAGCTCATGGTCCGCACCAGCCGCGGGAATACGCGGATCAAAGCGGGCCTGCCCAAGGGCGTGCTTCTGGCCCACCGCCCGGGGACCTCGGGCGTCGATCAGGGAATCAGCACCGCGCACAACGACGTGGGCGTCTTCACCTTCGCCGACCGGCGGTCTTACGCCTTGGCGGTTTTCCTCTCCGGATCGACCTTGGACGATGCAGGGCGCGACCGGATCATCGCCGAAGTGGCCCGCGCGGCGGTCATAGCGGCAGGGTAACCCTTAGGGAGCCTTTGCGTCGGCGTCTGTGGCGGCTATACGGCCCCAAACGCATTACGCCCGGAGCCCACGCCCCTCATGGCAAAAATCAAAGTCGCCAACCCCGTCGTCGATATCGATGGGGACGAGATGACCCGGATCATCTGGCAGTGGATCAAGGACAAGTTGATCTTCCCCTTCCTGGATCTCGAGATCGACTACTACGACCTCGGGATGGAAAACCGCGACGCCACCGACGACCAGGTGACGATCGACGCGGCCATGGCCATCAAGAAGCATGGCGTCGGCATCAAGTGCGCCACCATCACGCCGGACGAAGCCCGGGTGAAGGAATTCGGCCTCAAGAAGATGTGGAAGTCGCCCAACGGCACGATCCGCAACATCCTGGACGGCGTCGTCTTCCGCGAGCCGATCATCTGCAAGAACGTGCCGCGCCTGATCCCCGGCTGGACCAAGCCGATCATCATCGGCCGTCACGCCTTCGGCGACCAATACCGCGCCACCGATTTCGTGGTCCCCGGCCCCGGCAAGCTCACGATCAAGTTCGAGGGCGCCGACGGCAAGGTGATCGAGCACGACGTGTACGACTTCAAGTCGGCCGGCGTGGCGATGGCCATGTACAACGTCGAGCCGTCGATCCGCGATTTCGCCACGGCGTGCTTCAACTACGCCCTGCAGCGCAAGTACCCGCTGTACCTCTCGACCAAGAACACGATCCTCAAGGCCTATGACGGGCGCTTCAAGGACATCTTCGAAGAGATCTACCAGGCGGAGTACGTCGACAAGTTCAAGGCCGCCGGCCTGGTCTACGAGCACCGCCTCATCGACGACATGGTGGCGTCGTCGCTCAAGTGGTCGGGCGACTTCATCTGGGCCTGCAAGAACTACGACGGCGACGTCCAGTCCGACCAGGTCGCTCAGGGCTTCGGCTCGCTGGGCCTGATGACCTCGGTGCTGATCACGCCGGACGGCAAGGTGATGGAGGCCGAAGCCGCCCACGGCACCGTGACCCGTCACTTCCGCCAGCATCAGAAGGGCGAGAGCACCTCGACCAACTCGATCGCCTCGATCTTCGCCTGGACCCAGGGCCTGAAGCACCGCGCCAAGCTCGACGGCAACGCCGAGCTGGAGCACTTCGCCTCGACCCTGGAAAAGGTCTGCGTCGAGACCGTCGAGAGCGGCTCGATGACCAAGGACCTGGCGCTGCTGGTCGGCGACACCCAGGGCTGGCTCACCACCGAGGGCTTCCTCGACAAGGTGGCGGCGAACCTGGAAAAGGCGCTCGCCGCCTAAAGCGCGACGACGTCAGGGGCGACCCGAATTCAGCGCCGCATGCGGGACACCGCGTGCGGCGCTTTTCGTTTCAGCGGCCTTCGACCCAGAGGTCCAGCGGCTGCTTCTCCTCGTGGCGCACGAGGAACAGGTAGCCCAGTACGAACACCACGACGGCCACGACGCTGGCGCCCAGGAACCCCGCGGGCGAGGCGAACCACAGGCTGAGCCACAGGATGGCGTCGCCGATGACCAGCATCGACCAGCGTATGAGGATGCTGAACGCGTGATAGGTGCGCTCGTGCTCGACGACGTAAGGGGTTTGATTGAACTGACGACCGGTATCCATCTTTCGGGGTCCTTCCGCGAAAACCTGGTGTCGAACGAAAGGGAACGCCCGATTGGCCAGGTTGTCAATGTTCTTGCTTTGTTCGCGGTCTACCCTAAGCTCGCGCGAGGTTCAGGAGGACAGGCATGAGCATTGGATATGTCACCATCGGTGCGCACGACGTGGAGGCGGCGCTGCCGTTCTTCCACCGGGTGTTCGGAGCCATGGGCTATGAGCGCGGCGAGCCCGAGGGCGGGTGGGCGTTCTACGGCCCGCCGGGGTCGCCGTGCATCGGCATCTGCAAGCCGCACGACGGCCAGGCGCCGCGCGCCGGCAACGGGATCATGATCGCCTTCAAGGCCGACAGTCCCGACCAGGTGGCCGCCGCCCATTCCGCGGCCCTGGCGGCCGGCGGCGCCGACGAAGGCTCGCCCGGCTACCGGCCGCCCGAGGGGACCAGCTTCTACGGCGCCTATTTCCGTGATCCGGTGGGCAACAAGTTCTGCGTCTATGCCACCAGCTAGGCGCGCATAGCAAAACGGCCGGGGTTTCCCCCGGCCGTTCGCGATTTCTCAGTCGTGGTCGGCGGCTAGGCGGCCAGCGCGCGACGGCGGCGGAGCGCCGTGCCGGCCAGGCCGAAGCCGCCCAGCATCAGCGCCCAGGTCGCCGGTTCCGGCACCGCGGTCGCGTCGCGATCCCAGTCGAACTTCGCCTTGACCGTGAGGGCTTCGCTGATGCCCTCGTCGGTGCTCCAGAAGCCGCCTTCGTTGTACTCGCCGCCGTTGACCTTGATGGTCATCAGGCCGGTCAGGCCGTTGCCGAAGTGCAGTTGGGTCACGCCGTTGTTGGCCCAGGTCAGCTTGCCGCCCTGGATGTAGCCAAAGAACTCGGAATAGCCCGAGGTCACGCCGGTGATCGGATCGACGGTGTTCGGGGTCGGCGCGCTGAAGTTGAACGTCAGCTTGATCGGCGAGGCGATCAGGTCGTCCGCATTGACGCTGGTTTCGTTCGTGTAGAGCTTGAACAGGCTGAGCGTCTTGAGCTCTTCGTTCTGGGCCGTGTTCGGATCGTCCGGCGACAGGGCGAAGTTGAACGTCGGATTGATCGGCTGGACCTGCAGGACCAGACCCGGATCGGCGTTGAGGTACTCCAGCGACCAGGAGCCCACGAACTGCGTGGCTTGCGCCTGCGAGGCGCCCAGCGCCAGACCACCGGCAACCGCGAGCGCGGCCATGAACTTCATACGCATTGGATAGACCCCCGAAGTGCCCGGAAGGGCGACAGATACTGAATCAACTCCTAACGGTTGAGCTGCACTGTCGCCAGTGCGGACAACCGCCAGGGGAATTTAACCGCCTATCGCCGCCTTCACGGCCGCCAGCCCTTCGGCCGCCTTGGCGCCATCCGGCGCACCGCCCTGAGCGAAGTCGGGACGGCCACCGGCCCCCTGCCCGCCCATGGCCAGCACGCCGGCCTTGGCCAGGTCTGCGGCGTTGAACTTCGCCTGCGCCGACCCGGTCACGGCGACGGTCACCGCCGCCTTGCCCTCGGCGGTCCCGATCAGCACGATCACCCCGTCGGGCAGCTGCTTCTTGAACTCCTCGGCGATGGGCCGCAGGTCCTTGCCGCCGACGCCGTCCATGATCCGCGCCATGACCTGCACGCCGCCGATCTCCTCGGGACCGGCCGCGGTCGCGCCGCCCCCACCGCCCATCGCGAGTTGGCGCTTGGCGTCGCCCAGCTCCTTCTCCAGCTTGCGGGCCTGGAGCTGCAGCGCCTCGACGCGGGCCGGGACGTCCGCCACCGGCACCTTGAACTGGTCGGCCAGACCCTTGGCCACGCCGGCCTGATCCAGCAGCCAGCGACGCGCCGCCTCGCCGGTCAGCGCCTCGATCCGTCGCACACCGGCGGCGACGCCCTGTTCCTGGACGATCTTGAACAGGGCGATATCGCCCGTGCGCGCCACGTGGGTGCCGCCGCACAGCTCGACCGAGTAGGCGCCGTCACCGCCCAGGGCGTGGCCCAGGGTCAGAACACGAACGCTCTCGCCGTACTTCTCGCCGAACAGCGCCATCGCCCCGGCCGCCATCGCCTCCTTGGGCGCCATCAGCTGGGTGGTCGCGGGCAGGTTCTGACGCACCACGGCGTTCACCTCGGCCTCGATCCGATCGATCTCGTCGGGCGTCACCGGCTGGCCGTGGCTGAAGTCGAAGCGAATCCGCTCGCCATCCACCATCTGGCCCTTCTGGGTGACATGGGGACCCAGCACGTTGCGCAGAGCCGCGTGCAGCAGGTGGGTGGCGGAGTGGTTGGCCCGCGTCGCGGCGCGCCGCTCGGCGTCGAGCCCCAGCCGCACTCGCGCGCCGGGCGTGAGCGTGCCCTCGAGGATCTCCAGGTCGTGGACATGCAGATCGCCGGCCAGCTTCTGGACGTCGGTGACCTTCGCCCGGCCGCCGTCCCATTCGACTTCGCCCCGGTCGCCGGCCTGGCCGCCGCTCTCGGCGTAGAAGGGCGTCCGGTCGAACAGCGCCTGCACCTTGGCGCCTTGCGTGGCGCCGTCGATCTCGCGGCCGCCCTCGACCAGGACCAGCAGCTCGGCGGTGATCTCGCCGTCCTCGTAGCCGGTGAAGTCCGTCGGGCCCAGGCGCTCGCGGATGGCGAACCACTCAGTGGCCGCCGCGGCCTGGCCGGAGCCGGTCCATGCTTCACGCGCCATGTCGCGCTGCCGGGTCATGGCGGCGTCGAATTCCTCGAGGTCCACGGTCAGGCCCTTGGCCCGCACCGCGTCCTGGGTCAGGTCGAGGGGGAAGCCATAGGTGTCGTACAGCTTGAAGGCGGTCTCGCCCGACAGCACATCGCCACTGTTCAGGCCGGCCGTCGCCTCGTCCAGCAGGCTCATGCCCCGGCCCAGCGTGCGGCGGAACCGCTCCTCTTCCTGGCGCAGGGTGTCGATGATCGCGGGCTCGGCGCGCCGCAGCTCGGGGTAGGCTTCGCCCATCTCCCGGATCAGGGTCGGCGCCAGCCGGTGCATCAGCGGATCGGACGCGCCCAGCAGGTGGGCGTGGCGCATGGCGCGGCGCATGATCCGGCGCAGCACATAGCCCCGGCCCTCGTTCGAGGGGGTCACGCCGTCGGCGATCAGGAAGCTGGACGAGCGCAGGTGGTCGGCGATCACCCGGTGCGAGGCGCCGGTCGAAGCCGCGCCTTCGCCGCCGACCAGGTCGCGCGACGCTCCGATGATCGTGCGGAACAGGTCGACGTCATAGTTGTCGTGCACGCCCTGCAGCACGGCGGCGATACGCTCGAGGCCCATGCCGGTATCGATCGAGGGCTTGGGCAGGCTTTCGCGCCGGCCGTCCGCGAATTGCTCGAACTGCATGAAGACCAGGTTCCAGATCTCAACGAACCGGTCGCCGTCCTCGTCCGGGCTGCCGGGGGGGCCGCCGGGGATGTGGTCGCCATGGTCGAAGAAGATCTCGGAGCACGGGCCGCACGGGCCGGTGTCGCCCATCGACCAGAAGTTGTCGTTGGTCGAGATGCGGATGATCCGCTCGTCGGGCAGGCCGGCGATCTTCTTCCAGAGCGCGTGGGCCTCGTCGTCGGTGTGATAGACGGTGACCGTCAGCTTCTCGGGCGGAAGCTGGAACTCCTTGGTCAGCAGGTTCCAGGCGAGCGTGATCGCCTGTTCCTTGAAATAGTCGCCGAACGAGAAATTCCCCAGCATCTCGAAGAACGTGTGGTGGCGCGCGGTGTAGCCGACGTTGTCCAGGTCGTTGTGCTTGCCGCCGGCGCGGACCGACTTCTGCGAGGACGCGGCGCGCGGCCACGGCGGGGTCTCGGCGCCGGTGAAGTAGTTCTTGAACGGCACCATGCCGGCGTTGACGAACAGCAGGGTCGGATCGTTCTGCGGCACCAATGGCGCCGAGGCGACGATGGCGTGATCGTTCTGCTGGAAGAAGTCCAGGAAGTGGGTCCGGATCTCGTTCAGGCTCGGCATCGGGCTACAATCATCATGCGGTTGGACAGGGTCGCCACCCCCCAGGTGGGGACCGCCGACCCTTTACGAAACCTGAAGCCGACCGCCAAGGAAAAGGGGCCGACGGGGCACACCCCGCCTCGAACGAAAAGGACGCTCAGAGCAAGAGCCCTGAGCGTCCGGCCTCGTAAGGTCGCCTGGCGGCCCCCGCAGCGGGTGGCGCGTCGGGGCAGGCCCGGTCGGCGGAGGAGGACCGCCCCGGGACGGGAACCGCCGTGACGGCCCTAGAGGGAGCCGTCCTCGTCGTCGGTCTCGCCGGCGGCGGGGCCGACCAGGAGCTGTTCCTCGACGACGTCCTTGGCGCCGCGGACCTGTTTCTCGATCTGGGCGGCGATGTCAGGGTTCTGCTTCAGGAATTCACGGACATTGTCGCGACCCTGGCCGATCCGCTGGCTGTTCCAGGAGAACCAGGAGCCGGACTTCTCGACCACCCCGGCCTTCACCCCCAGGTCGATGATCTCGCCCAGCTTGGAGATGCCCTCGCCGTACATGATGTCGAACTCGACCTCGCGGAACGGCGGGGCGATCTTGTTCTTGACCACCTTCACCCGGACGTTGTTGCCGACGATCTCGTCGCGCAGCTTCACCGAGCCGGTGCGGCGGATGTCCAGGCGCACCGAGGCGTAGAACTTCAGCGCGTTGCCGCCCGTGGTCGTCTCCGGGCTGCCGTACATCACGCCGATCTTCATGCGGATCTGGTTGATGAAGATCACCAGGGTCTTGGCCTTGGAGATCGAGGCGGTCAGCTTGCGCAGCGCCTGGCTCATCAGGCGGGCCTGAAGGCCGGGCAGGCTGTCGCCCATCTCGCCCTCGATCTCGGCGCGCGGCGTCAGGGCCGCCACCGAGTCGATCACGATCACGTCCACGGCGTTGGAACGCACCAGGGTGTCGGTGATCTCCAGGGCCTGTTCGCCGGTGTCGGGCTGGGCCACCAGCAGATCATCCAGGTTCACACCCAGCTTGTGCGCGTAGCCCGGATCCAGGGCGTGCTCGGCGTCCACGAAGGCCGCCGTGCCGCCCGCCTTCTGAACCTCGGCCACGACGTGAAGCGCCAGCGTGGTCTTGCCGGAGCTTTCCGGGCCGTAGATCTCCACGATCCGCCCCTTGGGCAGGCCGCCGATGCCCAGCGCCAGGTCCAGGCCCAGCGACCCGGTCGAGAACGACTCGATCTCGATCAGGCCCTTGTCGCCCAGCTTCATCACCGAGCCCTTGCCGAAGGCCCGGTCGATCTGCGCTAGCGCCGCCTCGAGGGCGCGCTGCTTTTCTGAATCGTCTTTGCCCACGAGCTTCAATGCCGACTGCGCCATGTCATGAACCCTCTATCCCACGATTCCGCCAACCGAATGGGCCCAACCACCGGGCCACTTCGCAGGACTCAGAAGTACCGCCTTTGTTCTGGGTTCGCAAGATGTTCTCTTTTGGGTCTACGACCGTTTTTGTCGTAGCGGTGGTGGGACCGCCCTTTGATTTTGGCAGTGGGCTGCCCCGGAACTTGACACTGATCTTCTCCTCCGCGCTTCGAAGAGGGGACG
The DNA here is from genome assembly GCA_018821435.1 of Alphaproteobacteria bacterium. Classification (GTDB taxonomy): domain Bacteria; phylum Pseudomonadota; class Alphaproteobacteria; order Caulobacterales; family Caulobacteraceae; genus Phenylobacterium. The sequence continues at coordinate 332,088 of JAHJME010000009.1, forward strand.
ATTTGGCAGTTTCCAGGGCTCACAGTTGGTTTCCCGGTTTCGTTGACAATCCTGGCACTGAATTCGTTGGCGAAACGCGAGGGTGGTTTCCCAGTTCGCCCACACTGGGAAACCGACTGGGAAACCTCGTGCTGAGGCCGAACCGTCGCTAGCGACCGACAGGCCGAGCCGCTCTGCGCCAGTTTTCTCCCGAAACCCAGCCCGACCATCGGGTGCTCAAGGCGATCTCGTCAGTCCGGGCGAGCGATGGTACGCGAGCAACAAGTGCAACGTGTCCGCCCGGCTGGTCCGAGACGCGCGAGGGAGCCAGGCACCGTGCTGAAGATTGTAAAACTGGCGCTGAACGCCTTCCCGACGACGCCGTCGTCGCTTGTAGATCCAGCGACCGGCCAGGCCGTCCCTCAGGTCGGCGTCGAACTCGCCGACCTCTATCACCAATTCTATATCGACACCTACGCTGAGGGACCGCCAGACCCAGACCCAGCGCACTTCGAGCACGCGCACCATCTGCTGCCGTGCCAGGACTTTCGGTTCAAATGGAACGGCCTCGGCGTCAATAAGACGGCCAAGGCCAGCGGGTCCAACCGACTTGGCCAAGCCTTCTGCCGCTGGTTCCTCAGCGAGCATCTCGGGATCGACTACATCGCCCATATCGACGACGTTCGTGACCACGGCGCCCTTCGCCAGTTCGGCGGGATCAGCGTGGCCACGACCACGAGCACTGAAGGCGACGCCCCGGACTACTTCTGCGCTACGGGCTCCAACCAGGTCTCGCTCGCCGAGGCCAAGGGCACGATCAAGGCCGTCGGTTTCGGAACGAAGGCATTTCAGGCGTGGCGCAACCAGTTCGACCGCGTCCAGGTCAGAGACCACTCGGGCATGCTGCTGACCGTCAAGGGCGTCATCGTGGCCACGCGTTGGGCCTTCGAGACCGACAGCGCCGGAATCCGCACCACCCTGTCAGCTGAGGATCCAGCGACGCCGGGACGGCGGCCGCTCGGCGACGATAGCCCCGGGCTGGCGTACGCGATTAAGGCCCTGAATTACGCCGCCAGCTTGCGTCGCCTGCGCCAGCCGCTGTTGGCTGCCGCCCTGCAGGCAGGAGTGCGCATCCAGCCCGAGTTGCTGTTTAACGCGACGGTGTGGGAGAGCCCCTGGCCGCCGCTCAAGGGGTTGCGCTTCGTCGGCGGCTACTTCCCCAAAGGTCCCGGGGCGGTGCTGCCGTACATCCTAGGGGGTGGGAAGCTGACCTACACCCCGCCCGACCCTTTGCGCCTGGACATCGCCTCCGGCACCTTCGTTGGTATCGAGGAGCAGACCTTCCGGGCGCTGGCCGACACCGCGCGCAAGGGCCCCGGCCACATAGCGGAGCTGCGGCCGATCGAACGGCGCTCGGTCGGCTACAGCGGGATCAGCTTGCTGGGAGACGGCCACGTCATCGGCCCGATCGACTTTTTCTTCCCGGCCGAGGCGATCACCCTCTGAGCACAGGTCGACGTTGACCGACTCGACGATAGGGAACAAAATAGGAACACGGCAGAGTGGGCTTTTCACGCCCGTTGCCTTTCGCATGCCCCTTTTTGGGCGCGGGTTGAATCGTGTTGGTGTTACGCTTAGGCGGGGAGACTAAATGGCGCTGCTTGCTTACAGCTCGGACGGACCGGCTCTAGCCGCCACCATCTCGCCGCGTCGCGAGATCGGCGCCTACGAAGCACTCTGGCTCGAACAGGGCGCGACGTTCAAGACGCTCGCCGACCGTTTCGCCAAAGATCCAACAGCGCTTCCGTCCGACATGGTCTCCCCGTCCGTCGCGGACGCATGCGCCGATGAGGTCTTCTCAGTTTTCGCCAAGACCGGCGTCAGCCGCTTTGGCGTGCGGATCAACCACGCGGGTGACTATCCGAAGAAGCTGCGAGACGCCCGCTATCCGGTCGAGCTGCTGTACTACCAAGGCGCCTGGGAGTTAACCGAGGCGCGTGCCGTTGCAGTGGTCGGAAGCCGCAAGGCCTCGCCGGAAGGCGTAAAGCGCGCCCAGCAGATCGCGCGCGCCCTGGTGCAGCGGGACTTCACGGTCGTCTCGGGACTCGCCGAAGGCATCGATACCGCCGCCCATAGCGCAGCATTGGCCGAGAACGGCCGGACCATCGCCCTGCTCGGCACGCCGCTCAGTTCGGTGTACCCAGCCACTAACCGGGCGCTGCAAGAACGGATCGCCAACGAACAGCTCGTAATCTCTCAAGTTCCGGTCCTGCGCTACGACCGCCAGGCTCCACCGCAGAACCGCCTGTTCTTCCCTGAGCGCAACGTCACCATGAGCGCGCTCACGGAGGCCACGGTGATCGTCGAGGCCGGCGAAACGTCCGGCAGCCTGACCCAGGCCCGCGCCGCCCTCCACCAAGGCCGCAAGCTGTTCATTCTTGATTCCTGTTTCCAGAAAGGCTTGACTTGGCCGGCTCGCTTCGAGGCTGAAGGCGCGATCCGCGTGCGCACCGCGGACGACATCTGGGCGGCGCTGGGCTGACCGATGCGGCTGTCCGAGATCGACGACAGCAACCGCGCCGACCACACGCGCTTGCTCGCCGGAGATGCCTGCCTCTACCTGTATGAGTACACCAGCGGGCGCGACTACACGTTCAGCGCCACGAACAACCTCATCAACAATCTGAAGAAAAAGCCGACCGCAAGCCGCTCCCAGCTCGGCTACAAGGCCGGCGCCGTCACCGGATGCGCTAGGGCCCTCGGCGCCGCCCTGAACCCCAAGTGGCTGGACATCGCGACGGTCGTGCCGATCCCCGGATCGAAAGCCGCCGACCATCCTGATTTCGACACCCGGATGGAGCAGGTCGCTCGCCAGATCAGGCTAGGCCTCGACGTGCGCAACCTCGTCATCCAGGCGCAATCGACCAACGCCGCGCATGAAGTCGGCGTCGGCGATCGAGTGACGGTCGAGGAGTTGCTGAACCTCTACTCCATCGACGAGACGATCGCCGCACCCGCCCCGCGCGTGATCGGCATTCTCGACGACATCCTGACCGCAGGCACCCACTTCCGGGCCATGAAGATCAAGCTCGCCGAACGCTTCCCGGGCGTGCCGATCACCGGCCTGTTCATCGCCCGCCGGGTCTTCCCGCCGGCCGCCGACGATTTCGACATCCTCTGACGCGCATCGACAACCGGGCCACTACCCCGGTGGGACGGCTCTTCGCCTTTGTCATTGGCGACCCGTTCAGTCTGTCTCTGGCAGCTACGTGTCGCTCTCGGCAGATATCTCACTGAGAGGCTTCCCAGTCGCGCGAGTGCTTTCCCGGTCCCAAGGACAAAACTGAGTCTGAATTCGCCCAAGACTTCTGGAATTGGCTTTCTGTCGAGAGGGACCGGGAAACGAACTGGGAGACCATTTCCCCTTCCCGCCAGAAGCCGCCGCAATCACGCCACTGCTTGACTCCTGCCCCATGGTCCCTGAGCCAAGAACAAGCGTAGCCCGGGCGGCCGCCACACGGGCGCCAGTGCGGCGGGGGAAGATGATGGCCAACTGGGTAGGAATGACGGTTAAGGCGCTCGTCTATACGGGTATCCTTGCCGGAGTAGCCTATTGCACGGTTAACGCCCGCGAGCGGGGCCAGGAGGAGAAGAAGGTCGAGGCCGCCGCAGCGGCTCGACACGAGGCGGAGATCGCCGCAGCTCGCGCGGTGTCGACCCTCCCGGCCGGAGTGCAATCAAGGTGGGAAGCCTACGTCGACCAGCGGTTCGATGCGCTCCTGAAGCGCCAGGGCAACACGCTTCGTGTGGGTGGAGCGGCGGCAAGCTACGTTTCGGCGAATGCGCCGTACCACGTAGACTGCGACCCATTCGGCATAGAAGTGAATTTTGGGGACGGTGAAGATCAGCTTGGCGTGGCGATCACGCCGGGGATCTTCAACTTTACCGGGCCTGATGACACGGTCCCACAAAAAGCGCCGGAGCTTGGTGTGGCGACCGACAGCATTGCAGCTAAGCGGCTAGGCGAGGCTTTGTGTGAAAGAGTTGCGCTCCGAATGGAGCGGCTGGTCGCGTCGGGTGCTGATCGGTGACGGGCAGTCGGCTTCGGCTGCGGCCCGGCCCCCAAGTATTACCGAGCGATCGCGTGCCTGATCGATTCCGGAGGTGCTCAGTATAGGCTCGGCTTTTCGGCTCCCCGTTCTTTCACCGAAGCAAATCCTGGGTGACTGAACTATGCACGGATACCGGCCGTGGAGCGTCCCGCACTTGGCGACTAGGCAACGCGCAGGCGCCGAAGGCTGCTGCACTATTCGACGGCCCGCGAGGCCCTGAGCGGCGCGCCGGCCGCAACGGTGAGGCGGAGGCCATCCAAACCCGGCGGGTTCGAATGGCCAAAGAAGCCGATCTCGTCGAAAGGACTGCCTTCGACGAGCGCCTTTAGGCTGGGGTCAGCCGCGAAACGCTCTCGCAGCACGAGCATCAGGCGGTCTTGTTTCTCTGTTCCGTAGGCCAACACGCGTTTAGTGGCGGCTTCAATCACCGTAGTGAGCGCTTGATTGACGCTCCCTTTGGTGGCGGCCCGCAGGCTCGGGTAACTAAATGCAAACCCGTGAGGCCGGCGGTGCAGGACAACATGGTCCTGTGTCCAGCGCCCCCCGCCAGGGTAGCTCGCACCTGGGCCGTAGTGGGCGATCACGCCGTCGCGCAGTGCGGTCACCTCAAGATGCGCCCGACGAACCTCCGGGCTAAAGCTGCCGACGACATCCATCCGCTTGCGCGTTTTCGAGCCACTGTGAACAGCCCGGCAGTAAAGCATGACCGCGTGGACGAAGAGCGCCTCGACTACCAATTGATCTTCGGGCCGCTCGTCAGCCTCGGCTAGACTGGGCGCCAATCGCGCGGCGGTTTCCATCGCACGCTTTGCCTCGCGCAGGTCTTCGTGAATGGCGGTTACGGCCTCGAGGCTGCGCAGTGCCTGCACTACAAGCCCGAGGCGAGGGTCGTTGATCGCCACCTGCTCGAAGGCTTGGGTCAGATCATACTGGCCGTGGGCTACTGCGTGCTCGAGTGAATGCATATCCGACAGATCGTCATGGGGCGAAGGAGAGTCCAGACGAAACTCCATCCGAGATGCGCCAATAGCGGAAGTTGAGATCGGCACGGGAACCGGACGTTGGACGTCTTCTTGAACAGCTGCGAAGATCGGTTGAGGGGGCGAGGAATGGTTGGGGTGGACTCCGACGCGGTACAAGCGGCCCATATCGCGGCCCAGGCGACAGTCGACGCAGCGAAGATCGGGGCCGGAGCCTCGAAGTTCCAGTCGATCGTCAACGCGCTTGCAGCTTTGGCCGCCTTCGCCGGCGCTGCAGTGACCGGAGCGTTGGCCTATCGAAGCTCGCGCCGGCCAATAGAGCAGCAGGAGCGCCTAGACGAACAGAACCAGCAGAAAGCCCGCGCGCGCCTTGAGATCAACCTCACGGCCGCCCTTGCCGCTGCCGAAGAGGCGGTTCGAGACTTCGAGGGAGACTTCAACAGGCCAGTGCGCCTTCGGGTCCTAAACCTCGCCGGCGCTGGCCAAAAGCACGACTACAGCTTCCTAGGCGCACCCGTCGTCTCAGCTTTGGGTCGGGTCGAACGGGCAGAGGACAAGTATCGGGCGGCGAAGGACCCATTTCAGCGTGAATTCGGCTCTGCGGCCCGCGACGCGGCGGCTGCGACACTCAGCGAAAGACCGCAAGGCTTCGAAGCCGTCGTCAGCGCCGCGAAATCCTACAGAACTTCCCTGCGCTACCTCCGAAACAGGCTCAACGAGGCCTGATGCCGGACTGCGACCTCTACTCGACGCTCTTCTTCATCTCTTCGATGAGAGCTTCCTTCTGGCGCCGGATAATTAGCGGGTCCGCGACCTGCACGAACTCCACGGCGGAGAAATTGTCGCCGCGCCGACGATTGAGAGGCGGCTCCAGACCCTCGATCAGCAACGCCTCCATCGTTTCTATGACGACGCCAGGCGTCCACGGAACATCCTCCTCGACCAATGCGCCGGCGTCGCTCACGCCCTTCAGCCCAAACCAGGAGAAGCGGTCCCAACGCCCCGATAGGCGATCGCTCGTATGGACGCGTAGGCGCGCGTATAAGGTGTCGGTCGCTCGGCCCACGTAGATCACGCGATCGCGGTCGTGGAGCAGATAGACGCCGATCTGCGCGGCGAAATTGACATCCGAAGCCCCATTGCCTTGGCGTCCCAGCAACCGGGCCGTGCCACTCCAAAGGACGTCATCCCGGCGCCAGTACATCCCAAATGCGCGAAGCGCGCCGGTCTCGGCGGAGTCCTCGGCTTCTTGCTTTGCCGACTGGCTCGTCTCCAATGGCGCATTGGCCTGCGCCTTGAGGGTGTACAGGCCTCGAGCCACCCGAGCGAAAGGGCTGGCCTTATCGCGAACCGACGTGCTGAGGACCGAGGCGACTGTTTGCGCCGGGGTCGCGCCAACACTTCGCCGGAGGCCCTTCTCGATAATCCGCTCGGCGATCTCCGCGCAGCCTAGGGCGCCATCGGCTTTGGCGAGGACAGTTTGTATGGCTTCGAGCCAGGGCTTATCGGGCTCACGAGCGCGCGATGTGGCCCGCGCCTTGGTCGACTTCGCCAAGGGCTTCTTCTTCGCCGGTCGCCGCATGAATCACCGCAATTGTCATATCGACGCTCCAGATCTCATGCAGCAATCTGCCAAGCAAGAAATTCGGCTCGCCAAAGGCGAGTTCGTAAACTCCGCAACCTGGGCGCTGGGCTTCCAAATTCGCGGCGGAGAGGCTGTCGCCACCCCGCAATCGAACGTTGTTCATGCGCCATTTGCGGAAGTTAGCTCCACACCAGATTCGAGACGCTCGCGAGGGGATAGTCGTGTGAGTCGATAGCCGATTCAGTAGGCTCCGATGAGCATGCAGGATCGGCGACGCGCGGTAGGCGCTTACGAGCAGCGGCGCCCGCTTGGGCCGCCAGGACGGCCCACGTGATCGCGTCATTCGCCCTCGGCTGTCCACGTTGCATCCAAGCCTGGCTTCAACTTCCGGTCTTGCCGTCAAGCTTGTAGGGGAACGGTTCCAGACACGAGTCGTCCATGCCCCGCGCCCCCTCCGACACCGTCGCACCGCTGATCTTCGCCCGCAGCCTCTCCGAGGCGCGATTGGCGCCGCTGCAGGGACCGGTAGTCGCGATCTGGCCGAAGGATCCTCGCGGCTGGAACGACTTCAGGCACAACTTCTGGGTCCATGGTGCCGTCCTGAAGCCCGACGGCGAAATACACTACCTCGACCTAAAGCTCATGTTCGAAGGGGGCGGCTACACCTTCCGCGTCCTGACGGCCCTGTTGGCGGACACGCCGGGGTGGCTCCTGGCCGCCGCAATCGATACCCCCTTCTGCAGCCTGCTCTCGAACACGGATGCTTATCGCGAACTTGTCGAGCAATGCGGCTTCGACCTTGCCATCGGCGTCCTACGTAGCCTCGGAGACGCCGTTCTGCTGCGGCTGGAGAACGACGACCCGGTTCGCCTGCCGCTGCTCGACAGCGTGGCGTTCCACGAAGGCATGGTCCGGCAGGAGGAGGCCTACACCGCGCTTCGGCGCGGCGGACGACATCTGCGCCCGGTGCCCGCGGCCGACGTGGCGGACGCGGCCACTACGTTCCATCTCGTCGCGAAGCTCCGTACCGCCGCCAACCGCTATGTCGTCAGCTTCGACTTCGAGCCAGACCCCATCGGACGCGACCGCTTGGCGGTGCTGATCGGCCGTAACGGGGTCGGAAAGACGCAGGTGCTGCTGGCGCTGCTCGCTGGGCTGCGCGATGCGCCCCGTCCCAAGGACACTGCGCTGGAGCGGCGGCCGCGGTTTCTGGTGCGCGACGGGGCCCACTATCGAACGGGGCGTCCGGCGGCATCCCGCGTCATCGTGTTCGCCTCGACGACCGGTGACGATTATCCGCGCCAGGCACCACCCTGGGAGGGTCTGGACTACCAGTATGTTTCGATGATCGGCGGCCGAGACGGGCGTTTCGACGCCCTGACCACCGCCCTTGTCGACGCGCTGCGGGACGACTTCCGCAATCTCTTCCCGATCCGCGAGTTCGACGCCGACGAGGGGGTGTTCTTCACGTCGCCGCGGTCAGGACGCATGGCGCTCCTTGAGCATGTCGTGGCCCCGATGGGCCTATGGGAAGCGATTTACATCCCGCTCAAGCCCGGCGACGACCCGGACCTACCTTATCTCGAACGCTGGGAGGACCGGCACTACTTCCCGCTTGCACGGGCGCGCCACCTCAACGAACAGCGACGACTCTGGCTGGCGCAGCTGGCAGACGCAGAGCATCCACCGGTCCTCTTCGCCGAACCGGGGCGTCCGCGCCGCCTGAGCAGCGGCGAGACCGCCATGTTCCGGTTCGCGACGCAGGCGGCCGCCGAGATTGAGACCGGTTCGGTGCTGCTGTTCGACGAGCCGGAGACCCATCTCCACCCGAACTTCATCTCGGACTTCGCCGAGATCCTCCACCTACTGCTAAGCGCAACGAAGTCGGTGGCGATCGTCGCCACCCACTCCGCCTACCTCGTGCGCGAAACGCCGTCGCGCCGGGTGAGCGTCATCGCGATGGAGGACAGCGACGTCGCCATCTCGCGGCCGCGTATGCAGACTTTCGGCGCCACCATCGATGCCATCTCCCAGGCGGTCTTCCAAGACGGCGGCGTGCGCCACCAGTTCCAAACGACCCTGACCCAATGGGTCGCCGGGCAGCCGGAGGACCTCACCATCGAGCACGTGATCGCGCAGTTCGGCAGCACTCTGAACCGCGAGAGCCTGTCGCTGGTGGCGCGGCTTCTCGAGCGCCGACGCGGCGCCGAGGGAGGCGACGATGCTGAAACTTGATCCGCCGGACGAGAACGACCTCAAGACTCTCGGAAGGCTCTGCAAGCAGCCCGAATGGTCGGCCCACAAGAGTGCGTGGGAGAACGCGTACACGGCGTACAAGATCGCCGCCGGCAACCCTTGGATCGTCAAGAGCGTCGTGTTCGCCGAGGACATCGGCGCAGCGCAGCAGAAGCTGTACGACAATCGCAAGCAGGGCGGCGCGATCCGCCGGATTCGCGACACCGCAGGCCTCAAGTGCTGCCCAATGTGTGGGTCGGGCACGACGGGCACGCTCGACCACTATTTGCCGCGCGCCGTATACCCTGAGTTCTCTATCTTCAGCCTCAACCTGGTGCCCGCCTGCAGTCACTGCAATTCGGGCGAGAAGGGCTCGACGATCACGGGGGACGACGACGAGTACTTTCTGCATCCCTACTTTGATACCCTGGCCCAGTCGGCGATCTGGCAGATTCGCTTCGAGCGCCCACTGGCGGCGGTGCGCTTCACGCCGGTCCCTTCCCCCGACCTCGCGGGCGTACCGGCCAAGCGCGTGGCGTTCCACATCGGCGAACTACTCGGCGGTCAGTTCAACCGCTCGATGGACACCGAGTGGGAAGCCCTGCCGCAGCGTCTGCGCGACCGGCTAGAGCACCTCGCCGACATCCGTCCGGCCGACGCGGCCCTGGAGATCCGCAGGCAGTTGCGCGACGTGATCGGCAGCGACGGCGTCAACAGCTGGCCGGCGGCCTTCCTGCGCGGCGTCCTCGCCGACCCCGAGGTCGTCGCCCACATGGCCACGCTCGCGACGCCGCTCGTCGCCGCTGCCCTGCCCTGAGCAGCATCAGCGGCCGCCGGACCGCGGCCGACGCGATTTGCGCCTCGCATTGCGGCCTAGGGGCCCCCGGAGCTGCTCTTGTGCAGACCTTCCCAACTTCGCCTTGGAGTCAGGAGCTGACGGACGCTAGCGTTGAGCATGCGAAGGCGGAAATTAGTTCGCCGCCCGAAAGCGCACCTTTGCGGTCCATGCAGGGCGCCACCTTCGCCTTGTCGAAAAGGACGCAGCGCTGCTAGCTGCGGCCATGTTCGAGCAGACCTTCAAAAACATCGACGACGTCCTCTGGAAAGAGGCCGGTTGCACCACCGAGCTGGATTACACCGAGCAGACCAGTTGGCTGCTGTTCCTCAAGTATCTGGACGATCTGGAAGCCAATCGAGCGCTGGAGGCGGACCTGCGCGGGCAAGCCTATGTCCACATCATCGACGCCGCGCACCGCTGGAGCCGCTGGGCCGCACCGAAGGGGGCCGACGGCAAGATCGACCACAACCGCGCCCTGACGGGGCCGGACCTCATTGACTACGTCAATCGTGAGCTCTTCCCCTATCTGCACGGCTTCAAGGGCCGCGCCACCAGCCCGGACACGATCGAATACAAGATCGGCGAGATCTTCGGCGAAATCCGCAACAAGTTCACCAGCGGCTATTCGCTGCGCGATGCGCTGGACTTGATGGACGGGCTTTCGTTTCGCTCGCAGGACCAGAAGCACGAACTGTCCGACCTATACGAGACCAGGATCCGGAATATGGGCAACGCCGGGCGCAACGGCGGCGAGTACTACACACCACGCCCGCTGATCCGCGCGATGATCAGGGTGACGAAGCCGCGCATCGGACAGAAGATCTACGACGGCGCGGCCGGTTCGTGCGGCTTCCTGTGCGAAGCGCACGACTACCTTTTGCCGCAGGCCAAGACCACCAGCGACCGCGAAATCCTCCAGGCGCGCACCTTCTACGCCAAGGAGAAGAAGAGCCTCGCCTATGTGATCGGCACGATGAACATGATCCTGCACGGGATCGACGCGCCGAACATCGTCCACACCAACACGCTGTCCGAGCCGGTGCTCGACATCCAGGAGAAGGATCGCTTCGACGTGATCCTGGCCAACCCGCCCTTCGGCGGCAAGGAGCGGCCGGAAATCCAGCAGAACTTCCCGATCAAGACTGGCGAGACCGCCTACCTCTTCCTCCAGCATTTCATCAAGTCGCTGCGCGCGGGTGGCGCGGCGGCGGTAGTGATCAAGAACACCTTCCTGTCAAACACCGACAACGCCAGCGTGACGCTGCGCCGCGAACTGCTGGAAAGCTGCAACCTGCACACCGTCCTCGACATGCCGGGGGGCACCTTCCAGGGCGCGGGCGTGAAGACGGTGGTGCTGTTCTTCGAGAAGGGCGAGCCGACCCGGAGCATCTGGTACTACCGGCTCGATCCCGGGCGGACGATGGGCAAGACCTCGGCGCTCAACGACGCCGACATGGCCGACTTCGTCGAGAAGCAGGCGAGCTTTGAAGATGGCCCAAACAGCTGGAGCATGGAGGCGGGGGCGATCGACCCGGCGACCAGCGACCTGACTGTGCGTAACCCCAACGCGCCCGAAACTGGAGCCCTCCGCGGCCCGCAGGAGATACTCGACGAGATCGGTGCCCTCGATGCTGAGAGTTCGGAGATTTTGGCCCGGGTGAGGGAGCTGCTGTGAAGGCGGGTTGGCTATCGCTTACGCTATCGGACGTCTGCACCAAGATTACGGACGGGACGCATCATTCTCCTAAGACGATTTTTGCTGATCCGGGTGACGGACGTTTCCTGTACGTGACTTCAAAGAATGTCCGAAATGACGGCCTGGATCTCTGTGAGGTCGGCTATATCAGTCGTGCGGACCACGACCCAATCTTCTCGCGATGCAATCCCGAATTAGGCGACATCCTTTTGACGAAGGACGGGGCTAATACCGGGAATGTCTGCCCAAATACGATCGAGGAACCGTTTAGCCTACTATCGAGCGTGTGCTTGCTGAAGCCCGATCGCTCCAAAATTGAACCGCAATACCTGCTGTATTATTTGCAGAGCGAAATTGGATTGTCTCAGATTGTTGGCCAGATGACGGGAGCGGCTATCAAGAGAATAATCTTAAAGACTATTAAGGCTGCATCCATCCAGCTTCCGCCCCTCGAAGAGCAGCGGCGGATTGTCGGGGTGCTGGACGAGGCCTTCGCCGCCATCGCGACCGCAACCGCCAATGCCGAAAAGAACCTCGCCAATGCACGGGAGCTGTTTCAAGGGTTTTTAGAAACCACCTTTGCAAAATTGGCAGACGAAGCGCCCGTCCAGAAGATCGCCGAGATTGCGGAAATCAAAGGGGGTAAGCGCGTTCCGAAGGGCTACAAACTGCTTTCGGAACCCACCCCGTACGCCTACCTCACGGTGGGCGATTTTACCGACGATGGAACGATCGACCCTAGCGGGGTCCGATTTGTTTCGGCAGAAATCCACCAGCAGATAAGACGCTACATTGTCCGCGAAGCTGACCTCTACGTGAGCATTGCCGGAACAATTGGGCGTACGGGTATCGTTCCGCCCAAGTTCGATGGAGCGCAGCTAACCGAAAACGCGTGCAGGCTGGTGTTCAAGCAGGGCATGTCAAATAGGTTCGTCTATTACTTTACGAAGTCCCCGTCGTTTGCCGTACAAGCCATTGAGCAGACGCGTACAGCAGCACAACCAAAATTGGCACTCAGCCGGTTGGAAAAAATAACACTTCCGGTACCGAAACTAGATCGGCAACTAGAGTTGGTCAGTAAATTTAATACAATTGAGAACGAAACTGCTTCTTTAGCTGAGGTATGTCTGCAGAAACGGGCAGCCTTTGCCGCGCTCAGGCAAGCCCTACTTCATAGAGCCTTCTCAGGCGAACTGACCGCTGCCGCCCCGAAACTCCTTCCCGCATGAACGAAGCCGAAACCCGCGCCGAACTGATTGACCCCGCACTTCGCGAGGCTGGCTGGGGCGTGGTGGCGGAAAGTCGGACGCGGCGCGAGGTGATCGCGCCCGGGCGGATCATGGGCAAGGGCAAACGCGCCAGCCCGCTTAGCTGCGACTATGTGCTGGTCTATCGCAACACCAAGCTAGCGACGATCGAGGCCAAGGCGGCGACCAAGAGCTATACCGAGGGCGTTGGGCAGGCGAAGGACTATGCGGCCCGATTGCTGACGCGTTTCGCCTTTGCCACCAATGGCAAGGAAATCTACCGCATCGACATGCAGACGGGTGCGGAGGGACCGGTCGACACCTTCCCCACACCGCAGGCGCTGTGGGACGCCACCTTCGCCGCCGCCAATGTCTGGCGCGACCGCTTCGCCGCCGTCGCCTATGAGACCAGCGGAGGCCGGTTCGAGCCGCGCTACTACCAGCACAACGCCATTGAGCGCGTGCTGGAGGCGATCAGCCACAACCGCGACCGCATCCTGCTGACGCTTGCCACCGGCACCGGCAAGACTGCCATCGCCTTCCAGATCGCCTGGAAGCTGTTCCACGCCCGCTGGAACCTGGGCGACTGGAAGGCAGGCTGCGAGCCGACGCGCCGCCCGCGCATACTGTTCCTCGCCGATCGCAACATCCTCGCCGACCAAGCCTACAACAGCTTCAGCGCCTTCGACGATGGCGCCCTGGCGCGAGTGAAGCCGGACGAGATCAAGAAGAAGGGCGCGGTGCCGAAGAACGCCAGCGTGTTCTTCACCATCTTCCAGACCTTCACGTCCGGGACTGACGCCGATGGCGAGCCCGCGCCCTATTTCGGCGACTACCCGCCCGACTTCTTCGACTGCATCATCATCGACGAATGCCACCGCGGCGGCGCGAAGGATGAAAGCAAATGGCGCGCGACCCTCGAGTATTTCGCGCCCGCCGTGCAGATCGGCCTGACCGCGACACCGAAGCGGACCAATAATGTCGATACCTACGCCTACTTCGGTGAGCCGGTTTACACCTACTCGCTGAAGGAGGGGATCAACGACGGCTACTTGACCCCGTTCAAGGTCCGCCAGATCGGCACCACCATCGACGAATACGTCTACACGCCAGACGACAGCGTGATCGAAGGCGAGGTGGAAAGTGGGAGACGCTACACCGAGGGCGACTTCAATCGGGTGATCGAAATCCCCGAGCGCGAGGCCTATCGCGTGAAGACCTTCATGGACATGATCGACCAGCGAGAAAAGACGATCGTGTTTTGTGCGAGCCAGCCGCACGCCGGGATCGTTCGCGATCTGATCAACCAGGTGAAGTCCAGCACCAATCCAAACTACTGCGTCCGCGTGACGGCCGCGGACGGCGTGATCGGCGACCAGTGGCTGCGCACCTTCCAGGACAACGACAAGACCATCCCCACGATCTTGACCACCTCGCAGAAGCTGTCGACGGGCGTGGACGCGCGCAACGTGCGCAACATTGTGCTGATGCGTCCGGTCAAATCCATGATCGAGTTCAAGCAGATCATCGGGCGCGGCACGCGGCTGTTCGACGGCAAAGACTATTTCACGGTCCTGGATTTCGTGAAGGCCTATGAGCACTTCAACGACCCCGAATGGGACGGCGACCCGCTCGAACCGGAACCGCCGGGCGCACCGCGTCCGAGGCCGGGACCCGGTGAGCCTGACGATCCCCCGCCGCCACCTGAGAGCCCCGAAGAGCCGACTGCCAAGCTGCGCATCAAGCTGGCCGATGGCAAGGAACGCACCTTCCAGCACATCAGCGCGACCACCTTCTGGGACGCCAGCGGCAAGCCGATTTCCGCACAGCAGTTCATCGAGGCGCTGTTCGGCAAGCTGCCCGAACTGTTCAAGGACGAGGACGAGCTTCGTGCGATCTGGAGCCAGCCGGACACCCGCCGCAACCTGATCGAAGGCTTGGCCGAGCGGGGCTTCGGCGGCGAGCAATTGGACGCGATCCGCCGCGCGACCGATGCGCAGGAAAGCGACCTGTTCGACGTGCTGGCGTACATCGCCTTCCTACGACCGCCCCTGAAGCGCACTGAACGGGTCGATGCCAATCGGGACGCCATCCTGTCCCAATGCGAACCGCGCCAGCGGGAGTTCTTGGATTTCGTCCTCGCTCAATATGTCCAGGTGGGCGAGAGCGAACTCGACAGCGATAAGCTCCCGGAACTGCTCCAGCTGAAATATGGGTCTCCGGCCGATGCAGTTAGGGAATTGGGTGGCGTCGCCGAAATTCGGAGCACGTTCCACGGCTTCCAAGCTGGGCTTTACGAGCAAAACGACTAGTCGCTGGTGTCGGCAAGACTTTTATCGTTCCGCAAATTCTTCGCTGCTCGCCCCAGGGTGGATTCGAACCGTTCGCGCCTAATATGGCCTCTCAGCACCCCGGTTCATCCCCCTCCCCCGGCGCCGCACTCGGGTCCATGACCAGGCCCTCGGCGATCGCCCATTCCAGCTCCGAGACCCCGTTGACCCGGCCCTCACCTTCGGCCGGGACCCACAGGTGCAGCTCGATCTTCGGCGAATACCAACGCGACGCCGGCTTGGCCTGCGGCGGCTCGCGGAAGTCGACCTCGGCATGCCGGGCCGAGATCTCCAAGGCGTTCGGCCCGACCTGGGCCTCAATCGCCTGGAGGCGGCGACGCAGCCACTCGACCATCCCCGGAACCTGACCGGCCGCCGCCTCGGGTGATCCCGTGATATGGTCCAACACCGCCTGCAGGGGGGCGCGCTCGCTCAGACGGGCGCCGATCGCCGCGGCGAACTCGGTGCGGCGCTTCTCCCGATGGTCGAACGCGGCCAGCCGTTCGCGGCGCGCCTCGGCGATCGCCGCCGCCTTCGCCCGCGCCTCAGCTTCCAGGCGCCGCGCGAGTTTCAAGGCCGCATGCCCAGCGAACCCGATGAGGATGGCGTCGAGGGAGTCGGCGAAGGGGTAGCCCTTGCGCTGCGAGAAGGTCCGCCGCAGGCCCGAATAGGGATGCTCTTCAATCATCAGAGACAGACGTCCTGAGGGGCTGAGATCCCAGGTCGGCCAGGGCTGGCTATCGCCACCCCAGCGGTCGCGCTCGCGCTTGCGGGTCAGTTCCTTTGCGGTGGGCTGGTGCGGCGCCTTGGCGGGCTGTTCCTCGACCCGGAACTTTATCGGCTCGTTCTCGACCATGAGCTGGGCTCCGCCGTCGGTGAGGTCGAGACGCCAACCGCGGGTCTCCGCCGCCTCCACCAGCCTTGCCAGGAAGTCGAGCGCCGCGCCCTGAGCGTCCCGGCCGACCTTCAGGGAGACCACCCGGGCGCCCGAGGCCGAGGCGAAGCCCGCGTCATCCAACCGGGCCCGGGCGATGGCCTTGCGGGTGGGCTCAAACACCTTGGGCAGCGGCGACGCGGCCGCGTCGGGCGCCCCGCCCGCTTCCAGGCGCGGCGGCGCGACGTCGCCGTCTGGTTCCTCCGGCGTAGCGGTGGGGGTCGGCAAGGCGCGCGCTCGGCGGGCCCTGGGCCTCGGCGACGCCGCGTCCCGCGCCGTCTGGATCGCCGCGGCGACCACGGGCGGCAGGGCCCGCGCGCCCTGGATGTGCACCTGCTCCAAGGCCGCGGATTTGGCCGGGCGAAGCCTTGGAAGTGGAAAGGTTTTCCCGGCCCGGACCTGGGCCCAATAGCCCCGCCCGGGTGTGGGGATATCGTGGCGGTCGCAGATCTTCTTCAGTCCCGTCGAGGTGATGCCAATGTCCTCGGCGATCTCCGTCAAGGGGCGCTCCCAGGCGGCCTCGAAGAGGGCCTGCCGGGTCATGGCGACCATGATCTACTCCTCAGTCCTCGGACCGCAGGTCTGGGACGACCGGTCCGCTACGACGTGTGCGTGGAGGACGTCGACGCCTGAGGCGCGCACAAGGTTCCGACCAGCTCGACCATCGCCAAGGTGTCGAGCCGACAGTAGGCGGTGAGCCTCTCGTGCAGGGTGCGGCGGCGATCCTCCGTGACACCCGGATCGATCGCCTCCAGGTAGGCGCGCTGGGCCGCGAGCCCGTCGTTCACCTCGTCGAGGTCGCCATAGGAGAGCGTCGGGACGACCGCCGGCAGCACCGCCTTGATCGAATAAGAGCCCATCATCTGCGGGTGGTAGTAGTGCGCCCGCACCAGCGGCAGGGCATCCACCAGCCGCTCGGCACAGGCCAGCAAGCCTGCGCGCAGGTCGGCGAACTGCTCGGCGAGCGCTATGATCACGCCACGTTCGGTGGGCAGGTTGTAGGTGACGATGGCGCCGCGGTCGCCCAGCACCGCCAGCAAAGCCTCGGCGCAGCCTCGCCTGGGATCCACACCACTGAGGTCGAGGAAACAATGGTGCGCAAGGGCGCCGTCCGCCCCCTGCACGTGGCAGGAGAACTGGAACGGGATCGCCTGGAACGGACGCGTCCCGGCCCACCGTGGAATGGCCGGCCCGACGGTCTCGAAATCCAGGAAGGAACGCGGATAGGCCCAGGCCGCAGTCGCCGCCGCCATGGCCTCGCGGTCATGGAAGGCCTCGCCTGACTTGCATGCGTCGTAGATCCGCAGCTCGTTGGCGGCGACGAGACTCTCGCGCGGCGCGTGGCGCAGGTCGGTGATGCCCTGGGCCATGAGTTCGGCGGCCTTGGCTTTTCCGGCCCTGCCCGGCAGCAGCGTCACCGGGAAGTCGGGGCCGGGAGGAAGGCCCGCGCGGCAATGACCGGTGAACGGGCAGGCGAAGGGATCGGCGCAGTGGTCGCCGACGGCCTTTGCCGGTTCCTCGCCCGCGGCGGTGACACCTGCGGCCCGTGCGACGCTCTCGCGATCCGTCAGGAGCGTGGTGAGCTTGTCGTCGACCACGACATCCTTGAGCAGGCCGCGGTAGTCGCCGGCGCCCGCGTAGACGAAGCTATTGTCGACAAGCCGCACCACCGCTTCGGTCAGCGGCAGGCCCGCACCCCGGGCCGTCCAGACCTGGGTCGCCACATCCGCGACCTGGTAGTGTTTCACGGAGCTGCTGCTCTTCACCTCGGCCAGCCGCCAGCCGTCCGCGGTTGGCTCGAGGATGTCCGTGCGAACGTAGACGCCCGCGTGGAGAAAGGCGGCTTCGAAGATCGGAGCACGATCGGGCGCCGCCAGGGCTTCTGACGTTGCCGCGATCGCGGCTTGCGGATCGCGCTCTTCGATCAAGCGGCCGGTCGGCAGGTTTGATCGCGCCACAGCGCCCACGGCGTGGCCGGCCGCAAAGACGGTGGGGTCTTCGACGGTCGCTAACTCTGGCCTGTGGCGGGCCAGCCAGAAGCGCTTTTCGCACTGCTCGAACTCGGCCAGTTGCGACTTGCTGAGGTAGGTCATGCTGCTCTCAGCGTCCGCTGGCGTCGCCTTAGGGTCAAGCTGGAGGTGTGCCCCAACGGCCTCTCATCCTGACGGGTGCAGCGAGGCGCCGGCTCACACCCGGTCTCCTCACCTGGAAATTATCCTGTTGCACAACCCGTGATTATAAGAAATTTGGTCGGCTGCCCGAGCGCGGGGACAGCCGCGCGTTTTGCGAACCACCCCGCGCATGCCCGAGACGTCCAAGTGGCTCTCCACAGCGCAATTCGCTGAAGCCGCCGGCATCAGTCCGCAGGCGGCCAGGAAGGCGCTTCGGGATGGCCTCAAGGGACAGGCCTGGCGTGGCCGTCGCCTGAAGGTGCGCCACGCCCTGGTCTCCGGTGGCCGCGGCGGCCTGGGTTACGAGGTCGAGTGCGCGAGCCTGCCCCGCGAACTCACAGCGCAAATCCCCTCGGAGACCATTTCTCCTAGCCTCCCGCAGGCTGACCGGGCGATGGCGCGCGGTCAGGACGCCCGGGTGTTGGCGCGGCTGGCCATCATCACCCCGGCCCTGCAGCATCCTGCGCAATCCCCCGCACGATCTGACGCGGTGATGCGCGCCAGCTTCGACGGCCTGAAAAGCCCTCGCACGCTCTACCGGTGGATCAGCAACTACGAGGACAACGGGATCCGGGGCCTGGCGCGCGCCGCCGCGGCCAACGCGAACCGGCGACGAGTGAGGATCTCCCGGGTGTTCGACCGGGCTTTCGACGCGGCCGGCTACGCCGACGCGCTCCTGGCCAAGCTCACCGCAGACTTCGAGCGCGCCCTGAAAGGCTTGTGGATGTCGCGCGCCGAACAGGCCGGCAGCACGGAGCTACGGCGCCTCGCAGAGTTCCTGCTGCTGGAGCTCTGCGAGGCCCAGCAGGTGGACTTGCCGCGCGAGGCCTTCCGGCTCTCGCGCCGCGGTGTCGAGCGCTTCGCCCACTACCGAGTGGTCAACCAGCGTCGCAATGACCGCAAGGCCTTCGATGACGCCAAGCCGCGCATCCGCCGGGACTGGACCGGGCTTGCGCCCATGGAGCGGGTGGTCGCCGATGTGAAGCACCTCGACGTGATCGTGACGCGCGAGGATGGCTCACCGGCCTGGCCGAAGATCGTCGCCTTCATGGACGCCGGCACCGGCCGCGTGTTCGCCCACCCGGTGCTGCTGGAGCGCGGCGAAGGGGTGCGCCAGGAGCATGTGATCGAAGCCTTCCTGGCCATGGTCGCGCAGCCGACCTGGGGGTTCCCGCAGGGCCTCTACCTGGACAACGGCTCAGAGTTTGGCGCGCTGGTGAAGATCGATGGCGCCCTGCAGCTGCTGAACCACCCGGGCGCGCGGACCATCATCTTCGCCCGGCCCTACAATGCCTCCGCCAAGCCGATCGAGAGCCTGTTCGCCCGGCTGGACCGCTACGTGTTCGCCCTGCTGCCGGGCTACGCCGGGCCCAACCGCATGGCCAAAAAGACCCAGACCGTGGGCAAGCCGCCGAAACCGTATCCCGGCGCCTGGGACGACTTCTGCGCCACGCTGCGCGACCTGATCGGGGCTCACAACCTGCGGCCCGTGGGCGGGGCGTGGGCCGGCGCGTCGCCGCAAGACTGGCTGCAGCAGAAGATCGCGGCGGGCTGGCAGCCGGCGACGGTCGAGGCTTCCGCACTGGACGCTGCCTTCGCCGATCCGGACAGCCGGCGTGTGGACCGCGGCATCGTCAAGGTTAGCGGCCAGCGCTACAGCCACCCCGGGCTGGCGGCGCTGCCGTCGCGCACCGTCGTCGACCTGGCGCTACCCTGGCGCCGCGGCGCACCTCCCCTCGCTCGCATTGCCGGAAGCTGGGTCTATCTGGAACGCGAGGTCCTCTATCCGGCCCGCTGGGTGGAAGGCGCTCGCGAATCCAGTCGCCGGCAGGCATCGCAGAGTCAGCACGTCACCCGCCTGGCGCGCGAGGCGCCGGAGGTCGACCCGGTGGCGACAAAGATCCGCTGGGCGAAACGCATGGGACAGGCGCCGGACGTGCCGCCCGGAGCCCAAGTCGACCTCGGCGACGAGATCGAAGCGCGCGTCAAGGCAGAGCGCAGCGCCCGGGAAGCCCCGGCCGGACCCTCCAAGGCTGAGCTTCACCGCGCCCGGGAAATGGCGCGGACCCAGCGACTTGAAGCGGCGCAAGCCCGCCATGACTGAGGCCTTTGTCGCCACCTCGATTGCCCGGCGGCTGATCAGCCGACTGCAGGCCACCCATGAGCGGCGGCGGATCTCGGTCTTCTCCGGGCCGCCCGGCATCGGCAAGACGACGGCCATCGATGAGTTCGTCCGCCGGCGACCCGGGGAAGTCGCGGTGGTCAAGGTTGCGAGGCGGAACGCCAAGGAGGTCCTGGTCCTGCAGCACACGCTGGAAGCTCTGCGGCGCCTGGCCGGATCGGCTCTGGAGCATGCGCCGAGTTCCCTATGGGACCTGCGCAATGATCTCTTCGGCGCGATCTGCCATTGGGCGGGGGCTGAGCCGACGCCCGCCCGACGCGGCGAATACGACGCGGCAGGCTTCCCTCGCCTGACCATCGTCTTCGATGAAGCCCAGAACCTCAGCCGCGAGGCAATCGACGGGCTGCGGTATTGGAACGACGGCGATCGCTGCTATGCGCCGTTCCCGGTGGCGTTGGCGTTCGTCGGCAACAACGAGTTTTCGCTCAGCGGATCGACGGCCGCTGAAAGCGTCATCTCCGCCGCGGTCGCCGATCGCGCGCTGTACGTCCAGACCTTGGCGTACGACGACGTCACCGACGATGACCTCACCCTGTTCATCGAGGCGCGCGCCGCACTGGACGCCAGCGCGGTGGCGGCGGTGTTGCGGTCGTTTCGCACGCCACGCGCGCTGCGCAGTCTGCGTCGCGTCGGCGATCTCCTCACCGAACTGAATGACCTGGCGGACGGTGCCGCCGTCACCTCCGAAACCGTTCGCGAGGCCCTGCAACTTGCTTGAGCCCACTTGGCCCTCACAGAAGGATACGAATGCAACGCTTCCCCAACCTGCCCGCCGCCCTCGACTATGCCGCGGACGCCCACCAGCACCAGTCGCGCAAGGGCACGACCATCCCCTACCTGAGCCATCTCATGGGCGTCGCCAGCCTGGTCATAGAACACGGTGGCGACGAGGATCAGGCGATCGCCGGATTGCTCCACGACGTGCTCGAAGACTGCGGCCCGCATCACCAACAGCCCATCCGGGATCGCTTTGGTGAGCGGGTATCGAACATCGTCCTCGCCTGCACCGACGGCGTTCCCGACGCGCGCGGCGAGAAGCCGCCCTGGCGCACGCGAAAGGAGACCTACCTCGACCATCTCCGCCACGCGCCGGAGGAGGTCTTGCTGGTGTCGGCTTGCGACAAGCTGCACAACGCCAGGGCCATCGCCACGGATCTGTCGAGTGGCGAGGACGTATTCGCCCGCTTCACGGGGGGCCGGAACGGGACGCTCTGGTATTACCGGGGCCTGGCCGAAATCTTCGCAGAGCGGCTGGGCCGCCAGCGCGCCTTAGTGACCGAGATCATCAGTACAGTTGACCGGGTTAGCGCCTAGTTCGCATGTCGGGGATGCGCCAGGAGGAAACATTGGGATCCGGCCGGACAGCGGACATGTAGCGCAGGTTCACGCGCGGTGATTCTCCATCAACTACGCGACGGCAATTCCAATAGGCCAGACGCCCTCGTATTCGTCGCGGCCCGAACATGCCTCCGTAACGAGACGCCCAGTAGAGCTTCGTCGCCCCTGGTATAGCGCCGGACGCAACCTCACTGCACCTACGTTCTCGCAAAGGATGCGGTCGATTGACATGCACACCCAAGCGGGTAGGTGTGATTCATTAATTGTCTGGGGCAGCCTCATGTTTCGTAGCATCATTTCCACCGCTCTCATCGCGGCCGCAACCGCAATGGTCTCTGCCTCACCCGCCGCTGCCTCCACCACCATGCTGGGCGCTCCGGGGTACAGCGAGGCGGTCTACGGCACGCCGGAAGCGCCCCTCGTGTGGGAAGGACCGTCCGTCGAGGGTACGACGCTGATCATTTTCCGGTTCGGCCAGCTTCTGAACCCTGAGTTCAATTTCAAGATCAGGAACGCGACTCCGGGCGGTGGTGTCTCGCTCAGTCCGTACGGGGCGAACATCATCGGATTCGTCGATGACGACGGCAACTTCAGCTCGGGGTGGGTGCCTGCGTTCGCGACTGGACTGGGGCTGGGTTACGACATTCTGGCGGTCGGGGAACTTTGGGCCGGCGGTGCCCCGAAGACGCAGTCATTCGACTTCTACGATTGGCAGGTTCGAGGAACCCAGGCCCCTGCAATTCCCGAGCCTTCGACCTGGGCGCTGATGATCCTTGGGTTGGGCGGCGCGGGCACGATGCTTCGCCGTACTCGCGTTCTCGCAACCTCGTAGACGGCTGCTGAAGCGGGCCGCAATGCATTTTCCTGTCCGGACCATCTGCAACGGTTCGGACAAGGAAGTGGCCCGCGATCACGACTGCGGTCATCCAGCAGACGGCCGATGAGGGGGTTCAGGAACCAGAGCTAGCAGCTAAGAGCTTCTGCAGCCGCTAGGACATCGCAGCGCCACAAGCAGCCCGTCCCTATTCGAAGGGCAGCTGGAGAATCAGCGGTTGGCGAAACCTTGCCAAAATTCCGCCGGCGAAATCGAGAGTGTCTCAGCAAGCGCGATTAGGGTCTTAGCGCTAGCGTTTCGCTCGCCCCGCTCAACCAATCCAACGTAGTTGCGATGAAGGCCAGCGCGTGCGGCGAGCTCCTCCTGACTGAGACCAGCCGCCTCCCGGCAACGGCGGACGCCACGTCCCAGCACAAGCAAGTTTGAGTCGGCGGCAGCCACACCCAATCGTTGCGGCGAAGCTCAATCCGCTCTACACACTGACAGTGTGTGGTTCGCAGGCTTTTTGGCCGCCCACATTTCCATCCAATCGCGCGGGAGCCTGGGTTTGGGACTTCAGATGAGCGACTTCGTTCAGCTCGAGATCCCGGACGCCCAAGCTTGGCTTCAAAAAGTGCCTCAAGCCGATGCGGAAACGTGGCGAACGGCCTATTTCGACAAAAACCAAATCGACCTCGCTAGTCCGCAGCCTCACCATGCGGTGGTCCCTCAAAGCGACCTGCGCCGTCCTCGCAACTTCCACAATCTCGTGGTCACCACGTCTGAAGTGCCTGGGCGCGTAACGACCGAGGCGATCTCGATCGTGACGGCATCGGTTGTTCTGGGCGCGCACCTAGGTAAAGACCTGGAAGCCGGCGTCGCCAACCTGCTGGGTGGCCGGGTCGATGGGTACGAACGAACTGCAGATCAGGCCGGCGAAGAGGCAATCCGTCGGATCGGCTCCTACTCCGTCGAGCTTGGCGCTGATGCAGTGGTCGGCGTTCGGCTCGACTACCAAGCGCTCGGCGTGAAGAACGGCATGTTGATGGCTACGGCCACCGGCACCGCGGTGCGGCTTGCGCCGCTCGCGTAGCGTCGACGTAGAGAGTTGGACGCATTCGATAGCGACGACGCCCACGATTGGCGCCCTTCGTGTCTCACGAGGTGAACTTGCTTACAGAACCTAATCGCGACGCCAGCCATCCACCTGCACGCAACAAGTTGGCTGCGAAGGTAGGCTCCCACAGCGCCTATGCGCGCGGTCCAGACCTCATCGTCGAATGGTACGACTTCGGAGACGACACACACTACGAGTCGGCCAACTTCCTGGTCTTTAAGTCACCGGCTCAGCAAATGTTGGCCCAGGCAATCGGAGGGGCCGCTGGCTTTGAAGTGGCCCTCTTAGCGGCGAAGGTTGCGGCTCATTTCGACTCCTACTTCGAGGTGAAAGCGTTCGCGGCGGAACACTCCATCCCATTCGCAACGGATGTCGAATTCCAGCCCTAGCCTGTCTCTCTGCGGGTTGGCCGAAAGCGCTTCGGAGCCCAGCGCAGCTTGCGATTTCCCATAACACTGCATCTGCGCGGCGGCGCCTAGGACCTGATCCGGTCCCTCCCCGCGCTGTCAGAACAGCAGGGCCTTGGCTAGGGTCAGCCCCGCGACGACCAGCACCACCAGGGGGACGGCGGCCACGCCCCACCCCGTGGCCTGGGCCTCGAAACGGTCGCCAAACTTGACTTTCAGGGCGTCCCGGGGCGGACGCTGCGGTGCGGACTGGGTCATGAACTGTACATAACCTACTGACGCGACGACCGCGACGTTGTCTTGGCGGACCTACGTCCGCAACTGTCGCAGCCGGGCTTGGAGCCGCGGCCGCCTTCAGGCACTAACGCTCCATGCCCGAAGATCGCAAAACCGACCGCTTCGCGCTCCGCCGCGACCGCACCGGCTGGACCGTCTACGAAGTCTGGACCGGCGAGCCGGTGGTGATCGCCATGGTCACGCAGACCGGCCTCTCCGAAGCCGACGCCCAGCACACCGCCGACCTGATGAACCGTCGGGCCCGCGGCGGGGATCGTTCGCTGCGCCAGTAGCCGCGCTGCGCGACCTGGCCACCTCGCCCGCGCGACCCACCCGCGGCCGGGTCCCCCACGTGTCCGCTACTTGACCGGCTTTGCGCCCGCACTGCCGCACTTGGCGAACTTGCCCTTGGCGTCCTTGCACACCGCCTTCGGCGCGGGCTTAGCGGATTTGCACTTTTCGGCGGCGACGAACTTGCCA
>JAHJME010000010.1 GCA_018821435.1 Alphaproteobacteria bacterium
TAGGCCTGCGCCAGGTTCACGACTTCCGTCGGATCGTCCGTCGACATGGCGCAGGCATGCACATGCCGCGCAAGCGTCAGGTCCAGCCCGGCCAACTGGCCCAGGGCGGCTTCCGCGGGATCGACGTCGGGGAACGGGGCGTCCATGACCGGGAGTGAAACACGCCGGTGCGTCAGGAGCGGACGTAGCGAGGGTGCGGCGAATGACGATTTTCGGTCAGCAGGCCGATGCTCGCGATCGGTCTGCGGTGGACGTTGTCCGACCTGCTCCTCCCCTGATGCGAGGTCACGCTTTCCCTGTCCCACCTCCGCGCGCAATGCTGGGGCCTTGAGGAAACGTCAGACCGGGACACCCGGCGGGACAGGGTCATGAATTTCGACTTCTCCGACGACCAGAAGTTTCTGAAGGCCGAGGCGCGGAAGTTCCTCGAGGCGAACTGCCCGACGAGCCGGGTGCGCAAGGTTCTGGACGACGACACCAAGGCGTATGACGCCGAACTGTGGACGGCGGTGGCCGGGCAGGGGTGGCTGGGCGCCGCGATCCCCGAGGAACACGGCGGGCTGGGGCTGGGCCATCTGGAGCTGTGCGCCATCGCCGAGGAGCTGGGGCGCGTGGTCGCGCCGATCCCGTTCGCCTCGACGGTCTATTTCCTGGCCGAGGCGGTGATGCTGGCCGGGACCGAGGCGCAGAAGGCGGCGCTGCTGCCGAAGATCGCGGGGGGCGAGGTCGTCGGCTGCGTGGCGACGTCGGAGGGGCCGGGCGTGCTGGTGGCGTCGGCGCTGCAGGCCAGCGTGTCGGGCGGCAAGCTGAGCGGGACCAAGCTGCCGGTGACCGACGGCGACATCGCCACCCACGCCCTGGTGCTGGCCAAGGAGAACGGCCAGCCGGGCCTGTTCCTGGTCGATCTTTCGGCGGGCGTGACGCGCGCACCGCTGAAGACCCTGGACCCGACCCGCGACGCGGCGAAGCTGACGTTCGCGGGCGCGCCGGCCGAGCGGCTGGGCGCGGCGGGCGAGGGCTTCGAGCTGCTGGAGCGGGTGACCGACCGGGCGGCTGTGCTGTTGGCGTTCGAGCAGTGCGGCGGCGCCGACCGCTGCCTGGAGATGGCCAAGGCCTATGCGCTGGAGCGCTATGCGTTCGGCCGGGTGATCGCCAGCTACCAGGCGATCAAGCACAAGCTGGCCGACATCTATGTGAAGAACGAGCTGGCGCGGTCCAACGCCTACTATGGCGCCTGGGCGCTCAACACCGACGCGCCGGAGCTGCCGGTGGCGGCCAGCGCGGCGCGGATCGCCGCCAGCGAGGCCTTCTGGTTCGGGGCCAAGGAGAACATCCAGACCCACGGCGGCATCGGCTTCACCTGGGAGGTGGACGCCCATCTGTACTACCGCCGCTCGCGGCAACTGGCCCTGGTGGCCGGCGCGCCGCGGGTCTGGAAGGAACGGCTGGTCTCCCACCTCGAACGTCGCAACGCGGCCTAGGAGCGGACACATGGACTTCAACGACTCTCCCGAGGAAGCCGCCTACCGCGCCAAGGTCCGCGCCTGGCTGGAGGCCAACGCGCCGAAGAAGGCCGTCTCGGATGATGGCGAAGGCGGCGGTGCGATGGCCGCGTCCAAGGCCTGGCAGGCCAAGAAGGCGGCGGCCGGCTACGCCTGCATCACCTGGCCCGAGGCCTGGGGCGGGCAGGGCGGCAATCCGGTGCAGCAGGTGATCTTCAACCAGGAAGAAGCCCGGCACCCGATCCCGCCGAACCCGTTCCAGATCGGCCTGGGCATGTGCGTGCCGACGGTGGCGACGTTTGCCGATCAGGCGACCAGGGACCGGTTCGTGGGCCCGGCGCTGCGGGGCGAAGAGATCTGGTGCCAGCTGTTCTCGGAACCGGCCGGCGGCTCGGACGTGGCGGCGGCGCGGACCAAGGCGGTTCGGGCCGACGACGGCTCGGGCGACTGGCTGATCTCGGGGCAAAAGGTGTGGACGACGGGGGCCCAGTTCTCGAACTTCGGCATCGTCGTCACCCGGACCGACCCGGACGCGCCCAAGCACAAGGGCATGACCATGTTCTGAGTCGATATGAGCGATCCGGGCATCGAGGTCAGGCCCATCCACCAGATGTCGGGCGGCTCGGGCTTCAACGAGGTGTTCTTCACCGAGGTGCGCGTGCCGGACAGCCAGCGGCTGGGGGCGATCAACGAGGGCTGGAAGGTCAGCCTGGTCACGCTGATGAACGAGCGGCTGGCGGTGGGCGGGGCGTCCGGCGCGGGCTGGACCGAGTTCATGGAAGCCGCGCGCGGCATCACCGGCCTGGACGGCGCGTCGGCGCTGAAGGACCAGGCGCTGCGCGAGAAGCTGGCCGACTGGTATGTCCAGGCCGAGGGGCTGAAGCACACCCGCAACCGGACGATGACCGCGCTGAGCCGGGGCCAGACGCCGGGGCCGGAGAGTTCGATCGGCAAGATCGTCTCGGCGCTGCAGATGCAGGACCTGGGCAACTCGGCGATCGAGATGATGGATCAGTACGGGATCATCGACGATCCGGAGCTGGCGCCGCTCCGGGGTGCGTTCCACACGTCGCTGATGTTCGCGCCGGGCCTGCGGATCGCCGGCGGCACGGACGAGATCCTGAAGAACATCATCGCCGAGCGGGTGCTGGGTCTGCCGGGCGACATCCGCGTCGACAAGGACGTGGCGTTCAAGGACCTGCCGACGGGGCGGTGACGCCCCGTCGGAGATCTCTTCGTCCTAGGCGGCCAGCGCGCGGCGACGGCGCAGGCGGGCGCCGGCCAGGCCGAAGCCGCCGATCATCAGCGCCCAGGTCGTGGGCTCGGGGACGGGGGCGTTGAAGCCGGTCACCAGACCCTGGTTCCAGTCGGTCTTGAAGGCATAGATCCGGCTGTTGGTGACGGTGGTGTTGTTCTGGTCGACGTCGAGGAACAGGTTGCCGCCGCCCAGCAGCTCGAAGTTGCGGACCGTCAGCATCAGGTTGCCCTTGGACGGGTCGTAGCTGAAATCGTTCGAGAGCTTGAAGTTCAACTGACCATTGGCCAGCGCCGGGATGGCGCCGTCGAACACCTTGACGAAGCTGGAGTCGAACCACGGGGAGTTGACGCCGTCGGTGGTGTCGAAGCCCGCGATGTTGGCATTGCTGTACGACAGGTAGAGCTGGAACGACCCGTTCATCGGCGTCGTGTGGGCCGGGTCCAGGGTGTCGTAGAAGCTGATCTGGTCGATGTCGATCGCCCCCAGGCTGGCGGCGCTATAGACCTGCTGGAAGTAGTAGCTGCCGCCCGTGCCGCCGAACGGGATGCTGTTCGAGGTGTCGGCCGTGCCGATCACCAGGGCCTGGGCGGGGGCCGCGGCGGCCCCGAGGCTCAGGGCGGCGGCCGCCGCCAGAAGAAGCTTCTTCATACGCAAATCCTCAGAGTGCTGGTTGACCCGTCGCGTCCGCGAGGGGGCGAGCCGCCCACCACGGCGAAGGTCGCGGGCCAGCGCTTAGCGGCCGCGTGTGACGTACGGTTGATGGTTTGTTGACCATCTGCCGCCGGGGGCCGGCGGCGGTCGCGCGCCTAGGCCGTGAGCGCCAGCGGCGGGGCGGTGTTGTCGGTGACGAGGCCGCTGTAGAGCCGGGTCAGGGCCTCGAAGGTGGCGTCCCAGCCGTGGCGCGTCTCGGCGCGGCGGCGGGCGGCCTGGGAGATGGCGGCCACGTCGCGGGCGAACAGGGCCTCGATGGCCGCGGCCAGGCCGGCGGGCTCGACGTTGTCGGCCGGCTGGCCCACGTGACTGTCGATCAGTTCGCCGACGCCGCCCCGGCGGGAGCCCACCACCGGCAAGCCGGCGGCCATCGCCTCGAGCACGAACAGGCCGAAGATCTCGTTCTCGTTGGCGTGCAGGGCGGCGTCGCAGGACGCCAGCAGGGCGGCCAGGCGCACGGGGTCGCGCTCGAAGTCCAGGCTGACGACGCTGGGCGACCAGGTCACGTCCTTGCCGGCGCCGACGAGCAGCAGCTTGTACGGGGCGCCCAGGCGCTCCACCGCGGCCACCATGGACTCGATGTTCTTCTCCCGCGCCGGGCGGCCGGCGAAGACCAGCAGGCGGGTGTCGGCGGGCAGGCCCAGCTTGCGGAGCAGCCTGGGCCTGTCGCCCCGGCCGGGGTGGAACAGGTCGGTATCGACGCCCAGTTGCTGGATCGACATGCGCTGCACGCCCGCGTCGGCCAGGCGGGCGGCCATGTGGCGGCTGGGAGCGACCACGTGGTCGAAGCGCTGATAGGCCTGGGCCCAGAAGTTGAACGCCGGCGCCTCGGCCCACTCGCCGAAGTGCAGGGCGGCCAGGGCGGCGGCGTCGGTGTGGCAGAAGCCCACCACCGGCACGCCCAGGGCGTCGCCCGCATAGAGCGCCGCGTGACCGGGGACGAAGACGTCGCCGGCCTCGATCACGTCGGGCTCCAGCAGGCGCAGCACCGTCTGCCACTTCGAGAGGCTGGCCGGCATCCGGTAGCCGTTGCCGAAGGGCACGCGGGTGGCGGCGACGGTGACGTGCCCATCGGCGTCGGCATGGGTGCGGGGGCCGGGGGTGACCAGGGTGTGGCGGACGTCGGGGCGGCGCCTGGCCAGCCAGGCGCGCTTGGCCATCAGGTAGCGCTTCACGCCGCCGGACTGGGGCGCGTACATCATGGTCGTGTCGATCAGGTGGAAGCCCGCGCGCCGGGGCTCGACCGCGCAAGCCGGCGCCTCCGGCTCCAGCCGGATCAGATTAGCGGTCCTCTGGGCAGGGGCGTCGAACACGCGGCCCGATCTCCGTTCGATGGTGCTGGTCGTGGCGGTGTTCTGTGACGGTACGGTGAAGGTGGGCGCCGTGAAGGTTGGCCGCAGCACCTTGGCGCGCAGCGCCCTAACGACGGCCGGTCGGGTCGGGCGTCTCGTCGAAAGCCTGGGCAGGGGCTGCCTCGTTCGCTCGGCGTTCGGCCATCGTCGCGGCCACCCCCGTCATGTCAGCAACGACGGCGGCGCTTTCAAGGCTTGAGCGCGACGCACGCGCAACGATTGTCATGGGCGCCCTCCGAACAGCTTACCTGCCGGCCCGATAACCCGTGGGCCGCCGGGTGGTTGCAGGCGGCGCGGTCAGGCGGGGAGCGTCTCGCCGTCCAGGGTGGTCTTCAGGTTCCCGGGCACCAGCAGCAGCATCGGCAGGATCAGGGCGTAGATCACCACCGTGGCGTAGATCGCGGTCTGGAAGCCGCCCTTCTGGTCATAGAGCCAGGCGCCGAACACGTCGCCGAAGCGGAGCGAGACGTAATACATGGCGATGAACATCATCATCATCGTGCCCTGCAGCCCGCGCGGGCAGGCGCGGATGGCGAGGTCGGTGAAGGCCGCCTGACCCAGGCCGCCGATCAGGCCCAGCAGGGCGGCGGCGAACAGGGCCTCGGTGGGCGTGCGGACGAACAGCAACGGGACCATCTGGACCACCGCCATGGTCGTGCCGACCCACAGCAGCGTGTTCAGGCGCACGCGGCGGCACAGCCAGGCGTAGGCCAGCATCATCGGGGCGAAGGCGCCCATGAAGATCGCGTACCAGGCGCCGACCTGGGCGTCGGTGGCGTGCAGGTCGTTGGAGAGGTGGAACTGCAGCACCGGCCCGGTGGCCGGCGCGAACTGCCACAAGAGCTGGATCGCCATGATCGCGTACAGCGGCCGGTGGCGCAGCAGGCGGGCGAAATCGCCGGCGGCGTCGTGCTCGCGTGCGGTCTGGTGGTGGCTGTCGAACAGGCGGCGGGGACCCAGGGCGCCAAGGACCGCGACCACGAGCATCAGGCCGGCGCCGACGCCGAACAGGATGCGCGCCGCGCCGACGGCGTCGCGGCCTTCCAGATAGCCGCTGAGCGCCCCGCCCAGGAAGTAGGCGACCATGTTGGGGATCATGATCACCAGGTTGCCCATGACGCTGACCTGGCCGGTCATCGCCTCGTCCTGGCCGATCGCCGCCGTCGCCCCGCGCCCGGCGCTCAGCACCATCTGGATGGCGACGGTGGTCATGAACACCCCGGCCAGCAGCAGGCCGTAGGTGGGCTGCAGCAGGATCATCAGCCCGTAGGCGGCGGCGGTCAGCAGGCCGAACAGGACCACATGGGCGCGGTCGCCCCGGCGGAACGGGCTCCAGGTGTCGCGCAGGAAGCCGAACAGGAAGCCCACGAACAGCGGGATCGAGGCGATCAGGTTGAACGTCGCCACGCCGTGCGCGGAGAGGCCCAGCTTGTTCTTCAGGAAGAAGACCACCGGCAGGCCGATCAGGCCCTCATACGGCACCGCGAACTGGACCAGGACCAGGGTGACCGCGCCATAGGCCAGCAGGCGGGTCCGCTCGGCGGTGGTCACGCCGCACGGCCTTCCAGCGTCCGTCCGATCCGCCGCATGCGATCCCCCGAAGCCCTCCCCGACAGCAAGGCGCCGCGCGGGGATTGGCAACGGTTAATTGGCGGCGGGCAGTGTGGCGTCGCGGCTCAGGCGGCGAGGCGCGGCCGGCGGCGGAGCATGGCGCCCGCGCCGGCGAAGCCCAGGATCATCAGCGCCCAGCTCCCCGGTTCCGGAACCTCGGCGCGGGAGAGCGTGAAATTCACGCCGGTGGAATCGTTGGCGTAGCTTCCGGCCGGGTTGACGACGAAGGCCAGGAACTGACCTTGCGCGAGCGAGATGGAGCCGCTGCGGCTCAAGCTGAGGGTGTTGGCGCCCAATGCGCCGACCGGTGTGCCGACGCCTACGCCGCTGGCGTTGGTGATGCTGGAAATCCCGATGCCGGAGGGCGAGTTGTCCAGGATATTGAAGCTGACCTCGAAGTCGTAGACGCCGGCCTCCGGCGCGAAGAAGAAGATGCCGATGGCGTTGGACGCGCCAGGATGCACCAGCAGCCGATCGTTGGGCACGGTGTAGGTGCCCTCCGTGAAAGTGGTGGACGACTTGTAGACGCCCGGCAGCCCGCCGCCGTCCTGAAGGCAGAAGGTCGAGGTCACGACGCAGGCTCCGGACGGCGCGGTCAGCGGCATGGGCGGGGCGATGACCCCGACGGGCGGCATCTTCATGTAGACGAACCCACCGGAGCCCTGTTGGCCATCGAAGGCGGTGAAGGCGTCGTAGGTGACAGCCTGCGCCGAGGACGCGAGCGCCAGCGCGCCAACGAGCGTTGCGACGAATTTCATTTGAACCCCCTGCGGGCCCTCACGCCCGATTACGGGTCGAGGCTATGGCGCGGCCGGCCCCGAGGCCATTAGACCGCATGGTCTACCGGGCTCGCGCCCAACGCGAGCGCCAGGCCCGTCGCTTGACAGGCAAGGCGCTGCCCTGGATCGTCGCCATCGTGGCAGATACCGCTTCTGGGATGGACGCGCCGCTTCGCGACCATGTGCTGGTCAACGAAGCACGCACGGAGCTGAAGGGCAGTATCGCGGCCTGGCTCGGGCTGACCGTCGTCACGGCGGTGCTGGCGTTCGAATTCGTCGACCGCGCCGACCCGAATGGCTTCGCGGCCTGGTTCGCCACCCTGTCGCTGCTCCTGATCGCATGGCTCGCCGCCTGGGTCCGATTCATGGTCCGTCCACCGACCGACCGGGCGATCCTGGCCGGCTGGATCCCGGGCGCGAAAGCGGGGATGACGCTGTGCAATCTCGCCACGGCGGGGAGTGTGTGGGTGTTCCTTCCCGTCGCCGACCCGGACCTGCGCGCGCTGCTTCTGGTGCTGTACGCCTGGTACCTGATCATCCAGTTCGCCGCGGCCACCGAGGCGACGCAGGTGCTGGGGAGCGCGGTCGTCCTGCTGCTCGGATCCCTGACGGCGTGGCTGCTGGCGGCGCGGCCGCCCTACTTCCTGCAGCTGTGCCTGTTCCTGCCGCTGTTCGGCGCGACGCTGATCGCGATTCGGCGGTTCGTCAGGGAGGCGGTGGTGAGGGCTACTACGGCGCGCGTGGCGGCCGACCTGGCGCGTCGCGAGCTGGCGCAGGCCCTGGCCAGCCTGGAACGCGAACGTGACGCCAAGACCCAGTTCATCCGCGCCGCCTCGCACGATCTGCAGCAGCCTTTGCAGGCTGCGTCCCTGTTCCTGAGCCGGGTGCGACCCCAGGGCCGGGCGCCCGATCAGACGGCCTCGTTGAGCGGGCTGCGCAAGGCGCTGGACGCGGCGCGCGCGCTCGTGGGCGTCATGCTGGAGCATCTCAAGCTCGAAAGCGGCGCCGTGGAGCCGGACATGACGTCCGTCGCCGCATCAGAAATCTTCGAGCGGGTGCTCCTGACGCAGAGGCCGGCGGCGGCCCAGGCGGGCCTGCGCGTCACCACGGTCGGGGGGCGTATCCGCTTGCGGGCCGACCCCCTGCTCCTGGCGCGCGCGGTGGAAAACCTCGTCGCCAACGCAATCCGCCATTCCGGCGGGCGACGGGTGCTGCTGGGTGCGCGCGCGAGATACAGCGAGGTGACGATCTGGGTGATGGACGACGGACGCGGCGTGGCGTCGGGCGACGAGACGCGAATCTTCGCCGCCTTCGAACAGGGCGCCAGCGTCGGCGCGTCAGGAGGGTTCGGGCTGGGCCTGGCCTCGGCCCACGGTCTCGTGGCGCTCATGGGCGGTCGCTGCGGTCTTGCGACCCCCGCCGGGTCGGGCGCCGCCTTTTACATCCGTCTGCCGGCGCACGACGCCGAGGCCCGGGGCCTGCCGTGCGCGGCCTGATCTGCGACGACCACCCGCTGATGCGCGAGGCGCTGAGCGGCGCCATCCGCGATCGCTGGCCGGACCTGACGGTTGAAGAGGCCGGCGACTATCCGACGGCCTGGGCATGCGCCGAGGCGCAACCCGACTTCTGCCTCGTCGATCTCGCCATGCCAGGCGCCGACCCCGTGGCGGGGATCTCCGGCCTCCGCGCTCGCGCCCCTGACGCGGCCCTCGTCGTGATCACGGGCCTCGCGGACAAGGACCTTCTGGCGGAGGTTCGCGCCTGTGGCGTTGCGGGCGTGTTCTCCAAGAACGCGCCGACCGAGCTGATGCTCGAAGCCATTCGCGCCGTGGTCCCCGGACTCCAGGCCCTGGAGGTCGCGAGCCTTCCGCCGCGCCAGCGCGAGGTCCTGGTTCTGCTGGGCAAGGGGCTCACCAACAAGGAGATCGGCCTGCGGCTGGGCATCTCGCCGGCGACCGTCAAGATCCACGTCGCGCGCACCATCAGTTGGCTGGGCGCGGTGAACCGGACCGACGCCGTCGCCCGGGCTCAGCGGGCCCGCATCATCTAGATCTCCTCGCCAACGGCGGCGGCTGGGCCTCCTCGGCCGGCTCCCGGCCCCTAGCGCGGATCGTAGGCGCGGCCGATCTCGGGCCGGGCGCCGACGTCGGGCAGGAACTCGGGTTCGCGGCGGGCGCGGGCGGCCTGTTCGTAGGCGTAGCCCAGGGCCAGGAGCCTGGCGTCGGACCACTCGGGGCCCAGGAACGAGAGGCCCACGGGCAGGCCGGTGGCGTAGCCGGACGGCACGGTCAGATGCGGGTAGCCGGAGACCGCGGGCAGCCGGGAGGGCGAGCCGAAGAACGGGCCGCCGTTCACCGGGTCGGTCACCGAGGGCGGGCCGCCGCTGGGCGAGACGATGGCGTCCAGCTTGTTGTCGGCCAGCAGCTTGTCGAGGGTGTCGCGGGCCAGCTTGCGGGCGGCGGCGCGCTGTTCCTTGTACGCCGGATCCGTAAGGGGCGGCTTGGCCTGGGCGGCCTCGAAGCTCTCCTGGCCGAACAGGACCAGTTCGCGCGCCTCGGCCTTGTTGAAAGCGATCAGGTCGGCCAGCGTACGGCTCTTCACCGCCGCCGGGGTCGAAGCCAGGTAGGCGTTCAGGGCGGCCTTGAACTCGGTGCGCAGGCTTTCGCTCTCCAGGTCGCCCAGCTTGCTGGCGGCGGCGTCGTCCAGGCCCTTGACGTCGACCAGGACCGCGCCCTGGTCGCGCAGCGTCTGCAGGGCGGCGTCGAAGACCTTGTCGGTCTGCGGGGAACGGCCCTTCCAAGGGAACAGCACGCCGATGCGGGCGCCCTTCAGCGCATCGCGCTTGAGACCCGCGAGGTAGTTGGCCTTGCGGCTGTCGGCGTCCTTGGTGGCGGGGTCGGCCGGGTCGCTGCCGGCGATGACGTTCAGCATGGCCGCCGCGTCGGCCACGGTGCGGGTCATGGGCCCGGCGGTGTCCTGCTCGGGCGAGATCGGCACGATGTAGGTGCGGGACACCAGGCCCACCGTGGGCTTCAGGCCGACGATGCCGTTCAGCGCCGCCGGGCACGTGATCGAGCCGTCCGTCTCGGTGCCGATGGCGAAGGCGGCCAGCCCCGCCGCCACCGCCGCGCCGGAACCGGCCGAGGAACCACAGGCGGTGCGGTCGAGGGAATAGGGGTTGCGGACCAGGCCGCCCACCGCGCTCCAGCCGCTGATCGAGCGCGCGCCGCGGAAGTTGGCCCATTCCGACAGATTGGTCTTGCCCAGGACGATGGCCCCGGCCTCGCGCAGCCGGGTGACGATCGGGGCGTCGCGGTTGGTGACGTTGGCCGCCAGGGCCAGGGAGCCGGCGGTGGTGGCCGTGCCGTCGGCGGTCTCGATATTGTCCTTCAGCAGGATGGTCACGCCGTGCAGCGGACCGCGCAGCTTGCCGGCCTTGCGTTCGGCGTCGAGGCGCCTGGCGTCGTCCAGGGCGTGGGGGTTGAGGGCCAGCACCGCGTTCAGCTTCGGCCCGGCGCGGTCGATGCGCTCGATGCGTTCGAGGTAGGCCCGGACCAGCTGTTCGGAGGTGGCGCGGCCGTCGGTCAGGGCGGCCTGTTGCTCGCCGGCCGAGGCGTAGGGGCTGATGGCCTGGGCCTGGGCGGCGCCCGCGATGACGGCGAGACCCACGGCCAAGGTGGCGGACCGGATCATGCTGAACTCCCCCGAGTGTGACGATCTGTTGTAGCGCGCCAGCCGCCCCGCGCCAGCCCGTGCCAGGCTAGGCCACCACGGCCGCGGGCCAGGTGGCGTCGGGGGTGTCCCAGGCCGCCAGCACCTCGAGCTGACGGAGCGCGGCGAACAGGCGATGCACATTGGCCAGGTTCGCCGCCATCAGCCGGGCCAGTTCGGGCCAGACCGGCGACGGGGCCAGGGCGACCAGGCCTTCGTCCACCCGCCGGCAGAAGCCTGCGGCTTCCAGCCCCAGCAGGTGGCGGCGCGTGGTCTCTGGCGAGAAGCGCAGGCTTTTCGACAGCGCGGCGATCCGGATGGGCCGCGCGAAACGGGCGGGATCGGCGGCCCAGGCGGGCAGATCGGCGGTCGACAGCGCGGCGGTGTTTTCCAGCGTCAGGTCCAGCAGGATCAGGCTGCTCAGGGCGTCGTCGGTCAGGGGGATCAGGTCATTACAGGCGCGCAGCATGTAGGCCGACAGCGCCCGGTTCGCGGCCCGGATCAGCGGCTGGGCCGTCGGCGCGCGAGTGTCGGCGGACCCGTTGGCGGGCAGCACGCCCGCCGCCGTCAGGGTCTGGTAGAAGCCCCGCGCCCGGTCATAGCGCGCCCGCTGGATCGCGCCATAGGCGGGGGAGGTGACCGCGGCGTTGGGCACGACCACGCCGCGCGGATCGACGATGCATGACCCGCGCCGCACCAGGCCGCTAACCCGCCGGCGCACGGTCTCGAACGGCAGCCGCAGCGATTGGGCGACGGCGTTGATGCTGACCGGGCGGCGCAGGTCGTCCGGCGCGGATATCTCCGCGCCGCCGTACAGCACCTGGAGTTCCGGATCGCGGTTCACCGGGACCATGTTGGCGTCGAGGATGGCGGTGAAGATCAGCGGGTCCAGCAGGTCCCCGTCGCCCCGGCTGATCTGGGCGGTGTCGCGGATGTAGGCGAGCGACGCGCGCGTGGTCGCCCAGACGTGGGGGCCTTCGGGACTCAAGCTTACGGATACATCGACCGACTCGGTCATGACTGAACGTTCGGTCGGGTCTCGCACATTGGCAAGTCACCGTCAGGTCATGCCGGGCGGCGCAGGGTCTCCATCAGCCGCACGAAGCCGGCCTTCACCCGCGTCACGGCCGCGCTGTCGTCGGACTGGCCGGCCCAGACCACCGCCTGGTTCAGGCCGCCGTTCAGCATCAGCGCCAGCACCTCGGGGTCGCCCTCCAGGGCGCCGGCGGCCACCGCCTCGCGCACGCCGTCCAGCAGCAGGCCGAAGCCGTGGGCGCGGTCCAGTTCGTTCCATCGCTCCCAGCCCAGCACCGACGGCGCCTCGACCAGCAGAATGCGCCGCACGCGGGGCTGGACCACGTGGTCGACGAAGGCCAGGCCGCCGGCGATCAGGCCGTCTACCGGATTCGACGCCGCATCGGCTGCCGCCAGGATCGCCGCCGTCGCCTCTTCGTGCAGGCCTTTGCAGACCGCCTCGAACAGGTCCCGCTTGTCGCGGAAGTGGTGATAGAGCGCGCCGCGCGTCAGGCCGGTGGCGGCCAAAACCGCCTCGGTGCTGGTCTGGGCGTAGCCGTGCGTGGCGAACAGCCGGCCGGCGGCGGCGGTCAGGACCTCGCGGCTGCGCTGGGTGCGCTCGGCATGGGAGCCCGTCGTCCGCGGCATCGCGTGATCCATTTACATACAGACAGTTTGTATATTACGGTGCGTCGACATCGAAGACAAGGAGGCCGCCATGCGGTTCGTCGACCGGTATCCGATCATCGTCACCCCGAAGCTGGCCGACTGCCGCGACTTCTGGCTGCGGCTGAAGTTCGAGGTGGTGTTCGAGGCCAGCTGGTTCGTGCTGCTGCAGGCCGAGGACGGATCGGCGACCCTGGCGTTCATGCATCCCGACCACCCGTCGACGCCGCCGGGACCGGAGGTGTTCGGCGGCAAGGGCATGTGCCTGGAGCTGCAGGTCGAAGACGCCAACGCGGCCTACGAGGAGGCGACGGCGGCCGGCATGCCGGTGCGCTACCCGCTGACCGAAGAGGCGTTCGGCCAGCTGCGCTTCGGCTTCCACGATCCCTCGGGCCTCTGGGTGGACGTGGTGGAGCAGGTCGAGTCCGCCGAGGGGTTCTGGGACCGGTACAGGGTCACGGCCGCCGCCTGACGCGCGGGCGCGCCAGCCGGGCGTCCAGCGGCTGCTGCGCCCAGGCGGGCACGAACCCTCGCTGCTCCAGGAACAGCTCGACGGCATAGACCACCAGGTCGGCCGGGCTCTCGCCCCGGGCCCGCGCCGTCCGCTCCAGTTCGGCCCAGGTATCGTCGTCGATGCGAAGCGCGACGGGGTGCGGGCGGATGGCGAGGGGCATGGTCGCGAGGCTAGCGGCCGGGCGCATAAGGGCGCCATGCGGATCGCGGGCGCGCGGCGTAAGCACGCCGGCGGCGACCTTGATGCGGCCCTTACGCCGGCGGCGAAGGTCCCCATCGAACCCTTACGGCCCACGGCGCGACACTGGCGGCGTTGGAGAGCCGGTCTCTCCGCGATCGGAGTGTCGTGTTTCGATGGTCGAGGATGTTTCCGCGGCGCCGCCTGTCGGCGATCCGCTTGTTTGGCTTCTGCGGTCGGCCGGCGTCGACCGATCCAGCCTGATCCGGGTCACGGGACCCAGCGGGCTGTCGGCGCTGATGTGGCTGTGCCGCCACGGCTACCAGCAGGTGGGCTATCTGAAGTCGGGGCGCGGCTGTCCGCACGAGGCGCCCGACGCCCTGGTCGTCGCCCATACCTGCGGCGCGGCCTGGCTGGCGCGGCTGCTGGAGACGGGGCCGCATGTGCGCGAGGGCGGGGTGCTGGTGTTCCTGTCGCCGCTGCCGGAGGCGCAGGCCGCCGATCCGATCCATCGGCTGCTGGCGGCGCATGGCTATGACGTCGAGCGCTGTGTCCATGGCGCGCGCCGCGAACTGCACGTGGCGCGGCGTCGGCCGCTGCTGCGCCGGGCGGCGTGACGCGATGAGCTATCGTGACGAAGACGAGCGGGTGGCGGTGGTCCAGGAGATCCAGCGGCGGCGCTTCATCCGCTGGCGGGACTGGGGCCTGTTCCTGCTGGCCGCCGGGTTGGCGGTGGCCGTGGCGATCTATTAGCCGAGGGCGGCGGCCTGGTCCGGCGTGTCCCACAGCGTGAGGACGCCGAACTGGCGCAGGCGGCCCAGCAGCCGCTGGAGGTTGGCGAGGTTGTCGAGCACCAAGCGGTCCAGCGCCGGCCGCGCGGCGGGCGGCGCGACGGCGAGCAGCCCGAGCCGCGTCCGCGCGCAGAAGCCCTGGCGCTCCAGGGCGATGACGTAGCGGCGCAGGGTCTCGTTCGAGAAGTTGAGCCTGGCCGCCAGACGGCCGTTGCGCACGGGCCGTCCCAGGATCAGGGGAGCGTCCGCCCAACTGGCGAGCTCGGTCGGTCCGAAGCCCTCGGTATTCTCGCGGATCATCGCCAGCAGGATGACGCCGTTGGTGGTGTCGCCCACGACCTGGCCCATGCCATCGGCGACCCTGAGGATGTATTCCCAGATCAGCCGGTTGGTGAGCCGCACCGGCGGCGCGTCCGACCGCAGCGCGCGTTCCGGCGCGCCGGACGGCAGCACGCCCATACCCTTCATCTCGTAGTGGAACGCCTTCAGGTGCTCGTGGCGGGCGAAGACGTTGGTCAGGAACTCGGCGTGGCCCAGCACCACGTGGGAGACCAGGACGCCCTTCGGCGTGACCTGCAGGGCGCCCAGCCGCACCAGCGTCTGGACCCGGCGGCGCGCGGTCTCGAACGGCATGCGGAGCGAGTGGGCCAGGGCGCTGACGCTGACCGGCCGGCGCAGCTCGTAGGGCGGGGCGTCGGGGAGGGCGGCGTAGGCGAGCTGGAGCTCGGGATCGTTGCTGATCGGCGAGACGTTGGCCGCCTGGATCGCCGCGAACAGCAGGCCGTCCACGAGGTCGCGGGTGTTGCGGCTGGACTCTTCGATCCTGAGCACGAAGGCCGCCGCGGCCGGGGCGACGCGCCAGGCCAGACCCAGGCGCGGATCGTCTTCCGGGGGCGGGCCTGCGGGGTCGTCGGTCATGGTCGTTTCGGGCCCAGGCCCTTCAGCAATTCGGCGACGGCGGTGTCGAGCTGACTGTCTCTGCCCGACAGGGTCTCGCCCAGCGGCCGCTCGACGGTGATGTCCACCGGGCGGGGGTTCAGCTCCATGTCCTTGCCGTCGGCGCCCTGGATGCGGATGAAGGGCACGCGCACGACCGAGCCGTCGATCAGCGGCTGGCCGCCGGTGTAGATGATCCAGCCAGCCGTCGGCACGCCGACCACCTTGCCCAGGCCCAGGTAGCGGTAACCCTCGGCGAAGTCCTCGGCGTCGGAGAGTGAGCTTTCGTTGGTGACCAGGATCGTGGGCGAGCCCAGGGCCCGCTGGCCCAGGTTCTGCCGGCTGGGGACGGCGAACAGGCCGCGCGGGGTCATGGTCAGAAAGTTCTTCCGGCTGAAGACGTCCAGGACGTAGCCGTTGATGAAGCCGCCGTTGTTGTTGCGCACGTCGATGACGACGCCGTCCTTGCCCTGGTTCTGGGCATCGAGGTCCAGGTAGAGCTGGTCCAGGCTGTCCGAGCTCATGTCCAGGATGTGGACGTAGCCCAGCCGGCCGCCACTGGCCTTCTCGACATAGGCGCGGCGGTCGTTGACCCAGTGGCGATAGAGCAGGCCGGCCGCGACGCCGGGGGCCACGGGCCGCACCACGGCCTGGCGGCCGGAGACGGTCAGCACGGTGCGCTTGCCGGCGCGGTCCAGCAGCACGCTGTCCAGGTTGACGCCCGCGCCGACCGGCTTGCCGTCGACGGCGGTCAGCACGTCGCCCGGCTTGATCGAGCCTTCGATATCGGCCGGCCCCAGGGCGATCACCTCGCGCACCACCAGCCCGCGCCCGGCCTCATAGGCCTCGCGGTCGAAGCGCAGGCCCAGGTCGCCGACGCGGGAGGCCGGCTGGGCGCCGAAGCCCTCGGCGGGCCGGTTGATCCCGGAGTGCGAGGCGTTGAGCTCACCGATCATCAGGTTGATCACCCGGCGCAGTTCGTCCGGCGTCTGCGCCCCTTGGGCGAACGGCTCGAACCTCGCCCTGAGCGCGGTCCAGTCCTGGCCGTGGAACTTGTCGTCGTAGAAGGCGCGGTTCAGCGTCGACCAGGCCTCCTCGAACACCACCTGCTTCTCGGCGTCGAAGCGCACGACCATCTCGCCGGTGACGTCGATGAAACGGGGCTTGGGCGTCTCGATCGGCGTCGCGCTGACCCGGCCGCCGTCCAGATAGTAGAGCTGTTTGGAATCCGGGCTGAAGGCGTAGTCACGCTTGGCGCGGCGGCCGCCGGTGAGCTGTTGCGGGCCGGCCGGCTCCTTGGCCAGTTCGTCCAGGCTGTAGCTGAACAGGTTCTGCTGGTCGCCCTGGCGCACGCGGTAGACCAGGGTCTTGCCGTCGGGGCTGATCACCGGCTCGTCGGCGGAGCCGCCTAAGGGGATCAGGGTGGCGCGCTCGCGGATGCCCTCGAAGACGATGCGGACGACCGGGATCTTGCCCTTGGCGGCCGGCGCGCCGTCCTTGGTTTCATCCTCGGCCTTGGCTTCGCCTTCCGAGGCGGCGGGCTTGGCGGCGGGCGCCTTGTCCTTGGGGTCGGCCTTGGTCGTGGGCGCGCCTGGCGACGCGGCCTTGAACAGGTCGCGGAACGCGTCCTCGCGGTACTTCGGCGTATTGGGCAGCAGGTCCACGCGGACCAGCTTGGACGGCTCGCTGCGCTGGCCGCTGTCGAAGACGACGTACTTGCCGTCCGGCGACCAGGCGATGAGGTCGGCGGCGTTGCCGTTGGCCAGGAAGCTGATCGGCCGGGCCTGGCCGCCCGCGATGGGGATGACCCAGACGTTGCGGAACGACTTGGGGTCCGTGACGCCGAACGCCAGCCACTTGCTGTCCGGCGACCAGGCGACCTTCGCGCCGTCGTTGCGGTCCAGGGCGCCTTCGAACAGCAGGCGGTCGGGCCCGCCGGCGCCCAGGGCGATCACCCGGATCTGCCGCGTACCGTGGACATAGGCCAGCATCTTGCCGTCGGGCGAATAGACGGGGGCGGCGTCGACATCGCTGGCCTCGGTGAGCGGCCGCTCCTTCTGGGTGGCGAAGTCGTACTCCATCACCTGGCTGGCCCGGCCGCGTTCGGCGACATAGGCCAGGCGGCGACTGTCGGGGGACCAGGCCAGGTCGCTTTCGGCGCCCGGCGTCTCGGTCAGGCGCTGGCCCTGGCCGCCGTCCTTGGCCGGCGCGGCGAAGACCTCGCCGTGGGCGATGACGGCCAGCTTCTTGCCGTCGGGCGAGAGGCTGAGGCTGCGGAAGCTGGTCTCCACCAGCCGGCGCTCGCCCGCGGCGGCGGGGGCGCCGCGCAGGGCGACGGGAACCTTGGCGACCGCGCCGGTGGCGACGTCCAGCTTCCAGATCTCGAACTCGCGCTCGAAGACGATCGACTTGCCGTCGTAGCCGATGGACGGGAACAGCACCCGGCCGTCGGTGAAGCGGGTCACCTGCTGCGGAGCGCCGCCGTCGAGGCCCATCCGCCAGAGGTTCTCGGTCCCGCCCTCGTCGCTCATGAACCAGAGGGCGCGACCGTCGGCGCCCCACATGGGCCACAGCCGCTTGGACGTGGCGCCCAGCAGCTTGCGGTAAGGGGCGTTGGCGGCCACCGGCTTCAGCCAGAGCTCGGCCTCGTCGATGTGGCTATGGCCGTTGCGCCACCACTGGTTCGACGAGATGCCCTTGGCCATCAGGGCGATGGACTGGCCGTCGGGCGAGGGGGCGCTGTTGAATTCGTTGAGGTAGCGTTCGCGGCTGACCTCCAGCGGCGTGCCGCCCGTGGCGGCCACGCGAT
Source organism: Alphaproteobacteria bacterium (assembly GCA_018821435.1). GTDB lineage: Bacteria > Pseudomonadota > Alphaproteobacteria > Caulobacterales > Caulobacteraceae > Phenylobacterium. The sequence goes on from JAHJME010000010.1 coordinate 17,832, forward strand.
AGACGTCGTTCTGGCGGGCGACGTCGTTGGCGGGGCCGGAGATGTAGAGCCACTTGCCGTCGCGCGACCAGCCGTCGAGCTGTTCGTTGGCGTCGGAGAAGGTCAGGCGGCGCAGCTTTCCGGTGGAGAGCGTCAGGACGTAGACGTTGGCCGCGCCGGCCCGCGTCGAGGTGAAGGCCAGCTCGCGGCCGTCCGGCGAATAGAGCGGCCGGCCCTCGGTGGCCTGGTCGGTGACCAGCAGGGCGGCTGTGCCGCCGGCGGCCGGAACCGTCCAGATGTCGCCGCCGGAGACGAAGGCGATCTCGGCGCCATCGGGCGACAGCGAGGGTTCGGCCAGGGTGGCCTTCGGCGCGGCCTGGGCCTGAACGGCGATGGCGGCGACGGTGGCGAACAGCAGGCGGCCGAGGCCGCGGCGGAAGGTCATGGACGCACTCGCGAAGCTTCAGCGTTCTTGTGTAAGGGCCGGTTTCGCCGCGCGCTAGAGCGGCCCGGCCGAAGCTTGGCCGGTGTGTCCGAAGCGGAACAGGTGATGCCGCGGGCGGGTGCGACAATTGGCGAACATGGTCGAGGAACGATGTTCGTCTATGGCTAAGCTTCGGTTTTCCGAGGCTGTTCCGTCGCCACCGTGCCGTGCGGCGGGGCCTATCCGGAGCCGGGGAAGGGCCGGGCCGACCCACATCGAGCCCCGTCCTTCCCCGCGTCCGAAACAAATTTCAGAAAAATCGCGGTGGGCGTGACGGGGTTTCCGGCGGCTTCGCGCCTTCCCATACGAACCTGAGCTTTGGGAGCGTCGGCGGCTTGCCGAAGGCGCACCCAAAAGGGCAGGGACCGGGCGACTCCGTGTCAATCGCCCGGTCCTTCGCCTAACCTCAGTCCTTGGCGCGTTCCTGGTACGAGAAGTCTTCCGTCAGGATCACCACGCGCGTGCCGGTGGCGATATACGGCGGCACCATGATGCGCGCGCCGTTCGTCAGGATCGCCGGCTTGTACGACGACGAGGCGGTCTGGTTCTTCACCGCCGGCTCGGTCTCGGTAATTTCCATGGTCACCAGGCGCGGCAACTCCAGGGCGATCGGCACGCCCTCGTGGGTCGAGAGCGTGACGGTCATGCCGTCCATCAGCCAGGGGGCGGCGTCGCCCACCACGTCCTTGGTCACCACGACCTGGTCGTAGTTTTCCGGGTTCATGAAGTGGTGACCCTCGCCGTCCTCGTAGAGGAAGGTGTAGTTGCGGTCGTCCACGAAAGCCCGCTCGACCTGTTCGGTCGTCCGCCACCGCTCCGAAACCTTCACCCCATCCGAGATGCGGCGCATGTTGAGCTGGGTCACCGGCGTGCCCTTGCCGGGGTGGATGTTTTCGGCGGTCAGGACGACGTAGAGCTTGCCGTCCATGTCGACGACGGAGCCCTTCCGGAGCGAGCTGGCGATGACTTTCACGTGGAGTCCTTGGCGATGCGGCGGGCCTCGCGAGCGGGCCCGCGTGATTCCGCTGATGAAATTCTTGTGGCGCCCCTATAGCGATGTGCGCCGAAATCTCCAGCCCCCCGCGTAGACGCACCCTTTGAGCGACCCTGTCGAAACCCCGTGGTGGGACCCCGAGCGGCGTCCCGACCGCCAGCCGTTCCTGGCCGCGCGGGGCCGGATCACGCGCGCCGTGCGGGGTTGGTTCGACGCCCAAGGCCTGACCGAGGTTGAGACTGCCGGCCTGCAGGTCTCGCCCGGCAACGAGACCCATCTGCACGCCTTCGCCACCCAGGCGCTGAGCACGGACGGCCAGGCGCGGGCGATGTACCTGCACACCTCGCCGGAGTTCGCCTGCAAAAAGCTGCTGGCGTCCGGCGAGACGGCGATCTTCACCCTGGCCAAGGTCTGGCGGAACCGCGAGCGCGGGCCGCTGCACCACCCCGAGTTCACGATGCTGGAGTGGTACCGAGCGGGCGCGGCCTACGAGGCGCTGATGGACGACTGCGCCGCGCTGATGCGGCTGGCCGCCGAGGCCGCGGGGACGACGGCGCTGACCTGGCGCGGGATCGCCGCCGATCCGTTCGCCGAACCGGAACGGGTGACGGTGGCGGAGGCGTTCCAGCGTCACGCCGGGATCGACCTGTTCGGCGACGACCTGACGGAGCAGGCGCGAGCGGCGGGCATCCGCGTGGCGGCCGACGACACCTGGGCCGACGTGTTCAGCAGGGTGATCGTGGAGAAGGTCGAGCCCAACCTGGGTCACGGGCGGCCGACGATCCTGTGCGAATACCCGGTCTCCGAGGCGGCGCTGGCGCGCCCCAAGCCCGGCGACCCGCGCGTCGCAGAACGCTTCGAGCTCTATGCGTGCGGGGTCGAGCTGGCCAACTGCTTCGGCGAGCTGACCGACGCGGCCGAGCAACGTCGGCGCTTCGAGATCGAGATGGCCGAGAAGCAGCGGCTGTACGGCGAGACCTATCCGCTGGACGAGGACTTCCTGGCCGCCCTGGCGCTGATGCCGCCCGCCAGCGGCGGCGCGCTGGGCTTCGACCGGCTGGTGATGCTGGCCACCGGCGCGCCCCGGATCGAGCAGGTCCTCTGGACGCCGGTGGCCTGAGGCATCGGCTTTCGCCTTGACACCCAGCGCGGCGTGGCGACCCCTTGGGCCGGTGGCAAAGCTAAGCCTTTCTCGCTGGCTACCTCACCTGATCGTGCCAGCGCTGGTGCTGTTGGTCGGCGCGGTCGCGACGGTGCTCACCGCGGTCCAACTCCTCGACGCGAACGCCGCCCGCGACGCCTCGCGGCTGCGCCTGGAGGCCAACCAGGCGGTGAGCGCGCTGAAGCAGCGGATGGAGGGTCACAGCGCCCTGCTGCGCGGGACCGCGGGCCTCTTCGCTGGCAGCGACGACGTCACCGCCGACGAGTTCGCGGCCTTCGTCGGCCGCCTGGGTCTGGGCAGCCGATATCCCGGCGTCCTGGGCATCGGCTACACGGTGCGGGTGACGGGCGAGCCGGCGCGCGAGGCGCTGGAGACCCGGATGAAGGACGCCGGCGTCGCGGGCTTCCACGTCTGGCCCGCCGGGCCGCGGCCGACTTACACCAGCATCGTCTACCTCTCGCCGCTGACGGCCGCGAACGCCGCGGCGATCGGCTACGACATGTTCAGCGACCCCAGCCGGCGCGAGGCGATGACGCAGGCCCAAGCGACCGGCGACCTGGCGATGTCCGGCCCGGTGACCCTGGTCCAGGACAGCGCCGCGCGCGCCCAGCCCGGCGTGCTGATGTTCCTGCCGGTCAGCGCGCCGGACGGGCGAGGCGGGCGGAGCCAGGGCTTCGTCTATAGCCCCCTGCGCGCCGGCGACCTGTTGCGGCCGGTGTTCCCCGCCAGCGCCGACCGGCTGGTCGACATCGCCGTGTACGATGGAGCGCCGAGCGCCAGGAGCCTGCTGTTCGAGACCGCGCCCGCCGGAGCGGTCCCGTCCCGGCTGACGGCCGGGCGCGTGGTGGGCGTGGCCGGGCGGCCGTGGACCGTGGTCGTGCGCACGCGTCCGGCGTTCGAGGCGGGCAGCAACCGCTCACTGGCCTATTGGACCGGCGGCCTGGGCCTGGCCGTGACCCTGGCGCTGACGTTCGCGGTGCTGATGCAGGCCCGCGCCGCCCTGCTGGCCGAGGCGGCGCGGAGCGAGCTGCGCGAAGCCAACGCCGGACTGGAAGGCCGCGTCGAAGCCCGCACGGCCGAGCTGCGCGGCGAAATGGTCCGGCGCGAGGCGGCCGAGAACCAGGTGCGCCAGATGCAGAAGATGGAGGCGATCGGCCAGCTGACCGGCGGCATCGCCCACGACTTCAACAACATGCTGGCCATCGTGGTGGGCAGCCTGGACATGGCCAAGCGCCGCTTGTCGGACGGCGAGGACCCGCGTGTCGGACGCTACATCGACAACGCCGCCGAGGGCGCGCAGCGGGCGGCGGCGCTGACGGCCCGCCTGCTGGCCTTCGCCCGGCGGCAGAAGCTCAATCCCGAGCCGCTGGACGTCAACGACCTGGTCGGCGGCATGACCCAGCTCCTGGGCCGCTCGCTGGGCGAGCGCACCGAGATCGCCACGTCGTTGGCCGATGGCCTGTGGCCCGTCCACGCCGACGCCGCCGAACTCGAGAACGCCGTGCTGAACCTGGCGGTGAACGCCCGCGACGCCATGCCGGATGGCGGGCGGCTGACCCTGGAGACCTTCAACGTGACCGCGCCCGACGAGGGTGACCCGGGCGGGCCGGCGGCGGGCGACCATGTGGCCATCCGCATCCGGGATACGGGCGTCGGCATGGCGCCCGACGTGATCGAGCGCGTGTTCGAGCCGTTCTTCACCACCAAGGAGGTGGGCAAGGGGACGGGCCTGGGGCTGAGCCAGGTCTACGGCTTCGTCAGCCAGTCGGGCGGCCAGGTGACGGTGCGCTCGGAGGTCGGGCGAGGCTCGACGGTGGCGATCTATCTGCCGCGCTGGACCGGCGCGGTCGCGGTGCGGGCGGCCTCGGCGGTGGAGGGACCGCTTCCTCGGGCCCGGCATGGCGAGGCGGTGCTGGTGGTCGAGGACGAGCCCGACGTGCGCCGGCTGTCGGTCGATACCCTGCGCGACCTGGGCTATGCGGTGGCCGAGGCGTCGGACGCCGACGAGGCGCTGCGGTGGCTGTCGGGGCGGCCGGCCGCCGACCTGCTGTTCACCGACATCGTCATGCCGGGGATGGACGGATTGCAGCTGGCGACGGCGGCGCGCGTGGCGATGCCGGCGCTGAAGGTGCTGTACACCACGGGTTATGCCCGCGACGCCCGCGCCATCGAGAGCGTGCAGGCCGCTGTCCTGCCCAAGCCGTTCACCGTCGAACAGCTGGCGCGCCGGGTGCGCCAGGCGCTGGACGAGGGCCACGCGGCGTAGGGCCTCATTTGCCGCCGCGCTCCGCATGGGCCATATGCGCCCCGCCATGACCGCCCGCACCCTCCGCACGCCCCAAGACCTGGTCGACACCGGCCTGGTCGCCCCGCACCGGCTCGCCGAGCTGGAGGGGGTCGCCGCCCGCTACGCCGTGGCGATCACGCCGGCGATGGCCGGGCTAATCCCCGACAACGACGCCATGGCGCGACAGTTCGTGCCCAGCGCCGCCGAGCTGGAGCAGACGCCGGACGAGCGCGCCGATCCCATCGGCGACGACACCCACAGCCCCGTCGAGGGCGTGGTCCATCGCTATCCCGACCGGGTGCTGCTGAAGGCCAACCATGCCTGCGCGGTCTACTGCCGGTTCTGCTTCCGCCGCGAGATGGTGGGGCCGGACGGCATCCGGCCGTTGTCGCCGGAACAGCTGGACGCGGCCATGGCCTATATCGCCGGCGACCCCAGGATCTGGGAGGTCATCGTCACCGGCGGCGATCCGCTGATCCTGTCGGTGCGCCGCCTGCGCGATCTGATGGCCCGGTTGGCGAAGATCGACCATGTGAAGGTCGTCCGCTTCCACACCCGCATCCCCGCCGTGGATCCCGAGCGGGTCACGCCGGGCCTGGTCGCGGCGCTGAAGGCGCCGGGCAAGACCACCTGGGTCGGGCTGCACGCCAACCACGCCGACGAACTGACGCCGGCCGCCGAAGCCGCCTGCGCGCGCATTCTCGACGCCGGCATCCCGATGGTCAGCCAGACCGTGCTGCTGAAGGGCGTCAACGACGACGCTGCGACGCTGGAGGCGCTGATGCGCCGCTTCGTCGAGATGCGGATCAAGCCCTACTATCTGCACCACGCCGACCTGGCGCCCGGCACCGCCCACTTCCGGACGACGCTGGCCGAGGGGCAGGCGCTGATGCGCGATCTGCGCGGCAAGGTCTCGGGCCTGTGCCAGCCGACCTATGTTCTGGATATCCCGGGTGGCCACGGCAAGTCGCCGGTGGGGCCTTGCTACACGGGCGATGGCGAGGTCACCGATCCCACCGGAACCGCGCACGCGTATCCGCCCACGTAACGTGTTATCTGTTGCTTCAAAGTGACAGTCCGCCTGTCACAGCGTGTGGCGCGGTCGACACACTGACCGGCGCGCCCCAGATATGCGTTCATCCAGCAGTCACCGGGGTGCGTAGATACCCCGAGCAACAGAGTAAGGACCGGGTAAAGACATGGGCGGCGATGGCTTGCGGGGCGGACGCATGGGGCGCTGCCTGGCTTTGGCCGCCTTGGCGCCTCTGGCGTTAGGCAATCTGGCGATGGCGCAGCCGGCCGCCGCGCCGCCTGTCCTGGCGATCCCGGCCGCGCCCGTCGCGCCCGCGCCGCCGCCCGTCGAGATTCCGGCGCTGACCCCGGCCCAGGCGCAAGTCGCGCTGAAGGCGCTGCGCGCCGCCGACCTGCACGGTCTCCAGCCCAAGGCCTATGTCCCGGACGGCCTCCCCGACGACGGAACCCTGACGCCGGCCCAGCAGACCGCCCTGGCCGCCGGGCTGGTCCGCTATGCGCACGATGTCCGCATCGGACGCATGGACCCCGGCCAGTTCCCCGAGCTGTGGCAGGTGCGCCCCGCCGCCTACGATCCGCGCCCCGACCTGGCGGCCGCCCTCACCGAGGGTCGGCTGCAGCCGTGGCTGGACAGCCTGGCGCCCCGCTACTCCGGCTACGCGGCCCTGAAGCGTGGCCTAGTCCGCTACCGCGAGATCGCGGGCAAGGGCGGCTGGAAGACGGTGGCCGAGGGCCCGAAGATGGAGCTGGGCTCCAAGGACCCCCGCGTCGCCGCCCTGCGCGCCCGCCTGGCGGTCGAGGACAGCGCCGTGACCGCCACGGGCGCCGCCACCTTTGACAAGCCGCTGGAGGAGGCGGTGATCCGCGCCCAGCGGCGCTATGGCCTGAAGCCCGACGGCGTGGTCGGCAACGGGACCCTGGCCTATCTCAACCAGCCGGTCGGCCAACGCATCCTGCAGATCGTCGCCAATATGGAGCGCTGGCGCTGGATGCCGGCGACCATGCCCGCCACGAGGGTGCAGGTGAACACCGGCGCGGCCATCGTCACCCTGTTCCGCGACGACAAGCCGATCATGTCGATGAAGGCGGTCTCCGGTCGCCCCGGCGACGAGACGCCGATGCTGGTGTCGACGATCCACTCGGTGGTGATCAACCCGCCGTGGAACGTGCCGGCCGGCATCGCCCAGCGCGAGCTGTGGCCGAAGGAGAAGGCCAACCCCGGCTACCTGGCCAAGCACGGCTATCGGATCATTCCCGTGCAGGGCGGCCAGCCGCGCCTGCAGCAGGCGTCGGGCGACCAGAGCGCGCTGGGGCGGTTCAAGTTCGACTTCGACAACCCGTTCGCGGTCTATCTGCACGACACCCCGTCCAAGGGCGGCTTCGACCTCTATTCGCGTCAGGCCAGCCACGGCTGCGTGCGGCTGGAGCGTCCGCGGGCGCTGGCCGAGGCGCTGCTGAACGGCGACGCCACCTGGACCTCCGAGGCGATCGACAAGCAGCTGGAGGGCGACAAGACGGTGCGTGCGAAGCTGTCGGAGCAGGTGCCGGTCTACATCCTCTACTGGACCGCGTTCGGCGGCTCGGATGGACAGATGAACTTCCGCTCGGACCCGTATAACTGGGACCGGGAACTGCTCCAGCGCACGGGCGTGCTGGCGTCGGGTACGAAGGTCTGAGGGGGCCTTAGATGTTGAAGACCGTTCTGTGGATCGCGGCCGCCTGCGCGGCGATCCTGGTGGCGCTGGCGGTGAGCCGGAACCTGAATTTCGACAAGCCGGTGGAGAAGGCGGTCGAGCCGCCCGCCGTGGTCGAGGCTCCGCCGCCCGCGCCCGTCGTGGAAGCCCCCGTCGCGCCGCCGCCGGCGCCGAAGCCGGTCGAGCGCACGCCCGAGGAACAGCAGATCCAGGACGACGCCGCGGCGACGGGCATGACCACCGTCGAGCCCGATCCGCCGACGGAAGCGCCGCAGAGCTAGGTTACGACCCCCGCCACTGGCGGACGCGGCCGGTGTCCACGTGGACGAAGTTCGACACGGGATAGAAGCCGACGCCGCCGGCGCTCAGCGACAGGGCCGCGTTGCGCAGGTTGGACAGCTCGACGCCCGGCACCCGGATGTCGATGGCCTTGCCGATGGTGTGCTGGCTGTTCTCGGCCACGCCGCTGGACCGGGCGTGCAGCATGGCGTTGGTCTTGGGCGAGCGGTAGCCGGAGATGATCTGGAAGGGCGCCCGCGTCTCCAGCTTGTCGCCGATGGCGTGCAGGGCGTCGAACAGGCCGGGGTCGATGAAGTGCTCGTCGCCGGTGCGCCAGTCGCGCATCACCCGGGTGGCCTCGGCCAGGGCGTCGGGCAGGTAGCTGCCGTTGGCGTAGTAGACTTCGTTGAACGTCTCGCCGGTGTGCAGGTTGTCCAGGACCGCGCGGCGCGGCTCCCAGATGTCCATGCGTTGCGCCCAGGCGGGCGCGGCGATGGCGGCGAGGCCGGCGGCCCCACCAAACTTGAGCAGATCTCTGCGGCGGACGTGGTTGGGCATTTAGCCTCCGGGCCGTCGTTGGGACCGGCAAGATGGCGGGCTAATCGTTAACGTCAACCCTACCCGTCGCCGGGTGCGACCAGGGGCCGCCGGTCGCCCACGGCTTGAGCAGGGCCTTGCGTTGAGGCTCCGGCGCCCGGACAGTCGGCCCTGAACCGGCGCCTCTAGAGCGGCCGGAGGGGGATGCGTTCATGACTGCGACCGGGGCCGTGTCGTCGCCCGCCACCCTGCGCAAGGTGGTGGCCGCCAGCATGATCGGCACCACCATCGAGTGGTACGATTTCTTCCTGTACGGCACAGCCGCGGCGCTGGTGTTCAACAAGTTGTTCTTCCCGTCGTCCGAGCCGCTGGTCGGCACGATGCTGGCTTTCGCCACCTATGCGCTGGGGTTCGTGGCCCGGCCGCTGGGCGGGGTGGTCTTCGGCCACTTCGGCGATCGGGTCGGCCGCAAGAAGCTGCTGATGCTGAGCCTGGTGCTGATGGGCGGGGCCACGGTGCTGATCGGCCTGCTGCCGACGCACGACCAGGTGGGGATCTGGGCGCCGGCCCTGCTGATCGCGCTTAGGCTCATCCAGGGCTTCGCCGTGGGCGGGGAGTGGGGCGGGGCGGTGCTGATCGTGGCCGAGCATGGCGACGCGCGGCGGCGGGGCCTCTGGACCAGCTTCCCGCAGGCCGGCGTGGCGGCGGGCAGCCTGTTGGCGTCGGGGCTGCTGGCGCTCATGGCGGCGTTGCAGAGCGAGGCGGACTTCCTGGCCTGGGGCTGGCGCGTGCCGTTCCTGCTGTCGGCGGTGCTGATCGGCGTGGGCTGGTGGATCCGCGCCACGGTGGAGGAGAGCCCTACCTTCCGCGAAGTGGCCAAGGAAGCGGCCGCCATCGAGAAGGCCCCCGCGCTCGAGGCGATCCGCCGCCGGCCGAAGGAGCTGCTGATCGGCGGCGGGCTGAAGTTCGCCGAGAACATCAGCTACTACGTGATCACCGTCTTCTCGATCACCTACGTCACCCAGAAAGTCGGGCTGTCGCGGCAGCTGGCGCTGGAGGCGATCCTCATCGCCTCGGCCTGCCATGTCTTCCTCATCCCGATGTTCGGCGCGCTGTCGGACCGGATCGGGCGGCGGCCGGTCTATGCGTTCGGGGCGTTCGGGATGGTGATCTGGGCGTTCGTGTTCTTCCATCTGCTGGACACGGCGCAGCCGACGATGATCGTCCTGGCCTGCGTGGGCGCGCTGTTCTTCCATGGGGCGATGTACGGGCCGCAGGCGGCGTTCCTGGCCGAGATGTTCCCGACCCGGATGCGCTACTCCGGGGTGTCGCTGTCGTATCAGGTGACCTCGATCTTCGCCGGCTCGCTGGCGCCGCTGATCGCCGCGGCCCTGCTGGCCAGCACGGGCTCGGGCACGCCCATCGCGATCTATGTGGCCGCCGCCGCCCTGATCACCGGGATCGCGGCGCTCATCGCCCGCGAGACCAAGGGCAAGACCTTCGCGGAGATCGACGCCGAGGCCTGAGCCCCGACATGGCAAGGGCCGCGGCGGTTTCCCGCGCGGCCCCTGTCGTCGTGGTCTGACGGCTTACTTGCGCAGTGCGTCCCGGGCGGCGTCCTTCACGGCGCCGATGCCCTTCTGGACCTTGCCTTCCAGGCGTTCGGCGACGCCTTCGGCTTCGAGGCGTTCGTTGCCGGTGGCCTTGCCCGCCGCTTCCTTGATCGAACCGGCGATGTCCTTGGCCGCGCCCTTGGCTTCGTCCTTGTGCATGGTCGTCATCCTTAAAATCACTGTGGGTCCACCCATCGGCAGTGACAGCGCGGCAGCCGGGAAATCGTTCCTAGGCGTCGAGGCGTGACGTGCGATCCAGCAGGGCGTCAAAGGCCGCGCTGGCGGATTTGCGGGCGTCGTCGTCGCCCATCATGCGCCGCGAATCCGTATGGCCCAGGATGAAGCTCTTCATCTGGAAATAGGCGGCCTGGGCCTCGGCTTCGCTGAGCGCCGGGTCACGGAGCGCGCGGAACTCACGCAGCAACGTCTTGCGCCAGCCGAGCAGACGCCTGCGCAGCAGATCCCGCAGCGGACCCGGCTGGTCGTCCAGCTCGATGCTGAAGGCGTTGATCGGACAGCCGCTCTCGGCCCATTCCTCTTCGCACCAGTACAACCATCGCTCGAAGATCACCTCGAGCCGCGCGCGGCCGGGGGGCAGGATTTCGGCCGGCTTCCAGATCATCTCGCCGAACCGGTCCATCACCGACTCGACGACGGCGAGGTGGATGTCGTCCTTGGAATCGAAATGCTTGAAGAGGCCGCTCTTGGACAGGCCAACGGCGTCCGCCAGGTCGGAGAGGCTCACGCCGGTCAGGCCGCGAAGCGCCGCCTGACGCGCCGCTTCCCCGACAATCCGGACCCTCGTCGCTTCGCCTTTGCGCAAACGCCAAGCCTCCCTGCTTGACAAAGTGACCAATCGTGCTCTTTTCTGAGCTTAGCGACCGGTCGTGCTCTTTTCTACCCAAAGGAACACGAAAATGCAAAACTTCAGGTGTGTGAGCGCAATCGCCGCAGTGGCGGTGTTCGCGTCGGGGACGGCGTTTGCGCAAGTCGCGGCGTATCGGGGCGAAGCGCGCCTCGTGGCCGCCAATTCCGCCCCCCGTGAGGAAACCATCGCCGGCGTGGCGTGGCGCTGCGACGGCGACCAGTGCCAGGGGTCCGCCGACCGCAAGGCCAACCTCGATGGGCTGGTCCGCGAGTGCAAGAAGGTGGTCGCCGTCGTGGGCCCCGTCGCCAGCTACAAGTCCGGCGGCCGCGAGCTGTCCGACGGCCAGGTGCGCGCCTGCAACAAGGCCGCGATCCAGGTCCAGGCCGCCCGCAACTAACGTCCGCTTCAGTTCCTCCCCTCGGCAGGCCACTTCGGTTCGTTCGGCCGGCCAAGGGATACTCGCGGGAGGGGCGCTCGACGCCCGGCCGACGCTCGGGCCACAAGCCCGGGCTATCCCAGTCGGCCGTCGCCGGCCGCCCCTCCCGCGGCTTTTCTTTACGGTTCGGCCCGCGCCGCGACGCCCGCGCCCGTTGCGCCGGACCCCCGCCACCGCTATCTGCTCGCGCGACTTCCCACATTCCTGACCAAGCGAGCGCGGACGCCCCATGGCGCAGCAGTACATTTTCCAGATGCAGGGACTGACCAAGTCCTTCCCCGGCAACCCCAAGAAGCTGTTCGAGAACATCTGGCTGTCGTTCTACTCCGACGCCAAGATCGGCGTGGTCGGGGTCAACGGTTCGGGCAAGTCGAGCCTGCTGAAGATCATCGCCGGCGTGGACAAGGAGTTCTCCGGCGAGGCCAAGGCGGCCGACGGCGTGAAGATGGGCTACCTGGAGCAAGAGCCGCATCTGGACGACGCCCTCGACGTCTGGGGCAACGTCATCTCGTGGTGCGAAGAGAAGAAGATCTTCGACCGCTACAACGCCATCGCCGTCGAACTGGGCGAGAACTACACCGACGAGCTCATGGAGGAGATGACCGCCCTCCAGGAGAAGATCGACGCCGGCGACCTGTGGGACATCGACTCCAAGATCGAGATGGCGATGGACGCCCTGCGCTGTCCGCCCAACGACTGGAAGGTCGACAACCTGTCGGGCGGTGAGAAGCGCCGCATCGCGCTGGCCCGCCTGCTGCTCAGCAAGCCCGACATGCTGCTGCTGGACGAACCGACCAACCACCTGGACGCCGAAAGCGTCGCCTGGCTGCAGCATCACCTGGAAGCGTTCCCGGGCTGCGTGATCCTGGTCACCCACGATCGCTACTTCCTGGACCAGGTGACGAAGTGGACGCTCGAGCTCGATCGCGGCAAGGGCATCCCCTACGAAGGCAACTACTCCGGCTGGCTGGAGCAGAAGACCAAGCGCGTGGTGCAGGAGCAGTCCGAAAGCGCCGCTCGCCAGCGCGCCATGACCCGCGAACTGGAATGGGTCCGCTCGGGCGCCAAGGCCCGTCAGGCCAAGTCGAAGGCGCGTCTGGCCGCCTATGACGAGATGGTCCGCGCCCAGGAGAACACCCGCGAGGCCCAGAGCTTCGCCACCATCCAGATCCCGCCCGGCCCGCGCCTGGGCAACCTGGTGCTGGAAGCCAACGGCCTGTCCAAGGCTTACGGCGACAAGGTGCTGTTCGAGAACCTGACGTTCAAGCTGCCGCCGAACGGCATCGTCGGCGTCATCGGCCCGAACGGCGCCGGCAAGTCGACCTTGTTCAAGATCATCACCGGCCAGGAACAGCCCGACGAGGGCACGTTCCGCGTCGGCGAGACCGTGAAGCTGGCCTATGTGGACCAGAGCCGCGACGCGCTGGATCCCAACAAGACGGTTTGGCAGGAAGTGTCCCAGGGGCTGGATATCCTGGCGGTGGGCAAGCGCGAGATCAACACGCGCTCGTACGTGGGCTCATTCAACTTCCGCGGCGGCGATCAGCAGAAGAAGGTCGGCCAGCTGTCGGGCGGTGAGCGCAACCGCGTCCACCTGGCCAAGACGCTGACCGAGGGCGGCAACGTCATCCTGCTCGATGAGCCGACCAACGACCTGGACATCGAGACGCTGCAGAACCTGGAAGAGGCGCTGGAAGAGTTCGCCGGCTGCGCCGTGGTCATCAGCCACGATCGCTGGTTCCTGGACCGCCTGGCGACCCACATCTTGGCCTTCGAAGGCGACAGCCACATCGAGTGGTTCGAGGGCAACTTCGAAGCCTACGAAGAGGACAAGAAGCGCCGCCTGGGCGCCGACAGCCTGATCCCCCACCGCATCAAGTTCCACAAGTTCACGCGGTAGGATCGCCTCAGGGCCGGACCTCCTGGTCCGGTCCCGTCGGCATCCGGCGCAGGCGCTTCAGGGGCCCCGGCAGGCTGAACAGCGGGGCGATGGCCAGGCCGGCGACGCCGATCCAGATCGCGCCGCGCACGCCGATGGCCTCGCCCAGCAGGCCGCCCAGGATCGCGCCCAGCACGGCCAGGCCGCCGCTCACCGCCTTGAAGGTGGCGTTCACCCGGCCCAGCACGGCGAGCGGCGTCACGGTCTGGATCAGGCTGGTCCCCAGGATCAGGGTGGCCACGCCGAACGCGTCGCCCAGGATCTGCGAGACCACCAGGAACGGCATGCCGTGCGCCGGATTGCCCGGCGACAGCGGGATGATCGCGATGGCCAGAGCCACCAGCGCCTGGGCGCCCAGGAACGAGGGGCCGACGCCGAGACGCCGCGACAGCCAGCCGGCCACCACCGCGCCGATCAGCGCGCCGACGCCGCCGGCGGCGATGGTCAGGCCCAGCAGGCCGGGGTTCAGACCCACGGTTCTGACGCAGAAGATGATGTAGAGTGCGCCGAACATCCCGCCGGCCAGGGCCTGCATCCACGAGCTCAGGAACACCGGCCGCACCAGCGGATGGCCGAGCGCCGTGCGGAATCCCAGCCGCACGTCGTCGGTCCAGCGGGCGTGGGGCTCGGGTTCCGGCGTCGGCTCTACCGTGCGGATGCCGGCCAGGAACACCGCTGAGATCAGGTAGGTCACGGCGTTGGCGGCGATGGCGATCGGGGCGGCCAGCACCTGGAACAGCACGCCCGCCAGCGCCGGCCCGCCGATCTCGGCGACGGACTCGGTGGCCGCGAAACTGGAATTGGCCTCGGTGATCTGGTCGCGCGCCACCAGGCTCGGCAGGTAGGCGTGGTCGGCGATCTCGAACAGCACGCTGGCGGCCCCGACCACGGCGGCGGCCACATAGAGCTGCGGCAGGGCCAGGACGTGCAGCAAGGCCGCGATCGGGATGGTCGCCAGCACCACGGCCCGTACCAGGTCGGCCCCCATCATCAGCCCGCGCCGCTTGCTGCGGTCGACAAGGCCGCCTGCGGCCAGGCCGACGATCAGCGCCGGGCCATGGGAGAGCGCCGCTAGCAGGCCGAGCTGCGCGGGCGAGGCGCCCAGGGTCAGGACGGCGGCGATCGGCAGCCCCTCGCGAGTGATGCGGGCGCCGAAGGCCGAGACGCTCTGGGCGAGCCAGAGACGAACGAAATCGCGGTCGCGCCAGAGCGCGTTTGCGGAGGACATGGAATGAACCGAAGGACTGGCGGCGGCCATGCGGCCGAAAGCCCGCGCGAACGCACGGGTGCTGGGGTGAGCCGATTTAAGGGCCGCCGCGCGGGCTCACCAAGCCGCCTTACACACGGAACGCCGGTCTCAAGTCAAGCCGTGAGGGTGGGCGGCGCGCGACGGCCGGTATGCGGCGCGAGGGGCGCTCGCTATAGGACCACGGGTATCGCCAAGGGGCCGCCGCATGTCCGAACCGCTGATCCTGATCTCGCATCCGATGATCGCCCCGCTCCAGCCGCGGCTGGAGAAGGCGGGCTACAATATCGGCCGCGCCTGGGAGCTGGACGGCGTGGATCGGTCGCAGGTGCGCGCGCTGCTGCACGCCGGTGAGTTCGTGCTGACGGCCGAGTTCCTGTCCTCGCTGCCCAACCTGGGCCTGATCGCGGTGATCTCGGCGGGCTACGACGGGGTCGACGTGCCCTGGTGCCGCGCGCACGGCATCGAGGTCACCCATGCGGCGGGCGTCAACGCCGACGATGTGGCCGACCACGCCATGGGTCTGCTGTTGGCCGGCTGGCGTGACATGGGCGAGGCGGACCGGCTGGTCCGCGAGGGCCGTTGGAACCTGCACGACCGGCTGGCGCCCCAGCCCACGCTGACCGGCCGCAGGGTCGGGATCGTGGGGCTCGGGCACATCGGCGCGGCGGTGGCGCGACGGTGCGAACCCTTCAAGCTGGCGGTCAGCTGGTGGGGGCCGAACCCCAAGGCGGCGCCGTGGCCGCGGGCCGAGAGCCTGCTGGCCCTGGCGCGGGACAGCGACATCCTGGTGGTCGCGGCGCGCGGCGGCGCCGACACCCGGGGCCTGATCTCGGCCGACGTCATCGACGCGCTTGGGCCCGAGGGCATGCTGGTGAATGTCGCGCGGGGCTTCGTGGTGGACGAGACGGCGATGATCGCGGCGTTGAAGGCTGGTCGCCTGCGTCGCGCCGCCCTGGACGTCTTCGAGGCCGAGCCCACGCCGGCCGAACGCTGGGCCGATGTGCCGGGGATCCTGCTGACCCCGCACCGCGCCGGCGGCACCACCGAGGGCATTCCCAACATGCTGGCCCAGGCGGTCGAGAACACGCGCCTGTTCCTGGCCGGCGAGCCGCTGATGTCGCCGGTTCCCTAGACGTCGGCGACGACGAATTCGCCTCTCGGACACTTGATTTTAACACACATAAAGATATCTTTATGTCCGATGAAGCTCTCAGCGAAACAGACTGTCGATGTGCTGCGTGCGGCGGGTGAGCCAACGCGGCTGCGCATCCTCGCGCTCCTGGATCGGGAGGAGCTGGCGGTGCTGGAGCTGTGCCGTGTGCTGGACCAGAGCCAGCCCCGGGTTTCGCGGCACCTGAAGCTGCTGGCCGAGGCGGGCCTGGTCGAGCGATTCCCCGACGGCGCCTGGGTGTTCTACCGGCTGACCGGCGCCGGGCGGCAGCACGAGGTGATCGGCGAGGTGCTCTCGCGGATCAATCCCGAGGACCCGATCCTGGCCCGCGACCGCCGCAAACTGGACGACGTCCAGGTCGAGCGCTCGGACGCCGCCCAGGCCTATTTCGCCGAGAACGCCGAGCGCTGGGACCAGATCCGCTCGCTGTACGTCGCCGACGCCAATGTCGAGGCCGAGGTGCTGGCGGCGGTGGGCGGGCAGCGGGTCCGCCGGCTGGTCGACCTGGGCTCGGGCACGGGCCGGATGTTGACCCTGCTGGGTCCGCAGGCCGATCATGCCCTGGGCCTGGATCTGTCGCAGCAGATGCTGAACATCGCCCGCCGCAACACGACGGAAGCCGGCCTGACCCACGTCGAGTTGCGCCACGGGGATATCTTCGACACCCGCCTGCCGGAGGCCGGCGCGGACCTGGTGGTCGTCCATCAGGTGCTGCACTACCTGGGCGATCCGGCCGCGGCGGTGAAGGAGGCGGCGCGCATCGTCGCCCCCGGCGGCAAGCTGATCATCGTCGACTTCGCCCCGCACAAGCATGAGTTCCTGCGCGAGCAGCACCAGCATCGCCGGCTGGGCTTCTCGGACGAGGAGATGGCCCGCTGGCTGGCCGAGGCGGACCTGCCGCAGGTAGGCCTGCAGGCGCTGCCGCCGACCCGGGCCGATGGCCTGACTGTGAAGATATGGGCCGCCGAGCGCGCGCCCACCGCCTTGAGGAGCGCCGCATGAGTCCGGCCCAAAGCAGCGCCCTTGGGCCCGTGGCTCGCGCCGGCGCCGGCGGCCAGCCGCGGCCGCGCGTGTCGTTCGAGTTCTCGCCGCCCAAGGGCCCGAAGAGCGAGGAGAGCCTGTGGGAGGCGATCCGCCGCCTGGAGCCGTTGAACCCCGAGTTCGTGTCGGTGACCTATGGCGCCGGCGGGTCCACGCGGGAGCGCACCCACCGCACGGTGGTACGGATCCTCAAGGAAACGACGCTGAAGCCCGCCGCGCACCTGACTTGCGTCGAGGCCTCCCGCGCCGACGTGGACGAGGTGATCCAGGACTATTGGGACGCCGGCATCCGCCACATCGTGGCCCTGCGCGGCGATCCGCCCGGCTCGCTGGGCGGCGCCTATACCCCGCGGTCGGACGGCTACCAGAACGCCACCGAGCTGACCGCCGGTATCAAGGCCATCGCGCCCTTCGACGTGAGCGTCGGCGTCTATCCGCAGATCCACCCCGAGAGCCCGTCGATCGACCACGACATCGAGGTGCTGAAGGCCAAGGTGGACGCGGGCGCGACGCGGGCGATCTCGAACTTCTTCTTCGACATCGACGGCTATCTGCGGTTCGTCGACCGCATCCGCAAGGCGGGTGTCGAGGTGCCGATCCTGCCCGGCATCATGCCGGTGTCGAGCTTCTCGGGGCTGGCCAACATGTCGGGTCGCATCGGGGTGGAAATCCCCGGCTGGCTGGCCACCCACTTCGACGGCCTGGACGAGGACCCGGAGACCCGCAAGCTGGTGGCCGCCTCGGTGGCCGCCGAGATGTGCGCGCGGCTGGCCGAGGAAGGCTTCTCGGACTTCCACTTCTACACGCTCAACCGCGCCGACCTCGTGTACGCGATCTGCCGCGTGCTGGGCGTGCGCGAGACCCCTCCCGCTCAACCGAAGGAAGCCGCGGCATGACCCGCCCCCTCTCCAGACAGGAACGCATCGCGGCGCTGAAGGCCGCGTCCAAGGAACGCGTGCTGATCCTGGACGGCTCGTGGGGCGTGATGTTCCAGAAGCGCGGCCTGTCGGAGGCCGACTATCGCGGCGACCGGTTCCTGGACCATCCGGGCCAGATGAAGGGCAACAACGACATCCTGTGCCTGACCCGGCCGGATATCGTCGGCGAGCTGCACGACGCCTATTTCGCCGCCGGCGCCGACATCAGCGAGACCAACACCTTCTCGTCCACCTCGATCGGCCAGGGCGAGTACGCCCAGGAAGCCGCCGTGCGCGACATCAACCTGGCCGGCGCCCGGATCGCCCGCGAGGTCGCCGACCGCTGGACGGAGAAGGAGCCGCACAAGCCGCGGTTCGTCGCCGGCTCCATCGGCCCGCTGCCGGTGATGCTGTCGATGAGCTCGGACGTGAACGACCCCGGCGCCCGCAAGGTCACCTTCGACCAGGTCTACGAAGCCTATCGCGAGCAGGTGCAGGCGCTGCACGACGGGGGCGTCGATCTGTTCCTGGTCGAGACGATCACCGACACCCTGAACTGCAAGGCCGCGATCAAAGCGATCATGGACCTCGAGGACGAGGGCTACGAGCCCCTGCCGATCTGGATCTCGGGCACCATCACCGACCGCTCGGGCCGCACGCTCAGCGGCCAGACGGTGGAAGCGTTCTGGAACTCGGTGCGCCACGCCAAGCCGTTCGCCATCGGCCTGAACTGCGCCCTGGGCGCCGACCTGATGCGGCCGCACATCGCCGAGCTGGCGCGGGTCGCCGACACCCTGGTCTCGGCCTATCCCAACGCCGGCCTGCCCAACGCCATGGGCGAGTACGACGAGGAGCCGCACCAGACCGGCCACATGCTGCACGAGTGGGCCGAGCATGGGCTGGTCAACATCCTGGGCGGCTGCTGTGGCACGACGCCGGACCACATCCGCCATGTGGCCGACGCGGTGCGCGGCCTCAAACCCCGCCAGCCCGCCGACCGCCCGAAGGCCATGCGCCTGGCCGGCCTGGAGCCGTTCGAGATCGCCTGATGATAGCTCCGGATTGGTACGACGCGTGGTGCGAGGAGGCGTTCGCCGTCTTCACCGCGAAGCAGCAGCAGATCGCCGAGACGTATCGCCTCGATAGCTGGGTCCGCTACGACTACGACGCCGCCGCCGGCGTCATCACCTTCACCGACGGCATGAAGCCGCGGGTGACGGCTGAGATCCAGGTGCTGGGCACGACCGGCGAGAGCGAGTTCCTGTGGAGCTGGGCCAACGCCGAACTGCCGGCGACGGCCGTCGAGGGCGCGGCTCGGGTCAAGGCCTTCGGCGCCGAGAGCGGCATCGAGGAACTGACCACCGAGCGCCTCAAAGGCGACGACCTGACCGGCCTGGGCTGGATGCTGGCGGCCATCGCCACCCGCGTCCTGGACGCCGAGGGCGCCTATCGCGCGCCGACCGCCACGGGGGCCGTGTTCCTCGTCCTGCGATCTTTGAAATTCGTGAGCTGAATGCGCCCTACCTTTATCAATGTCGGCGAGCGGACCAACGTCACCGGCTCGGCCAAGTTCCGGAAGCTGATCGCGGAGGGCGACTATCCGGCCGCGCTGTCGGTCGCGCGCCAACAGGTCGACGCCGGGGCCCAGGTCATCGACGTCAATATGGACGAGGGCCTGCTGGATTCGGTCCACGCCATGCGGACCTTCCTCAACCTGATCGCGGCCGAGCCGGATATCGCCCGGGTGCCGGTGATGATCGACAGCTCCAAGTGGGAGGTGATCGAGGCGGGCCTGAAGTGCGTGCAGGGCAAGACGATCGTGAATTCGATCTCCATGAAGGAAGGCGAGGCCAGGTTCCTGGAGCAGGCGGTGGCCTGCCTCCGCTATGGCGCCGCTGTTGTCGTCATGGCGTTCGATGAAGTTGGGCAGGCCGATACTGCGGACCGAAAGGTCGAGATCTGCAAGCGGGCCTACAAGTTGCTCATCGAGCAGGTCGGATTTCCGCCGGAAGACATCATCTTCGATCCCAATATTTTCGCGGTGGCGACGGGGATCGAGGAGCATGACAACTATGCCGTTGATTTCATTGAAGCAACCCGGCTGATCAAGGCCGCGTGCCCCTATGCCCGCATCTCCGGCGGCGTCTCCAACGTCAGCTTCAGCTTCCGTGGCAACGAGCCGGTCCGCCGCGCCATCCACTCGGTCTTCCTCTACCACGCCATTGCGGCCTGCATGGACATGGGCATCGTCAACGCCGGGGATCTCCCCGTCTACGACGACATCCCCGAGGAGCTGCGCGAGGCCGTCGAGGATGTGATCCTCAACCGCCCGCAACGCACCAACATCAGCAACACAGAGCGCCTGGTCGAGCTGGCGCCCAAGTACAAGGGCGGCAAGTCCGAGGCCAAGGGCCCCGACCTGACCTGGCGCGAGAAGGACGTCGGCGGCCGGATCACCCACGCCCTGGTCAACGGCCTGACCGACTTCATCGAGGCCGACACCGAGGAGGCCCGCCAGGGCGTCGAGCGCCCGCTGCACGTCATCGAAGGCCCGCTGATGGACGGGATGAACGTGGTCGGCGACCTGTTCGGCGCGGGCAAGATGTTCCTGCCCCAGGTGGTCAAGTCGGCCCGGGTGATGAAGCAGGCCGTGGCCTACCTGGAACCGTTCATGGAGGCCGAGAAGGCCGGCAAGCCCCGCGAACAGGCGGGCCGCATCCTGATGGCCACCGTCAAGGGCGACGTCCACGACATCGGCAAGAACATCGTGGGCGTGGTCCTGCAGTGCAACAACTACGAGGTCGTCGACTTAGGCGTCATGGTCCCGGCCGACCGCATCCTGGACGAGGCGCTGAAGCACAACGTCGACATCGTCGGCCTCTCCGGCCTGATCACCCCCAGCCTGGACGAGATGGTGTTCGTGGCCTCCGAGATGGAGCGGCGCGGCATGACCATGCCCCTGCTGATCGGCGGCGCCACCACGTCGAAGACCCACACGGCGGTGAAGATCTCGCCCAAATACCCCGCCGGCTCGACCACCTATGTGCTGGACGCCAGCCGCGCGGTGGGCGTGGTCTCCAACCTGCTGTCGCCGACGGAAAAGGCCAACTTCCTGGCCACGACGGCGGCCGACTACGTCAAGGTCCGCGAGCAGTTCGCCCGCGGCCAGGACAAGCGCGCCCGCTCCACGATCCGCGAGGCGCGCGACAACGCCTTCACGCCGGACTGGACCACCTATCAGCCGCCCCAGCCCAGCTTCTCAGGGACCCGCACCTTCGCCGCCTACGACCTGGCCGACCTGGCCCGCCACATCGACTGGTCGCCGTTCTTCGCCAGCTGGGAGCTGATCGGCCGCTACCCGCAGATCCTGGAGGACGACGTGGTCGGCGAGGCGGCCCGCGACCTCTGGCGCGACGCCCAGGTGATGCTGCAGCAGATCATCGGCCAGCAGTGGTTCGAGGCGCGCGGCGTCGTCGGCTTCTGGCCCGCCAACGCCGACGGCGACGACATCGTGGTCTACGCCGACGAGACCCGGCAGACCGAGATCGGCCGCTTCCACACCCTGCGCCAGCAGATGGCCAAGACCGTCTCCCAGGAAGCCGGCGGCCGCGCCAACGTCGCCCTGGCCGACTTCGTGGCGCCGGTGGGCGCGCGGCCCGACTGGATCGGCGGCTTCGCCGTCACCGCCGGCCACGGCGAGGCCGAGATCGCCCAGGCGTTCAAGGACAAGGGCGACGACTACTCCGCGATCATGGCCTCGGCCCTGGCCGACCGCCTGGCCGAAGCCTTCGCCGAGGCCCTGCATCGCAAGGTCCGCACCGAGCTGTGGGGCTTCGCCCCCGACGAGCCGTTCGACGTGGACGCGATGATCGCCGAGCAATACCGCGGCATCCGCCCGGCCCCGGGCTATCCGGCCCAGCCCGACCACACCGAGAAGGCCACCCTGTTCAGGCTGCTGGACGCGGAGGCGGCGACGGGCCTGCACCTGACCGAGAGCTTCGCCATGTACCCGACGGCGGCGGTGAGCGGGCTCTACTTCGCGCACCCGGAGAGCCACTATTTTGGGGTGGGCCGGATCGAGCGGGATCAGGTGGAGGATTATGCGCGGCGGAAGGGGTGGGATGTCGCGACGGCGGAGAAGTGGCTGCGGCCGATCTTGAATTATGAGGGGTAGGGGGGTGCTGACGGGCGACCTTCGCCCTTTGCGGGAAAAGGTGGCGGGCGCGGCCTGACGGTCGCGGTACGGCTTCCGGCTCACCGCGCGCCGCAGGCGCAGTCCAATTCATCCACGAACCACACGAAAAGCACGAACAGTCAGAGCCTGAACCGGCTGGCCGGGCATTCTCGGCGCGTTCGTGCTTTTCGTGTGGTTCGTGGACAATCCTATCGAGGCTGACGCACCGGCGGCGCCGCAGGAAGAAGGATCAGGCTTGGGGTCACGAAGCGCGCGCGGCCAGTTCTGCCTTCAACGCGTCCCAGGTCACGGCCTCGGCCAGATCGTCGTCGAGGCTCGCGACGCGGCGCTCCAGTTCCGAGGCCTGCGCGGGCGACAGCGGCGCGTCGTCCAGGCTGTCCCAAAGATCGCCGATCATCGTCAGGCGCTCGGACGGGCTCAGGCTTGCGATCTCGTCGCGTGTGAGGACTTTCATGCGGGCAGGTTAAGCGCAGTTTGGGGGCGGTGGAAGGGGGGCGGGGGGTGCGTCTGCTCAGCCCGACCACGCCGAAGGCGACGCTGTTCCGGCCGCTGAACGCGGAGGCGGCGACGGGCCTGCATCTGACCGAGAGCTTCGCCATGTACCCGACGGCGGCAGTGAGCGGTTTGTACTTTGCGCACCCGGAGAGCCACTACTTCGGGGTGGGGCGGATCGAGAAGGATCAGGTGGAGGACTATGCGCGGCGCAAGGGGTGGGATGTCGCGACGGCGGAGAAGTGGCTGCGGCCGATTTTGAATTATGAGGGGTAGGTGGAGGCCCGAGGCTTCTGAGTCGGCCCGACCACGACCGGCGGCGGCTTGCGCAGGCCGAGACCGCGCGAGATCATCAAGCGCATCACCTCATTCTGCGTGTGGTGGACAATGGCGCGAGCCCCCTCGGCCGCCATGGCCGGATCGCGCGCCGCCAGGCCCGCGCGCATCACGCGCCAGTGGTCGATCGGGGGACCTGAACCTTCGGCCAGGCCGACGTAGGAGTAGTGCCAGCGGGTCTTGCGGCGGACGGCTTCGATCATCCGCTGGGTGTCCAGACTGGCGACGCTCGCCAGGCGGCTGAAGATCGCTTCGCTCTGGCGAACCAAGTCCTCAGGGCTCTTCCTGGCCGACTCGGTGTCCTCGAAAAGGGTGTCGGCCAGCGCCAGCGTCTCGGCCATGAAGTCCGCCGGCGTGCTCATGCAGGCGAAGCGCGCCGCGATGCCATAGAGCCCGGCGCGCAGTTCGTAGATGTCGAATACCTCCTGCACCGTGGTGGCTGCGACAAAGGCGCCCCGGTTCTCCTCGATGCGGACCAGGCCGTCATCCGCCAGGATCCGCAACGCCGAACGGGCAATCGCGCGGCCGACCCCGAATTCGGCGCAGATGCGGGGCTCGCGCAGCCACTCTCCCGGGGGCAGCACGCCGTCCTGGATCTGCCGGCGCACCGCGTCCGCCACGTCCGTGGCCATCGATGACGGGGCGCGCTCGGCGCGGCGCGAAGACTTCGGGAGGGCGGCGGTCTTGGGCTTTGAGGATCGCGACGTCATGCCGGGTTCTGTGGGTGCGGAAACGGACACGCCGACAAAACGGCCCGCAGTGATTGGCGCAAGCGTAAAGTGATCGAGGCACGATATAAGCAAAATCGTACTACGATTTTATTGACTCGAGCGGGCATTAGGGTGTGTCCTCCCCCTCAACGGCCCATCAAAGCGGTCGAGGGGAGGCTAGAGATGTTCAGGTCCATGCTGCTTGCGGGTGTCGCGACCCTGATCGTCGCGCCCGCGGCGTCGGCCCAGACCGTGGACGACACGGATCAGGTCGACGAGGTCGTGGTCACCGGCTCGCGCATCGTCACCAACGGCTTCCAGCAGCCGACGCCGGTCACGGTCGTCGGGGAGCAGGAGCTGCAGACCCAGCAGCCGGTCACCATCGCGGCCTACCTCAACCAACTGCCGGCGTTCGGGGCGACGACCTCGGCGCGCAACCCCGCCATCAACGTCGCCGGCGGGGGTGCGGAGAATCTCAACCTCCGCAACCTGGGGGTCACGCGCACGCTGGTCCTCCTCGACAACCGGCGCGTGGTCGACTCCGCGGTCACCGGCGGCGTCGACACCGTCACGCTACCCACCGCGCTCATCAAGCGGGTGGAGGTGGTAACCGGCGGGGCGTCCGCCGCCTGGGGCGCCGACGCTGTCGCTGGCGTGGTCAACTTCGTGTTGAACCGCGAGTACACCGGGCTCGGTCTCAACGTGGAAGGCGGCATCTCCGACGAGGGGGACAACGCTTACTTCAAGATCGTCGCCACCGCCGGCCACCGGTTCGCCGGCGGACGAGGCCACATCATCGCCAACGTCAACTATGCGGAGACGCCTCGCGGGATCGACCTGCGCGATCGCGGCTGGTTCAAGAGCCGGGCAGTCGTCAACAATCCGAACTTCACGGCCACCAACGGCCAGCCACGGCAGATCACCGTCAACGGCGCCGGCCCGGTCAACGTCTCGCAGGGCGGCGTGATCACGGCCGGCCCCCTGCGCGGCATTCAGTTCGTCGGCCCTACGGGCACGCCCGCGCCCTACAACTTTGGGAACCAGTCCGGCCTGCTGCAGTACGGCGGCGACGTCGACAACTTCGTGGGCGAGCACCGCGCGATAACCGCGGCGCTGTCGTCTGCCAACGCGTTCCTCCACGCCGACTTCGATGTCTCGGATCAGTTGACCGCCTTCGCGGAGGTGACCTACGGCCATTCGGAATACCGCGAGAACGGCTACCTGACGTACCTGCGCCAGGGCAACATCACGATCAACGCCGACAACGCGTTCCTCGACGCTGGCGTCCGCCAGCAGTTGGCCGCCCGCAACCTCACGACCTTCAGCCTGGGCCTGGACTTCACGGCCCCGGGCCCGCCCACCTCCTACAACCAGCGCGACGTCTACAACGCCGTGGTCGGGCTGAACGGCAAGATCGGCGAGAACTGGAAATGGAACGCCTACTACACGCACGGTGAGTCCAGGATCCGCCAGGTGGCCAAGAGCGTCGTCCTGCCGGGGAACTTCAACCTGGCTGTGGACGCGGTCCGCAATCCGGCGACCGGGGCCGTCGCATGCCGCTCGACCCTCACCAATCCGTCGAACGGCTGCGTGCCGCTCAATGTCTTCGGGACCAACGTCGCGTCCGCGGAGGCGCTTAGATATGTCCTGGGGGAAGCCCGCCAACTCGCCAAGGTGAAGCTCGACGTGGTGGAGGCCAGCGCGACCGGCACGTTGTTCAAGCTGCCGGCCGGCGATGTGTCCGTCGCCTTCGGCTTCGACTACATCAACAACAAGGCGGACTCGACCCAGAACGACCTGGCTCTGAACCGGCTGCTCGCGGTCCAGAATTTCCAGCCCTTCTCGGGGGAGCGCAACCTCAAGGAGGCGTTCGGAGAGATCAGCGTGCCCCTCCTGAAGGACGTGCCGTTCGCCCAGCAACTCGAGGTCAATGCGGCGGGGCGGGTGACCGACTACAGCACGAGCGGGCGCGTCGAGACCTGGAAGGTGGGCGTCTCCGACCAAGTCACGGACGACCTGCGGGTCCGAGCCACACAGTCCAGGGACATCCGTGCGCCGACGCTGAACGACCTGTTCACGGGCGGCACCTTTACGGCGCAGGCGATCTTCGATCCCTTCACCAACAGGTCGTATTCCCAGTTCACCCGCTCGGGCGGCAACCCGAACCTGAAGCCCGAAGAAGCCGACACCACCACGGTCGGGATCATCTACAGCCCGAGCTTCGCCCCCGGCCTGTCCGTGTCGATCGACTACTACCGGATCAAGATCTCCGGCGCGATCGCGGCCGTCGGTGCGCCGCAGGCGCTGACGTTCTGCTTCCAGGGCCAGACCGACTACTGCCAGTTCATCCGCCGCGATGCGTCGGGCACGATCACCCAGATCGACTCGGTGCCCGTGAACATCGCCCGCCAGGTGACCCAGGGCTGGGACTACGAGATCGACTACCGCCGCGCAGTCGGAGAAGGCACGCTCTCGATGCGGGCGCTGGCGAGCTTCGTTCCGGTGCTGACCCAGACCAACAACGGGGTCGTCACCAAGTTCGCCGGTCAGGTCAGCGACCTCAACCCGGGGCAGCCGAAGTGGAAGGCGAACCTGCTGGCGACCTACGACCAGGGCCCCGTCGCGGTGACCCTGAACGTGCGCTACGTCGGCAAGGCCGATCTTCAGAACGTGTGGACCTCGGGCGTCGATGTGGACGACAACTCGGCGCCCAACTACGTGACCCTGGGCCTGACCGCCGTCTACAAGTTCGACCTGCGCGGAAGCCCGTCGGAACTGACGGTCGGTGTCGACAATCTCTTCGACAAAGATCCCCTCCAGATCCCGGTGGTGCCGGGCACGGTCGCCTACGGGGCGCCGGGGCTGGGCGGACGGTTCGACCTCTACGATCCGGTCGGCCGCAGCTTCCGCATGGGGCTCCGGTCCAAGTTCTAGACCGACAGTCGCCGTGGACGGGCTGGGTCCGCGGCCCTTTCATGAGACGGAAGGGCGGCGCATGGCGGCCACCGATATGCGGAAATCTCCGCAGTCCGCCAGCCTCTTCCGCTTCCTCAAGGACGGCGCTGGCGCGCCGCCGCTGGGGCGGTTGCGTGCGGGGCGCGCAATCCTTGACCAAGCTTCAACCATCCTGGCAGGGGCTGACCGTGGCCGTCAGGGTGGGTGGCGTCCTGAAGGACGCGCTGGCCCGCTCCCCTCTTTCTCCTCTCCCAGACGCGGCAGCGTCGTGGGGGAGGTTGGGTGGGGGCGGCTCGGCGGTGGGGATCGCGCCGGGTTGGACCCGTGGGGTGTCGGTTTGCGGCGGGGTTGCTTGCGGGCGTCTTGATCCAAGGGGCGTGGCGGCTTGGATTCGGCGCCGCCCTCACCCGGCCTCTCCCACGGCGCTGCGCGCCTGGGAGAGGAGGCGGTCGGTGGGGCTCCCCTAGCGCAACTGACTGTCCTTGCTGCCGCGGCGGTTGATGCCGGCTGTGACGACGCGGCGGTCGCGGCCGGACTGGCACTCGACGCAGGTGTGGGCGCCGGGGAGGGCCAGGCGGCGGGCTTCCGGGATCTCTTCGCCGCATTCGACGCAGTCCTGCGTGCCTTCGCCCACGGGGAGGCGGGCGCGGGCGGTGAGGACGCCGTCGGTGATGGTGTCTTCGATCTGGTCGAGAACGGCGCCTTCGTGGGCCCAGCCGGTGGCCATTTGGAGCTCTGCTTTGCTGTGGGGTTTCAGGGGGTTAGGTGGGGATTGGCGGGCGGGGGTTCAAGGTGGGAGGTCCGGGAGGGCCCCCTCCACCGCTTCGCGGTCCCCCTCCCCCAGAGGGGGAGGAATGGGGTGGCGCGGCCCCTGAGTGTTCCTATTTTGTTCTTGTGAAATCGCTCCGTCCGGTGTAGGGTCGGGTGTGCGGTTTCGCACGTCGGCGGGGCGGGTTGGCGAGGGTTGGATGGGCAAGGGCAAGGGCAAGGGTCTGGCCGCTGGGCGGAAGCCGCAGGTCTTCTATTCCGAGGCGATGGCGGAGGAGATCGTGCAGGCGGTAGCGGCCGGCGTGAGCATGCGTGCGTTCTGCGCGGAGCCCGGGCGGCCGCATCAATGCACGGTGCGCAACTGGGAGCATCGGCATCCTGAGTTCAGCCTGGCGCTGCGGGCGGCCTATCGGGAGGTGACGATCGCCCAGCGGCGGCGGGACCTGGAGGCGGCGGCGGAGCTGGCGGCGCGGCCGGCGCCGGTGCGCGGGGGCAAGACGTCGACCTATACGCGCGCGGTGGGCGAGGCGATCTGCGCGCGGCTGGCGGAGGGGGAGAGCCTGACGTCGATCGGCAAGGATCCGGCGATGCCCTGCTACGGGACCATCCTGGCGTGGGTGCGGCGCCACCCGAAGTTCCAGGACATGTATGTGATCGCCCGCGAGATGCAGGGGCACTACCTGTTCGACGAGACGCGGGACGTGGCGCTGGCGGCGACCAAGGACACGCTGCCGGTGGACCGGTTCCGGTTCGACGTGAACCGCTGGCAGTCGTCGCGGCTGGCGCCCCGGAAGTACCTGGAGCGGCTGGTGGCGGCGGAGGAGCTGGCGGAGCTGGGGATCGGGCCGCGCGGCGGGGTGGCGCGGGGCCGGAGGGGCGACGAGGCGCGCCGGGTGGTGTTCCACGTCACCCACTTCGAGCGGGGACCGAACAACACGGTGCTGGCCGCGCCGCCGCGCAATGCGGAGGAGGCGCGGGAGTGGATCGACGCGACGGGGGCGCCCTATGCGCCGGGGATCGGGCCGCAGGGCCAGATGCGGCCGCCGTTGATCGGGCCTGACTGAGGCGCGGCGGCGCCGGGCGCCGGGGTGGTCAGATCAGGCGGCGCATCTCGGCCGACATGATGGCGTCGCGCGGCGCGTGGGCGACGGCGTAGGCGCCGGCCGGCGCGGGGGCCGCGACGGCCGCGGCGCCGGGGCCGTCCAGGTCCAGCCAGGCGAGGCCCTGGTCCAGGGTCAGGATGGCGGGGGCGCGGTCCTGCAGGGGCTGGACGTCCGGGCCGGCCGGGCCGCTGACGAGGGCGAAGCTCTCCAGCCCGTCGGGCAGGTCGGCCGGGTGGCTGGTCTCCCACAGGGCGGCGACGTAGCGGAGGCTGGGGTCGCCCCAGGTGACAGCGTGGCGCATCTTGGGCTGGCCCTTCTTCCAGCCCGGCGGCTCGCCGTAGGCGATGAAGGCGGTCAGGGGCACGAGGCCGCGGCGCGCCCGGTAGGCGTTGCGGAAGATGGGCGCGGTGTCGAGGGTCTCGACGCGGGCGTTCGTGCACAGGGTGCGCCAGTCGGCGACCGGCCCCTTGTGGAACGCCGGGACCATCCACCAGCGGATCTCCAGGCCTTCGAGGCCGGCGCGGGGGTGGGCCGGATCGATGGGGCGCAGGAGGGTGGCGCGGTTGGTGGGCCTGATCGGCTCGCCGGGCGGCCGGGTCGACGGCGTGTCCGCCCAGCCGAGCGGAACCTGGGCCTGGCCGAACGCGGCGTCGAGGGCGGCGCGGGTGTCGGTGAAGCAGAATTCGTTGCAGTCGGTCAAAGGCTCACGCGCGGCTTCGGGGGCGGCGGCCCCGTGGCGCGCTGGATAGGCCGGTCCGCCGTCGGCGCCTAGCCGAGCTCGGCGCGGCGGCGCGCGGCGCCGGCCTTGACGACCTCGTTGAGGATCTTGGCCCAGACGACGGCGGCGTGCTGGCTGTCGAAGATGACGGGGGTGGGCTCGGCGGGCAGGTGGAAGGCTTCGAGCCGGCCGCGCCGCGAGCGGTAGACCGCCCAGCCGTCGGCGTGCCGATCGGCTTTCCATCGCGTCCTCATGCGGGGGTGAGAGCACGGGCCGGCGGGGCGTGTCGTACGTCATCTGTTTACCCCCGGCGGTTGGGGGCGCGGGGATCGTTGGTCACCTGCATCCGCGGGATCTCGTCGGGGGCCGAGAGGGGCAGGGCGATGGGGCTCTGGTCGACGATCGACTGGACGGTGGCCAGGCTCAGGTTCCCGAGGCGCGGGACATGCGGGCGGGCGCCTCGGGACCCCCGGGCCGAGCTAGAGCACCGTCAGCTTGACGTCGACGTTGCCGCGGGTGGCGTTGGAGTAGGGGCAGACCTGGTGGGCCTTGGCGACCAGGTCCTCGGCGGCGGCGCGGTCGAGGCCAGGCAGCGAGACCTCCAGGGCGATGTCGAGGCCGAAGCCGCCTTCGGCGCGCGGGCCGATGCCGACGTTGGCGGTGACCGCGGCGTCGGCCGGGACCTTGGGGCCGCCCTGGCTGGCGACGAACTTCATGGCGCCGATGAAGCAGGCGGCGTAGCCGGCGGCGAAGAGCTGTTCGGGGTTGTTGCCGGGGCCGCCGCCGCCGCCCAGTTCCTTGGGCGTGGCGAGGCTGACGTCGAGGCTGCCGTCCAGGGTGGCGGCGTGGCCGTCGCGGCCGCCGGTTGCGCGGGCGGCGGTGCGGTAGAGGACGTTGACGGACATCGGGAAGTTCCTTCGGTTGTTTCTGAGCGATTAGATCGTGTGCGACTTAATTGGATCGGG
Organism: Alphaproteobacteria bacterium; assembly: GCA_018821435.1. Taxonomy (GTDB): domain Bacteria; phylum Pseudomonadota; class Alphaproteobacteria; order Caulobacterales; family Caulobacteraceae; genus Phenylobacterium. The sequence goes on from JAHJME010000010.1 coordinate 47,756, forward strand.
GCGGGCGGCTTGTCAATCGTTTGCGATTAGGTCGTGAACGATTTATATGTACGGGCATGACGCAAGCGCCTGACGCCCCGAGTTCGTCCGCACCGGGCCCGCTGAAGCTGGAGGACTTCCTGTGCTTCTCGGTCTACGCCGCCGGCCACGCCTTCAACCGGCTGTATCGACCGCTGCTGGACAAGCTGGGCCTGACCTATCCGCAGTACCTGGCGATGGTGGTGCTGTGGGAGGCGGACGACCGGACGGTGGGCGAATTGGGCGGGCGGCTGGGGCTGGAGTCCAGCACCCTGACCCCGCTGCTGAAGCGTCTGGAGGGGTTGGGACTGGTCAGCCGCACGCGCGATCCGGCGGACGAGCGGGTGGTGCGGATCCGGCTGACCGACAAGGGCCGGGCGCTGAAAGGCCCGGCATGCGCCGTGCCGGCCGAGCTGCTGGCGACTTCCGGGCTGGACGTGGCGGCGGTGGCCCGCATCCGGGACGAGCTCGCCGGCCTGAACGCCGCCCTGACGCGCGCCGAGCAGACGGGGCGCTGATCTCGCCTCTCAGGGGAGTCGGGTAGTCGCCAGATATTTCGCGTGACAAGGTTCTGTTAACCGTGGCGCACGGGCGCGCGCGGTATCGGGGAACTTGCCTATGACCTTCAAGAAGCTCCTGGCGGGCGTCGCTGTCGCGACCGCGCTCATGACGGGCGCGGCCAACGCCGCCGTGAACTTCAGCGACAACTTCGACGGCGAAAGCGCGCCGGGCGAAAGCAAGCTGAACTACACCGGCTTCGCCAACTGGGACGTCATCGGCCAGGTCGACCTGGTGTCGACGCCCAACCCCTATGACACCAACGGCGTCGGCAACTACGTCGACCTGGACGGCACCGCCGGCCCGGGCGCCATCGTCAGCAAACAGGCTTTCGCGTTCGCCGCCGGCGACTTCGTGACCTTCAGCTTCCAGTTCTCCGGCAACCAGCGCGACCAGAACTTCGACACCTTCAGCTTCGGTCTGGACTTCGACGGTCCCGGCACGCTGCTGAACCTGCAGCTGGATGGCGGCCCCTCCGGCAACTTCGCCTACTCGGCGTTCAACCACACCGGCATCTCGTTCCTCGTCGGCCCCAACGACGCCTGGCGGGTGGCGACCTACACGTTCACGACCAGCGCGGCCGGGTCGGCGAAGATCTACTTCGGCACAACCAGCGCCGACAACGTCGGCCCGATGGTCGACAACGTCAGCCTGACGGCCGTGGCGGTCCCGGAGCCCGCGACCTGGGCGATGATGATCATGGGCTTCGGCGCGGCCGGCGCCGTGCTCCGTCGCCGCCGGACGGCGCTCGCCGCCTGAGCGACCGCATCGCGGACATCGATGGGCCCGCTTCCTTCCGAGGGAGCGGGCCTTTTGCTGCGTGCTCGGTCCCCTACGGCCGGACCAGGTCCAGCCCCGCGTCGGTGCGGGGGAAGGCGGCGCCGGGGACGTAGGTCACGATGGGGCGGACCTCGTAGATGGCGTTGGGATTGGCGGCGTTCAGCTGTTGCGCGATGGCGATGGCCTGGGCGCGGTCGGCGCAGTCGAGGACGTAGAAGCCCAGCATCGCCTCCTTGGTTTCGGCGAAGGGGCCGTCGGTGACCAGGCCCTTGCCCCGCACCACGGCGGCCAGCTGGGTGGCGCCCAGGCGGGCGGCCGGGCCCATCTGGCCGTCCAGGCGCTGATGGACCGCCAGAAGCCTGTCCATCAGCGCATTGTCCTCGACCTCGGTCATCGCCTTGACGTCGGTTTCCTCGTGGTAGGCGAGGAGGGCGTAGAGCATGCGGGGTCCCTGAGGCTGCTTGGCGCCGGCGACCCTAGGACGGACGTGCGGCGCCGTTCCCGACATTTCTGCGAGCGGCGGGTTTTTTGGCGACGGGCTTCGTCTCGCGCTCGATCGTGACCTGGTGCGGATAGGGGAAGCTGAGGCCGCGCGCCTCCAGCGTCTCCTTGATCCGCTTGGTCAGGTCGAACTTTGTGTCCATCCAGTCGTCGGTCTTGGACCAGCAGCGCAGGGTGACGTTGACGGCGCTGTCGCCGGTGGCGGTGACCTTGGCCCAAGGCGCGGGCGTGGCCAGCACGCGGGGCTCGTCGCCGGCCACCTCCAGCAGGGTCGCCAGGGCCACGTCCAGGTCGTCGTCATAGTCGACGCCGAACACCAGCTCGATGCGGCGCTTGCCCGACTGGCTGATGTTGACGATCAGGTCGCCGAACACCTTGCCGTTGGGCATGAACAGGGTGAGGCCGTCGTAGTCGAGCAGCTTGGTGTTGAAGAGGTCCATGCCGACCACCTTGCCCTGACGGCCCGCGAGCTCGACCTTGTCGCCGGCGCGGTAGGGGCGCAGCAGCAGGATCATCACCCCGGCCGCGACATTGCCCAGGGTGCCCTGCAGCGCCAGGCCGATGGCCAGGGACGCGGCGCCCAGGACCGCCAGGACCGAGGTGGCCTGCACGCCCAGCTGCTGGAGCACCGCCACCAGGCCCACGGCCACGACGATGTATTTCACCAGGGTGGAGACGAAGGTGGCGAGCGTACCGTCCGCCGGCTGCTGGTTGTGGGGGAGGCGAGTGAGGGCCCTCTGCGCCACGCCGCCCAGCCGGCGCGCCAGCCACAGGGTGACGGCCAGGATCAGCAGGGCGACGAACAGGCGCATGGAGAACGCGCCCAGCGTCGCCGCCAGGCTGCGCAGCATCACCGGGTCGCCCGAGAGGGCCAGGCCGACCATGTCGAAGAAGGGGGTGACGGGATCTTCGGGTTTGGGAGCCAAGCAACCTCGCGCGGTGAAAAGCCCACCGGGGTGCAGAACGTCCGGACCGCCCAGGCGATGCCTGGCGGGTTAGAAAAAATCGAGGCGATAGAAAAAATCGCGCCTCCGCCCCGGTTACGCCCGGCGGTGAAGAGGGCCATCTGGCGGGTTCAACCTCTGCTTTGGAGTGCCTCATGGCCCTGTCGCTCTACGACGCCTCGATCCCCGGCTACGTGCTGATGCTGAAGAACCTCGCCGCGCTGCTGGAGAAGGCCGAGGCGCACGCGACGGCGACCGGCGTCGACCCGACCAGCTATCTGGCGGCGCGGGTCGCGCCCGACATGAACCCGCTGACCAGCCAGATCCAACTGGCCAGCGACGCGGCCAAGGGCGGCGCGGCCCGGCTGGCGGGCGTGACCCCGCCCAGCATGCCCGACACCGAGACCACCTGGGCCGAGGTCAAGGACCGGGTGGCCAAGACCATCGCCTTCGTGGAGTCGATCAAGCCCGAGCAGGTGAACGGCGACGACGAGCGGACCATCGAGTTGAAGACGCCGAACCGGACCCTGACGTTCACGGCGCGGGACTTCCTGCTGCAGTTCTCGCTGCCCAACTTCCACTTCCACGTGGTGACCGCCTACGGCCTGCTGCGTGGCCAGGGCGTGCCGATCGGCAAGATGGACTACCTGGCCGGCGGCCAGACCTCGCTGGCGGCGTAGGGGCCGGCGCCGTTCCACCCCTCTCCCAGGCGCGGCAGCGCCGTGGGAGAGGTCGGGAGAGGGCGGCGCAGGCTTGGGACTTGGCGCTCCGGTTGGATCAAGGCCCCACCAGCGCTGTCGAGACCCTCGCGCCTTCGGGTCCGAGGCCACGGGCGAGCGGACCGCCGCGCCGCCCTCACCCAGCCTCCCCCACGACGCTTCGCGTCTGGGAGAGGAGCAGGCCGTGCGTCGTCAGGCGTCGAGGATCTTCATGGTCGGCATCATCTCCCCAGCCGCACCACACCGACGTACCGAACGTCAGCGACGGTTCAGGAACGGGCGCCTCCTCTCCCCCCTCTTCCCCCGGCTCGAGGCCGGGGTCGGGGGGAGGGGAGGTGTTGAACCTCCGCAACGGGTCGCGGGCGCGCCGCCGGGTTAGGCGGGGCGCGCGGCGCGGCGACGGCGCAGGGCGCCGCCGGCGAGGCCGAAGCCGCCGAGCATCAGGGCCCAGGTCGAGGGCTCCGGCACGGCGTCGATCTGGAAATTGTCGAACCAGACGTTGCCGCGGGTGTCGGCGTGGAAGCCGATCGAGCGGGCGCCGGCGAGGCCCGTGAGCGAGAAGGTGTCGGCCTGATAGCCGGCCCCGCCGAAGGACCCCGACGTGGAGCCCAGCACGTCACCCGTGCCGTTGACGCCGGAGTAGGCGATCAGGGTCACGGTCGGCGAGTAGGTCCCGGTGATCTTGAAGGCCAGCAGGGACACCGCGCTGAGCTGGGTGCTGAAGTTGGCGTAGATCTCGCCGACGGAGGCGCCGAACCCGAACTCGAACAGCGAGACGGCGCCAACTGTGGCGTCCTCGACGCCCAGGTAGGAGAACAGTCCCTCGTTGGCGAGGCCGTAGGCGGTGTCGCCGGTCGACGCCAGCGACAGGGTGACGCCGTTGAGCGTCTGAATCGGGCTGATGCTGGAGGCGTTGTACGCGTCGAGGCCCGTGCTGCCGGGGTGCGGGAAAATGGTCTCGAGGTCGAAGGTCCCGGGGGGCGGCGCCGTCCCAAGGGCCGAGGTCGAACCGCCGCCAGTCCCCGTACCGCCGCCGCCGCCGCCGCCGTCCCCGGGGCCGCCATCGCCCGGATCACCCGGATCTTCGCCCGGATCGACGACCGGTCCGCCACTGGAGCCGCCCCCCGCGAAGGCGGCCGTGTGGGCGCCAAGCGACATCACCGCGACGCCCATGATCGCCAGAAAAACGCGTTTCATCCTGCACCCCCACCAATTGCACTGGGCGCCAGACGCGCAGAATTCGGCGCTATATCAAAGCGCCGATCCGCGCCGCGCGGGAAAGCGATCGGCAACTGGCCATTCCGGCGGCGCCGCTGATCCTCGCGAAGCCAGGCGGGCCTCGGGCGGCGTCAGCGGACGCGGTATTCCTGGCTCATCTGGATGTCGTAGGTGCGGGCGACCCAGGCGGGGACGGCTTCGTCCAGGTCGAGCGCGGCGACGCGGTCGCGGCGGCTGGCGGATTGGTCGCCGCCCATGGCGTGCAGCAGGCTGCGGCCGAAGAGGGCGGAGGCGTTGCCGGGCTCCTGGGCCATGACGTGGGCGAAGTCGGCGGCCGCCTGCGGGCGCCGGCCGATCTTGAGGGAGAGGTAGCCGCGGTCCAGGCGGGCGGCCAGATCGCCGGGCAGCATTTGCACGGCCTTGTCGCAGTCCTGGGGGGTGGAGCCGCGCCAGGCGCCGCGCGCGCCTTGCGCGCACAGCCAGGCCCAGGCGTCGGCGTCGGTCTTCCGCGCCTCGGCGACCTTGGCGTAGCCCTCGGGCAACTGCTGGGCCGAGCGCTGGGCGGCATGCCAGCCGACGATCACCGGACCCTTGGCTGCGCGGCATAGCACCGGGACCTCACGGTCGCCGACATCGACCGGCCGGCCGTGCTTGCCGGAATAGCCGTTGACCACCGTGGTGAGCTTGCCCTCGGTGTCGAAGTGGCCGACCCGGCCCTCGAAGAGGCGGCCCTGGGCGCAATCCACGGTGACGCGGCGGACGACCATGGCGCCGGCGTCCTTGATCGAGGTCGCCGTCTTGCCCACGGCGAGGACGGTGGCCTCGACCACGCCGCCATCGCGGCGCTGGTCGTCCAGGGCCACGAAGCCCGTCTCGTCGACGCCCGATTCCAGGCGTTGCAGCCGGCCCAGGGGCAGGGCGGGCATCGGGGCCGCCGCGGCGGCGGCCTCTTCCTTCCTGGCGCGCGCCACGTCCATGGCGATCCACGCGCCCACGACGACCAGGGCGACCGCCCCCACGCCCGCGAACGCCATCAGCCGCACGCGGTCGGCCGCACCCTTCTTCGCCATTCCGAAAACTCCCCCAGGTCGCGCCTTGCCGCGCTCCGCCCGGAGTCAGCGATAGAAGCGCCGCGGCGCGTCGTCCATACGGTGAAGCTTCAAAATCCCATCTGGACGCGGGCGTCCCGCTGGATGGCGTCGAGGTGATCCTTCGACTCCTGCTGGCGCTGGAGGAACGCCTCGCGGCTCATGCAGCGGCGGGTGGGAATCTTCGAGCCGGAGATCGGGTCGCGGAAGCAGACCTGGGCGCTCTTGGGCCGATGGCGGCCTTCCTGCAGGCCATAGGGCGGCTCGCCGGGAAGGCTGGTCGCCTGGGTGACCACGCCCTTGGGCGAGGCGGTGGCCGGTTCGGCGCCGCCGGCGCGCAGGGCGAAGGCCAGGATCACGAACAGCATCGGAGGGACTCTCGGGGCTGCGACACGCCCGGAGCGTTCCGGACCATGGCGCATCATGCGCGGCGCCGGCGATTTTCGGAAGAGGGGGCTGTGGGCGCCGGCCGTCCGGCGGGGTGTCTCAGGTCGGCGGCGGGGCGACGCTCGCCAGGAAGGCGGCGATGATCGCCCGGTGGCGGGGCTCGCCGGTCCTGGCGTCGTGGGCGGCGACCAGATTGCCGTCGAGGCGCATCGACAGATAGCCGTGGACCAGGGACCACAGGCCGATGGCGTAGGTCTCGACGTCGAAACGCAACGGCCAGCCGCCCGCCTGAAGCTCGACCAGCAGGCGGTCGTAGAGGCTGTCCATCGCCGTGTTCAAGCCCGTGTCCGCGTCGTCCAGCAGGTCACGACGCCACAGCAGGCGGAAGCGGTTGGGGTGGGCCAGGGCGTAGTCGATCATCGCCTCGGCGAAGGCCACCAGCCGCGCTTCGCCGGCCGGCGCGTCGGCCATCTTTTCCACCGCCAGGGTCTGGATATCGCCGAAGAAGTCCGTCGCCAGCGCGGTCAGGAGCGCGCGCCGGTCGGCGAAATGGTTGACCGGCGCGGCATGCGAGACCCCGGCGGCGTGGGCCACGGCGCGGATCGTCAGGCCCGCGATCCCCGCACTGTCCAGCAGCGCGACCGCGCTCGTGAACAGGGCCTGGCGCAAATCGCCGTGGTGGTAGGTCGCCCGCCCGCGCTTGGTCATGGCGGTATATTGACGGCGTCAATGACTTCTGCAAATTGACAATGTCAATATTTGCTTGAGGCTCGCCAATGATCCGCAACGTCGCCGTCAGCCTCTGCGTGCTGACCTTTGGCCTCGCCGTGCCGATCCTCGAGATCAACGCGACCCACGTCTGGAACCCGGCCTGGCCGGGCCACGCGCGCCTGCACGAGGTCTGGCAGCTCATTACCAACGTCGTCCTGGCGCTGGCCTGCCTGTGGCTTGTCTGGGTCCGGCGACAGGTGCGTAGCGCCGCCCTGTTGGGCCTCGCCGTCGTCGGGGGCTTCCTCGCCGCCTACGCGCTCCGGGGCGCCTTCGGCGGCTCCATGGTCCATCCGGACGGCAGCGAACTGCTGATCGGCGGGGTCAATCCGGCGACGGCGATCATGCTGCTTTCCATGGCCGTCCTGCTGGGATGTGCGTGGCCGGCGCCGGCTTCGCGCGCCAATCCAGCTGAACATCGAACGGAGACACGCGCGACCGGCGTCAAAGGCGCCGGGCAAGGGCCGCGCCGCGTGCAGTCGATGACAGCGGCGCGCGCCCTGACTTGGTCCGTCATGCTGTGGTTCGTCGTCGCCGTGGCGGGCCAGGCCATCTTCGCGATCTACATCGCCCTCTTCTATGGCGGGGCGACGCTGCGGGGCGACGTCGCGGCGTGGCGGGAGGTGATGCCCGGCCGGGTGACCGTCGGCGATACGGTGGGCATCGCCACGATGGGGGTCCATCTGGCGCTGGCGTTCGTGGTGACGGCGGCGGGGCCGCTGCAACTGATCCCGGCGATCCGGGCGCGGATGCCCGCGGTTCACCGATGGGTCGGCCGGGTCTACATCGTGGTGGGCTTTCTCATCAGCCTGGGCGGCCTCTACCTGATCTGGGGCCGCCGGGACGCGGACGACACCCTGCTGAAGTCGGCGCCGCTGACGCTGAACGCCCTGCTGATCATGGTGTTCGCGGCCATGGCGTGGCGGCACGCGCTGGCGCGCCGCATGGCGCTCCACCGGGAATGGGCGCTGCGGCTGTTCCTGGCCATGAGCGGGGTCTGGTTCCTGCGGATCGGGATCATGATCTGGGTTGCGACCGTCGGAACCGCCGGCCTGGGCGGGCGCCTGGAGGGTCCGGTCGGGACGGGCCTGAAGTTCGCCTGCTACCTCGCGCCGCTGGGCGTCCTGCAGCTGTACTTCGTCGCGCAGCGCAGCGCGGTCGCGTCGGCCAAATGGGCGATGGCCGCCGCGATGGGCGTGCTGGCGGTCGCCACGGCGGCGGGCGTCGTCATGGCCTCCATCGCCTTCTGGCTGCCGCACATTTAGGGCGGCGCCGAGCTCGCATGCCCCTGGCGTATGGGCGCGGCGGCTCATACCGGCGGATGGGGGTCTGCACCGAAAACGCATAGCTATTCAGCGAAGATGCTGATCGGCGCGAGTCGGGTGCGGTGCTATGTAGAGCTTGTCCAGACGGACGCCCCGCTCCCCACGGGGTTCCCCCAGAACTTCAGGTGTGTGTGATGACTTCTCCGAGCTTCCTGGGCCTTGTCCAAAGGACGGCCCCCGCCGTCCTGACGACGGCCATGTTCGTCCTGGTGGTCGCCTTCGCGACCCTGGGCGTGGTTGGCGTCGCCTAGGCGCACGACCGACCCGATCGCGCGACGTCGCAAGGGCCCGAGAGGGCCCTTTTTCGTGGGCGAACGCCAACGGCCGGCGTGCGGGCATGACAACGCCGCCGGCCCTACGACCGGCGGCGCGCGGTATTGCGTAGGCGTTCTAGGCCGCGAGCGGGGTGCGGCGGCGGCGCAGAACGCCACCCGCCAGGCCGAAGCCGGTGATCATCAGGGCCCAGCTCGCGGGTTCGGGCGCGGCCGACGGCGCGCCCAGGCCGTTGAAGCGGACCGTGGTGGTGAGACCCGCGGCCGCGCCGAACTCCGGCAGCACATAGTCGCCCGTCACCTGGACCACCGTGTCGTTCGCCGTGACGGCCGGAAGCTGGGCGGGGTTGAAGCCGTCGGTGTAGATCGCGGTGAACTTGGAGAACCACGGCGTCGCGGCATTGGCCGCGTTGAACGCCTGGGTGGAGGCCCCGTACTGGAGCATGCCCAGGGTCACGTCGCCCAGCTTGAAGAACACGCGGTGGCCGCCGAGGTAGACCGGGTTCGGGCTGTAGTAGCTCAGCACGGCGAGGGTTTGCGACGCGGGCGACGCGTAGCTCGAGCTGGAGGCGGCGCTGGTGGTGTAGATGTCGTACTGGGTGGAGTCCGCGCCCGTGACGGCGAAGCTCGTCGAGCCGCCGAAGGTGGGCGTGATCAGCATCGTCGCGGCCTGAACGGATGTCGCGGCCAGGCTGGCCATCACGGCCAAAGCCGCCAGAATTGTATGTCTACGCACTACGCTTACCCCAAGCTTCACTGACCGTCGCCGGCCGCACACGATCGCGCGGATCGGCGATCGCGTAAGGTCCTACAGACGGTGGGATCGGGAGGGTTCACCCTTTTGGGGGTGGCGAGGATGCGCCGTGTTGGGGGTGCGAGGATGCGCCGTGGCGACTGGACGCCGTCGGCGTCCTGCCCTCTGACTGTAATTGGTGACGAAACAGATCCGTTCAAGAATTGCCGCGTCGGCTTTTATGCTTAGGTTTCCAAACCCTCAGCGGACGAGGGTGGACCAGATGCAGCAATCGAAGGCGGCGCTTGCGGGCGCGAGCGCGACGGACCTGGCGGCGGCGGTGCGGGGGAAAGCGGTCAGCGCCCTGGAACTGGCCGATGCGGCCATCGCCCGGATCGAGGCGCTGGACGGACCGATCAACGCGGTGGTGGTGCGCGACTTCGACCGGGCGCGGGACCAGGCCCGGGTGGTCGACCGCGCGGTGGCCCAGGGCGCCGACCTGCCGCTGGCGGGCGTGCCGATGACGGTGAAGGAGGTCTTCAACATCGCCGGGCTGCCGACCACGTTCGGCCTGGCGTTCGCGAAGGACTACATGCCCGGCGCGGACGCGGCCGCGGTGCGGCGGCTGAAGGCGGCGGGGGCCGTAATCCTGGGCAAGACCAATGTCGCGGCGGGCCTGGCGGACTATCAGAGCGACAACCCGATTTATGGCCGCACGCACAATCCGCACGACCTGAGCCGGTCGGCCGGCGGGTCGTCGGGCGGGTCGGCGGCGGCGCTGGCGGCGGGGATGGTGCCGCTGGAGCTGGGCGGCGACGCGGGCGGGTCGATCCGGATTCCAGCGGCGTTCTGCGGCGTCTATGGGCACCTGTCGTCGTTCGGGATCATCTCGCTGGAGGGCCACGGTCCCCCCGGCGGCGGGGTGATCGTCGGGCAGGCCTGGGCGGCGGCGGGGCCGATGGCGCGGACGGCGGGCGACCTGGACCTGGCGTTGCGGGTGCTGGCGGGGCCGGAGGGCCGGATGGCCGCGAGCTATCGGCTGGCCCTGTCGCCGCCCCGGCACGACCGGTTGTCGGGCTATCGGGTGTTCGTGCTGACCGAGCATCCGACGGCGAGCCTGGACGACGAGATCGCTGCCGCCATCGACGACCTGGCGGGCAAGCTGGAGGCGGCGGGGGCGTCGGTGTCGCGGCGGAGCGACCTGCTGCCGTCGCTGGCGGATTCCCAGGCGCTGGTGGAGAAGTTCGCCTGGACCTATCGGACGGGGATGAACCCCGAGGCGCCGGAGCCCAAGGGGACGGTCAAGGACTACTACGACTGCCTCACGGCGCAGGAGCTGCTGCGGCGGCAGTGGGACCGGTTCTTCGGGGCCTTCGACGTGGTGATCGCGCCCTGCTACGCCACGCCGGCCTTTCCCCAGTTCGCCGAGTCCGACCCGTGGCCGGGGCATAACCGGACGCTGCCGATCAACGGGGTCGAGACGCCGTTCGCGCCGCAGAGCGCCTGGCCGCTGATCGCGGGGATGCCGCACCTGCCGGCCACGGCGGCGCCGATCGGGCGCACGCGCAGCGGCCTGCCGATCGGCGCCCAGTTCATCGGCCCGTTCCTGGAGGACCTGACGACCATCGCCTTCGCCGGCCAGATCTCGGAGGCGTTCGGCCTGACGGCGGAGATCGCGGGGGCGGGGGGATAGCGGCGGCGATTAACGCAAGGTTGGGGACCTTGGGGCCATGGTCGGCGGCGAGGGAGAATCCCGAATGTATGTTGTCGATCAAGAGACCGGCGCCGGCGGATCGCGGGCGCGGTTCTCACCGCTGAAGATGGTGGCGCGTGCGTTGAGTGCGTTGCAGGGGCCGGCCGAGCCGGAGGCGCCGCAGCCGGCGCTGGTCGCCGCGCCGATCGCGCCGCTGTTCGAGCCGCACGTCGAGGCGCCTGGGGCGGCGTCGGGCGAGAGCTTCCTGGCCATCGTCAACGCCATGCTGGCCCTAGACGACGAGACGGCGCTGGAGCCGGACGCGACCGCGTTCGACCTGGTCGGCCTGATCGGCGAGGCGCACGATGCGTTCGCGCCGGAGGCGGCGGGCCGGGGCGTGACCCTGGCGCTGGCGGTCGCGCCGGGGACGCCGGGCGTCTACCAGGGCGACGTGGGGCGGCTGCGCCAGGCGCTGCTGAACCTGATCTCGGGCGCCCTGAAGGCGACGACGGAGGACAGCCTGGAGGTCACGGTCGCGTGGGAGGCGGGAACGCTGACCCTGCGGGTGGCCGGGGCCGAGGCCGCCGCCGCGATGGTCCGCGTGCTTACCGACAAGACCCAACCCGGCCCGCGCCGTCCGACCGCGCAGCGGCTGGCGCTGGCCCGGACGGCGGTGACGTCGCTGGGCGGCGACGTGCAGGCGACGCCGGGGGACGGGGTCGAGGCGATCATTCCGCTGGCGCGGCTGGCCGAGGCGCGCAGCGTGGCGCCCGTGGCGGAGCGCGTGGCCGAGCCCGCGCGGCCGCTGCCGATGTTCGCGCCGGGCCTGCGGATCCTCGTCGCCGAGGCGAACGCGGCGCATCAGCAGGTGCTGACGACGCTGCTGGCCGGCATGGGCCTGGAGCCGGTGGTGGTGAGCGACGGCCAGGACGTGGTGAAGGCGTGGCGCGAGCAGGGCTGGGACGTGCTGCTGATCGACATCGAGGGCGACGCGATCTGCGGCCGCAGCGTGGCGCGCTCGATCCGGGGCGCCGAGACGGTGGCCCGCTGGCCGCGCATGCCGATGCTGGCGCTGGCCGCCAACGTCAAGGCGCGCGACCTGGACGACAGCTTCACCGCCGTGATCGACGGCCTGGTGGCCAAGCCGATCCACGCCGCCAGCCTGCACGCCGCCATCGCGACGGCGCTGAACGCCGAGACCGCGGCCCCGACGATGCGGGTGTCGCTGGGCGCCTAGATGTTGAAGCCGCCGGTGGCCTCCAGCCGCTGGCCGGTCAGCCAGCGGGCGTCGTCGCTGCACAGCAGGGCGACCAGGCCGCCGATGTCGTGCGGCTCGGCGAGGCGGCCCATCGGGGTCTGGGCGACGACCATGGCCTGCACATTGGCGTTGTCGCGGATGAAGCCGCCGTTGAAGTCGGTGGCCACGCCGCCGGGGGCGACCGTATTCGAGCGGATGCCGCGCGGGCCATATTCCTTGGCCACATAGCGCGAGAACACCTCGATCGCGCCCTTGCAGGCGGCGTAGAGGCCGTAGCCCGGCACATTGTAGCGATCGGCCGCCGCGGTGATGAAGACCACGCCGCCGCCGTCGTTCATCAGGCGCAGCGTCTTCTGGGTGAGGAACAGCACCCCCTTGAAGTGCACGCCGGCGAAGGCGTCGAAGTCGGCCTCGGTCAGGCTATCGAGGGGGATGGCCCGACCGATGCCGGCGTTGTTGACCAGGAAATCGAGGCGCTGGGCGCCATCGAAGGTGTCGCGCAAGGTCGCCTTCACCCGGTCGACGAAGCCGTCGAGGGCGCCGATGTCGGACAGGTCCAGCCGAAGGGCCGCCGCGCGGCCGCCCAGCGCGCGGATCTCGTCGGCCACGGCTTCGCCTTCGGCGGCGTTGGACTTGAAGGTCAGGACCACGTCCATGCCCATGCGGGCGAGGGACAGGGCCATGTCCTTGCCCAGGCCACGGTTGCCGCCGGTCACCAGGGCGATCTTCCGGCTTTGGCTGGACGTCATGGGGTCTCCGATCCGCGTCGTTCTGCTGGCGGCAGATCTAGGCGGGCCTCGACCGTGCGACTAGGCGTGCAAACGCGAACGGACTGTGCGGCGGATCGGACAATCGCCGGGCAGGCTACGTGAACGGCACTTCGCGGATGGCGCCGCGGGCGGCGCTGGTGGTGAAGGCGGCGTAGGCGCGGAGCGCCTGGGTGACCTTGCGAGGGCGCGGGCCGGGCTTCCAGGCTTCGGCGCCGCGGGCCGACATGGCCGCGCGACGGGTCGCCAGCTCGGCGGCCGGGACCGCCAGGCCGATCGAGCGGTTGGGGATGTCGATCTCGATCCGGTCGCCCTCCTGGACCAGGCCGATCAGGCCGCCCTCGGCCGCCTCGGGCGAGACGTGCCCGATGGAGAGGCCCGAGGTGCCGCCCGAGAAGCGGCCGTCGGTGATCAGGGCGCAGGCTTTGCCCAGGCCCTTCGATTTCAGATAGCTGGTCGGGTACAGCATTTCCTGCATGCCGGGGCCGCCGCGCGGGCCCTCGTAGCGGATCACCAGGACGTCGCCGGCGACGATCTTGCCGGTGAGGATGGCGCTGACGGCGGCGTCCTGGCTCTCGAACACGCGGGCCGGGCCGGCGAAGACCAGGATGCTGTCGTCGACGCCCGCCGTCTTCACGATGCAGCCGTCCTCGGCCAGGTTGCCCTTCAGGACCGCCAGGCCGCCATCCTTGGAGAAGGCGTGTTCGGCGCTGCGGATGACGCCGTCCTTGCGGTCCAGGTCGAGCTCGTCCCAGCGGCGACTCTGGCTGAACGCGACCTGGGTCGGCACGCCGCCCGGGGCGGCCTTGTAGAAGGTCTGCACCGTCTCGCTGTTCGTGCGGGCGATGTCCCAGCGGTCGAGCGCGTCGCCCAGGGTCGGGCTGTGGACCGTGGGCGTGTCGGTGTGCAGCAGGCCCGCGCGGTCCAGTTCGCCCAGGATCGCCATGACCCCGCCGGCGCGGTGGACGTCCTCCATGTGCACGTCGGACTTGGCGGGAGCGACCTTGGACAGGCACGGCACGCGGCGCGACAGGCGGTCGATGTCGGCCATGGTGAAGTCGACCTCGGCCTCGTGGGCGGCGGCCAGCAGGTGCAGGACGGTGTTGGTGGAGCCGCCCATGGCGATGTCCAGGCTCATGGCGTTCTCGAACGCCGCGAAGTTGGAGACCGCGCGGGGCAGGACGCTGGCGTCCTCCTGCTCGTAGTAGCGGCGCGTGATGTCGACGATCAGGTGGCCGGCCTCGAGGAACAGGCGCTCGCGGTCCGCGTGGGTGGCCAGGACCGAGCCGTTGCCGGGCAGGGACAGGCCCAGCGCTTCGGTCAGGCAGTTCATCGAGTTGGCGGTGAACATGCCCGAGCACGAGCCGCAGGTCGGGCAGGCGGCGCGCTCGATGGCGGCGACGTCGGCGTCGCTGATGGATTCGTCGGCCGCGGCGACCATGGCGTCGACCAGGTCGAGGGCGACTTCCTTGCCCTTGAGGACGACCTTGCCGGCCTCCATCGGGCCGCCCGAGACGAACACCGTGGGGATGTTGAGGCGCAGCGACGCCATCAGCATGCCCGGCGTGATCTTGTCGCAATTGGAGATGCAGACCAGGGCGTCCACGCAGTGGGCGTTGGCCATGTACTCGACGCTGTCGGCGATCAGTTCGCGGGACGGCAGGCTGTAGAGCATGCCGTCGTGGCCCATGGCGATGCCGTCGTCCACGGCGATGGTGTTGAACTCCTTGGCCACGCCGCCGGCGCGCTCGATCTCGCGGGCGACCAGCTGGCCCAGGTCCTTCAAGTGGACGTGGCCGGGGACGAACTGGGTGAAGGAGTTGACGACGGCGATGATCGGTTTGCCGAAGTCGCCGTCCTTCATCCCCGTGGCGCGCCAGAGGCCGCGTGCGCCGGCCATGTTGCGGCCGTGGGTGGAGGTGCGGGAGCGGTAGGCGGGCATGGCGGCGTCCTCGATGATCCGCGTCCGGATAGCCGCCCTGGCGCCGTGACGGAAATATACTTTTCGGTCCGTATTGGGTCGCTGTAGATATCAGTCATGGACGTGCGCCAGCTTCGGCATTTCGCGGCGGTGGCCGAGACGCTGCATTTCGGGCGGGCGGCGGCGCGGCTGAACATGACTCAACCGCCGCTGAGCCAGTCGATCATGGCGCTGGAGCGCGAGCTGGGGGCTGCGCTGTTCGTCCGCACCAAGCGCAGCGTGGCCCTGACCCCGTTCGGCGCGCAGTGGCTGGTCGAGGTTCGCGCGGTGCTGGGCGATCTGGCCGCCCTGCCGGACATCGCCAAGCGCCTGCGGGACGGCGAGGCGGGGCGGCTGGAGCTGTCGTTCGTCAGCACCGCCGACTACAGCGTCCTGCCAACGCTGGTCCGGCGCTATGCCGGGCTCTATCCCGAGGTCGAGATCGCGCTGACGGAGGCGACCAGCGAGGTGCAGATCACGGCGTTGCTGGAGGGCGTGGGGCACGCCGGCATCATCATCCCGCCGGCCAGGGGCGGCCTGCCCGAGGCGCTGCGCTATCGCCGCCTGCTGTCGGAGGAGTTGGTGGCGGCCGTGCCGGAGAGCTGGGTGGAGGCGGGGCGGCTACCGCTCACGGCGGGGCGACTTGATCCGGCGGTGGTGGTCCAGGCGCCGCTGATCATCTTCCCGCGGCGTTCGGCGCCGGCGTTCCACGACCTGATCACCGGCTATTTCACGGCGCACGGCGGCGCGGCGCGGATCGTCCAGGAGGCCATCCAGATGCAGACGATCATCAGCCTGGTGTCGGCCGGGATGGGCGTAGCGCTGGTCCCGGCGTCACTGCGGAACCTGGCGCGGACGGGGGTCCGGTATCTGGACCTGGCCGGGGCGGCGCCGTCGCTGGAGACGGGGGTGGTGTGGCGGCGCGACGACCTGACGCCGACGCTGGGACGGTTCCTGGAGGTGGCGTTCGACGGGGTGGGTGGTCTGCCGACGTGCTGACCAAATTCGAGACCGTCATGGCCCGGCTTGTCCGGGCCACCCATGATCGCGGGAGCCTGTGATTGTTCGCAGCGCCGCCGCTGCATCTCACACCGCATCGCGGAGATCATGGGTCGCCCGGACGAGCCGGGCGATGACGAGCAGGGTGGGGTGAGCGGGCCGGTCCCTAGACCGCCCCGCCGACGATCTCCGCGAGGGCTTCGGTCAGGCGGGCCAGTTCCGGCTCCGAGCCGATGGTGATGCGGAGATGGTCGGCGATGCGCGGGGCAGCGAAATTTCGGACCAGGACGGCGCGCTCGCGCAGGGCGGCGGCCAAGGCCTGGCCGGTGTGGTCGGGGTGGCGGGCGAAGAGGAAGTTGGCGCTGGAGGGTAGGACGTCGAAGCCCAGGCGGGTCAGCGTCGCGGCCAGGGCTTCGCGGTTGGCGACGATGGCGGCGCGGGTCTGCTGGAACCAGGCCTCGTCTTGGATCGCGGCGACGGCCCCGGCCTGGGCGGGGCGGCCCAGCGGATAGGAGTTGAAGCTGTCCTTCACACGCGTCAGCGCCTGGATCAGGGCGGCGTCGCCGATGGCGTAGCCGACGCGCAGGCCCGCAAGCGCCCGGGACTTCGAGAAGGTCTGGACCACGAGCAGGTTGGGGTGGTCGCGGACCAGCGGAACGGCGGTCTCGGCGCCGAAATCCACATAGGCTTCGTCGATGAGCACCGGCACATCGGCCCGCGCGGCGGCGAGGCGCGCGATCTCGGCGCGGGGCAGGGCGATGCCGGTGGGCGCATTGGGGTTGGGGATGACGATGGCGCCGCCGTGGCCCAGGTAGTCGTCGACGCGGACGCGCATCCCGTCGTCCAGCGGGACCGTCTGGTGGTCGAGGCCGAACAGTCGGCAATAGACGGGGTAGAAGCTGTAGGTGACGTCCGGAAACAGCAGGGGCCGCGGCTGTTTCAGCAGGCCGGCGAAGGCGTGGGCCAGCACCTCGTCCGAGCCGTTCCCGACGAAGACCTGATCGGGCGTGACGCCGTGATAGTCGGCCAGCACCTCGCGCAGGTGCGTGGACTGGGGGTCGGGGTAGAGGCGAAGGGTGTCGTCGGCCGCCGCGCGGATGGCGTCCAGCGTCTGGGGCGAGGGCGGGAAGGGGCACTCGTTGGTGTTCAGCTTCACCAGGCCCGGGATCTTCGGCTGTTCGCCGGGGACGTAGGGCGAGAGGCCTCGTGCCAGGTCCGACCAATAGCGGCTCACGCGGTCCTCGCCAGTTTGTCCATGCGGGCGAGCGATGCGGGCTGGGGCTTGCCGGGTCAAGGCGGCGGGACCCCAAAAAGTCCGTATGGCTTTTAGAATTTCTCTCAGGACTTAATTCCTATTGAGTCAGTAGGTATTGTCCGTGGCGCTCAACCTCCCCTTCTTGGAGCGCTGCCGAGCGGAGCGCGCGCGGACAGGTCCTCCCCCGTCCGCGCGCTCTTCGCCAAAGCCAGGAGCCGTAAGGTGATCGTGAGTTTCCGGCCCGTCGCGGCCCGCTGTCGAATGACGCGCTGACGCCGCCACGCGCGGGGTCGTCCATCCATCCACAATCGAGAATTTTGCAGGTCGCGACGTCAAAGGCGCGCGATCAGGGGGTAATTTTGTCCGCAGTAAAACTAATGCTTGTGGGGTCCGCATCCGCGGCCCTGTTCCTGGCGGCTCTGCCCGCCGTCGCCGCTGAAGCCGCCGTCGACGCGGCCGCGACCACCGACGCTGGAGACGGCGACGGGGGCGGCGAGGTCGAGGCGGTGATCGTCACCGCGCGCCGCCGCGCCGAACAGGCCCAGGACGTGCCGATCGCGCTGTCGGTTCTGAGCGCCGAGACGCTGGACAAGACCGGGACCTACAATCTGGCCCAGGTCGTCCAGCTGGCGCCCAGCCTCTACATCGGCTCGTTCAACCCCCGGAACACGACGGTCAACATCCGCGGCCTGGGCAACAACCTGGGCCTGGCCAACGACGGGCTGGAGGCCGGGGTCGGCCTCTACATCGACCAGGTCTATTTCAGCCGCCCGGCCGCCTCGACCTTCGACCTTTCGGACGTCGAGCGGGTGGAAGTGCTGCGCGGGCCGCAGGGCACGCTGTTCGGCAAGAACACCACGGCCGGCGCGATCAACGTCAGCACCCGGCTGCCCACGTTCACGCCCGAGGGGCGGTTCGAGGTGAGCTACGGCGAGTACGGCTTCCTGCAGGGCAAGGCCTCGATCGCCGGGCCGATCACCGACACGGTCGCGTTCCGCCTCTCGGCCAGCTCGACCCAGCGCAACGGCCTGGTGAAGAACGTCGTCAGCGGCCGCAACTACAACAACCTCGACAACACCGCGATCCGCGGCCAGCTGCTGTTCAAGCCCAGCGACAAGCTGCAGGTCCGGTTCGTGGCGGACTGGAACCGGCAGGAGACCGACTGCTGCGTGCTGGTCTACGCCGGCTACGGCCCCACGCAGAAGCCGGCGGCGCTGCAGTATCCGGCGCTGATCGCGGGGCTGAACTACACCAACCCCAGCCAGAACCCGTTCGACCGGCTGACCGACATCAACGACGAGGCGCACGCCAACCAGACGCTGGGCGGGGTGTCGGCGATCGTCGACTACGACCTCGGCTTCGCGACCCTGACCTCGGTGACGGCGTGGCGCTACTGGGATTGGGACCCGGCGAACGACGCCGACTTCAGCCGCCTGTCGATCCTGGACAAGAGCCAGAACGCCGACCAGCAGGACCAGTACAGCCAGGAGTTCCGGCTGGCCTCGAACGGCGAGGGGCCGATCTCGTGGATCGCCGGCGTCTATGCCTTCCGCCAGACCATCGATGCGCAGGGGCTGGCCCAGTACGGGGCGAACTCGGCCTACTGGCTGCTGGGCCCGACCCAGCCGGCGGCGCTGCTGAACGGCTATCAGGCGCGGTCCGGCGCCAGTTCGTCCACCAACAGCTATGCGGCGTTCGGCCAGCTGACCTGGAAGGTGGGCGAGCGGCTCTCTATCACGCCCGGCCTGCGCTACACCTACGAGGAGAAGGACGCGGCCTATATCCAGGTGGTGTCCGGCGGCCTGGCCAACCCGACGGCGGCGCAGCAGGCGCTGAAGTTCGCCGTGGCGCGGCCCCAGGCGTACGAGGCGCACAACAACGACGGCAAGCTGTCGGGGCAGGTCAATGTGGCTTGGCAGCAGACCCGCGACCTGCTGATCTACGGCAACTATGCGCGGGGCTATAAGTCGGGCGGGCTGAACCTGTCGGGCCTGCCGCTGGACACCGCCGGGAACCCGGTGCTGGCCCGCGCGGTCATCGCGCCGGAGAAGACCGACGCCTGGGAGGCCGGCTTCAAGAGCCAGCTGTTCGACCGCCGGCTGATCTTCAACGCCGCCGCGTTCTGGAGCGAGACCCAGGACTACCAGGCCAATGTGGTCGACACGGCCGGCGGGGCGCTGCGCCAGTTCCTGGACAACATCCCCAAGGTCCGCTCGCGCGGGGTCGAGGTCGACACCCGCCTGACGCCGATCAACGGCTTCAGCGCCTATGCCTCGGGCGCCTACACCGACGCGGAGTACGTGTCCTACGCCAACGGCCCGTGCCCGCTGGAGCTGATCGGCACGGTCACCCGCGCCTGCGACCTGTCGGGCCGACCGCTGCCGGGCGTGTCCAAGCTGGTGGCCTCGGCGGGCGGCGAATACCGGCGGCCCGCCCATGTGCTGGGCCTGGACGGCGAGGCCTATGTCGGCGCCGAGTGGAACTGGCGCTCGCGCTTCTATTCCAGCGCGTCGGACAGCGTCTATTCGCGGATCGGGTCCTACGGCCTGTTGAACCTGCGCGCCGGCTTCAAGGCGGAGAACCGCTGGGAGGCTTTCGCCTGGGTCCGGAACGCCGGCGACAAGAAATACTTCCAGTACATCTCGGGCCTGCTGGGCAACACCGGGGCGCTGAACGGTGCGCCCGGGGACCCGCGCACGGTCGGGGTGACGCTGAAGGCGTCGTACTGAGATGACCCGCCTGTCTCAGACCGGCCAGGGGCCGTCGAACTGGCGGCTCGCCGCCTTCGCGGCGCCGGCCCTGCCGCTGGCCTCGGCGGGCGTGCCGCTGGGCATCTATCTGCCGCCGTTCTACGCGCAGGAAGCCGGCCTGAGCCTGGGCCTGGTCGGCGCGATCTTCATGCTGAGCCGCATCTGGGACGCGGTGAACGATCCGCTGATCGGGGTGCTGTCCGACCGCACGCGCAGCCGGTTCGGCCGGCGCAAGCCGTGGATCGCGGCGGGAGCGCCGGTGTTCGCCCTGGCGGCGCTGGCGATCTTCGCGCCGGGGCTGTTCGGGGTGAAGCCGGGGGCGGCCTGGCTCGCGGGCTGGCTGTTCGTCTTCTACCTGGGCTGGACCATGGTCCAGATCCCGCTGTCGGCCTGGGGCGGCGAGCTGTCGACCCAGTACCACCAGCGCAGCCGGATCCAGACGTTCGGGCATGTGTCGGCCGCGCTGGGCCTGCTGACGGTCCTGATCCTGCCGGTGGTGCTGGATTGGATCGCCGCGCGGGCCGGGGTCGAGGCGGCGACGGGGCTGAAGACCGCGCTGATGGGCGGGTTCGTGGTGGCGACCCTGGTCCCGGCGGTGCTGCTGGCCCTGGTCTTCGCGCCGGAACCGCCGGTCCCATCGACGCCGGCCCGGCGGCTGACCTTAAGGGCCGCCATCGCCCAACTGGCGGGCGAGCCGCTGCTGATGAAGGTGCTGGCCTCGGACTTCGCGGTGACCCTGGGCCAGTCGATCCGGGGTTCGCTCTTCGTGTTCTTCGTCTCGGCCTACATGGGCCGCCCGGACCTGGCGGCGGGGCTGTTCCTGCTGCAGTTCATCTTCGGCGTCTTCGCCGGGCCGATCTGGCTGAAGATCGGCTACCGCCTGGGCAAGCATCGCACGGTGGTGGCGGGCGAACTGGTGCAGGTGGCCATCAACCTGGGCCTGCTGTTCGTGGTGCGCGGCGACCTGGCCCTGCTGATCGCGCTGACGGTGGCGCAGGGGCTGGCCCAAGGCTCGGGCAATCTGATGCTTCGCGCCATCGTCGCCGACGTCGCCGACAAGCAACGCCTGGAGACGGGGGAGACGCGCACCGGCCTGTTCTTCTCGGTGTTCAGCCTGGCCGGCAAGGCGGGGCCCGCCGTGGCCATCGGCGTCGCGTTGCCGCTGGTCGCCGCCTTTGGCTTCCAGCCCGGCAAGCCCAACAGTCCCGACGCGCTGGAGGCCCTGAAATGGGTCTTCGCCCTGGGGCCGGCCCTGGCGCACGCGGTGTCGGCCGTCCTGATCGCCCGCTTCCCCCTGGACGAGGCCCGGCACCGCGAGATCCGCGCCGCCCTCGACCGCAAGGATCAACCCCATTCGGGCGGCGCTCTCGCCGCCGCCGAATAGCCCACTCAAGCCAAAGGAGTTTTCCCATGAGCGCTGACGGATATCTCTTCCACACGACCCAGCTCGACGTCGCCCCGGTGGGCGGCCTGATCGGAGCCGAAGTCCGCGGGCTGCCGCTCTCCGGCGAGCTGAACGACGACCAGACGGCGGCGATCCTGGACGCTCTCTACAAGCACAAGGTGCTGTTCTTCCGCGACCAGCAGCACCTGACCGACGCGTCGCAGGAAGCGTTCGCCGCGCGCCTGGGCCGACCGGTGCCTCACCCGACGGTGCCGGTGCGCGAGGGCTCGTCCTATCTGCTGGAGCTGGACAGCCTGCACGGCGGTCGCGCCTCGTCGTGGCACACCGACGTGACCTTCGTGGACGCCTATCCGGCCGCCTCGATCCTGCGGTCGGTGACCAGCCCGGCCAGCGGCGGCGACACCACCTGGGCCAACACCACCATCGCCTACGAGCGCCTGCCCGAGGCGTTGAAGCCGCTGGTGGACAACCTCTGGGCCCTGCACACCAACGCCTACGACTACGCCGCCACCCGCAATGCGGTGGATGAGGAGCGGATCCAGCGGCACAAGCAGGTCTTCGCCTCGACCGTCTACGAGACCGAGCATCCGGTGGTGCGCGTCCACCCGGTGACCGGCGAGCGGACGCTGGTTCTGGGCCACTTCATCAAGAATTTCGTCGGCCTCTCGACCTCGGACAGCCAGCGGTTGTTCCGCATCCTGCAGGACCACGTGATCAAGCTGGAGCACACCGTGCGCTGGCGCTGGCGCGAGGGGGACGTGGCGATCTGGGACAACCGGGCGACCCAGCACTACGCCATCGACGACTACGGCGATCAGCGGCGCGTCATGCGCCGGGTGACCATCGCCGGGGACGTGCCGGTCGGCATCGACGGCCGCACCAGCCGGACCCTGAAACCCGCCGCCCAGGCCATCGCGGCCTAGAGCCATCGTCGGTTCGCCTGAACCGTCGATGGCTCAAGACCCTTGCTTGGAAAATAGACCATTCGTCGTGCCGGGATCGAACCAACCCACGCGCCGAATGGTCTAGGCCGGGTGCGCGCCTCGCCGCCGCCTGTACGGCGGGGCGCGCAGTTCGGACGCCGCCAGAAACGCATAGCGGTTCCGCGAACTCGCTGATCGGTGCGATCCGGGGCCGCTGCTATCCAGGGCTTGTCCAGACGGACACCCCGCTCCCCCGGGGTCCTCGCAAGCCCAGGTGTGTTCCATGTCCCTGCCGATCCTCCAGACCCTGGTCCGACGCGCCGCCCCCGCCGTGCTGACGATGGCCATGTTCGCCCTCGTGGTGGCGTTCGCGGCGGTGGGTGCGGTGGGCGTCGCCTGACGCCTTCGGATCCTCTCGCGCTCGCAACGTCGCAAGGGCCCTTTCGCGGGCCCTTTTTCGTGGAGCCTCGCGGTGAGCGCTCCGTCTGGCCGGGCTTCGCGCTTGGCGTTACACTGTTCCCTCGGGGGAGATCGACATGGCCACAATCGCCGACAGCCTGCCCACGCCCGCCCGGCGGGACGACGGCTTCTTCCTGGGCGCCGCCATCGCCATGACCGTGGTGATCGTGGCCGGATTTTCCCTGCAACTGGCGATGGGCCGATCGAGCTTCGCCTCGCCGCCGCTGGTCCATGCGCATGCGGTCGTGTTCATGGGCTGGGTGGTGATCTACCTGCTGCAGAACACCCTGGCCGCCACGGGCCGCACGGGGCTGCATCGCCGCCTGGGCTGGCTGGCCGCCGTGTGGGTCGCGCCCATGCTGGTGCTGGGCTGCATGGTGACCCTGGCGATCGTGCGCCGGGGGCACACGCCGTTCTTCTTCCAGCCGCTGCAGTTCCTGGTCTTCGACCCGATGACGCTGTTCGCCTTCGCCGGCCTGACGGCGGCCGCGATCGTGCTGCGGCGGCAGACCGACTGGCACCGGCGCCTGCACTTCTGCGGCATGGCGCTGCTGCTCGGGCCGGGCTTCGGCCGACTGCTGCCCATGCCGCTGATCGCGCCGTGGGCGTGGGAGGCGACGCTCGCGGCCTGCCTGCTGTTCCCGCTGGCGGGGATCGTGGCGGACCTGCGCCGGAGCGGCCGGGTCCACCCCGCCTGGTTGTGGGGCGTCGGCGCGATGATCGGCTCGGCCCTGTTGACCGAAGCGATCACCTACGGCCCGGTCGGGGACAGCCTCTACCGCGCGGTGACCGCCGGAACGCCGGGCGCCGCCGTGGCCCCGCTGGACTTCCCGCCGCCCCCGGCGGGCCGCAGATCACCGGGCGTTGACGCAGATCCCAACCTGACGCGAGAATGAACGAAGGGCTCCAATTGGGTTCAGGCCCAGACCTCTAACTTCAGGCTCAAGAACGCCGATCAGGTCCAGCCGGACCCGGCGCAGGCAAAGGAGTTAGAGCCATGACCAACACGATGATCAAAGCCGCGATGGCCCTCACCGTCGCCGGCGCCGTCGCTCTCCCGGCCAGCCAGGCCGCCGCGGGCACGTCGAAGACCGAAAGCGCGTTGCTGGGCGCCCTGCTGGGCGGTGTCGCCGGCGCGGCGGTCGGTAACGGCAAGACCCAATCCGTGGCCATCGGCGCCGTCGCCGGCGCGGCCCTGGGCGTCGCGGTCGACAAGAGCAACGACCGCAAGCACTACCGCAGCGGTTACGGCTATCGCCAGTCGCAGCCCTACTACGGCAACAGCAACTATCGGTCGAACGACCGCGGCTACTACGGCCGGACCAACAGCCGCTACGGCTACGACAACGATCGCTACGGCTATCGCCGCTAAGGGGTGAGTTGCCGAACCAAGGGAAGGGGCGTCGGGCGACCGGCGCCCCTTTTCCATGCGGAAACGCATAGCCGTCAGGCGAAATCGCTGATCTATGCAGTGTTCAGATGGTGCTATCTAACGGTTGTCCAGACGGACGGCCCCGCTCCCCCGGGGTTTCCTCTCTCACTCCAGGGTGTGTGTCATGACCTTCATCGCCAACATCGAACGCCAAGCCGACCGCTTCGCCCCCATCGCGCTGCTGATCGTCGGCATGCTGACCGCCTTCGCCACGGCCGGCCTCGGCGTCTAAAGCGCTCCAGTCCCCGACCGCTTCGGATGAGGGCTCCTTCGGGAGCCCTTTTTCGTGGGCGGTCAGACGGCGTGGCCGAGGTCGCGGAGGTAGGCGCAGAACATGTCGGCCATGGCGTCGGCATAAGCGTCGATCTCGGCGGGCGTCCGTGGCGTCTCGGAGACGTGCTTGCCGAGCTGGCTGAGCGTGGTCTTGATCAGATCGGCCGCCAACAGACGGGTCGGCCCGTCGGCCCGGGGCAGCGTCTCGCGCATGAAGGCCTCGACCGCATGGTCGGCCGATCCGCGCGCGGCGGCGGCCTCCGGCGCGTTGCGATAGAGCGGGGCGGCGTCGCTGAGCGCCACGCGCATGGCCGCCTCGTCGCACTCCGACTGCACGAAGGCGTGGACCAGGGCGCGCAGGCGGGTCATCGGGGGCTGGGCGGTGTCCTCCAGGATCCGCCGCAGAAGGTCGGTGGTCTGGCGCCACTCGTCGCTCTGGAGCCGGAACAGGATCGCCGCCTTGTTGGGGAAGTACTGGTACAGCGAGCCCACGCTGACGCCGGCCTTCTCGGCCACCCGGGCGGTGGTGAAGCGCTGGGCGCCTTCGCGCGCCAAAACCTGAGCCGCAGCTTCGAGAATGGTCGCGACCAGTTCGGCCGAGCGCGCCTGCTGCGGCGATTTTCGTGAGGAAATCTCGGGGCTTGCGTGAAGCGACATGGGGCCGTCCGGCAATGCGAATAGGTAAGGCGACGAATTAGTCGCATTTTTGCGCCGGGCGCAAGGACGCCCTGTTTCAAGCCCGGAGACCGGCATGACCACCCTGACAAGCACCCCCCTCGCACCGCTGCTGGAGCGCCTGTTCGACGAGGCCGACGCAGCGTCGCCAGACGCGAACCCGGCGTTCGCGGCGATACCCGCCGAGGCCCGTGTGCAACTGATGCGCAGCAAGACCGGCTACCTCGACCTCTACACCGCCCTGAAGGACTACCCGCTGCCCGTGTCGCGGGAGACGGGCCTGCTGCTGTACATGCTGGCCCGCAGCCGCGGCGCGCGGGCCATCGTCGAGTTCGGAACCTCGTTCGGCATCTCGACCCTGCACCTGGCCGCCGCGCTGCGGGACAACGGCGGCGGGCGGCTGATCACCAGCGAGTTCGAGCCGTCGAAGGTGGCGCGGGCGCGGGAGAACCTGACGGCCGGCGGCCTGATCGACCTGGTGGAGATCCGCGAGGGCGACGCCTTGCAGACGCTGGCTTCGGACCTGCCCGAGCGCATCGACCTGGTGCTGCTGGACGGCGCGAAGGGGCTCTATCCGGACGTGCTGGACCTGCTGGAGAGCCGGCTGGCGCCAGGCGCGCTGATCGTCGCCGACAACGCGGACTACAGCCCCGACTACCTGGCGCGGGTGCGAGGGACGGCGGGGTATCTCTCGACGCCGTTCGGCGCGGAGGTCGAGCTGTCGATGCGCGTGGGGTGACGCGCGCTCGGGCGTCGTCCCCATCGACGGGCGCTGGCGCGGGGGCGGAACCCCTCATGGCAGAGACCTCTGCAGGCCGTCTCAACAAAAATCTCCGGGGCGCACGCATCTAAGGCTCAGCTTGGCCCGTAACTTGCTCATGAGTGGGATGCGTCGGGGCATTCCCTCTCTGGGCGAATTTCCCCTGCCGATTGTGTTTCGTTGTGGCGCACCCTTCAGCGCCGCATTGTGAAGCTGGAACGACTGCGCTGCGATCCCCCGCGCCGCGCTGAAAAACGGGAGCAGGTCCATGCCGATAGACTGGCAAGGAATCTCGGGCGGACTGGGACGCGGCGCTGATAGCGCGGCGCCCGTTTTCATGGATTATCACCCGCAACCCCAAGCGAGGCAAAGCGTCGCGCTAGGGACGTCGTTAACGACTCTGCGGCGGAAATGCGGCATCTCTACCGTAGGCGGAGACTCCTCGGGGGGGCGATGCCGCGTTGGTAGGTATAGAGTAAACCCGCACGTGTGCTTCGATACGATCAGTTTGATCGATCGCAGTGTCGGCGGGATGGGACGCGCATGACCATGGACGCGATCAGGAACGACCGGGCTCAGGCCCGCACCCGCAAGGGCGCGCTGCTGGCTTGGATCTGGCCCGAACCCCGTGAGGACGCCGAAGGGCGCGGCGCCGGTTGGCTGGCCAGCCTGCTGGGCTGGATGTGGCCCTCGGCCGTGCACGATGAGAATTTCGGTCGCCGCCATGGCCTGATGGCGATGGCGTTCGGCTGGGCGTGGCCCAGCAACTTCGACCGCGCGTTCAAGAGCTTCTGGAAGAAGAGCTGGCTCTGGAGCTGGATGTGGCCCGGCCGCGTCATGGGTCCGGACGGCGAGATCTGCGCCCTGGCGCCCTGGCACCCGGCCGTGCGTCCGGAAATCTGCGTTGAGGATCCCTGGTACCGCAAGGCCGGCAAGCACGGCGGCGTGGTCTTCATGATGTTCGCGGCCACCGCGATCGCGGCCCCCACCTTCATGGAAGGCAATGGGGCGCTGGATGGCGGCCGTCTGAACCTGTTCCGTGGCGGCGGTGACGCCGGCCAACAAGGCGGCGCGGATCAGCAAGGCGGCGGCGCTGGCGATCAAGGCGCTGGCGGCGGCGGTGGCGGTGCGGGCGGTGGATCCGGCGGCGGCGCTGGCGGCGGCCAACCCGGTGGTCAAGGCCCCGGCGGCTCCGGCGATGCCGGCTCCGGCGGCGGTAACGGCGGCGGCGGCGGCGGTGAAGGCGGCGGGACGCCCGACGCCGGTACGCCCACGCCCGGAACCGGCGACGGTGTGACGTTCCTCGATCCGCCGACGCCTCCCGGCGGCGACGGCTCGAACTTCGGTGGCTTCAACGGCGGCGGCGGCGGCGGCGGCGGTGGTGGTGGTGACGGCTTCGGCGGCACCGGCGGCACGGGCGGTGGCGGCGGCGGCGGCGGCGGCGGCGGCGGCGGTCAGCCGACGGACCCCACGACGCCCACGGATCCGACCACGCCCACGACTCCGACCGATCCGACGACGCCCGGCGGCGGCGATCCCTCGACCCCGGTCAATCCGCCGAGCCCGCCCACGGACAAGCCGACGCTGCCGACCGATCCCGGTCTCGGCGGTGGTCCGACGGACCCTGTCCGTCCGCCGCCGAACCAGTTCAATCCCGACCCGGTGGGCGGCGGCGACGAGGATCCCCGCAATCCGCCGACGCAGCCCGAAATCCCGGCTCCGATCCCGGAACCGGCGACCTGGGCGATGATGATCGTCGGCTTCGGCGCCATCGGCTACGTCGTCCGTCGCCGGCGGATCACGGCCACGGTCGCCTAAGCGGTCTATCGGTCAGACAAGACAGCAACGGCCCGGCGCAAGCCGGGCCGTTTCGCGTTTGGACCTAACGATACGGGTTGTAGTAGCGCGGCGGCGGCCAGACGGGGCGGGGCGGCGGCGTCCAGCGTGGATCCTCGTCCTCGTCGTACTGGGCCTGATAGGCGCGGCGGCGCTCGTCGTCGTAGGCGCGCTGGCGGGCCTCGGCATAGGTGCGCTCGGCCTGAGCCGCCTCCAGGCGGCGCTGGCGTTCGGCGGTTTCCTCGACCTGGCGGCGCTGGGCGTCGGCGGCGGCGGCCTGGGCCTGGACGGCGGCCAGCTGGGCCTCGTTCAGCGCGCGGGCGCGCCCCTCGGTCTCGGCGCGGTCGCGGGCGGCCTGCTCGGCGGCGGCGCGCTCGCGATGGCGTCCCGCGGTCTGGGCGCCGCAGACCCGCAGGTCGGACAGCCCCTGTTCCGATCCGGCCAGAGAGGCGGTCAGCGGCTCCTCGGACAGCCAGGCCACGCCCAGGGTCCCGCCCTTGCGCATGGCGCTCTCGGTCTCCTCGGACAGCACCAGCTCGCCGGCCGCGCCGTCGCCGCGCAGCATCAGGTTGGAGAAGCGCGCCTTGTCGATGCGGATCGGCAGAAAGGCGCGCGCCGGCAGGTCGTCCTTGAAGAACCGCAGGCTGACCAGCTGGCCGTCGGAGATCAGGCTGACGGGGGTGATTCCGCCCGAGCGGCCGACCAGCTCCAGCTCGACGCGGCAACCGGTGTCGGTGGGACTGACGACCCAGGCGAAGGATTGTGGACGAGGGGCGGGGACAGCGGCGCCGGCCGGTCCCGAAAGAAGCGCAGCCGCCGCCGCGCCCCCGATGATCGACTTGATCAAACGTTGGCTCCTGACTGACACGCGCCGCAAGGATACGGCCGTTCCACGCAAGTCGCTAGAGGCGCGAGCGTCGCGGGTGCTAGGTTTCGAACACCGAAATTCGGGAGGAGACGGGCAATGACTCGCATGTGGATGACGGCCGCCGTGGCGGCGCTGGCCCTGACCGCGACGGTCGCCCAGGCGGCGCCGCCCGCCAATGTGGTCGCCGCGATGGCGGACAAGGGGCGGCCGGCCGAAGAGGTCGCCCGCGACGCCGCGCGCAAGCCGGGCGAACTGCTGGAATTCGCCGGGGTGAAGCCGGGCGACAAGGTCGTCGATCTGATCATGGGCGGCGGCTATTTCACCCGCCTGCTGTCGGTGGCGGTGGGGCCGAAGGGTCAGGTCATCGCCTACCAGCCGTCCGAGTTCATCCAGTTCCAGGCCAAGTACGCCGAGGACCAGAAGAAGGTCGCGGGCGCGTACGCCAACGTGACGGCCCTGACCTCGCCGCTGGGGGCGCTGGCCCTGCCGGACGGCGTGGACCTGGTGCTGACCGTTCAGAACTACCACGACCTGCACCTGACCCCGTTCCCCAAGGACACGGCGGCCAAGGTCAACGCCGCGGTCTTCAAGTCGCTGAAGCCGGGCGGGGTCTATCTGATCGTCGACCACGTGGCCGTCACCGGCTCGGGCCTGGAGCCGCCGATGAAGGTGCACCGGATCGATCCGGCGATCATCAAACAGGAGGTCGAGGCCGCGGGCTTCAAGTTCGAGGCCGACAGCCCGCTGCTGAAGGACGCCGCCGACCCGCACACCGCCAGCGTCTTTGACCCCGCGATCCGGGGCAAGACCGACCAGGTCGTGCTGAAGTTCCGCAAACCGAAGTAGGGCCGGCCGGCGCCGCCTGCGACAGTATGTCAGCCGTCCCCGCCCCTGGTGTTTACCGGCCGTTGGCGGGGATTGGCGACATGGTGGCGCCATGTCTCCCCCGCGTACTCAGAATCTGACAGAAGGTCAGATCGCGCTCCGCCGCCTCATGGTCCTGGGCCTGGGGCTGGTCGCCCTGGTGCTGGTCGGTGTTGCCGCCCTATTGGCCGGCGGCTCGCAGGCGCTGGACGATCTGCAGGTCCGCGAGGACCGCGCCCTGGTCACCAGCGCGCTGGACCGCTCGCTGCGCCGGATCGTCAGCGACACCACCACCGCCACCGTCTGGGACCAGGCCTATCGGGAGTTCCACCCCGGCGGCGACCGCAGGTGGGCGGACGAGGAGATCGGCAGCTATTTCGCCAACAACCGCGGCCACGACATCTCGGTCGCCCTGGATGGCCGGGGCGTCCCGTTCTACGCCTGGATCGGCTCCAAGCGCGCCGATCCCCGGCGGCAGGCGCAGTTCCTGGCCGATGCGGCGCCGCTGATCCGGGCCGCGCGGGCGATGGAGGCGACGCGGGGCGCCAAGCCGCCGCTGCTGCCGCCCACCGATCCCAACATCGCCGAGACCGCCTCGGGCATCGTGGTGTCCGGCGGCGTCCACTACCTGGTCGCCGCCTCGACGGTGACGCCGGAGAACGCGCATGCGGTGCGCCGGCCGGGCGCGGCCATGCTGCTGGTCTCGGCCCAGCGGATGGACCGCCAACTGTTGCTCTCGATGCGCCAGATGCAGATCGCCGATCCGCGCATCGAGGCCGCGCCCCGCCGGCCGGGCGCCGCGATCCAATTGCGCGACGCAGGCGGCGTTCCGATCGGCTGGCTGACCTGGACGCCCGAGCGGCCGGGCCTGCGGGTGCTGGCGGAAGCGGCGCCGGTGCTGCTGCTGGGCCTGCTGGCCCTGGGCGGGGTGATGGCCGCGCTGGGCTGGCAGATCCTGCGCGTGGCGCGGCGGCTGGCCGGCCACGAGCGGGCGCTGACCGACGCCATGGGCGAGCTGGCGGAGGCGCGCGACCGGGCCGAGGCCGCCAACGTCGCCAAGTCGCGCTTCCTGGCCAACATGAGCCATGAGATCCGCACGCCGCTGAACGGCGTGCTGGGCATGGCCCAGGTGCTGGCCCGCAGCGACCTGGACCCCGCCGACGGCGAGAAGGTCCAGGTAATCCGAAATTCGGGCGAGGCGCTGCTGGCCCTGCTGAACGACATCCTCGACCTGTCCAAGGTCGAGGCCGGCAAGATGGAGCTGGACCCCCGGCCCTTCGACCTGGAACAGGCGGTGGAGGCTGCCACCCATGGCTTCGCCACCCTGGCGGCGCAGAAGGGCGTGCGGTTCCTGGTCGAGGTCGAGCCCGCGGTCAGGGGCGTCTGGCTGGGCGATGGCGGCCGGGTCCGGCAGGTGCTGGCCAACCTGACCTCCAACGCGGTGAAGTTCACCGCCGCCGGCGAGGTTCGCGTGCATGTGCGCCGCACCGACGCCGGCTTCGCCTGCACCATCGCCGACAGCGGGGTCGGCATCGCGCCCGACCGGCTGGAGCAGCTGTTCCGGCGCTTCCACCAGGTGGATCCCACGACGACCCGCAAGCACGGCGGCACGGGCCTGGGCCTGGCCATCTCGCGCGAGTTCGTGGAGCTGATGGGCGGCCACGTCTCGGTGACCAGCGTTGAGGGTCGGGGGTCGGCGTTCTCGTTCGATCTGCCGATCGACTGGCTGCACGCCTCGGCCCCCGGCGGCGCGCCGGCGCCCGAGGCCGAGCGCGTGCTGCCCCGCCTGCGGGTGCTGGCCGCGGACGACAATCCCACCAACCAGATGCTGCTGGCCGCGATCCTGGAACCCCTGGGCGTGGACCTGGTGCTGGCCGTCGATGGCGCCGAGGCGCTGGAGGCCTTTGCCAGCGACCGCTTCGACGTGGTGCTGATGGACATCCAGATGCCGGTGATGAACGGCGTCGACGCGACCCAGGCGATCCGGGCGCTGGAGGCCGCGCGCGGGGTCGGCCCCACGCCGATCCTGGCCGTCTCCGCCAATGTGATGCGCCACCAGGTCGAGGAGTATCTGGCCGCCGGCATGAACGGCTTCGTCGCCAAGCCCATCGAGATGACCGCCCTGATCGCCGCCATCGAAAGCGTGCTGGACGACGACGCCCCGGCGGAAGCCGCCGTCGCCTAAGGACCTAGTCGCCCTTCAGCTTGCGGTCGAAGAAGTCGACGGTCTGCATGGCGCGGTGCATGCGGTTGGTGGGGGTCCAGCCGCCGCGGTGGCGCAGGCCCGGATAGACCATCATCTCGAACGGCGTGCCCTGGGCCTGCAGCGCGAACAGCACCCGGGTCGAGTGGTCGAAGGTGACGTTGTCGTCGGCCATGCCGTGCATCAGCAGCAGCGCGCCGGGCTTCAGGCGGCTCAGGCGGCTGACCACCTCGCCCTTGGCGTAGCCGTCGGCGTTGTTCTGCGGCGTGCCCATGAAGCGCTCGGTGTAGTGGGTGTCGTAGAGCTTCCAGTCGGTGACCGGCGCGCCGGCGACGCCCGCCTTGAACGGGCTGTCGGGGGCCGTCAGCATGAGCAGGGTCATGTAGCCGCCGTAGGACCAGCCGGTGACGCCGATGTGCGTGGCGTCCACGTAGGGCAGGGTTTGCAGGTATTTCGCACCGGCGATCTGATCGTCGACCTCGAGCTGGCCCATCTTGCGGTCGATCTGGGTCTTGAAGGCGGCCGCGCGGTGCGGCGTGCCGCGATTGTCCAGGCGGAACAGGATGTAGCCGGCGTCCAGCAGGATCTGGTCCTCGGGCGTGTGCCAGGTCGCCGAGACGCGGGCGCTGCCGGGGCCGCCGTAGACCTGGACGATCACCGGATACTTCTTGGCCGGATCGAAGCCGGGCGGGGTGCGCAGCGACCACCACAGGTCGCTGCCGTCGGCGGCCTTGGTGGTTCCGAACTCGGGCGTGCGCAGGCGCTCGGCGTAGGGCCAGAACGGGTGGCCGGCCTTCAGCGCGTTCTCCTCGATCCAGCGCACGCGGCTGCCGTCGGCGCGATAGAGCGCGGTCTGGGGTGGGGTCTTCGGGTCCTCATAGGTCCCGGCGAAGGCGCCGCCCTTGCCGGCGACGGTGACGGTCCAGGAGCCGCCGGCCGAGGTGAGGGCCTTGGGCTCGCCCGGCTTGGCGTAGGAGACCGAATAGATGCGTCGGTCGATGGGGCGGTCCTTGTGGGCGGCGAAGATCACCGTCTTCGCGGCCTCGTCGACGCCCTCGACCTGCTCCACCGGCCAGTCGCCCTTGGTCACCTGGCGGATGACCTTGCCGTCGGCGGCGTGGAGATACAGGTGGCGGAAGCCCGAGCGCTCGGACGACCACAGGAAGGTCCCATCCTTCAGCGGCCTGAAGTCGTCGGTCAGGTCCACCCAGTGCGGGTCGGTCTCGCTGAGGATGACCTTGCCCTGGCCAGTGGCGGGATCGACCGCGATCAGGTCCAGGCGCCGCTGGTCGCGGGCCTCGCGCTGGACGTAGAGGGTCTTGCCGTCCTTCGACCAGTTCACGCGGCCCAGGTAGATGTCGGGGTCGGCGCCCAGGTCGACCTTCACCCGCGGGCCGCCGTCCAGCGGCTGGACGTAGAGGTCGACCCTGGCGTTCGGACGGCCGGGGCGGGGGTAGCGTTGCGGGACGACGCGGGCGCCGGTGGCGTTCACTTCCGGGCGATCGACGATGTCGACGCCGGTCTGGTCGACGAAGGCGATGGCGATGGCCTTGTCGTCCGGGCTCCACCAGTAGCCGGTGTGGCGGTCCATCTCCTCCTGGGCGATGAATTCGGCGGTCCCCCAGCTCTTCAGCTCGGTCCCGCCCTCGGTCAGGGCGCGTTCGGCGCCGCCGGCGGTGGGCGTGATGAAGAGGTTGTCGTCGCGGACGTAGGAGACGAAGCCGCCCTTGGGCGAGATCTTGGCGTCGATCTCGTCGCCGGGCGTCTTGGTGAGCTGGCGGGCCTGCTTGGCCCCCACATCGTAGACCCAGACGTCGCCCTCGACGGGGGCCAGGATCACCTTGCCCAGGTCGTCCCAGGCATAGTCCACGACGCCCCGGGTGGCGACGCCGGCGCGTTCGCGCCGGGCCTTCTCGGCCTCGGACAGTTCGCGCTCGGCGGGGGCCAGCTGCTTGCCGTCCAGCAGCAGGCGGGGCTCGCCGCCGGCCACGTCGGCGATCCACAGGTCGGTGATCCGCAGGTCGTCGGCGCGGGTCTTGATGTAGGTCACCGACTTGCCGTCGGGCGACAGCTGGACGCCCTTGGCGCGGGGCCCCGAGATGTCGGGGCTTTCGAAGATCCGCTGCGGGGGAAGTTTTTCGGCCATGGCGGGGGCGACCACGAGCAGGGCCGCGAGGGCGGCGAGGCTGAGTTTCATGGCCGCTGTTGAACCCCGCCTGCGGCGGATTGGCAATGCGGCGAAAGCTTGAACGCGCGCGCGTGCCGTGCGAACTCCCCGCGCATGAGCGAAGACACGCCTCCCGCCCTGCCGGATCGTCTGTCGGTGAACCCGGACAGCCCCTTCTATGACTCCGAAGTTCTGCAACGGAACGTCGGCATCCGCTTCAAGGGGCAGGACAAGACCAATGTCGAGGAATACTGCGTCAGCGAAGGCTGGGTGCGGCTGGCCGTCGGCGCGTCCAAGGACCGTCACGGCAACCAGCTGACCATGAAGCTGCAAGGCCCGGTCGAGCCCTACTACCGCGAAGGCTGAGGCGCCGTCCGGCGTGTCGCCGGCGCCACATCAGCGTCACACATCGCCGTCGGTGACCGGCCCGTGGTCTCGCGAGACCATGACTTGCCGCGCGCGCTTCGAGTTCGGTGACGCGGATGAAATGCTATAAAAATCAATAATATAACTGCGCTCTTCGTGCTGCTGGCGTCACGCCGCGCCGTCACATGTGAGCCACTTTCATGGGACCGCTGAGGCGATCTCCTTAAGCGTCGCCGCCGCCCCTCCCTATGCACGCCGACAGACGGCGGCTGGGGGCAGCGCGCGTAACCCGGCGCCCATTCCAGATCCTGACCGCTGCGAACGCATGTCCGCCGCCCGCGTCCCCAAGGGAGCCGGCGGCCACTGGAGGATTGGATTTGAAGGTCTACTCGATGCGCCAGCGCCTGCTGGCCACTTCGTTCATCTGTGGCGCGATGGCCGCCACCGCCTGGGCCGACACCGCCGCCGCCCAAGCCGCCGCCGACGGCGCGGCCGAGGTCGGCGAGATCGTCGTCACCGGCTCGCGCATCCGCCGCGACACATTCAGCGCGCCACAGCAGCTTTCCGTGGTGACCGCCGAGGCGATCCGCGAGTCGGGCAACACCTCGATCGGCGACATCCTGCTGGACCAGCCGAACATCAACCCCAACCAGAACCAGCAGACCACCTCGGCCACCCTGTTCCTGGCCGGCCAGGCGCGCGCCGACATCCGCGGCCTGGGCGCAACGCGAACGTTGGTGCTGATGGACGGCCGCCGGTTGCCGTTCTCTGACGCTTCGTCCCCGGCCGTGGACCTGAACACCATCCCTTCGCTGATGATCGAGCGCGTGGAAACGATCGCGGGAGGCGCCTCGGCGGTCTACGGCTCGGAAGCCATCTCGGGCGTCGTCAACTTCGTCATGAAGAAGCAGCAGGAGGGTTTGGAGATCGACCTCCAGACCGGGATCACCGAGGACAAGGACGGCGAGGAATGGCGCGCCGGCTTCAACTGGGGGAAGAAGCTGTTCGATGGCCGCCTGAACGTGCTGGTCGGCGGCGAGTACGCCGGCATCGAGCCGATCATGCAGAAGGACCGCGATTGGGCCTTTCCCGGCATCCGCCGCAACAACGCGACCGGCGTGATCACGCAGGACATCGTCCCGCAGTCGCGGGCGAACAGCTCGCCCTTCGCCACCTTCCAACTCCGCAGCAGCAACGTCGTGGGCACGGGCCTGGCGGTCACCCGTGACGTGCGCGACAACGGCGCCTCGATCGCGCGGCTGTCCCAGGCCTGCGCCACGGCGACGGTCCAGCCGACCTGCCAGGACGAGTCGCTGTTCTACAACCAGGTGTTCACGGCGCTGCAGGGCAAGAGCAGCCGCGCCGTGCTGCGGACCTACGTGGACTACAAGATCACCGACAACTGGAAGGCCTTCGTCGACGCCAGCTATGTGAAGGTGTCGGGCTATGGGTTCTTCGGTCCGGCGTTCTCGAACGCCGTGGGCGGCGGGACCATGCCGATCGTGATCCGCGGCGACAACGCCTACCTGAACGGCCCGGGCGCGGCCGCGGCGGCGCTGCGGGCGGTGTGGACCGGTGCGGTCAACGGCGCCAATGGGCAACCCCTGCCGTTCGACCAGCGCGGGGCGGGCCTGGCGCTCAACCAGGCGACGGCGGTCCAGGTCGGCAAGACGTGGGTCGAGTTCGGCGGCCGCGACGTGAAGACCGAGCGCGAGCAGACCCGCGTAGCCATCGGCATGGAAGGCAAGTTCGAGACCTTCGGACGCGAGGTGAACTGGGACTGGTACGCCCAGCACGCGAAGCTGAGCGGCTCGACCATCTCGTATGGCGTGCCGAACTTGGCGCGGGTGCAGCAGGCGGTGGACGCCGTGCTGATCAACGGCCAGGTCGTCTGCCGCGACGCCGCCGCGCGCGCCGCCGGCTGCGCGCCCTGGGACTTGGTCAACGGCCAGCCGTCGCGCGAGGCGATCAACTGGGCCAACGCGACGTCCGTCACGGACCAGCAGGTGAAGCAGACGGTCGCCGGCCTGAACTTCGCGGCCAACCTCTTCGACCTGCCGGCGGGCCCGGTGGGCGTGGCCGTCGGGACCGAGTATCGCAAAGAGGAGAGCTTCTTCGCACAGGACGCGCTGGGCGCCTCGGGCGCGCTGTTCTTCAATGCCATCGGGACTCGCCAGGGCGAGTACGACGTCAAGGAGGCCTACGGTGAGATCCGTATCCCGATCCTGAAGGACGTGCCGTTCGCGGAGGAACTAAGCGTCGAACTGGCGGGCCGGGTGTCGGACTACTCGTCGGTCGGCGGCACGGACCAGTACCGGCTGCACGCCGAATGGGCGCCCTTCAAGGACGTTCGCTTCCGGGCCTCGCAGTCCACGGCCGTGCGTGCGCCGAATATCGTCGAGCTGTTCTCCCCGCAGAGCCGGAACTTCACCACCGCCGCCACCGACCCCTGCGATGCGACAGTCTTCGCAGGCGCCACGGCGGCGCAACAGGCCGCGCGCCGGGTGACCTGCGCCGCCGCGATCCCCGGCTGGAACCCCGCGACGTTCCAGTCGAACTTCGGCACGGGCCGCTCATCCCTGGCGCTGCTTCAGGGCGGCAATCCCGATCTCGATCCGGAAGTCGCGCACAGCTACCAGTATGGGGTGATCATGCAGCCCCGCTGGGTTCCGGGCCTGCAGATCTCGGCGGACTTCTTCAAATACAATGTGACGGCTCAGATCGGCACGATCCCGATCAACACGCTGTTCCAGGCGCTCTGCTACGACTCGAGCCAGCCGATCGATTCCAACCCGTTCTGCGCCCAGATCCAGCGCGACCGCGCGGGGACGAACGGCGGCAGCGTGGTCGGCGGCGTGACCCAGGTGGTCCTGACCAACCAGAACGTTGCTAGCGTGAAGGTCGAGGGCTGGGACTATGCGATTTCGTACGGCTTCCACACCGCAGACCTGCTCGGCAAGGACTACGGCGACATCGCGCTTCGGCTGGACGCCACCTGGATGTACGGCTTCACCCTCCAGGGGCTGCCGGGGCAGGCCTACACGCAGCTCGCCAACACCATCAACAACGGGCTGCCGGAGTGGAAGGCGAACGGTCAGATCCGCTGGTCCAACGACAAGGCCTCGGTGACCTGGGCCACGCTCTGGATCGACTCGATGATCGCCAACAACGCGCTCCAGCCGAACCAGCTGAACCCGTACAAAACGGGCGACTACTTCCGGCACGATCTGCGCGTGACCTACAGGTACAACGACCAGCTCACGATGCGGGCCGGGTTGATCAACGTGTTCGATCGCCATCCGCCCGCCCTGCCCGAGACGTTCAACGGCACGGCCCCCGGGGCGTCGCAGTATGACAACCGCGGCCGCTACCTCTTCATCGGGGCCGGCATGAACTTCTAGAGGCTGAGGTCCCTGCTCCCGCCTGGGAGCAGGGACTTATTCCTCGTATTCGAGCGGGGGCAGGGGTTCGACCCTGAGCGAGGTGATCCGGGCGCCCTTGCGGGCCTCCACGCGGAAGCGGTGGCGGTGGAAAGTGTAGGTCTGGCCGACCTCGGGGATCGCCTGGGCTTCGTGGATCAGCAGGCCGGCCACGGTGACCGCCTCATCGTCCGGCAGGTTCCAGTTCAGCATCCGGTTGAGGTCGCGGATGGTCACCGAGCCCTCGACGATCACGCCGCCGTCGGCATCCGGCTTGATCCCGGCGGCGACCACGTCGTGCTCGTCCTCGATCTCGCCCACGATCTCCTCAAGGATGTCCTCGAGGGTCACCAGGCCCTGCAGGGCGCCGTATTCGTCCACCACCAGGGCGAAGTGGTTCTGGCGCTTCAGGAAGGCGGCCAGCTGGTCCTTCAGGCTGGTGGTCTCGGGGATGAACCAGGGCTCGCGCAGGATCGCGCGCACGTCCAGGTCGTCGATGCGGCCGTCCGCGTCGGTGATGGCCTGCAGCAGGTCCTTCACATGCAGGATGCCCACGACGTTCTCGGGGTCGTCGAGGTAGATCGGCACCCGGCTGTGCTGGCTGGCCAGGGTCTCGTTGACGATGGCGCGGGGGCTGAGGGCGCCGTCGACCGTCTCCATCGAGCGGCGGTGGACCATGACCTCGGAGACGTCCATCTCGCCCAGGTCCAGCACCCCGCCCAGCATGTAGCGGTCGCGGGTCTCCACCAGGCCTTCCGAATGGTGATACTCAACCGCGCCGCGGATCTCCTCGTGGGCGGCCAGCACGTCGGTGCCGGCGTCCAGCTTGATGCCGAAGGGGCGCAGGGTCAGGCGCACGACCCACTGGGCGCCGTCCGCCAGCGGCCCGAACAGGCGCACGGTCCAGAACGTCGGCACCGAGAGGGTGCGGGCCACGTCGTCGGCGTGGGCGATGGCCAGAGTCTTGGGCAGGATCTCCGAGAAGATGACGATCAGCACGGTCATCACGACCGTGGCGATCAGCGCGCCCAGCGGGCCGGGGAAGGCCACCGACAGCACGCTGGTGGTCAGGGCCGAGGCGCCGATGTTGATGACGTTGTTGGCCAGCAGGATGGCGCCGATCATCGTCTCCTGATTGGTCAGGAGCCGGTTGATCCGCCGGGCGGGGCGGTCGCCCTCGCGTTCGAGCTGGTGCAGGCGTCCGCGGCTGGCGGCCGTCATCGAGGTCTCGGCGGCCGATAGCAGGCCGGAGAGCGTGAGCAGGATGAGGAGCGACGGGGCCAGCGCCGCGATTAGGGCCCAGATCATGGCGTTGCGCCTTCGGTGATCAGAAAATCTCGCACGGCGGCGGCGTCCACGTCCTTGGCGACGTAAGCGTCCCCCAGCGCGCGGGCGAGGATGAAGGTCAGGCGGCCGGCCTCGGCCTTTTTGTCCTGGCCCATGTGGGCGACCAGGCGGGCGGCGTCGAACGGGTGGCCGGCGACCTGGGCCAAGGTGGTGGGCAGGCCGGAGGCCGCGATGCCGCGGGTGGCGCGCTGGGCGTCCTGGCCGGTGACCAGTCCCTGGGCGGCGGAAAAGCGGAAGGCCAGGGCCATGCCGGCGCCGACGGCCTCGCCGTGCAGCAGGGCGTCGCCGTAGCCGGTCTCGGATTCCAGGGCATGGCCGAAGGTATGGCCGAGGTTCAGAAGCGCGCGGCGCCCTTGTTCGCGCTCATCCTCGGCGACGATCTCGGCCTTCATTTCGATGGAACGCGCCACGGCGTGGGACAGCGCCGCCGGATCGCGGGCCAGCACCGCGGCGACGTTCGCCTCCAGCCATTCGAAGAAGTCGAGGTCGCCCAGCAGGCCGTACTTGATCACCTCGGCGTAGCCCGCGCGCATCTCGCGGTCGGACAGGGTCGAGAGCACGGTCAGATCGGCCAGCACCAGCTTCGGCTGGTGGAACGCGCCCACCAGGTTCTTGCCGCGCGGGGTGTCGATGGCGGTCTTGCCGCCGACCGATGAGTCCACCTGGGCCAGGAGGGTGGTTGGGATCTGCACGAAGTCGATGCCGCGCTTGTAGATCGCCGCCGCGAAGCCCGCGAGGTCGCCGACCACGCCGCCGCCGAACGCCGTGACGATGTCGCCTCGATCCAGCTCCAGCGCCAGCAGGCGGTCGGAGACGTCGGCCAGGCCCGCGAAGCTCTTGGACTGCTCGCCCGGCGCCACGATCACCGGCAGGGCCTCGATGCCGGAGGCGTTCAGCGAGGCGGTGAGACGCTCGCCGTGCAGGCGCCAGACGGTCTCGTCGGAGACCACGGCCGTGCGGCCACGCTTCTGGAACGGCGCGATAAGGCGGCCGGCGACGTCCAGCAGGCCTTCGCCCACCACCACGTCATAGGCGCGATCCCCCAGGCCCACGGGAATGGTGCGGCTCATTCGGCGGGTTCACCCAGATAGGCTTGCATGGCGGCGATCACCTGACCGACCGTGACGTGGTGGGCGGCGTCGCCCGTCTCCACGGAAATGTCGGCCTCGGCATAGACCGGATAGCGGATCTCGGCCTGGGCGCGCAGCACGTCGATCGGATCCTTGCCGGCCAGCAGGGGGCGGCTGTCCTTGCGCCCGACCCGGCGGGCCAGGACCTCGAGGTCGGCCTTCAGCCAGATCGACAGGGCGTGCTGCTTGATCAGGCCGCGGGTTTCGGGGCTCATGAACGCGCCGCCGCCGGTGGCCAGCACATGCGGCGGTCCCTCCAGCAGGCGGCCGATCACGCGCCGCTCGCCATCGCGGAATGCGGGCTCGCCAAGCTGGGCGAAGATCTCGGGGATCGACCGGCCAGCGGCTGACTCGACCTCGGCATCCGCGTCGCGGAAGGGCAGGCCCAGCGCATTGGCCAGGCGGCGGCCCACGCTCGACTTGCCGACGCCCATGAGGCCCACAAGCGCGATAGTGCGGCGGCGTAACGGTTCGTAGCGGTCCATGAACGGCGAAGCCTTTACACGACCCTGTGTACTCGCGCCAACGCGCGGCGGTGGATAAGCTGGCCTCATGCACCGTATCGCCCTTCTCGCAGGCCTCCTGATGCTGGCCGCGGCGCCCGCAGCCGCCCAGGTCCAGGTCGTCCAACTCGCCGCCCCCGACGCGTTCTCGACCCCTGGCCGGGACACCGGCCTGCCGGCCGATCTGTGGAGCGGCACGCCGGTGGAGACCGCGCGCGCGGTCCTGCCGCTGCTGGCCGCCAAGCCGCTGTCGCCGGCCTCGGCGTCCCTGGCCCGGCGCGTCCTGGCCACCGGAGCCAAGGGCCCGGACGGCTCGGCCAGCGACGAGGGCCTGTCAGGCGCTCGCGCCAGCGCCCTGATCGCCCTGGGCGATGTGGCGGCCGCCGCCCGCATCCTGGACCGCGCGCCGGGACTTGATCGCAACGCGGCGCTGTCGCAAGCCGCCGCCGAGACCGCGCTGCTGGCCGGCGACAACACCCGCGCCTGTTCGATCGCCGAGGGCCTCTCCATCGGCCGGGCCGACGCCTACTGGCTGCGCCTGCGGGCGTTCTGCCAGGCCGAGGCGGGGCAGGGGCCCCAGGCCCAGCTCACCTTCGACCTGGCCCAGGCCCAGGCGCGCGACGCCGTCTACGGCCGGCTGATGGCCGCCAAGCTGTCGGGCACGCCCGCCGGAGCCGCCTCGCTGCGCAACGGCCTGGACCTGGCGCTGTCCAAGAGCCTGAACCTGGACCTGACGGCGGCGAAGGCCGCGCCGGCGGTGGCCGCCGCCGCCAGCGGCGCCGCGCCCGTGTCGCCGACCTTCGACCTGAGCCTGATCGACGGACAGATCGGCGGCTTGGGCCAGTCGGTGGTCGCCGGCCTGCCGCCCGAGACCGGGGTCTCGGCCCTGATCGCCGCGGCGGCCGACTCGACGGACCCGAAGACCAGGCCGCGCCTGCAGGCCGCCGCCGTGCTGCTGGCGGCGCTGGCCAACGACCTGCCGGGACCCGACCGCGCGCGGATCTCCGCGTTCACGGTCCCGGAGGGCAAGGCGCCCGCCGGCCGCAACCTGGCGCTGGAAGCCGCCGCCGACAGCCGCCGCATCGGGGAAGCCGCGCTGCTGGCGTTGTGGACCGCCGCCGACGCCGGCGTGGCCGGGCCGGCCATCGGCGACCGCGCGCGCATCGTACGCACCCTGATCCGCGTCGGCCTGGCCGACGACGCCCGCCTCTTCGTGCTCGAGGGCCTGGCAGGCCTCAAATGAGCAACAAGGGCGCGGAGTGGGCCGAGGCGTTCCTGGAGATGATGGCCGTGGAACGGGCGGCTGCGCACAACACGCTGTCGGCCTATTCCCGCGATCTCACCGACGCCAGCGGCTATCTCGCCACGCGGGGACAGGGGCTAGCCGAGGCCCGGGCCGAGGACATCGAGGCCTATTTCGCCGACCTGGGGGTGCGAGGCCTGTCGCCGGCCACGGCGGCGCGGCGGCGCGCGGCGGTGCGCCAGTTCTACCGGTTCGTCCTGGGCGAAGGCTGGCGCGACGACGATCCTTCGCGGCGGGTCGAGGCGCCGAAGAAGGGCCGGCCGCTGCCGCGCGTGCTGTCGCGCGAGGAGATGGACCGGCTGATCGGCGCGGCGTCGGCCCGTGACGGGGCCCAGGGCCTGCGCTTCGGCTGCATGGTCGAGCTGGCCTATGCGTCGGGCCTGCGGATCTCGGAGCTGACGGCCCTGCCGCTGGCGGCCCTGGCCCGCGATCCGGCCTATCTGATCGTCAAAGGCAAGGGGGGCAAGGAGCGGCTGGCGCCGCTGAACGACGCCGCCCGCGCGGCGGTGAAGGCCTATCTGGCGGTGCGGGTGAAGTTCCTGCCCAAGGGCGAGCGCTCCAGCCCCTGGCTGTTTCCCTCACGGGGCAAGGCCGGACGCCTGACGCCCCGTCGCTTCGCCCAGGTGCTGGACGAGGCCGCCGCCGGCGCCGGGATCGACCCGGAGCGCGTCAGCCCGCACGTCCTGCGCCACGCCTTCGCCACCCACCTGCTGGAGGGCGGCGCGGACCTGAGGGTCGTGCAGAAGCTGCTGGGGCACGCGGATATCGCCACGACGCAAATCTACACCCACGTGGCGTCGGATCGGCTGCGCGAGGTGGTGCAGACGCGCCATCCGCTGGCGCGGAAAAGACCTTAGAGCCTTTTCCCCTTGTGGGGTGGCTCGCGAGGCGAGACGGATGAGGGCGCGCGCCAACCTG
Source organism: Alphaproteobacteria bacterium (assembly GCA_018821435.1). Taxonomy (GTDB): domain Bacteria; phylum Pseudomonadota; class Alphaproteobacteria; order Caulobacterales; family Caulobacteraceae; genus Phenylobacterium. Next base: position 90,600 of record JAHJME010000010.1, read on the forward strand.
ACCGCCGGAAACGAAGAGGGGCCGCGACGGATAGCTCCCTGCGACCCCTCATCCGTCAGACTTCGTCTGACACCTTCTCCCGCAGGGGGAGAAGGATCTCAGTTAGCCCGTGATGCGGTAGCGGCCCTGGTCGTCGGGGCACACGCGCACGTAGCGGACGTCGCGGCCGTAGGAATCGACCGGGGCGGCGGCCAGGCGGCAGCGGCGGTTCTCGTAGTAGTTGCTGTCGTAGCTGGACGCGTAGCGGTTGCGGCCTTCGCGATAGGCGACGGTGTCGCTTTCCGAGAAGTACGGGCCGCGGCTGTCGCACTTGTACTTGGCGTTGGCGTTGCCCACGGCTCCGCCGATCACGGCGCCGGCGACACCGCCCAGGACGGCGCCCTCGGTGCGCGCCCCGCGCGAGGCGACCTGCGAGCCAAGCACCGCGCCGGCCAGGGCGCCGATCACGCCGCCGGCGGCGGTGTTGTTGCTCGTGTTGCAGGGCACGCCGGTCTGGGTGCTGTTGCGGCCGTAGTAGCCGGCGTAGGGCGGCGCCTCATAGCTGGACCAGGCGGTCTGGTCCCACACGGGACGCGCATACACCCGGGCGTAGGCGCCGCGGCCGTAGCGGCGATCGTAGATCACCTGGGCGCGGTTCCACTCGGCCAGACGGCGCTCATAGTCGCGGCGCGCTTCACGCGAGTCGCGGCTGGCTTCGCGATAGTCCTGGCGGCGCTCTTCGTACTGGGCGCGCTGGTCCTCGTATTGCGACTTCTGAGCGTCGTAGGCGTCCTGCTGACGCTGATACTCCGGCGTCGGACGATACTGTTGGGCGACGGCCGGCATCGCGGTGGCGAGCGCCAGCGCGGAGGCCATTGCGACTTTCGTGACGTTATTCATGGTTCAGCTCCAGGTCCCCTCGAACAGCCCAAACGAGTCTGAGGCTTGAGTGTTCCGTCGCGGCGGAACCGGCGTCGGTCCTCACTGCTTGTTAGCGGAGCCGTTCACGCCTATTTTCCCCCGCTTCCTCGGGGCGGCAGCCTCTTTCGGACGGATGCCTTATGGCCGCGCACTACCTCGAGTTCGAGCGACCGATCGCCGACCTCGAAGCCAAGATCGAGGAACTCTCCAAGCTCTCGGAAACCGCCGGCGGCGGGTCGGACGACGAGCTGGAATCCCTGCGCGAGCGGGCGCAGGCGCTGCGCATCGAGGCCTATTCGAACCTCGACGCCTGGCAGAAGACGCAAGTCGCACGCCACCCCGACCGGCCGCACTTCGTCGACTACGTCGGCGCGCTGATCGACGAGTTCCAGGAACTTCGCGGCGATCGCAAGTTCGCCGACGACCAGGCGATCATGGGCGGCATCGGCCGCTTCCGCGGCCAGCCCGTGGTGATCATGGGCCACGAGAAGGGCCGCGACACCGTCACCCGCATCAAGCACAACTTCGGCTACGCGCGGCCCGAGGGCTATCGCAAGGCCGTGCGCCTGTTCGAGATGGCCGAGCGGTTCAGCCTGCCGGTGATCAGCTTCGTCGATACGCCGGCCGCCTATCCGGGCATGGCCTCCGAGGAACGCGGCGTGGCCGAGGCCATCGCGCGCTCCACCGAGAAGGCGCTGATGCTGCAGGTGCCGATGGTGGCCGTGGTCACCGGCGAGGGCGGCTCAGGCGGCGCGCTGGGCATCGCTTGCGGCAGCCGGGTGCTGATCCTGGAGCACGCGATCTATTCGGTGATCCCGCCGGAGGGCGCCAACTCGATCCTCTGGCGCGGCGCGCGGACGCCGGGCGAGGCGGCCAAGGCGATGAAGATCACCGCCCAGGACCTGATCAAGCTGAAGATCGTCGACCGGATCATCCCCGAGCCGGCCGGCGGCGCCCACTCCGACCCGGAGGCTGCCATGACCGCCGTCGGCGACGCGGTGGAAGAAGAGCTGAAAGCTCTGGAAGGCCTCTCGGTCTCGGAACTGACCACCCAGCGCGCCGAGCGGTTCTACGCGATCGGGCGGAGCGGGATTCAGTAGGAACTCCATAACCGCTCATCCCGGCGAATGCCGGGACCCAGATCCCAAAGCGCGATTGTGGATGGGATAGGCGGTGAGTTTGGGGAGCCCGCGTCAGAGTTGCGCCATCTGGGTCCCGGCTTTCGCCGAGCGGATGGATTATGGCTGGCCCACGATCAAACGCATCGAGCTCTCGAAGGTGGGTTGGGTGCGCAGATGGACGTGGCGGTCGTCCCAGTGCCCCGAGGCCAGGTCGGCCGACAAGCTCTCGACGAACCGCGCTTCGGCGCCCTCCGGCATGAAGCCCCAAGACGACTGCGCCTTGCGGACCGCGGGGTCCAGCAGCCGTTCCGGGCGGCCGTAGAAGGCCTCGGTGAAGCCGTCCGTGCAGTCCAGGGGGATCGGGACGGCCTGCACCTGCGCCGTCCGGCCGATCCGCCGGGCGATGTGGGCGATGGGCGGATAGCGCAGCTGTTCGGCGGCGATCAGGTCGGGCGCGTAGTCGTTCAGCCAGTAGAGCGGCAACCGGTCCCCGTCGCCGGCCAGCACCACGACCGGGCCGCGCGACACCCGCCGCAATTCGGCCAGTCCCGCATCCAGGTCCGACCACTGATGGACCGTCATTATCGCCATCACCGCATCGACCGCGCCGTCGTCCAGGGGCAGGGCCTCGGCGAAGCCGGCGATGGCCGGGACGCGATCCGGGCCGCGCTGGGCGCGCATGGCGGCGGCGGGCTCCAGGGCGATCACATGCCGGTCCGTGGGCTCGTACGAGCCGGCTCCCGCGCCGACGTTCAGCACCGTGCGCGCGTCGCCCAGGGCGGCGTGGACCAGGGCCTCGATCCGGGAGTCGGGACGGCGGATCGCGGCATAGCCCGCGCCGTGCGCCTCGTAGTCGAAATCTCCGCCGTGCGACGCCATTGCGTTACCCTCGCTCACAGTTCTCTGGTGTCGGCATGTTCAATCAGACGGCGTGCCCATAGAAAATCGAGATCGGGTCGTGATAGCTGTGAGCAGAATTCACAGATTGGATCTGGCGATGTCCGACCGCCTGCCGCCGCTGCCGACGCTTCGCGCCTTCGAGGCGGTTGTTCGCCTGGGCTCGGTCAGCCGGGCGGCCGAGACCCTGGGCCGGACCCACGGCGCGGTCAGCAAGCAGATCCGCGCGCTGCAGGATCATGCGGGCGTGGCGTTCTTCGAGAAGGCCGGGACCGGCCTGCGCCCGACCTCGGCGGGAACCCAGCTGGCGGCGGCGGTGGGCCAGGCGTTCGCGGCGCTGTCACAGGCCTATGAGGCGGTGGCGCCGCCGGCGCGGACGCCCAGCGTGCATGTGGCCTGCAGCGCCACCTTCGCCACCCGCTGGCTGGCGCCGCACCTGGGCGGGTTCGCCCGCGCGCATCCCCAGATTCGGGTTCGGCTGTCGATGACCTCGGCGCGCGAGATGCGGCACGAGACCGACGCCGACCTGATCGTGCTGTGGGACTGGCTGGGCTATCCCGAGGCCGACCGCACCCGCGCCATTCGCCTGGGCGACGCCGCATTCGTGCCCGTGGCGGCGCCGGGCTATCCGGCGCGGATCGACGCGTCGGGCGTGCTCTCGGCGCCCTGCCGGATCGTCCACGAGCACACGTCGCGCGCCTGGGACCTGTGGGCGCGGCGGGCGGGCCGCGCGGTGGCGGCGGCCTCAGTGATGGCGTTTCCGCACTCGCACCTGTGCATCGAAGCCGCGACGGCGGGCCTGGGCGTGGCCTTGGTCGAGGTACGGCTGGTGGAGCGGGACCTGGGCGACGGGCGGCTGGTGGCCCTGGGCGCGCCCGTGTCGTTCGACGAGGGGTTCGCCGCCATCCCGCACGGGGCGCGGCCGCTGTCGCCGCCCGCGCGGCTGTTCGTGGACTGGCTGGCCGCCGAACTGGGGCCGCCGCCCGCGCTTGCTTGACGCTGCGTCCAGCGGTTCAACTGCCTCGAACAACTGTTTGGGAGGACGTCAGATGGCGATCAGGACACGCTTCACCGAGACCTTCGGCATCGAGCACCCGATCGTGCAGGGCGGCATGCAGTGGGTGGGCCGCGCCGAGCTTGTGGCGGCCGTGGCCAACGCCGGCGGGCTGGGCTTCATCACCGCGCTGACCCAGCCGACCCCCGACGACCTGCGCCGCGAGATCGAGAAGGCGCGCAAGCTGACGGACAAGCCGTTCGGCGTGAACCTGACCATCCTGCCGGCGATCACCCCGCCGCCCTACGCGGAATACCGTCAGGCGATCATCGACAGCGGCGTGAAGATCGTCGAGACGGCCGGCTATAAGCCGCAGGAGCACGTCGATCACTTCAAGGCCCATGGCGTGAAGGTGATCCACAAGTGCACCGCCGTGCGCCACGCCCTGTCAGCCGAGCGCATGGGGGTGGACGCCATCTCCATCGACGGCCTGGAATGCGCCGGCCACCCCGGCGAGGACGACATTGGCGGGCTGATCCTGATCCCGGCGGCGGCCGACAAGGTGAAGATCCCGATGATCGCCTCGGGCGGCTTCGGCGACGCGCGTGGCCTGGTGGCGGCCCTGGCGCTGGGCGCCGAGGGCATCAACATGGGCACCCGGTTCATGGCCACGGTCGAGAGCCCGATCCACCAGAAGGTGAAGGAGCAGATCGTCGCCAACGACGAGCGCCAGACCAACCTGATCTTCCGCACCATGCACAACACCGCCCGGGTGGCGAAGAATTCGATCAGCGACCAGGTCGTGGCGATCGAGCGCGCCGGCGGCGCCAAGTTCGAGGACGTGAAGGACCTTGTGGCCGGCGTGCGCGGCAAGGTGGTCTACGAGGCGGGCGACCCCGACTACGGCATCTGGTCGGCCGGCCAGATCCAGGGCCTGATCCACGACATCCCGACCTGCGCCGAGCTGATCCACCGGATCGTGCGGGAGGCCGAGGAGATCATCACGGCCCGCCTGGGCGGCGCGGTGGTGTCGCGGACGCTGCAGCCCGCCGAATAGGTCCGGCGCGTCAGGCCCGTGCGCGGAAGACGTACGGGCCGACGTGGCCCACGGTGTCATCGAACACGACCCACAGTTCGCCGCCGGTCGCCTGCCAGCGGCGGCAGAACGAGACGTCCTCGCCCATGCTGATCCCGTTCGCGTCGTGGGCGGGATCGAAGCACTGCAGGACGTTCTTCAGGCCCTGGTGCTCGTAATAGCTGCCCTGGGCCGGGCGATAGAGCTCCGGGTGGGCGTCGCGCAGGGTCTCGAAGACCTCGCGCTTGATCAGCATCAGGCCGGTGCCGGTGCGCGTGGCGCGGTAGAAGCCGTTCCGTTCCACCGGCGGCTGTTCCAGCTCCATGACGAAGCTGAGCGAGCGGGCCCAGGCGGCGGCCGGTTCGTCGAACTGGCGCGACATGGCGTGGAAGCGGTTGATGTCCAGGATCCGGTGCGGACAGACCGCCGAGACGATGGGCGCGTCGAACGCCAGCATCCGCTTGATCAGGTCCGGCGGGAAATCGATGTCGGAATCGATGAACAGCAGGTGGGTGTGGGTGGATTCCAGGACCAGGCTGGCCAGGGTGTTGCGCGCCCAGGCCAGCAGCGTGCCGCTGGTGGTCTTCCAGTCCAGCTGGTCGCCCATCTCGGACCACAGCGCCAGCAGCGAGCCGGTGTAGTTGGTGGTCAATTGGCCGTTGTACGTCGGGGTGCCCACCAAGACGCGCATCGATCTGTTCCCCTCAAGGAGCCATCCAGTCCCCTGGGGCCGTAGGTCGCGCCGGATGGCGCGTCAACGGTCGGGGGGACAACGAAAAGAGCCGCCAGGCGGACCTGGCGGCTCTTCAGCGTCTATCGTCGGCGGCCGTCCGGGACCCGAGAGCCTCGGACGGCCTGTCGACTTAGAAGTTCATGTTCGCGCCGACGAAGAAGAACCGGCCGCGGTTGTCATACTGCGACGAGCCCGTGCCCGTGCCTTGGAAGGTTTCCGGCAGGTAGGGCGGGTTCTTGTCGAACACGTTCACGACACCGGCGCGGAACGTGATGTCGTCGTTCAGCTTGTAGGTGCCGCGGATGTCGTGACGGAAGTAGTCGCCCGTCTTGTACGGATCCAGGACGCCGGCTTGCTGCGCCTGGTTGGCGATCATCGAGCCGAAGTACACCGTGCTCCAACCCAGCGAGATCTTGTCGTAGGACCAGCGGATCGAGGCGTTGCCCTTCCATTCCGGCGTCGCGTTCGTGATCGTGTTCGCGAGCTGGACGAAGGCCTGGCCGGGCAGGCCCTGGGTGACGAACTTGTACATCCAGGTGGCGTCGACGCGCATGGCGATGTCGCCGTAGTCCTTGCCGAAGACGTCTTCCGTGTGGAAGCCGTACGACACGGAGTAGTCGTAGCCTTCGACCTTGGTCGAGGCGACGTTCTGGTTGACCTGAAGCACCTGGATCACGCCACCGGGGACGGCGCCGCCGTTGGTCCCGGTCGGGTCACGCTGGATCTGCGTGCAGAACGGGTTGGAGGCGACCGACTGGGTCGTGTCGTCGTAGCAGAGCGCGCCCAGCAGGGTGTTGATCGGAACCGTGCCGACCGCGTCGGTGATGTTGTACTTGAAGTAGTCGACCGAGACCGACAGGCCGGGCACCCAGCGGGGCTGGATGACCACACCGTATTGGTAGGTGTGCGCCTCTTCGGGGCCGAGGTTCGGGTTACCGCCTTGCAGCAGCGGCAGCGAGGAGCGGCCGGCGCCGAAGTTCGAGACGAACGTCAGCGGGTTGTAGCCCGGGATCGCCGCGGCGCAGGTGACGCGACGGGCGGCTTGCTGGGCCGCGTTGGCCCCGCGGAAGACGTCCTTGTCGCAGGGGTCGATGGCCGCGGTGGTGAAGTTGCGGCTCTGCGGGGCGTACAGCTCGACGATGTTCGGCGCGCGGACGGCCGTGGCTTCGCTGGCGCGGAAGCGCACGTCCTTGACCGGGGCCCAGGTCAGGCCGATCCGGTACTGGTCGGTGCCGTGGATGGTCGAGTAATCCGAAGCGCGGCCCGCGAGTTCGACCGTCAGCTCTTCCGCGAACGGAATATCTTTCAGGAGGGGAACGCGGATTTCGCCGTAGATTTCCTTGACGGTGTACTCACCGCCGCGGCTGCCGATGGCGTTGAAGAACAGCGCGCCCGAGGCGCCCAGGGCGTCCTGGTCGAACTGGCTCTGTTCCTTACGGAACTCGGTGCCGAAGGCGATGCCGATCGGGCCGGCCGGCAGGTCGAACAGTTCAGTGGCGAAGTTCAGGCCGGCGACGGTCTGCTTCACCTTCTGTTCGGTGGCCGACAGGGCGTTGGTCCACAGGATGGCTTCACGGCTGGCGCCGTTCACCAGGTCCCACGGAACGCAACCGGCGGCGCGGGCGGCGGTGTCACGGCAGACGGCGGCGCCGTTGACCAGCACGGCGTCCGTCGCCTGCTGGACGCGGGCGATGTTCGGGACGTTGTACGAGGTCGTGGTGCCGGTCAGCTCGGAGTACTGCACGTAACCGTCGACGTTCACGTCGCGGCCGAAGGTCTGGAACTTGCCGGCGAAGCCACCGGCGACGCGGGCCTGCTCGCGCTCGGTCTTCACGTCGCGGCCGCCGAACTCTTCCCAGAACTTGCCGACCTGGGCGGTCTGCGCGGTGGTGAGAGTCTTGCCAGCGGCGAGCCATTCGGCGCGCAGCTGGGCGGCCGTGGTGCCGCCGCCGTTCAGGAACGCGTTATCGCCACGGATGACGACCGGCATGGTGCCGCCGCCGGCCGCCGACGAGAAGGCGGGCTGGAAGATGCCGTAGCCGTTGGCCTTCACGTAGCTGGCGTCGATGAACGCGTGCCAGCTGTCGGTGATCTTGTAGTCGATGTAGGTCCGCAGAACGGCCCGGTTGCTCTTGGCTTGCAGGGCGTTGTAGGCGGGGCCCGAGAAGAACAGCGACGGGTCTTGGCAGTCCGGCTGGACCGTGGCGGTCGAGCAGGCGGCCGAGAGGCGGACGATCGACTGACCGTTGTCGCGGACGTCGCGGGTCACGGCGCGGGCCGTGCCCAGAGCGCCGCCGACCAGTTGGAAGGTCGCGTATGGCGAGGTGTTGGCGCGCGAGGCGCCGATGATCGGCTGGGGCGTCAGGCGCGTGTCGCGACGGATGCCGGGATCCATGTCCCCGCGGTCGCGCTGCATGATCTTGTCCTGGCTGGCGTACTCGCCGCCGATCAGGAAGCTCAGCTTATCGTCGAAGAACTTCTTGCCGTAGTTGAAGCCGTACCGGCCTTCTTCGCCGTCACCGCGTTCGGTGATGCCGCCCTGCAGGTCGAGTTCGAGGCCGTCCTGCTCCTTCTTCATGATGAAGTTGACGACGCCCGAGATGGCTTCCGAGCCGTAGACCGCCGACACGCCGCCGGCGATCGTTTCGATCCGCTCGATCATCAGCGAGGGAATGGTGTTCAGGTCGACGGCGGGCGACGAGGCGTCCGAGAACGGCAGACGGCGGCCGTCCATCAGGACCAGCGTGCGCGTCGGGCCCAGGCCGCGGATGTCCGCGCGGGTCTGGCCGGCAAGGAACAGCGTCCCCGAGGAGTTCTGGCTGTTGGTGGCCGGATTGATGTTCGGCTGATCCATCAGGAGATCGCCGATCGAGGTGTTGCCCGACTCGCGGATGGCTTCGGCGGTCACGACCGACAGCGGCTGCGGCGAGCTGAAGGTGTCGCGGCGGATGCGCGAACCGGTGACGACGATTTCGCCCACGTCGACGCCATCGCCGGCGGTCTGAGCTTGAGCATAGGTCGGCGCAGCGATCAGGCTGGCCGAGGCGGCCGACGCGAGCAGCGCGCTTCGAAGCATGGTATTCATTTGGACTTTCATTCTTGCGGCCCCCCGGCCTGGGAACGGGTTTCGAGCGCGTCGGCCGGGGCCGACGCATGTTCCCGCAAGCGCATGGTCCTCTAGAGCGTCGACGCAGTTGAACGACGACGGACTTGAGCAACCCTACACCTGACGGTGAGCCGGATAGCTGTCACGCAGCAGACACGTGAGCAACGAAAAGCCGCCACACTCGCGACGAGCGGTCGCTAAACATTACAGTTTTTCCATCATGTGCGGCGATGGCGCCACACATGTGGCGATCTGGGGCAAAGCTATCCCCTGGCGCTGTAACCCGCCCGCAATAGTGATTCAGGCGATGCGGCGCAGCGCGTCGGCCAATTCGTCGACGGCGGATTCGGTCGTGGCCCACGAGCACATGAAGCGCACCGACCCGTCCAGGAACCGATAGACGAACCAGCCGGCCGCGTGCAGCGCCGCCAGCCGCGCCTCGTCCATCTCGACGAAGACGGCGTTGGCCTCCACCGGGTGATTGATTCGGAAAGGCATGGCCTCGGCCAGCCGCCGGGCCATGCCGTTGGCATGGCCGGCGTGGCGCACGAACGCGCCGTCCTCCAGCATGCCGATGAACGGCGCGGCATAGAACCGTCCCTTGGACGGAAGCTGGCCGCCCTGTTTCAGCCGGGCGTCGAATCGGCGGGTCAGGGACTTGTCGAAGAGGACGATGGCCTCGGTGGGGGTCATGCCGGCCTTGGTGCCGCCGATCACCAGCAAGTCGACGCCCAGGGTCTTGATGGCCTTGAGGTCGAAGCCGGCGGCCGCCGCATTGGCCAGCCGCGCGCCATCGAGATGGACGCCATAACCCCTGGCCTTCACCGGCGCGATCAGCGCCTGCAGCGCGTCGGCCGAATAGACGGTGCCGTATTCCGTGGCGTTGGTGAGCGAGAGCGCCGCAGGCGACTGCCAGTGCGGCTGGTCGGGGGCGGCCAGCGGCGCGGCGAGGCCGGACGGGTCGATCTTGCCGGAGGGGCCGGGCAGGCCGGCGATCCGCAGGCCGTGCCCGAAGAAGCCCGGCGCGCCGGTCTCGTCGGTGGCGATATGGGCGTGCTCATGGGCCAGCACCGCCTCGAACGGCTGGCACAGCGTCGCGCAGCAGATGGCGTTGGCCGCGGTGCCGGAGGTGACGAACCGGACGTCGGCGTCGGCGTCCAGCAGGCCCCGCACCAGATCCGCCGCCCGAGCGCTGACCGTGTCGCTGCCGTAGCCCGAGGCGAAGCCGCTGTTGGCCGCGACGATGGCGGCCATGGCCTCCGGCGCGGCGGGGGCGGTGTTGTCGGACGCGAAGTCGTAGCGGGCCATGTCTGGCTTCTACGGGCGACGCCGCGACGCGGCCAGATCGATTTCACCGCCAAGAACGCCAAGGGGCTGCAGACCGTCTTGGCGTCTTTGGCGCCTTGGTGGTTTTCTTTTTGCCCGCGGCGCTACCCGTGCTCCCGCGCCCAGGTGCGGACGTCGGCGACGAACAGGTCGGGCTCCTCCATCGCCGCGAAGTGGCCGCCGCTGGGGAGGTCGGTCCAGCGGACGACGTTGTAGGCGCGCTCGGCGAAGCTGCGCGGCGGGGCGGAGTAGAGAGGCTCGCCGGGGAAGTTGGCGAAGGCGGTGGGGGTTTCCAGGCGCTCGCCGGGCGCGAACGCCAGGCCGCCTTCCTCCACCAGGCCGCGATAGTACCAGGCGCCGGAGGTGAAGCTGCCGGTCATGACGTAGATCATGATGTTGGTGAGCAGCCGGTCCTTCGGATAGGCCTCGTCCATGGACTTGGTCCTGAGGTCCGACCAGTCGTGGAACCGCTCGGCGATCCAGGCGGCCTGGCCCACGGGGTTGCCGGCGCCCATCCAGGCGATGGACTGGGGCTTGGAAACCTGGAGGCGGAAATAGGCGCCCATGACCTCCTGCGCCCCCGCCTGTTTCGTGGCCCAGGCGACCTCGGCGTCGTTGATCGGGCCGCCGTGGGGCCGGAACCCCAGCATGTTGAGATGGATGGCCCGGGCGTGCTTGCCGTGGTCGCGGCCCAGCCAGGAGGTGACCATGGCGCCCCAGTCGCCGCCCTGGGCCAGGTAGCTGTCGTAGCCCAGCACCTGGGTCATCAGGGTGTTGAACAGCCGCGCCGTCGTGCGCTGGCCGATGGGCCGGGCGGGCTTCGAGGAGAAGCCGAAACCGGGCAGGGACGGGATCACCAGGTCGAAGGCGTCGGCCGGATCGCCGCCGAAGCGGGATGGGAAGGCCAGCTTCTCGATCGCCTGCCAGAACTCGTAGTGCGAGCCCGGCCAGCCGTGGGTGACAATCATCGGCCGCTTGCCGCCGGCCTCGCCGATCACGTGCAGGAAGTGGATGTCGTAATCCTCGACCCGGGCCGTGAACTGCGGGAAGCGGTTGAGGTCGGCCACCGCGGCGCGCCAGTCGTAGCCTTCGGTCCAGTGCTTGCAGAGGGCCTTCAGGTACGGGCCGTCGCAGCCATAGGCCCAGCCGTCGGGGACATCGGGCGTGGGCGGCCAGGGATAGGCGCGAACCTGGTCCAGGACCGTCGCGACCTCAGCCTCGGTCCAGCTCACCTCGAAGGGTTTGATGTCGGCCACGTGCGTCTCCCGTCTGTTGCGCGAGACCCTCGCAGGTTTCCGCACGGGGCCGTCAAGCGCCGGGCTTGAGCCCTTTCGCCAGCGTCGAGCTGAGCTGGTGGTGCAACTCGCGCGCCGCGCCGGGCGGCAGCTTGCCCGCCATCTCCAGCACCACCACGCCGTGAGTGGCGGCCCAGAACATGGCGCCGATCTGCTGGGGGTCGCCGACCATCTCGCCGGCGGCGATCTGGTCCTTCACCCAGGCGGTCTGGGTCTCGTGCGCGCGGCGGCCGGCTTCCATCAGCTCGGGATGCTGCTCGTCGCCCATCGGCTGGTTCAGATCGAACATCAGCTTGTAGGTGTGGGGATGCTCGAACGCGAAGCGGACGTAAGCGTCGCCCACCGCCGCCGCCTTGGCCCGGGCGCTCTTCGCGCTGCTCCGCGCCGCCTCCAGGGTTTCGGCGAACTGGTTGAAGCCGTTGGTGCGGACGGCGGCCAGGATGTCGTCCTTGTCCTGGAAGTAGCGGTAGGGGGTCATGGGCGAGACGCCCAGTTCTGCGGCCAGCTGGCGCATGGTCACCGCGTCGGGTCCCTTCTCCGCGAACAGCCGCTCGGCGGCGGCGCAAAGTCGGTCGCGGAAGTCGGCGACGTCGGTCTCGGTCAGGACGCGGGGCATTCGACTCGACTGCTGAAGAAAAGGCTTGCCAAGGGGTACGGCCTCCAGCATAAATTTACAACGTAAGTTAAGCAAGAGCTATCGGAGGACGCGACCATGGACGGCGACGTGCGCATCAATCCGTATCTGGCGGGCAACTTCGCCCCGATCCGGTCGGAAGACGACTTCGATCTGAAGGTGACGGGGGAGATCCCGGCCGGGTTGCGCGGGGCGCTGTTCCGGATCGGTCCGAACCCGCAGTTCGAGCCTCGCGACGCCAACCACCACTGGTTCGGCGGCGACGGTATGGTCCACGGCTTCTACGTGGCCGACGGCAAGGTCAGCTATCGCAACCGCTATGTCCGCACGCCCAAGTGGGAGCTGGAGCACGAGCACGGCCGCGCCCTGTTCGGTTCCATGGGCAACCCGATGACCACCGACCCGCTGGCCATGGGCAACGAGGGCGGCGTGGCCAACACCAACATCGTCTGGCACGCCGGCAAGCTGCTGGCGCTGGAAGAGGCGCACCATCCTTTCGCGATGGACCCGAAGACCCTGGAGTCGAAGGGTTACGACCGCGAGTTCCAGGGCCGGGTCACCGCCCACCCGAAGATCGACCCCAAGACCGGCGAGATGTTCTGGTTCGCCTATGGCGTGGGCCAGATGCCGCTGTCGGCGGGCATGAGCTATGGGGTCACCGCGGCCGATGGCTCGCTGGTGCGCCGCCAGGACTTCCAGGCGCCGTTCTCCTGCATGGTCCACGACTTCATGGTCACGCAGAACCACGTGCTGTTCCCGATCCTGCCGCTGACCGGCAGCCTGGAGCGGGCGATGACCGGCAAGCCGCCGTTCGCCTGGGAGCCCGAGAAAGGCAGCCACGTGGGCGTCATGCGCCGCGACGGCGATGTCGAGTCGATCCGCTGGTTCAACACCGAGGCCTGCTACGTCTTCCACCCGCTGAACTCGTGGGACGACGGCGACAAGATCCATTGCGACGTGATGCGCTACAACGTGGCGCCGCTGTTCCCCTGGGCCGACGGGCGGCCGGGCGACCGGGCCGCGGCGCAACTGGTCCGCTGGACGTTCGACCTGGCCTCCAACTCGGATGCGATCCAGACGACCGTGCTGGACGACCTGGATGGCGAGTTCCCGCGCGTCGACCCGCGGGTCGAGACGCTGCAGCACCGGCACGCCTGGTACGCGGCCGACCCGACGGCGGCCAAGACCATCCGCCAGAACGCCATCGCCCACCTGGACCTGCAGACCGGCAAACGGCAGGTCTATGAACTGACCGGCGGCGACGCGACGTCCGAGCCGGTGTTCGTGCCGCGTTCGGCGGAGGCGGCCGAGGGCGACGGCTGGCTGACGGCTGTGGTCTACCGCGCCGGCGAGGATCGTTCGGACTTCCTGGTCTTCGAGGCGCAGGATATCGCCAAGGGACCGATCGCCACCGCCGAGATGCCGCGCCGGATGCCGTTCGGCTTCCACGGCAACTGGGCGCCCATCGACTAGGAGCTATCTGAATGACCGGCTGGGACCTCCTCGTCGACCGCGGCGACCTTCGCAAGACCACCTTCGCCGCGACCGACCCGGAGATCCCGCTGGCCGACGGCGAGGCGCTGTTGGCGGTGGAAAGCTTCGCCCTGACCGCCAACAACGTCACCTACGGCGCCGTGGGCGACCAGATCGGCTACTGGAAGTTCTTCCCGGCGCCCGAGGGCCAGGGGCGGATCCCGGTGTGGGGCTATGCGCGGGTGGTGCGCTCGGCGTCGCCCGAGGCGCCGGAAGGGCTGCGGCTGTTCGGCTATTGGCCGATGTCCAGCCACACGGTGGCGCGGCTGTCGAAGCGCCCGTCCGGCTATGTCGAGGTGTCGGCGCACCGGGCCGAGCTGCCGCCCACCTACAACGCCTATCAGGTCGCCGCGCCGGCGGCGGACGACGACTGGCGCTCGCTGCTGCGGCCGCTGTTCATGACCAGCTTCCTGCTGGACGACCAGGTCGCCGAGGCGGCGCCGAAGACGCTGGTGCTCTCCAGCGCCTCCAGCAAGACGGCGATGGGGCTGGCGTGGCTGGCGCGAAAGCGGGGGATCAAGGTCATCGGCCTCACGTCGCCGGCGCACGTCGCGCTGCTCGAGCGCCTGGGCCTCTACGATGCGGTCGCGGCCTATGAGGCCATCCGCGCGCTGACGCCGTCCGGCCCGGCGGCCTATGTGGATTTCGCCGGCCGCAGCGCGGTGACCCGGGACGTGCACGAGACCTTCGGCGAGGCGCTGAAGACCAGCACCGTCGTGGGGGTCACGCACTGGGACGCCATGGGCGGTCCGCCGCCGTCGGTCGGCCCGACGCCGGTGTTCTTCTTCGCGCCGGATCGTATCCGCCAGCTGATGAAGGACTGGGGTCCGCGCGAGCTGGAGAGCCGTTTCGCGACGGCGCTGAAAGACTTCATCGCCGGCAACGGCTGGCTGACGCTGAAGCAGCATGTGGGGCCGGAAGCGCTGCAGGCGATCTACGGAGATGTGGTGGCCGGCAAGGTGAAGCCGGACGAGGGGCACATCGTGCGGCCGGCTTAACACCCACTCATCCCCGCGAATGCGAGGATGAGTCGCAAGCGTTAGCTCGAGAATTCCACCGTTTGCAGCGACTCCGGCGTGGTCGGCGCGAGGGTTACACGCACCTTCAACGTCCCCCGCTCGCACGGATAGCTCAGCACGCCGGACATGGCGTTGTCGGCGACGATCGGGTCGGCGGCGCGGCAGGCGCCCAGCTTGGCCTTCAGGGCGGCGATCTCGGCGTTGCGGCGCGGGGCGTCGCGGTCCAGCAGGACGTTCATCGCGAGGGCCTCGCGGACGGCCAGGACGTCGCCGGCGGCGTACATGCGCTGCACCGTCGCGGCCATGGCTTGCATCGCGGCGCTGGGCGGCGTGGCTCGTACGGGGAATGCGCCTGAACTCACCAGCTTGATCGCGGCGTCGCGAACCACCAGCGACACCGGCGCATAGGTCAGGTTGGAGAAGGCGAAGACGCCAACGCCGCGCTCGGGCAGCATCAACACGTTGGAGCCGTAGCCCGGCAGGCCGCCCGAGTGGGTGAAGTGCGGGCCCAGCACGCAGTCGGCGTAGGCGATGGTCCCCATGCCGTAGGTCCGTGCGCGGTCGCAGCCGGTGGGATCGGCACGGTCGGTTCGGCTGACGACGCTGGCGAAGTTCTGGCCGCGCACGATCTCGCGGATGCTGGAGCGCTTGAGGATGCCGTCCTCGGGCCCGTCGCGGGGCGGCCAAGCGGCCAGCTCCCAGGCCATGTAGCGGGCGTAGTCGTTGGCGGTGGTCATCAGGCCGCCCATGGCCCCGAAGGCGCCTGGACCCAGGGTCGGCTCCTCCACCCATTTGGCGTCCTGCCAGCGGTAGCCGAGCGCCAGCCGGCCCTTGGGCGCCTGGGCGAGGTCGTAGCCGGTCGAGGCCATGCCCAGCGGCTTCAGGAACGCGCCGTCGATGTAGTCGGCGTAGTTTTTGCCCGACGTGTTGGTCACCGTCCGGCCGACCAGGGCGTAGCCGAAGTTGGAGTATTCGAACGCCATGCCGGGTGCGCGGGAGAACGGCACTCCGGCGGCGACGAAGGCCGTGAAGTCCGCCTCGCGCATCGGCAGCTGGCGGTCGCCCCAGGGGTCGTCGGTGACGAAGCCGGCCGAATGGGTCAGCAGGTCGCGCACCGTGATCTTCGGGCTGTCGGTGGTGGGGTACTTGAGGCCCTTGAGCTCGGGGATCACCGTCTCCGCCGGGGCGTCGAACGCCAGCTTGCCCTCGTCGCGGAGCTTGAGGGCGGCCAGCGCCGTGAAGTTCTTCGACATCGAGGCGATGCGGAAGACGGTGTCGGCGGTGACCGGCGTCTTGGTGGCCGTGTCCTGGATACCGAAGGTGCGGACGTAGGCGAGCTTGCCGTCCACGACGACGCCATAGACCAGGCCCGGCGCATGGCGCTCGGCCATATAGGTGGCGAACAGCGGGTCGATGGCGGCGAAGGCCTGCTTCTGGGTCTGGGTTTGCCCCATCGCCGGCGTGGCCAGGCTGGCGGCCAGCGCCAGCGCCGCCAGTCGTTTCAACGGACCCATGGCCATTCCCCTTACAGAACCCGGAAGACTTCGAGCCGCACCCCGGCCGGCGCCCGGGCGCCGCGCGCCACATAGAGCTGGCGGTTGAGGTGGGCGTATTTGGCCGCGCCGGTGCGGAAGCGCATGGCGGTGCGGAAATAGTATTGGTCCGGGCTGAGGCTCTCGCCGCGCGCCAGGGCCTCCAGCACCTCGGGCGCACCGGCGCGCAGGCCGTCGGAGTTCACCTCGATCCGGGCGCCGTCCTCGGTCTCCAGGATGTAGTGGGCCGACAGCTCGATGGTCCCGTCGGGCAGGACGAACTGCCAGTCGGCGCCGTCGCCCAGGATGCGGCCGGCGATCTCTCCGGTGAAAGTCCCGCCGGTGATCGGGATCATCCGGCGCGCGCCCTGGCCGGCGTCGCCCAGGCTGACCGGCTTGCCGATGCTGCACTCGAAGATCAGGAACGGGGTGGTCTCGGTGGTCATGCGGGCCATCCGGGGGTGAGGGAGGCGCGCGCGTTCAGCGCCTCGCGGTCGAAGCCGGCCACCTGCTTGTAGCCGTCGGCCACGGCCTCCAGCTCGGCGCGCGGGATGATGTCGGTGACATCGGCGAAGCCGGCGGGCGCGCGGTCCTCGGCCAGCTGCATCACCCGCTCCGGACCCTCGCCCCGGTTGGCCAGAACCAGGCGCGAGGTCGGCGGCCGGCGCTCGGCCTCATAGGCCTGCAGGCCCGTGTCGATGTCGGGTTGGGTGGCGAGCTGGAAGGCCAGGGTGCGGGCGTCCAGGATGGCTTGCGAGGCCCCGTTGGAGCCGATCGGATACATGGCGTGGGCGGCGTCGCCCAGCAGGGTCATCCGGCCGAAGGTCCAGCGGTCGACGGGGTCGCGGTCGACCATCGGGTATTCCAGGACCTGGGCCGCCCCGGCGATCACGGCGGGGGCGTCCAGCCAGCCGAAATCCCAGCTCTCGAACTGCGGAAGGAAATCGGCGAGGCGGCCCGGCCGGTTCCAGTCCTCGCGCCGCCACTCGGTCTCGTCCGGGAAGCGTAGCTCGGCGATCCAGTTGACCAGGGACCGGCCCCGCGCGGCGGCGGCGGGGTCGATGGGGTAGCAGACGAACTTCTGCTGGGCGTGGCCGGCCATCACCATGGTCGCGCCGCCTAGGTAGGGCGGGGCCTCGGTCACCCCGCGCCAGAGCACCCGGCGGTTCCAGATCGGCGGGCCCTCGTCGGGGTAGGCCTGGGCGCGCAGGGCGGAATGGATGCCGTCGGCGGCCACGACCACGTCGCCCCGCGCCTGCGCGCCGTCCTGGAAGCGGACCGTGGCGCCGTCCGTGTCGGTGGCGAACCCACGCGCCGGGCGGCCCAGCCGCACCGCGTCCGGCCCCAGCCGCTCCCGCACGGCCGCCAGCAGCAGCATCTGCAGCGTGCCTCGGTTGATCGAATACTGCGGCCAGTGGTAGCCGGCGGCCAGCCCGCGTGGCTCGCGCCAGATCTCCTGGCCGTGGCGGTTGGCGTAGACCAGGGCCTGGGTGGCGATGGCGACCTCGGCGATGCGGTCGGCGAGTCCCAGCTCGGTCAGTTCGCGCACGGCGTGTGGCAGCAGGTTGATGCCGACGCCCAGCGGACGCAACGCCTGGACCGCCTCGTGGACCTCGACCTGGACGCCCGCCGCATGCAGGCTCAGCGCCGCGGTGAGGCCCCCGATTCCGGCTCCGACGATGACGACGCGCATGCCGGATGCGACCTGTACCTGGACGGCAAGTCAAGGCGGCCCACCTGCATTTGCAGCGCACGGGTGTTGCAGAAGATTCGTATAAACTTGTTTCATAGATACTGGACTCATTAGCCGCTCCAAGGCACAGCTTGCCGCATCAGGGGGAGTTCAGGAGACCAGTATGCCTACCTCAGATCCCGGTAACGCGATCTCCAGCGGAACGACGCCGATCACCGGCGCTCCGGTTCTGCCCATCGACGCCATCCCGATGCCGATGCCGATGCCGATCGCGCCGGGCGAACTGCACCCCGGCGGCGAAGGCCGTCTGCGCATCATCGCCGGGACGGAAGGCGACGACCGCCTGGTGCTGGACGGCGGCTTTGCCGTCGGCGGCGAGGGCGACGACACCTTTGTGCTGACCTCGACCCAAGGCGACGCGGACGAGCCCGAGAACCTCGGGACCATCCTCGACTTCCAGGCGGGCGATAAGCTCGACCTCAGCCAGCTGGGCGACAAGGCCGCCGAACTGGGCCGCGCCGCCGACGCGAAGGGCGGTCAGCGCGTCTCCATCGACTACGACGGCGACGGCAAGGAGGACGGCTTTGTCATCGTCCACGAACGCGGCGAGATCGCGCCCGACGACACCGGCGTGGTGTCGCCCGGCGACGGCGGGTTCCACATCCTGCCGTTCCCGATGCCGGGCGATGGGGAGGTCACGATCGTGCCGACAGCCTTCAGCCTCGACGAGGCTGGAGTCGCGGGCGCGGTGACCGTCGGCCTGCGGTCCATGTCCATGGAGTGGATCGCTTAGCGTTCGATCGCAAAGCCGCCCGGCCGTGGCGTGTCCCGGCCGGGCGGTGTTCCTTTACCTCAGGGGCGCCGCGCGTAGCGCCAGGTCTGGCCGCCCTGGGTCCAGACGAGACCGCCGGTCGTGAAGTCGATCTGGGCGTCGACGGCCTTGAAGAAGAACCGGGTCGGGCTCTCGGGATAGATCGGCAGGATCTGTTTGCCGACCTGGGCGACGAGGCCGGCGCCCTCCAGGCGGATAATCACTGTGTCATCGTCGGCGAGCCAATAGAGGCCCGCCAGCGGCGCGAGCTGGCTGCGCGCCAGCGCGATCTCCGTGTGCTGGACGGGGACGCTCATATCGATGTGCTGGTCGGCGACGCCCAGCCAGCGGAGGCCGACGTCGTCCACACCGGTTGCCGTCTGGGCGTTGTTGAAGGCCACCACGCCGGTGCGGTCCTCGGGGCAGAGGCCCATGAAGGCGCGGCAACCGCCCGTCGAGCCGTTGCTCCACACCACCCGGCGCGCGCCGACCTTGGTGATCCGCCAGCCCAGGGCCATGCGGATGTCCTTCGCGTCGCCGGGTCGGTCGATTGTCAGCATGGCCCTCGCGGCGGGCCCGAGTGCGGCCCTCCCCGGCCCGATCCAGAGTCCCAGGAAGGTCAGGACGTCGGTGACGGTCGAGAACAGGCCGCCCGTCTCGACCAAGGCGGCGAAGTCCCAGGGCGGCGTCGGCCTGCCGTCGGCCTCGTAGCCCTGGACGCGGCGGGGATCGCTCGCGGCGGGGGGCGTCAGCCCGGTATCCGCCATGCCCAGCGGCCCGGTGATCTTGTCCCGGATCAACTCGCCGTAGCTTCGGCCGAGGCGGTGCTGGAGGGCCTGGCCCAGGAGGCCGTAGGCGAAGTTGGAATATTCGAACTCCGCGCCAGGCGCCCGGGTCAGCTTGAACGCCGAGATGCCGGCGTAGAGGTCGGCGGTGGTGTAGCCCGCGTAGGGGTCGTCCGGATCGGTGGCGTGCAGGTTCGGCGGGCGGAGCGGCAGGCCAGCGCCGTGGGTCGCCAGGTCCGCGAGCGTGATCGTGCGGCCCCCGAAGTCCGGAACGACGACGCCGGCCGGCAGGTGCTTCGCCAGCGGGTCGTCCAGGCGCATGTGTCCGCGCTGCACCGCGTCGGAGAGGAGCAGCGCGGTGAACACCTTGGTCAGGGAGGCGATCGGGAAGATCGAGCGCGCGTCCGCCCCCGGTCCGCCGATGCGGGTGGAGCCATAGGCGACCGCCGAGCGGCCCTTGGGATCGCGCATTCCCACGACGGCGCCCGTGCCGCGCTTTTGGATATCAACCCGGTGCGCCAGGACCTTGCGGATGTCTTGGGCGCCGAAGCCCGGCGTCTGGGCCGAGACCTGCCCGGCGAGCAGGAGGGCGCCGCCGCTGGAGAGCACGGCGCGACGTGAAGGACGGGGACGACTCATGCCGTCACTCTCCGGCTTCCCTACAGCGCAGACAACTTTCCCCCAGTGTGGGTGATCGGCCGTCACCCTTTCATTGCCAAGTTCGTCCCGCGCCGCCACGGTCCGGGCAAACATGGGGGGACGGCGGCATGCGTGGAATGATGGTGGCGGCGCTCGCCCTGGTGGCCGTAGCCCGGCCGGCGGCCGCGGCGCCCGACATGGCCGACCGGCAGGACTACGCCTTCGCCGAGCGGGGCTTCCTGGGCACGCGGGCCGACCCGAAGATCCTGGCCGCCGACGGCCGCGTGGTCTGGGATCTCACCGCCTACGACTTCCTGAAGGGCCCTGCGCCGGCCAGCGTGAACCCGAGCTTGTGGCGCCAGTCGCAACTGCTGGCCAAGAGCGGCCTGTACGAGGTGTCCAAAGGCGTCTGGCAGGTGCGCGGCTTCGACCTCGCCAACGCCACCTTCATCGCCGGCAAGACCGGCTGGATCGTGATCGATCCGCTGACCGCGTCCGAGACCGCCAAGGCGGCCCTGGATCTCGCCAACGAGAAGCTGGGCGCACGTCCGGTGGTGGCCATGATCTACACCCATAGCCACGTGGACCACTTCGGCGGCGCGCGGGGCATGGTGGCCCAGGCCGACGTCGATTCCGGCAAGGTGCAGGTGATCGCGCCGCAGGGTTTCCTGGAGCACGCGGTCAGCGAGAACATCATCGCCGGGCCGGCCATGCAGCGCCGGGCCAGCTTTCAGTTCGGCTCGCTCTTGTCCAAGGGGCCGGACGGCCTGGTGAACTCCGGCATCGGCATGGCCGTGGCGCCGGGCACGCAGGGACTGGTCCCCCCCAACGTCGACATCACCAGGAACGGTCAGGAGCTGACGGTCGACGGCGTCCGCATCCAGTTCCAGCTGACGCCAAACACCGAGGCTCCGGCGGAGATGAATCTCTATTTCCCGGACCTAAAGGTGCTGGACCTGGCCGAGAACGCCAACGCCACCATGCACAATGTGTTGACCCCGCGTGGCGCCCTGGTGCGCGACGCCAAGGAGTGGGCCGGCTACCTCACCGAATCCATGCGCCTCTATGGCGACAAGACCGACACCCTGATGACCAGCCACGGCTGGCCGCGCTTCGGCCAAGCCGAGATCGGCGACTATCTGGAAAAGCACCGCGACGCCTACAAGTACCTGCACGACCAATCGGTGCGGCTGATGAACGAGGGCCTGCTGCCGGCCGAGATCGCCAACCGAATTAAGCTGCCCGACGCGCTCGACAGCGAGTGGTACAACCGCGGCTACTACGGGACGATGAGCTTCAATTCCCGGGCCGTCTATCAGCGCTACATGGGCTGGTACGACGCCAACCCGGTGCACCTTGCGCCGCTGGAGCCGGCCGACGAGGCCGCCCGCTACGTCGAGATGATGGGCGGGCCGGCGAAGGTGCTGGCGGCCGCCCAAGCCGCCTACGACAAGGGCGACGACCGATGGGCCGGCGAGCTGGCGAACCGGCTCGTCTACGCCGACGCCAAGAACACCGCCGCCCGCGAGCTGCTGGCCAAGAGCTACGACCGCCAGGCCGCCGCCGCCGAGAGCGCGATCTGGCGGAACATGTACCTGGCCGGGGCCAACGAGCTGCGGAAGGGCGTCGCGCCCGCCGCCGGTCCCTCGGCCTCGCTGGACCTGATCCGCAACACGCCGACGCCGATGCTGCTGGACCTGCTGGCGGTGCGCCTGGATCCGGAGAAGGCCAAGGACGGCAAGGTCAGCGTCGACCTGGTGTTCCCCGACCGCAACGAGCGGTTCCGGGTCAGCGTGAAGCACGCGGTGTTGATCTACGAGGCCGATCCCAAGGGCGGCGCGGCCGACGGAACGTTCACCCTCCCGCGGTCCCAGTTCCTGACCGGCGCCCTGGCCGGCGCGGACCTGTCGGGCCAGGCCACGGCGGGGGACAAGACCGCGCTGGCGCGGCTGCTGGGCATGCTGACGGCGCCCAAGCCCGGCTTCCCGATCGTGACGCGGTAATCCTTATGGGGGGAATGGGTGGGGCCACTTCCCGTCCAGTGGACCGTGACAGCCTCGCTTCCACGGGTTATGGACGATCCATCATGAGCCTGCGCCTCGCTTTCATTTCGAAGGTAGCCGCCGCCCGTTCGGGGCGTCGCGAGGTCGTGCGCAGCTAGCTGCCCACCCCGCCGATCCCCGCAAACCTCGCGGACGGATCGGCAAGCAGCGCCTCCATCCGCACCTCAGATGGAGACCCCGATGAGCCCCTGGAACGACCGCTTCAGCGAACGGATGGCGCACGTCCGCGCTTCCGAGATCCGCGAGCTGCTGAAGCTGCTGGATCAGCCCGATATCCTGTCCTTCGCCGGCGGCATCCCCGATCCGGCGCTGTTCCCGACCGAGCGCATCGCCGCGCTGTACGCCCAGGTGCTGGCCGACGCCGGGCCGCAGGCGTTGCAGTATTCGGTGAGCGAGGGCCTGCCGGTTCTGCGCCGTTGGATCGCCGCGCGGATGACCTTGGACGGCGTGCCCTGCGACGAGGGCAACATCGTCATCACCGCCGGGTCGCAGCAAGCGCTGGACCTGATCGGCAAGCTGTTCTTGACCCGCGGCGACACGGTGCTGGCCGAGCGGCCGACGTACATGGGCGCGCTGGGGGCGTTCAACGCCTACGAGCCGGCCTATGGCGACCTGGACGCGGAGGTCCCGGTCGGCGCGCGCCTGGCCTATGTGGTCCCCGACTTCGCCAATCCTTCGGGCCGCACGATGCCCCGGCGCGAGCGCGAGGCGCTGCTGGCGCGGGCCGAGGCACACGACCTGGTGCTGGTCGAGGACGCCGCCTACCGCGAGCTGCGGTTCGCCGGGACGGACGAGCCGTCGCTGCTGGCGCTGGACGTGGCCCGCTCCGGCGGCATCGAGAACGCCAGGACGCTGTACTGCGGGACGTTCTCCAAGACCCTGTCGCCGGCGCTGCGCCTGGGCTGGGTCTGCGCGCCGAGGCCGGTGATCGACAAGCTGGTGCTGCTGAAACAGGGCTGCGACCTGCACGTCTCGACGATCAACCAGATGGTCGCCGCCCGGGTGGTCGCCGAGGGCTACGACGCCCACCTGGAGCGTCTGCGCGGCCACTACCGCGAACGGGCCTCGGCCATGCAGACGGCGCTGGCCCGGCACATGCCGCTGGGTGTGAGCTGGTCGAAGCCGCAGGGCGGGATGTTCGTCTGGCTGACGGTTCCCGAGGGCCTGGACGGCGCCCAGCTGCTGGAAGCCGCTCTGGCCGAGGAGCGGGTCGCCTTCGTGCCCGGCGCGCCGTTTTTCGCGGTGGAGCCCCAGGCCAACACCCTGCGTCTCAGCTACTCGCTGCCCGGTCCCGCCGACATCGACGAGGGCGTGCGCCGACTGGCCCGGGTGATCGAGGCCCGACTGGCCTACGCCGGCTCCAACGCGGCGCGGGCGACGACGGGCAGGGCGTAGCCGGCGGCCTTGGCCCGCTTGGCGCCCCGCTCGATCTCCTGCAGCAGGTCGTGGACGTAGATGCCGAAGTCCACCTGGATCGTGTGCCGGGCGGCCTTGTAGTAGGCGCCCAGGTGCAGGGCCTCGTCGGACTTGGTGACCTCGGCCATCTCCGCGGGCGGCGGCGGCAGGTAGCGACCGGTCAGGTAGGCGCCGGCCAGCTTGGCCTGCTGTTCGGCGAAGTTGACCAGGGTCGGCAGGGGCTGGGCCAGGCCCATGAAGAACAGGTTGGGCACGCCCGGCTGCATCATCCGCTTAAACAGCGGGAAGCGGTTCTCGGCGTCGGGCAGCAGCCCCGCGTCCTGGAAGAACGGGAAGCTGATCTTGTAGCCCGTGGCGTAGACGATGGCGTCCACGTCCTCGACGCTGCCGTCCTCGAACCGGACCTGCTTGCCCATCAGCTCGGCGATGTTCGGCTTGAACTTCACGTCGCCGCAGCCGGCGCGGGTCAGGAATTCGCCCGAGACGCTGGGGTGCGCCTCCAGCGGCTCGTGGTCGGGCTTGGGCAGGCCATAGTCCTCCATCCGGCCGATGGTCTTCTTGATCTTGGCGCGGGCCAGGCTGAGCCCCAGCTTGCGGGGCATCCAGTGGGGCATGGAGGCTTTGTCGGCCGGCTTGCCGTCCATGTACTTGGGCAGCACCCAGACACCCCGCCGGGCTGCGACCCACAGGGTCTTGGCGATCGGCCGCTGGGACAGCTCCGAGGCGATATCCATCGCCGAATTGCCCATGCCGCCGACGACGATGTTCTTGCCACGCATGTCGGTGGGGGCGAACGGGTCGCGGTATTCGTGGGCGTGGAAGTGCGGGCCGTCGAACGTGCCCGGATAGTCGGGGATGCGCGCGTCCCAGTGGTGGCCGTTGCAGACGAACAGCACATCGTAGGCGCGGGTCTCGCCGGTGGACAGCGTCACCGCCCACAGGCCTTCGGCGGTGCGCTCCGCCTTGGTCACCGCCGTGTTGAAAGTGATCCGCTCGCGCAGGCCGAAGTGGTCCACGTAGTCGCGGAAGTACTGCAGCAACTGGGCGTGGTGCGGGAAGTCGGGCCAGTCCGCCGGGACCGGATAGTCCTCGAACGCCAGCCGCCACTTCGAGGTGTCGATGTGCAGGCTCTCGTAGCAGGCCGACAGCCCGTTCGGGTTCTTGAAGTACCAGTTGCCGCCGACGTCGTCCGACAGCTCGAAGCAATCGAACGGCACGCCCAGGTCCTTGAGCCGCTTGGCGGTGGTGAAGCCGGAGCACCCCGCGCCGATGATGCAGGCCTTGGGCAGGGCGGTCATGGGCGGGTCTCCAAATCGTCGGAGCCAACCTGGGCAGGCTTACCCGGCGTCTGCCTAGAGCAGGTGCGCCGCCAGGATGGTCGGATCGCCGGTCCAGCCCGCCTTGGCTCTGGCCAGGGGGGCGACGGCGTCGCCGGCCTTGCCCAGGGCGGTCTCGGCGCGGGCCACGACGACCAGGGTCAGGGGATCGTTGGGGAACTTCACCAGCGACGCCCGCGCCTCGGTCAGGGCGCGCTGCGGCTGGCCGGCTTCCAGCAGGGCGACCGCATAGCTGCGCTGGATCGGATACCACCAGATCGGCGGGTCGCTGTACTCGTGCAGCTTGGTCTTCTGCAGCTGGGCGGCGTGCTTGAAGTGGCGCGAAGCGGTGGCCGGATCGTTCTCCAGCATGGCGGCGCGGCCCAGCAGCACCAGGCGGGCGATCTCGACGATGGCCTTGGCCTGCGGCTTCATCTCGCCGAACGGCTTGAGCTGGGCGTCGGTGAGCTGGAGGTCCACGGCCTCGGCGCGGATGGCGCCGGCGTCGCCGCGGCGGGCAGCGGCCTCGCCACGCGCATAGCGCCACATGGCGCGCACGAAGGGCAGGGTCTGGCCCGGATCGGCCAGGCCGGCGACCTGGGCCTGTTCGCCATAACGGCCGTAGGCGGCGTAGGCGCTGCCGGCCAGCACCTGCGGGAAGCCGTCCTTGGGCGTCAGCGCCGGCCGGGCCAGCACCTCGCGCGCCTGGACCAGGGCGGCGGCCCCGTCGCCGTCCATCATCGCCGCGCCGATGGCGAAATGGACGTTGTGGCCGTGGTAGGTCAGCTTCCAGACCCCGCCTGGCCCCTCGAGGCCCTGGCGCTCGGCGTTGGCCTTGTCGATCACCGAGGCGTCCTGGTTTGATCGCTTGGCCGCCGCGTACAGGCCCACCCGGTAGTAGGTGTGCGACGGCATGTGGACCAGGTGGCTGGCGGCCGGGGACAGGGACTGGAGCCGCTCGGCGTAGGGCAGGGCGCGCTCGGGGTAATCCGCGACCTCGGTGGCATGGATGTAGAAGTGGATCGCCCCGGTGTCGTTGGGGTTGCGGGCCAGGGCCGCCTGCAGCAGCTCGACGGGGCGGTTCATGGCCGGCTTGACGTTCGGGTTGCTGTCGCCGTGGTCCCAGAAGGCGGTGATCATCAGGGCGTCGGCGGCCAGGATGGCGATCTCGTTGTCGTCGGGATAGGCGCGGCTCAGGTCGTCCATCGCCTTGGCGAAGGCCGCGTTGCCGCCCTTCTTGTAGCGGAGCTGCAGGGCGGCGATCAGCGCGCGTTCGCGCGGCGTCTCGGTCTTGACCAGGGTCGCGGCCTTGTCGGCCAGCTTGGCCAGCTCGGCGGCCGCCTTCTTGTCCACGCTGTAGTTGATGGTCGGGCCGCGCGACCACGCCTCGCCCCAGACGCACATGGCGCAATCGGGCGCCAGGCGCGCAGCCTCGGTCATGGCGGCGATCGCCGGCTTGTGGGCGAATGCGTGGGCCAGCGTCATGCCGTTCTCGAAGAACGCCTGCGCTTCCGGCGGGGCGTTGCTGATCGGGAAGCCAGTCGTTCCGTACCCGGCGAGAACCTTCGGCGGGGCCGTCGCGGGCGTCAGGGCGCTGCCGCCCGTGGCCTCGGGCGCGGCGAACCCGCAGATCTGGCCCAGGGGCAGCACCGGCGCTTCAGGCACGCTGGCGCTCAGGATGGACGGCGCCAGGAAATAGATCGCCAGACCGGTCGCCAGGATTCGCATGAAAGCCCCTCTACCGCCCCAGTATCGAGGGGCGGCGGCGGTCCGGTCAATGCGAACGGCGGCGCTTAGATCAGCGCCCCGTGGCAGTGCTTGAACTTCTTGCCGGACGCGCAGGGGCAGGGCTGGTTGCGGCCGGTGTCTTCCCAACCGTCGGGCAGGGCGGTGACCGGCAGGGCCTGGCGCTGTTCGGCCGAGATGCCGTCGGGCACGAAGCCCCGTTCCAGCTCGTTCTCGCCGGTCAGCGGGTCCAGGTGGACTTCGAAGGTCTGCGGCGAGCGCGGTTGCTCCGGCGGTTCCTCGAACGAGAATTCCACCGTCATCAGCCAGCGGGTCACGTTCTGGCGCAGGTCCGTGAGCAGCTTCTCGAACAGCGAGAAGGCCTCGGTCTTGAATTCGTTCAGCGGGTCGCGCTGGCCGTAGCCGCGCAGGCCGATCACCGTGCGCAGGTGGTCGATGTGCATCAGGTGCTCGCGCCACTGCAGGTCGATGGTCTGCAGCAGGAAGCTCTTCTCGACGTTGCGCATGTGGTCGCCGACCATCGTGCTGCGTTCGGCGGCGCGGGCGTCGGCGGCCGCGCGGATGCGGTCCTCGATCTCCTCGTTGGCGATGCCTTCCTCGGCCGCCCATTCGGTGATCGGGAGTTGCAGGCCCAGGAACTGCTGCACGTGGGCGTCCAGGCCCTCGACGTCCCACTGCTCGGCGTAGGCCTTGGGCGGCAGGTGGCGGTTGACCAGGTCGGCGATCGTATCGCTGCGGAATTCGCCGATGATCTCCTGCAGGTCCGTCGCTTCCATGAACTCCTGGCGCTGCTCGAACACGGCCTTGCGCTGGTCGTTGATGACGTCGTCGTACTTCAGCAGGTTCTTGCGGATCTCGTAGTTGCGCTGCTCGACGCGCTTCTGGGCGGTGGCGATGGCGCTGTTCAGCCACTTGTGGGTGATCGCCTCGCCTTCCTGGACGCCGAAGGTGCGCATGATCGAGTCCAGGCGCTCGCCGGCGAAGATGCGCAGCAGGTCGTCCTCGCAGGAGAGGAAGAACTTGGAGTGGCCGGGGTCGCCCTGACGGCCCGTCCGGCCGCGGAGCTGGTTGTCGATCCGCCGGCTTTCATGGCGCTCGGTGCCCAGCACGAACAGGCCGCCCGCCGCCAGGGACTGTTCCTTCAGGTCCTTGATGTCGAGCTCGATCTCGGCCTTCTTGTCCAGCGCCTGCTGGGGCGTGACCTCGATCCCGGCGTCGCGCTGCTGCTCGCGCCAGGCGGCCAGGCGCATGTCGACGTTGCCGCCCAACTGGATGTCGGTGCCGCGGCCGGCCATGTTGGTGGCGATGGTCACCGCGCCGGGGATGCCGGCGTCGGCGACGATGCTGGCTTCCTGTTCGTGGAAGCGGGCGTTCAGCACGTTGTGCGGGATGCCCTTGATGGTCTTGCCGTCCAGCTCGAAGGTATGGGCCTTCAGGATCTCGGACAGGGTCTCGGACTTCTCGATCGAGACGGTGCCGACCAGGATCGGCTGCTTGCGGCGGTAGCAGTCCTCGATCAGCAGGGCGACCGCGCGGTTCTTCTCGGCCGCGGTGCGATAGACCTCGTCGTCGTCGTCGATCCGCTTCACGGGGCGGTTCGTCGGAATCTCGGCCACATCCATCTTGTAGATGTCGATGAATTCCTGCGCCTCGGTGGCGGCCGTGCCGGTCATGCCCGAGAGCTTGGAATACAGGCGGAAGTAGTTCTGGATCGTCACCGAGGCCAGGGTCTGGTTCTCGGGCTGGACGACGGCGCCTTCCTTGGCCTCGATGGCCTGGTGCAGGCCTTCCGACAGGCGGCGGCCCTGCATCATGCGGCCGGTGAACTCGTCGATCAGGATCACTTCGCCCGCGCGGACGATGTAGTCCTTGTCGCGCACGTACATCACATTGGCGCGCAGGGCCTGGTTGATGTGGTGGACGATCGAGATGTTGGCGGGGTCGTACAGGCCGGCCGAATCCTCGGCGAGGTGCCCGGCGGCGGCGGCCATTTCCTCGACCCGTTCCGAGCCCTCTTCGGTCAGGATCACCTGCCGCTGCTTCTCGTCGTAGTCGTACATCGTCGGGTCCTGGATCAGCTCCTTCACCAGGATGTCGATGGTCCGATAGACGTCGGAGCGGTCCTCGGTCGGGCCCGAGATGATCAGCGGGGTGCGTGCCTCGTCGATCAGGATCGAGTCAACTTCGTCGACGACGACGAAGTTGTGGCCGCGCTGGACCATCTCGTTCGCGTCATAGACCAGGTTGTCGCGCAGGTAGTCGAAGCCGAACTCGTTGTTCGTCCCGTAGGTGATGTCGCTGCCGTAGGCTTCCTGGCGCTGGTTCTGGCTCAGGCCGTGGACGATCACCCCGACCGTCAGGCCGAGGAACCGGTAGACCTGGCCCATCCACTCGCTGTCGCGCTGGGCGAGGTAGTCGTTGACGGTGATGACGTGGACGCCCTTGGCCTCCAGGGCGTTCAGGTACACCGGCCCGGTGGCGACCAGGGTCTTGCCTTCCCCGGTTCGCATCTCGGCGATGCCGCCGCGGTGCAGGATCATGCCGCCGACCATCTGAACGTCGTAGTGGCGCTGGCCCAGCACCCGCTTGGCCGCCTCGCGCACGACGGCGAAGGCTTCTTCCAGCAGGTCGTCCAGGGTCGCGCCCTTGGCCAGACGCTCGCGGAACTCCACGGTCTTGGCGCGCAATTGCTCGTCGGAGAGCGCCTGCATGGCGGGCTCCAGCGCCGCGATCTTGTCGACGCGGGCGCTCATGCCCTTGACCTTGCGGTCGTTGGAGGAACCGAAGAACCGTTGGAAAATGCTCAAAGGGAGTGTCCGTTAGGCGGCGACATGGCCCTTCGCCCGCCTGGGAAAAGCGCTCTTTTGGGGCGGGGGAGACTTAAGTACCTAGCCCCCTCAAGTCAACGCGCGCGCCCCGCGTCAGCTTGACCGGCCCTAGAGGGCGCTTGCATTCGGCGCGCCTGAAAGCACCGCGTAGGAAGCGTCCGACGCGTCGCGGCGGCCCCGAGCGCGCGCGAGCAGGCCCAGCGAGACCGAGGCCGGGTGCGCCTGGGTCCACTCGAAAACGAGCCCGCGATAGGCGATCCGCCACTCGCCGCCGCGCCGTTCGAAGCGGTCCAGGTAGCGCGCGCCCGCATGGTATTCGAACGGCGCCTCGGCCTCGGCGTCGGGGAAGCCGGCGCGGATCTGCTGGGCCGCGTCCGGCCCGACGAAGGTGTCGAGGCTGCGGGCCGACTTCAGCACATGATAGGCGACGACGTAGGTCTCTCCCGAGGCGTGGTCGCCGTTCAGTTCCAGTCGGCAGTTCGCCACCAGATGCATCGTGGAGGTGGCGTGCTCGCGCAGCAGTGGCAGCACGCGATCGCAGAAGACCATGGCGTTCTCGTCGCGGACGCCGTGGTTGTCGATGGCGTCGGGCCAGTAGGTCGAGCGCAGCAGGGCGTCGTCCAGGCGATCGACGCCGCGGCAATAGTCGAGGACCAGATCCGAGATCTTCTGCCGATCCCTGATCTCGGCGAGTTGCGCCCGGATGTCGCTTTCGGTCGCCTGAGTCACGTCGATGTCCTCCCCGGGGTGAAATCCTTAGCTATCTAATGGATCGGGCCCGGAAACAAAAAGGCCCTCCCGCGAGGGAGGGCCCATCCGTCTGATTCAGCGTTGGCGGGGTCAGTAGACTTCGAAGAGACCCGCGCCGCCCATCCCGCCGCCGATGCACATGGAGACCACCACGTGCTTGGCGCCGCGACGCTTGCCTTCCTGCAGCACGTGGCCCGCGAGGCGCGCGCCGGTCATGCCGAAGGGGTGGCCGATGGCGATGGAGCCGCCGTTGACGTTGTACTTCGCCGGGTCGATGCCCAGCTTGTCGCGGCTGTAGAGGCACTGCGAGGCGAAGGCCTCGTTCAGCTCCCACAGGTCGATGTCGTCGACCTTCAGGCCGTGGCGTTCCAGCAGGCGCGGGATCGCGAAGACCGGGCCGATGCCCATTTCGTCAGGCTCGCAACCGGCGACGGCCCAGCCCTTGAACACGCCCAGGGGCGAGAGGCCGCGCTTGGCGGCTTCCTTGGCTTCCATGATCACCACGGCGGCGGCGCCGTCCGAGAGCTGGCTGGCGTTGCCGGCGGTGATGAACTTGCCCTCGCCCATGACCGGGGCCAGCTTCTGGAGGCCTTCCAGGGTGGTGTCGGGACGGTTGCATTCGTCGCGGTCGACCACGTAGTCGACGACCGACTCTTCCTTCGTCGCCTTGTCGACCACTTTCATCTTGGTCTTCATCGGGACGATTTCGTCGGCGAACTTGCCGGCCTGCTGGGCCGAGGCCATGCGGCGCTGGCTCTCCAGGGAATATTCGTCCTGGTACTCGCGGCTCAGGTTGTAGCGCGCGGCGACGATGTCGGCAGTGTCGATCATCGCCATGAAGATCGCCGGGTGCTGCTTGACCAGCTCGGGATCGAAGTTGTCCTTGCCCGTGCCCATGTTCGGCATCGAGATCGACTCAACACCACCGGCCACCACGACCGGGGCGCCGTCGTTGCGGACGTGGTTCGCCGCCATGGCGATCGTCTGCAGGCCCGACGAGCAGAAGCGGTTCACGGTCACGCCCGAGGCGCTGACCGGCAGGCCGGCCAGCAGGCCTGCCTGGCGCGCGATGTTGCCGCCGCCGTGGGCCACGTTGCCCATAAACACGTCTTCGATGTCGCCGCCGTCGACGCCGGCCTTGGCCACGGCGTGCTTAACCGCGTGGGCCGCGATCGAGACGGTCGGGGTCATGTTGAAACCACCGCGGCCGGACTTGGCCAGGCCGGTGCGGGCGTAGGAAACGATTACGGCTTCGCGCATCTTGAAATGATCCTCCCAACGAATGGATTTTTGAGCCCTCGGTCGGGGCTCCAGAAAACTCGCGGGAACCCTATACATCGCCAAGGCGAAATGGCCAGACGCCTAAGAGGAATGCCGGTTCCGGTTGAACACGGCCGGGGTGAAAGGGCTTCCACTTTCGCGGGCTGCGCTCTAGGGGACGGACGGCGCGCCGTCGGGCGCCTGTCCCCGTCCTGGCAAGGGATGACCGTATGGCGCAGAGCCCCCTCCGTATCGCCGGTCTCGTCATCGCGCTGGCGCTCAGCGTCACGGCCTGCGCCCGGGGCGGCGACAGCTCGGGGCCCCCCGAGCGCGGCGACAAGGCGGTGGCCAAGGTCGACGGCAAGACCGTCTGGGCGTCGGACGTGAAGCGCGAGGCCATCGCCCAGGGCCTGATCGGCGAGGGCGAGCCGCTGGACGCCTCGTCCGACCTGTTCCGCCAGATGATGGACCAGGTGGTCGACCAGAAGCTGCTGGCGGCCGAGGCCCAGCGCCGCAAGCTGGACAAGGATCCGCTGGCGCAACGCCGCCTGACCGCCGCCCAGGACCGGGTGATGGGCGACATGCTGGTCGAGACCACGGTCGCCGACGCGGTCACCGAAGCCAATATCCGCGGCCTCTACGAAGAACAGCAGAAGCTGGCCCGCCGCTCGGAGGAGATCCGCGCCCGCCAGATCGTGCTGGCAACCGCCGCCGAGGTGGAACAGGTGCGCAAGCTGCTGGGGACGGGCGCCAACTTCGAGGCCGTGGCCATGGAGCGGTCGCGCGACGCCGCCACCCGCTTCAACGGCGGCGACCTGGGCTATTTCACCACCGACGTCATGCCCGAGGCCTACGAGGTGGCGCTCAAGGGCGCCAAGGCCGGCCAACTGATCGGGCCGGTGCCGACGCAGGGCGGCTTCGCGCTGCTGAAGGTCGAGGACGTGCGCCAGGAGCAGCCGATCGCCCTGGAGGCTGCCCGCCCGCAGATCGTCCGCTTCCTGACCTACGATCGCATCCGCGACCTGCTGGAGAAGCTGCGGGCCAAGGCCAAGGTCGAGACCCTGATCAAACCCGAGGCCGGCGCGCCCAAGCCCGTGCCGCCCGCCGACGCGCCGAAGCTCGCCCCCGCGCCCGCCGTCCCAGCCCAGAAGGCGCCCGCCAAATGAGCCGCAAGCCCAAGACCGCAGCCCCGAAGTCGGCCGCTGCCAAAAGCTCGCCCAAGCCCGTCGAGGTCGTGGGTCATGCGATGGAGCGCGCGCTGGAGCCCGTGACCAGCGCGCTGAAGCGCGCCGGCCTCAAGCGCACGGACAAGGCGACTGACGCCTCGGCGCCCGCCGCGCCCGCCACGGGCAAGGTCGACAAGGCCGCGATGCCGGTCTCGCCGCTGGCCGTGCCGTTCCCGCGCATGAAGCCGATCCATGGCGTGACCATGGCGACGGGCCGGGCCGGCTTCTACAAGCACGAGCGTGACGACCTGCTGGTGTTCAGCTTCCCGGAGGGCGCCAGCTGCGCCGGCGTCTTCACCCGTCACGGCGTGGGCTCGGCCCCGGTCGATTGGTGCAAGCGCCACCTGGAGGTCACCAAGGGCGAAGGCGTGAAGGCCCTGGTGGTCAACGCCGGCTGCGCCAACTCCTTCACCGGCCGTCCCGGCGCGGACGCCGTGCGGCGGGTGGCCGCCACGGTCGGCAAGCGCTTCGACTGCCGCCAGCGCGACGTGATGGTAGCCTCGACCGGGGTTATCGGCGTGCTGCTCGACGACGCCAAGATCACCGCCCGCCTGCCGGACCTGGAGCACCACCTGACGGCCGATGGCTGGGGCGGGGCGGCGCGGGCGATCATGACCACCGACACCTTCCCCAAAG
Organism: Alphaproteobacteria bacterium; assembly: GCA_018821435.1. Lineage (GTDB taxonomy): Bacteria > Pseudomonadota > Alphaproteobacteria > Caulobacterales > Caulobacteraceae > Phenylobacterium. The sequence continues at coordinate 123,934 of JAHJME010000010.1, forward strand.
GCTCGTACGCCGAGGCGAAGATCGATGGGGTGACGGTGCGGATCGGCGGCATCTGCAAGGGCTCGGGCATGATCGCGCCCGACATGGCGACCATGCTGGCCTTCGTGGTGACCGACGCGGCGATCTCGCCTGGCGCGCTGCAGAACCTCTGCAATCTCTACACCCGCAACACCTTCAACGCGGTGACGGTGGACGGCGACCGGTCCACCAACGACACGCTGCTGTTGTTCGCCACCGGCCAGTCCGGCGCGCCCAGGATCAGCCGCGCGGGCGACAAGCGCCTGGCCGACTTCCGCGACAAGCTGGAAGGCGTGCTGCTGGACCTGGCCCATCAGCTGGTCCGCGACGGCGAGGGCGCGACCAAGTTCATCAAGATCACCGTGACCGGCGCTCAGAGCGCGGCCTCGGCCCGCAAGATCGCCAAGTCGGTGGCCGACAGCCCGCTGGTGAAGACCGCCTTCGCCGGCGAGGACGCCAACTGGGGCCGCATCGTCATGGCCGTGGGCAAGGCCGACGAGCCGGTGGACCGCGACTTCATGAGCGTGAAGTTCGGGCCTCACTGGGCGGCCCAGGACGGCCTGATCGCCTCCAGCTACGATGAGGCCAAGATGAGCGCCTACATGAAGAAGCCGGAGTTGGAGGTCGCCATCGACGTGGGGGTGGGCCGGGCCAGCTCCACCGTCTGGACCTGCGATCTCACCAAGCGGTACGTCGAGATCAATGGGGATTATCGGTCTTAGCCTCATCCCCCCATGCGCGAGGATGAGTAGCTAGGGGGTGCGCATCCAAGGCGCCACGCGGTCGGGCGGGGTTCCCAGCCGGTAGTTGGTGAAGCGCTTGTCGAACACCGGGCCGTAAAAGGGGTCGGCGTCCAGCACCGCGCCCCAGCGGTCGCGCATCACGCCGATCTCGCGTTCGAAGCGCGCGACCTTCTCGGGCGCCAGGTCCGAGCCACGGCTGGCGCTTTCGTGGTGGAACAGCGCGGCGTGCGGTGTCCAGACGATGTCGTAGCCGGCGGCGCGCACTTTCAGGCAGAGATCCACGTCGTTGAACGCCACCGCCAGCTGGTCGGCGTCCATCCCGCCCACCTCGTCATAGACCGCCTTGCGGATCGCCAGGCAGGCGGCGGTCACCGCCGAGACGTTGCGGGCCAGCGCCAGGTGGCCCTGGTAGCCGGGATGGTTCGAGCCGGCGCCTGCATAGAGATGGCCCGCCACCTTTCGCGCCACGTCGCCGACGCCCAGGACGACGCCCGCGTGCTGCAGGGTCTTGTCCGGATAGTAGAGCTTGGCCCCCACCGCACCCACGTTGGGGCGCTCGGCCTGGGAGACCATCTCCTTCAGCCAGTCCGGCCCGATCATCGATATGTCGTTGTTGAGCAGGATCAGCACCTCGCCCCGGGCCTGGGCGGCGGCGAGGTTGTTCAGCGCCGAGAAGTTGAAGGGGCCGGGGGCGGGGAGGATGCGCACGCGGGGGTCGGTCTTCAGGCGTTCGAACAGGGCGTGGGTCGCGGGCTCCTGGCTGCCGTTGTCGACGATCAGCAGCTCCAGCGGCGCGTAGTCGGTCTTGGCCAGCACGCCCTCGGCGCACTGGGCCACCAAGTCGGCGCGGTCGCGGGTGGGGACGATGAGACTGACCAGCGGCCTGGGCGCCGGGATGGCGCGGCGGACGCGCAGCCAGCGCTGCGGGCCGGGCGTGACCTCGACGGTCGCGGGCTGGCCGGTGCGGTCCATGTGGTCCTGCACCGCGCGGGCCGCGGCGCTGGCGCATTCATCGGCGCGGGCGCGGGAGAACGAGCCCTGCTTGCCCTGCCAGCGCCAGTGGTAGAGGACCCACGGAATGTGGCGGATGAGCCTGGCGCGCTCGGCGGCCCTTAACACCAGGTCGTGGTCCTGGGCCCCATCGAAGCCCTCGCGAACGCCGCCCAGGTCGCTCAGCAGCGCGCGGCGGATGACCGTCAGGTGGTTCACCGCGTTCACACCCAGCATCAGCTCGGCGTTCCAGTCGGTCTTGTGGTGCGGCTGGGAGCGGACGCCCGTCTCGTCGATCTTGTCCTCGTCAGAGAAGATCAGGTCGGCGTCGGGGTGGAGGTCCAGCTCGGCCGCCACCTCGTAGAGCGCGTGCTCGGCCAGCAGGTCGTCGTGGTCGAGGAAGGCGACGAACTCGCCGGTGGTCAGCGCCAGGGCGGAGTTCGTGGCCGCGGCGATGCCGCCGTTGGCGTCACGTCGCACGATCCTGATGCGGGGGTCCCCGGCCGCCAGATCGGTCAGGGTCCGCCACGTCGTCTCGCCGGGCGAGCCGTCGTCGGCGATGCAGAGTTCCCAGTGGGGATAGAGCTGGCCCTGGACCGAGGCCACCGCCTCGCGCAGCAGGCCGGGGTCCGACCGGTACGCGGTCATCGCGACCGAGATCAGGGGACGTTCGGCGAAGCGGTCGATGTGGGCGCGGATGGCGTCGCGGTCGTCGTCGGTGAGGGTGTCGTAGGCCTGGGTCCAGGCCCGGTATTCGGCGTCGGTCTGGGCCTCGGGACCCACCACGCCGCGCACGAAGCGTTCGCCCCAGCGCGTCTTGATCAGTTGCAGCGCGATCGCGTGGACCACCGCATGCACGGGCGGCCAGCGGCGGACGACGCGTAGGGCGGAAGCTGCGGTGGCGCGGAACGACGTCGGCATGGCTCGCTAAGGGCAGGGCGGGCGACGTGCGCCCGCCCCGTCCATAGTCGGGCTCTAGCGGTTCGACCAGACGCCGGTCGGGCGCGGCGCGGAACTGCCGCCGCCGCTGCGGCCTGCGCCGCCACCACCGCCACCGGCGGCGCCGCTACGGCCGCGATTGCCGCCACGGCTCGGGCCCTTGAAGGCGGGCTTGTCGCCGGCGGCGCGCAGGGGCGCGCCTTCGCCGCGTCCGCCCTCACCCCGGCCGCCGCCATTGCCGCCGCCGCTGTGATTGCGGTTGCGCTTGGGGGCGTGCTGGCCACGGTGCGGTTGCGAACCGCGCGTGTCCGGCCGTTCGGCCTTGCCGCCGACGTCGGGCTGAGCCGCGGTGACCGCGCCCAGGTGCTTGTCGTTGCGGCGGTCGAACGAGGGGATCCGCTGGCGCGTCACCTTCTCGATATCCTTCAGCAGGGTGCGTTCGTCGTCGGCGCAGAACGCCACGGCAGAACCGTCCGCGCCGGCCCGGGCCGTACGGCCGATCCGGTGGACGTAGCTTTCCGGCACGTTGGGCAGTTCGTACTGCACGACGTGGGTGACGGCGTCGACGTCGATGCCGCGGGCGGCGATGTCGGTGGCCACCAGGGCGCGGACCTTGCCGGCCTTGAACTCGGCCAAGGCGCGCTCGCGCTGGCCTTGGCTCTTGTCGCCGTGGATCGAGGCGGCGTCGATGCCGGCCTGTTCCAGGCCACGGGCCACGCGGTCGGCGCCGCGCTTGGTGCGGGTGAAGACGATGACCCGCTTGAAGCCCGCGTCATCGAAGAGCTCGCCCAGCAGGGCGCGCTTGCGCGATTGCTCGACGAACAGGACGCGCTGGTTGACGCGGTCGACCGTGGTCGCCTGCGGGGTCACTGAGACCTTGAGCGGGTTGGGGTTGAGGATCTCGCCCGACAGCTTCTCGATCTCGCTGGGCATGGTGGCCGAGAAGAACAGGTTCTGGCGCGGCTTCTTCGGCAGGAATTTCACGATCTTCCGGATCGGGACGATGAAGCCCATGTCCAGCATCTGATCGGCTTCGTCGAGGACCAGGATCTCGACGCCGTCGAGGGTGATCGACTTCTCGCCAAGGTGGTCCAGCAGGCGGCCGGGGGTGGCCACCAGTACGTCGACGCCGCCCGCCATGGCGCGCATCTGGCCGCCGTACTTCACGCCGCCGAAGACGACGGCGACGGAGACGCCCATGTGCTTGCCATAGGCCTTGAAGCTCTCGCCGATCTGGGTGGCGAGTTCGCGGGTGGGGGCCAGGACCAGCACCCGGGCGCTGCGCCGGGTAAGGGTGACCTTGTTCTCCGCCAGGCGATGCAGGATCGGCAGGGCGAAGGCGGCGGTCTTGCCGGTGCCGGTCTGGGCGATGCCCAACAGGTCGCGGCCGGTCATGACGCCGGGGATGGCCTGCGCCTGGATCGGCGTGGGCGTGGTGTAGCCTTCGTCGGCCAGCGCTTTGAGCAGCGGCTTGGCCAGGCCAAGGTCAGTAAATTGGGTCAAGGGAAAGTCTTTCGCGTATGCGCCGAACACGACCTTCACGGGTCTTCCGTGGGTCGCCTGGCGCCGGTCTTTGGAGAAGCGCCCCGCGTGATGGGCGCGTCGGGTGAGAAAACCTCACGGCGCTCGACAGGCTGAGCCCCCAAGGAGGCCCCACGCGGCTGGAACGCAGATCGCACTCCGAAGAGCGCAGGCCGCACATCGGGGTTTAGCGTCGGGAAGTCAACCCACGGGGGCCGAATACGCCCGGCAGTTGCCTTTTGGCCGCAGGGCATGGGAAGCAGCCGGGCGTGGCGATTCCGCCGCATGGGCGAGGTGTGGCATGCGGTTCTTGACGGGCATCATCGCGGCGGCCTGGGCTCTCGCGGCCGGCGCGCACGCGGCGCCCTCGGCGACGGACCTCGCCGCCATCGCCGCTGTCGAGAGCCGCCTGACGCCAACCGGCGCGGCCGACGGCAAGCCCTTGGCCGCGCGGATGGCGGAGCTGAAGGTTCCCGGCGTCAGCATCGCTTTCATCGAGGATGGCAAGGTCAAGTGGACTCGGTCGTATGGCGTGTCGGACGCCGCCGACGGCCGGCCGGTGACGCCCGACACGCTGTTCCAGGCCGCCTCGATGAGCAAGGCGGTGGCCGCCGCCGCCCTGAAACTGGTCGACCAGGGCCGCCTCGATCTCGATGGCGACGTGAACCCCCGGCTGAAGATCTGGCAGGTCCCGCCCAGCGCCTACACGACCGTCGAAAAGGTGACGCTGCGCCGGCTGCTCAGCCATAGCGCCGGCCTGACGGTCAGCGGTTTCCCCGGCTACGTCCCGGGCAAGCCGGTCCCCACCGACGTGCAGATCCTGGACGGCCAGCCGCCGGCCAATACGCCGGCCGTCCGCGCCTTCGAGCGGCCGGGCCAGGGGTACGCCTATTCCGGCGGCGGCTACACGGTCGCGCAGCTGCTCATGACCGAGGCCGGCGGCCAGCCGTTTCCGGCCTTGCTCGACCGGCTGGTGCTGCGGCCCGCCGGCATGCGCAGCTCCACCTTCGTTCAGCCCCTGCCGCAAGCCCTGGTCCGCAAGGCCGCCAGCGGCCACAACGCCAAGGGCGACGTGATCCCCGGCCAGCGCAACACCTATCCGGAATATGCGGCGGCGGGTCTCTGGACCACGCCGTCCGACTATGGTCGCTTCCTGATCGCGCTGCAGAACGCCTATGCGGGCCTGCCGCGCGCGATCCTGCGCCAGCCCACCGCCCAGGCCATGCTGACGCCCGTGCTCAGCGGCTACGCCCTGGGCATGGTGATCGAACCCCGCGGCGCCCGCGTGGCGATCCAGCACGGCGGCAGCAACGCAGGCTTCCAGTGCCAGTCCTTTGCCTTCCTTGATGGCTCGCGCCAGGGGGTGGTGGTGATGACGAACGGCGATGCCGGCGGGCGGGTCGCCCGCGAGGTGCTGGGCGCCTTGCAGGTCGCCTACGGCTGGGGCGAGGCGGGGCCACCGCCCGAAGGCTCGGGCCGCCGGGCGCCCTTCACCCCTCCGGCGGCAGCTCAATGACCGAAAAACGCATGCTCCTGGTCGCCGCGGCGGCCCTTGTCGACGTGGATGGCCGCGTGCTGATCTGCCAGCGGCCCGAGGGCAAGCAGCTGGCCGGTCTCTGGGAGTTTCCCGGCGGCAAAGTCGAGGCCGGCGAGACGCCCGAGGCCTGCCTGATCCGCGAGCTGGAGGAGGAACTGGGCATCGCGGTCAGCCACGCCTGCCTGGCGCCCTTCGTCTTCGCCAGCCACGATTACGAGGATTTCCACCTGCTGATGCCGCTCTATCTGGTGCGGCGCTGGGAGGGGACGGTGACCAACCGCGAGCACAAGGCCATGGCCTGGGTCCGCCCCATCGACATGGACACCTATCCGATGCCGCCGGCCGACGCGCCGCTGGTGGCCTGGCTGCGGGATCTGGTCTGATGTGGCGCGCCATCGTCTTCAGCCTGGCCGTCGCCCTGCCGTGCGCCGCCCAAGCGGCCTGGACGCCGCTGGCGGTCCCCAAGGCCGAGGCGACCCTGCGCGCCGTGGGCGTGACGGGGCCGAACCGGTTCCAGGTCTCGGGCTCCAAGGGGACCTACGCGGTCACCGAGGACGGCGGGAAGACCTGGCGCATGGCGGCCCCACCCGGTGGCGAGGCGCTGGATTTCCGAGGGCTGGCGGCGCTGGACGCCAAGACGACGATCCTGACCAGCGCCGGCGACGGCCCGGCCGGCCAGGCGAAGATCTTCCGCACCGGTGACGGCGGCCGCACCTGGTCGCTGGTCTATGAAACACGCCTGCCGGGCAGCTTCCTCGACGCCGTCGCCTTCCGGGACACCAAGCGGGGGTTCGTCCTGGGCGATCCGATCGACGGGCGCTGGTTCTTGTTGAAGACAGGGGATGGCGGCAAGACCTGGGCCCGCGCCGAGGGGCCGCCGGTCCAGCCGGGCGAGGCCGCGTTCGCCGCCAGCAACTCGGCGCTGTTCCTGGGACCCCGCCGCGAGATCTGGATCGTGTCGGGCGGCCTGGCCAAGGGCCGCGTCCACTGGTCCGCCGACGACGGCAAGACGTGGGCGGTGCGCGAGGTCGGTCTGGCGGCGGGTCCCACGGCGGGCCTGTTCGGCGGCCTGGCGCTGGGTCGCGGCCAGGCGTTGGTCGTGGGCGGCGACTACAAGGACGAGCTACTCAGCGCGGCCTCGATCGCCATCGGCGGCGCATCGGGCTGGCGTCTGCCGCTGCACCTGGGAACCCCCAGGCTGCTGGAAGGCGTCGGCCGTCTCGACGCCCACACCCTCATCGCCGTCGGGCCGCGCGGAACGTCGCGCAGCGTCGACAACGGCGCGACCTGGCGCGAGCTCGACCAGGACGCGTTCCACGCCATCGCCTGCCGGGCGGGGACCTGCGTCGCCGCCGGTGGCAAGGGGCGCGTGGGCGTCTGGGCGCCTTAGTCCAGGCTGGCCCGCCGGATCTTCGCGGGCTTGGTGGCGTCCACCACGCACTGGCCGGGGTCGCTCATGGCGTGGACGCCCAGGCAGTAGATGTCTTCGTAGTGGGTTCCGGCCGCCGCCAGGCACTGGTGATAGTTGAGCTTGGCCAGGCGCAGGCACTGGCCGGCCTTGGGCTCGCTCAGCAGCGCGCGGCCCGCGCCGTCCTGGCCCAGCACGGTCAGCGCCGCCAGGGCCACGCCCCGCGCCACCACCGGGCTGGTCCCGCCCTTGCGGCCGCCCTCGGAGATCGCCGCCGTCAGCCGGGCGCGATCCGCCGCCTCGGGCCGATAGCCCGCCGCCTGCTTCACCGCCGCCAGCCGCTGCGGGCCGTTGGTCAGGCGCGCCCGCGACCAGGCCTGATGCTGCACGCTGTAGGAGGCCTTCTTCACCCGCGCCCCGGCGTCGGCCAGCGCCTCGCCCCGACGCGCCAGGGCGGCGTTGGCGCGGGCGGCGGCGGCGGATGCGCCGGGCAGGTCCATCGCCGCGTTGGGGTCGGTCGGAAGCTGGCGCGACATCGCCCGGCCCTTGGCCCGCACGCCCGTCACGAACGACGGCTCCTGCAGGGCAGCCAGCGCGGCGTAGGCGATCATGCCGGCCTCCAGCTCCTTCGGCTCGTAGCCGGCGGCGGTGCGCAGGCGTTCGTCGATCTCGCCCGGCCCCGAGAACGAGGCGTCGATGGCGGTGGCCTTGCGCGTATAGGCCTCGAAGGCGCTGGCCCGACCGGTCAGCGCGGCGCCCACGCCGACGTAAGGCCCCTTCTTCTGCGGCTTCGACGGCGTTGAGCTTGTGGTGGCGCAACCCGCCAGCGCCACGGTGGCGGCCAGAGCCAGAAGCTTGAGTTTATTCACGATCATCCGGACCCCCGCGGTGAGGAGCCCCCCGCGCCAGTGTCGCGTCCGGATGGTTGACGAAACCTTACCCGGCGACCGGTATCGGCGGCGCCCAACCGGTGACGGTGAGGATTTCGAAGGTCGCGGGGATACGGCCGTCCTCGCCGCCGAAGCGTTCGGCATACAGCTGGAACGTCCGCTCCAGCAGCTTGCGGGTCAGGGGCTTGGGGTGGCGGTCGGCCAGCACGCCGGTCTCGCCCATCTGGCGCAGGTCGGAGATCAGCTTCAGGGGGTGTTCGTAGCGGACGGTGACGGTGTCGACATCGCTGACCGCCTGCACGAAGCCGGCGCGTTGCAGCAGGTTGGCCGCATCCTGGGCGTCGGCGAAGGGCGAGACGCGGCTGCCCGCGCCGCCCAGGATCTCGCTCTCCGCGGCCACCAGCGACTGGCGAAGCTCGGTCAAGGTCACGCCGCCCAGGAACGCGCCGATGAACAGGCCGTCGGGCTTCAGCGCCCGGCGAACCTGGATCAGTGCGCCGACCACGTCGTTGGTCCAGTGCAGGCCCAGCGTCGAGACGATCAGGTCCAGGCTGGCGTCGGCGAAGGGCAGGCGCTCCTCGTCGGCCACGACCCGCAGGCCGGTCCGACCGGCCAGCATCGCATGCGAGAGGTCCGCCTCGATCAGCGTCTCGACCTTACCCGGCGCCTCGTCGGCCAGGGCCTGGGCGAACGCGCCGCCCCGCGCGGAGAGGTCGACGGCCAGCGGAAAGTTGCGCAGGATGGGATCCAGGCGCCCGGCTACGTCATAGGCGGCCCGGCGCTGCAGGAAGTCCGCGTTCGTATAGCCCCGCGCCGCCCGGTCCAGGCGCTTGCGGTGCAGGAGGCGGTCGAAGAGGCGAGGGGGCGCGGGCATGAGCGCGGAAGATGGCGAATTCGCCGCCAGTTGGAAGCCCCGAGTCCAGATGGCCTGGCGGGTGGCCCTCGACATGCTGTTCCCGCCCCAGTCGCTGGACGGCGGCCCGCGGCCGCTGGCGGGCGGGTTTTCCGCCCCGGCCTGGAGCCGGATCCGCTTCCTGGACGGCCCGGTCTGCGATGGCTGCGGGCAACCGTTCGAGTTCGATCCCGGCGCCCGCTGCGCGGCCTGCCTGAGTAAGCCGCGGGCATTCGACGCCGCGCGGGCCGCGTGCCTCTACGACGACACCTCGCGCGGGCCGATTCTGCAGCTCAAGCACGCCGACCGGCTGGACCTGGCGCCCATGTTCGCCCGCTGGCTGTCACGCAGCGCCCGGGAGCTGATCGAGGAGGCGGACGCCATCGCTCCGGTGCCGCTGCATCCGCTGCGCCTGCTGCACCGCCGCTACAACCAGGCCGCTGAGATCGCCCGGCCTCTGGCCGCCATGACCGGCACGCCCTACCTGCCCGACGCCCTGGTCCGCCGCCGGCCGACGGCGACGCAGGGGGGCAAGTCCGGCTCGGGCCGCAAGCGCAACGTGGCCGGGGCCTTCGATGTGCCGGAGGGCCGCCGCAAGCAGGTGGAGGGTTTGCGCATCCTGCTGATCGATGATGTTTTGACCACCGGCGCCACCGCCGAGGGCTGCGCGCGGGCGTTGAAGGCCGCCGGGGCCGTGCGCGTCGATTTGGCCGTCGTCGCCAGGGTACAAGCCGCCGCGGGACTCACCATATGAAGCTGAACAAGGACGTGCTTCGTTAGATCGCCATGACCCAGCCCATCACCATCTACACCAAGCCCTTTTGCCCCTACTGCATCCGCGCCGTGTCGCTGCTGGAGAAGAAGGGCGTTGAATTCACCGAGATCGAGGCGGCCTTCGATCCCGACAAGCGCCAGGAGATGCTCCAGCGCTCGGGCGGCCGCGCGACGTTCCCGCAGATCTTCGTCGGCGAGCGCCACATCGGCGGCTGCGACGAGATGATGGCGCTGGAGCGGGACGGGAAGCTGGACCCGCTGTTGCAAGCGGCCTAGGCGCCCATCCCTCCTCTTTAGGGGAGGGACAGCTCGCCGGAGGTGAGCAGGGTGGCGAACTCACGTCCAGGCTCCGCGCCTGATCTCGAGACGCCCACCCGTCGCGGGCCTCGCCCGATCCACCCTCCCCTAAAAAGGAGGGATGAGTATGCTGAGGGCATGAAGGTCGGCCTGATCCAAACCCGTACGCCCGCGACCCACGCCGCGGCGCTCGCCCATGTCCTGCCGCTGGTTCACGAGGCCGCCGCCGGCGGCGCGCGGCTGATCGTGACGCCGGAGGGGACCAACATCCTGCAGAAGGATCGCGAGACCCTGCTGCCGCAACTCACCTCCCTGGCCGACGATCCGGTGGTGAACGGCCTGCGCGAGGCGGCGAAGGACCTCGGCGTCTGGATCGACATCGGCTCGGCCCTGGTGACGCGCGACGACGGCAAGGCCGCCAACCGCCAGGTGCTGATCCGCCCGGACGGTTCGATCGCTGCGACCTACGACAAGCTGCACATGTTCGACGTGGACCTGCCCAACGGCGAGACGGCCCGGGAGTCGGCGACCTATGAGCCGGGCGACCGCGCCGTGGTGGCCGACGTGGACGCCCTGAAGCTGGGGCTGACCATCTGCTACGATCTGCGCTTCCCGGCCCTGTACCGCGCGCTGGCCATGGCCGGCGCGACGGTGATCACCATCCCCGCCGCCTTCACCCGCCCCACGGGCGAGGCGCACTGGGAGGTGCTGATGCGCGCCCGGGCGATCGAGACCGGCAGCTATGTCCTGGCCCCGGCGCAGGGCGGCTTTCACGAGGATCGGCGCGGCACCTGGGGCCACTCCCTGGTTGTCGAACCCTGGGGGCAAGTCATTGCAAAACTTGACCATGACGAACCGGGCGTGCTCTTGGCCGACCTCGATTCCAGCGCGCCGGCCAAGGCGCGCGCGGCCATCCCCGTGCTGACCAACGCGCGGGCCTTCACAGGTCCATAGACTACCGATGATCCGCTACGCCCTCACCTGCGACCATGAGCACGAGTTCGAGGGCTGGTTCGCCTCCTCCGGCGCCTTCGACGACCAGCAGGGTCGCGGGCAGGTCGAGTGCCCGATGTGCGCGTCCAAGATGGTCCGCAAGCAGATCATGGCGCCCGCCGTCGCCGGTACGAAGCGCACTGTCCGCGAGGACCCGTCGCCCAAGGCCCAGGCGATGATGATGGAGGCGGCCGGCCGCATCCGCGCCCACGTGGAAGAGAACTTCGACGACGTCGGCGACGGCTTCGCCGACGAGGCCCGCGCAATTCACGAAGGCCGCGCCGAAGACCGCGGCATCTATGGCCAGGCCACGCCCAAGGAAGTCCGCGACCTGGTGGAAGACGGCGTTCCCGTCGCGCCGCTGCCGCCCGAGCCGCTGAAGAAGTCCGAGGTCAACTAACGCGCGCTTGCGGCGCGCCCGGCCCCACGGCAATCTCGGATTGCATCAGGTGGGGGCCTGTTTTCCGAGATGAGTAGTCTACGCGTTCTCTTCGCTTTGGCGGCGGCGTGCCTCGCCATGCCCGCCACCGCCGCGCCGCTGTCGGCGTATGGCGGGCTGCCGTCGATCGAGTCGGTGGAAATTTCGCCCGACGGGAGCCTGCTCGCGACGATCGCGTCCGACGGCGAAAATCTCAGTCTCACGATCACCCCCGTCGGGGGCGGCGCCGGAAAGAGCTACGCGCTGGGCGCGGCCAAGGTCCGGGCTCTGGATTGGGTCGGCTCCGAACACCTGATCATCAGCACGTCCCAAACGGCCGCCATCCCGTTCACGACGGGCCCTCGGCATGAGTATTCCCGAGGTTTCGACCTCAATCTCAAGACCGAGAAGCTTCAGCCGCTGCTCGACAAGTCGCCGGCGCGCCAACAGACCGGCACACACTTCCGGGACAACGCCACGGCGGCGATCTGGGCCTCGGCGAATGTCCTGGCCGATTCGCCCAAGGTGCGGACGGTCGGCGGGGTGCCGACGCTGTTCCTCACCGGGATCAGCTTCGCCAACTCCAGCGCCGTCCTGACGATCATCCGCACCGACCTCAAGACGGGCGCGCAGAAGGTCGTGGAATTGGGCGAGCCCAACACGAACGCGATTCTGCTTGGGCAGGACGGCGCGCCCGTCGCCAAGACCAGCTACGAATCCGACACCGGCAAGTGGTCGCTGAAACTGCGTCGCGGCAGCGGCTGGAACGAGAACTACGTCGTCCGGGCCAAGACCGAAGAGCCGTTCCTGCTGGGCCTCGGTCGCGACGGCCAGTCGGTCGTGCTCGCCGAGCAGGGTGAGGATGGCTATCAGATCCGCGAGATCTCGTTGGACGGGGTCGCCGGCGCCCCCCTCGATGTGCAGGACGCCGATGGGGTCCTCTTCGATCCCGACACGCACCGGATGATCGGGTTGTACGCGCTCATAGGCGATGACGAGCGCTACACGTTCTTCGATCCAAAGGACCAGAAGGTGTGGGACGCCGTGCGCGCGGCCTTCAAGGGCGACCGCGTCCGCCTGGAGTCCTGGACGCGGGACCGGCAGAAGATCGTGGTGCTGGTGGACTCTCCGACGGAAGGCGCCGGCTACGCCGTGGTCGATTTGGCGACACGCAAGGCCGATTGGCTGGGGGCGCGGTACCAGAAGCTGTTCCCCGAGGACATCGCCAAGGTCCAGGCCATCCAGTTCAAGGCCAAGGATGGTCTCGCCTTGAGCGGATACCTGACCTTGCCGACGGGCAGGGACCCACGGAACCTGCCGCTCATCGTTCTGCCCCATGGCGGCCCGGCCTCCCGCGACACGCCCGGATTCGACTGGTGGTCCCAGGCCATGGCGTCGCGGGGCTATGCGGTGCTGCAGGTCAATTTCCGAGGCTCGGATGGTTTCGGCTGGGGGTTCACCCAGGCCGGCTTCGGACAATGGGGTCGCAAGATGCAGACCGACCTCTCCGACGGCGTTCGATACCTGGCTGCCCAGGGGACGATCGATCCCAAGCGGGTCTGCATCGTGGGGGCCAGCTACGGCGGGTATGCCGCCATGGCGGGCGCTGCGCTCGATACCGGCGTCTACCGTTGCGCCGCCGCGGTCTCGGGGCTCTCCGATCTGCGCCGCTTCGTCGAATGGTCGCGCATGAAGAGCGGCGTGGACGCGCAGCGCTACTGGAAGCGCTTCATGGGGGGTGACGCGGCCCTGGCCGAGGTCTCGCCGGTGGCGCACATCGACCGCATCGCCATCCCGGTGCTGCTGGTGCACGGCCAGGACGACACCGTGGTGCCGATCGAGCAGAGCCGGATCATGGCTGATGCACTGACCAAGGCCGGCAAGCCGGTGGAGTTGCTGGTCCAAAAGGGTGAGGACCACTGGCTCTCACGCGGCGCCACCCGCCTGGAAATGCTCACCGCCACAATGGCCTTCGTCGAAAAACACAACCCGCCGAACTGAGCGGGGGAGGGGAGTTGGAGATGACCAGGTTCCTGATCGGACTGGCCGCGCTGCTCGTGGTGGCGCTGCCTGCGGCGGCCGCGCCGCTGGAGGCCTACGGCAAGCTGCCAAGCATGGAGGATGCGACCGTATCGCCCAGCGGCCACGCGGTCGCGATGGTCGTCACGAACGGCGAGCAGCGCACGATCGTCGTCCAGGATCTGGCCAGCGACACGATCACGCTCCGCGGCTTCATCGGCGAGCACAAGATCCGCAACGTCCAGTGGGCGGGGGACAACCATCTGGTCCTGGTCGCCTCGGCGACGCTGAACGACTTCGACATCGATAACGGCTGGCGCGAGTGGTACTTCGGCAGCAGCATCAACCTGAAGACCAAGAAGCTGAAGCCGTTGATGCAGAACGCGAAAGCGGATCTGTCGGCGATCTTCGACACCCCCATCGTCCGCTCGTACCGGGGCGAGCCGTCGGTCTTCGTGCAGGGCATCGTCTTCAACGACAGCCGCGGTCAGCTCTCGCTGTTCCGTATCGACATGGAGAGCGGCGCCAACCGGCTGGTCCAGGTGGGGTCGGAAGACACCATCGACTGGGCGGTCGACTCCGAGGGCCGGCCGCTGGCGCAGGAGGTGATGAACCAGGGTTCCGGCGTCTGGTCGATCCGGGTGCGTGCGGGGGAGGGCTGGCGCGAGGCGGTCAGGATCACCGCGCCGATGGACCGCCCCCGGATGATCGGGCTGGGGCGCGACAACGCTTCGGTCGTGTACGCGGCGGCGGACAAGGACGGGCAGTGGATGCTGCATGAGGTCCGCACCGACGGGGCGCCGCCCGCCGCGCCCATCCCGATGGGCGAGACGTCCGACGCGATCCGCGCGGCCCTGGATGGGCGGTTGATCGGCCGCTACGGCCTGGCGGGCGACGAAGATCGCTACACCTTCTACGACCCCGCCGACGAGCGCGCCTGGAAGGCCATCGCGGCCGCCTATCCCGGCCAGCGGGTCACGCTGCAATCCTGGTCCACAGACCGCAAGAAGATCGTCGTCCTGGTGGATTCCCCGGCCGACGGCCCGGCCTTCGCCCTGGTCAACCTGTCGACCCGCGAAGCCAAGTGGCTGGGCCGGCAGTACGAGGGGCTCAAACCCGCCGACATCTCGCCCCGCACGCCGATCCGCTTCAAGGCGGCCGACGGCCTGGCGCTGACCGGCTATCTGACCCTGCCCCAGGGCAAGACGGCCAAGGGCCTGCCACTGGTGGTGTTCCCGCACGGCGGGCCGGCCGCCCGCGACGAGCCCGGGTTCGACTGGTGGGCCCAGGCGATGGCGTCGCGCGGCTACGCGGTGCTGCAGGTCAATTTCCGCGGCTCGGAAGGTCTGGGGGACCCGCTGATGGAGGCCGGATACGGGGAGTGGGGCCGCAAGATGCAGACCGACCTCTCCGACGGAGTCCGCCACCTTGCGGCCCTGGGGACGATCGATCCGAAGCGCGTCTGCATCGTCGGCGCCAGCTATGGTGGCTACGCGGCCCTGGCCGGCGCCACCCTGGATCGGGACGTCTATCGCTGCGCCGTGTCCGTCGCAGGCGTGTCCGACCTGCGCCGCCTGGTGGCCTACTCGCGGACACGGGGCGGGACGAGCGCCAAGCGCTACTGGAACCGGTTCATGGGGGCGGACGGCGGCAACGACCACGTCCTGACGGACTACTCCCCGGCCCAGCAGGCCGCGAAGGCCGACATCCCCATCCTGCTGATCCACGGCAAGGACGACACCGTCGTGCCGCTGGAGCAGAGCCGGGTCATGGCCGACGCGCTGAAGAAAGCCGGCAAGCCGGTGGATTTCGTCGTCCAGAACGGCGCCGACCACTGGCTCTCGCGCGGCGACACCCGCCTGGAGACGCTCATGTCCACCATGGCCTTCGTCGAGAAGCACAACCCGCCGAACTAGAAGCTCGATGTCAGCATCTTGCGGCGGCGCCCATCAGTGGCGGCGCCCGCCAGCCGACCCATTGAATTCCTTGTCCGGACGCCTTGTGTTGCCCATCGGCCACACTATCTCAGGCGGGCTTAGCGCCGTGCTTCAAAGGAGGCGGCGCCCGGCAATCCGCCTTCGAGGGGACCGTATGAACATCGACATCTATTCCGACCGCGCCAAGCAGGCGATCCAGTCGGCGCAGAGCCTCGCGCTCGCGCGCCGCCATCAGCACCTTGCGCCCGAACACATTCTGAAGATCCTGCTGGAGGAGCGCGACGGCCTGTCCGGCGCGCTGATCGAGAGCGCGGGCGGCCGGCCGGCCGAGGTCGACAAGGCCGTCGAGGCCCTGCTGGCGCGCACGCCCAAGGTCGAGGGCGGCTCCGGCCAGCTCTACATGAAGCCCGAGACGGCCCGCGTGTTCGCGGAAGCCGAGGCCGGCGCCAAGGCGTCCGGCGACGCCTTCGTCACTACCGAGCGCCTGCTGATCGCCCTGGCCAAGGACGGCGGCGACGCGGCCAAGCTGCTGAAGGACGCCGGCGTCACGCCCAAAGGCCTGGAGGACGCCGCCGTGGCGGTCCGCAAAGGGCGCACCGCCGACAGCGCCTCGGCCGAAGACGGCTATGACGCGCTGAAGCGCTACGCCCGCGACCTGACCCAGGCCGCCCGCGACGGCAAGCTGGACCCGGTGATCGGCCGCGACGAGGAGATCCGCCGCACCATCCAGGTCCTGCAGCGCCGGACCAAGAACAACCCCGTGCTGATCGGCGAACCCGGCGTCGGCAAGACCGCCGTGGTCGAGGGCCTGGCCCAGCGCATCGTCAACGGCGACGTGCCGGAGGGACTGAAGGACCGCAAACTGCTCAGCCTGGACATGGGCGCGCTCATCGCCGGCGCGAAGTATCGCGGCGAGTTCGAGGAGCGGCTGAAGGCCGTGCTCAACGAGGTCACCGCCGCCGAAGGCTCGATCATCCTCTTCATCGACGAGATGCACACCCTGGTCGGCGCGGGCAAATCCGAGGGGGCCATGGACGCCTCCAACCTGCTGAAGCCCGCCCTGGCGCGCGGCGAGCTGCACTGCGTCGGCGCGACCACGCTGGATGAGTACCGCAAGCACGTGGAGAAGGACGCGGCGCTGGCCCGCCGCTTCCAGCCGGTCATGGTCGACGAGCCCACGGTCGAGGACACCATCTCGATCCTGCGCGGCCTGAAGGAGAAGTACGAGGTGCACCACGGCGTGCGCATCTCCGACAGCGCCATCGTGGCCGCCGCGACCCTCTCCAACCGCTACATCACCGACCGTTTCCTGCCCGACAAGGCCATCGACCTGATGGACGAGGCCGGCAGCCGCGTGCGGATGGCCGTGGATTCTAAGCCCGAAGAACTCGACGAGATCGACCGTCGCGTCGTGCAGCTCAAGATCGAGCGCGAGGCCCTGGCCAAGGAGCCGGACGCCGCCTCCAAGGCGCGCCTGGAGAAGCTGCAGGAGGAACTGGTCGGCCTGGAGGAAGATTCGGCCGAGATGACCGCCCGCTGGCGTGCGGAGAAGGACAAGGTCTCGGCCGGGGCGCAGTCGCGCGAGGCGCTGGATCGCCTGCGCGCCGAACTGGTCGCCGCCCAGCGCCAGGGCGACCTGCAGCGCGCATCCGAGATCGCCTATGGCGAGATCCCGCAGCTGGAGAAGCGCCTGGCCGTGGCCGAGGCCGCCGAAGGCAGCGCCGACGCCATGTCCCCCGAGGTCGTGGACGCCGAGCAGATCGCCGCCGTCGTCAGCCGCTGGACCGGGGTTCCGGTCGAGAAGATGCTGGAGGGCGAGCGCGAGAAGTTGCTGGCCATGGAAGACGGCCTGCGCAAGCGCGTGGTCGGCCAGGAGGAAGCGCTGGTCGCCGTCTCCGACGCCGTGCGCCGGGCGCGTGCGGGTCTGAAGGATCCGAACCGTCCCATCGGCTCGTTCCTGTTCCTGGGCCCGACGGGCGTCGGCAAGACCGAGCTGACCAAGGCGCTGGCCGAGTTCATGTTCGACGACGAGGCGGCCATCACCCGCATGGACATGAGCGAGTACATGGAGAAGCACTCGGTCAGCCGGATGATCGGGGCACCTCCGGGCTACGTCGGCTACGACGAAGGCGGCTCGCTGACCGAGAGCGTGCGGCGCCGACCCTATCAGGTGGTGCTGTTCGACGAGGTCGAGAAGGCCCACCCGGACGTGTTCAACATCCTGCTGCAGGTGCTGGACGACGGCCGCCTGACCGACGGCCAGGGCCGCACTGTCGACTTCCGCAACGTGCTGATCATCATGACGTCGAACATGGGCGCCGACTATCTGGCGAGCCTGGCCGACGGTGAGGATGTCGAGAAGGCGCGGCCGGCGGTGATGGAGGTCGTGCGGGCCAACTTCCGGCCCGAGTTCCTGAACAGGCTGGACGAGATCATCCTGTTCAAGCGCCTGGGCCGTTCGGAGATGGACAACATCGTCCGCATCCAGCTTCAGCGTGTGGAAAAGCTGCTGGCTGACCGGCGCATGTCGATCGCCCTGGACGACGGCGCCCTGCATTGGCTGGGCGATCGCGGCTACGACCCCGTCTACGGGGCCCGGCCGCTGAAGCGGGTGATCCAGAAGGAACTGATCGACCCGATCGCCCGCAAGCTGCTGGCCGGCGACCTCGCCGACGGGGCGGTGATCCAGGTCCACGCCGGCGACGGCGGCCTGGAGATCGGCCGCGCGCAGGTGCACTGACGCCAAGTGAAGCGCCCGCCGGGAAACCGGCGGGCGTTTTGCTTAGAGCGTGACCGGGACCGTTCGGCCGCCGCGGACGACGACGCGTTTCATCAGGGCCACGGTTCCACCGGTCCCAGTGGCCGGGCGGACCACGGTGATGGCGTACCAGGCGCCGTCGGGCAGGCCGCCGAAGGCGAACTGGTCGGCGTCGTCGCAGGTGGTGCGCTTCACGAACGGGCCCGCGTCGCCGGCCGGCGCGCTGGGCGTCCGCGCGCGAACCTCGTCGGCGGGCAGGGCGGCGCGATCGGTGGAGCCGTACAGGGCCGACATCCGGCGGCTGGACCAGGGCGTCTCGGGCGTCAGCACCACGGCCGCGCCGGCGCAGGTGTAGCGCGCCGGACCTTGGCGATAGGTGATCTTGCCCGCGATCACATTGCCGCCGGGGCGCTGCGACCAGGCGAAGTCCTGGGGCGAGAAGTTGGCGCTGCCGCCCATCGGCGGGGGTGGCGGCCGCGAGACCGGACCTCCCGGCGGCGGCGGACCCAGGCTGGGCGTGCAGGCGGAGACGAGGGCGGCGCCGGCGAGGGCGACCAGGAACGAAAAGCGGGGGGCGAGCATGATCCTCACCTTATAGGCGAATGCGGCCAAACCTTGCCATAGGCCAGTCACGATCCGTGTCCTAAGGTCGGCGAGTCAACAAACGCAGGAGACGCCCGATGGCCCACAAGTTCGAGATCTACAAGGACAAGGCCGGCGAGTTCCGGGTCCGCTTCAAGTACAATTCCGAGGTCATGTTCGCCTCGGAAGGCTATGCCTCGAAGGCCTCGGCCAAGGCCGCCATCGAGAGCGTGAAGAAGAACGCCCCCGGCGCCGAGATCGACGACACCACGGACTAAACCCGTTCCTCCCTTCCGGGGAGGTGGCCCGCAGGGCCGGAGGGGGTCCGCTCAAAACGCTGTTGATGACCCCCTCAGTCGGCCTTCGCCGACAGCTCCCCTGACGGGCGCAATTGCTCGCGCCTAGTCGTCGCCTTTCGGCCGGCCACGCAGCACCTTCACGCTGGACCGTTTGGTCTTTCCTTCCAGCCGCCTGAGCTTCGAGGCGTAGGTAGGCTTGGTCTTCTTGCGCGGCGGGGGCGGCGGTTTGGCCGCCTCGCGGATCAGGTCCAGCAGCCGCTCGACGGCCGCCTGGCGGTTCATCTCCTGGCTCCGGTGCTCCTGGGCCACCATCACGATGACCCCCTCCATCGTCAGGCGGTTGCCCGACAGCTTGTAGAGCCGCGCCCGCACCGGCTCCGGCAACGACGGCGATCCGCGCACGTCGAAGCGCAGTTCGATGGCGGTCGAGACCTTGTTCACATGCTGGCCGCCTGGCCCGGACGCGCGGACGGCGCGGATCTGGACCTCGTCGTCGTCCAGCCACAGGCTCTGGGTCACCTCGATCGGCATCAGAGCCAATCCTCGGGCAGCCAGTGGTGGCGCGTCTCGGCGCGGACGGACTGGGTCGGGCCGGGGAAGGCCGGATCGGCGAAGGCGCCCAGCGCCACGGCCGCCAATCCGGGTTTGCGCGTCGCCTCCCACCAAACCGTGGACCCGCAGGCCGGGCAGAACCGATGCACGACATCGAAGCCGGTGTCCGAGGGGCGCCTGTAGACCGTAGCCTCGCCCGATACCTCCAGCGCCTCGACGGCGTAGAATACCGCCACCCCGAAGGGGCTGCCCGACCGCCGCTGGCACTCCAGGCAATGGCACAGCGACACGCTCTTGGGCTCGCCCTGGCAGGCGACCCGCAGCTGTCCGCAAGCGCAGGCGGCGACGCGTTCGATCATCGGCCCCGCATGCCACGGTTCGGCCTAGCCGACGAGAGATCGGGCGTGTTAAAGCAGCGCCATGCACGCGTTTTGCATCCAGCTCGTAAATCTTCTTCCGACCGCCTCCGGCGGGCCGGTGAGGGATGTCGTGCGCTAGGACGAGAAGCGACCGCAGACCGCGACACCAGCCCCGCCGGGATCCGGACGGGGCTTTTTCTTGGCCTCCGTCCGCCCCTGCCGACCAGAGAGCCAGATGGATCCACCCCTTACCGCGACGCTGCTTCCCTTGACCTTCCCGCAAAAAAACGCTTCACACCCCCGGCTTTGCTGCGCCTGCGTTGCGCGCGTCAGCACGGTTTCATTGTCTCAGGAGAACAATCATGCGCGTCTACTATGACCGCGACGCCGACATTTCCCGCATCCTGGACAAGAAGATCGCCATCGTAGGCTATGGCTCGCAGGGCCGCGCCCACGCGCTCAACCTTCACGACTCCGGCGCGAAGAACGTGGTCGTGGCGCTGAAGGCCGGGTCGGCCACCGCCAAGAAGGTGGAAGCCGACGGCCTGAAGGTCATGAGCGTCGCCGACGCCGCCAAGTGGGCCGATGTGCTCATGGTGCTTGCGCCCGACGAACTACAGCGCGGCATCTACAATGCCGAGATCGCCCCCAACATCCGGGACGGCGCGGCCCTGTTGTTCGCCCACGGCCTGAACGTGCACTTCAACCTGATCGAGCCGGCCGCCGGCATCGACGTGCTGATGGTCGCGCCCAAGGGCCCCGGCCACACCGTGCGCGGCGAGTACCAGAAGGGTGGCGGCGTGCCCTGCCTGATCGCCGTCCACCAGGACGCGACCGGCGGCGCCATGGACCTGGGCCTGGCCTATGCGTCGGCCATCGGCGGTGGCCGTTCGGGGATCATCGAGACCAACTTCCGCGAGGAATGCGAAACCGACCTGTTCGGCGAGCAAGCCGTGCTCTGCGGCGGCCTGGTCGAACTGATCCGCGCGGGCTTCGAGACCCTGGTCGAGGCCGGCTACGCGCCGGAGATGGCCTATTTCGAGTGCCTGCACGAAGTGAAGCTGATCGTGGACCTGATCTACGAAGGCGGCATCGCCAACATGAACTACTCGATCTCCAACACCGCGGAGTACGGCGAGTACGTCACCGGCCCCCGCATCGTCACGGCCGACACCAAGGCCGAGATGAAGAAGGTGCTGGAGGACATCCAGTCCGGCCGCTTCGTGCGCGACTTCATGCAGGAGAACGCCATCGGCGCCCCCTCCTTCAAGGCCACGCGCCGCCGCGGCTCCGAGCACCAGATCGAGGAAGTGGGCCAGCGCCTGCGCGCCATGATGCCGTGGATCACCAAGAACGCCCTGGTGGACACGGCGCGGAACTGACCGCGTCGCGAGTCATCCCTGCGCAGGCGGGGATCCAGCCACCGCACGACAGAACGGCCCGGGAGCGATCCCGGGCCGTTTTCCGTCGTGTCGGGCGCTACTTCGGGCCGACCAGGGCTTCGGTGAAGGCCTCGAAGCTGTCGAGGACATTGGGGTCTTCGCGGGCGATCTGGACCACCTGGCGCGGGATCAGTTTGAGGTGGTCCTGCATGGCCTCCGGGCTCCCGCCCATGGCGGCGCCCATCGCCCGGAAGATCGCGAACGACTTCTCCTCATAGGCCTTCACATCGAGCTTCGGCGCGCCGGGACGCAGCGTCGCCACCGACAGGTCGTAGAAGGCGTGGACGTGCGGGTTGTTCATGAAGGCGCGGGAGTCGCCTTGCAGGTCGACGGTCCCGCTCTGCGGCGCGGCAGACGGTGGCGCGCCGTGCGGCTGCGACTGGGCGGCGGTGGCAAGCGCCAGAACGGCGGCCGCGGCGGCGAGGTGGTGTAGGCGCATGAAGGGCTCCGATGATCACCTCCCGACCGGTTCTGACTTGGCGGATGGCGGCGATATGATGTAAATCTGAGCTGACATAGTGTAAAAGATTTTTGACATTGGAGCGCTGCCATGTCCTTCCGCGAGATTTCCGCCTGGATCTCACTCGTCACCGTCGCGATCTGCTTCGGGGTCTACTTCGCTGCGATCGCGACCGGGGCGGTCAGCCCGCGCGGGTTCGGCGCCCTGCACCTGCTGCTGCTGTGCGTCGCGGCCCTGGTCGTGTTGCAGATCGGGTCGCATGCCGTGGCCGCCCGGCTCGCACCCGGCGACGCTCCCGCGCCACGCGACGAGCGTGAGCGCCTGATCGCCTGGCGCGCCCAGAGCCTCGGCTACTACGTCCTGATGGTGGGCGTGCTGGCCCTGGGCGCGCCGGCCCATTTTGGCCATCCGCCGGCGGATCTGCTGAACTTCGCCCTGCTGGAGGTGGTGGTCGCCGTGATGACGGTGGCGGTCGCGCAGATCGTCCTGTACCGCCGGGGCGGCTGACCATGCCGCCGCCCATCGCCAACCAGATCCGCCGCCTGCGCTTCGAGCATGGCGAAATGACCCAGAGCGAGCTGGCGTCGCGCATCGGCATGACCCGCCAGACCGTGGCCGCCATCGAGGCCGGCAAGTACTCACCCTCGCTGGAAGCCGCCTTCCGCATCGCCATGGTTTTCAGGGTCGGCGTCGAGGCGGTGTTCCAGTGGCGGGAGGCCGGCGGGACTTGACCGCGCCCCGCGACACACGGCTGTCACCGACTCCGTGCAACTTCCGCCCGGCTTGGCCGTTGCTGTCACAATCGGGAGGGCCGCATGACCGTCGCACGCACCTTGTTGAAGTTCATGGGCCTCGGACTTCTCGTAGGCCTGGATTTGCTGCGCCCCAGCCGCGCCGAATACCGCGTGCCGGCCCGGTGGCTGGTCCGCTAGGGTCCTTCATCGACTATCCGCAGCGCCGGGCCTCGTTCTGCAGCAGCAGCTTGAGCTGGAAGTTGCGGTCCTGGTCAGAGATCTGACCCTTGCGGCTCAAGCCATCGAAGACAGCCCTGGCTTGGCCATACCGCTGGCAGGCGACGTCCGTTCGCCCCGCCTCGGCCTCGACATCCCCCAACATGGTCATGCTCACCGCATAATCTCGCGCCAGATGGGTCTGCTCCGGCGCGGCGCGCCAGAGTGCGAGACGGCGCGCGCTGTTGGTCGTCAGAACCGCCACGGCCTCATCGGTCCGGCCCAGCTTGGCCAGCGCCAGTGCGCGGGCGTTCTCGTTGATGATGTGCGTCCGCTGCACCCCCGCGTCGGCGGGCTCGGCCTCAGCTGCGGCGCTGGAAACGGCGGAAGCGCCTTCCGCCGCCTGCAGCGCTTCGCGCGGCCGGTTGGCTTCCAGCAGGGTCGAGGCGATGTTCCAGCGGGCCTGGCTCAGTCGGCGCTGAAGCATAGGGTCGCCGGGCCAGCGCGCCACGGCGCGTTCCAGCGTCGCCGCGCCCTGGCGGTAGGCGTCCAGCCCGCCCTCCAGGTCGCCGCCGTAGAACAGGGCGTCGCCCAAGAGGCTCAAGGCGCGCTCGCGACGACGGGCGTCGGCGTACGGATCGGCCGCGGCCCCGGTCGCCAGGGCCACCCGCGCCATCGCCAGCGCATCGGGATAACGCGCCTGCCACTGGCGGAGCTCGGACATGGCGAGGGCATAGTCGCCCTTCAGGGCCGCCGCCGGCGCAGCGGGGCCTTCGATCAGCGGCCGGGCCTGCGCCAGCAGCCGGTCGGCCGTGGCGATGTCGTTGAACGCATTGCTCTCCAGGCTCGCCTGGGCCAGCAGGGTGCGGGCGCGCAGCCGGTCGGCGTCGACGCCCTTCAGGTCTCCCAGCACCCGTAGCGCCCCGGCGTAGCTGCGACGCGCGGCGGCCGGCTGGCCCAGGTTGGCCACGTCTTGGGCGCCTTGCCGCAAGCCCAGCCGCAGCAGGCCGTCGGCGGACTCCAGCCGCACCGCCACCGGCGCGCCGGGCGCGGTCGACAGGCGGTCGAGGTAGCGCTGCGACACCGCCGCTACGCGGGTCCGCAGGGGCAGGGCGCCCGGCGTGCGGTCCAGGGCGTCGGCGACGTCGTACATCAGATAGCTCGCCGCCTCGCGCGCATCGGCCAGCCGGGCGTTCGCATTGGCCCGGGCCCGCTCGGCGCGCACATAGTTCACGCTGGCCACCGCCGTCGCGCCCATCAGCAGCAACATCGCCGTCGCCGTGATCGCCACCACCGCCCGGCGACGCGCCCAGAAGCGCTCCAGCCGGTAGCCGACCGTCTGCGGGCGGGCGCTTACCGGCAGCCTCTCGCGCCAGCGGGTCAGGTCGCCCAGCAGGGCGGCTACACTGCCATATCGCGTCGCCTCGTCGTCCGCGGACGCTCGGGCGGCGATGGCCGTCAGATCGCGGTCGCCCGCCTCGGCGACGAGGTCGCGCAGGATCACACCCAGGGCGAAGACGTCGTCGGCGATGCTGGCGCTGCCGCCCGCGCGGCGCTGCGGACTGGCGTAGTCCTGGGTCATGGGCGTGGGGCCGGCGGAGTCTTCGTCGTCAACCAGTCGCGCCACGCCGAAATCGAGCAGGCGCGCGCGCCCGGCGCCGTCCACCAGGATGTTCGAAGGCTTCAGGTCGGCGTGCACCACCAGGCGGCTGTGCGCGAACTGCACGGCCTCGGCCGCCTGCACGAAGATGGCCGCCGTGTCCGCCGCGCTCAGCCCAGCGGCGGCGGCGTCGATGGGCCGGCCTTCCACATACTCCATGGTCAGGTAGGGCAGGCCCGAATCCGCCAGCCCGCCGTCCAGGATGCGGGCGATGTTGGGGTGTTCCAGCCGCGCCAGCATCCGCCGCTCGGCGTCGAAGCGCGCGATCGCGTGGGCGTCCAGCTCGGTGTGGATGAATTTGACCGCGATGGCCTGGTCGAAGACCCCGTCGTCGCGGCGGGCCAGCCAGACGCTGCCCATGCCGCCCTGGCCCAGGGGTTCGGCGATCCGGTAGGGGCCGACACGTTCGGGCAGTTCCAGGTCCGGGAGGGTCTGCAGGCTGCCGGTCAGGGGATCTGCGGCGGCCGCGCTGCGCTCCAGCGCCGCGACGCGGCGCTGAACGGCCTCGGGCTCCCGCGCCAGCAGCCGGGGTCTGAGGGTGTCGGGGTCGTCCGCGTCGGCCAGCTCCTCCAGGACCTGGAGCGCCCGGCGTTCGACCTCAGTCCCGGCCGGCATCTTGCCCGGTGAGATAGTCCTGCAGCCACACCCGCGCCGCGTGCCAGCGGCGCTTGATGGTGCGCTCGGGAATGCCCGACACCAGGGCGGCCTCTTCCACGGTCAGCCCCAGGCCGAAGCGCAGCTCGACGATCTGGGCATGCTCGGGTGAATGGGTCTCCAGCGCCGTGATGGCATCGTTGAGGTTCTCGACCCCGCAGGGTTCGACCTTGTCGCTGGGGTCGATCCATTCGGTGAGCAGCAGGGGTCGCTGGCGCTTGGCCGCGGCCTGTTTGCGCGCCTCGTCGATCAGGGTCCGGCGCATCGTCCGCGAGGCGAGGGCCAGCAGGTGCTCGCGGCCTGACACCGCCTCCAGCCCCGACCGGATCAGCCGGATGACGGTCTCGTTGACCAATTCGGTCGGCTGGAAGGCCATGCGCATGCCGTCACCCAGCACGATGCGCCGGGCCATACGCCGCATGTCGTCGTAGTGCAGGCCGACGAGCGCCCGGCCCGCATCCCGCGGCGGCGCTCCTCCCTGACCGATCTCGACGCTCGACATCGCACAATCCAATGGTTTCGAGGCCCGCGCCGCAAGCGTCGTGCCAAGGCCGATACGGCGGCACGCGCCGCTCGGCTCAAAAAAAATCCTCTCACAGGTGGCCCGCAATTCCGAGGGTCTGCGCACTCCCCTGTATCGAATGAAGATTTTTCATGGGGTGCTGAACATGCGTACGACCATCTTGCAGCTTCTGACGGCCACGGCGGTCCTCGCCGCGCCGGTCGCCGCCCAAGCCGGACATATCGAATATTTCGCGCCGACGTCCCAAGCCACCGTGGCCACGCTCGGCGATGGCCGCATCGGAATCCGCAACGGCGTCCAGGACCTCTACTACGGAGACAATGGCGTCGTCGGGACCTCGTTGGGCGGCTGGCAGAACAGCGCCTCAACTCAGTCCCTGGGCAATGTGGCCTCGTCGTCCGCCAACCTTGTCGATGGCAGCCTGCACGCCTTCGCGGCGGCGGGCTCGGCGGCCTATCAGGAAGCCGCGTTCGCGGACGCCAGGCTCTCGGACTCGGTCTGGTTCACCAACACCACCGACGCCGACATCGCGCTGGACGTGATGTTCACCCTGGACGGCAAGATCACCAACGGGACGGGAATTTGGCAGGGGGGCTACGGCGCCATCAACCTCTTCGCCTGCGGCGCCTGTGGAAATGACGTGGGCGAGCGCGTTCACTTCGCGAGTGGGGACTTCGCCTACGGCACCCAGTACATCGTCTTCGACGCGACCGGGATCACCAACTTCGGCCAAGACACCACGGTCTCGGGACCGTCCCCGAACTATACGTACGGGAGCACCTTCGACGCCGGCTACATGACCGCCTACTACGCGACGACCATCTACATTCCGAAGGGCCAGACCACGCTGGGGGTCACTTCGGCTCTGAACCTCGATTGCCGCTTCACGAACGCCACCTGCGACTTCGGCAACACCACCAAGATCGCCTTCGGGCCGCTCGCCGAGGGCCTGAGCTATACGTCGGCGTCCGGCGCGTTCCTCACCGCCAACGACGTGGCGCCCGTCCCGGAACCCGCGAGCTGGGCGCTGATGATCATGGGCTTCGGCGTGGCGGGCGCAACGCTGCGCCGCCGCCGCGTGGTCGCAGCCTAAGCAGAGCGGCCCGGGCGTGAGCCCGGGCCGTCTTCAGATCAGCGCAGGCCGCCGCTGGCGACCAGGGTCTCGCCCGTCAGCCAGCGGGCGTCGTCCGAGGCCAGGAACACCGCGATGTCGGCGATGTCCTGCGGCTGGCCGGCCCGGCCCAGCGGGGTCTGGGCGATGAAGCCCGCCGCCATGTCGGACCCGACGATCCCGGCGGTGTGGGTGCCCTCGGTCTCGACGAAGCCGGGGTTGAGGCTGTTGGCCCGGATCTTCCGGGGAGCCAACTCGGCCGCCAATACGCGGGTGATGGCGTCCACCGCGCCCTTGGTGGCGGTATAGACCGCCGACTCCGGCGGGAAGAGGTTGGTGACCCCCGAGCCGATGTTGATGATGCTGCCGCCCTCGCCCAGGTGCTTGCCGGCCGCCTGGGTGACCAGCAGGACCCCCAGCACATTGATGTCGAACATCTTGCGGAACTGGGCCTCGCTGATGTCGGCCAGCGCCGAGAATTCGTAGACGCCGGAGTTGTTCACCAGGATGTCGAGGCGGCCATAGGCCTTGATGGCCTGGTCGATGATGCCTTGCGCCTCGGCCGCCTTGGAGACGTCGCCGCCGACCGCGATGGCCTTGCCGCCCGCGGCGACGATGGCCTCCACCACGGCGTCGGCGCCGGCCTTGCTGGAGGCGTAGTTGACGGCGACCGAGGCGCCCTCGGCGGCCAGCGCCCTGGCGATGGCGGCGCCGATACCTTTGGAGGCGCCCGTGACGACCGCGACCTTACCCGTAAGCTTGGACATGGAATGGATTCCCTTTGATTTCGATGGGGACGGGTGGCCGGTCGCCGGGATGGCGGGGTCGTGGTTGTCCTGAAGTTCGGAAAATCGGAACTATTGAACCAGCTTTCAAGACCCCCTAAGTTGGAAACATCATGAGGCCGATGTTTCACCCCTCGATCGACGACATCCGGCTGGAGGCGATCCTGCACGCCCTGTCGGATCCGGTGCGGGTGGCGATCTTCGCCAACTTGGCGGGGACGGACTGCGCGCAGACCTGCACCGCGTTCTCCAGCGTCGGCGACCGCACCATTCCCAAGTCGTCCTTGTCCCAGCACTTCAAGGTGCTGCGTGAGGCGGGCCTGATCCGCTCGGAGCGTCAGGGCGTCGAGATGCGCAACACCTCGCGCTGCGTCGAGGTCCAGGCGCGCTTCCCCGGCCTGATCCCGGCGATCATCGAGGCGCACAAGGTCGAGGCGGCCAAGGCGGCCTAGAGCGGCTCCGCTCCGTCGGGTGTCAGACGCATAACGGGGTTTTTGCGGCCTATTTTCGCGAACGTCTCGCAGGTGGCTCCGCGCACGGAACGCGGGACCAAAGGCCACGTTGGCGCTCCAACGTTCCCGGAGATCGCCATGCCCACGCCCAACACCCCCGACGCCGTCGCCCTGCTGAAAGCCGATCACCGCAAGGTCGAAGAGCTGTTCGCCAGCTTTGAAGCCGCCAAGGGCGATGGGAAGAAGAAGGCCCTGGCCGAGCAGATCTGCATGGAGCTGACCGTCCACACCAAGATCGAGGAGGATATCTTCTACCCGGCCTGCGAAGGCGCGGTGGAAGAGGACCTGCTGAAGGAAGCCTATGTCGAGCACGACGCCGCCAAGGTGCTGATCGCCGAGATCGAGGCGGGCGGCCCCGACGACGAATTCTACGAGGCCAAGGTCAAGGTGCTGTCCGAGATGATCGAGCACCACGTCAAGGAAGAGGAACAGCGGGTCGAGGGCATGTTCGCTCAGGCGCGCAAGGCCGGCCTCGACATGGACGACCTGGGCGAGCGGATGGCGGCCGAGAAGAAGCAGCTCGTGGCGGAGTACAAGGCGAAGGGTCTGCCGCGTCCCCCAACGCCGACGTTCCAGGGCACGGCGCTGGCCTGATCCCGGTGGCCCGGTCGCGCCGCAACCCCTGGACATCGATCGGCCTGGAAGCCTGGCGTCTGGGCCTGGACTCCAGCGCCGTCATTGGCCTGCGCGCCCTGGCGATCGCCCAGGGCGGCGCGGCCGGGCAGGCCGAGGCCCAGCGTATGGTCCGCGAAAAGATCGACGCGGCCATCACCTTGCACGGCCTCGCCCTGACGGGTGGTCTGGGCGTCACGCCTGCCTCGGTCTCGGCGCGAACCCTCGCGCACTACCGGCGCAAGGTGAGCGCCAATCGTCGGCGGCTTTCGAAGATCTGAACCTTCGCGATGCGTTGCGGCGGCGCATGCTGAAGCTTTTAATTCGTCGCGGGCGGAACCCTCTGGCCCTGCGAGGGACTCCCTAGGTGTGTGTTCAGCGCGTCTGCGCTGGCTGGACTCGAAGGGACTTCCGATGACTAGAACGACAGCCGGCCGACTGGCCTTGGCCGCCACATTAGGCCTGATGCTGAGTGGGGCTGCACAGGCTCAGAGCCGGAGCGATGCCGACGACAAGAAGGCCGCGCAGGACGCGCCCTCCCGGTTCGATGACACCCGAAAGCAGGCCGTCGAGATCGGCTCGCAGCCCGCCCGCGACTTGGGCATGTCGAAGCGCGAGATCCCGCCCGTCCTGGAGGACGCACTGTCCGACCCATACGGCATCCGGAGTCTGAAGACCTGCGCGCAGCTGGCGGCCGCGGTGCGGACCCTGAATGACGCGCTGGGCCCCGACTACCAGGCCGGCGGTGAGTACACCGAGAACCGCGCCGGCAAGCTGGCCAAGGCGGGCGGCAAGTCGGTGATCAACAGCATCATCCCGTTCCGCAGCCTGGTCCGCGAGATCACCGGCGCGGCCCCGGCCGACCGCCACATGAACGCCGTCGTCGACGCCGGCTTGGCCCGCCGAGGCTTCCTGCGCGGCGTCCAGTACAAGCAGCGCTGCAAGACGACCTCCTGATCGGCCCGCCTAGCCGTCGTCGTCCCCGCCGCGCTTGGCCTTCAGCCGGGCGCGGCCGGCCTTGTGACGGGTGATCCAGAGCTTCTTGTTCTCGACGGCGGCGCGAGGATCCTCCTTGCGCCGTTCGAAGGCCAGCTCGGCCTGCAGCTTCTCGAAACTGCGGAGGCGGTCGGGGTCCAGCGTGCCGTCCTCGACGGCGGCCCGTACGGCGCACCCGGGCTCCTTGCCGTGCGCGCAGTCACTGAACCGGCACTGTGCGGCCAGCGCCTCGATATCCGCGAAGGTCTGCGCGACGCCGGCGTCGGCGTCCCACAGGCCTAGTTCGCGCATGCCGGGGGTATCCAGGATCAGCGCGCCGGAGGCCAGGCGCACCAGTTCGCGGTGGGTGGTGGTGTGCCGCCCCCGCTCGTCGGCTTCGCGGATTTCGCCGGTGTCCATCTTCTGCTCGCCGGCCAGGGCGTTTAGCAGGGTGGACTTGCCCGCCCCCGACGAGCCCAGCAGCACGGCCGTGCGGCCGGGTCGCAGGTGGGTCATCAGCGCGTTCAGGCCCTCACGGGTCTTCGACGACAGCGCCAGCACGGGCGCGTCGATGGCGATCGCCTGCACTGCGGCCATCCGCTCGCCGATGTCGCCGGCCAGATCGGCCTTGGTCAGCACGATCACCGGCTGGGCGCCGCTCTCGTAGGTGGTGGCTAGGTAGCGCTCCAGCCGGCGCAGGTTGAGGTCGGAGTTGAGGGAGGCCACCAGCAGCGCAACATCCACGTTTGCCGCCACCACCTGGGCGCCGCCCCGTGGACCGGACGCCTTGCGGATGAACGCCGTGCGGCGCGGCACGATGTGGTGGACCAGGGCGGTGGTCTCGCCGGGGCGCGCCTCGACCGACACCCAGTCGCCGGCCGTGGGTCGGCCGTCCTCGGCGGTGGCTTTCATTAGCGCGCCGGAGGCCCGGGCGTCGATTTCACCGTCGGATGTCGCCAGGCGATAGCCGCCGCGCTGCTGCACGACGATGCGGCCGGGGATCAGGCCCTGGGCGGCGAAGTCTTCAAAGTCGGCCTGGAGCGCGTCGGTCCAGCCGTAGTCTGTGAGTGCTGAGCTCAGCAATGGGGATGTCCTTGATGTCGGGAGCCAATCAGGCGTCGACCGCGGATCATCCCCACTCACGGGGACGCTGGCGTTTAGCCAACCGACGGGGCGACGCAGCGGAGGGCTGCGCGGGCAATGGGCGACATGGAAACCTCTCCTCTGCTGACGGCCTCGACAGGACGCGCGGACCTTGGCGGGCGGCCGATGCTGCGTCAAGAAGGAGAGAGAAGGGGATCCGCCATGGCCGACGTCGACGTCATCAACAACACCGAGACGCATCGCTTCGAGGTGAACCTGGATGGCCATACCGCCTTCGCCGAATATCGGCTGAAGCCCGGCCAGATCATCCTGCCGCACACGGTGGTGCCGCCCGAGTTCGAGGGGAAAGGCGTGGCCGGCGCGCTCGCCCGTTACGCCTTCGGCTACGCCCGCGCCGAGGGTCTCAAGGTGATCCCCACCTGCCCCTTCATGTCGGCCTGGGTGAAGAAGCACCCGGAGCAGCAGGACATCGTCGATCCGAGCTGCAGAGCGACGTTGGGGATCTAGGGATGGTCCAATCGAGCGCGCCCAACGTCGACGCTTGGTTCGCCGAGGTCGATCCCAAGCGTAAGGCGGCGCTCGAAGCCGTGCGGACCCTGGCCGTGAAGCATCTGGGCGCCGCGTCCGAGCAGATGAGCTACGGCATGCCTGCCTACGTCCGGCCCGACGACGATGCGCCGGTCTTCGCCTTCAACAGCCAGAAGCAATACATCTCGCTTTACGTCAGCACCCGCGTGCATCCTCTGCACGCCGAGGCGCTCGCCAAGCTGGACGCCGGCAAGAGCTGTATCCGCTTCCGCAAGCCCGAGCAGATCAATCTCGATCTGCTCGATCGCATGCTGGCCGACACCGCCAGGCTGTCGAAAGTCGTCTATCCGGCCGGTTAGCCCCAGCCCAGGTCGGCCTCGCCCCGCAGGATCGCTTCGACCTCGGGCCGGTGCTTGCCGCCGTCGCGGTCGTGCAGGACCAGGGCGGGGAGGAGCTTCAGCGGCGCCTTGCCGGTCTTGATCGCCCGGACGATAACCCGCTTGGCCGGCTCGTCGGCGAAGGGCTGGATCGGCAGGATCTGCACGGAGCCGGCCTTGGGCGACAGTAGGGCCAGCAGGTCGCCCAGCCGGTCGGCGCGGTGGATCACCGTGATCGCGCCGCCCTCCTTCACCGCCTTCGACAGAAACCCGATCCAGGCTTCCAGGCCGTCGTCGGCCACCCAGGCCAAGCGGCGCTCTGGCGCGGGACCGCGCAGGCTGTCCGGGTCGTCGAAGAACGGCGGGTTGGCGAAGGCGGCGTCGAACGTCTCAAGCGCCAGGGCCGAGAACCGCACGGCCACGTCGCCCTCGACGACGTCCACCCGGTTCTCGAGACCGTTCAGGACGATATTCTCCCGCGCCAGGACCAACGCCTTGGGGTCGCGCTCCACCCCCGTGAAGTGGACGTCCGGCCGGCGGATCGCGGCGGCCAGCAGGGCTCCGCCGGCGCCGCATCCCGCCTCGATGACCCGCTGGCCCGGCTTCGCGTCACACGCCGCCGCCAGCAGCGCCGCGTCCAATCCCGCCCTGTAGCCCCGCGTCGCTTGCCGTATCCGCACACGGCCGTTGAGCAGCCCGTCTTCAGTGATTGCATCCATACGCGCGACCTTAGTGTAGAAAGGACCGAACGTGTTCAGCCTTGGTCGCTTGACCGTCCCGCGCCGCGTCACCATTGTCCCGGCGAATGGCGGCCGGTCGGGGCCCGAACGCCTTGGTCGTATAGGAATAGTCTACCCTTGGAAGCCGCCCAGGCTATCGCCGCTCCCCCGTCCCTCGACCTGCTGCTGAAGCTGGCCGGCCCGGACATGCGTGCGGTGGATGCTCTCATCCGCGAACACATGGACAGCCCGGTGCCGGTGATCCCGGCGCTGGCCGATCACCTGATCGCGGGCTCCGCCAAGCGGCTGCGTCCGCTGCTGACCATCGCCGCGGCCCGCCTGTGCGGCGCGCGCGACGACAGCTGCCTGAAGCTGGCCGCGGCGGTGGAGTTCATCCACACCGCCACCTTGCTGCACGACGACGTGGTGGACTCCTCCCAGCTCCGCCGGGGCCGCGTGGCCGCGCATCTGATCTGGGGCGCCCCGGCCAGCGTGCTGGTGGGCGACTTCCTGTTCGCGCGGGCGTTCGAGCTGATGGTCGGCGCGGGCTCGATGCCGGCGCTGGAGATCCTGGCCCGCGCCAGCCGTGTGATTTCCGAGGGCGAGGTGCTGCAACTCACCCGCAGCCACGACCTGGACCTCAGCCACGACGTCTATATCGAGATCATCAAGGCCAAGACCGCCGAGCTGTTCGCCGCCGCCGCCGAGGCCGGAGCCGTCTCCGCCGGCGCCTCGCCCGAGCGCTGCCGCAACCTGCGCAAGTTTGGTCAGGACCTGGGCCTGGCCTTCCAGCTGATCGACGACGCCCTGGACTACTCCGGCGACGCCGAGACCCTGGGCAAAAACCCCGGCGACGATTTCCGGGAGGGCAAGGTCACCCTGCCGCTGCTGTTCGCCATGCAGCGCACGGCCGCCACGGAGCGCGACTTCTGGGTCCGCACTGTCGATCGGCGCGAACAGGCGGACGGCGACCTCGAACGCGCCTGCGAGCTGATGCGCGAGACCCGCGCCCTGGACGACACCTTGGCGCTGGCCGCCCGCTACGCCGAGACCGCCAAGGCGGCCATCGCCGACTACGGCGCCAGCGGCTGGCGTCCGGCCCTGCAGGACCTCGCCGACTTCGCGGTGATGCGCCGGGCTTAGGCCCCGTCGGGCTACAGCCAACAGCCGACATAGGAACCCAACTCCGCTCCGCCGGTTCTAGCGGCTCGGAGGACGGTATGTTCGCAGCGCAGCGTTTGGCCCGAGTTGGCCTGTTTTCACCTGAGTTTCCCGACGCCGAGACGGTGCACCAGGGCCTGGCGCATTGGAATCATCGACGGCTTGCGGTCCAGACGCCCAATCCTGACTGGTCGGTCGATCTCAACAACGATTTCCGGATGATGCGGATCGAGGGCGCCTTCATCGAGGGTTTCCGGGTGGACGTCGCGCCGCTGGTAGCCGACGTTCCCAGTGATCCGGAGCTGTTCATCCGCTGGTTCGAGGACCTGAAGTTCTCCGGCCCCGGCCAGTTCGACCAGCTATTCGCCTGGATCGAGACCGAGGCCAGCCTGGAACAGATCAAGTGGTTCCTGACCCAGGAGGCCGCCGGCGAGGCGGGCTTCGACGATCTGGTCGCCATGACGCAGGTGAAGCTGCCGGCGCGGCCGAAGCTGGAGCTGGCCCGCAACTACTGGGACGAGATGGGACGCGGCAAGGAAGGCGGCATGCACGGCCCGATGCTGGACCGCACGGTCGCGGGCCTGGGCCTGGATCCGTCGATCTCGGGCACGCTGTGGCAATCGCTGGCGCTGGCCAACACCATGACCGCCTTCGCCACGACCCGACGATACGTCTACCAGTCGATCGGCGCCCTGGGTGTGGTGGAGCTGACCGCCCCGACCCGCGTCGCCTGCGTGGACGAGGGCTTGAAGCGCCTGGGCTGCACGCCTGAGCTGCGGAAGTATTTCGCCCTGCACGCCCAGCTCGACGTCGAGCACTCCCGCGCCTGGAACGCCGAGGCGCTGGCGCCGCTCGTCGAGGCCGACCCCGCCTGCGCCCGACACATCGCCGAGGGCGCGATCATGCGCCTGATCTGCGGCGAACAATGTTTCGAAGCCTACCGCGCCCACCTCTGGGCCCACGCGCATCCGGTGGTCTACGCGGCGGAGTAGGTCAGGCGTCGGCGAACGGGTAGGGGACGGGGCCTGACTTGAACAGGATCACCGGGTTCTCGTCGTAGTCTCCCAGCTCGGTGTCGGCAGTGGCCGAAAACGCCACCACGGCCGGCCGCAGCGGCCCCAGGCGCTCGGCCTTGCGGCGCGCCTCCTCGGCGGTCTTGCAGCCGACCTGCTGCTCAGCCTTCAGCGACTTTCCACGCCCGCCGACGTAGGACTGGATGATGTAGACGGTTTCCTTTGCCATGGATCCAGACGCGCCGGTTCGGCGGCGGGGTCAATGGCCGCCGTCACCCCGGATGGATCATCTTCTCCGGGCGCACCCACTCGTCGAACTCTTCGTTCGTCAGGTAGCCGCCGCCGACGGCTTCTTCGCGCAGCGTCGTGCCGTTCTTGTGGGCCGCCTTGGCGATCTTGGCGCAGTTGTCGTAGCCCAGCTTGCCGTTCAGCGCGGTGACCAGCATCAGCGAGCGCTCGAGGTTGAGCTTGATGTTGTCCTCGCGGGCCTCGGTTCCGGCGACCATGTTGTCGGTGAACGAGATCGAGGCGTCGGCCAGCAGGCGGCAGGACTGCAGGAAGTTGTAGGCCATCACCGGGTTGAAGACATTCAGCTCGAAATGGCCCTGGCTGCCGGCGAAGGCGATCGCCGTCTGGTTGCCCATGATGTGGGCGCAGACCATGGTCAGAGCCTCCGCCTGGGTCGGGTTCACCTTGCCGGGCATGATCGACGAGCCGGGCTCGTTCTCGGGCAGGGCCAGCTCGCCCAGGCCGGCGCGAGGGCCGCTCCCCAGGAAGCGCAGGTCGTTGGCGATCTTGAACAGGGCGCCGGCGGCGGCGGTCAGCGCGCCGTGGCTGAAGACCATGGCGTCGTGCGCGGCCAGGGCCTCGAACTTGTTGGGGGCGGTGACGAAGGGCAGTCGGGTGATGGCGGCGATCTTGGCGGCCACCAGTTCGGCGAAGCCGATAGGCGCGTTCAGGCCGGTGCCGACGGCGGTGCCGCCCTGCGCCAGCTCATACAGGCCGTAGAGCGTTTCCTTGATCCGCCGCACCGACATGGCGACCTGGTGCGAATAGCCGCCGAACTCCTGGCCCAGCGTCAACGGCGTGGCGTCCTGGGTGTGGGTGCGGCCGATCTTGATGATGTGGTCGAACTCGGCCGACTTCTTCTTCAGCGCCGCGTGCAGGTGCTCCAGCGCCGGCATCACCGAGCGGGCGACCTCCTCGGCGGAGGCGATATGCATCGCCGTCGGATAGGTGTCGTTCGACGACTGGCTCATGTTGACGTGGTCGTTGGGGTGGACCGGCTTTTTCGAACCCATCACCCCGCCCATCATCTCGATGGCGCGGTTCGAGATCACCTCGTTGGCGTTCATGTTCGACTGGGTGCCCGAGCCGGTCTGCCAGACCACCAGCGGGAAGTGGTCGTCCAGCTTGCCGTCGATCACTTCCTGGGCGGCCAGGACGATGTATTTGCAGATCTCGGGATCGAGGCGGCCCAGCTCCATGTTGGCCTCGGCCGCGGCGCGCTTGACGACGCCCAAGGCCTTGATCACCGGCTGCGGCTGCTTCTCCCAGCCGATCTTGAAGTTGCCGAGCGAGCGCTGGGTCTGGGCGCCCCAATAGCGGTCGGAGGCGACCTCGATCGGGCCGAAGGTGTCGGTCTCGGTGCGGGTCGCGCTCATCGGAAGTCCCCCTCAAGTCTGAGGGCTCACGGTTTACCGCCACGGCGGGAGACTGCAAGCCGTCGGGCGGTTATGAGGCGAGATGGACGAGACTTGGACCCAGCACGGCAAGGTGCGCGCCCGGGAGGCCGAAGGGCTGCTGGAGCTGACGGTCGATGGCCTGACGACCCAGGGCAAATACTACAAGCCGCTGATCTACGAGTTCTTCCGCAAGGCCTGGCGCGGGTCCCGACCGGCCTGGGGCGATTTCTCAGTCGAGATCGGGATGGAATATGTCGGCGAACCGCCGTGGCTCGACCTGGACAACCTGGCCAAGGCCATCCTGGACGCGATCAAGGGCTATGCGTTCCACGACGACGCCCAGGTGGCGCGATTGCTGGTCGAGCGGAGGCCGGGCGAGCGTGAGCGGATCACGGTCCTGGTGCGCAAGCTCTAGCCGGGCAAACGAAAACCGGCCGCACCCTCGGGGCGCAGCCGGCTTCGGATCCAGATCGTCCGGAGACGTCTAGCGGTATTGCTGCAGCCGGGTGGTCCGCAGGCCGGCCATCCCATGGCGCTCGATCGAGCGTTGCCAGGAGAGGAACTCGTCGTTGGTCAACGAGTAGCGCTCCAGGGCTTCCTCGAGCGAGATCAGGCCGCCGCGAACGGCCGCCACGACCTCGGCCTTGCGCCGGATGACCCACCGGCCGGTGTTCGGCGGCGGCAGATCGTTCTTGGTTAGCGGCGCGCCCGTCGGACCAATCACATAGGATTCGCCGCGGCTGTTCGTACGCGTCTGTTGTTGTTGAAGCATGGGCTTTCTAGCGCCTCACCATCACTGTTCGACGTGAAGCATACCCAGCGGCCCCTAACAGCCGCTGAATCGCCTTAGTAAAGAAACACCTAACCATGGGCTCCCCCGTGTACCATTTTAATACAGTTGAGTTCAGGCAGAAGTTTCTCGCGCAGTTAACGCTCAGTCTTAGCGCTTGATGTTGATGAGTTCGTCCAACATCTGATCGGCTGTCGTAATAATCTTCGAGCAGGCCGAATAGGCTTTCTGAGTTTGGATCAGTCCGGTGAACTCGGCCGACAGGTCGACGGTCGAAGCTTCAAGGCTGGAGGGCGAGATCTGGCCTGCGCCACCGGTGCCGGCTTGCTTGATCACCATTTCGCCGGCCTGGAGCGTTGGGCGATAGGAGTTGCCGCTGGCCTGGGCGAGGCCGTCGGCGTTCGGGAAGGTGGCGATGCCGACCTTGGCGATCTTGCGGATCTGGCTGTTGTCGTAGATCGCCGAGACGATGCCGTCCTCGTCGACCTCGATGGCCACCACGTTGCCGGCGCCGGCGCCGTTCTGGCTGATCGAGCCCACCGCGGTCGGCTCGTCGTATTGGGTGACCTTGCTGAAGTCGATGGCGATGTCCTGGGCCGGGAGGCCCAGGGCGGCGGCCCACCCGACGTTGATCGAGAAGGCGCCGGGCGCGGCGCTGTTCACCTGGTTGATGGTGCCGTCGGTGTTGAACGTCACCGGGATCGCCGTGGCCGCCGGGGTCATGGTGGAGTCGGCGGCGGGAACCGTGGCGATCGCCATGGTCCAATTGTTGACCGTCGCGGTGCGGGTGAACGTGGCGCGCAGGGTGTGGCGGCCGCCGGCGGCGTCCACGATATTGATGTCGATCGGCTCAGGCTGAACCGTATCCACCTTGTCCAGGTTGGCGGTGAGGCCGATCGTCGACGTCGGCGAGACGGCGGCGCCCAGGTTCTTCACGTTGATCGAGTTCATGGCCGAGAGGTCGGACGGGTTGGAGATGAACGTCCCGTCGGACTGCACCGGCCAGCCTTGCAGGAACAGGCCGGAGTCGTTGCGCAGGTAGCCGGCGGGATCGACGCTGAACGAACCCTGGCGGGTGAACGAGCGTGGGTCGGATGCGGTGAGGCCGGCGCCTTTGTTCGAGACCACGAAGAAGCCATCGCCCGAGATCGCCAGGTCCGTCGCCGAGCCCGACGACTGGATCAGGCCCTGGGTGCTGACGAATTGGCGCGTGACGCCCTGGACGCCGCCGGCCGAATACTTGCCCTTCACCGACTGCGCGGTGACGACGTTGGAGAAGTTCACCTGGTTGCGCTTGTAGGCGACGGTGTTGACGTTCGCGATGTTGTCCGAGATCGCCGCCAGGGCGGACGAGTTGGCGACCAACCCGGAAACGCCGGCGAGCAGAGCGGAATTGATGGACATGACTTGGTTCTCCTGAAGCGGGGTGCGCGTGCTGCGTCGTTCGGCCGGTTAGGCCGCCGCTGGAGACGACGTTTTGTCGTCCGAGTTGTTGGGTGAGCCGGTTTCCGTCGCCGCGGTTGCGGTTTCGGCCGGCTGGCGAATGCTGACGAGCTTGTCCCAGGGGACCAGCGCGCCGTTGATGGTGAGGTAGGTCAGGCCGTCCTGCTGTTCGACCCCGGTGACCTTGCCGTCGGAGAAGGTCTTGGAAACGACGGCGGTGCCTTCGCTGTCCTTGGCCGTGACCTTCAGGCTGTAGGTCCCGTCGGGCAGATCGGTCCCGCCGGCGCCCTTGCCGTCCCAGGTCAGCTTGTGTTCGCCGATCTTGTTGTCGGTGGGCGCGATCGTGCGGACCACACGGCCCTTGGAGTCGAGGATCTCCAGCTTCACGTCCGAGGCGGCGCGGTCGAGGCTGTAGCCCCACTCCGCCTTGCCGCCCTTCAGCGCCGCGATGTTGGTGTCGGCGCGGACTTCCTTGCCGATCAGGCTGACGGCGGTGGAGACCCCGGTCCCGGTGTTGGAGACCAGCTTCCCGAGCAGATCGTTGGTGAGGAGCTGCTGCTCCACGCCGGTCATCTGCACCAGCTGCTGGGTGAACTGGGTGGAGTCCATCGGCGCCAGGGGGTCCTGGTTCTTCAGCTGCGTGGTCAGCAGCGACAGGAAGGTGTCGAAGTTCTCGGCCAGGCGGGCCCGGCCCGTGCCTGTGGCAGCGCCCGCGGCGGCTCCGGCGACGGCGTCGACCATGGTGCTAGATCCTCACATCGACACCGGAGCTGACGCCCCGGCGCAGGCGCAGGGCGCCTTGGTTGGCGGCGTCGGCCGCATCGCCGGCAGTGTCGAGCGCCGCACGGAACGCCCGGCCCTGGAAGGCTCGGCCCGCGTCGCCCTGGTCCTGCCAGGCTTGGTTCTGTTGTTGCTGCTGGCCCCGGTCCTGGGCGACGTCGAACGAGATGCCGCCCGAGATGTCGAAGCCGGCCTGTTCAAGCGCCCGCTGCAGCTCGGCGGCGCGGGCCTTCACGTCGGCGGCGGCCTGCGGATTGTCGAAGGTCATACCCGCCGTGATCCGGCCCTGGGCGCCGATCTCGATGCGAACGTCCACCTTGCCCAGCCCATGCGGGTTGAGCTGGACGTCGAAGCGCGTCGACTTGCCTTCCAGCTTCTTGACGACCTGGGCGGCCAGGTTGGCGACCGTTTCGGGTCCGCCGCGCGCGAGGTGCGACGTCGCGGTGGTGGCCGTCGACTGTGCGGTCGAGCGGGTTTCGCCCTGGACCACAACGTCGGAGGTGTCGGCTTCGACCTTGGCGTCTTCCGGCTTGGCTTCGGCGGCTTCGGGCGCATCGACGGTGGCCGAGGCGGCCTTGGCGGCAGCCTGAGCGGCCTTGGCGTGGACCGGCTTGTCGACGGCTTCCAGCGGCTTCAGGTCTTCGGAGGTGTCCGAGGACGCGTCGCTGGCGGCCTTGGCGCGCTCGGACTTGGCGGTGCGCAGCGGCGGCGTGGCGATGGGGGCGACTTCGGTCGCGGCTTCGGCGGCCACGGCGGTGGTGGCTGCGTCCGTCGCCGGCGTTTCGATCGCGGCGTCCGCCGCGGCGGCGGCGACTGTCTCGGGCGGAACCTCGGCGGTTGCCGGAGCGCTGGGCGTCGGCGCCGCCGGAGCCTTCGGTGCGGTCTTGCCAGCTTGCGGCGCGGCCGGCGCCTGTGGTGCGGGCTCGGCGGCGCGTGCCGTCTCCAGCGCCGGGGCGGCGGCGCCGACGGCGTCGATGGCGACGTCACCTTCACCCTTGAGCTGGGCCAGGGGCCCGCTGAGCATGAAAGTTGGCGGCGTGGGCGCGCCTTTGGCCTTGTCGCGGCTGAAGGCGACCGCGGCGTTGGGGTCCTTGGCGGTGGTGATCTGCGTCTCGACGCTGGCCGTCTGCGTCGCCATCAGGCTGGCCGCGAGGGCCGCGGCGGCGTCGCCGGCGCTGGGCGCCTGGGCGGTCGTGGGGTCGGTCACCGCGTCGGGATCGACCGGATCCTTCGCGCCGTCGACGACGCCATCGGTCTTTGCGGCCGCGCCGCCCACGGTGGCGGCGCCGGTCGCCGGTGCGACGGCTGTGGCGTCAGCCTGTGGGAACAGGGCGCCGAGCAGCGCTTCAAAGCCCGCGAGCGGGCCGGCGCCGGCCGCAGCCGTGGCGGCGGCGCCACCCGGCTGGGCGGCCGGAGCGATCGAGGCGATGTTGAGCGCGGAAGCGGTCATGTGATCGGGGCGGCTGACTTCGATGTGAGGGAAAGCGCGTCCTGCGCCGGGCTCATTCGGACCAGTCCTCAGCAACCCCTGGGCCAGTTTCACAACATACTGATCTTATTGAAATATGTGTCCGGCGCGGGGTGGGCGCCGGGCGTCGCTGCGGACTATTTTGCCGGGCCGCGAATGCTCGGGAGGGACGTTCCCTGCCGCCTTACCAAATCCCTAACCGACGACCCGGTCGGCCAGACTGCGGGCGTGCTGGCGAACTGGCGCCGGACTTGCGCTTCCATTCTCGAACCCATCGGGTCCTGAGAGGGTCCAATGTTGAAACTGTTGAAGAATTTCCGGCCTGACGCACGCGCGTTCACCAATGCCCCGGCAGATTCCGCCGGGTCGTGCGTCAGCCTTTGCCGGGCGGAGCCTTAATCGATGTCGCTAACGGCCACCCTCCGAACCGCGTCGTCCGGCCTCAACGCCGCGCAAGCCTCGCTGCGCGCCGTCTCGGACAACATCGCCAACGTCAACACGCCCGGCTACGTGCGCAAGGCGGTCAATCAGAGCTCGCTGGTCGTCGACGGCGCCGGCATGGGCGTCAAGGTCGACGGCGTCAAACGCATCACCGACCAGTATCTGCAGATGGCGTCTCTGACGGCCTCTTCGGACTCCGAGCGCTGGGGCGCGGTCTCGCAGTACCTGGACAATGCTCAGAGCCTGTTCGGAGACCCCGGCAAGGATGGGTTCTTCTTCAACCGTCTGGACAAGATCTTCGCCGCGTTCGCCACCGCCGCCGACGATCCCTCGTCGACCCTGCTGCGCAGCCAGGCCCTGTCAACGGTCGAGGACTTCCTCACTGAAGCCGACCGGATCAACGGTCAGGTCGTCGCCCTGGGCAAGACGGTCGAGACGCGGATCAGCGCCGACGTCGACCGGGCTAACAGCCTGCTCGACCAGATCAGTAAGATGAACGCCGACATCAAGCGCGCCAGCGTCGTCGGGGCCGACGCCTCGGGCTCGGAGAACATCCAGAGCCAGCTGCTGGACGAACTGGCCGGCCTTATGAACGTGCGCGTGGCCCCACGCGAGGGCGGCGGCGTGGACGTGCGTTCGACCGAGGGCGTCCTGCTGGCCGGCGACGATCCGGCCAAGCTCGTCTACCACTCCAGCGACTCGACGCCGGGCTACATCACCGCCCAGCCGGCCGGCAGCACCTCGACGCCCGCCATCAACATCACCAGCGGCGAGATCAAGGGCCTGCTGGAGGTCCGCGACATCGAGCTGCCCAAGATCTACGACCAGATGGGCGAGTTCGTCAGCAAGGCCGTGGACCAGCTGAACGCCGCCAACAACGACGCAGCCGCCTATCCGTCCCCCACGACGATGGTCGGCCGCAACACCGGCCTGGACCTGACCAGCGCGGTCAGCGGCTTCACCGGCACGTCGACGATCGCCATCGTCAACCCGCAGGGCGTGCTCCAGCGCAAGATCGACATCGACTTCACCGCCGGCACGATGTCGGTCAACGGCGCCGCGGGTACGCCGTTCACGCCGGCCACCTTCCTGACCAGTCTGAACACCGCCCTGGGCGGCGCGGGCAGCGCCACCTTCACGAACGGTGCGCTGACCCTGAACGGCGCCGCCGGCAATGGCCTGGCGATCGACGAGGGTACGTCGGCCAAGACCGGCCGCGGGTTCTCGCACTTCTTCGGCCTCAACGACCTGATCAAGAACACGGGCCAGACCAACTACGCGACCGGCCTGACCGCGGCGAGCCCGCACGGGTTCACGCCGGGCGATCAGATCAGTTTGCAAATCTCTTATCCGGACGGCAGGCCGATCACGAATGTGTCGGTGACGGTCCCGGCCGCGGCCAACATGAGCGACCTGCTGGCCTCGCTGAACAACAACAGCACCGGCGTGGGCCTGTACGGCGCGTACGGACTGGATGCGAACGGTGTCCTGGCCTTCACGCCGAACGCCAGTGCCGACGCCAAGGTCTCGGTGATCACCGACAACACCGCGCGCGGCGCGGGCGGCCCCTCGATCAGCCAGCTGTTCGGCCTGGGGGTCCAGGAGCGCTCCACCCGCGCCAGCCGCTTCCAGGTCTCGGCGATCTTCAACGCCGACCCGACCAAGATGGCGATGGGCAAGCTCGACACGACGGTCGCTGTCGGTCAGGTCGCGGTTCGTCCCGGCGACGGCCAGGGGGCGCTGGCGATCTCCGCCTCCGGGGATATCAACACCGTGTTCCAGGCCGCCGGCTCGCTGGGCCAGGTGACCATGACGGTGTCGCGCTACGCCTCGGAATTCGGCGGCGCCGTGGGCCGGGGCGCCGCGGCCGCCGAGACGCGCAAGTCCAGCGCCGAGGCGGTCGCCACCGAAGCCACCAACCGCCGCCAGTCCGTCGAGGGCGTGAACCTCGACGAGGAACTGGTGAACCTCACCACCTACCAACAAGCGTTCAACGCTTCCGCCCGCATGATCCAGGCCGTCAGCGATCTCTACGACGTCCTGCTCCGCATGGTCTGAGGAACTTAGACATGGTCACCCGCGTCACCACACCTGGGAACTATTCCGCGGTCCTCGCGAACCTCCTGGCCGCCCAGCGCAACCAGATGGTCGCCGGCGACAAGGTTTCCACCCAGAAGAACGGCCAGAATCTGAAGGACTACGCCAAGTCCTCGGAGTTGCTGACGGCCATGCGCTCGGTGCAGACGCGGCTGGGCGTGTACGAGGATCAGAACAAGCTGCTCAGCGACAAGCTGGACACCCAGAACACCGCGCTCAGCCGAGTGGCCGACGCCGCCCAGGCCGTGCGGCAAGTCTTCGCCGAGGCGCTGGCCTCGGGCCGCGCCGACACCCTGGTCGAAGACGTCGAGGCGGAGCTTCGCAACGCGGTAGAGGGCATGAACGGCCGCTACGGCGGCAAGTACCTGTTCGCGGGCGGCCAGGTGGACACCCGGCCGGTCACCGCCACCACCCTGACGGATCTCACCGCCGGCCCGCCGATCTCCAGCTTCTTCAAGAACGACAACTTCAAGGTGACGGCCAAGTCGGACGAGGCCACCACGATCACGACCGGCATCCTCGCGGACAACATCGGCGCCGACCTGCTGACCGCCTTCCAGACGTTCCAGTCGTTCAACCAGG
Organism: Alphaproteobacteria bacterium; assembly: GCA_018821435.1. GTDB lineage: Bacteria > Pseudomonadota > Alphaproteobacteria > Caulobacterales > Caulobacteraceae > Phenylobacterium. Next base: position 167,732 of record JAHJME010000010.1, read on the forward strand.
GCGCCCAGGGTCCGTTCACGGGCGCGCTCACCGCCGCGCAGCAGACCTTTCTGGAAGGCCAGCTGGCCAACTGGGACTCGGTCCGGACCGACATCACCAACATCGCCGCCTACAACGGCGTGAACCAGAAGCGCCTGGAAACCATCGCCACGGACATCACCACCCGGCAGAACTCGCTGGCCGGAATGATCGGCGATATCACGGACGCCGACATGGCCTCGGCCGCCGCCCAGCTGCAGCAGGCGCAGCTCTCGGTGCAATCGGCCGCCTATGTCTTCCAGGCGCTGCAGGAATCGTCGTTGATCAACCTGCTGCGCTAGCGCCGGAACGGGTCCGCTGCGGCGTTCAACGCCGGGGAGGACGTCTCAGCATGCGTTTCATCTTGTTCGTCGCCGCGCTTGCGGCGCTCGCCGGTCCGGTCGCCGCTCAACAGGCCGCCGCGACCGATCCGAACTGTCAGGCGGCCATTGCCTTCTCCGCTGCACGCAAGGGCGCCGCGGTGCTGGCGCTGCGGGACGGAAAGCCGGTCTGCGAGGGCTATGCCGCCTCGGGCGCCGCCGACCACGCCATGGAGATCTGGTCGGGGACCAAGAGCTTCTCCGGCCTGATGGCCGCCGCCGCCGTGCAGGACGGCCTGCTCACCCTGGACGAGCCGGTCTCGAAGACTCTGCCGGAATGGCGCGATGATCCGCAAAAGGCCAAGGCCACGATCCGCCAGGTGCTGAGCCTGACCTCCGGCCTGCGGAGCACGGTGGGCCAGCCGCCGACCTACGCCGCCGCCGTGACGACCCCGCTGTCGACGCCGCCCGGCGAGACGTTCTCCTACGGCCCGGCGCCGTTCCAGCTGTTCGGCGAGATCATGAGCCGCAAGCTGAAGGCCGCCGGCCAGCCGGCCGATCCCTACCTCTATCTGAAGCGCCGGATCCTGGACCCTATCGGTCTGACACCCGGCCAATGGCGTCGCCTGCCCAGCGGCGACGCGCTGTTGCCGCAGGGCGCGGTGCTTACGGTGCGCGAGTGGGTGAAGTTCGGCGAGCTGGTCCGCGCCGGCGGCGTCTGGAACGGCAAGCCGCTGGTGGACGGCGTCGCCTTCGCCGAGCTGTTCAAGGGTTCGGTCGCCAACCCAGCCTATGGGGTCACCTTCTGGCTGCCCAACAGCTCGGCGGCGGCCGGCGCCGGGAGCACGGACATCACCCGCTCGCCGGACCTGCCGCGCGACCTGGTCCTGGCGGCCGGCGCGGGGAACCAGCGGCTGTTCATCATCCCATCGCAGAAGCTTGTCGTGGCGCGTCTGGCCGAGTTCGACGGCCGGCCTGATGGCGCCGGTCCCACGTGGTCCGACGCCGCGTTCATTCGGTTCTTCCTGCACTAGGCTCGAAAAACCGGGGCCTAACCGCTACATAGGCGGCGATGAACGCCCCGGTCCTCATTCCCGACCGCCTCAGCGACGGCCTGATCCAGGCCGCGCGCGACGCTGTGCGCCTGCCGGTGGGGACGCGGATCGTCGCCGCCATGTCGGGCGGGGTGGATTCCACCGTGACCGCCGCCGTGCTGGCGCGGGCCGGCTACGACGTGGTCGGCGTGACGCTGCAGCTCTACGACCACGGCGCGGCGATCCAGAAGAAGGGCGCCTGCTGCGCCGGCCAGGACATCCATGACGCGCGCACCGCCGCCGACGCCATGGGCATCCCGCACTACGTCCTGGACTACGAAAGCCGCTTCAAGCAGCAGGTGATCGAGGATTTCGCCGACAGCTACCTGCGCGGCGAGACGCCGATCCCCTGCATCCGCTGCAATCAGACGGTGAAATTCCGCGACCTGCTGGACGTGGCGCGCGACCTGGGCGCCGAGGCCATGGCGACGGGGCACTATGTGCGCCGCGAGGTCGGCGCGAACGGCCCTGAACTGCACCGGGCGGCCGATGCGGCGCGGGACCAATCCTACTTTCTGTTCGCCACGACGGCGGAGCAGCTCGACTACCTGCGCTTTCCGCTGGGCGCGTTGCCGAAGCCGGCGGTGCGGGCGGCGGCGCTGGAGCTGGGCCTGGCCGTGGCCGACAAGCCGGACAGTCAGGACATCTGCTTCGTGCCCGAGGGGCGCTACACCACGGTCATCGACCGCTTGCGCCCGCATGGCGCGGAGCCGGGCGATATCGTTCACCAGGACGGCCGGGTGCTGGGCCGCCACGAGGGCGTGACCCGCTACACCATCGGCCAGCGCCGGGGGCTGAACGTGGCCGTGGGCGATCCGCTGTTCGTGGTGAAGATCGACGCGGACAAGCGCCAGGTGATCGTCGGACCGCGCGAGGCGCTGCTGACCCAGGCGCTAACTCTGAAGGAAACCAACTGGCTGGGCGACGGCGCTTCGATCGACGCCGCCTGCGAAGCCGGTCGTCCGGTCTTGGCCCGGGTGCGATCCACCCGCGAACCGGCGCCGGCCCGCCTGGGCCTGGTCGACGGCCAGGCCGGGCTGATCTTCGATGGGTCCGAGGAGGGCGTCGCGCCGGGACAGGCCTGCGTGCTCTACGCGCCTGAAAACCCAGGCCGCGTTCTGGGCGGCGGGTTCATCCAAGGGACGGTTCGCGCGGGCTGACGTTGACCTAGCGTCGGCTGGCCTGTGGGCGGCCGCGCGACTATATCCGCAGCATGAGCCAGACCTCCGATCCCGTCGTCATCGCCGCTTACGCCCGCACGCCGATGGGCGGTTTCCAGGGTCTCCTGTCCGGTGCGAAAGCCACCGATCTGGGCGCCGCCGCCGTGCGCGCCGCCGTCGAGCGGTCGGGCGCGCCGGGGGACGCTATCGAGCAGATCCTGATGGGCTGCGTGCTGCCGGCCGGCCTGGGCCAGGCGCCCGCCCGTCAGGCGGCGCTGGGCGCGGGTCTGCCCAAGTCGGTGCAGGCGACCACGGTCAACAAGATGTGTGGCTCGGGCATGCAGGCCGCGATCCTGGCGCACGACGCCCTGGCCGCCGGCTCCGTCGACGTGATCGTCGCGGGCGGCATGGAGAGCATGACCAACGCGCCCTACCTGATGACCAAGCACCGCGGCGGCGCGCGGATCGGTCACGATACGATGTACGACCACATGTACCTGGACGGCCTGGAGGACGCCTATGAGCCCGGCCGGCTGATGGGGTCGTTCGCCGAGGAGACCGCCAAGGCCTACCAGTTCACCCGCGAAGCCCAGGACGAATACGCCATCGGCTCGCTGACCAAGGCGCGCGCGGCCACCGAGAGCGGCGCGTTCGCCCGCGAGATCGTCGCGGTCACCGTGACTGACCGCAAGGGCTCGACCGTCGTCGACAAGGACGAGCAGCCGCTGAAGGCCGACCCGGCCAAAATCCCGACGCTGAAGCCCGCCTTCGCCAAGGACGGGACGATCACCGCGGCCAACGCCAGCTCGATCAGCGACGGCGCCGCGGCCTTGGTGATGACCCGCGAAAGCGTGGCGCGGAAGTTGGGGATGAAGATCGTCGCGCGGGTTGCCGGTCACGCGGCCCACGCCCACGAGCCAGGCCTGTTCACCACGGCCCCCGTCCCCGCCGTCCAGAAGACGCTGAAGCGCGCCGGCTGGGGTGTGAACGACGTCGACCTGTTCGAGATCAACGAGGCCTTCGCGGTGGTCGCGATGATCGCCGAGCGCGACCTGGGGATCGACCGGGCCAAACTCAACGTCAACGGCGGCGCCTGCGCCCTGGGCCACCCGATCGGCGCGTCGGGCGCGCGGATCCTTGCGACCCTGCTGTCGGCGCTGGAAGCCCGCGGCGGGAAGCGCGGCGTCGCCTCGCTGTGCATCGGCGGCGGCGAGGCGACGGCGATGGCGGTGGAGCTGGTTTAAGCCCCCTCTCGCTTCGCGACCTCCCCCATGGGGGGAGCTCCCGAAGGGGGAGGGGGCTTCCTCTCCGGCCTACAGCGTCTTCGCGAGCGCCTCGAGCTGGTCGGCGACGACGCCCCAGCCTTCGTGGAAGCCCATCTGTTCGTGCTGGGCCTTCTTTTCCGGCGTCGGGTGACCGACGCGGGCGACGTAGAGCGTCTTGCCGTCGGCCTGGCGTTCGAAGGTGACGATCGCGGTCATCATCGGATCGGCCGCCGGGACCCAGCCCGCCTTGTAGGCGTCGGTGAAGACGATCTTCTCGTTCGGGACGACCTCCAGGTAGACGCCGTTGTTGGGGAACACCTCGCCGTCCGGCCCATACATCGTGGTCTCGCTGGCGCCGCCGGGCTTCAGCTCCATGCGTGTCGTTTCGGCGCGCCATGGCTTGGGGCAGAACCACTGCGGGGTCAGCTCAGGCGTCGTCCACACCCTGTAGAGCTGCTCGGGGGTCGCATCCATGATGCGGGCCAGGACCAGCTCGTTGTCGTGGTTCGGGGCGATATCAACCTTGGTGGCCATGTGCGTTCTCCTCTGTTGCCCCAAGGACGGGCCTGTCCGGCCCGTCCCGACATGCCTTCGGCTATTTTTTCATCCCGGCGATCTGGTTGATGTTCATGGTCACGCCGCCGGGCAGGCTCATGTCGCCCGGCTTGGCGCCGGCGGGACAGGCACCTTTCCATTCCCCGGTCATCTCCATGTCGTGGGTTCCGTTGGCCTGGGCCATGCTGGAGCCGGTGGTGACGCTGGTCGCCTTGATCACGTACTTGCTGTTGAAATCGCCGGTGGCGACGCCCTTGGTCACGACCTTGCCGGCCCCACCCAGATTGCACTCGCTGTCGAAGGTGAAGCCGCCGGGCGTGCGCGTGATCACGTTCTTCGGGCACATGTCGGCCGTGGCCTGGCCGCCCCACACCGTCAGCTTCGCTTCTGTCGCCTCGTCCAGGCACAGCGTCATGGACTGGGTGCTGCCCTGGCTGGTGGCGGTCTGGGCCCAGAGGCCGGGTTTGCGCTTGGGCGGCGCCATCGGGCCGGACGAGGCGCTAGCCGCGGCGGGCGAGGCCTCGCCGGTGGCCGCCGCCGTCTTGTCGTCTTTCTTCGAGCAGGCCGCCAAGGCCAGCAGGCTCACACCTAGCACCGCAACCATACGCATCTTGATCTCTCCGAAAGCGTTCCCCAGCTTCGAACCCTAACGGTCTGAGGAGCCCGATCAATGTCCGAACTGCGCGATACGGGCGAACGCTACGAGATGGATGAGGCGGGGGAGACCTCCTACGCCGACTACCGCAAGACGGAGGATCGGCTCTTCATCGATTACGTCTTCAGCCCCGTGCCCCTGCGCGGGACGGGCGCCTCGGGCCGATTGATGGCCGCGGTGGCGGCCGATGCGCGGGCGCGGGACCTGAAGGTCACGCCGATCTGCGGCTACGCGGCGGCTTGGCTGCGGCGCAGCGCCGAGTACCGCGACCTGATCGGGTAGCGAGCGCGCTGAGCGCGAAGGCGACGGGCCGGCCACGCGAAAAAGCCCCCGGCGCACGGGCCGGGGGCTCTCTTCGTCCAGGGGCGCGGTCGCCGCGACGACACGAACCAGGGATGTGGCCGCGCCGCCGCGAGGCGAGGCGCGTGACCCCGGAGTCGGAGGCTTAAGCCGCCTGCAGGGCCATGACGCTACGACGGCGGCGCATGGTCGCGCCGACGCCGGCGAAGCCCAGGATCATCATCGCCCAGGTCGCCGGCTCCGGAACGCCGACCGCCAGGTTGTCGATCTCGAACGAATTGCCGCTCGTGGTCAGGTTGATGCTGGTGAAGGTCTCACCGGCGGTGCTCCAGACCGTGAACAGGCCATTGGTGCCGGGCGACACCTGGTTGCCGTCGGCGGCGTTGGTGAAGTTGGAGCCGGGGACGATGATCGGGTCCGCGCCGGTCGAGTTGATCTTCAGCGTGTTGAAGCTGTCGATCGAGCCCCAGTCGAACTGGAACGCCGTGACCGGCGAGTTGAAGCTGATGGTCGCCGAACCGTTGCCGAGCACGGACAGATAGGGCGTGCCCGACGGGATCGAATTGGCGGGCGGCGCGCCTTCGCTGTCCGACGGCGGCGTCTTGATCTGGAAGCCCGAGCCGGTGATGCCGGCCGCGGTATCGAACGCGTTGACCACGACGAAACCAACGCCCGGCGACGGCAGGCCCGGCGCGAAGCTGAACATGATCGCGGCCCCGGCGGGGGCGGCGGCGAGCGCCAGGGGGGCCGCGATCGCGGCGGCGAGGAAGCCAAGTTTCATGCAAATGTGTCCAGCGGCCTGTTTCGCCCGCGAAAAATCTCGCGACGCCAGATTTGAGCCGACGGGGGTGTTAACCGCGCAAAATACGTATAGCGAAAGAAAATTGTGGTGAAGCTTCATTTATGAACGTGTATTCATTCATAATTCCCGCGCCAGGGGAAAATTATACATAGCATTGTCGAATTATGACTTATCGTGTGGTCAAGCTTGTTAAGTATCTAGGATCGCAAGACGTTGGCTTGCGCCTTGAATGCTCCTCGAGCTTCAGCGCCGGTCGAGGATCACGAAAAACCCCCGGCGCAAGCACCGGGGGTTCTCCATCGTCCAGGGCCGTTGGGCCTCGGTCGCCGTGAGAGCGCTCACCAGGGAATGTGGTTGCGCCTTCGCGCCGGTCTCGGCTCCGGCCATGGGGTCGAAGCTCTAGGCGGTCTGCAGGGCCAGCATGCCGCGCCGACGGCGCATGGTCGCGCCAACGCCACCGAAGCCGAGGATCATCATCGCCCAGGTGGCGGGCTCGGGAACCGGCACGCTGCTGGTCGCCAGGTTGTCGATCTCGAACGAGTAGCCGCTGGACGTCAGGGTGATGCTCTGGAACGTCTCGCCCTCGGTGCCCCAAACGGTGAAGAGGCCATTGGTGCCCGGCGACACGCGGTCGCCGTTGGCGGCGTTGATGAAGTTGCCGCCGGGGACGATGATCTTCTCCGCGCCCGTGGAGTCGATGGTCAGCGTATTGTAGCTGTCGATCGAGCCCCAATCGAATTGGAACGACTTGACCGGGCCGCTGAAGCCGATGGTGGCGCTGCCCCCGTCGAAGACCGCGAGATAGGGCGTACCCGACGGGTTGGAGTTGGCGGGCGGGGAGCCCGCGCCGTCGGCGGGCGGCGTCTTGATCTCGAAGCCCGACCCCGTGATGCCATCGACGGTGTCGAAGGTGTTCACCGTGGTGAAGCCCGTCCCCGGCGAGGCGACGCCCGGCGAGAAGCTCCACATGATGGCGGCGCTGGCCGGTAAGGCCGATAGGAGTAGCGGCGCCGCGACGGCGGCCCCTAGCAGGCTAAGTCTCATGGTGTGCGTGTCCACAGCCTGGTTCACGTCCGAAGGAGCTCGGGACGCCTTAAGCAGGTATGCGGTTAAGATGCTTAAGCTTGGAAAGTTCCAAGACTTAAAAATAAATAAACGAATGCCATGTCTCAGTATTCGTTCATAATTCTCCTGATTGGAGAGCCCGCAATCTTCTGGTTGTATTTCGGTATACTTGAAGATCAGACAGCATTGTTCGCCCGCCGATAGGCCGGGGCGCCGTCGGAGATGATACGGAGGGGCGGGGCGGTTGGATGCAGACGCCACGCACCGCGGCAGCGTGTGCTGCGGCGACCGGACAAAAATCCTCATTCCCATTGATACCGGAGCCCCGACTTCAGGATCGGTAGCGGCTTGGGCTGTTGGCAAACCCGGGTCCCGCATGCGCGGGGAAGAGTAGGTTTGCGGTGGAACGGGTCGGATCGAGCGAGCGTCTAGTGCCCGGAGCCGCCAGTGCGGCGGGGTCGGGCGTCGTGGTCGTCCTCGCCGCCGTGGACCATGTCGGTGATGATATCGAGGTCCAGGCGCAACCGCTCCCAGATGCGCGCCTCGGCGGATCCGGCCGCGCCATCGCGGTCGGCCATGGCGAAGACCGTGCGCAGGTCTTCCAGCAAATGCCGGTCCTTGATCGCCAGCAGGCCGATCAGGGCCTTCAGCAGCTTGTTGTTGGACGCCACGATGGGCGCGAGATCGGAGTCGGCGATGGCCATTCTGGGTTCCCTCGGCGAGTTGAGGTGCAGAACGACGTTCGGGGAGACCTGTTCCAAAATGGGGTCGGGTTCTCGACAAAGTAGAGTCGGAAGCGCCTTGCACCACCCTGGGCGGTAAGCTTGAGAAGCGCGGTTAACTTGGCGGGCTGTCCGACAACGCCCCTCGGCCGGCGGGGGATCGTCGCCCGCCGATGGCCGGATACCGGACAGCCTTGATCGGTCGGCGCCCTAGGTGCGGGCGGCGATGGCTTCCAGGGTTTGGACGCGACTGTCCAGATCCTCGACCAGCTGGCGGGCCACTTCGCGAATGCCGGGCGCGTAGGCGTCGCCGCCCTCCGCGATCTCGGCGGCGAGCTGCTCCAGATCCACCATGGCCGCGCTCAGCGACTTGATGTGGTCCTTGGCCAGTTGCTTGGCCTCGGCCTGCAGCCGGCGCACGCGCTCGGACACGGACTCGGTCTTCGGAAGGATAGTCTTCAGGTCGTTGTCGGCGACGACCGCGAGAGACGGAGACATCTTTATGTACCTCATAGGATCCCCAAGATCGTTACGTCCGCGAGACCCTTGCGGGTCACCTCGCGGTCGACCTTGCTGCTGTAACCTACGTGCCAAACACAGCAGAGGTTCCCTGTCTCCAGCATGAACGGCGCCAGTTAACTCTGCTGTTGAGGCAGGTGGGGATTCCCGGCCACGGTGTGTAGTTAACCGATGGCATGGGGTGTCTTACCCGGACGGGCGGACGCTACTCGGCGACGCGTTGGGCCAGGAGTCGCATGTACTCGGCCTGGAGCCTGATCTTCTCGTCGTAGGTCACTCTGTTCGGGGCGCCGCAGGCCTCGCAGCTGAAGCGCGCCGTCGACATGAACCAGCTGCCTAGCTTCTCCAGCCCGTGGCCGCATTTCGCGCACGGATAGGTCATCAGGACGTGGTCGAATTTCCGGCTTAGGGACATTTCCGACGCGTAAAGCGCGACGAGGCAGATCTACTACTCGATACTCGACATTGGCGGATTCGCCGCAGGCGTGAAGGCGGGCGACCCATCTGTCCCCCCGTGTCAGTCACGGCGGCGGGGGTTCCTGTTCGTCCTCCTTCGCCGCCAGGGCCCGCCAGCTCTCGGCGATGGCCAACATGGCGTCGCGTTCGTCCTGGCGGCTCATCAGCAAGGCGTTGCGTTCCGCCTCCTGGGCTTTCTCGCGATATTCCTCAGCACGTCCCATGTCGCTTTTACGTGCGGCGGGTCGGGAAGGTTTCCGCCGAAATCGCACATGACCGCGATCAGGAAGGGCCGTCCTCGGTGAGCTGGATTTTTGCGCCCTCGGATTCCACCAGTCGGTAGCGGGTTCCGGCCTTGAGTGGGCCGAAGCGCAACGAGGTTGCGCGGTCGCAGACGAGGAGGATCTCGCGGCGGGGGTCGAAGGCGTCGGACCAGGTCTTGCCCGGACGGATGGCCAGCTTGGACTGGGCCCGGCCGTCGATCAGCAGCGTGCAATAGGCGACGCGCTGGTCCTGGGTGTTGGTGACGGAGATGGCAGCCTTCTCCGGGACGGCGGCCTGGGCGGCGCCGGCGGTGAGGACGAGGGCGGCGAGGACGACGGCGGCCGCGAGCGCGCGCCGGAGCGATGTGTGCATCTGTGAGGCCCCGTACCGAAGCGTCACCGTCGCGGCGGCGGCGCGGGCCGTCAAGCGCTGGCCGTTGGGGGGGGCGCAACCTTGACTTGCCGGCGGCGTGGCTGGTCCTGTCGGGCTCAGTCTCGGGGGCGTGCGTGATGGCGACGGGTGCGGGCGGCGAACAGCCGGGGATCGGGCGGGGCGAGCGTATCGGCGCCATGATGATCCTGCAGGGCGCGATGGCGCGGATGCGGGCGCAGCCGGTGGCCCTCGCGGCGTGGTGGATCCTGGCCAGCATCGCCACCGTCGGCGTGGAGCAGGGGGCGCGGCTGGCCGGGATCGATCCAGGCGGCGATCTGCCAAGCCAAGGCGACGCCTGGTACCGGATCGCCCGCGCGCTGCTGGAGGGGCTGAGCAGCGCGGCGGGCTTTCGTCTGATCCTGCAGGGGCGCCTGTGGTTCGATCGCGGCTTCGTGGTGTGCGCGGCGATCCTGACGACGATCGCCGTGGTGACCGGCTTCGCGATCGCCAGCCCCTATTCGGCGGGCCTAGGCGGTGGGGCGCAGGCGGCCCTGGTGGCGGTGATGTTCTATCTCGGACTGAAGCTGACCCTGTGGCCGCTCGGCCCGTTGATGGGGCGGGACGACCTCACCCTGACGCGGGGCTGGAGCGCGATGCACGGCGCGACGCTGGGCCTGGCCCTGGCCTTTCTGTTGTCGATGCTGCCGCTCTTCGCGGTCGGCATGGTGTACGTGGCTGTGCCACCGGCCGAACTCGATCGTTTGCCGGCCATCATCGTCGATGCGGTGACGGTCCAGGCGCTGACCCTCTTTGCGTTGGCCATGAGCGCCACGGTCTACCAATTGCGGGTGGAGAACCCGGCGACGGTGGCCGACGTGTTCGACTGAGGCGCTAGAGCCGCCCCTTCCGAAACCGCTCCGCCGCCTCGGCCCGCGCCTCGGCCTTCACGCGCTTCACCGCGCCCCTGTCGGCGGTTTCGCCTTCGGGGGTGAGCATCTCGTTGGCGAACTCGAGGTCGAGCATCTTCAGGCGCTTGATCTCGTCGCGCAGACGCGCGGCGGTCTCGAACTCCAGGTTGGCGGCGGACTCGCGCATGCGGGCCTCCAGGTCCTTGAGCGTGGTCTTGAAGTTGTCGCCCATGAAGGGCTTGCCGTTCTCGGCGACGCCGACGGGCACGGTGACGCGGTCGCTCTCGTAGTGGCTGGCCAGGATGTCCTTGATGGTGGACTTGATGCTCTCGGGCGTGATGCCGTGCTCGAGGTTGTAGGCCTCCTGCTTCTCGCGGCGCCGCGAGGTCTCGGCCATGGCGCGTTCCATGGAGCCGGTGACGCTGTCGGCATAGAGGATGACGTGGCCGTCCACGTTTCGCGCGGCGCGGCCGATGGTCTGGATCAGCGAGGTCTCTGAGCGCAGGAAGCCCTCCTTGTCGGCGTCCAGGATGGCGACCAGGCCGCACTCGGGGATGTCGAGACCCTCGCGCAACAGGTTGATGCCGATCAGGGTGTCGAAGGCGCCCAGGCGCAGGTCGCGGATGATCTCGATCCGCTCCAGGGTGTCGACATCGGAGTGCATGTAGCGGACCCGCAGGCCCTGCTCGTGCATGTACTCCGTCAGGTCCTCGGCCATCTTCTTGGTCAGGACGGTGACCAGCGAGCGGTAGCCCTTGGCGGCGGTCTCGCGCACCTCGGCGATGACGTCGTCGACCTGGCTGAAGCCGTTCTTGGAGACCGGACGCACCTCGACCGGCGGGTCGATCAGGCCGGTGGGTCGGATCACCTGCTCGGCGAAGACGCCGCCGGAGCGTTCCATCTCCCAAGCGCCGGGGGTAGCCGAGACGAAGACGCTGTCCGGCCGCATGGCGTCCCACTCTTCGAACTTGAGCGGGCGGTTGTCGATGGCCGAGGGCAGGCGGAAGCCGTATTCGGCCAGGGTGAACTTGCGACGGTAGTCCCCCCGATACATGCCGCCGATCTGCGGCACGGTCTGGTGGCTCTCGTCGATGAACAGCAGGGCGTTGTCGGGGATGTATTCGAAGAACGTCGGCGGCGGCTCGCCCGCCCGGCGGCCGGTCAGGTAGCGGCTATAGTTCTCGATGCCGGCGCAGGAGCCGGTGGCCTCGATCATCTCGATGTCGAAGGTCGTGCGCTGCTCCAGCCGCTGGGCTTCCAGCAGCTTGCCGTTCGCGACCATCCAGTCGAGGCGCTCCTTGAGCTCCACCTTGATGTGGTTGATCGCCTGGCGGAGCGTCGGCCTGGGCGTCACATAGTGGCTGTTGGCGTAGATCTTCACGCCCTGCAGGTCGTTCGTCTTCCGGCCCGTCAGGGGGTCGAACTCGGTGATGCTCTCGATCTCGTCGCCGAACAGGCTGATGCGCCAGGCGCGGTCCTCGTAGTGGGCCGGGAAGATCTCGAGCGTATCGCCCCGGCGGCGGAAGGTGCCCCGTTCGAAGGCGGCGTCGTTGCGCTTGTACTGGAGGGCCACGAGGTCCCCCATCAGCTTCTTCTCATCGATGCGGTCGCCGGGCGTCAGCGAGAAGGTCATGGCCGAATAGGTCTCGACCGAGCCGATGCCGTAGATGCAGGAGACCGAGGCCACGACGATCACGTCGTCGCGCTCCAGGATCGCGCGGGTGGCCGAGTGGCGCATCCGGTCGATCTGCTCGTTAATCGAGCTGTCCTTCTCGATGTAAGTGTCGGTCCGGGGGACGTAGGCCTCGGGCTGGTAATAGTCGTAGTAGCTGACGAAGAACTCGACGGCGTTCTCGGGGAAGAAGCTCTTGAACTCGCTGTAGAGCTGGGCGGCCAGGGTCTTGTTCGGCGCGAGGATCAACGCGGGACGCTGGGTCTCCTCGATGATCTTGGCCATGGTGAAGGTCTTGCCGGAGCCGGTGACGCCCAGCAGCACCTGGTCGCGATCCCCGCCGCCGATGCCCCCGACCAGCTCGCGGATGGCGGTCGGCTGGTCGCCGGCGGGCTCATAGGCCGAGGAGAGCTTGAACTTGCGGCCACCTTCGCTCTTGTCCGGCCGCACGGGGCGGTGCGGCTTCCAGAGCATGGGCATGGTGTTTTCGTCGTAGTCGAACACGGCCGACATGTCGGCGACCCCCGCATCCGCGGGGGCAGGGGCCTGGGGGGTGGGGCGAGGCATGGCGTTCAAGGTAGGCGCTCCCGGTCAGGTTCGCCACACCCTGCGCACAGGCATGCTGACAGCAGAGTGTCAGCATGGCGCGAGCCCTCGTATCAGGCCGCGCGATCGTAGACGGTCTTCGTGCTCCGGGACGTCGCGGTATCGCGCTCGGCGCCGGCGAAGAAGTAGGCCACCTCTACATCCAGCACGCAGGCCAGCGTCCAGAGCAAGGCCACCGACAGGCGGTTGCTGGCGCACTCGTACTTCTGGATCTGCTGGAAGCTCACGCCCGCGGCGTCGCCGACCTGTTGCTGGGTCATGCCCAGCATGCGCCGGCGTCGGCGCAGCTGCCGGCCCACCAGGATGTCTATATCGCTACCCATGATCTCACGCCGTGCAGCTTCAACTGTCGGCCGATGTATCCCTGGCGGGCGCAGGAGCGCGACCGAGCTTGTTCCGAGCACGGCCGATTTCTTGCCGAGCCGGCGGGCTGACAGCCAGACCTCGCCGTGGAACAACAGCGGCGATGACCGCGCCGACCCAAAGCCTTCCTGCCTGGATGTACACCGATCAGGCCTTCTTCGAGCGTGAGCGGGGGACGATCTTCCGCACCGCCTGGCAGGTCGTCTGCCACCTGAACGACATCCCCGAGGCCGGCGACTACCAGGCGTTCGACTTCCTGGGCGAGAAGGTGCTGACCGTACGCGGCGACGACGGCCAGGTGCGCAGCTTCCACAACGCCTGCCGGCACCGCGCCTCGCGGCTGGCGGACGGGAACCAGGGCAACTGCGGCCACCGGATCGTCTGCCCGTACCATGCGTGGAGCTATGGCCTGGACGGGCGGCTCGCCAATGTCCCCAAGTGGCAGGGCTTCGAGGAGTTGGACAAGAGCCTGCACGGGCTGAAGCCGATCGAGCAGGAGATCTTCCTGGGCTTCGTGTTCGTGCGGTTCCAGGGCGGCCTGCCCAGCGTGGCCGAGATGATGGCCCCCTATGCCGAGGAGCTCGCGCCGCACTGCCCGCCGGATCTGATCCCGCAGGGGCGGGTGACGCTCCGCTCGCGGCCGGTGAACTGGAAGAACATCTCGGATAACTACTCCGACAGCCTGCACATTCCGGTGGCGCACCCTGGGCTGACGCGTCTGTTCGGCGCCAGTTACGGTATCGAGGCGGCGCCCTGGGTCGACAAGATGTGGGGCGACATCGTCGAGACGCCGTCGACCAACTGGGTGGAGCGAAACTACCAGGCTCTGCTGCCGAAATTCGACCACCTGGAGGGCCGCGCCCAGCGGCAGTGGAACTATTATAAGCTCTGGCCGAACGTGGCGTTCGACGTCTATCCGGACCAGATCGACTTCATGCAGTTCATCCCGGTCTCGCCGACGCATACGCTGATCCGCGAGATCGCTTATGTCCGGCCGGACGCCCGGCGCGAGGCCAAGGCGGCGCGGTACCTGAACTGGCGCATCAACCGGCAGGTCAACGCCGAGGACACGGTGCTGATCAAACGCGTGCAGGATGGGATGGAAAGCTCGGCCTACGAGAGCGGCCCGCTGGGACCGTCCGAGGTGTGCCTGAAGAGCTTCGCCGAGAAGCTCACCGCCATGACGGGCGCGCAAGCCTAGCGCGCCCGCGCAGGGCCGAGCCCACGGCGGCGAAGCCCAGGATCAGCAGCGCCCAGACGCCCGGCTCCGGCGCGGGGGCCGGCGCGTCCGCGACCTGGGTCGCCACCACATAGCCGGCGCCGACGGGGGTGAAGTCATTGTCGAACAGCACCTGATAGGCGCCCGCCGTCGGCGTGGCCAGCACGCCGCTGGTCTCGATGTCCGCGCCCAGGAGGTAAAGTTCGATCAGGTCGGTGAACACGAAGAAGAAGCCGTCATTCGTGAAGGCGATGTACTGAAGCGTCGTCGGAATTTCGACGCCGTCGAGACGGTACATGAACTTCGTGGCCGCCGCGGTCAGCGAGGTGCCCGGCGACGCCGCGGTGAACGCGAAGTCGTCCGGCAGTTCGAACGAGAAGAAGAAGCTCTTGTTGGGCGCCGTGTACTTGCTGGTCAGGGCGGTGGAGCTGAACATCCCCAGTCCCTGAATCAGGGTGGCCGCGCAGGCCGAGGATGCGATCGAGGCCGCCGCGGCCAAGGCCACGAGGAAGGGGATCATACGCTTCAAGGGATATCTCCGCCCAAAGGAACACCGGCGGGCGACGGCCCACACTCAGGCGAGCATAGGGCCGCGCCCGGCGACGGGTTGTGCCGCGCGTCCCAATCGGTTGGCCGCCCGTCTCAAAGACGGGGCGTCGGGTCGGATTTAGCGCCGCGCATTCAGCCAATCCCGGACGGTGGTGTCCACCAGGGCCTCGGCGTCGTGCTGGACGAAATGGCCGGCGTTGGGGGCCATGAGGATCGTGGTGTCGGCGTCGACGTAGTTCCACACCCCCGCGTGGCCGGCGGCGTTCAGGGCCGTGTCCTTCATGCCGTGGATGACCAGGACGGGAACCTTCACCCGCTGGTTGGGCGCGGCCATGGTCGCCGGGGTCTCGGTCTCGGCGCCCGAGCCGCGCGGATAGTTGGCGCGATAGTAGTTCATCATGGCGGCGAAGTCGGAGCGCTTGAAGGCCTCCACATAGCCGGGCTTCGCCGCGGGATCCTTGACCCAGCCGGCCAGCCCCTCGGCGGTCAGCGCCTTTTCGGAGCCCTCCTTCTGGAAGTTGCGGGCGTAGTTGGAGCCCTCGCGCTGAGCCGGGTTGGTGGCAAGCTCACGGGCCATGCCGGCGGGGTGGGGCACGCTCATGATCACCAGCTTGTTGACCAGGTCGGGTCGGTTGAACGCCACCTGCCAGGAGATCGCCGCGCCCCAGTCATGGCCGATGACGATGGCGTTCTTCTGGCCCTCGGCGGCGATGACGGCGGCCACGTCGCCGATCAGGTTCGGCATGGCGTAGGCGGCGACGCCGGTCGGCTTGTCGGAGAGATTGTAGCCCCGCAGGTCCAGGGCAGCGGTGCGGTAGCCGGCCTTGTTCAACTCGGCCATCAGCGGCTTCCAGGTGGCCCAATAGTCCGGGAAACCGTGGACCATCACCACCAGCGGGCCCTTGCCATCGACCACGTAGTGGATCTTCACGTCGCCGTTCTTGGCGGCCTTGTCCTGCGGGGCGGCGTGGGCGGCTGTGGCCATGGTGAGTGCGAGAGCCAGTGCGGCCAGCTTACGGAACATCGGAGCCTCCCCTTATGATTTACGGCGTAATCTAGCAGTTCCTTCCTTGGCGGCGAGGAATTTAAACTGTGTGGCACACAGTAAGATTCGACACTGTGTATCGCACAGTGTACGCCACACAGCACGATGCCAAATGACGCCGATGTCTTCGAGACCCTCCGACAGGAGCTGCGCCGCGGGTCGCTGATCCTGGCGGTGCTGGGGCAACTTCGCGCCGAGCACTACGGCTACACCCTGCGCAAGGCCCTATCCCACGCGGGCGTGGAGATCGAGGAGGGCGCGCTCTACCCGATGCTGCGCCGGCTGGAGGCCCAGGGCCTGCTGACCAGCGAATGGCGGGAGGAGGAGCGGCGCAACAAGCGCTTCTACCGGCTCTCGACCGACGGCGACGCCGTGCTCGGCCGCCTGGTCGCCGAATGGACCGGGCTCCACGCCTCGGTCGAGGCCATCCTGGGGAAACAGCCATGAACGAGATGATCGAGCGCTACCTCGCGGCCGTGGGCCGGGAGCTGCCCGCGCCCGAGCGGGCCGACATTGTCGCCGAGCTGCGCGACGAGTTTCTGACTCAGGTCGAGAGCCGCGAAGCGGACCTGGGCCGCCCGTTGGACGTGGCGGAGATGGAGGCCGAACTGCTCGCCTTCGGCAACCCGCTGGTCGTGGCCGGCCGCTATCGCAAGGTCCAGTATCTGATCGGACCGCAGGTGTTTCCGTTCTGGTGGTCGGCGGTGAAGGCGACGCTGGTGGTGATCGCGGCGATCTATGCGGTGCTCATCATCCTCGGGCTGATCTCCGGCGGCCATGTCTCGGGCGCCGATCTGCCGTCTCCGGTGGTGCTGGTAGGCGTGGCCTTTGGCGCCATCACCCTGGCCTGTGCGCTGGTCGAGCGGTTCGGGAACCCGGCCAGGTTGGCGCGGTGGCGGCCCGAGCGGCTGCCGCCGGCGCATGGCAAGCACGCCTCGCGGTTCGAGCTGCTGACCGAACTGGGGATGGGGATCGTCTTCCTGCTGTGGTGGACGGGCGTGATCCACTTCCGCAACAGCGTGCCCGCGATCGGCCTGCGGATCGAACTCGCCCAGGTGTGGACCGAATGGTTCTGGTGGATCCTGGGCTACGCGATCGTCGAGATCGGATCGAACCTCGCAGCGCTGGCGCGGCCCGACCGGGTGAGTGTCATCCGCGTGATCGTGATCTGGCGCAGCCTGTTGGGTGCGGGAATCCTGATCGGGGTGATCCAGGCGGACCAGTTCCTGATCGTCAGCGGACCTGCGGCGCCGCCCGAACATATGTTCGAGACCTGGATACGAGGCGGGATCGGCGTGGCGATCGCCCTGTTCCTGGCGCGGGCCGCCACCGAAGCCTGGCGGCTGCGCCAGCCGCCGTCCGCGATGCGCGTCGCGGGCTAGAACCCGCCGCGCACCGCGCTTGCCGCCATCATCAGGACGCCCATCAGCGCCGCCATCGCCAGAAATAGATTGCGCATGCTGCGCTCCCGCCGTCGTGCCTCGAAATGGGTACGCAGCAAGGGGCGCGCCAGATGCGGCCGGCGCCGGTCCTTATGTCTACTTGTCGACGGTCTTGCTGACCGCGGTTCCGACCGCCGCGCCGGCGGCGGCGCCCACCGGCCCCCCTACCACGGCGCCCGCGACGGCCCCGGTCGAGGCGCGCTGTTCGACGTTGTGGCCACAGGCCCCCAGCGCCAGGGCGGCGGTGGCTGAAAACACTATGAGCGTGAGACGCATGGAACCCTCCGTTGTCGGCTTGAGAACAGCCGGATCGTCCCAAGGTTCCGCTCAAGCTCGCGTGTGCGGCGAACAAGGTAAATGGCTGTGGTTGAAGCAGAATTCAGCGTTACCTGAAGACTAGGTTCAGAAGGCTGGGAACCATTCGGAAAAGCCTAGTGTTGTCAGTCTTCTGCGGGGGCAAAGGTATCTGGCGCGGCGCATGCCGACACGCCGCCGTTAATGGTGCGGTGCAAAAAAACCTTGCCAGCGGCCCATCTGGCATTCATACACCCTTCATCATTTGCCGTCGCCTCACCCACAACGGATCTCGGGTCAGGCCTGCCGGCGGACGCTACCAGCACGAGCAGGGGCGACCGCGGCGTCAATGAGTTAGGGGGCGGTTGGCCCTCGCCGCTGAGGACCGTCCCGTTTTGATTTCAAGCACCAAGGTGTGCGCCGCATGGCGTGCGCCGCTCGGCGCCGTTTTGACGGGCGCAGGCTTTGGCCTGGGCCTGGGCGCGCTTTTCCTGTTCGCCGGCATGTCCGGCCCTGCCGCGGATCATGCGCGGGTCCGGCAGATGGCCGAGGCCGCCGCCGTCGGCTATGCGGGCTCGTACCTCGAAGCCGAGGGCCAGGGCCTTCGCTTCGGTCTGCAACGATACGCCTTCCGCAACGGTGCGGATGCGGAGACGATGGCCGAGCGCTTCGCCAACGAGCGCGGCGCCGCCAAGGCCCGCCGCCGCGCCGATCTCGAGTGCCTGACCGACGCGGTCTATTACGAAGCCCGTGGCGAGAGCGCGCGGGGCCAAGCCGCCGTCGCCCAGGTGGTGATGAACCGGGTCAAGCATCCGGCCTTCCCGAAGACCGTCTGCGCCGTGGTGTTCCAGGGCGTCGGCCGGGTCTGCCAGTTCAGCTTCGCCTGCGACGGCTCGATGAAGCAGCGGCGCGAGACCCTGGCGTGGAGCCGCGCCCGCGATATCGCCAGCCGCGCCATGTCGGGCGCCCTGCGCGCCGAGATCGGCGCGGCGACCCACTTCCACACCACGGCCGTGTCGCCCGCCTGGGCGCCGCAGATGCTGCGGGTGGCCAGTGTCGGCACGCACGTCTTCTACCGCTTTTCGCCCTATCGCCTGCGCAATGCGCCGGTCGCCCGGCCGATGGTCGAGCACGCGGTGCTGACCAGTGGTCCCGCCGGCCATGTCCCGGAACTGCGGCTGATGTCGGCGGTGGCGACCGAGAAGGCCGTGGCGGAGTCGCTGGAGCCGGTGTCGGTCACGACGCCGGTGGCGCCGGCCAAGCCTGCGCAGCCCGTCAATCCCGCGCCGAAGCCGGCGGATTCGGCGATGCTTACAGCGCCTCAACCTGCCGCCGCAGGCGGGACCTGACCAACTCGGGCAGGAACCGGTTCAGCAGGCCGATCTGCTTGGCTTGGCTGCCGACGAAGTGGTGAAGCCTGGGCTTGCCGTGGACGGCGGCCCAGATGGCCTCCGCGACATCCTCGACCGGATAGACCGGCACCTTCTCGTCGCGCAACGAGACCCGCAGATCCTCGTTGCCGGAGAACCGGGCCTTGTCGAGCAGCGGCGTGTCGATGAACCAGGGCATGATGCAGCGGACGCCGACGCCCACGCGGGCGAACTCCGCCTCAAGCGCCTCGGACAGGCCGCGCACGGCGAACTTGGTGGCGGCATAGACGCTCATCCGGGGCGGGGCGATGACGCCGGCCACCGAAGCCACATTGACCACCATCGCCCCCGGCGTGGCGCACAGCAGATCGAAGCCCGCCTGGCAGCCGTTCAGCACGCCCTTGAGGTTCACGTCCACCTGCAGGTCGACCTCGTCGGCGGACTGGGCCTCCAGATAACCGCCCTTGGCCACGCCGGCGTTGTTGAGCAGCACGTCCAGCCGGCCGTTGGTCAGCTTGGCGAAAGCGGCCAACTCGGCCTTCCATAAGCTGCGGTGGCGCACGTCCAGGCGGAAGGTCGCGCCGTTGTCGGGTCCAATGGCCTGCAACGCGCTCGCCAGGCCCTTGGTGTCGATGTCGGCCAGACCCACGAACCACCCGCCGCCAGCGAACCGCTTCGCCGTCGAGAGTCCGATTCCGCTGGCCGCGCCGGTGATGAAGATCGCGCGTCGGCCGTTCGCCCGCGCCTTGCCGCTTGCCGCCACCGTGAGTCCCCCTGAAGCTCCCGACTTACACCGCATGGGATGCGGAAGGGAAAACTCGATGAGCCTCGACTCACGCCAACAACTTGCCCAGGACCTGCTGGGGTGCGCCTACGAGGCGCTGACCCCGGTCCAGCGCAGCGTCATCGACCTGATCGCCACCGAAGCGCCCACCGACCTCGACGACAAGCTGAAGCATGACGATCGGACGCCGGGTCAGCGCCTGGCCGACCGGGTGGCCGAGATCGGCGGCTCGTGGGGCTTCATCATCGGGTTCGGGCTGGCCCTGACCCTGTGGATGGGCTGGAACCTGCTGACCAAGGGGTTCCACCTGGACTTCGATCCCTACCCCTTCATCTTCCTCAACCTGATGCTGTCGATGCTGGCGGCGATCCAGGCGCCGGTGATCATGATGAGCCAGAACCGCGCGGCCCAGCGCGACCGAAAGGCCGCCGAGCACGACTACATCGTCAACCTGCGCGCCGAACTGGAGATCATGCACCTGCACGACAAGATCGACGCCGTGCGCAAGCGCGAACTGCTGGGCATCATCAAGCGGCAGAACGAGTCCTTGCGCGCGATCCGTCAGGTCTATGGCGACCCGACCCGGCCGGGCCGGCGCAAGGGCTCTTAGGCGGCGATCAGGCCGCGGCGGCCATTGCCGGACGGCGGCGGCGGATCATCGTGCCGGCCCCGGCGAAGCCCAGGACCATCATCGCCCACGCCGCGGGCTCGGGCACCAGGGTGACGGCGCCGATGTTGCCGACCTCGAGCGAATAGTTGCCCGAGTTGAAGACCACGCTGTCGATGGCGCTGGCGAAGCTGAAGGTCAGCCGGCCGTTGGTCGTGAACGCCGTTTGGCTGCCGTTGGCGTCCATGCCGGGCAGTTCCGCCAGGGAGGCGCCGGTCACGGTCTGGCTGGTGCCGTCGGCGAGGTTGAAGGTGAAGCTGTTGTAGCCATCCAGCGAGCCCACATAGAAGCTGATCGCGCTGAGCAGCGGGGTGTCGAGGGTAGCGCTCTGGCCCATCTGGACGCTGAGATACTGGGTGGTGTCCCAGGCGTCGGGGGCGCTGGCCGGGGCGGCGCTGAGGCCGGGGATCGTGCCGGTGACCAGCTTGGCGTCGCCGGTCAGGGTGTAGCCCGGCAGCAGGAACGCGACCTCGCCCAGAGTCGGGCCGCCTTCGAAATCCGTCACCAGGCTCTCGTTGGCGTTCACGTCAGTCTGATATCCGATGAAGGTCACGTCGGCCTGGGCCGCGCCAGCGACCAGGCAGAAGGCCGTCGCGCCCGCGAGGGCGGTAAAGAATTTCGATGTCATCGGTACGTTCCTGAAAACTGTCAGCCGGGCCACTGCTCGCGGCCGTCCCAGACCGACAACCAGCCGCGTTAAGCACAGTTCCGGCGCCGATCTGGCTTTTCAACTGTAGCGCGAAACGGTCCGCGATTTTGGTGTGTTTACCCCACGTCCGCTTAATCGCGCGGCAGCGGGGTTCATCTTACGGTCAGGTCATCGACGTTACTTTCGGCGCATCGATCCGGGCCGGAGTATCGGCCCGTCCGACCCACTGAGACCTATCCTGGACGCCCGCGTGACACCGGAACACATCAGCCTCTCCGTCGGAAAACGCCTCGCTGACCGGCGGCGCGAACTGCGCCTCTCGCTGGCGCAGGTCTCGGCGCGCTGCGGGGTCAGCCTTCAGCAGATCCATAAGTACGAGACGGGCCAGACGCCGCTGTCGGTGCCGATGCTGGTGCAACTTTCGCGGTGCCTGCGCGCGCCGCTGGCCTACTTCCTGCAGCCGGTCGAACAGGCGCTCGACATCGAGGCGTCCTAGGCTCGCGCCGCCCGCCGCAGGGCCTGGGGCGGCTGGCCGAACGCGCGCAGGAACGCACGGCGCATACGTTCCGGATCGCCGAAGCCGGCTGCCTCCGCCACCCGGTCGATAGGGGCATGGCCGGTCTCGACGGCGGTGCGGGCCGCTTCCAGACGCAGGCGTTCCACCGCCTTGGCCGGCGTAGTCCCGGTCTCTGCGGTGAAGGCGCGGGCGAAGTTGCGCGGGCTCATGGCGGCCTGGGCGGCCAGACGCTCGACGGTTAGCGCGTCGCCCAGGTGGCCGCGCATCCAGTCCATCAGATCGGAGAACCGGCCGGAGCGGCCCCCAAGCTCGACCAGGGCCGAGAATTGCGACTGGCCGCCGGGGCGGCGCTGGTGGACGACCAGTTGCTGGGCCACGCGGCGCGCGACCTCGGCGCCCAGGTCGTCCTCGACCAGCGCCAGGGCCAGATCGATGCCGGCGGTGATCCCGGCCGAGGTCCAGACCTCGCCGTCGCGGATGAAGATGCGGTCGGGGTCCAGCTTCACCTTCGGGTAGCGCCGGGCGAAGTCGTCGGTCCGGCTCCAGTGGGTGGTTGCGCGGCGGCCATCCAGCAGGCCCGCCTCGGCCAGGACGTAGGCGCCGGAACAGACTGACGTCTGGCGGCGCGCGGGGGTTCGCTTCAGCCAGGCGACGATCTCGGCCAGTTCCTTCAGCGAGCGTGTCCCATCGCCGCCGGAGATCATGATGGTGTCGAAGGGACCGGCGGACAGGGGTTCGGCGCAGAATCTCACCCCGGACGAGCTCGGCACTTGTCCGCCCCCGGGGGCCAGGACGGCGAGGTCGTAGCTGCCCGGCCGGTATCGGTCGGCGATCTCGAAGGCCGCGATCGGGCCTGCGGCGTCCAGCAACTGGAAGCCGGGGAAGATCACCAGGGCGAGGCGGCGGGTCATCTGTTGGCCTTCCGTGGCAGGAATTGCAGGAACAATGGCATTTCAGCCAAGCCTCGCCAAGCCTAGCTTGCGACCCTCAATTCAGGAGGCCGCGATGCCCAAGCTGCAGATCGTCTTTGTGCTCTATCCGGGCGTGACCCATCTGGACTTCACGGGCCCGCACCAGGTGCTGGTGCGCACGCCGAACGCCGAGGTCGTGGTGGCGTCGATGGGTGGTCAGGACATCGAGGCCGAGGGCCTGGTGTTCACGAAGCTGGCCGACCTGGCGAAGATCGCGCGCTGCGACGTGCTTTGCGTGCCGGGTGGCTTCGGGACCACCGACGCCATGCTGGACGATGCGTTCATGGCCGAGGTGCGCCGCCTGGGCGCCGACGCGACCTATGTGACGTCGGTTTGCACCGGGTCCCTGATCCTGGGCGCGGCGGGCTTCCTGCAGGGTCGCGAGGCCGCCACCCACTGGGCGTGGCGCGAGTTGCTGCCGTCGTTCGGCGCGACCGTGTCGGAGGCGCGGGTGGCGCGGGACGGCCGTGTGATAACCGGCGGCGGCGTGACCGCGGGCATCGACTTCGCCCTGGTGCTGCTGGAGGAACTGGCGGGCCGGGACTACGCCGAGGCGGTCCAACTGGGGCTGGAGTACGCGCCTGCGCCCCCGTTCAACGCGGGTCGGCCGGAACTGGCGCGGCCCGAGGTGCTGGCGCTGGTGAAGGCCCGCATGGCCGCCGCTGTGGACAGCCGCGCCGAGGCGGCCGCCCAGGCGGCGGAGCGGATGGCGCCGGCCTGATGCGCCGCGGCCTCCTTAGAAAGCCACCTGGCTGCGGACCGAGAC
Source organism: Alphaproteobacteria bacterium (assembly GCA_018821435.1). GTDB lineage: Bacteria > Pseudomonadota > Alphaproteobacteria > Caulobacterales > Caulobacteraceae > Phenylobacterium. Next base: position 191,121 of record JAHJME010000010.1, read on the forward strand.
GATGTCCACGTCTTCGCCGACCTGGACGCCGGTGGCGCTCAGGCGATCGACATCGACGTGCTGGAACTGGGCCTGGAAGCGATAGACGGCGTTCGGGTACCAGTTGAGGCCGACGGTCGCGATCCTCTGCTCACCGCCGCGAACGCCGCCCGCGGGCGTGGCCGCGCCGGCCAGGCCGGCATGGTCGTTGAGGTCGAGCACGCTGTAGCGCGTGGCGATCTCCCAGGCGCCCCAGGTTCCGTCGGCGGGGTTGAAGGCGGCGGCGGGCCGAATGCCCCTGAAGCCGCCCGTGGCGCTGGTCCAGGCGTGGCTTTCGCCGGTGAGGGTCCAGGCGCCCTGCACATACCAGCCGCCGAAGTGCGGGTTGAAGCCGCCCGTGCGGTCCACGTCGATGCGGAAGACTTCCGCCGAGACCTGGAGGTTCTTGTAGTAGGCGCCCAACTCGGCGCCGTAGGCGGTGAGGCCGCCCGAGTTGAGGGCGCCGGTGTCCACCAGGCGCGTGCCGTCCACGCGCAGTTCAGGCCGCTCGCGCAGGCGCACCTGGGTGATCTTGGCGGAGCCGGCGGCCGTGTCGGCGGGGCTCAGGATGCCCTGAACGCTGCCACCCACATGCACCGCATAGTCCTTGCCGGCGATGGGGTCGAAGGCGACGCGGGTCAGGAAGCCGGTCTGTTCGTCGAATTCGCCCGTGCCGCCGACAAGCCCCCCGGTGAAGACGGCCGTGGCGGTCCAGCGCTCGCCGTTGGCCAGGACGCCGGCGCCCGAGCGGGCGTCGCCGCCCGCCAGACCCCGGACCATCTCGGCCACGGCCGGGCGTTCCAGGAACAGCGCCTCGGTGTTGGCGGTCGCGTCTTCGAGGCCGGTGGGGGTGGCCCAGCCGCCGACGCGCAGGCGCACCATGGCGTCCGACCCCAGCGGCTTGAAGCCCACGTACTCGATGTAGGCGCCGATGAGCTGCGCCGCCTCGGTCCCGCCGCCGCCGCCGAACTCGCCGGTCAGGTTGTAATTCCAGTCCTTGGCCACCGTCCCCTCGACGCCGATGCGGGCGCGGCGGAAGTTGGTCCCGGAGTTGAAGTCGGTGTTGCCCGGCACGGTGTTGCGGCCGTCGTAGGAGGCGGCGTCGAACTGCAGAATCCCGCGGATCGCGAACCGGTTGGCGCCGTCGGCGCTGTTGATCTGGGGCCGGCCGCTGTTGAGCGTGGCGGTGGCCGACAGCTTCTTGTTGATGTCCTGGTTGGCCTTCTTAGTCTCGGCCTTGAGGTCGGACAGCTCGCCGGTCAGGGCGTTGATCTTGGCTTCCAGGGCGGCGATGCGCTCATCGGCGGTCTGGGCCATGGCGTGGGCGGACACGCCGGCCATCAGGACGGCGAGGAGCGAGGTCCGCAGTAGCTTGTTCATCAGGGTCTCGTGGTTGGCCTGCGTCAGAAGGAACCCCGCTGTTAAGGTTATACAGGTGAACCGACGGTCAACGCGGCCGATATTGGTGATCTAGAAATGGGAATCGAAACGAGAAAATGGGAACGCGCGGCATCCTATCGTGATGGATTTATGCTTACGTTTAATCGGCAGGTAGGAAGTGGGATCTATCACCCAGTTGACCCCCTATCGACACGGCAGGACTACGTGAAATTTAGCAACGTCTCGATCACGACAAAGCTCGTTTTGGTTTTTTCAGGAATGCTGGCCACGATCGCTGCGGGCGGCGTGGCGCTCTATCTCAACAACGCCGCGCTGGCGGCGTCGGCGGCCCGGACCGAGCGGGCGCGGCAGGTGCTGTCCGCCGCCCAGGACGCGACGTTCCGGCTGGCGCGCCAAGAGAACTCGCTGCGCGGCTTCCTGCTGTCGGGTGACGCCTACTATGTGAAGCGGATCGACGAGGTCCATAAGGTCAAGTTCTTCGCCGCGATGAAGCAGCTGCGCCAGCTGGCCGGCGACGACGCGACCGAACTGGCCCGCGTGCAGAAGGCGGAGGCCGCCTTCGCCAACTACGAGACGGTGGCCCTGAATGTGGGCGTCGCCTTGGGCGCCGACCCGGCGACCCGGCCGCAAGGCGTGCTGCTGGTCAGCCACGACGGCGTCGCCGACGAGGCCATCGGCCCGGTCGAGGACGCGCTCGAGGTGATCAACGACGCCGCGACCAAGACCCAGAAGGAAGAGACCGCCGAACAGACGGCCGCCATGCAGCGCGTCACCTTGGGGCTGATCGGCGGCGTCATCCTGCTGGGCGCCCTGGCCCTGGCCTGCGGCGTGATCCTGGCCCGCTCGATCGGCGCGCCGGTGCGGGCGATGACCCAGGTCATGCGTAAGCTTGCGTCCGGCGACAACGAGGTCACCGTGCCCGCCGCCGACCGCAAGGACGAGGTGGGCGAGATGGCCCAGGCTGTGCTCAGCTTCAAAGAAGGCGCCCTGGCGCGCCTGCGCCTGGAGCGCGAGGCCGAACAATCGGCGACCAGCGCCGCCCGTGAGCGCGCATCCACCGAAGCCGAACGCGCGCGCGTGCAGGCCGAGCAGACCGCGGTGGTCCATGCCCTGGCCCAGGGCCTGTCGCGCCTGTCGTCCGGCGACCTGACCTACCGCATCGACACCGCCTTCAACGGCTCGTACGAGCAGCTGCGCAACGACTTCAACGGCGCGGTCTCGAACCTGGAGCGCACCTTGGGCCAGATCCAGGACGGTTCCAGCGCGATGTCGGCCGGCTCGTCCGAGATCAGCCAGGCGGCCGACAATCTGGCGCGGCGGACCGAGGCCCAGGCCGCGACCTTGGAACAGACCGCCGCCGCCCTGGACGAGATCACCGCGACGGTCCGCAAGACCGCCGAGGGCGCCCAGCAGGCCGACACGGTGGTGTCCGAGGCCCGGGCCAGCGCCGACGCCAGCAGCGACGTGGTGGGCCGCGCCGTGGCGGCCATGGACGAGATCTCGACCTCCTCAAACCAGATCGGCCAGATCATCGGGGTGATCGACGAGATCGCCTTCCAGACCAACCTGCTGGCGCTGAACGCCGGCGTCGAAGCGGCGCGGGCGGGCGAGGCGGGCCGGGGCTTTGCCGTCGTCGCCTCGGAAGTGCGCCAGCTGGCCCAGCGGTCTGCCGATGCGGCCAAGGAGATCAAGACCTTGATCTCGGCCTCAAGCCGGCAGGTGGGCGCAGGCGTCGACCTGGTCGCCCAGACCGGCAAGGCGCTGCACCAGATCTTCCACCAGTTCAACGAGATCGCCGTCGTGGTCACGCAGATCTCGGCCTCGGCCCGGGAGCAGTCCTCGGCGCTGGGCCAGGTCAACACGGCCATCAACCAGATGGACCACACCACCCAGCAGAATGCGGCGATGGTCGAGCAGAGCACGGCGGCCAGCCACACCCTGTCGCGTCAGGCCCGCGACCTCGGCCAACTGATCAGCGCCTTCAAGGTGCATCCTGCCGCCGGCGCCGACGAGGGCGCGGTGGTGAAGCTGAAGCGCGCGAGCTAGGGCTTGGCCGGGCGGCGGGGCGCGTAGGCGATCATCTGGATCTCCACCACCCCGTTGTCCGAGAGCAGCCCGGTCGTGCCGACGGCCGTCCAGGCCGGGTGCGGCGCGGACATGAACTCGTCCTTGGCCGTCGAGAAGGCGGAGAACTGCTCGGCTTTCGTGCCCTCGAAGCCCGGACCGTCCCAGACGTGGAAGGTGTTGATCATCACGACGTCGGCGAATGTCAGGCCCTCGGCGTCCAGGATGCGCTTGAGCGTCTTGAACGCGCGCCGCACCTGCCCCTTGAACGCCTCGGGGTCATGCGCCTCGCCGCTGATGGGTCCGGCGATGACGCCCGAGATGTAGAGGAAGTCCCCCGCGTGCCGGGCGGGCGCGTACTTCATGTCGTCGTAGGCGCGCTGGAACCCCTCGAACGGAATAACCACCTCGCCGCCCGGCGCAGGGATAAGCTTAGGGTAGGCTGACGCCGCGGGCTGCGCCTGGGCGGCTGAGGCGACGGCGACCAGGGCGACGGCGACGAGGGCTGGCTTGAACATGGCCCGAACTTAAAGCGCCTCGCGCCGAGCCGGGCCAATGAACCCTCGTTAATGCGACGAACGCTCCTGAATCGACGGCGGACGCCGGTCGTGCTCCGCCTTCAGTCTCAGCCAAGGCGCGGCATGGAAGACGCTCATCAGCAGGTACATCGCCGCCATGCCGCTCAGCGGCGAGGACGCGGCGGGCCCGCACAGCTGCGTCTGCGGGCTGAACGCGGTCATGATCGCCATGACCACGAAGGTGGGAGCCGCCGCGAGGCCCAGCCAACGGCCTGCGCTTCGGGCGGCCTCGCTCATGCCTTGGCGCTTTCTTCGCGGAACGCCTTCTCGCCGGCGTCCGACACCTCCACCCATTTCTTGTCGGGCGTCGTCTCGGCCTCATAGTTGTCGTGCCAGTTCCACCATTTGTAGGGCGGGGTCTGGGGATAGCCCTCGGGTGAATCCTCCCAGGCTTCCTGGCGCCCCAGCGCGGTGAGATCGAGGAAGCTCCAGACGGTGCCCATCGCCTCGTCGCCGCGACTGTTGATGAAATTGGTCCGGAAGATCCGGTCGTCGTCGTCGCGGTAGAAGACGTTGTGGCCGTGCCATTCATCCACGCCGAAGTCGGCGTCGAAGCCGTCGGTGATGGTGACCCACGGGATGAGCTCCCACCCCTTCCGCGCCTTCAGCCCCGCGATGTCCGCCTGCGGCGCGCGCGACGCGTAGACCAGGGTGGTGTCGCGGGCATGGAGGTGCGCCGGGTGGGAAACCTGATCCGCCAGGAAGGAGCAGCCGCGGCACGCGTTTTCAGGCCAGCCGTGGACGCCGGGCTCGTAGAAGGCCCGGTACACGATCAGTTGGCGGCGGCCATCGAACAGGTCGAGCAGGCTGGCTTTGCCGTTCGGTGTTTCAAAGACATAGGCCTTCTCGACGGCCATCCAGGGCATGCGGCGACGCTCGGCGGCCAAGGCGTCACGGGCGCGGGTGTGCGCCTTTTCCTTGACGAGAAGCTGTTCGCGCGCGGCCTCCCAGGCCTCGGGTGAAACGACGGGGGGCGTTTGCATGGGGGAGCTCTCCAAGGTGCGGTTGTGGGTGATGTCAGGCGGGGAGGCGCTGGTCGTACGCCGCCTTCAGCTCGGCCCAGGTCTTCCAGAACAGCGGCGGTTCGCGTCCGTGCAGGCGGGCGCCCAGGAATTCCAGGTGGGCGTGCCAGCCGGCGGAGACGCCCAGCAGGTTCGCACGGTCGGGCAGGCGGCGATGGGTGACGGTGAACTTCACCTCGGCGCCTTGCGGTTCCAGTTCGAAGGTCACCTCGCTGCCGGAGGTCCCCCAGCCGATCACCAGCAGGCGCGGCGGCTCGGCGCGGAAGATCTCGCAGGTCATCCGGCCTTCCTCGTTGACCCCCTCGGGGCGCTCCTCGGCGCGGCCGCTCAGCTCACCGTTGCGCCAGACGAACTCGACCTTGGCGCCGGGCCGCAGCTGCATGTCCCCGCGCGCCAGCCACTGGGCGCGCAGGTCGCTCTCGGTGAGGTAGGACCAGATCCGCTCGATGGGGCCGGGCAGGATACGCTCGATACGAAGGCTGGCGGGTTCGATCAGTTCGCCGAATGCGCTGTGGGCGAGGGTCTCGGTCATTGGCGTTCTCCTTTGGCGGTTTGGGCGTCCTCGGCGCGCAACAGGCCTTCGAGGGCGTCGAGGCTGCTGCCCCAGAAGCGTTCGTAGAAGGCGATCCACTCGTGAGCGGCGGCCAGCGGTCGGGGTTCCAGGCGGCAGATGTGCGTGCGGCCCTGGATCGAGCGGCGGACCAGGCCCGCCTTCTCCAGCGCCTTGATGTGCTTCGAGGCCGCGGCCAGCGACATGTCGAAGGGGGCGGCCAGCTCGCCGACGCTGCGCTGACCCCCGGCCAGATCGCGCAGCATGTGGCGTCGGGTGGCGTCGCCGAGGGCGTGGAAAACCGCGTCGAGCCGCGCGGGCTGCTGCTGTAATTCAACCATGTGGTTGAAGATGTGGGCATGCCGCTAGATTGTCAACCTATCGGTTGAGCATATCGGTCTTTGACGGCGTGTTGTTAGTTGCCGACCGCGTCCAGGCCGATGTCGAGCACCTTGGCGGAGTGGGTCAGGGCGCCGACGCTGATCACGTCGACGCCGGTCTCGGCGACGCCATGCACGGTGTCCAGGGTGATGCCGCCGGACGCCTCGATGATCACCCGGCCGCCGGCCAGACGCACGGCCTCGCGCATGTCTTCAAGGTTGAAGTTGTCGAGCATGATGACGTCCGGGTCGTGCGCCAGGGCTTCCTGGAGCTGAACCAGGCTGTCGACCTCGACCTCGACCTTCATCAGGTGGCCGGCGAAGGCCTTGGCGCGGCGGATGGCTTCGCCGACCGAACCGCAGGCGGCCACGTGGTTGTCCTTGATCAGGATGGCGTCATCCAGGCCGAAGCGGTGGTTGACCCCGCCGCCGCAGCGCACGGCGTACTTCTCCAGCGCGCGCAGGCCGGGCGTGGTCTTCCGGGTGTCGGTGATGCGGGCCTTGGTGCCGGCGACGGCGTCGACGAAGTCCTGGGTCAGGGTGGCGATACCGCACAGGCGGCCGATCAGGTTCAGCGCGGTGCGCTCGGCGGTCAGGATGGCGCGGGCGTTGCCGCTGACTCGGGCGAGGGTGGTGCCGGCGGGCACCGCCTGACCGTCAGCGGTCAGCGGATCGATGCGGATCGACGGGTCCAGCTCGATCAGCGCCAAGCGGATGCAGGAGAGGCCGGCCACCACGCCGCCGCGCCGGGTGGCGAAGTCGGCGGTGAGTTGGGCGTCGGCGGGAACGCAGGCCTGGGCCGTGACGTCGCCCGCGCGGCCGAGATCCTCGGCGAGCGCGGCGCGCACGATCGGCGAAACCAAGAGGTCGGGGAGGGGCTCGATCATTCGGCGGCGAACCTTAGGCCAGACTGCTCTATGGCGGCGAGCGTGACAAAACTGCGCTGGGCGGCGTGGCGTTCCGGGAAATCGGTGCGGAAGTGACCGCCCCGGCTCTCGCGGCGCGCCAGGGCGCAGGCGGCCACGAAGCGCGCGGCGACCAGCGGGGCGCTGCGCCCGTGCTCGGCTTCGAGACGGTCCATCAAGCCCAGCAGGCGGGTCAGGCCGTGGGCGTCGCGGATCACGCCAGCGTCCTCGCTCATGGCGATGCGCAGTTCGGCCAGGGCCTGGGCCGGCAGGACGGCGGCCGTGATCACCCGGTGCGCGGCGGGGGCGGGGGCTTCCAGCGCGGCGGCCTGCCCCGCCCGCTGCCCGAACACTGCCGCCTCGAGCAGCGAGTTCGAGGCCAGGCGGTTGGCGCCGTGGACACCGGTCGAGGCGCACTCGCCGGCGGCGTAGAGGCCGGCCAGGCTGGTGCGGCCGTCGGTGTCCGTGGCGATGCCGCCCATGTGGTAGTGGCAGGCCGGCGCCACCGGGATTGGCTGGACGCGGGGGTCGACGCCGCCGCCCATGCAGGCGGCGAAGACGGCCGGGAACTCATCGGGGAAGTGGGGCCCGACCGCCTGGCGCGCGTCCAAGAAGGCGCCACGCCTGGCGGCGCGCTCGGCGTGGATGGCGCGGGCCACCACGTCGCGCGGGGCCAGCTCGGCGTCCGGATGATAGAGGGCCATGAACGGCCGGCCGTCGGCGTCCACCAGCTTGGCGCCCTCCCCGCGCAGGGCCTCGGTGGCCAGGGGCGCGGGGTCGCGGCCGATGTCGATGGCCGTGGGATGGAACTGCACGAACTCGGGGTCGGCGATGACGGCGCCGGCGAGCGCGGCGAGGCCCAGGCCGTCGCCCTGCAACTCGGACGGGGTGGTGGTGACGGCGTAGAGGCCGCCGATGCCGCCCGTGGCCAGGATCACCGCGTGGGCGGTGATCTCGACCGGCTGGCCGTCGATGCGGGCCATCACGCCGCGCACGCGGCCGGTCGCGTCCTGCAGCAGGCCGGCCAGCTTGGCGCTGGTCTTCACCTGGATGTGCGGGGCGGCCACGGCGGCGACGGTCACCGCCTCCATGATCGCGCGGCCGGCCTGGTCGCCCTTTACCCTGGCGACACGGGCGCGCGAGTGGGCGGCCTCCAGGCTCTGGGCGAAGCCGCCGTCGGCGTTGCGGTCGAACGGCGCGCCCAAAGCGGCCAACCGGCGCACGGCGTCGGGGCCCTCCTCGGTCAGGATTCTTGCCGCGTCAGGCTCCACCAGCCCCGCACCTGCCGCCACCGTGTCCGCGGCATGCAGCGCCGGGGCGTCGTCGGCGGAGAGCGCCGCGGCGACGCCGCCTTGGGCCCAGGCCGACGAGCAGCCGTGATTCAGCGCGGCGTCGGTCAGCACCAGCACCTTGGCGGGCGCGGCGGCCAGGGCGGCGGTGAGCCCCGCGAGGCCCGCGCCGACCACCAGCACCCCGTCGTGACGGAGGCGCTCGGTCATCAGATCAGCTCCACATCGACGTGGTGGCGGGCCTTGACCAGGTCGTAGCGCGCCGGGATGGCTGGCGGCGGCAGGTCGATCATCCGTTGCACGGCCAGGCGCGCGCGGTCGGCGATCGCCGGATCGACGGTCACCTCGTGGCGGTCGTGCAGCAGGGCCTCGTAGATGTTCTCCAGCGTGATCATCTTCATGTGCGGGCACAGGTTGCAGGGCCGCACGAACTCGGTGAACGGCGCATCGGCGGCGACGTTGTCGGCCATCGAGCACTCGGTGATCAGCACCACCCGCTTGGGCTTCCGCGTCATGACGTAGTCGTTCATCGCGGCGGTGGAGCCGGCGAAGTCCGACACCTCCAGCACCTCGGCGGGGCACTCTGGGTGCGCCAGGACCTCGGCGTCGGGATAGGCGGCCTTGATCTCCAGGATGTCCTCCGCCGTGAAGCGCTCGTGCACCTCGCAGCGGCCCTTCCAGGCGATGATCTTGATGTCGGTCTGGCGGGCCACGTTGCGGGCCAGGAACTCGTCCGGGATCATGATGACCCGATCGACGCCCCACAGGCGCGCGGCCTCTTCCACCACCTGCACCGCATTGGCGCTGGTGCAGCAGATGTCGGTCTCGGCCTTCACGTCGGCGGTGGTGTTGACGTAGGTGACCACGGGCAGGCCGGGGTAGCGCTGCTTGATCAGGCGCACGTCGGCGCCGGTGATCGAGCTGGCCAGCGAGCAGCCGGCGCGCAGATCCGGGATCAGGACGCGCTTCTCCGGCGACAGGATCTTGGAGGTCTCGGCCATGAAGTGGACGCCGGCCTGGACGATCACCGCGGCGTCGGAACGCGCGGCCTCCTTGGCCAGGCCCAGGCTGTCGCCCACATAGTCGCCGACCCCGTGGAAGATCTCGGGCGTCATGTAGTTGTGGGCGAGGATGACCGCGTTCTTCTCGCGCTTCAGTCGGTTGATCTCGGCGATGAGCGGGGCCTGGATTTGCCACTCCATCGGCGTGACGTGGCCCTTAACCTTCTCCCAGGCGGGAGCCGTGGCGGCTTGGACGTCGGACGTGAACGGGAACTGGAAACCATCAGCGGCCATGGATCCCTCCTTATGCTCAAAGTGAGCATTTCTGGGGCCTATAAAAGGCGCCGGGCGTCGAGGCTCGGCGCTTACTCCCTTTTGCTCACTTGGAGCATAAGCGAGCATATAGGGGTGACGCGGCAGGGTGCAAGGCCTTTGCGGCGTCAGCCGATCACTTCTTTTGTGCGACCTGGATCACATCCGTGATCGTCTGGGCCAGCTGCTGCGAGCCGTAGGGCTTGCGTAGCAGGGGCCAGGGGGTGTGCTCGGCGGCCAGCAGGACGTCGCCCGTGTAGCCGGACGACAAGATCACCGGCAGGTCTGGCCGCAGGGCCACGGCCTCCCGCGCCAGATCCACCCCGGATTTGTCGCCGGGCATGATCAGGTCGGTGAGCATCAGGTCGAACGGCTCGCCGGCGCGCAGGAGGACCAGGGCCGCGTCGGCGTGCTCGGCGGTCTGGACCACGTGTCCCAGGTCGGAGAGCAGCGCCTCGACCAACTCGGACACCTGGGCATCGTCCTCCACGAGCAGGACCCGCAGCCTGGGCCCGTCCTCGACCGCCGCAGGCGCGGTGTCGGCGACCCTCACGGCCGCGTCGTCGGCGATGCGGGGCAGGTAAAGGCAGACGCTGGAGCCCTTGCCCGGCGCGCTGTCGACGACGGCCGTCCCGCCGCTCTGGCGGGTGAAGCCATAAACCTGGCTGAGGCCGAGGCCGGTGCCCCGCCCCGGCGGCTTGGTGGTGAAGAAGGGCTCGAAGGCGCGGCCGATGGTGGCGGCGTCCATGCCGGCCCCGGTGTCGTGGACGGCCACGCAGAGATAGTCGCCGGCGTCCAGCGCCTCGACCTGGCGATCCGCCAGGCTCACGGGCAGGGTCTCGATGCGGATCATGCCGCCGGCCGGCGTGGCGTCGCGGGCGTTGACCACCAGGTTCATGATCGCCGCCTCGAATTGGCTGGGGTCCAGGTTGACCACCGCCTGCGGAGCGCTGGGGGCGATCACCAGGCTGACGGCCTCGCCCACGGCGCGGCGCAGCAGGGCCTCAGAGTCCTTCAGTAGCGCGTCGACCTGCACGGGCTCGGGTTTCAGGGCCTGACGACGCGAGAAGGCCAGGAGCTGCTGGGTCAGGCGCTCGCCCCGGCGCGCGGCGCCCTGGGCGGCCTCGATCATCCGCTCGCGACGCGCCGCGTCGGTCGGGTGGCGCTGCATCATGTCCAGCGCGCCGATCACCACGGTCAGCAGGTTGTTGAAGTCGTGCGCCACGCCGCCGGTCAACTGGCCCACGGCCTCCAGCTTCTGGGCGCGCTGCAGGGCCGCCTCGGCCTCGTCGCGTTCGGCCAGGGCGTCCTGGACACGCTCGGCCAGGAGGTCGTTGATCCGCTTGAGGTCGTCCTCGGCGCGCTTGGCGTCGGAGACGTCGTAGCCCACGCCGACGAAGCCATCGAACGCGCCGCCCCCCGACCAGCGCGGCTGGGACACCGAGCGCACCCAGCGGTATTCGCCGTCGTTGCGCCGGAAGCGGGCCTCCAGGCTGAACAGCTTGCGCGAGGCTTCGCCGGCGACCTGTTCCTGGAGGATGCGCGGCAGGTCGTCGGGGTGCAGCACCTTGCGCCAGTCGAAGTCGAGGGCGTCGTGGTCGGGGCCGAGGAAGTCGATGTAGGCCTGGTTGGCGAATTCCCGTCGGCCGTCGGTGCGGGTGACCCACATCAGGATGGGGGCGCTGTCGGCCAGGGCGCGGAAGCGGGCCTCTGTGGCCTCCATGGTCTTCTGCGCCACGGCCTGAGCGGCGTTGGCCTCGTCCAGCCGCAGCAGAGCCTCGCGCAGGCTGGACGAGACGATCACCGTCAGGGCGGCGGAGACCGCGAACATGGCGATCACCGCGGTGTTCGAGATCCCGACGGCGGTGACCAGGGGCGCGTAGATGCCGGCGACCAGCGCGGCCCCCAGGGTCGCCCATCCCCAGCGGGGTCCCGCGTAGAGGGTGGCGACGATCAGGGCGGGAAAGGTGGTAGCCGAGAGCCCCGTGGCGTTCTCGGGACCCAGCAACAGGGCGCGCAGCCCAACGGCGGCCGCCAGCGACACGACGCTGATGGCCAGCGCCGTGAAGAACGGCGGCGAGCGTCGCGGAATGAGCCGAAGCGGAAAGGGCGCCGGCATCATGAACGTGGCATCGAACCCCCTGGCCCAGACTGGGACCGTGGCCAGCATGGGATGCGGCACGGGGCGTTGCAACCGCGCAGGCCCGCCCGAGGCCGCATGTCCGCACGCCTCATTTGCACGATTATTGCCGGGTATGAGTCCAAATATCGCCGGTGTGCGCCTATATGCGACGCCTCAAGCCGTACAGGGGATGTGATCCTTTTGAAGTTGCGCTGGCATTGGCTTCGTCCGTCGCGGGCGAAGATGGGGGCTGTTGTGGCCCTGACGGCCCTCCTGGCCGGACCCGCCTGCGCGCCTCAACCCCAGGCGCATAAGGCGAATTTCGTCTCGCGCGACCTGTCCAACGAAGACCTGTTCAAGCTGGCCTCCAGCATGGATCCGGCCATGCGGGCCCTGGCGCTGCGGCACGACCCGGCGTCGCGGGCGCCAGACCTTTGGGCGCGGCCCCAGGGATGGGGCAGCCTGGATATGGCGCACATTCCCGATCTGGGATTGTCCACCCAAACCGATGCGGCGTCGGCGGAAGAGATCAACGATCTTCGCCCCTTCGCCAAGCTGCCGATCCGGCCGATGCAGCCGTTCGTGCTGAAGGCCTCGGGCGAGGACCGCGCCCGCGCCGTCCAGTGCCTGAGCCAGGCCGTCTACTACGAGGCCGCGCGCGAGCCCGAGGTCGGCCAGGAGGCGGTCGCCCAGGTGGTGCTGAACCGCATGCGCCACCCGGCTTATCCGAAGACCGTGTGCGGCGTGGTCTACCAGGGCTCGGCTCGGGTGACCGGCTGCCAGTTCACCTTCACCTGCGACGGCGCGCTGCGCTTCACGCCCCAGGCGGCGCTGTGGTCGCGGGCCAAGGCGGTCGCGGAGCGGGCGCTCAACGGATATGTCGACAAGACGGTGGGCTCGGCTACCCACTATCACGCGCAATATGTCTCGCCGTACTGGGCCCCGACCCTGGTGAAGATGACCCAGGTGGGCCAGCACATCTTCTACCGTTGGACCGGCCCATGGGGCGAACCCCCGGCCTTCACCGGCCGCTATGCCGGCGGCGAGGCCTATCTGAGCCCGGCCGTGCTGGGCAGCCTGGACGCCCGCACCCAGGGCGGCGGCCTGTTCGCGCCCGACGCCCAGGGCGTCCCCGCCGAACGCAAGATCACCCTGGCGGTGGCCGGCGAGGTCCGCACCTACAGCGTCGTCGACCCCAACATGCCCAGCGGCGAACGCACACGGGTGATGGGCGTGCTGATGTCCACCCGCCGCGCGCCGACTCCGGACGAGGTGAAGCGCATCAATCAGAGCCTGGAGGCCATGGAACGCTCCATGGACCAGAAGTCCGCGCCCGCGCCGTCGATCGCGCCGACCGCCGCGCCGGGCGGACCCGCGGCTATCTGAACGCGACCCTGAGCTTGGCGCCGACGAAACGGCCGGTCTGGTCGTAGCCGCGAATGGCGGCGGAGCCCTTGCGCTCGGCGCCCTGTTCCAGGCCGCACAGGAAACCCAGCGAGCCGATGACCCCCTCGTCGTAGCGGTGATCTACCGACGTCTTGGCGATGCCGGGGATCCGCGCCTCGGGCGCCTGGCTGTAACGGGGTGCGAAGGACGCGGCGGGCCGGGTCATGTCGATGGCGACGCCGCTGGCCGTGGCCCGCAGCGGCGCTTTCATCAGCGCCTCGGCGGTCTGGGCCTGCGCTGCACCGGCGCAGAGGGTGAACAGGGCGATCAGCACGGTCTTCATGGGCGAGGTCCTTGGCCGACGGTCTCCAATGTACGCGCCGGACGGCCGTTTGGACCACCCTCAGTCTGAGAAGGCGTCGGCATAGCTGACACTGATGGGGGCCTCGAACGCGCCGGGCTCCAGGGCCAGGGCCATGTAGGCCGGCCCGCCGGCGTAGACCGACCGCACGTTCGCCGCGGTCTCGGCCGAGAATCCGAAGCGGGGATAGTAGTCGGGGTGACCCAGGACGATGGCGCCGTGGACGCCGAACTCGCGCGCCTGGACCAGGCTGGCGCGGGTCAGGGCCGAGCCTATGCCGGTACGTTGCAGGCCCGGCCGGACGGCCAGCGGGGCGAGGGCGGCGTAGAGGTTCTGGCTGTCGGCCCAGAGCCGGCTGAACAGGATGTGGCCGCTGATCTCGCCCGCGTCCTCAGAAACCAGTTCGAAGAGCATGTCGCCGCCGGTGCGAAGTCGCTCCACCAGACGGGCCTCGTCGGGCTGGGCGAAGGCGGCCTCGACCAACTCGGCGATGGCGGCGTGGTCAGTGGCGCGGGCGAAACGGATCATTCCCGCCAACCTAGCGCCGTCAGGGGTCGTGGCGAAAGCTGCGGTGTCCGTCTTCGGCGCGGGGCGTGTCCCGGCGCTCGTGGCGCAGCGCCTCGTCCGCCAGCATCAGCCAGCCTTCGGCGAGGGCGAGGTAGACGTCCCGCTCCGCGGAACTCTCCGCATCGGCGGCCAGGCGCGTCACGACGTCCGCCTGCTGCCGGTCGCGATCACTCGCGGTCAGGTTCTCGGACTGCACGCCTCGGTAACCACCGAACCCTGCGCGGAGTTTCCGACCTGAGCCGCCGCCGGCGCCCGCCTCACCAGACGCCGATCTTCTGCGCCTCGTGGTGGGTGATCGGGTGGTGCGCGGCCTTGTGGTCTTCCTCGGCCAGGAAGCGCACGGCCTCCAGCGCGGCCATGCAGCCCATGCCGGCGGCGGTGACCGCCTGGCGGTAGATATCGTCGGTGACGTCGCCGGCGGCGTAGACGCCTTCGATGGCGGTGGCCGCGGTCCCGGCCTTCACCTTCAGATAGCCGCTGGCGTCCATCTCGAGCTGGCCCTTGAACAGCTCCGAAGCCGGCGCGTGGCCGATGGCGATGAATACGCCGTCGGCGTCGACGGTGCGGGCCTCGCCGGTCTTCACGTTCTTCAGCTTCACGCCGGTGACGCCCAGCGGATCGGTGTCCCCGGTGACCTCGTCCAGCACATGCTCCCAGATCACCTCGATCTTCGGGTGGCTGAACAGGCGCTCCTGCAGGATCTTCTCGGCGCGGAACTCGTCCTTGCGGTGCACGATCGTGACCTTGGCGGCGAAGTTGGTGAGGAACAGGGCCTCCTCCACCGCCGTGTTGCCGCCGCCCACCACGATCACGTTCTTGCCGCGATAGAAAAAGCCGTCGCAGGTGGCGCAGGCCGAGACGCCGAAGCCCTGGAACTTGCTCTCGGTCTCCAGGCCCAGCCACTTGGCCTGGGCGCCGGTGGCGATGATCAGGGTCTCGGCCAGCCAGACCTGGCCGCTGTCGGTCTCAAGGCGGAACGGGCGCTGGCTGAGGTCGGCCTTCAGCACGATATCGCTGACGATCTCGGTGCCCACGTGCGCCGCCTGGGCCTGCATCTGCTCCATCAGCCAGGGACCCTGGATGACGTCGGCGAAGCCCGGATAGTTTTCCACGTCCGTGGTGATGGTCAGCTGGCCGCCGGGCTGGATGCCCTGGATCAGCACGGGGTTCAGCAGCGCGCGCGCGGCATAGATGGCGGCGGTGTAGCCGGCGGGGCCGGAGCCCACGATCAGGCAGCGGACGGAGCGAGGTTCGAACATGTCGCTAATGTAGTGTCGATTCCGGCGCGGTGCGACGGCGGATGCCGCATAATGGCGTCATCATTGTCGCGGCGCACGAGGCCTGCTTGCATGCGCCGCGCCGGCGGCGGTCCACGGACGCGCCGGCGTCCATCGCACACCGGGAGACGGCTTGAGTTCGGTCACCAACATCCTGTTCCTGCTGCTGGCCGTGGTGGTCAGCGGCGCGCTGGCCCGGCTGACGCGCTTTCCGCTGCCGCTCGTGCAGATCGTCCTGGGCGCGGGGATCGCGGTCTCGGCGGTGCCGACGGTGGAGCTGGAGCCGGACATCTTCTTCCTATTGTTCCTGCCGCCGCTGCTGTTCCTGGACGGCTGGCGGATTCCTAAGGACGACCTGCTGCGCGACCGGACGACCGTGCTGGAGCTGGCCATCGGGCTGGTGGTCCTGACGGTGGTGGGGGTCGGCTGGCTGATCCACTGGATGATCCCGTCGATGCCCCTGGCCGTGGCTTTCGCCCTGGCCGCGGTGGTGTCGCCGACAGACCCGATCGCGGTGTCGGCCATCGCCGCGCGCGCACCGATCCCCAAGCGGATGATGCACATCCTGGAAGGCGAGAGCCTGCTGAACGACGCCTCGGGCCTGGTTTGCATGCGCTTCGCCGTGGCGGCGATGCTGACCGGCGTGTTCGTGGTGCAGGAGGCGCTGTTCACCTTCGCCTGGGTGGCGCTGGGCGGCCTGGCCATCGGGATCGCCGTCACCCTGGTGGTGGCGCGCGGCAAGGAGTGGGTGTCGCGCCGGCTGGGCGAGGACACCAGCGCGCAGATCCTGATCAGCCTGTTGATCCCGTTCGGGGCCTACCTGGCGGCCGAACACTTCCACTGCTCCGGCATTCTGGCGGCCGTGGCGGCCGGCGTGACCATGGGATTCACCGAACAGAGCGGACGAGCGCTGGCGGTCACCCGCGTGCGGCGCGCGGCCGTGTGGGACATGGTCCAGTTCGCCGCCAACGGCATGATCTTCGTCCTGCTGGGCGAGCAGATGCCGGGCCTGTGGGACAAGGCGGGCCAGACGGTGCGGGCGACCGGCCATGCCGAACCGTGGTGGCTGGCGGTCTATGTCCTGGCGATCAGCCTGGCCCTGGGCGCGATGCGCTTCGCCTGGGTGTGGACCTCGCTGCGCTGGACGCTGTTCAAGGCCGTGCGTCGGGGCGAGCCGGGGCCGAAGGTGAGCTGGCGGCTGGTGGCGGCCATGTCGCTGGCCGGCGTGCGCGGGGCGATCACCCTGGCGGGCGTGCTGACCCTGCCGCTGACGCTGACGGACGGGACGCCGTTCCCGGCGCGCGACCTGGCGATCTTCCTGGCGGCAGGCGTGATCCTGGTGTCGCTGATCGTGGCCAGTGTCGGCCTGCCCCGCGTGCTGCGCGGACTGGAGCTGCCGCCCGAACCCTCGCGCCAGCAGGAGATCGACCAGGCCAGAGTGGCCGCTGCCCACGTGGCCATCCGCGCCATTGAGACCGAGCAGCACGCCATGGGCGAGGGGCAGGCGGACGCGGACGTCTACACCGAGGCCTCCTCCCGAGTGATGGAGCTGTATCGTCAGCGGATCGACAGCCGCGCGCAGTCCCTGGAAGCCAGCGAGGCGCATAGTAAGGTCGACCAGATCGAACGGCGTCTGCGGCTGGCCGGCCTACGGGCCGAGCGCGAGGAAATCTTCCGCCGCGCCCGGGGCCGGGAGCTCGACGATGTGCTGGCCCGCAAGTTGGTCCGTGAGATCGACCTGCTGGAGGCGCGCTATACCGGCTAGAGGACGGAACGATCCGGCGATCCAGCCGTACTGCCTGCATCGAACCGGAGCCGTAAGATGAAGAGCGAACTCAAGACGGCCGGCGTGATCGCCGCGCTAGGCGCCGTAGCAGGCGGCGCCGTGGCGATCGGCATGGGGCTGCGGCTTTTCACGACACTGGCGATGGTTGGCCTTGGAACGGGCGTGGCCCTGGGTGTGGCCCTCAGCCCCCATAACGAACGCGAGCGGATCGAGGCGTAGTTAACGCCCGTTTCAGCGGATGGGGGTAATTATCCCCCATGGCTACCGCCCCCGAGATCGAGATCGCCGGACGGAAGATCGGCGCGGACCATCCGCCGTTCGTGATCTGCGAGCTGTCCGGCAACCACAACGGCAGCCTGGACCGGGCGCTGACCATGGTGGACGCCGCCGCCGACACCGGCTGCGACGCCATCAAGATCCAGACCTACACCGCCGACACCATCACCATGGACGTTGACCGGCCCGAATTTCGGATCACCGGTGGCCTCTGGGATGGCCGCAGCCTCTACGAACTCTACCAGGAGGCTTACACCCCCTACGACTGGCACCCGGCGATCTTCGAGCGGGCGCGCAAGCGGGGGGTGACGATCTTCTCCAGCCCGTTCGACGAGACGGCGGTGGATCTGCTGGCCGACCTGGACGCTCCCGCATTCAAGATCGCCTCGTTCGAAGCCGTGGACCTGCCGCTGATCCGCTATGCGGCGGCCAAGGGCAAACCGCTGATCATCTCCACCGGCATGGCCAACCTGGCCGAGATGCAGGCCGCGCGGAACGCAGCGCTGGAGGCGGGCGCGCCGGGCGTGGCGCTGCTGCACTGTGTGTCCAGCTATCCGGCGACGTTCGCCGACGCCAACGTGCGCACCGTCGCCGACATGGCCCAGAAGTTCGGCTGTCCGATCGGACTTTCCGACCACACCATGGGGACCGCCGCCTCGGTGGCCGCCGTGGCCATGGGCGCCGCGATCATCGAGAAGCATTTCACCCTGGCCCGCGCCGACGGCGGGCCGGACGCCGACTTCAGCCTGGAGCCTGCCGAGTTCACCGCGCTGGTCGCCGACACCAAGGCGGCCTGGGCCGCGCTGGGCCGCGCGCACTACGATGTGCTGGGCTCGGAGCGGGCCAACCTCCAGTTCCGCCGCTCGCTATACGTGGCCGCCGACGTGAAGGCCGGCGAGCCTCTGACCCGAGCCAATGTCCGCTCCATCCGGCCGGGCAACGGCCTGCCGCCGGCGCACTTCGACGCGGTGCTGGGTCGATCCGCCGCACGGGATCTGACCCGTGGCGAGCCGCTGGCCTGGGACATGCTGTCGGGAACCGCAGGATCGTAAGCACGGGTTAACGCGAAGCGGGTCTTCTCCACCCTTAACCATGAGGATGCGGAGTCTCCGGTGAACATGATGGCGAAGCCGATGGCCGGCCTCGGGCTGGCGGCCGACGTGATCTCGGACTTCATCGAGACCGGCGCGCACCTGTTCCACGCGCCGGTGAGCGCCGACGCCGCCACCGACCTGCTGGCCGACATCCGCGCCACGCGGGCGTTCGACGACAGCCTGTTCCTGAGCGAGGCCGACTTCGACGCCGACCCGCTGTACACCGGCGTGAATCCCAAACCCGGCCGCAACCTGCTGGAGCGGTTCGAGGCCAAGCTGGGCTTCGTCGAGCAGGCCCCGCACATTGTCGCCGCCGTCACCGCCCTGTTGGGCGCCGACTACGAGATCCTCAACAAGAAGGTGGTCTGTGGCGTGCCCGCCAGCGCCATTCCGCCCTGGCTGAAGACCCGCATCCACGGCAACCCGGTGAACAACCTGGGCGCCTATGTGAAGCCGCAGAACCGGGACATCACCTATTTCTACGGCATCGACTTCCACCAGGACCTGATCGACTACAAGGACCGGGAAGCCGACTTCCTGACCCTCTACATCTACCTGCATCCGGTGACGAAGGCCGACGCGCCGCTGTACCTGCTGGAGGGCAGCCACCGGCTGGGCGGCTCGGTGTTCCCGCACGACCTGACCAAGTCGACCGATTCGACGTGGCTCTATCGCAACGCCGAGCACGGTGAGACGACGACCCAGCAACGCATCCTGACCGGCGGCACAGGCTTTGCAGCCATGTGGCACGCCTGCACCCTGCACGGCACGCAGCCGGACGCTGCCGACCACGAGCGGATCTCGCTGCGTTACCTGATCGCCCGCGGTAAAGGCCGGGCCCCTGGCATGGAGGCGGTGAACGCCACCCTGGACGGTCCGCTCAGCCTGACCGCCACCCGTGAAGACCTGGGCGCCGATGGCGCGGCGGTGATCCGCAAGAACACCGTCCTGAAGGCCTGAGCATGAGCGTCGAGGCCGAGCTGCAGGCCGGGCGCGAGGCGCAACTGGCCGGCGACCCCTGGACGGCTGTCGAGATCTTCGAGGACCTGGCCGCCCGCGATCCCGCCAACGCCGAGGTGCGCTACTGGCTGGCCAGCGCCAAGCTGACCGCCGGCGATCCCGACGGCGCGGCCCTGGCGATGGAAGACGGTCGCATCCTGCAGACGCTGCCCCTGGTCACCGCCCGGGGCGGCGATGCGAACCGGTGCCGCACCGACAGTGCGCACGCCACCCAGATCGCCAACCAGCTCTACAACCAGCACATGGTCGCGATGTCCGCCGTGGTGCGGGCCTTGGCTCTGTCGGGGGGCAAGATGAACCCCGACAGCCTGATGGGCTTCGGCCTCAGCCTGCTGCACCAGGGCCGCCCCGAAGAGGCGCGCGAGGTGTTCGGGATGGCCTATGAGATCGCGCCCCTGCCGCGGGTGGCGCAGTTCCGCCTGTGGCCGACACTGTTCTGCGAGAACGGCGAGGCGCGGTTCGCCGAGGACGCCAAAGCCTGGGGGCGAGAGCACGCGCCGGCGACGCCCCCGGCGCGGTTCAAGAATCCGCCGCTGGAGGGCCGGCGTCTGCGGATCGGCTATTTCGCCCCGACGTTCGCCGGCTCGCAACTGCGCCAGTACATGGCCCCGCTGCTGGAGAACCACGATCCGGCGACGGTGGAGGTGACGCTTTACCCGACCAGCGCCGACACCGACGCCAACTGGCCCGACTGGATCGCCGTTCACCCGATCGGTCAGTTGTCCGACGCGGACGCCGCGGCCCTGATCCGCCGGGACGGCATCGACGTGCTGGCGGACTGCTGGGGCCATACGTCCGGCTCGCGGATCGGCGTCCTGGCGCTGCGGCCGGCGCCGGTGCAGATCGCCTGGATCAACTCCACCCATACGACCGGCCTGGAGCAGATCGACTACGTTCCGCACGCGGACACCGACTGGGTCTATCCCGAAGGCCGCTACGTCGAGGCGGTGTGGCCGATCGGTCCGGTCTACACTGCGTTCCGGCCGTCAGCGGGGCGGCTGCCGCCCGCGCCGACGCCCGCGCTGTCGCTGGGCTGGCTGACCTTCGGCTCGTTCAACCACCCGGCCAAGCTGAACGACTGGGTGCTCGACGCCTGGGCCGGCGTGCTGCGGGCCAGGCCCGAGTCCCGGCTGCTGCTCAAGTACCACTTCTTCAGCGACCCGGTTCTGCAGCGCGTGACCCAGGCGCGGTTCGCCGCGCGCGGCGTCGCGCCGGAGCGCCTGGTGTTCGAGGGCCATACGACGGGTGAGGCGTACTTCGGCGCCTATCGCAAGATCGACCTGATGCTGGACGCCTGGCCGTTCGGCGGCTCGACGACGACGATGGACGCCCTGTCGAACGGCGCGCCCGTGCTGGTCATGGCCGACCCCGACACCCACGGCGGGGACTATGCCCGCGCGATCATGGTGGCCGCCGACCTGACCGAACTGGTGACGGACAGTCCTGAGGCGTTCGTCGAGCGCGCCCTGGAACTGACCGAGGACCTCCACGCGCTGGACGCCCTGCGCGCGCGGGTGCGACCGGCGTTCGAGGCAGGACGGTCCTGTGACGAGGTGGGGTTCACCCGGCGGGTGGAGCAGGCGTTCGGCGAGATGTTCGCGCGGTGGAAGGCCGAGGCCCCGCCGGCCGCCGTCAGGCGCTGAAGAACGCCCGCACGCGGGCGATCACGAAGTCGATCTCGCGGTCCGAGTGGGTGGGGTCCAGCGGGAGGCTCAGCAGCGAACCGCCCAAAGCCTCGGCCACCGGGAAATCGCCTGCGCGCCAGCGGCCCAGGTAGCAGGGCTGTAGGTGCACCGGGGTCGGATAGTGGATGTTCGTGCCCACGCCACCCTCGGCCAGGAACGCCTGCAGCGCGTCGCGCACGCCGGGCGCACGGACCGGGAAGACGTGCCACACCGGTTGGGCCCAGCCGCGCACGGCCGGCAGATCCAGGCCGCGCACATCGGTCAGGCCCAGGAAGTAGCGGAGCGCGAGCTGGCTGCGGCGCGCGTTGCCGGCGTCCAGGTGCTCCAGCTTCACGCCCAGGACGGCGGCCTGCAGCGGATCCAGGCGCGAGTTCCGGCCGGGGATCTCATGGACGTATTTCTCGAGCGAACCATAGTTGGCGATCATCCGGACCGCGCCGGCGGTCTGCGGGTCGTCGCTGACCACGGCGCCGCCGTCGCCCAGGGCGCCCAGGTTCTTGGTCGGATAGAAGCTGAAGGCCGCCGCATCGCCCAGGGCGCCGACGCGGCGGCCCTTGTAGCGGGCGCCATGGGCCTGGGCCGCGTCTTCCAGCACCTTGATGGCGCGGCCGTCGATGGCGGCGTGCAGGGCGTCCATGTCCACGGGGTGGCCATAGAGGTGGACCGGGATGATCGCGCGGGTGCGGCCGGTGATGGCGGCCTCCAGGCGGCCCATGTCCATCAGGCCGGTGTCCGGCTCGACATCGACCAGGACGGGCGTGGCGCCGACCTCGTCCACGGCCAGGGCGGTGGCGATGAAGTTGTGGGCGGGGACGATCACTTCGTCGCCGGGGCCGACGCCCCAGGCGCGCAGGGTGAGGGACAGGGCGTCCAGGCCGTTGCCCACGCCCACCATGTGCTGGGCCTCGCAATAGTCGGCGAAGCGCATCTCGAACGCCGAGACCTCGGGCCCGCCGATCAGCGCGCCGGACTTCACGACCCGGCGCATGGCCAGTTCCATCTCGGCGCCCAGGACCTGCGAAATGCGCTTGAGATCCAGGTAGGGGACAGCGGTGACCGGCTCGTCGCCGGCGTCCCAGCGGACGAAGTCCGCGTATTCGCGGATGTAATCCGCCTCGTCGTACTCCTCCGACGCCAGCACGATGACCACGGAGTCGTGGGAGAAGTCGCTGAGGTCGCGCCAGCAGCCGGCCGGCACGACGGCGGCCTGCGACGGCCGGTCCAGCTTGACCGTGTCGGTGCGGCCGTCGCGGGTGATCTTGAGGCTGACGCTGCCGCGCAGGCAGAGGAAGCACTGGCGCAGCGCCTTGTGTCCGTGGCTGCCCCGGCCGGAGCCGGTGGGGACGTCGCGGATGTAATAGACGCGGTGGACCGGGAAGCCGATGTGCTTGGACACCTCGGCCACGCCCAGGATGCCGTTCGGCATGGGAATGGTCTGCAGATCAACCAGCCGGACCAGCGGCTCGGCCGCCGACGGGCTGTCGAGCGCCGCCCTCGTCCCTTGCTGTGGTTGATTGACGGCCACGGCCGATCCCTCCGAACTCGGATAGAGGGCAACACATCACGGTTAATGCGTGATTAGGGCGCGCCGGCCGCGCGCGCCGAGATCAGGTTGAGGAACGCCTCGGCGGTCCGTCCCGCGCCCAGGCCGTCGCAGACCTCGGCGCTGGCGGCGGCGAGCTGGCGGCGCACGCCGGCGTCGCGCAGCAGCCGCATCAACTGGCGGTCGAACACGCTGTCGAAGTCGGCGGCGGTGATGTCGGCCACCAGGGCGGCCTCGCGCTCGGCCATGGCGCTGGCCGCGCCGCGCTGGTTGTCGGCCAGCACCACCATCAGCGAGGGCAGGCCCAGGACGCAGCGTTCCCAGGTGGCCGAGCCGGCCCCGCCGACGCCGATGTCGGCCTCGGCGGTGAGGCGGGCCATGTGCGGGGTGTCCACGTGCAGCATCAGCCGGGGATCGCGCTTGGCGATCTTGGTCAGTCCGGGGAGGCTGGGGGACTGGCCGCCCAGGACGACATCGATGCCGATGTCCTGCACCCGCTGGCGCAGGCGCTCGACGATCCGGGCCGTGACGCCGCCCACGTCCGTCAGCCCCATCGAGACCAGGACCCGCTGCACGGGCTCGCCGCGCCAGGCCAGGGCGGGTTCGCGCAGGGCCGCGAACTCCGGCCGCACGGGGGCATAGGCGGGGCCCAGCAGCAGGCGGGCGGTCTCCGGGGTCAGGCCCAGGTAATCGCCGGCGCGTCGCGCGGGCCCGGAATCGAGGACGATGTCGCCGCCCAGCGGTCGGTCGGCCAGGTCGTCGATGACCAGCACCGGGCGGCCCTGGGCCATGGCGCGATGATCGGGCTCGGCCAGGCCGTAGTGGTCGAAGACGATGGCGTCGAACGCCTCGCGCACCGCGGCGGCGGCCAGGTCCTCGGCGGGAATGCGCGGGGTCTCGGGCGAGAAGGCGTCCAGCAACTCGGCCACCGCCGGCGGCCCGACGAAGACGCAGGTGGCGCCCTGGCCCTCCAGCGCGCGGGCCAGGGTCAGCGAGCGCATGGCGTGGCCGCCGCCCACCAATGGGCCGGCGTCGACGACGAAGAGGATGCGTGGGCCGGTCATGACCGTCGATCACCCGCGAATGGGGCGAGGTCGGGGCAGAAGGGCGCTGGGCCGGTCATGCCCTTCTGATGAGCCGATGCGGCCCAAAAGCAAAGGGCCGCCCCGAGGGGCGGCCCTGAACCTGTGTATGGCAGCTCGATTAGACGAAGTTGGCGTCCGAGATATCGGCCAGGCCCCGGCCCGTCAGCAGGACCGCGTCGTCGGCCGTGCCGGCGCCGCCGTTGCTGAAGACGATCACGTCCGCGCCCACCTTGACCGCGACATAGAAGATCGTGCCTCCGAGTTGGGCGTTGGCTTGCGTCAGCGCATCGGTGAAGTCGGACGCCGAGGCGATCTCCGCGTAGTTGGAGCCGCTGCCGGCAGGGCCGAAGTCCATGGTGTCGTCGCTGGTCCAGTCGGTGATCTGGTCGATCGTGCTGGCGCCGACGATGCCGCTGTCGCCGCTGGCGAAGATGAAGCGATCGGCGCCCGTGCCGCCGGACATCACGTCATGGCCGGCGCCGGCGGTGATGGTGTCGGCCCCTGTGCCGGTCACGATGGTGTCCGCACCCGCGCCGGCGGTGACGGCGTTGTTGCCGTTGCCTGCGTTGATGTTGTTCGCGCCCGCGCCGGCCGAGATGATGTCATTGCCGTTGCCGGCGGTGATCGTATCGGCGCCGCTGCCGGCGGTGACGTTGTTCTCGCCTTCGCCGACGCTGATGATGTTGTCCTCGGCGCCGCTGCCGTTGATCGTGTCGCTGCCGTCACCGCCCTGGATGGCGGCGCGGCCCGAGAAGGTGATGTTGTCGTCGCCGGCGCCGCCGTTGACGATGTCCACGCCGCCCGCGGTGGTCGTGCCGACGCTGATCACGTCGTTGCCGCCGCCGGCGAGCACCGAGTCGTTGCCCGTCGTCGTGGTGATGGTGTCGGCGCCGCTGCCGGCGGAGACCGTGTTGTTCCCATCGCCGGCGTTGATGGTGTTGGCGCCGTCGCCGGCGTCGATGTTGTCGTTGCCCGAGCCGGTCGCCAGGCTGTCGTCGCCCGACCCGGCGGTGACGGTGTCGTTGCCGCTGCCGGAGCTGAGGCTGTTCGTGCCGTCGCCCAGCGTGATGGTGGCGTTGCCGCTGGTGGTCGAGACCGTGTCGTTGCCCGCGCCGACGCTGATGACCACCGCGCCCGTCGAGCCGGTGACCGTATCGCCGCCTTCGCCGCCGATCACGGTGCCGCCGCCGCCGACCAGGGAGATCTGGTTGGCGCCCGCGCCCGCGTCGATCGCGTTGACGCCCGCGCCGGCGACGATGGTGTCGTTGCCGTCGCCGGTCGTTATCGTGTCGTCGCCGCTGGTGGTGGTGACGCTGTCCGTCCCCGCGCCGGTGGAGATGTTGTTGTTGCCGCCACCCGCGCTGACGACGTCGTTGCCGTCGCCGGTGGTGATGATGTTGTTGCCCGAGCCCACGGTGACGTTGTCGTCGCCCGCGGCCGCGGTGATCGTGTTGTCGCCGTTGCCGACGTTCAGCACGTCATTGCCGGCGCCGCTGTCGATCAGGCTGGAGCCGTCGCCCGCCGCCAGACTGTCTTCGCCCGTGCCGAGGTTGATGATGTCGTTGCCGCCGCCCGCGTTCACGGTGTCGTTGCCGTCGCCGCCTTCGATCGTGTCGGCCCCGGCGCCACCGATGATGGTGTCGTTGCCGGCGCCGCCGTCGAGCGAGTCACGCCCGCCGCCGCCCGTGACAGAGTCGTCACCGTCCTGGCCGCCCAGGGTGTCGCCCGATCCGGAGCCAATCAGGCTGTCGTTGCCGAGGTTGCCGAGGGCATAGTCGCCGCCGCCCTGACTGGCGTTGATGCTGTCGTCGCCCTGGCCGCCCAGCAGCAGGTCGGCGCCCGCGCCGCCCGAGATGGTGTCGTCGCCCAGGTTGCCCTGCGCGAACTGCAGCACCGTGGCGTTGGTGAAACCGCCCAGGGTGATGAGGTCGTTGTCGCGGCCGCCGTAGATCACGTCGTCGCCGGCGTCGCCGGAGAGGGTGTCGGCGCCCTGGTTGCCTTGCAGCACGTCGTTGCCGTCGCCGCCGGCCAGGGTGTCGTTGCCCGTGCCGCCGTAGATGCCGTCGGCGCCCGCGCCGCCCGTGACGTTGTCGGCGCCGGTCTGGCCCGCGTAGAGGATGGAGCTGTCGGCGAAGACCGTGCT
Source organism: Alphaproteobacteria bacterium (assembly GCA_018821435.1). Lineage (GTDB taxonomy): Bacteria > Pseudomonadota > Alphaproteobacteria > Caulobacterales > Caulobacteraceae > Phenylobacterium. Next base: position 216,986 of record JAHJME010000010.1, read on the forward strand.
GGTCGCGCCGTTGCTCTGGGCGCGGAAGCCGCCCGGATCGGCGAAGGTCAGCGACTTGGTCGGCGAGCTGATGACGATGCGGTCCGGCGAATCCACCGTGAACGGCACGAACGACACCGACACCTTCGCGGCGGTCAGGGTCTGATCGCTGAAGATGATACGGTCGTTGGCCGAGTTGTACGAAGCCGCCTGCGCAGCGGTCATATCGTCAAAGAAAAACGTCGCCACGGTGCGGCTCCCGATTACGAATCAATTGGTGTCCCTGGCGGGAAGGCTAACTGCAAATCCTTAGACAACGTTACCGTAGCGGGCCAACCCGACAAGGAAACCATCGCCCAAGGTCGAGCGGCCGCTCTCGATCAGACTGAGCCGTCGTATCGGCGCAACACCTCGCGAGCGGCGCGGTCGGTTTCTAGCAGGGGTGGATAAGGCGGCGCTGTCAACTCGCCGACGAAGGGTTTGGCGACGTCTCGCGCCCGCAGCGCGGCGTGGAAACGCGCCAGCTTGGCGCTGCGCCCGGCCATGGCCAGGACGAACAGCGGCTTGCCCGTGGCCGCGGCGTCGGTGGCGAGGTTGGTGGAGTCCTCGGTGACCAGGATTGCGTCGGCCGCCGCCAGGAAGGCGAAATAGGGATTGTCGCCCGACCCGTCCCAGATGATCCCCGGCAGATGGGCGAGCGCAACGGTAATCGCCTGCCGCGCGGCGGCCGGCGTGCGGCGGGTGAAGCTGAGCAGCAGGGACCCGCCGGCCGCCTGTATGGCCCGGCCGATGTCCGCCGCCAACGCCCGGGCGCGATCCAGCGGCAGGTCATGGGCCTTGGATCGGCCGCCGACGATCACGGCGACGCGCGGGTGGGGCAGGGGGGCGATGGCGTCGTCGAACCGCGCCAGGTCCAGCGCGAGCTTCTCCGGGGTGATCCGGTTGGGCGCCCCCAGGATCGGGAAGACATTGGCGCCGGCCAGTCCGTCATGCTCCGGGGGGATGACCAGGTCGAACCGGCCCAACGGCGCGCGAGGATCCTGGGCCTGGACGACGAAGGTCTTGCCCTCGCTCAGTTTCAACATCCGCGTCGAGAGCGGCAGGGTGGCGCGGCCCGCCGCGATCCAGATGTCGGGATAGGGCGCTTGGATGGGATCGCCGGTTCGGGCGCCCAGGGGGATGACCTGCCACGGCAGACGGCCCAGCCCGGCCTTCCAGCCGATCCGCTTGACGCTGATGTGGGCCGGTTTCAGGCGCGCGATCGCCTCGGCCAGCCCAAGGGCCTGGGCTTCGATGCCGGCGCGTCCGTCGGAGACGGCCCAGATCCTGAGGGGACGCGCGCCGGAGGCCATCAGCTGGAGTGGGTCAGACCCACTCCACCTTGGTGATCTCGTAGGCCTTGGCGCCGTTGGGGGTGATTACCTCCACGACGTCGCCCGTCTCCTTGCCGATGATCGCGCGAGCGATCGGCGAGGTGATCGACACCCGGCCGCTCTTCACGTCGGCCTCGTGCTCGCCCACGATCTGGTAGCGAGCCGATTCCTCGGTGTCCTCGTCGACGACCGACACGGTGGCCCCGAACTTGATCTGGTTGCCCGAAAGCTTCGAGACGTCGATGACCTGCGCACGGGCCATCTTGTCCTCGATCTCGGCGATCTGACCTTCGATCCAGCCCTGCCGATCCTTGGCCGCGTGGTACTCGGCGTTTTCGGAAAGGTCGCCGTGCAGACGCGCCTCCGCGATCGCGCCGATTACAGCCGGGCGCTCCACAGTCTTCAAACGCTTCAGTTCGTCGTCGAGGGCTTTATAGCCCTCGACGGTCATCGGAACTTTTTCCATCGTGACTCGAGGTGCGCCTTGGTTATCCCCAACCCGGCCGCGGGCGAATGCGACCCGGGGGCAAAGAAGCTAGGATTGTGCGCCGCAAAAATCAAGAGCGCTGGTCACTTAACTCCAGCGCGGCCACCAGCCCGGGACGGTTGTCCCCCAGCACCAGACGCCCGCCGTGTAGCTTGGCGCAGGCCGCGACGAGCGCAAGCCCCAATCCGGACCCTGGCGTGGTTCGCGACACTTCGAGGCGGACAAAGCGCTCCTGGACCCGCCCCAGATGCTCGGCGGGCACGCCGGGCCCGTCGTCGGCCACGCAGATCCGCGCTCGCCCCAGCCCCGCGTCCTCGACCTTGACGACCACGGTCGCCCCTGGCCCCGCGTGGACCACTGCATTGTGCAGCAGGTTTCCCACTGCCTGGCGCAGCAGCGCCGGGTGGGCGCGGGCCAGAACGGGAATACTGGGGGCCTCGGTGATCAGCGCCTGGCCGGCGTCCTCGATGACCGGGCTGAACAGCTCGGCGATGCCCAGCACCAGCGCCGCCACGTCGATCCGCTGCATGTTCTCGCGGCTGAGGCCGGATTCCGCGTGGGCGATGTCGAGCAGGGCGTTCAGGGTGGCCAGGACGATGTCGGCCTCGTCGTGGGCGTCGTCCAGCGCCTGAAGCCGCACGGCCTCGGTGGCCTGAGGGTCGGCGGCGCGCACCAGGGCGCCCTTCATCCGGGTCAGGGGCGAGCGCAGGTCGTGGGCGATGGAATCGGCCACGGTGCGCATGCCGGTCATCAGTTCCTCGATGCGGCTCAGCATCATGTTCATCGAGGCGCCCAGGTCGTCGAAGACGTCGCCCTTGGGATGCACGGGCGCGCGGGCGGAGAGGTCGCCGCTGGCGATCCGCTCGGCGGTATCGGCGATGGCCCGTGTGCGGCGCAGTAGCATGGCGTTCAGGCCGAAGCCGGCGATGGCGGCGCCAAGGGCGGCGATCAGGATCGCCAGCGCCGAGCCGCGGAAGACCGCAGCGCGCAGGGCGTCGCGGGCCGCCAGGTCCTCGGCGACGATCAGGGTGTAGCCGCCGCCCAGCGGCTGGGCCAACACGCGCCACAGGCGCTTGGGTGAGCTGTCCGGCTCGGCCACGGTGCGCCACCCGGCGCCGGGCGCGTCCAGGGAACTGACCACGTCGGCCCCGGCCAGCATCCGGCCGGAGCGATCTTCCAACGCATACCGGAATCCGTCAGCCGCGCCGACGCGGGCATGGCGGTTCAGGGTGTCCGCCAGCCCGGTCACACCCTCGTCGTGGGCGAAGGCGACAAAGTAGTCCCGCGCGGCGCCGGCCATGGCGGTCTGTTGGCGCTCGATCGCCCGTTCGCCCAGCCGGTCCACGATCAGCAGGCCGATGACCACCGCCGCCAGGGCCACCAGCGCCGCCGTGGCGGGCCAGATCCAGGGCTTCAGGCGCATGCGGTCAGGGATGCTCGGCGAGGCGGTAGCCGGAGCCGCGCACCGTGTGCAGCAGCGGCGTGTCGAACCCGTCGTCGATCTTCTTGCGCAGGCGGCTGATGTGGGTGTCGATCAGGCTGGTATGGGGGTCGAAGCGGTAGTCCCACAGCTCTTCCAGCATCATCGTGCGGGTGACGACGCGATCCTTGTGGCGCAGCAGGTGCTCCAGGAGCTTGAACTCGCGTGGCAGCAGGTCCAGGCGGCGGCCGGCGCGGGTGACACGCCGCTGCAGCAGGTCCATCTCCAGGTCGCCGCAGGACATCGAGGTGGTCTCCTGGCGGGTGACCGGCCGGCGCAGCATGGCGGCCAGGCGCGCGGAGAGCTCGGAGAAGGCGAAGGGCTTGGCCAGGTAGTCGTCGCCGCCGGCCCGCAGGCCCCGCACGCGCTCGTCCATTTGGCCCAGGGCGGACAGGATCAACAGCGGCGTGTGGACGTCGGCGGCCCGGAGCGCCTTTACGACGCTGAGTCCGTCCATGCCGGGCAGCATGCGATCCAGGATGACGGCGTCGAAATCGGCGGAGCTGGCGAGATACAGACCGTCGCGGCCGTCGGCCACATGCTCGACCGTATAGCCCTCCTGGCGAAGGCCGTTCAGGAGGGTTTCGGCTGTTCCGCCATCGTCCTCGACGACGAGGATCTTCGCGCCCATGGGCGCCTCCTGACCTCAACAGTACAGTCTGTTAGCGCCCCGAAAGGGTCGAAAAAGCGGCGGGCGCCCGGATGGGGGACGCGTAGCGCCCGCCGCCGCCCCCCTCGGTCCCGCCGCACAAACGCCGACGACGGATCCAAGAGCGTAGCTTCGACTGGAGCGAAGAGCCTGGGGGTCAGGCCTTCGTGCACGCGGCCATGAAGGCCTTGCGCGTCTGGGTGTGGGCTTTCTCGACCTTCCACTGCCGGGCGCAGTCAGAACTCTTGGACGCGGTGGCGGACTTCGCGGCCGGCGCGGCCTTGGTCGCCGCCATGGCAGAGGCGCCGCCGACGAGCGAGAGCACGATGGCCGAGGAGAGGAGGATCTTGCGCATGGGTGGGGTGGTCTCCTGGTGAGCCGTCCTTGCGGCGGCAGGGACATCTGACCCGGTCAGGTTCGCGCTTCCCTGACCGCCGCCTCGCAAATTTGTAAGGTTCGGACTAGCTATGGCCCCAGACCATTCGTCGCTCAGGTTGGTTCAGTCTCAGGCCGGGAGCCCTGTCATGGCCGCCAAGCGCGGGATCACCCTCTATCACTCGCCCGCCAGTCGGGCGTTCACCGCCTACTGGATGCTGGAGGAGATCGGCGTTCCCTTCGCGGTGAAGCACATCGACATCCGCAAGGGCGAGCAGAAGGCGGCGTCGTACCTCAAGCTCAATCCCGCCGGGAAGGTGCCGACGCTGACCGACGGCGAGGTGGTGGTGAGCGAGAACCCGGCCATCGGGATCTACCTGGCCGACCGCTACAGCTACGGGAACCTGGCGCCCCGGATCGAGGACAAGACGCGCGGCGCCTATCTGAAGTGGATGGTCTATTCCACCGCCGTGGTGGACCCGGTGGCGACGCTGCACGAGCAGAAGATCGACCTGCCGGGGTTCAGCCAGGGCTTCGGCGCCTTCGACGACATGGTGGGCGTGCTGGAGACGACGCTGGACGACCGCGAGTGGCTGCTGGGCGACCGGTTCTCAGGCGCCGACATCGTGCTTGGCGGCACCGTCTCGCGGCTGCTCTACCAGCAGATCCTGCCCAAGGCGTCGGCGCTGCTGGAGTACAACGCCCGCCTTACACGCCGGGAGGCCTATCACCGGGCCGCCGACGCCACCTGGCCGCAGTTCCTGTATCCAGCGGCGGGTTAGCTCTCGCTGATCACCGCGCCGGCCAGTTCCTCGGCGTCGGGGGTTTCGAAGACGCCCTCGGCGAAGTCGAACATCGCCGGGGTGACCTCGATGGAGAAGTTGTCTCCGCGCACGCCCAGGCGCTCGGCCACGCGGGCCCGGCGGATGTCGACATGGGCGGTGACGAAGTGGAACTGCAGCGGCAGCCCGGTCGCCTCGGCGATCTCCCGAACGCGGTCCCGATCGGCCCGGCGCATGAGGCCCAGGTCCACGATGACCGAGGTTCCGGTCGCAAGCACGCCGGCGGCGGTGGACCAGATCTGGGCCTCGGAGCGGCTGACCCGCTCCATCATCCAGTCGTACTCGATCGGATCGGGCATGTCGGGGGCAAAGAGGCGGCCCATCCATTCGTCCAGGATGAACGCCACCGCCTTCTCGCGGCGCGCGAAGGTGTGGGCGTAGGTCGTCTTGCCGGCGCCGGAGGGCCCGAAGATCACGTGCAGGGTCGCAGCCATGCCGGTGCTCTAGAGGCCGGAAGGGCCGAGGTCGAGGGCACCTTGACGGCTTTAATATAACCAACTAGTTCTAGAACTCATGAGTTATGAACAACAGTTGGATGCGACCTTCTCGGCCCTGGCCGACCCGACCCGCCGGGCGATCCTGGCGCGGCTGGCCACGGGAGAGGCCTCGGTCCAGGAATTGGCGGAACCGTTCGCCATAAGCCAGCCGGCGATCTCCAAGCACCTGAAGGTGCTGGAGCGGGCCGGGCTGATCCGCCGTGGCCGCGACGCCCAGCGCCGGCCGGCCCGCATCGAAGCCAAGCCGCTGCAGGAGGCCAACATGTGGATCGAGCGCTACCGCGCGCTCTGGGAGGCCAACTACGCCCGCCTCGACAGCTTGCTGGACGAGCTGAAGGCCCAACAACCGAAGACCAAGGACTGAACGATGCCGAAGCCTGTCGATGTCTCGACCCCCTCCGACCGCGAAATCCGCGTGGCCCGCACGTTCGACGCGCCGGCCGAGCTGGTCTGGGACTGCCATACCAAGCCCGACCTGATCCGACGCTGGATGCTGGGCCCGCCCGGCTGGTCGATGCCGGTCTGCGAAGTCGATCTGACGGTGGGCGGCGCCTATCGCTACCGCTGGCGCAGCGACGCGGACGGGACCGAGTTCGGCTCCAGCGGAATCCACACCGAGATTACGCCCTTCGAGAAGATCGTCACCACCGAACGGATGGAGGGCTTCGACGGCGAGGCCATCAACACCCTGGTGTTCGAAGAGCGCGACGGCCGCACGACGGCGACCATCACCATGCTGTTCGCCTCCAAGGAGGCCCGCGACGGCGCTCTGCAGAGCGGCATGAGCGATGGCATGGCCATGGGCTTCGACCGGATGGACGAGATCCTGGTCGAACTGGCGGCGGCCTGACCGATGGCCGACCGCATCGACGGCCGGGTCGCGGCGGTATTGGCGGCGCTGCGCGCCGAGGCCTCCGCCACGGTGCTGGCCGAGATGGGGCCGCGCTACGGCCTGGTGGTCGACAAGGCCATGGGCGTGGCGATGAAGCGGATGCAGACCATCGCCAAGCCGTTGCGTCCCGACCACGCGCTGGCCCAGGCGCTGTGGGAGACCGGCTGGTACGAGGCCCGGATGGTCGCCTGCATGGCCGACGATCCGCGCCAGGTCACGCCCGAGCAGATGGACCGCTGGCGGGTCGACTTCGACAACTGGGGCATCGTCGACACCGTCTGTTTCAAGCTGTTCGACCAGGTCTCGGGCGCCGCGGTCATGATCCCGCGGTGGTGCGGGCTGAACGATGAGTTCGGCCGCCGCGCCGGCTTCGCCCTGATGGCCTGCATGGCGCTGCACGGAACGGGCGAGGAGGCCGACTTGCTGGCCGGTTTGAAGCTCATCGAAGCGTGCGCGACCGACGAGCGGAACTTCGTGAAAAAGAGCGTGAACTGGGCGCTGCGAGCCATCGGTGGGACCGAGACACCGACGTTGCGGGCCGAGGCGCGCGCGGTGGCCGGGCGGCTGGCGGCCTCCTCGGACAAGACCGCCCGTTGGAACGGCAAGGATGCGCTGAGGGCCTTCGCGAAGGCCGACAAGGGGAAAGACCAATGACGACCACGGAGACCTTGAAGCCGCCCGTCGTGACCCCGCCCGCCGCGTGGCTGGGCGGCCGGCTGGCGGGCGGCAGGGCATGATCACGATCCACAACTTCGATCGCGGCGTGCGCGGCCAACGCGTGGCCTGGCAGTGCGAGGAGATGGGTCTGGATTGGCGAGGCGAGGTGTTCGGCTATCCGCCGCCGGCCGCTTACCGGGCCAAATATCCGCCGGGCTCGGTCCCGTTCCTCGAGGATGAGGGCGGCGTCGGCATGGGCGAGTCCGTGGCGATGATGCTGTACCTGGCCCAGCGCTATGGCCCAACGCCGCTGCTGCCCGCCGCCTCCGCCGCCATGGCGCGTACGCTGCAGCTGGTGGTCTTCAGCGAGGCGGTGCTGGGCGGGCTGATGAACCCGTTGATGGGCACCAAGTTCGTGGCGCCGGCCGACGAGAAGTCCAACTGGACGCAGGCGTTCTGCGAGGCGCGGGTCAGCGACGGGCTGGGCTACGCTGTTAGCCTGCTGGGCGAGGCGGCGTACTTCGTCGGCGACGATCTCACCCTGGCCGACATCGCCGTCTCGACCACGCTGGGCATGTGGCAGGGGGCGCTGGGCCATGACATCCCCGCGCCGCTGGCGGCCCATCGCGACCGGATGATGGCGCGCCCGGCTTACGAGCGCGCCGCGGCCAAACTCAGCGCACCGTGAGCCCGCCGTCGATCACCAGTTCCTGGCCGGTGACGTAGCGGCTCTCGGACGAGCACAGCCAGAGGACGCCGTTGGCGATGTCCTCCGGGAAGCCCTTCACGCCCAGCGGCACGGCCATGGCCGACATGGCGTCGAGGTCCGGCGGGGCGTTGGCCAGCGGGTTGACCGCCTGGCCGACCGTCAGCCAGATCGGCGTCTCGATCAGGCCCGGGTGGACCGAGTTCACCCGGATGCCGTCCTTGGCGTTGGCGCACTCCATGGCCACGGCCTTGGTGAACAGCCGCACGCCGCCCTTGGTGGCGCAGTAGCCGGCCAGATTGGCCGAGCCCTTGAGGCCCGCGACCGAGGAGATGTTGACGATGCTGCCGCCGTCGCCCGAGGCGCGCATCAGCGGGATCGAATGCTTGGTGCCCAGGAACACGCCGTCCAGGTTGATGGCGGTCTGGCGACGCCAGTTCTCGAGCGTCATGTCCAGGACCGAGCCGCCGATGCCGATGCCGGCGTTATTGACCAGGACGTCGAGGCGGCCGTGGCGGGTCCGGATGCCGTCGACGACCTCGATCCAGACGTCCTCGCTGGTCACGTCCTGCCGACGGTACTCGGCCTGACCGCCGGCTTTCTTGATCCCGGCGACGACCTCTTCGCCCAGGTGGTCCTGGATGTCGGTGACGACGACAAACGCGCCCTCCGCCGCCAGCTTCTCCGAGCAGCCTCGTCCGATGCCGCTGGCCCCGCCCGTCACCAGCGCGACCTTGCCGCTGACCCGACCCGTCATTGTCCGCCTCCCTTATCGTTGTTCACCCAGGCGTAGCGCAGGGGTCGGCGGCGCGCCAGCCTCACGCATCGTCACCATGCGGCGCAGCGCGTGGCTGTCCGTCGGATAAAGGTGCGATGTTCAAAGGGGTGGCCGGCGCTGTGGCGACACGGCGCCGGCAGGACCTTTACGCCCCTACTGCATCCACTTGGGCGTCGTGCTGCCGGTGGTCATGATCCCGTAGATCAGGCCGATGGCCAGCAGGACGATGGCGGCGACCATGACGATCCCGACGACCCCCTCGAACTTCTCGGCCAGATGCTTCGGCTTGTGATGGCGGACGTCGCCAGTGTGCGGCTCGGTATGCATGAGACTTCCTCGCAATCCTGTTGGTGGAGTTCTTGAGCTCCACGCCAGGCTGCGGCAGACGCCAGGGGCGTCCTCCGGAAGTTCGCGGGACCCCAGGGCGGGGGCCGGGCGGGCCGCCGGAGCGCGCCCTTGCCGCCTGTCTCAGTCAGGCGATTTGAAAAGTCTGCGCTTCGATTTGAAGTCGGTCAACCGACAAGCGTGGGTGGTAATCCTGTTGCACCCTAGGATTGAGACGTCCGCATGAGGGCGGCGGCATAGATGTCAGGGTCGACCACCCAGTCGTTCATGGCCCCGACGATGGGCCGGCCGTCGCACGTCCCCTGCACGAAACTGCCGTTCCAGCGGCTGTCGTACACCGGGATCTCGTAGCGGACGAGCGCCTTGAGGCGGCCGGACAGGGCGGGTTTGTCCTTCATCTTCCAGGTGACCCGGCGGTCGTCGCCCGGCCGGTCCAGGGTCATGTCGGTGAGCGCGGTTTCCACGCCATCGATCTGCCAGCCGCCGCTGGCGCCCTTGGCGTGCAGCAGGGCGGTGGAGGCCATCGCGTCGCCGGCGAGCCACGAATAACAGAACGGGGCCTCGAACCGGGGGTTCTCCTGGCGCTGCTCGTGGAACTTGGCCAGGCCCTCGTGGACGAGGCGGCGGCCGCCGATCTCGATGTCGGCGTGGCACAGGCCATAGACCTCGTCGCGGCCCTCCAGAACCTGGGCGCCCAGGGGGCTGACGGGGAAGAACTGGCCGGTGAACTTGCCGGGCGCCGCGCCCGGCCCGTGCGGCGCGCTGCGGCTCTTGTGGAACGGCAGGGCGGCGGAGATGCGGACGTCGGCGAGGTCGCGGCCCTTGCCGACCCGGCTGAGCGCGGCGTCCAACGGCGTGGCCCGGTAATCGGCCTTGGCGCCGTCGGCCAGCCGTTCGGGTCCGCACGGCAGGTCGTGGCTGGTGAAGGCGTAGAGCTGGCCCTCGTGCAGGATGTGGCACCAGAGCCAGGTAAAACCCTCCACCGGGAAGCGGCAGAAGCGCAGCGTCAGGGCGCTGGACCCGTCGGCGGCCACCGACATGACCATGATGGATTCCGAATAGGCCTTGGAGCCGCGCACGGCGATGTCTTTCGAGGAAGCGGCCAGGGCGGGCGTGGCCAGCAGCGCGGGCGTGGCGGCGATGAGGGCGCGGCGGTCGATCATCGGGCGGGGCTCGTGGGCGGGAGCGGCGGCCGCGGCTGGTCGTCCGGCACGCCCATGGCGCGGCGCAGGCGCTCGATCCGAGGGCGGGCGGCGGCCAGGGTTTCGTCGGCCGGGAGGGGGTTCAGCACCTCGCGGTCGAGGAAGCGCAGCGCATCGCGCATCCGCACCGGCACGGTCTTGCCCGTGTGGTCGGCGCCCCGAACCAGCCGGTACTCGTGGGGGATGCCGTGGTCCCACATCACGCGGTGCAGGTACTCGGCGCCTTCGTCCAGGTGGAACATGTCCTGGTCTCCGACCTCCAGATAGATCGCCAGGCCAGACTTCAGGATCGCGTTGCGGTTGGCGAGGACCATGTTGGCGGGGTTGGCGGTCTTCCAGAAGGCGCGGTCCACCGGCTCGCCGAAGATCGAGGCGAAGAACGCGTCGTCGCGCTGGAAGCGGTTGCGCATCTTCACGTCGTCGAACGCCAGGGCCGGCTCGATCCCCGGCTCCATGGCGGCCAATCCGCCGAACACCTCGGGGTGGTCGAAGCCCAGCCGGAGCGAGCCCAGGCCGCCCATGGAGATGCCTGTGACCACGGTCTTGCCGCGCTCGGCCGAGAGGCCATAGCGGCGGCGCAGTTCGGGGATCATCTCGGTGACCAGGAACGTCTCCCACTTCTGCGAGCCGTCCTTGAAGTCCATGTAGAGCGAGCGGCCGACATCGGGCGTGACCACGACGGCGGGCGGGAAGTCTTTGGCCGTCCAGGCGGCCTCGACCGTGGGCCGCATCCGCTCCAGGAAGCTGTTGTCGCCCCCGCCGCCGTGCAGCATCAGCAACAGCGGCAGCTTCTGCGTGGCCTGGTAGCCGGCGGGCAGCAGGACCGAGACCTTGACCGGCGAGGGGACCAGCTTCGAGTTGAGCTCGATGGTCTCGACCCGCGTCTGCGCGTGGGCCAGGCCGCCTATCAACAGCGCCATCACGGCGCCCATCAGAACCCGCAGCACATCCGTCTCCCTGGCGTTTGCCGAAGGCTAGCACCGGCGACGGAGGGCGCGGGCATAGCCCCGGTCTATGCCGACCTCCCGCCTGCCGCTTTTGCGGTCACGCTCTCGGTCAGGCTGGGGCCTGGGCGGCAGTCGGGCGCGGAGGGGCGGGCGAACCGCCGCGCCGCCTTGCGGCCGGACGCCGTTCAGGGTCCCGCACACCGCAGTGTGTGGGAGCGTGTTGGCGATGGGGTCGGGTTGGGGGCGCGTGGCCGTGTTGGCGGCGGGGTTGGCGTGGGCGGGTCCGGTGGCGGCCCAGCGGGTGAACGACAACACGGTGGCGACGGCCGAGGACGCCTTCGGCGCCAGCATCGGCACCGAGAAGGTCGGCCTGTACAGCGCCAGCGACGTGCGCGGCTTCTCGCCGGTCACGGCGGGGAATATCCGGCTGGAGGGCCTCTACGTCGACCGGCCCGCCTCGTTCACCGACCGCCTGGTCGAGAGCAACACCGTGCGGGTGGGGCTGGCGTCGCAGAACTACCTGTTCCCCGCGCCCACCGGCATCGTCGACTACAAGCTGCGGCGGGCGGGTCCCGAGCGGATCGTCAGCGTCCTGGCGGGCTATGGCCCCATGGGCGGCGGCCGGGTGGAGGTGGACGCGCAACTGCCGCTCGCGGCCAATCTCAGCCTGGCGGCCGGGGCGGCGATCTTCGAGCATGAGTACGCCAGCGGCGTCGACCCGCTGGCGGTGTCGTACGGCCTGGTCGCCCGCTGGCGCCCGGCGCCCGGCGCCGAGATCATCCCGTTCTGGAGCCGGATCGACGACTACGACCGCGAGGCCGTGCCGCTTTATGTGGCGGGCTCGACCGGGCTGCCGCCACACGTCTCGCGCCGGACCTATCCGGGGCCGGTCTGGGCCGATCAGCGCAACACCTCCAACAACTACGGGATCCTGGCGCGGGGACCGGCGCCGGGCGGGGTGCAGGTGGCGGCGATCCTGTTCCGCTCGGAGAACCGGCTGCTCACCAACTACGCCTCGGTGTTCTCGGATTTCCAGCCGGACGGCACGGCGCGCCTGCGGATCAACCGCGACCCGTCGCAGGGCACGGATTCCACCAGCGGCGAACTGCGCGCCAGCCGGACCTTCGCCGAAGGCGACCGGCGGCACACGGTCTACGCCTCACTGCGGGGCCGGCGGCGAGAGGCGACCTATGGCGGCGGGGTCGCAACCGAGTTCGGGCGGGTGACGCTGGGCGTGCCGATCACCGTGGCGCAGCCGGCGTTCGCGCCCCGCGCCGGCTCGGTCGACCGGGTGGACCAGTGGACCGGCGGCATCGCCTATGACGGCCGCTGGCGGAACCGGGGCTCGCTGAATCTGGGCCTCCAGCGCACGGACTACAGGAAGCGGGTCGCGCGGCCGGGCGTGGCGGTGTCGGAGACCCACGACCCGACCTGGCTCTACAACGGCGCCCTGGCGGTCGACCTGCGTCGCGACCTGGCGGCCTACGGCAGCATCACGCGGGGCCTGGAGGAGAGCGGCGTCGCGCCCGACAGCGCCGCGAACCGGGGTGAGGCGTTGCCAGCGATCCTCACCGACCAGTGGGACGCGGGCGTCCGCTGGGTGATCGCCAAGGACCTGCGGGTGGTGGCGGGCCTGTTCCAGGTGGAGAAGCCCTATTTCTCGTTCGACGACCTGAACGTGTTCCGCGAGCAGGGGCACGTCCGCCACAGGGGCGCGGAGTTCAGCCTGACGGGCCAGCCGGTGAAGGGTCTGACGATCGTGGCCGGCGCGGTGCTGATGTCGCCCCGGGTCAGCGGCGACCCGGTGGACGAGGGGCGGATCGGTCGCAAGCCGGTGGGACAGACGCGCCGGCTGCTGACCCTGAGCGGGACCTACGCCCTGCCGGCGCCGGGGATGTCGCTGACCTTCGCCGCCAACCACCACGGCGATCGCACCGGCGACCAGGCCAACCGAGTGAAGGTCCCGGCGCGGACGATCTTCGATGCGGGCGTGCGCTACCGGTTCGAGGCGGGGGGGACGCCGGCCCTGCTGCGCTTCCAGGTGACCAACCTGGCCAACACCTTCGACTGGAAGGTGGTCAGTAGCGGCGCCTACGAGGCCAACCAGCCCCGCACCTTCAGCCTCTTCCTGACCATGGACTTCTAGCCCGTCCGGCGGCACACCCGCGTCCGAAGCTTTGGAGGCCCGCATGGTCAGCCTGGACGACTACATCGACGACGACGGCGGCGACGATGAAGGCGGCGCGGATATCGCCGCCGATTTCGCGGCGCTGAAGGGTTGCCTGCAGGCCCTGGCCGACGCCATCGCCAGCACCAACCTTGCGGTGATCAACGGCGCCCAGGGCGACGTCCAGGCCGCCACCCAGCGCGTTCAGGCCTCCATCGGCGCCCTCAAGCGCTTCCACGAGGCGTTTACGGTGTTGAAGAGCGGCGACGAGGACGAGGCTTCGGAAGAGCCTGACGAAGAGACTTAGGCGGCGACGCCGAACAGGGCGCCGACGCCGGCTGTGGCGGCAAGCGCCAAAGCCCCCCAGAAGGTGACGCGGACAACCGCCTTCAGCATGTTCGCGCCACCGGCCCGGGCGCCGACCGCGCCGAGGACCGCCAGGAACACGATCGCTGCGGCGGATACGCAGGCGACGATCATGCCTGTGGGGGCCAGCAGGGCCGCGAGAAGCGGGAGAGACGCTCCGGCAGAGAAGGTCAGGGCAGAGGCGATCGCCGCCTGGATCGGCCGCGCAGCGGTGATTTCCGATATGCCGAGCTCGTCACGGGCGTGCGCGCCTAGCGCGTCCTTGGCCATCAGCTGGTCGGCGACTTGCCTGGCCAGCGCCAGCTCCACGCCGCGCGCCACGTAGAGGTTCGCCAGTTCCTCACGCTCGAAAGCCGGCTGGCTTTCGAGTTCCGCCTTCTCACGCGCCAGGTCGGCGGTTTCGGTATCCGATTGCGAGCTGACGGAGACGTATTCGCCCGCCGCCATGGAGAAGGCGCCTGCGACCAGGCCGGCCACGCCGGCGATCAGGATTTCCTGACGGCCCTGCGCCGCGGCGGCCACCCCCACGACCAGGCTGGCGGTGGAGACGATGCCATCGTTCGCGCCCAGGACCGCGGCGCGCAGCCAGCCGATCCGCTGAACCAGATGTCGTTCGAGATGACGCGGCGCCATGGCGGTTCCTCGCGACGACCAGCGCATGATCCGGCCGGTCGCTCAACAACGCCTGTCCTAGGCGTCGTGCAAGCGCCGGCCTTGATCTACGTCACGCGTAGCTCTGCAGGGGCCGCACTTCGAGCGGGCCCTCCGCCACCGCGGCGATGGCCCGCGCCGCCGCCAGGGCGGCCGGCGTCGTGGTGAAGTAGGGGATCTTCATCATCAGGGCGCTGCGGCGGATCGCGAACGAGTCCAGCAGCGACTGCTTGCCCTCGGTGGTGTTGAAGACCAGCTGGACCTCGCCGTTCTTCATGTGGTCGACGATGTGCGGGCGACCCTCCAGCACCTTCTTCACCAACTCGACCTTCACGCCGTTCTCGGTGAGGTAGGAGGCGGTGCCGGAGGTTGCCAGGATGCGGAAGCCCTGGGCCGAGATGATCTGGGCCGCCTCCAGGATCCATTCCTTGTCGCTCTCCTTCACCGAGATGAAGGCGCAGCCCTTGGTCGGCAGCATGGTGCCGCCGCCCAACTGGGCCTTGGCGAAGGCGCGCGCGAAGGCCGGGCCGGAGCTGGCTTCGCCCGGACGGATCCAGTCGAGGCCCATGACCTCGCCGGTCGAGCGCATCTCGGGACCCAGGATGGTGTCGACCCCGGCGAAGCGGGCGAACGGGAACACCGCCTCCTTCACCGCCACGTGGTCGTAGGGCCGGTCGTGCAGGTCGAAGTCGCTGAGCGGCTGGCCGGCCATCAGCTTGGCGGCGATGGCGGCGACCGGGCGGCCAATGGTCTTGGCCACGAACGGCACCGTGCGGCTGGCGCGCGGATTGACCTCGAGGACGTAGATGCGCGGGTTGGCGCTGTGCGGCTCTTCGATGGCGAACTGCACGTTCATCAGGCCGCGGACTTCCAGGGCGCGGGCCATCTCTTCGGTCTGGCGCTTCAGCTCGGCGATGGTCTCGGGCCGCAGCGAGAAGGGCGGCATCGAGCAGGCCGAGTCGCCCGAGTGCACGCCGGCTTCCTCGATGTGCTCCATGACGCCGGCCACGAAGACCGCGCCGGTGTTGTCGCACAGGGCGTCGACGTCCACCTCGGTGGCCCGGCTGAGGTACTGGTCGATCAGGACCGGGTTGTCGCCGGACACCTGCACCGCGTGGGTGATGTAGCGTTCGAGCTGCTCGTCATCGCGGACGATCTCCATCGCCCGGCCGCCCAGCACGTAGGAAGGACGGATCACGACGGGGTAGCCGACCTGGTGCGCGCCGGCGAAGGCCTCGTCGCGGGTGCGGGCGATGGCGTTGACCGGCTGGGCGATCTTCAGCTTGTGCAGCAGTTGCTGGAAGCGCTCGCGGTCCTCGGCCAGGTCGATGGCGTCGGGCGAGGTGCCCAGGATCGGGATCCCGGCCTCTTCCAGCGCCGCCGCCAGCTTCAGCGGCGTCTGGCCGCCGAACTGGACGATCACGCCGGCCAACTCCCCGCGGGTCTGCTCGACCGCGATCAACTCCAGCACGTCCTCGGCCGTCAGCGGCTCGAAGTACAGGCGGTCGGAGGTGTCGTAGTCGGTGGAGACCGTCTCCGGGTTGCAGTTCACCATGATCGACTCGATGCCGATCTCGTCCAGGGCGAAGGCCGCGTGGCAGCAGCAGTAGTCGAACTCGATGCCCTGGCCGATCCGGTTCGGCCCGCCGCCCAGGATGATCGCCTTCTTGCGGTCGGACGGCTCGGACTCGCAGTCGGGGACCTGGCCCAGGGCGCCGGTCTCGTAGGTCGAGTACATGTACGGCGTCTCGGCGCGGAACTCGCCGGCGCAGGTGTCGATGCGCTTGAAGACCGGGCGCACGCCCAGGGCGCGGCGCTGTTCGCGCACGTCCTTCTCGGTGGAGTGGGTCAGCTTGGCCAGGCGGGCGTCGGAGAAGCCCTGGGCCTTCAGCTTGCGGAAGCCGGTCGCGTCGGTCGGCAGGCCTGCGTCGCGCACGACGCCCTCCTGGCGCACCAGCTCCTCGAGCTGGCGCAGGAACCAGGGCTCGTAGGAACAGGCCGCGTGGATCTCATCTTCCGTCAGGCCCTGGCGGTAGGCCTGGGCGATCACGCGAAGGCGGTCGGGTGTGGGCGTGGCCAGGGCGCGCAGGATCGCGGCGTGGCCCATTTCCGGGTCCTCGCCGCCATCGATAGCGATCTCGTCCAGGCCGGTCAGGCCCGTCTCCAGGCCGCGCAGCGCCTTCTGCAGGCTCTCGGCGAACGTTCTGCCGATGGCCATCACCTCGCCCACCGACTTCATCGAGGTGGTCAGGTACGGCTCCGCGCCCGGATACTTCTCGAAGGCGAAGCGCGGGATCTTGGTGACGACATAGTCGATGCTGGGCTCGAACGAGGCGGGCGTCGCGCCCGTGATGTCGTTCATCAGCTCGTCCAGCGTGTAGCCAACGGCCAGGCGTGCGGCGACCTTGGCGATCGGGAAGCCGGTGGCCTTGGACGCCAGCGCCGAGGACCGCGACACGCGGGGGTTCATCTCGATGACCACCATGCGGCCGTCGGCGGGGTTCACCGCGAACTGCACGTTGGAGCCGCCGGTCTCGACGCCGATCTCGCGCAGCACCGCGATGGAGGCGCGGCGCATCCACTGGTATTCCTTGTCGGTGAGCGTCAGCGCGGGGGCGACCGTGATTGAGTCGCCCGTGTGCACGCCCATCGGGTCGATGTTCTCGATCGAGCAGACGATGATGCAGTTGTCGGCCTTGTCGCGGACGACCTCCATCTCGTATTCCTTCCAGCCGAGCACGCTCTCCTCGATGAGCACTTCGGTGGTGGGCGAGAGGTCCAGGCCGCGTTCCACGATCTCGCGGAACTCCTCGACGTTGTAGGCGATGCCGCCGCCGGTGCCGGCCAGGGTGAACGACGGGCGGATGATCGCCGGCAGGCCCACCATCTCCAGGCCGACCAGGGCCTCGTCCATGGTGTGGGCGGCCTTGGACTTGGGGCTTTCCAGCCCGATCTTGTCCATGGCGTCGCGGAATTTCTGGCGGTCCTCGGCCTTGTCGATCACGTCGGCGCGGGCGCCGATCATCTCGACGCCGTACTTGGCGAGCGCGCCGGAGGCTTCGAGGGCCAGGGCGGTGTTCAGCGCCGTCTGGCCGCCCATGGTGGGCAGCAGGGCGTCGGGCCGTTCCTTGGCGATGATCTTCTCGACCATCTCGGGCGTGATCGGCTCGATGTACGTCGCGTCGGCGACGTCCGGGTCGGTCATGATCGTGGCCGGGTTCGAATTGACCAGGATGATCCGGTAGCCCTCGGCGCGCAGCGCCTTGCAGGCCTGGACGCCGGAGTAGTCGAACTCACAGGCCTGGCCGATCACGATCGGGCCCGCGCCGATGATCAGGATCGAGGAGATGTCGGTGCGTTTGGGCATGGGTCTCGCGCGCAAAGAGGCCGCGCAGGCTTTCGCACTGCCGCCGCCAAGTCAGAACTGTAGGTTAAGCGGGCGATGTAGAGGGGTAGGGCGGTCGGCGCAAGCACCACCCGCCAATCCAGTGGCAGCTGTAAAGGCAAGCTGTGTCCATCACCGGGTGGACGCTGCGCCGGCAGGCCTGCGGCCTGCACGAGCGAACGGTTCAACGGCTCACGTCCGGCGCCTGTCGACACATGATGTTCCTGATTTGTTCTTGACATTTCGTGAAGATCGTCGCAAGCTCAAGCTTCAGTTGGGGATGCTGCGTCCGGCGCGGCCCCCGGTGGGAGGTTGGTGATGGGGTTGGGTCTCAGTGAAAGACTGCGCGCTGGCGTTGGCACGGCTGACGAGTGCGCGAATGTCAAAAGCAGAACGCATCTTGATGCACGAGCGCCAGGGCTTCTCCAAGGCTAAAGCAACTCACCTCGCGGGCGCCTACACAGGCCGTGGGCATCACGCGATTATTCCCGAAAGGGCGAGACTTCCAACGTGGGCGGGAGGAGGCCGCGTCCCACGCGCCATCCTGGATAGTCCCTTCAATGTTCTGAAGCCGGAAGGCATAACTCGCGGGGAATTCTATCCTCTCCATAGCAAGGTCGATTCGCACTTCTATGGGACCGGCTTCCCCCGGCGGATGGGCCTGGGCGGCTGGAGTTCAAAGGTTCTCGGCATCGAGAAGTACGGTCTGCCTGGGCGGCTCTGGTACGGGACGCCCGGCCCGACGAAGGTGGTCGTTGGCGGTGCGGCGATCGAAGCCGGGGGCGCCTTGAACGAGATGTTGTACGGGGATGAACGGCGGTGAAGCTCAGGCCGATAGCGGATTTCAAAGCCGATTTTCCGGACGACGCAGTCTGGGATGAAGACGACGAACCGATCATCTTGGGTGGGCGGGCTGTCGCCGAAACTGTAGCGGGATATCTCAAGGGGTTTGGTTGCGAGCTCTCCGAGCCAGAGCACACTCCGCCCTATGGCTGGAGATTTGAGGCCCACGGTCGTGAAGCCAGGGTGTGGATCCAGATCACAGACCTAACCGACAACATTGTGCTGCACACCGAAGACAAACGACCGTTTTTCAAGCGGCTGTTCGCGCCTGTGAACGCGGAGCACATGAAACTGCTCACCAAGCTTCATGGGAAGCTGGCGGATGATCCTAGGTTCAGCGACATAAAATGGTGGGATAGGTACGATTCTCGCGGGGTCGCCGCGGAGATCCCCGTGAACGCCGACGAACTATAGTGTCGGAGGCGCGAACAAGCTTCCGACGCCAGCGTCGGCAAGTCGCAAAGCGATCTTTGGTTCCTGGAAATTTCTCAACCGAATCACGCAACTAACCGAAGCCTTGGGCTCTATCTCTTGTGGCCGCCGATGTTCGGCGTTCGATGACACCAGGAGGCCCCATGAGCTTGCTCGACAGAATCCCGACCCTGAGCGACGAAGAGGTCGTGAACCTGCTGGCCAATGCGCGGCGCCTCAGCGAGCATGGGGATGAGAAGCAACAGGCCGCCGCGGCCGAGCTTCTGGAGCCGCTCCAGACCGAAGCCGACCAACGCAAGGAAGCCCGGCTGGACCGCGCCAAGGAAAAGCGCGCCGCCACCCGCAAGGCCAGCCTGAAGGCCGCCGCGGCCTAGCGAACGAGCGAAACCCAGGGCAGGGTGGGGCGCATGCAACGCGCCCTCCCGCTCCTGGCGATCCTCGTCATCGCCAACCCGACGGCCGCCCAGGTTCCGCCGGAGCCCGGCAAGCCCGTCATCGTCGACACCACGCTCTCCGGGCAGCCGATCCGGCCGCCGCAGACCGACATCCGCATAACCATCACCCAGGGCGTTATCCCCGTGGGCGGCGGCGTCCCGGCGCACAAGCACCCCTACCCCCGCCTGGTGAACGTCCTCGCCGGACGCATGAAGGTGACCAATCTCGACACCGGCCAGGTGCGCGAGATCGCGGCCGGCGACTGGCTGGTGGATGCGGTCGACCAGTGGCACGAGACCAAGGTGATCGGGGATCAGCCCGTGCGCCTGCTCACCATCGACCAGGCCCCGCCGGGTGCAACCGTCACGGTTCCCCGACACCCCTGACACGGGAATGCTTGCGTCGCGCGCCGCACCGGGGCAGCTTCGCAACAACTCGTTCGCTGACCAAAGCGACACAACCATAGGGACTGACTTGGCCGCCGCCGCGACGACATCCGACATCCTCACGCCGCTCATGACCCGCATCGCCGCGGGAGAGCGCGAAGCCCTGCGACAATTATACGAGGCGACCTCCGCGAAGCTTTTTGGCGTCTGCCTTCGTATCCTCTCCGACCGCGAGGAGAGTGAGGACGTTTTGCAGGACGTGTACGTCACCATATGGCGACGGGCAGACCGCTTTGACGGCGCCCGCGCCAGCGTGATGACCTGGGTGTCGACGATCGCGCGTAACCGGGCGATCGACCGGCTGCGGGCCCGTGGGCCGATGGCTTACGCCGAGCAGGTCGATGATATGGAAATCGCCGACGGGCAGGACAGCGCCGAGACGCTTCTGTCCGCCGCCGACGACCGCAATCGGCTGCATGGGTGCCTGTCCGAACTGGACGATCGCACCCAGTCGGTCATCCGCACCGCGTTTTTCGAAGGCGTCACTTACGAAGCCTTAGCCAACCGGATGGATGCTCCGCTCGGCACCGTTAAAAGTTGGATCCGTCGGGGACTAGCGAAGCTGAAGGGATGCCTCCAGTCATGAGCGAAGCCCCAGACCTGTCCGAAAACGAAGCCCTTGCCGCCGAGCATGCGCTTGGCGTGCTGAACGCCCGTGACCGGGCCGACGCCGAAATGCGCATGGCCCGTGAACCTGCTTTCGCCGCCGACGTGGAGGCTTGGCGCATGCGCCTCGCACCCATGCTGAGCGGTCTTGCGGCGGTCCCCGCCCCGCAGGGCCTGTGGCAGCGCATCGAGCGCCTGTTGCCGGCCAACGACGGCGGCATCGCGTCCGCGAACGACAACGGCGCGATCATGAACAAGCTGCGCTTCTGGCGGAACTCGGCCGTGGGCGGCTTCGCCCTCGCCGCCGCCAGCCTCGCCGGCGTCATGGTCCAAGTGAACCAGCCGCCGGTGGTGGTGGAGCGCCAGGTTCCGGTCGCGCCGCAAGGGCAACTGCTGAGCGCCAGTGTGACCACCGGCGAAGGCAGTCGCGTCCAGCCACTGTTCACCGCCTCCTACGACCCGGACCGCAAGGCCCTGATCGTCACCTCGCTGCTGCCGGAAGGCTCCGACCGCGACAAGGTGCATCAGCTTTGGCTGATCGCCGGCAAGGACAATCCCAAGTCCCTGGGCCTCGTGGAATCCGGCAAGGCCAAGGTGATCGCGCTGCCAACAGAACTCATGGCGAAGATGGCCGAGGGGGCCACCTTGGCCGTCTCGCTTGAAGCGCCGGGCGGCTCGAAGAACCCCAATGGCCCGACCGGTCCGGTCATCGGCGCCGGCCAGCTGTCCAGGCTGTAGTTGGGCCGCGCGGACAGTCCGCGGGCCTGGGGGTGACTATGACGCATATGCTCACGGCCATCGTGGCCGCCCTGGCGCTCAGCACGTCGATGCTGGGCGCGGGGGTGGCGCACGCCCGCCCGATTCCCGACGCCGGTCTGACGATCGAGGAGGTCTCGGCGTTCATGAAGAGCGCCGGCTACGACCCCAAGATCGAGAAGACCGACGAAGGAACGCCGTACGTCTCGCTCAAGAAGGACGGGGTCAACTTCGACATCGATCTCTACGACTGCAAGGACAAGCGCTGCCGCGCGGTGCAGTTCGTGGCCAGCTTCGATCTGAAGGAACCCCTGACGCCGGCCAAGGCGAACGAATGGAACCTGCGCAAGCGCTACGTGCGGATCTATCTGGACGGGAGCGGCGATCCGGTCTTCGCCTATGACGCCAACCTGGCCCCCGGCGGCAGCTACGAGGCGTTTCAGGACGACGTGGACGTCTTCGTCCAGTTCTTCCCCGAGATGCTCGAACACATCGGCTGGTAGGCGCAGCGCCTAGAGCGACCCCACCCAGGCGGCCAGCTCGGAGATGCTGCTGAGCTCGACGAACCGCGGGTGGTCGCCCGGGGGTTCGGCCACCTCGTGCTCCCAGGTGATGTGATAAGGGATGTAGGCGCCCCAACACCCCGCCTCCAGCGCCGGCAGGATGTCGGAGCGCATGGAGTTGCCGCACATCACCGCCTCCGCCGCGCCGGTCCCGTAGCGGTCGAAGACGCGTGAGTAGGTCGAGGCGTCCTTCTCGCTGACGATCTCGACGGCGGCGAACAGGTCGCCCAGGCCCGAGGCGGCCAGCTTCTGCTCCTGGTGCAGCAGGTCGCCCTTGGTGATCAGCACCAGCCGGTACCCCGCCTCTGCGAGATCGGCCAACGCCTGGTCCACGCCCGGCAGCGGCTCGACCGGATGGGCCAGCATCTCGCGCCCGGCGGCCAGGATGTCGGCGATCAGGCGACCGGGCGGGTTTCCGCCGGTCAGCTCCATCGCCGTCTCGATGACCGAGAGCGTGAAGCCCTTCACCCCATAGCCGTACAGCCGCAGGTTCCGCTTCTCCACCTCGGCCAGCTTGGCGTTCGTCGCCGCGTGGTCGGCGAAGTCGGCCATCATCTCGCGCAACCGGTCCTGGGTCAGGCGGAAGATCGTCTCGTTGTGCCAAAGGGTGTCGTCGGCATCGAGGCCGACCGTGGTGATGCGCATGGCCGTTCCATAAGGCCCCACGCTGCGGTTGCGCAATCGGCGGGCGCCGTCTGCGTCAGGCCTGGGCGCCGACCGCCAAACCCCGCGCCCACAGGCGATTGCGGCGTTCCGTCAATATCGCGGCCGCATCCTCTTGGTCGGTCGATTCGGAGTTTCACCGCATGCGTCATGGCGGCCTCAGGGCCTGGTTCGCGCGGCTGACCGGCGCGGCGGCGCTGGCCGAAGCGCGAGCGAAGGCCGAGCTGGCCGAGGCGCGGCTGCGCGACGCCATCGACGCGATCCCCGAAGGCGTGGTCTTCCTGGACGCCGAGGGGCGCTACATCCTGTGGAACCGTCGCTACGCCGAGATCTACCACCGCTCCGCCGACCTGTTCCGCCCGGGCGCGCGCCTGATCGACACCCTGCGCGAGGGCGTTGCGCGGGGGGACTATCCCGACGCCATCGGCCGCGAGGAGGCGTGGCTGGCCGCCCGCGAGGCCAAGCTGGGCGACGCCACCGGCGACCGCCACGAGCAGCAGGTGGCCGACGGCCGCTGGCTGATGATCGAGGAGCGGCGCACGTCGGACGGCGGGGTCATCGGCCTGCGGGTCGACATCACCGAGATGAAGCGCCAGGCCGAGGCGCTGGAGCAGGCTCTGGCCCATGCCGAGGCGGCCCAGCGGGCCAAGGCCGAATTCCTGGCCGACATGAGCCACGAACTGCGGACGCCGCTGAACGGGGTCACGGGCCTGGCCCAGGCGCTGGACGCCTCGGAGCTGGGTCCCGAACAGCGGGCGCTGGTGGCCGACATCCGCGCCGCGGCCCGACAGCTGGACCGGCTGGTCAGCGGCCTGCTGGACTACGGCGACGCCGACCTGGCGCCCGAGGAGCGCGACCACGTGGCGCCGGACCGGCCGCTGCGGGTCCTGGCCGCCGACGACAACCCGACGAACCGCAAGGTGATCGAGCTGATGCTGGAGGCGGCCGGTGTCCAGGTGGTGACCGTGGAGAATGGGTTCGAGGCGGTCGAGGCCTGGCGGGCCGGCGGCTTCGACGCGGTGCTGATGGATCTGCGCATGCCGGTCACCGACGGGCTCAGCGCCATCCGGACGATCCGCGCCGAGGAAGTGGCCCAGGGCCGCGCCCGCACGCCGGCCATCGTACTGTCAGCCAACACCTCGCCGGACGACCGCGCCGCCAGCGCCGCCGCCGGCGCGGACGGTCACATCGGCAAGCCGATCCGGGTGGACGTCCTGTTCGCCGCCATGGAGACGGCCCTGGCGGTCAGCGCGCCCTAGGACCCGGTGATCGGCACCGGCGCGGGCTCGGGGCCCCCGACCCAGCGATACGTCAGGCCGGCCAACGCCGCGCCGACGATCGGCGCCAGCCAGAACAGCCAGAGCTGGCCGACCGCCCAGTCGCCAACGAACACCGCCACGCCGGTGCTGCGCGCCGGGTTCACCGAGGTGTTGGTCACCGGAATACTGATCAGGTGGATGAGGGTCAGGCACAGCCCGATGGCGATGGGCGCGAAGCCCTTGGGCGCGCTCCCGTGGGTCGAGCCCAGGATCACGAACAGGAACCCGAACGTCATCACCACTTCGCAGACCAGGGCCGCGAGCAGGCCGTAGTGGCCGGGGGAATGCTCGCCGTAGCCATTGGAGGCGAACCCCGCGGCCACATCGAACCCCGGCGCGCCGCTGGCGATCACATAGAGGATGCCGCCGCCGGCGATCCCGCCAAGGACCTGGGCGGCCACGTAGAGCAGCAGATCCTTGGCCGGGAACCGTCCGCCGACAAGGAGGCCAACCGAGACCGCCGGGTTGAGGTGGCACCCGGACACATGCCCGATGGCGTACGCCATGGTCAGCACCGTCAGCCCGAAGGCCAGGGATACGCCTAGCAGCCCGATGCCCACATCGGGGAAGGCCGCCGCCAGCACGGCCGAGCCGCAGCCCCCCAGCACCAGCCACAATGTTCCGAGAAATTCCGCCGACAACCGCTTCGTGAGGCTCATGGGGCCCTCCGCGTCCGTTGGCTCAGCAGAACGCCGTACTCAACCTGAGGTCAAGCCGGCGCCCGCCGCATACTCAGGCGGCGCAGGCCTTGTGAGCTTTGGTGAACCGCTCGGCCTGGGCAGGGAAGCGGGCCAGGGCGGCGGCGGGCCGGATCGGCCGGGGGGCGAAGTCGCCGCCGCAGTTGGGGCAGACCCCACCCAGGCGGTTGTCTACGCAGTCGGCGCAGAAGGTGCACTCGAAGGTGCAGATCCGGGCGTCGGGGCTGTCGGGCGCGAGGTCGCGGTCGCAGCATTCGCAGTTGGGTCGGAGGGCCAGCATTGCCAGAGGATGGCCCCAGGGCCTGGTTGGCGCAAATGACAAGGTTCCCTCGTTTTCAGCCAGGGCGTTTTTGGCGCGGGGGCCTCGCGGTGCGGGGCGATATGGGCCATAGGTCCCGCGCGTCGCATTGACCCCGGGTCCGGGACTCACTACCTACGCCGCCGTTTGCCCACAAGGAGCCCCCACCATGAGCCGTGATCTGCTGCCTGGCGTCACCGGCGTTCTGGTGCTGGCCGACGGAACCGTCCTGCAGGGGATCGGCGTCGGCGCGGTCGGCGAGGCTGTAGGCGAGGTGTGCTTCAACACCGCCATGACCGGCTACCAGGAGATCCTCACGGACCCCTCCTACATGGCGCAGATCGTGGCCTTCACCTTCCCGCACATCGGCAACGTCGGCACGAACATCGAGGACATCGAGCAGATGTCCGGCTCGGCCGAGACGGCGGCCCGCGGCGCGATCTTCCGCGACGTGCCGACCGCGCCCGCCAACTGGCGCGCCGACAGCGACCTTCAGACCTGGATGAGCCGGCGCGGCGTCGTCGGCCTGGCCGGCGTCGACACCCGCGCGCTGACACGGGTGATCCGCGAGAAGGGCATGCCGCACGCCATGATCGCGCACAACCCGGACGGCCGGTTCGACATCGACGGCCTGATCGCCAAGGCCAAGGCGTGGTCGGGCCTGGAGGGCCTGGACCTGGCCAAGGACGCCTCGTGCCTGCAGCTGTTCACCTATGACGAGGGCCTTTGGGACTGGAACGGCGGCTACGCCAAGCTGGGCCAGCCCAAGTACGAGGTCGTGGTCGTCGACTACGGCGTGAAGCGCAACATCCTGCGCGCGCTGACCTCGGTCGGCGCCCATGTGACCGTCGTGCCGGCCAAGACCACGGCCGAAGAGATCCTGGCCCGCAACCCCGATGGCGTGCTGCTGTCCAACGGCCCCGGCGACCCGGCGGCCACGGGCGAATACGCGGTGCCCGAGATCCGGAAGCTGATCGACAGCGGCAAGCCGGTGTTCGGCATCTGCCTGGGCCACCAGATGCTGTCGCTGGCGCTAGGCGCCAAGACGGTGAAGATGGACCAGGGCCACCACGGGGCGAACCACCCGGTGAAGGACCTGACGACGGGCAAGGTCGAGATCGTCTCGATGAACCACGGCTTCACGGTTGATCGCGACAGCCTGCCGGAACCGGTGGTCGAGACCCACGTCTCGCTGTTCGACGGCACCAACGCCGGCCTGGCCCTGAAGGACCGGCCGGTCTTCTCGGTCCAGCATCACCCCGAAGCCTCGCCGGGTCCGACGGACAGCCTGTACCTGTTCGAGCGGTTCGCGGACCTCATGGACCGGGCGAAGTAGGCGCGGCGAAGCCGCAAGAATTTAAACCGCGGAAAGCGCGGAAGACGCGGAAGGAGACAGAGCGAAACGCTCGATCTCAACCTTCGGCGTCGCGCCGAAATTAATGAGCCGTCCGAGGCTCATTTCCGTCGCCCGGAGGTAGTTGATGACTTGCGCCCGATGCTCGGGCGCGAGGGTCCTTACGGCCTTCAATTCCACGACGATTCCGCCGTAGCAGACGAAGTCCGCCACGTAGCTCTGCCTCAGGAGTTGCCCTTCGTAGCTCAGCTTCAGTGTCTTACCGGCTTCAAAGGAAATTGAGCGGCGCGAAAATTCGATCGCGAGGCATTCTTGGTAGACCGCTTCAAGGAAGCCGGCGCCCATGCTGCGATAGACGTGGAATGCTGCGCCGCGAATGCGGAACGCCTCGTCTCTGAAGAGCAGATTGTCGGATTCAGCCCGGTCCACGAGCCATTCTAAGCCTGCAATTCAACCAGGAACAATAAGGGAACATTTTTCTCTTTCCGCGTCTTTCCGCGTTTTCCGCGGTTCCAATGTCACAGCCCCGCCCGCCCCGCCGTCCTTGGCTTGAAACCGCGGGAGTGGGCGCATGCGCAACTGGGATCGATATCTGGCCGGCCTGATGGCCGTGCTGTTCGCGGCGAACGGCGCGGCGATGCTGTTCGCGCCTCTGCCCTGGTATGACGCCGTGCCGGGCGTGCCGCAGACCGGGCCGTTCAATCCGCATTTCGTGAGGGATATCGGCGCCGTCTACCTGATGGGCGCGCTGGGCATGGCCTGGTTCGCGTGGCGGCCGGCGCAGGGTTGGGGGGCCATGGCGGCGACCGCTGCCTGGCTGACGCTCCACGCCGCGATCCATGTGTACGACGCCACCTGCGGGTCCAGCCCGCTGGCTGATTTCCGGCGCGATTTTCTGGCCATCTATGTGTTCGCCGCGATCCCGCTGGCGCTGGCCCTGTTCCGTAAGCCCGAATTGGTGGCGTAGGGTGGCGGTCATGGATGCGGCGCTCACCGACGCCTTCGAGGCCAACCGGCCGCGGCTGAAGCGGCTGGCCTATCGCATGCTGGGCTCGGTCTCGGAGGCCGAGGACGCGGTGCAGGACGCCTGGATCCGCTGGCAGCGGGCGGGGGAGGGCGTGACCGATCCGGCGGCCTGGCTGGTGCGGGCCACGACGCGGCTGTGCATCGACCGCCTGCGCGCCGCCAAGGTCGAGCGCGACGCCTACAAGGGCCCCTGGCTGCCCGAACCGCTGATCGAACCGATGACCGATGATCCGGTGGAAAAGGCGGAGGAGGTCTCCATCGCCTTCCTCCTGGCGCTAGAGCGGCTGTCGCCGTTGGAGCGCGCCGTTTTCCTGCTGCACGACGTGTTCGACCAGGACTACGCCGAGGTGGCCGGCACGCTGGAGCGGTCGGAATCGGCGGTGCGCCAGCTGGCCAGCCGCGCCCGCGAGCACGTGCAGGACGCCCGGCCACGCTTCGCCGTCGACCAGGACAAGGCGATGAAACTGGCTGCGGCCTTCATGGCGGCGACGGCGACGGCCGACTTCAAGGGTCTGGCGAGCCTGCTGGCCGAGGACGCGATCATGGTCTCGGACGGCGGCGGCAAGCGGAAGGCCGCGCTCAGGGTCATGGTGGGCCGCGAGGACATCGTCGGCCTGATGCAGGGCATCGCTTGGCGCAACGGCGCGCAGTCGATGTCCGACTTCGCGCCGGCGCGGGTGAACGGCCTGCCGGGCTTCATTATGCAACTCAGCGACGGGCCGTCGGTCATGGCCTTCGAGACCGGGGAGGACGGCAAGATCGCGGCGGTCTATGTCGTGCGGAATCCGGACAAGCTCACGCACGTGAAGTAAAGCGACCGCTTCTGACGCCGAATCGAATCATCCACAGGCTGGCCGCGTCGTTCCACAGGTTGTTAGCGGCGATAGGTGCTAGCGGTTTCTGCAATGGTCGGGCGGTTTGACGAGCGGTTTCTGGAGGAGGTGAAGTCGCGGCTTCGGCCGTCGGACGTCATCGGCCGGACCGTGAAACTGCGCAAGCAGGGCCGCGAGTACGTGGGCCTGTCGCCCTTCAACAAGGAGAAGACCCCCTCGTTCTACGTGAACGACGACAAGGGGCAGTTCTTCGACTTTTCGTCGGGCAAGACCGGCGACCTGATCACTTTCCTGCAGGAGACCGAGCGGCTCACGTTCGCCGAAGCCGTGGAGCGGCTGGCGGGAGAGGCGGGGGTGCCGTTGCCGGCGCTGGATCCGCGCGGGCAGGAGCAGGACAAGAAGCGCCACGAACTGGGCGACTGGCTGGAGATGGCGGCCCAGTGGTTCGAGGGCGAGCTGCGCCGGCCGGTGGGCCGCGAGGCGCGGGCCTATCTGGAGAAGCGTGGCCTGCCGGAGAGCGAGTGGGCGCGGTTCCGCATCGGTTTCTCGCCGGGCGGGCGCACGGCGCTGAAGGATTATCTGGTCACCAAAGGCGCGCGGCCGCCGGAGCTGGTGGAGACCGGCCTGCTGATCGCGCCGGAGGACGGCGGGGCGGCATACGACCGGTTCCGCGACCGGATCATCTTCCCAATCCTGGACGTGCGCGGCCGGGTGGTCTCGTTCGGCGGCCGGGCGATGGATCCGCAGGCGCGGGCGAAGTACCTGAACGGCCCGGAGACGGTGGTTTTCCACAAGGGCCATCAGCTCTACGGCCTGTCCGAGGCGCGCAAGATCATCGCCGCCGCGCCGTCGGGCGAGGACCCGCCGCTGGTGGTGGTGGAAGGCTACATGGACGTCATCGCCTGCCAGCGCGCCGGGGTGCCGGCGGTGGCCGCCATGGGCACGGCCCTGGGCGAGGACCAGATGGAGGTGCTGTGGCGCCACCACCCGGAGCCGACGCTGTGCTTCGACGGCGATCGGGCCGGGCGGCAGGCGGCGGGGCGGGCCATCGACCGGGCGCTGCCGCTGCTGAAACCCGGCAAGAGCCTGAAGTTCGCCCTGGTCGAGGGCGGCAAGGACCCCGACGATGTGCTGCGCGACCAGGGGCCGGCGGTGCTGAAGGCGCAGCTTTCGCGAACCATGCCGTTCGCCGAGGCGCTGTTCACCCGCGAGAAGGATCTGGAAGACCTCGACACGCCGGAGCGCAAAACGGCGCTGAAGGTGCGGCTGCGCAAGCTGGCGGCGACGATCGCCGATCCCGACCTGGCGGCGGCCTACAAGGAGGATCTCCTTGCCCGTTTCGAGGGCCTCTGGCCGACGCGCCAGCCGGTCTACACGGTGGGCGCGGCGGGCCGGGAGCTGTCGCGGGCCCGCTGGGACAAGCGCAAGCCGCCGCTGACCGGCGCCCATGTCGAGACCAAGGACGCCATGGAGCGGCTGCGCGGCGCCCCGCGCGCGTTGTCGGCGGCCCTGGCGGTGGCGGCGGTGCGCGACCCCGGCGTGATCGACGACGCCATCGAGCGGGTGGGCTCGCACGGGTTCGGCGACGCCAAGCTGGACGGGCTGGCGCACGAGCTGGTCAGCCTGCGCTACGAGACCGAGCACCTGGAAATGGACGCCTCGCTGCGGCGGCTGCAGGCCAAGGGCTTCAGCTCGGCCGACTTCGTACAGCTGCAGAAGGAAGCCGACCGCGCCGGGGTCAGCGCACCCTTCCTCAAGGAGACCGGCGAGCGGGCGCGGATGCTGTGGCGCCAGGCCTTCGACCTCTTGATGCAGCTGGAGTCGCTGGAGCGCGCCGTGACCGCCGCCGCTCAGGACCTGTCGCGCGATCAGGACATCACCGCGCTCAGCAGTCTCAAGGCGGAACGCGATCAGCTGCGCAAACTGCTGAAGAGCGACTGGGCCAACGGCGAAGACGGCGCGGTCGTCCTGCCGCACTAGGACTAAAGTCGTACGACTTCAGTCCAATTTCGCCCGCTGGATCCGCGCCTTACGCTGATGAGGCATAGCGGAGGGTGTGGCATGGGCGTCGGGGCGAAGGTCGCGGGGATGCTGGCGGCGGCGGGTGTCCTGGCGATAGCCGGGAGCGCGTCGGCGGCGGCGATGGTGCTGACCATCGACGGCACGGTGAACGGATTGGGCTACGACAGCCTGGGCCTGTTCGGGCCGCAGTTCGGCATGCTGTCGGGCGATATCAGCGTGCAGCTGTTCTACGATCCGGACCTGGGACGGCGGACTCTCGCGCCCGGCTACGAGGACATCAACGGCGGTCCCGGCTACTTCCCCTTCACCTACGCGAGCCCGGTCACCGCGGTGACGATCACGGCCAACGGGCAACAGACGAGTTTCGCCACCGCCTACAGCGGCTCGATCTCGACGTTCGGCGGGTCGTTCCTGTCGTTCAACGGGACGGGGGACCTGCCTCCGGGCGGCTTCTCGCGGCCCTATGCGCTGGGCAACATGTTTGGCGTCGCGGCGCCGCTCAGCCTGGAGCAGGCGTATTCTGCGGCCGTAGCCTGCACCGCCTGCGCCAATTTCCAGATCGCCCTGCCTGTACCGGGCCAGACCTACAGCTATGCGAGCTTCGCACAGATCGACGTCACCCGCATCAGCATCGCCTCTGCGGCGCCGGCCCCCGAGCCGGCCGCCTGGACGCTGATGATCACCGGCTTCGGCGTGGCGGGCGTGGCCCTGCGCCGGCGGCGAAGCGTGGCTATGGCCGCCTGAACCTTATTCGGCGACCATGGGCGGAGACGCTTTGGCCTGGCCTGGGGGACGGCCATGAGACGCACGGAGACCGAACCGCAGCCATCGACCCTGCTGGACGCGATCCGCGCCGAGCAGGTGCGGATGCTGTATGCCGACGGCGTCAGCTATTTCTCGACCATGGCCGCCAGCTTCACCCTGGGCGGCATCCTGGTCTGGCAGGGCACGCTCACGCCGCTGGTGGCCAGCCTCTGGCTGGGGTTCCTGGCGTTCCACACCATCGTCCGCCTGGGCGTGCGCCTGGCCTATCTGCGCAAGCAGCCGCCAGCCTCGGAATGGCGACTCTGGGCCGGTCGCTTCCTGGCCGGCTGCGTGGTCAGCGGCGTGACCTGGGGGGTGGCGTTGCCGTTCCTGCTGCCCGTGGGGCGCGTCGACCTGCAGGCGCTGGTGATCGGCGCCATGGTCATCGGCACCTACGGCGTCATCGGCTCGGCCGGGGTCTACAAAGCCGCGTTCCTGACGTTCTTCCTGCCGTTCCCCTCGATGGTGATCTGGCTGCTCTGGCAGGGCGACAAGTTGCACATCGCCTGCGCCGCGCTGATCCTGTTCTGGCTGCCCAGCGTGGCGGTGATGGGCCGCCGCTATAACGACAGCATGGTCGAGGCGCTGCGCCTGCGCTTCGAGAACGCCGCCTTGGCCGAGGACCTGCGCGCCCAGAAGCTGGTGGCCGACCAGAGCAACCTGGCCAAGTCGCGCTTCCTGGCCTCTGCAAGCCACGACCTGCGCCAGCCGGTGCATGCGCTGGGGATGTTCATCGGCGCGTTGCGCGCGCACCGCCTGCCCAAGCGCTCCATGGAGTTGGTGGACCAGATGGACGCCTCGGTCGGCGCCCTGGATGGACTGTTCACCTCGCTGCTGGACGTCTCGCGCCTGGACGCCGGGGTGATCGAGAGCAATCCGGTGGCGATGCCGGTGCAGCCGCTGCTGGCGCGGATCTGCCGCGAACTGGAGGCCGAGGCCGAGGCCAAGGGCGTGGACCTGGTGCTGGCGCCGACCAAGGCGATGGTGCGCAGCGATCCGGTGCTGCTGGAGCGGGTGATGCGCAACCTGATCGGCAACGCCGTGCGCTACACCCAGCGGGGCTGGGTGCTGGTGGGCTGCCGCAGGCGCGGCCACAGGTTCGTGCTGGAGGTGCGCGACACCGGGCCGGGCATTCCGGCGGACCTGCGCGAGGCGGTGTTCGAGGAGTTCTACCAGGTCGCCAATCCCGACCGGGACGGGACCAAGGGGCTGGGCCTGGGGCTGCCGATCGTGCGGCGGCTGACGGCGATCCTGGACCATCCGCTGGAGATGGAGTCCGCGCCGGGCGCCGGGACGACGTTCCGGGTGCTGGCGCCACGCGCCGCCGTGCGCGCGGTGCGGCCGGCGGCGGCGGCGTTCGCGCTGGGCGACCTGCGCACCGGGACGATCCTGACGATCGACGACGAGCAGGCGATCCGCGCCGGGATGACCGCATTGCTGGAGAGCTGGGGTCATAAAGTGATCGCGGCGGGCAGTGGCGGCGCGGCGGTGGCGGCGCTGAAGGGCCGCCCGGCGCCGGACGTGATCGTCTGCGACTACCGCCTGCGGGACGGGGAGACCGGGGTCGAGGCGATCCGCCAGGTTCAGGCGGCCATGGGCGTCGACGTGCCGGCGATCCTGGTGACCGGCGACACCGCGCCGGAGAGCATCCGCGACGCCCTGGCGAGTGGCCACCCTCTGCTGCACAAACCTCTGTCGCACGGCCGGCTGCGCGCGGCGGTGACCAGTCTCATTCGTCGGGGTGCGGACCCGGCCGTGCGGCCCGCGGCGGAATAAGCCGAGCGGCCATCGCGGCGCTGGCCGCCTGGGTGCGGTTGGCGACGCCCAGGGTGCGGAAGATGGCGCCGACGTGGGCCTTCACCGTCTTCTCGGAGAGGGCGAATTTCAGGCCGATCTCCTTGTTCGACAGGCCGCGGGCCACGGCGGCCAGCACCTCGACCTGGCGCGGCGTCAGCCCGGCGATCGGACCGGGACCCTGCGGCGCGACGGCAGCGTCCAGCATCAGCGGCGGCACATAGATCCCGCCGTCCAGCACCATCCGCACGGCCGCGATCAGGGTCTCGGGACTGGACGACTTGGGCACATAGCCCAGGGCGCCCAGGTCCAGGGCGCGACGGACATCGCCGGGGTCCTCTGATCCGGACAGGATCACCACCGGCAAGTCCGCGCGGCGGCGCGCGATCTCGGCGATGGCGGCCATGCCGTCGCCGTCCGGCAGGTTCAGGTCCATCAGCACGGCGTCCAGATCGGGGTGGGCGTCGACGCGGGCCAGGCCCTCGGCCAGGCCGCCGGCGTGCAGCACTTCCGTCGTGGCGTCCTCGCCGGACAGGAGGGCGGCCAGCCCCTGGCGCACAAGGCTGTGATCGTCGACCACCAGGATCTTCATGGGGCGATCAGACGACCGTCGGGGAGTCGACGCAAGCGCTTGCAGCTCTGTGGCGAAATGTCCGCGCACGCTCGCCTGTGGACCGCCGTGTCTTGACACTGAGCGTGTCACACGCCATCTGCCGTCCTGCGGATTTAGCGCGCTACGACAGACATCGATGGGCCGTTACGAATACGGACGCGCCCCCCACGCGGATGATGATGTCTCCCTCGATGTGCGGAAATCGCAGTGGTCGCGCCGTCGGTCTCGCAAGGGGCTTGGGGTCGACGCCACAGGGCGCTGCGAAAGGTCACTTTCGCGGTGGTTGTCCTATGGTGGCGTCTTCACTGGATGGGCCTGCGTATTCACTGACGCATTCGAACAGACACGGGAACGATTTCGACGGACTACGGGTCGTATTGACGCGACCTCTCGATCCTGGGCCGTCGCCCACCATTTTCGGCCCAGCCCAGCCACGGGGCGGCAGCCGATTTCGGAGATTTAGATGAGCGCAAATACGGCCGAAGCCGAAACGCCAGAGACCACAGCCGGCGACGGGCCGCTGCTCGACCTGACGGATGCGGCGGTCAAGAAGTTCATCAAGCAGGCCAAGACCCGCGGCTATGTCACGATGGACGAGCTGAACAAGGTCCTGCCGTCGGAGGAAGTGACCTCCGAACAGATCGAAGACACCCTCGCCATGCTGAGCGAGATGGGCGTCAACGTCGTGGAATCCGAAGACGACGCCGAGGGCGGCGAAGTCGCGGTGCGCGAGGAGTCGGCCGTCGTCGAGACGACGAAGGAGCCGGCCTACGACCGTACGGACGATCCGGTGCGGATGTACCTGCGCGAGATGGGCTCGGTCGAGCTGCTGTCGCGCGAAGGCGAAATCGCCATCGCCAAGCGGATCGAAGCCGGCCGCGACACGATGATCCGCGGCCTGTGCGAGAGCGCGCTCACTTTCGAAGCCATCATGGTGTGGCGCGAGGAGCTGGAAGGTGGCCGCATCCTCCTGCGCGAAGTCATCGACCTCGAACAGACCTACGGCGGCATCACCGCAGCCGCCGCCGAGGAACTGGCTGCCAATGCGCCACCGCCGGCCGAGGTCGAGGAAGAGGCCCCCGAGGTCAACGAGGACGGCGAAGCCATCGCCAAGGGCGAGAGCGACGACGACGACGAGTTCGACGACGGCGCGGGCCCGACCATCAGCGCGATGGAGGCCGAGCTGCGCGAAGGCGTCATGGCGACCCTGGACGCCATCGCGTCCGAGTTCGAAGCGTTCCGCCTCCTGCAGGAAAAGCTGGTCGGCCAGAAGCTGAAGGGCGAGGACCTGAGCGACAAGGACCGCGCCGCCTATCAGACGGCCGCCGGGACCATCGTCCAGCACCTGAAGACCCTGAAGCTGAACAACAACCGCATCGAGGCGCTGGTCGAGCAGCTCTATGCGATCAACAAGCGGTTGATGGTCCTGGAAGGCCGCCTGCTGCGCCTGGCCGACAGCTACGGCATCAGCCGCACCGAGTTCCTCAAGGCCTACTTCGGCCAGGAGATGCGTCCGGACTGGCGCGACCAGGTGAAGACGCTGGGCGTGCGCTGGACGAAGTTCGCGGACAACGACGCCGGCCAGATCGGCGACATCCGCTCCGAGATCGCGGCCCTGGCCACCGAGACCGGCGTGCCGATCGACGACTACCGCCGCATCGTCCAGACCGTTCAGAAGGGCGAGCGCGAAGCCCGCCAGGCGAAGAAGGAAATGGTCGAGGCCAACCTGCGCCTCGTGATCTCCATCGCCAAGAAGTACACCAACCGCGGCCTGCAGTTCCTGGACCTGATCCAGGAAGGCAACATCGGCCTGATGAAGGCGGTCGATAAGTTCGAGTACCGCCGCGGCTACAAGTTCTCGACCTACGCCACCTGGTGGATCCGCCAGGCGATCACCCGCTCGATCGCCGACCAGGCGCGGACCATCCGGATTCCGGTGCACATGATCGAGACGATCAACAAGATCGTCCGCACCAGCCGCCAGATGCTGCACGAGATCGGCCGCGAGCCGA
>JAHJME010000011.1 GCA_018821435.1 Alphaproteobacteria bacterium
CGTCCGGCGCGGCGATGGCGCGGCCGGTGGTCCAGGCGGCGCGGGCCAGGGCCAGGCCTTCGCCGGCCAGGGCCACGACGGGGGTGATGGGCGCGGGCGGCGGGGCGGCGCAGAGCCATTCGTCGTCGCCGGCGCGGGCCAGGGCGATGGCCTCCAGGATGGTGGAGTCGGCGGCCCCGGCGTTGCGGGCGGCCTCGGCGGCGCGGGCCAGGCTGGTGTTGCGGGCGGGGTCGGCGCAGGCCTCGGGCCCGCCCTCGCAGCGCAGCACCGCATCCATGACGGCCTGCAGCCGCGCGCCCAGCAGTCCGGCGGCCGCCTGCGCGGCCTCGCGGCCCCGCTGCGAGGCGGTCATGCGGTCCAGCGACGCGGCGCCCGGCTCCAGCACCCGCAGCGGTTCGGCGGCGGGCGTCCGGGCCACGGCGCCCAGCATCATCGCCTCGGTGATGGCCTCGCGGAACTTGGTGCGGCTCTTCAAATCCTTGGTCAGGCCCTTGGCCTGAGCCTTGCCGGCGAGGGCGTAGGCATATTGCAGGATGGCGGCGGCCAGATCGGCGCGCCCGCCGGCCCAATCGATCCAGGCTTCGACCCGGGCATTGGTGAAGTGGGCCGGAGCCTCGACCTCCACCAGCCGGTCGCCCAACTCGAGGATCCGACCTTCGATTCCCGCGCGCGGCGTTTCGCTCATGATGCGGCCCGACTCCGTGACACGTGAGCCTAGGCGTCGCCGAACGCGCTGGGCAATAGATGTTGGGGTTGGAAGCCAGGTCATCCCCAACATATTGCAGTTGAGCCTGTGCGCGGCGCGCGCTGGACGCTCCGGAGGGGGCCGCCTATAGTCCGGCCGAATTTCGAGCCCTGAGAGCCCTGATTTGTCCGTCCTGAAGACGATCTTCACCTGGTGGAACGGCGCCACGACCGGCATCCACTTCACCGTGGCCCGTCGCGGCCGCTTCGTCGGCCAGGACGAACTGGGCAACAAATACTACGAGGCCCGGGACGACCACGACGCCTACGACAAGGGCCGCAAACGCCGCTGGGTGATCTACAAGGGCTATGCCGACGCCTCGAAGGTCACGCCCGACTGGCATGGCTGGCTGCGCTACACCTTCGACGAGCCGCCGACGGTCGAACCGTTCGTGATCAAGGCGTGGGAAAAGCCCCACCTGCCGAACCTGACCGGCACCATCTATGCCCGGAAGCCCAAGGGCGCGATCTCGCGCGGCGGCGACCGACAGGTCGCGACCGGCGACTACGAGGCCTGGACCCCGGAATAGCCGTGGGCCCGCGCCGCACCCCGACCCATCTGCTTCGCCGCGCCGGCCCTCTTCGTCGCGTGGCACTGGGTGTGGCTCTCGGCGCGCTGCTGACGGGCATGGTCGCGGCGCAGCCGACCGCGCCGAACGCGCCGACGCCCACCGAAGCGCCGCCCGCGCCAACCATCGGTCCGCCGGAAGAAGCGCCGCCCGCCAGCGTGGCTACGCCCGCGCCCACCGCCGCGCCGCCGGTCAAGGCCGACGAGGTCGCGCCGGCGTCCGCGCCCAAGGAACAGGTGGCCGAAAAGCCTGTCGCCGCCCCGATCCGCCGGGCCCGCTACAACGTCGCCGTCCTCCAGGCGATCGACAAGGTGACCGCCGAGACGCTGCGCTTCGAGGCCGCCGTCGGCCAGCCGGTGCGCTGGAAGGGGCTGGTCTTCACCGTCCGCGCCTGCGAGCGCTCGGCGCCGGATGAGGCGATCGATGACGCCATCGTCTACCTGACCATCGATTCCCAGCCGCGACCCCAGCCGGGTCGATCGACACCGCCGTCGCGTCAGGCGTTCAAAGGCTGGATGTTCGCCTCCTCGCCGGGCCTGAACCCGGTCGAGCACGCAACCTACGACGCCTGGGCGATAAGCTGCAGGGCGGCTGCTCCCGCGCCGGTGGTGGCGACCTCGACGCCTGCGCGCCCACCGGCCGCCAAGGCGCCGGAAGCCGCCGCGCCCAAGCTGCTGGAGCTGCCGGCCGCCAAGTCCGCCGCGCCGCCCGCCAAGGTCACGCCGCCGCCCGCGGCCTTAGCCGAGCCCAAGGCGCCGGCGCCCGCGCCGCCGCCGGTGACCCCGCCGCCGGCCACGCCGCCGACGTAGAAGTCGGCCCCGACCTCCAGCGCCTTCGCCAGCCGCCGGTGGTATGCCGCCCGCGCGATCTCCTGGGCGCCGAACTGGCTCAGATGCTCGGTCATGAACTGGGCGTCCAGCAGCACGAAGCCACCGGCGATCAGCCGCGCCACCAGGTGGACCAGCGCCACCTTCGAGGCGTCGCGCCGCCGCGAGAACATGCTCTCGCCGAAGAACGCGCCCTGCAGCGAGACGCCGTACAGCCCGCCCACCAGCTCGTCATCCTCCCAGCACTCGACGCTGTGCGCCCGACCGACGGCGTGGAGTTCCAGATACAGGCTCTCGATCGGCCGGTTGATCCAGGTCTCGGTGCGGCCGGGGCCGGACGCAGCGCACTCCAGCACCACCCGATGGAAGGCGGTGTCGAACCGGACCTCGAACGGGTCGCCGCGCACCGTCCGCGCCAGCCGCCGCGACACATGGAAACCGTCCAGCGGAATGACGCCGCGCCGCTCGGGGTCGATCAGGAAGACTCGCGCATCCTCGCGCGCATCCGCCATCGGGAAGACCCCGCGGGCGTAGCAGTCGAGCAGGTCGCGGGCGTCGAACGCGGACATCCCTGACCTCTAGCGGCCCCCGGCGCGCCGGGAAACGGTCAGGCGGTCAGCGCGGCCCGTTCCTTGGCGTCGGGATCGTCCACGACGGCGCATTTCGCGTCGAACAGCATGTTCGGCGTCGCGCCTGCCGTCACCGCCGGCCACGTCGGCAGGCCCTTGTGGTTCGGGTCGCCGGTGCGGGCAAAGGCGATCCAGGCGTCGGCCATGCGCCCCGCCAGCGCGCGAGCCTCGGCCGTGCCGCCGGTCGCGTTCAGGCAGCGGTCGACGTTGTCGAAGCAATAGGCCAACTCGGCGCAGTGGAAGGCCCGCACGCGCCCATCCAGGATCGATGTGGGATTGTAGTCGAACCGGTAGAGCCAGGCCGGCGCCTTGCCCTGGGCCGCCTTGCGCTGCGCCTGGACGACGCCCGGCGCGCGGAACTGACTGGAGACCAGCACCGACAGCACCTCGACCGGCTTGGCCTTCGGGTGGGCGGCCCGGAACGCGTCCCAGGCGGCCGGCGCGGCGCCGGCGATCGCCTTGGCCATGCCGCGCGCCTGGTCTTCGCCCAGGTCCTCCAAGGCCGGATTGCCAAGGCTGGGCGCATATTCGTTGAGGTTGGAGCCGATGATCATCGGGACGTTGGCCGAGATCGCCGGTGCGCCGGCGCCCCACGCGCCCGGGATGGCGACGCCGTCCAGGGTGGGCTGCCAGTGAAGGTTGATCCGACCGGCCGGGGGCTTGGGCATCTCCTTGCGTGCGGCTTCGCCCGCCTTGATCAGGTCGATGGCCGAAACCTCGGCCAGCTTGTCCAGGTCGGTCCGGCCGATCCCCAGTCCCTTCAGCACCACCTCGGCCAGCTTGCGCGAGCGTGCGGGGTCGCCGATCTCCAGCAGCGATCCGCTCTGGACGATGGCCTTGTGGAACAGGCCCTGGGCGAGGGGCATGGCCATCAGGTTCGAAACCTTCGCGCCGCCGCCCGACTGGCCGAAGATCGTCACATTCCGGGGATCGCCGCCGAAGGCGTCGATGTTGGCCTTCACCCAGGTCAGCGCCAGCACCAGGTCCATCATCCCGGCGTTCGCCGAGAGCCCGTAGCGCTCGCCGCCCACCTCCGACAGATCGAGGAAGCCGAACGGTCCCAGCCGGTGGTTCACCGACACCACCACCACGTCGCCGCGCCGCGCCAGCCGCTCGCCGTCGTAGCCCGGTAGTTCCTGGGCCGACCCCGTCTCGTAGCCGCCGCCGTGGATCCAGAACATAACCGGCCGCGCGCCCTTGCCGGGGCCGGGCGACCAGATGTAGAGCTTCAGGCAATCCTCGCCCGCGAAGCCGTCGTCCCAATCGTAGATGAAGGCCGTCTCGCTGTTCTGCCAGCCAGTCCGGGCCACCTGCGGACAGCAGGCGCCGTAGGAGAGGGCGGCCCGCACGCCGGTCCAGGACGCGGGCGCCTTGGGCGGGAGAAACCGCGCCGCCCGGCCGGTGTCGGCGCCGTAGGGCACGCCCTTGAAGGCGAAGACGCCATCGCGCACCGCGCCGCGCACCTTGCCCAAGGCGGTCTCGACGATCGCCTCCGGTGGTGTCGAAAGCCGGCCGGCGCCCGCCGATCCGCCCGGCTTCGCCATTGCTCCGCCGCCGGCCGCCGCCACCAGTCCCGCGACACCGGCGCCGGTCAGCACATCGCGCCGATCCACCATCGTCTCTCTCCCCTGCGTTCTTTTGCCCGACCTCACAGCGGAACCTGGCGAAAGGCAACGTTTGGATGACGCGGACCGTCCGCACGGCACATGACGAAATTCAAATGTGAGGCCGAGGAGGCGGCCATCTGGGACCGCTATCTGGTGGGCTGCCGGGGACAAACACGGAGCATACACATGAACATTCGCACCATCCTTCTGGCCGCCGCCGCGACCGCCACGGTCGCCGCGCCCGCTCTGGCCCAGGTCGTCCGCCCGAAGATCACCCTGTCGCAGGCCGTCGCCACTGCCGAGAGCGAGATGGGCGCCCGCGCCTACGACGCCGAGTTCGACATGGATCTGGGCGACATGGTCTACGAAGTCGGCCTGGTGAAGAACGGCAAGCCCATCGAAGTTCGCGTCGACGCGCTGACCGGTCGTGTCGTGCATCAGGCCAAGCCGCTGAGGGCCCGCCTGCCCATCGTCGGCGAACACCTCAAGGCCGCTCAGACCGCGCCGCGAACCCTGACCCAGACCATCGCCATTGTCGAGGACGCCACCAAGGGGAAGGTGTCCGAGATCGGACTGGAGCGTCGTGGCGGACGCCACTACTACGAAGTCGAGCTGGTCGGCGCCCAGGATCGCGAGGTCCTGGTGGACGTCCGCACCGGCGCCATCACGCCGCTGATCGGCGACTGATCGGAGCCTAGCGGCATGCATGTGCTGGTCGTGGAAGATGACGAACGGGTCGCGAGCCACGTCGTGAAGGGCCTGAAGGGCGAAGGCTGGCTGGTCGACCACGTGGCCGACGGCCGCCAGGCGCTGTTCCAGGTCGCCGCCGAGACCTACGACGTCATCGTCCTCGACCGCATGCTGCCCAACGTCGACGGCCTCAAGATTCTGCAGACCATGCGGGCATCGGGAGACAGCACCCCCGTGCTGATCCTCTCGGCGCTGGGCGACGTGGACAACCGGGTGAAGGGCCTGCGGGCCGGGGGGGACGACTACCTCGCCAAGCCGTTCGCGTTCTCCGAGCTGCTGGCGCGAGTCGAGGCGCTCAGCCGCCGCAAGGCCGTGGTCCAGGAGACCACGGCGCTCAACCTCGCCGACCTGGAGATGAACCTGCTGACCCGCACGGTCACCCGGCGCGGCCGGGCGATCGACCTGACGACGCGCGAGTTCAGCCTGCTGGAGTATCTGCTGCGCAACGCCGGCCGCGTGGTCAGCCGCTCGATGCTGCTGGAGGCGGTCTGGGACTACAATTTCGATCCCCAGACCAACATCATTGACCAGCACGTCAGCAGGTTGCGGCAGAAGATCGACAAGGACTTCGACCCGCCGCTGGTCCAGACGATCCGTGGCATGGGCTACAGCCTGCGCGCATGATCTGGCGCGCGCCCCTTCGCAGCCTGACGCTGCGCCTGACCCTGGTCTACATGGCGCTGTTCTGCGCCTCGGTCGGCATCATGCTGGCGGTGACCTATGTCGGCGGCGTGTGGCGGCCCTTGCGCCAGGTCGAGGCCCAGGTGACGAGCGAGAGCGACGCGCTGGTGGCGATCTACCGGGCCCAGGGACGCGATCCCCTGATCCGCGCCCTGGAGCATCGCTCGGCCACGGCCCACAGCCGGATGCGCTACCACGTGCTGATCGCGCCCGGC
Organism: Alphaproteobacteria bacterium; assembly: GCA_018821435.1. Taxonomy (GTDB): domain Bacteria; phylum Pseudomonadota; class Alphaproteobacteria; order Caulobacterales; family Caulobacteraceae; genus Phenylobacterium. The sequence goes on from JAHJME010000011.1 coordinate 6,023, forward strand.
GGCGCGGTGGTCGCCTCGAACCTCGTCGATTGGCCCAAGGTTACCGGCCGGGAGTGGCTGCGCTACGAGTTCGGCACCTACGCCACGGGGACCGAGGAGGAGCACGAGGCCGTGGTCCGCGACCTGGCCTTGCCCGGCGGCTACCGCCTGCTGGTCGGCCTGGACACCGAGGACCTGGACGAGCGCGAGGACCTGATCTTCGAGGCCCTGTCCTGGGGCGCGGGGATGAGCCTGGCCCTGGGTCTGCTGGGCGGACTGGTGATGACCTTCGCGGTGAGCCAGCGCCTGGACCGCATCAATCGCGCGGCGCGCGCCGTGATCGCCGGCGACCTGTCCGGCCGGGTGGCGCTGCACGGCAGCGGCGACGACTTCGACCAGCTGTCGGCTACGCTGAACGAGATGCTGGCGCGGATCGAGGGTCTGGTCGCCTCGATCAGCCGCGTTTCCGACAACATCGCCCACGAGCTTCGCACGCCGCTCACCCGTCTCCGGGCCGAGCTGGAAGAGCTGGCCGACGCGGGCGACGACCATGAGGAGGTGAAGGCGCGCACCGGCGCCGCGCTGGAGGAGGCCGCGCGCCTGCAGTCGATGTTCGAGGCGCTGCTGCGGATCGCCCGGCTGCAGAGCGGTCCGCGCGAGAAGGGCGCGCGCGTGGACCTGTCGGCCCTGCTGGAAGACGCGGTCGAACTGCACCGGCCGGCGGCGGAAGATCGCGGGCAGGGGTTCATCACCCGGATCGCACCCGACCTGGTCATCGATGGCGACCGCGACCTCGTGTTTCAGATGGTCAGCAACCTGCTGGACAACGCCATGAAGTTCGCGCCCGAAGGCGGCGTCGTCTGCCTGGACGGACAGCCGACGCCCGACGGCGTTCTGGTGACCGTGGTCGACAACGGCCCGGGTGTGCCGGAGGCCGAGCGATCGCGCGTGCTGGAGCGCTTCTATCGCAGCGCCGGGTCGAGAACCGAGGGCTTCGGCCTGGGCCTGAGCCTCGTCGCGGCGGCCGCCGAGCGGCATCACGCAGAGCTTCGCCTGGAAGATGCCGCCCCCGGCCTGCGGGTCGTGATCCGCTTCCGCACTTGATGCGCGGCGGCCGAGAGGCCTAATCGACGGCTCGGAGGACCCCATCGCCACCACCGTCGTCATTCTCGAACTCGCCGGCTTCGCCGCCCTGCTGCTGTGGGGCGTGCACATGGTGCAGACCGGCGTGCAGCGCACCTTCGGGCCCAAGCTGCGCCACTTCCTGGCCGGCGCGCTGCGCAATCGCATCCGCGCCTTCGCCGCCGGCACGGCGGTCACGCTGGCGGTCCAGAGCAGCACTGCCACGGCGCTGATGCTGACCGCCTTCTCCGCCGGGGGGCTGGTGGAGCTGGCGCCCGCCCTGGCGGTGATGCTGGGGGCCAACGTCGGCTCGTCGCTGGTGGTCCAGGCGCTGTCCTTCGACGTGGCCCTGCTGGCGCCGATCCTGGTGCTGGCCGGGGTGACCCTGTTCCGACGCGCGCAGGATCGCACGCACGACTTCGGCCGTGTGCTGATCGGGCTGGGGTTGGTGCTGATGTCGCTGCACCAGTTCCTGGAGCTGCTGGAGCCGCTGGTCAGCCAGCCGGGCGTCGGCGACGTGCTGCGCCAGCTCGGCGGCTACACGCCGCTGGTGGTGGCCGGCGCGGCGCTGCTGACCTGGGCGGCGCACTCCAGCGTGGTGACGGTGCTGCTGGCGATGTCGCTAGCGGCCAAGGGCGTCGTCGGCATCGACACCGGCGTGGCGCTGATCCTGGGCGCGAACCTGGGGTCTGCGATCAACCCGCTGCTGGAGGGCGGCGTCGGCTCGGATCCCGCCAGCCGCCGCCTGCCGTTGGGCAACTTCCTGAACCGGCTGGTCGGGCTGGTCGTGGCGCTGATGGCCTTCAACTACGCCGCGCCCTACGTGGCCAGGCTCGGACCCGATCCGGCCCGCGCGCTGGCCAACTTCCACACCCTGTTCAACGTGGTGCTGGCGCTGGCTTTCCTGCCGTTCCTGCGGCCCTACGCCGACCTGATCAAGCGCCTGCTGCCCAGCCCCGTCGCCGAGGCGCGGCCCGGCACGCCGATCTACCTGGATCCTGGGGCGCGCGAGACGCCGCAGGTGGCCCTGGCGCTGGCGACCCGCGAGGCGCTGCGGATGGCCGACACCATCGAGGGGATGCTGAAAGGCCTGCGCGAGGCGCTGCAGTCCGACAGCCGGGGACCGATCACTAAGACCCGCCAGCTGGACGATGTGCTGGACGGCCTGAACAGCGCCATCAAGGGCTATGTCCTGTCGATCCCCGCCGAGCGGCAGGGGCCGGCCGACGTGGAGCGTCAGACCGAGGTGCTGATGTTCGCCATCAACCTGGAGCATGCCGGCGACCTGATCTCGCGCGACCTGCTCAGCGTGGCCGAGCGGCGACAGAGCCGTGGCGTCGCGTTCTCGGCCGAGGGGCTGGCCGAGATCGTCAGCCTGCTGGACCGGCTGATCGGCAACGTGCGGCTGGCGTCGTCGCTGTTCGTCAACCGCGACCCGGCGACGGCGCGCACGCTGGTGGCCGAGAAGGCGGCGTTCCGCGAGATCGAGACCCAGGGCGTCGCCGCCCACTTCGCCCGCCTGCGGACCGGCAACGCCAGGACCGTGGAGACCAGCTCTCTGCACCTGGACGCCCTGCGCGACCTGAAGAGTATCAACTCCCACCTGGTGGAAGCCGCGGCCTATCCGATCTTGCGCACCGGCGGCGAGTTGCTGGACAGCCGACTGAAGACGGCTGGTTAGGCCGCCTGGGCCGCCATCCAGCGTTCCAGCCAATGGATGTCGTAGTCGCCCTTCAGGATGTCGGGCTGGTGGATCAGGTCCTGGAACAGCGGGATGTTGGTGTCGATGCCGCCGACGACGATCTCGCCCAGGCAGCGGTTGAGGCGTGCGAGGCACTCCTCGCGGTCCCGGCCATGCACGATCAACTTGCCGATCAGGCTGTCGTAGTAGGGCGGGATCGAATAGCCGGCGTAGAGGGCGCTATCCATCCGAACGCCCAGGCCGCCGGGGGCGTGATAGTCGGTGACCAGTCCGGGTGACGGGGCGAAGGTCTTTGGGTTCTCGGCGTTGATCCGGCACTCGATGGCGTGGCCTTCGAAGATGATGTCGGACTGCTTGAACGACAGGGGCAGGCCGGCGGCGATGCGGATCTGCTCGCGGACCAGGTCGATGCCGGTGATGGCCTCGGTGACCGGGTGCTCCACCTGCAGGCGGGTGTTCATCTCGATGAAGAAGAACTCGCCGTTCTCGTACAGGAACTCGATGGTGCCGACGCCGAGGTAGCCGATGGCTTTCACCGCATCGACCACGACCTTGCCGATCTTGGCGCGGGTGGCGGCGTCGATGACCGGGGAGGGGGCTTCCTCAAGCACCTTCTGGTGACGGCGCTGCAGCGAGCAGTCGCGTTCGCCCAGGTGACAGACGTTGCCGAAGCTGTCGGCGATGACCTGAAGCTCGATGTGACGCGGCGTCTGGAGGTAGCGCTCCATGTAGACCGCGTCGTCGCCGAAGGCCGCCTTGGCCTCGGAGCGGGCGGTCTGGACGGCCTCGATCAGGTCGTCCTCGGTCTTGGCGACCTTCATGCCGCGTCCGCCGCCGCCGGCGGCGGCCTTGATCAGGACCGGGAAGCCGATCTCCTTGGCCGCGGCGATCGCCTCTTCCTCGGTGGTGATCGCGCCGTCGGAGCCGGGGACCACGGGGATGCCGGCAGCCTTCACCGCCTGCTTGGCGGTGATCTTGTCGCCCATCATGCGGATGTGCTCGGCCTTGGGGCCGATGAAGGTGAAGCCGTGGGCCGTCACGATCTCGGCGAACCGGGCGTTCTCCGACAGGAAGCCGTAGCCGGGGTGCACCGCCTGGGCGCCGGTGATCTCGCAGGCGGCGATGATCGCGGGGATGTGCAGGTAGCTCTTGGCGGCGGGCGGCGGGCCGATGCAGACGCTCTCGTCGGCCAGCCGCACCCACATGGCGGAGGAATCCGCCTCGGAGTGAACGGCCACGGTGGAGATGCCCATCTCCTTGCACGCCCGATGGACGCGCAGTGCGATCTCGCCCCGGTTGGCGATCAGGATCTTGTCGAACATCTGGCTACTCGATGATGGCCAGGGGTTCACCGAACTCCACGGGCTGGGCGTCTTCCACCAGGATCTCAACGATCTTGCCGGCGCGGGTGGCCGGGATCGGGTTCATGGTCTTCATGGCCTCGACGATGAACATCGTCTGGCCGACCTCGACCATGTCGCCCACCTTTACGAAGGCGGGGGAGGTCGGGTTCGCCTGCAGGTAGATCGTGCCCACCATCGGCGACTTGATCTCCTCGCCGCTGGCGCGCGCCGGCGCGGCGGGGGCAGCGGC
>JAHJME010000012.1 GCA_018821435.1 Alphaproteobacteria bacterium
CGACGGCGTCGCCATCGCGACCCCGGCCGCGGCCGCGGCCACGACGGGCGCGCTTCGGCTTGTCCTCGACCTCGGGCAGTTCGACCCAGATGTCGTCACCGCTGTCCGAGTCGCGGGCGATCGGGGCAGACACAGGGGCCGGAGCCTCGACCTGGGGCGCGGGCGCGCCGGCTTCGGCGACCGGGGCGATCTTCAGGTCTTCCGACGGGTCGTACCAGACGAACGGGTCGTCGCCGTACGGCACCCAGGGACGCACCCAGGAGAACGCGTCCTGCGGACGGACGTCCTCGCGCATGCGGCGACCGCCACGACGGCCACGACGGCGGCGACGGCTGTCGCGGTCCTCGTCGCCTTCACGCGGCGGGCGAGCCTCGCGGTCGGGGCGGGCTTCGGCGCCTTCGGCGGCCGGTGCGCGCTCGGGACGCGGCTCGTCGCCACGTCCACGCCGGCGGCGACGTCCGCGGCCACGGCGACCGCCGTCCTCGTGGTCGTCGCGCGGCCCCTCTTCGCGGGCATTGCGCGCATGGGCGTCGTCGTCGTCGGTGTCTTCGCGGGCGAGGGCGTCGTCGTCCTCGTCTTCCTCGTCGACCTCTTCGTCTTCGTCCTCGTAGGCGTCGTCGTCGAAGTCATCGTCCTCGGCGGCGGGCTCGAAGGCCTGGAGCGGCGAGGGGATGGACGGGATGTGGTCGGCACGGATCTCCATCGAGGTGCGCTCGATGGTGTGATCGGCATGGGCCATCTCGTCTTCGATCACCACGGTGACGAAGAGACCGAACGCCTGGCTCAGGCGCGCCAGGTGGGCGCGCTTCTCGTTGAGGATGTAGAGGCCGACGGCGCGGGGCACGCGCAGGCACGCCTCGCCGCCACCCTTCAGCGCCTCGATCTCCAGCGCGCGCAGCGAGGCCAGCGCGCTGGACTCCACCGAGCGCACCCGGCCGGTGCCCTGGCAGTGTTCGCAGACATGGGTGGTGCCTTCCAGCACGCCGGTGCGGCGGCGCTGGCGGCTGATCTCCATCAGGCCGAACGGGCTGATCTTGCCCATCTGGACCCGGGCGCGGTCGTCCTTGAGCGCGTCCTTCAGCTTTTTCTCGACGGCCCGGTTGTTCTTCGACTCATCCATGTCGATGAAGTCGATGACGATCAGGCCGGCCAGGTCGCGCAGACGCAGTTGGCGGCAGGTCTCTTCGGCCGCCTCCATGTTGGTCTTCAGCGCCGTGGCCTCGATGTTCCGCTCACGCGTGGAGCGGCCCGAGTTCACGTCGACGGCGACCAGCGCCTCGGTCTGGTTGATCACCAGGTAGCCGCCGCTGCGCAGGGGCACGGTGGCGGAATAGATCTGGCTGAGGTGGTCCTCGACCCGGTGCTTGACGAACAGCGGCGTCGGCTCGCGGTAGGCCATGACCTTCTTGGCCTGCGACGGCATGAGCATACGCATGAAGTCGCGGGCTTCCTTGAAGGCGGCCTCGCCCTCGACCCAGACCTCGTCGATGTCCTTGTCGTACAGATCGCGGATCGTGCGCTTCACGAGGTCTTCTTCCTCGTAGATCAGCGCCGGCGCGATCGAGTGCAGCGTCTTCTCGCGGATGTTCTCCCAGAGGCGCAGCAGATAGTCGTAGTCGCGCTTGATCTCGGCCTTGGTGCGCTTGGCGCCGGCGGTCCGCACGATCAGGCCCATCCCCTGCGGCACGGCCAGGCTGGCGACCACGCCCTTCAGGCGCTTGCGGTCGGTGGCGGTGTCGATCTTGCGGCTGATGCCGCCGCCACGGGCGGTGTTGGGCATCAACACGCCGTAGCGGCCGGCCAGCGAGAGGTAGGTGGTGAGGGCTGCGCCCTTGTTGCCGCGCTCTTCCTTGACGACCTGGACCAGCATGATCTGCCGGCGGCGGATCACTTCCTGGATCTTGTAGCGGCGCATGAGCCGGCGGCGACGGCGCGCCAGCTCTTCTTCCATCACATCGTCGTCGTCTTCCGACGCGTGCGAATCGCCGTCGTCATCGTCGTCGTGCTCGGACGCGCCCCGGCGACCGCGCGCGGGGCGCTCGTCGTCGTCGTGATCCTCGGCTTCCTCGCGGAGCAGGGCTTCGCGGTCGGCGACCGGGATCTGGTAGTAGTCCGGGTGGATTTCGTTGAAGGCCAGGAAGCCATGGCGGTTGCCGCCATACTCGACGAAGGCCGCCTGCAGCGACGGCTCAACGCGCGTCACCTTGGCGAGATAGATATTCCCTCGAAGCTGCTTTCGGTTCTGGCTCTCGAAATCGAACTCTTCAACGCGGTTCCCGTCGACGACCACCACACGCGTCTCTTCCGCGTGGGCTGCGTCGATCAACATAGTCTTGGGCATTAGTCTCTCCGCGGCGCGCGGGGGTCTCTCGACCCGGGCGCTGCCTGCTCATGGGACGAGCGCGCGCTTGGTCTACGAACACGCCGGAAACGGCGGTTCGTGAGGCCTTGGGGCCAGATGTGGCTCGAGCTGCGCAGCTCATCGGGTGTGTTCCTAGGCGCTACCCGAAGGTCGCGGATCGGATGATGCGTCGCCACCGAGTACTCGGTCGAAGCCGACGCCGGCTGGTTTGTCGCGCGACCTTCGGGCCCGTATCGGGCGCTCCGACGTCGCGCGGCGCGACATTGCAACAGTGGGCTGCAAAAGGAAAGCAGCGGTTCACCGATCGGTCACGCAAGAGCGCGCGGATCGGCGGCAAGGCGCTCTGTCACGGAAGATTGCGCGGGCCGACGGGCGATGTCGTCCGTCGCAAGACCTCGTTAACCCTTTGTCTACGAGGCCGCCGCCTATATGGGTGATCGGTTCGCGTTTCGCGAATCTCCGTGTTTTCGGGGCGTTAGCATGGTTGGGCGGCTGAGGGGCGTGGTGAGGCAGGGCCGGGGGCGTATCGTCGCCGCCTGCGCCGCCGTCGCCGTCGGCCTGGCGGCGTTCGCCGTGGGCCACGCTGCGACCGAGACCGCCGCCTTGATCAAGGTTCGCATGGGCGGTGATTCCGCCGAGACCCGGCTGGTCATCGACCTGGACGGCGCCACCAGCGCCAAGGTCGTGTCGGACGGCGCCGTCGACCGCCGCGTCGTGATCATGCTGCCCAACGTCATCGCCGGCGCGACCCAGCAGGGCGCGGGCAAAGGCGTCGTGCGCGCCTGGATGGTCGATCAGGTCCAGGGCGGGGCGCGGCTCCAGCTCGATCTGGCGGGCGATGCGAAGCTGAAGCGCCGGTTCCTGCTGCCGCCCGCCGACGGCGTCGCCAACTACCGCTATGTGATCGATGTGGCCGCCAGCCAGCCCGGCGCGGTGATGACCTCGACGACGGTCGCCGCCGCCGCGACGCCGGTCGCCCCGATCCGCACCCAGTTCGTCCCCGCCAAGAAGCCGGCCCTGCCGCTCAAGAAGGTGGTGGTCATCGACGCCGGCCACGGAGGCCGCGACGTCGGCGCGTCCGGTGTCGCCGGCCACGAGAAGGACGTGAACCTCGCGGCCGCGCTGACCCTGGCCGACCAGTTGAGCCGCACCGGACGCTACAAGGTGGTGCTGACCCGCACCTCGGACGTCTATGTGCCGCTGGAGGACCGCGTGCGCGTGGCCCAGCGCGCAGGCGCCGACCTGTTTATCTCGCTGCATTCCGACTCGGCGCCAGAGACAAACCTGAAGGGCGCCAGTGTCTACACCCTGTCGGACAAGGCCTCGTCGCGGGCCACGAAGTTCGTCAGCCGCGACGACTGGTTCATGAAGGCCAGCCTGAGCGGCGACCAGGGCGTGCGCGACATCCTGTTCGACCTGACCCAGCGGGCCACCCGCAACCGTTCGGCGGTCTTCGCCCAGACGCTGGTCTCCAGCATCGAAGGCAAGGCGCCGATGCTGCGCCACAGCCACCGCGACGCCGGCTTCATGGTGCTGCTGGCGCCCGACGTGCCGGCGGTGCTGCTGGAGATGGGCTTCGTCAACAACCCCGAGGACGAGGCCCGGCTGCGCGACCCCGCCGCCCGCGCCCGCCTGATGCGCGCGGTCGCCGGCGCCATCGAGACGCACTTCGGCGAACAGATGAAGCTGGCGTCGCGCTGACGGGCTAGCGGGCTCCCCCTTCGGAAGCCTAGACGGCGCCGAAGATCCAACCGTCGGGCAGACTCGCCAAGGAGACGTTCACCAGGATCATCTGGTTGCCGCCACCCATGTCGATGACGGTGTCGGCGCCCTGTTGCGAGAGGGTGTAGGCCGTCCCCGGGAGCAGGTTCACGCGGTCGCCTTCCGCGGCGCTGAAGTCCAGCACACGATCCAGCCCGGCGGCCGCATGGGTGTGGAAGATGTCGGCGCCCGCGCCACCGGAAAGGGTGTCCGCCCCGAGGTCGCCGGCGACGAAATCCGCGCCAAGTCCGCCTGAGACGACATCATTCCCCTGACCGCCGCGAACGATATCATCGCCCTGGCCGCCGTCGCAGGTGTCGTCGCCCAGGTTGCCGTACACGATATCGGCGCCGGCATCGCCGGACAGGCTGTCCTGGTCCTTTCCGCCCACGACCCAGTCGTCGTCGTCGCCCCCGCTGACCGTGTCGTTGCCTTCGTTGCCGTGAAGGTCGTCGAACGCCGCCCCGCCGTGGATGAAGTCGGCGCCCTGGCCCCCGCGCACCCAGTCGCGCCCCTCGTCGCCGCCGAGGGTGTCGTCGCCAAAGCCGCCCTGGATCGAGTCGTCGCCAGCCAAGCCCCAGATGTAGTCGGACCCATTCGATCCGTTCAGGGAGTCAGCGCCGGAGAGGACCAGGATTGTAAGTGCGAGGGGGTCTTTTTGCGCGTAGGCGGCAAGGAAGCGGTCGGCCGGCGCCGTAAAGTCCGTGAAACTGTAGAAGTCTTCGTAGGTGTTGCTCCCGCCGCTTCCGGTGAAGACGTACTCATACGTGTGTCGAAAGGAGGTCACCACGCCATCGGCGGATAGAAGGTTCGATCCGCGGATCTCAAACAAATTTTCGAATGATCCGTCTCTGTACTGGATCAGTGCATCGTATCGCGCGGCACGGTCGGTCAAATTCGGAAACAGATCGTACCGGAAGTCGATCCGCCGGGCGGCATTGCCGGGGTTGAGAATGGTCACTACGCGACTCCTACTGACTGAACTGGCCGACCCCCGCGCGCTAGCCTGCCCTAGGGGCGGGCTGGGGGTAAGTCGGGGCGAAAGCACCGGGCGTTCACTTTCGGCGCAGGATGTCGGCGGTCCGTGGAGCGCACCCTTGCGGCGCCCGTCGCCGCCATGCGCCGCGACCGGGCGTTGGCGCCCGCCTCAACACAGGTTAGACGAGCCCGGGTGGAGCGCCCGCCCGGCCAGTCTCAGTTGAATCCGCCCACCGCGCCGCGAAAGCCGCTGCCGCGATGGGTCGCCCTGGCCGGCGTGGTGGTGCTGAGCTTCATCGCGCTCTCCGCCGCCGCCGTGGGCGTCTATGCCGCCTGGCTGTTCCACGACATGCCGGACGCCAGCGACCTGATCGACTACCACCCGCCGACCGCGACGCGGGCCTATGCCTGGGACGGCACCCTGATCGGCGAGTTCTCCCGCGAGCGCCGGATCTTCGTGCCCTACGACGCGATCCCGGCCCAGACCGCCCAAGCGTTCCTGGCGGCCGAAGACCACGGCTTCTTCAAGCACGGCGGCGTCGACGTAGGCGGGTTCGGCCGCGCCATGGTCAAGAACGTCATCAACCTGGCCCAGGGCCGGCGCCTGGAGGGTGGCTCGACCATCACTCAGCAGGTGGCCAAGAACATCCTGCTGAACAGCGACCAGACCATCGGCCGCAAGCTGAAGGAGGCGATCCTGGCCTCCCAGCTCGAACAGACGCTCTCCAAGGAGCGGATCCTCGAGCTGTATATGAACGAGATCTGGCTGGGCTATCGCTCGTACGGGGTGGGCGCCGCCGCCTACAACTACTTCGGCAAGTCGCTGAGCGAGCTGACCCTGGCCGAGAGCGCCTATCTGGCCGCCCTGCCGAAGGGTCCCGACAACTACCACCCGATCCGGCGCAAGGCGCAGGCGATGGCCCGGCGCAACTGGGTGATCGGCCAGATGGCCGAGCTGGGCTGGGTGACCCGGGCCGAAGCGACGGCGGCGCAGAAGGAAGACCTGGTCGTCCAATCGACGCCCAGCCGCTCGCAGTACCGCGACGCCGACTACTTCGTGGAGGAGGTGCGCCGCATCTCGCTCAACATGAAGGAGCTGGGCGACGAGCGGCTGAACGCCGGCGGCTACTACATGCGCACGACCCTGGACCCCAAGCTCCAGAGCGAGGCCAAGCTGGCCCTGATGAACGGTCTGGAGACCTACGACCGCCGCCACGGCTGGCGGGGGCCGTGGGGCCACGTCACCACGACCGACGGTTGGGAAGACATCGCCCGCAAGACGGTGAAGCCGCGTGAGCGCCAGGACTGGAAGCGGGCCATCGTCACCAGCGTGGCCGGCGGCGCGGTCTCGATCCGCACCATCGACGGCGCCATGGGCAACCTGGCCGGCCAGGACGTGTCGTGGGCGCGGGCGGGGAAGGGGATCGGCTCGGGCGACCTGGTGTTCGTCGAGCCCGCCAAGGACGGCGGCTTCCGCCTGAAGCAGGTGCCCGCGGTCAATGGCGCCCTGGTGGCCATGGAGCCTTATTCGGGCCGGGTGGTGGCGATGGTCGGGGGTTATTCGTTCTCGCTGTCCAGCTTCAACCGCGCGACCCAGGCGCTGCGCCAGCCGGGCTCATCGTTTAAGCCGATCGTCTACGCCGCGGCCCTGGAGAGCGGCTACACGCCCGCCAGCACCGTGCTGGACGCCCCGATCACCCTTCGGGGCTACGGCGGCCAGGACTGGAGCCCGGAAAACTACAGCCGCGACTACTACGGCGCGCTGACGCTGCGCAAAGGCCTGGAGCTGTCGCGCAACACCATGACGGTCCGCCTGGCGCAGGGCGTCGGCATGAACAAGATCGCCAGCCTGGCCGAGCGGTTGGGCGTGACCAAGAAGATGGACAAGGTGCTGGCCATGGCCCTGGGGTCCGGCGAGACCACGACCTTCAAGATGGCCGCCGCCTATTCCAGCTTCGTCAACGGCGGCAAGCTGGTGGAGCCGCACCTGATCGAGATGGTCGAGGACCGCAACGGCAAGGTCATCTGGCGCGCCGACCGCCGCCAGTGCGACCGCTGCGGCTCGGGCTTCTCCGGCGACGAGAGCCCGCGCATCCCGCGCACCGGCGACCAGGTCATGGACCCGATCACCGCCTATCAGATCACCTCGATGCTGGAAGGCGTGGTCCAGCGCGGCACGGCGACCGCGGCCTTGTCGATCGGCAAGCCGCTGGGCGGCAAGACCGGCACCACGAACGACTATCGTTCGGCCTGGTTCATGGGCTTCTCGCCGCATCTGGTGGTGGGGGTCTACATCGGCTTCGACGACAACCGCAGCCTGGGCAACGCCGAGACAGGCGCCCAGGCCGCCCTGCCGATCTTCATCGATTTCATGGGCCAGGCGCTGCAGGACAAGCCGGCCGAGCCGTTCAAGGCGCCGGCCAACGCCAAGTACGCGATGATCCGCGGCATCCGCGAGGCGTTCCGTCCCGGCACCGAGCCTTCGGCCTCGACCGAGACGCTGGGGGCTGCCGGCGCGCCGGCGGGCCCGCAGCCTTACAACCAGGTCTTCGGCAACGGCCAGGTGACCGGCGCGCCGAACGCCGCCGCCGCCGTGGCGCCGGCCGCCGCGCCGCCGCCGAAGAAGAAGGACGACCTGTCCGACTTGTTCTAATGCGCGGCGCGGGCTAGAGCCCGCCGCCTTATCTATTGGGAGTTCTCTCATGAGAGCGGATGTCGAGGCCGCCAAGGCCGACATCGAGCAGTCGATCGAACTGCTCAGGAGGCGTCTTTGACTGGGATCCAGCCCTCCGTAAACTCGACGAACTGAACGCCCGGGTCGAGGACCCGACCCTCTGGGAGAAGCCCGAGGCCGCCCAGGCCCTGATGCGCGAACGCACCCGGCTGCAGAGCCAGGTCGACGCCGTGAAGGCCCTGGAACGCGATCTGGGCGATGCGCTCGGCTATGCCGAGATGGCCGATGAGGAGGGCGACGAGGCCAGCCTCGAGGAGGCCCGCGGCCAGCTAAAGGCGATCAAGGACCGCGCCGGCCGCGCCGAGCTGGAAGCTCTGCTGTCCGGCGAGGCCGACGGCAACGACGCGTTCATGGAAATCAACTCCGGCGCCGGCGGCACCGAGTCCAACGACTGGGCCGGCATGCTGCTGCGCATGTACACCCGCTGGGCCAACGCCCACGGCATGGAGGTGGACTTCCTCGAGGAGACCTCCGGCGAACAGGCGGGGATCAAGTCGGTGACCCTGCAGATCAAGGGCCCCAACGCCTATGGCTGGCTGAAGAGCGAGGGCGGCGTCCACCGGCTGGTGCGGATCTCGCCGTTCGACGCTGCCGCCAAGCGCCACACCAGCTTCGCCTCGGTGTGGGTCTATCCGGTGGTGGACGACAACATCGTCATCGACATCAATCCCTCGGACGTGCGCACCGACACCTACCGGGCCTCGGGCGCGGGCGGTCAGCACATCAACAAGACCGACAGCGCCGTGCGCCTGACGCACATCCCGACCGGCGTGGCCGTGGCCTGCCAGATGGGCCGATCGCAGCACCAGAACCGGGAAGAGGCGTGGAAGATGCTGCGCGCCCGGCTTTACGAGCTGGAGTTGCAGAAGCGCGACGCCGAGCGCGCCGCGATCGAGGAGCAGAAGACCGATATCGGCTGGGGCCACCAGATCCGCAGCTACGTGCTGCAGCCCTATCAGATGGTCAAGGACCTGCGCACCGAGCTGGAGACATCCGACACCGAGGGCGTCCTGAACGGCGACCTGGACGCCTTCATGGGCGCGGCCCTGGCGCAGCGGGTCGGGGCGACGCGGGAGTAGCTATTCGGCCGCGACGACGGTCAGCGCTTCCAGGGCGGCTGGCTTGGTCGGCGTGAGCGCCAGGCTGCGGCCTTCGAAGTGGGCGCCGGCCTCGATGGACAGTTCGGTGTGGCTGATGTCGCCGTCCACGCGGGCCGTGGCCCAGAGACGGACCTGGCGGGCGCAGATCGTGCCGGTGACCGAACCGCGCACCTCGATGCTGTCGGCCAGGATCGAGCCGCTCACCGACCCGCTCTCGCCAATGGTCAGCTGACCGACGCGGAGGTCGCCTTCCAGGGCCCCGTCCAGGTGGAGATCGCCTTCGGTGGTGAGGTCGCCACGGAGGCTGACGCCTTCGGCGACCAGCGAGGCCACGGTCAGCTTGCGCGGCTGCGGCGTGTCGTTCGGGGCGGATCCGCCCTTAGTCTGCGGCTTGGAGAACATACTGGCCCGCCTTCAGGAAACGGCTCGGGTTTTGGGCCCGGCCGTTGACCCACACCTCGTAGTGAAGGTGGGTCCCCGTCGAGCGGCCCGTCGAGCCCATCGATGCGATGCGTTGCCCCACCGCCACGCGCTGGCCGCGCTCCACGGCGAAGCCGGAGAGGTGGGCGTAGCGGGTCTTCAGGCCGCGGCCGTGGTCGATCTCGACCACATTGCCGTAGCCCGAACGCTGGCCCGTGTACGAGATCACGCCGGGACCCGTGGCGTAGATCGGCGTGGCGTAGCCGCCGCCGAAGTCCTGGCCGGAGTGATAGGCCGGGCGCCGCGTGAACGGGTCGAAGCGCACGCCGAAGCCGCTGGTCTGCTGGCTGTTGGTGGTGGGGCGGGCGAGGGGCAGATCCTCGGCCGCCTGGGCCAGGGCCTTGGCCTCGGAGAGGTCGAGGGCGGCGCGCTGGATGCGCACCGCGAAATCGTCGTCCACGTCCAGCACGGCGGCCAGGGCGCGGGGGTCCTTGGACTCGATCAGCGGGCCGCCGATGGAGCTGGAGGCGTCCACGAAGGCGGTCGGCGACAGGCCGGCCATCCGGAACGCCAGGCGCAGGCGGTCGGCGCGGCCCTTGGCGAAGTTGTCGGCGGCGTCCAGCAGCTGTTCCTGGCCGATCCGCACCATCTCGACCCGGCGCACCGGGTTGACGTCATGGCCGGCCAGCGCGCGGTTGATGGCGGGGGTCAGGGCGGCGCTGGCGCCGGGCGAGCCCTTCATGTCGGTGAGCAGCAGGGCCAGGGCCGCGTGGCGCTTCTCGATCGAGGTGGCGGCGTTGGCGTTGGATCCGGAGGCGGCGTCCAGGCGGGCCATGGCGCTGTCCAGCCGCGCCTGGCGGTCGGCGACATAGCGCTCCGACTGGGCCTTGAGCTTGGCGATGTCGCGGTCGGCGGTGGAGGCCGACATCAGGTTGACCAGCATGGCGGCGGTGCAGACGCCCATCCACATGGCCCCGCCGGCGACCCCGCCGGCGATGATCAGTTGCTTCCGGGTGGTGAGGACGAAGGCCTTCATGGCGCCGCCGGAGCGGACGTAGAGGTGCCGTTCCGGGAACAAATCCACGAGCGAGCGGCCGAGCTGCGCCAGACGTTTCATACTGAGCCGGAAGTCCCCACACCCTCGGTGTCGGCGATATGCGACGACTTTTTTGCGACAGGCAAGCCGCTTGGGGGGAGGTTCAGCCCCAAAGCGACCACCCGCCGCATGGCGTCATCGTTTATCGGCGAAAAGCGTCACGAAGCCGTCGCGGCGTCCAACACCTGTTGCGCGTGGTCGGCCACCTTCACCTTGCGCCAGATCTTCACCAGCTTGCCGTGGCGGATCAGGAAGGTGGACCGGTCGATGCCCATGTACTTGCGGCCATAGAGGCTCTTCTCGACCCAAGAGCCGTAGCGCTCGATGACCTCGCCCTCGGGGTCGGACCCCAGGGGGATGGTCAGGTCGTACTTGGCGGCGAACTTGCGGTGCTTGGCGATCGTGTCCTTGGACACCCCGATCACCGTGACGCCGGCCTTGGCGAACTGCGGCGCCAGGGCGGTGAACTCCTGGGCCTCCTTGGTGCAGCCGGTGGTGTCGTCCTTCGGATAGAAATAGAGCACCACGGTCTTGCCGGCGAAGTCGGCCAGCTTCACGCGGCCGTCCGGCGTTTCCAGGTCGAAGTCGGGCGCGGGCGCGCCTTCCACAACGTTCGTCATCGTTCCTCCTCAGACCGGCCGTACGAGCACGATCTTCTTCTTGCCGGCCGAGAGCTTCACCACGCCGTCGGCGAGGTCGGCGGCGTTGATCACACGGTTGGCGTCGGCCTCGGCCTTGTCGTTCACCCGCAGCCCGCCGCCTTGGGCCAGGCGTCGCGCCTCGCCCTTGGAGCCGGCAAGGCCCGCCGCCACCGCCAGGTCGGCGAGTTGGACGCCGGCGTCGAGGTCGGCCTTGGCCACCTCATGCGTGGGCAGATCGCCGGAGACGCGGCCGTCCTCGAACGCCGCCTTGGCCGCCGCCTCGGCCGTGGCCGCCGCCTCCGCGCCGTGCAGCATGGTGGTCGCCGCGTTGGCCAGCACCTTCTTGGCCTCGTTGATCTCGGCGCCCGGCAGGGCCTCCAGCCGGGCGATCTCGTCCAGGGGCAGGTCGGTGAACAGCTTCATGAAGCGGCCCACGTCGGCGTCCTCGGTGTTCCGCCAGAACTGCCAGTAGTCGTAGGGGCTGCGCATGTCGGCGTTGAGCCACACGGCCCCGCCCACGGTCTTGCCCATCTTCTGGCCTGACGCGGTGGAGAGCAGCGGGGTGGTCAGGCCGAAGGCGGGCTTCTGTTCGACGCGGCGGATCAGCTCCACCCCGTTGACGATGTTGCCCCACTGGTCCGAGCCGCCCATCTGCAGTCGGCAGTCGTTGCGGCGCTCCAGCTCCAGGAAGTCCACCGACTGCATCAGCATGTAGTTGAACTCGAGGAAGGTCATCGGCTGTTCGCGGTCCAGCCGGGCCTTGACGCTGTCGAACGCCAGCATGCGGTTGATCGTGAAGTGGACCCCGAACTCGCGCAGGAAATCGACGTAGCCGTATTTCGACAGCCAGCTGTCGTTGTCGACCATGATCGCGTCGGTCGGCCCGTCGCCGAAAGTCAGGAACTTGGCGAAGACCGTCTTGATCGAGGCGATGTTGGCCTGGATCTGCGCCTCGGTGAGCAGGGGGCGCGATTGGTCCTTGTCGGTGGGGTCGCCGATCTTGGTGGTGCCGCCGCCCATCAGCACGATGGGCTTGTGGCCGGTCTGCTGCAGCCGGCGCAGCATCATGATCTGGATCAGCGAGCCCACGTGTAGCGACGCCGCCGTGGCGTCGAAGCCGATGTAGGCGGTGACCACGCCCTTGGCCGCCGCCTCGTCCAGCTCGACCGGGTGGGTCACCTGATGGATGTAACCGCGCGCCTGCAGCACCTTCAGGAAGTCGGATTTGAAGGCGGGATCGGACATCGACGGATTCTCTGCGGCTGGATCGGCGCGCTCTAGCACGTCGGGCCTAAGGATTTCGAGGGACATGGCAGGCTCCTTGGGATGCGAGGAGGCCGGCGTTCTCGGATTTGTTCGGGAATGCGCCGGCCGGGAAGGCAGGCGCGTGGGATCGGACGCCTGCTAGAAGGGCAGGCGGTAATAGCGGGCGGTGTTGGCGGCCGGTCCGATCATGGTGGGCCTAGCTAGCGGTTCGCGGACATGGCAGTCAACGGTCATGCTCGTGCTTGGA
Organism: Alphaproteobacteria bacterium; assembly: GCA_018821435.1. GTDB lineage: Bacteria > Pseudomonadota > Alphaproteobacteria > Caulobacterales > Caulobacteraceae > Phenylobacterium. The sequence goes on from JAHJME010000012.1 coordinate 12,606, forward strand.
TTCATGACCGGGACCTCGCTGGACGCCGTCGACATGGCGATCCTGGAGACCGATGGCGACACGATCCAGGCGTTCGGCCCGGCCGGCGAACGCAAGCTGACCGACGCGACCCGCGACGTGATGCTGGAGGCGACGAAGCAGGCGCTGGCATGGGAACGCGGCACGCCGGCGCCGGCCATCTTCCCGCACGCCGCCGAGATGGTGGCCGAGGAACATCACGCCGCCGCCGAGGCGTTCCTGCAGGCCAACGGCCTGTCGTGGCCCGACATCGACCTGATCGGCATGCACGGCCAGACGGTGCTGCACGAACGGCCCAAGGACGGCGTGCCCGGTCGCACGGTGCAGTTGGGCGACGCCGGCCTGCTGGTGCGGCTGACCGGTCGCCCCGTGGCCTTCGACTTCCGCACGGCCGACGTCGTGTCGGGCGGGGAGGGCGCGCCGCTGGCGCCGATCTACCACCTGGCGCGGGCGCGGGCCTCGGGCCTGACCGCGCCGCTGGCGGTGCTGAACGTCGGGGGCGTGGCCAATGTGACGTTCTGGACGGGCGGCGACGATATCGCGGCGTTCGACACCGGTCCGGGCAACGGGATGATCGACCTGCTGGTTCAGGCGAGGGGCGCCGGTCGCTTCGACGCCGGCGGCAAGTACGCCAGCGTCGGGCGGGTGGACGAGGCCGTGGTCCGCGCCCTGCTGGCGCACCCGTACTTCCAGGCCCCGCCGCCCAAGTCGCTGGACCGCTTCGACTTCTCGCTGGAGCCGCTGGAGGCGCTGCAGTTGGAAGACGCCGCGGCGACGCTGGTGGCCTTCACCGCCGAGGCCGTGAAGGCGGGCTTCGACATGATGGGGGCCACGCCCACCGAGGTGATCGTCTGCGGCGGCGGCCGGCACAACCCTGAGATCATGAAGGCGCTGGCCGAGCGGCTGCCCATGCCGGTGAAGACCGCCGAGGACCACGGCTGGCGCGGCGACTCGATCGAGGCCGAAGCCTTCGCCTATCTGGCGGCGCGGACGGCCCGTGGCCTGCCGATCTCGTTTCCGAAGACAACGGGCGTGCCTGAGCCCATGGCCGGGGGCCGTATCGTCAGGTCTTGAGGGGGAGTTCCATGCGTAAGATTCACGGGATCGCCGGCGCGCTGGCGCTGGCCATCGCGACGCCCGCCGCGGCGCAGAGCTTCGACGCCGCCGTCTTCGCGAAGGCCAAGGCGGTCCAGCCGAAGGTCGTCGAATGGCGGCGCGACATCCACGAGCACCCCGAGCTGAGCAACAGCGAGGTGCGCACCGCCGCCCTGGTGGCCGCGCACCTGAAGAAACTGGGTTTCGAGGTGCGGACCGGCGTCGCAAAGACCGGCGTCGTCGCGGTGCTGAAGGGTGGCAAGCCCGGCGGTGTCGTGGCGCTCCGCGCCGACATGGACGCCCTGCCGGTGGCCGAGCAGACCGGGCTGCCCTTCGCCTCGAAGGCCGTAGCCACCTACAACGGCGCCCAGGTCGGCGTGATGCACGCCTGCGGCCACGACGCCCACGTGGCGATCCTGATGGGCGCCGCCGAGGTGCTGGCCGCGATGAAGGACCAGATCCCCGGCACGATCGTCTTCCTGTTCCAGCCGGCGGAAGAAGGCCCGCCGGCGGGCGAGGAGGGCGGCGCGCCGCTGATGATCAAGGACGGCGCCCTGGCCAACCCTGCGCCCAGCGCCGTCTTCGGCCTGCACGTCGGCCCCGGCGAACCGGGCGCGCTGACCTGGCGGCCCGGCCCGATGCTGGCCGCCTCGGACGGCTACGAGATCAAGCTGAAGGGCAAGCAGACCCACGGCGCGAACCCCTCGAACGGCATCGACATCGCCTCGATGCAGGCCGAGATCGTCCTGGCCTTCAACCAGATCGCCGCGCGGCAGATCAACGTGACCCGCACGCCGACAATCCTGACGGTGGCCACGGTGCATGGCGGCGTGCGCCAGAACATCATTCCCGACGACATGATGCTGAGCGGCACGCTGCGCACGTTCGACCCCGCGCTGCGGACCGACGTGATGGCGCGGGCTGAGAAGGCGGTGGAGTCGATCGCCAGCCGTTACGGCGGCTCGGGCAAGATCATCTGGAACACGCCCAACCCAGTGACCGCCAACGACCCGGCCCTGACCGCGAAGATGAAGCCGACCCTGGTCCGCGCCGCCAAGGGCAAGATCAAGGACGACATCGACTTCATCACCGGCGCCGAGGACTTCTCGTACTATCAGCAGAAGGTCCCGGGGGTGTTCTACAACCTGGGCATCGGTTTCCCGAAGGGCGTGAACCACTCTCCGCTGTTCAACGTCGTCGACGAGGGCGCGATGGAGGTCGGGGTACGGGCGCAGGCGCTGACGGCGTTGGACTACCTGGCGAGTTTGAAGCGCTAGCTTCCGCCACGTCCCCCTTGCCGTTCAAACATTCGTTCGGCAGGCTGAACGCCGATAACATAACGGCGGAGGACGACGATGGCGGCTGACGACCTGGGCTTCGACCCGAACGCGTTGCGCGACAAGTACCGGGCCGAGCGGGACAAGCGCCTGCGCACCGACGCCAGCGAGCAGTATGTCGAGATCGCCGGCCAGTTCGCCCACTACCTGGAAGACCCCTACGTCGAAAAGCTGGAGCGCGCACCGGTCACCGACGACGTCGAGGTCGTGGTGGTCGGCGGGGGCTTCGGCGGCCAACTGGCCGCGGCGCGGCTGCGCGAGGCCGGCGTCGAGGATATCCGCATCATCGAGAAGGGCGGCGATTTCGGCGGCACCTGGTATTGGAACCGTTATCCCGGCGCGGCCTGCGACATCGAGAGCTACATCTACCTGCCGCTGCTGGAAGAGGTGGGCTATCTGCCCGTCGAGAAGTACAGCCGCGCGCCCGAGATCCTGCGCCACAGCCGCGCCATCGGCGAGAAGTTCGACCTGTACAAGGGCGCGCTGTTCCAGACCGAAGTGACCGAGATGCGGTGGGACGAGGACACGTCCCGCTGGATCGTCTCCACCAACCGCGGCGACGCGCTGAAGGCCCGCTTCGTGGTCATGGCCAATGGGCCGCTGCACCGGCCGAAGCTGCCCGGTATTCCGGGCGTCGAGAGCTTCAAGGGCCACAGCTTCCACACCAGCCGCTGGGATTATGAGTATACGGGCGGCGACTCGAACGGCGGGCTGACCGGCCTGAAGGACAAGCGCGTCGCGATCATCGGCACCGGCGCCACGGCGGTGCAGTGCGTGCCGCACCTGGGCGAGTGGGCCAAGGAGCTGTTCGTCTTCCAGCGCACGCCGTCCTCGATCGACGTCCGCAACAACCGGCCCACCGATCCGGCGTGGGCCGACAGCCTGCAGCCCGGCTGGCAGCAGCACCGGATGGACAACTTCAACGTCCTGGTCTCGGGCGGTTTCGCCGAGGAAGACCTGGTCCAGGACGGCTGGACCGACATCATCGGCAACATCCTGCTGCTGGCCCGCAAGAAGGCCGAGGCCGGGGAGACCGTCGAGAACCCCGCCGAGCTGATGCAGCTGGCCGACTTCAAGAAGATGGAACAGGTCCGCGCCCGGGTGGACAGCGTGGTCGAGGACCCCGCCAAGGCCGAGGCGCTGAAGCCCTGGTACAACCAGTTCTGCAAGCGGCCGTGCTTCCACGACGACTACCTGGCGACCTTCAACCGACCGAACGTCCACTTGATCGACACCAAGGGCAAAGGCGTCGAGCGGATCACCGAGCACGGCATCGTCGTCGACGGGAAAGAGTACGAGGTCGACTGCCTGATCTACGCCACCGGCTTCGAGGTCGGCACCGACTACACGCGCCGCTCGGGCTACGAGCTGTACGGCAAGGGCGGCAAGACCCTGACCCAGAAGTGGGCCAATGGGGCGGAGACGCTGCATGGCCTGCTGACGCGGGACTTCCCGAACTGCTTCATCGTCTCGAACGTGCAGTCGGGCTTCAGCGCCAACTTCCCGCACATGATCAACGAGCAGTCCAAGCACATCGCCTATGTGCTGAAGCACGCCCTGGACCATCAGGTCCGGACGGTGGAGCCGTCGGCCGAGGCGGAGGCCGCCTGGGTCGACACCATCGTCAAGCTGGCGATCATGCGCGAGGCGTTCCTGAAGGAGTGCACCCCCGGCTACTACAACAACGAGGGCCAGCCCGAGGCGATGACCGTGAAGAACGGCTCGTACGGAGCGGGTCCCGTGGCCTTCACCAAGGTGCTGGAAGCCTGGCGGGCAGAGGGCGACCTCAAGGGCCTCGAACTGACCCGATAGGCCTGCACAACTCCTGCACATGAACCGGGCCGCCTGCGCACGGCGGCTCGGGCAGGGCGTGATGCGACCGCTCTAGGACGGTCCCTGCACAACGGGGACCTTCGCATGCCGACGCGGCTTCCGAGCTTCTGGATCAAGGCGACCCTGGCCGTGGTCGTGGTGGCGGCCGGCGATCTGCTGCTGTGGCGGGCCGACGGCCTGGGTCTGAACTTCGCGCTCTTCAACCTGGCCTGGGTCGCAGCCCTCATCCTTGCGCGGCCGATGCTGTGGCGCAGCCGTCTTGCGCGCGTCGCCGGCCTCGTCGCCGTGGCCCTGGCGCTGCTGCAGGTCGAACGGCCGACGCTGATGGGCTGGCTGCTGTTCCTGCTGGCCCTGGGCGTCGCCGCGCTGGCGCCCCGGGCGCATGCGGGCGACGACGGCTGGCGCTGGTTTCAACGGCTCTTCTTGGGCGGGTGCAAGGCGCTGATCGGCCCGCTGTTCGATGTTCAGCGCGTGCTGAAGGCGCGGGCCCGCGGGGGACCCGTGCGGATCACGATCATGTTGGCAGGCGCGGCCCTGCCGGTGGTGGGCGGGATCATCTTCCTGTCGCTGTTCGCCAGCGCCAATCCGGTGATCGGCGAAGCGCTGGGCGACTGGCGTCTGCCCGAGCTGGACGGCGGGCGGCTGTTCCTCTGGGTCGTCGTCGGGCTGGCGGTCTGGGCCGTGCTGCGGCCCCGCGGCCTGCGGCGCACCTGGGCGGCGCCGGGGCTGGAGGGCGACCTTAAGCTCGCGGGCGTGGGCACGATCTCGCTCACCGTCTCGCTGGGCCTGTTCAACCTGATCTTCGCGTTGCAGAACGGCCTGGACATCGCCTACCTGTGGAGCGGCGCGGGCCTGCCCAAGGGCGTGAGCTTCGCCGACTACGCCCACCGGGGCGCCTATCCGCTGATCGCCACGGCGCTGCTGGCCGGCCTGTTCGTGCTGGTGTTCCTGCGCCCCGGCTCGGCGACCGCCGCCAACCGGACGGTGCGTGTGCTGGTCACCCTTTGGATCGTGCAGAACCTGTTCCTGGTGGCGTCCACGGCGCTGCGGACCGTGGACTATGTCGAGGTCTATTCCCTGACGCGGATGCGGATCGCGGCCCTGCTTTGGATGGCGGTGGTGGCGACGGGCCTGGTGCTGATCACTTGGCGGCTGCTGCGGGCCAAGAGCTCCGGCTGGCTGATCAACGCCAATCTGCGGGTCGCGGGCGTGGTCCTGGTTCTCTGCAGCGTCGTCGACCTGGGCGCGGTCTCGGCCGCGTGGAACACCCGTCACGCCCGAGAGGTCGGCGGCGCGGGCGTCGCCCTCGACCTCTGCTACATGGACGATGTCGATGGCGCGGCCATCGTGTCCCTGGCGGAACTTGAGACGCGTCTTCCGGTCGGCGATTTCCGTGAACGCGTCGACTGGAAGCGGCAGAACCTCACGGCCCTGGTGGCGAAGAATCAGCGCGACTGGCGGACGTGGCGCTGGCGCGACGCGCGCCGGCTGGCCCGCGCCCACGCGCTGTTCCCCATCTATACGCCCGATCCCTGGCCGGGTCAGCGCGACTGCAACGGCCACCGTATGCCATTGCCGCCGAAAGCCGCGCCTCCATTGACGCCCACCCCGAACCCCGGAACATGAGCCCCATGCCACAGGTCCTCGTCGTCGACGACGATCCCCACATCCGCCAGCTCCTGGTGTTCGCCTTGGAGAAGGCCGGTCTCGGCGCCCGCGAGGCCGAGGACGGCGAGGCCGCGCTTGCCTCGGTGGACCAGCAGCGCCCCGACCTGGTGGTGCTGGACATCAACATGCCCAAGCTGGACGGACTGGAGGTCTGCCGCCGCCTTCGGGCGCAGGGCGACATTCCGATCCTGTTCCTGTCGTCCCGCGACGACGAGATCGACCGCATCCTGGGCATCGAGCTGGGCGCCGACGACTATGTCGTCAAGCCGTTCAGCCCGCGCGAAGTCGTGGCCCGCGTCCAGGCGATCCTGCGCCGCGCCCGCGCGCCGGCGGCCAAGCCGACCCAGGCGATCATGAGCCAGGGCCGCCTGGCGCTGGACCCCGAGAGCTGGATCGCCCGCTGGGGCGACAAAGAGGTGGCGCTGACGGTCACCGAGTTCGGCATCCTGCGCATCCTGCTGGGCGCGCCCTCGCGGGTCTTCAGCCGCGACGCGATCATCGACAACCTGCACGGCCCGGGCTTCGCCATTACCGACCGCACCATCGACAGCCATGTGCGCAACCTGCGCGGCAAGTTCGCCGCGCTGGGCGGCGGCGACGTGGTCGAGACCCGCGCGGGCGTCGGCTATCGGCTGGGACCCTGCCTCGGCCAGATGGCGTGATCGCGCGGCTGAAGGACCTGATCGCGCCGTTGTGGCCGGCGCTGCGCCTGCGGACGATCCTGTTCGGCGTGCTGGTGTTCGCCGCCGCCATGCCGGCGATCGGCGCGATCTCGCTGCGGGTCTACGAGAACACCTTGGTCCGGCAGACCGAGGCCGAGCTGGTGGCCCAAGGCGCGGCGCTGACGGCGGTGGCCGCCGTCGGCTGGCCCGGCGCGCCAAAGCCCGTCGCGCGGCCGGACAAGCCGCCGGACGGCTACTTCCGGCCCGAGTTCACCACTATCGACCTCAGCCGCGATCCTGTCCTGCCGGAGCGCCCGACGCCGCGTCGCGCCCGCCAGGCGCCCGATCCCCAGGCCGTGGGCGTCGCGCGGGCGATGGAGCCGGTGCTGGAGCGGACGACGCGCACGACCCTGGCCTCGGCCGTCGTGCTGGATCGTCACGGCGTCTCGATGGACGGCGAGGACTATTCGGGCCTGCCCGAGGTGAAGGCGGCGCTGGGCGGCCGGTCCCGCACCGTGCTGCGCGAGAACGGCGACTTCCAGCGCCGCTACCGTTTCGAATGGCTGTCCAAGGCCGGCGGCATCCGCCTGCACCATGCCCGGCCGATCCTGGTCGGCGGCCGGGTGCAGGGCGTCGTGCTGCTGTCCCGCTCCCCGCGCGCTTTGTTCCGTGGGCTCTACGAGGATCGTGGCAAGTTCGCGCTGGCGGCGGCGGTGATCCTGGCGCTGGTCGGGCTGTTGTCGGGGCTGATCTCGCGCGGGGTGACCCGGCCCATCGAAAAGCTCAGCGCGGCGGCGCGCGAGGTGGCCGGCGGGGGCGGGGAGATTCCACGCACGCCCCGCACCGCCGCCATCGAGGTCCGCGACCTGTACGAAGATTTCCGCGCCATGGCCGAGCGGATCGAGCGCCGGTCGGGATACCTGCGCGACTTCGCCGCCGCCGTCAGCCACGAGTTCAAGACCCCGCTGGCCGGGATCGGCGGGGCGGTGGAGCTGCTGCAGGACCACTTCGAGACCATGTCGCCGGAGGAGCGGCGACGCTTCCTCGACAACATCGCCGGCGACAGCGACCGCCTGAACCAGCTGGTCACCCGGCTGCTGGACCTGGCGCGGGCCGACATGGCCAGCGCGGAGGCCGGCGCCGCCACCGACCTCGCCGCGCCGGTGCGACGCGCCGCCGACGCCGCGGGTTTCCCCGTGGCGGTGGATATCTCCCGCGAGATCCCGCCCGTCGCGGCGCCGTTGACCACGCTTGAAAGCGTTCTGACGATCCTGCTGCAGAACGCCCGTCAGGCCGGGGCCCGCCACGCCACGGTGAGCGCCACGCTGGAGGGGGCGGAAGTGATCCTGAGGGTGACCGACGACGGGCCGGGCGTTCCGGTCGCCGACCGCGACCGCCTGTTCGAGCCGTTCTTCACCAGCCGCCGCGCCGAGGGCGGGACGGGCCTGGGCCTGTCCATCGCGCGCTCGCTCCTGGCGGCCAGCCACGCGCGGATCGACCTGGCCGAAGCCGGGCAGGGCGCGGCGTTCCGGGTGATCCTGCCGAGAGCCGATTAGGCCTGCACGGGATCTCCATCGGCCGGACCGCTGCGCCTGCACGGCGCGGCGTCACGTTCACGTCATGGACAAGCCCTTCTTCCCCACCACCGGCGGGTGCACGTTCGTCCTGGAAGCCGCCGGTGAGGCCTGGTCCTGGCGGCTGACCACGCCGGACGGCGCGCATGTCGGAGGCCTCGCCCCCGACCGCAGCGCGGCCGGCAGGTCGGCCGCCTTCGCGGCCTCCGCCGTAAGCGCGCTGCGCCGGACGCGAGAACGCCGGTTCTAGCTCAGCGTGACGTAGAGCTCGTTCTCGATCGCCCACTGGCCGCGGACATTCCGCCAGGTCGCCAGGTAGGTCCCGCTGAGCTCGGCGTCGGCATAGAGGCCCGTCCAGCGCCCGGCCTCGGCCGCGCGGGCGCCCTCGGCGTCCAGGCGCACGGTCTCGGTTTCGCGGATGTAGGTCTTGAAGTCCGGGTCGGCGAACTGTGCCGCGAACGCCGCGATCACCGCGTCCACGCCCAGGATCAGCCCGCCGTCGCCGACGATCAGCGTCACGTCGGCCAGGAAGAACGGCCGCAGCCGTTCCGCCTCATGCGCCGCGATCAGCTTGTTGGTCAGCCTGCGCCGCGCGCGGATCGCGTCGTCCGGCGCCGGCATGGCGCTAGGCCGGGTTGGCCGCCAGGCGCTTGTCCAGATAGGTCCCCACCCGGCGTTCGACTTCCGGCAGGTTCTCCATCCAGAAGTGGCTGGCGCCCTCGACCACGTCGTAGTCGATGACGATGCCCTTCTGGGTGCGCAGCTTGGAAACCACGCGTTCCACGTCCAGCGGCGGCACGACGGTGTCGTTCTGGCCGTGCAGGATCAGGCCCGAGGCCGGGCAGGGGGCCAGGAACGAGAAGTCGTAGGCGTTGGTCGGGGGCGACACCGAGATGAAGCCGTCCGTCTCGGGCCGGCGCATCAGCAGCTGCATCCCCACCCAGGCGCCGAACGAATAGCCGGCCACCCAGCACTGCGAGGCCGCGGGGTTGGTGGACTGCAGCCAGTCCAACGCCGTGGCCGCGTCGGCCAGTTCGCCGATGCCGCCGTCGAATTCGCCCTGGGACCGGCCCACGCCGCGGAAGTTGAACCGCAGGACCGAGAAGCCGCGCTTCATGAACAGGTGGAAGAGCTGCACGGCCACCGGATTGTTCATCTGGCCGCCCGCCTTGGGGTGAGGGTGCAGGATCAAGGCGACCGGTGCGGTCTCGCTCTTGCCCTGGGTGTAGCGCCCCTCGATCCGTCCAACTGCGCCGGTCAGAACTATCTCTGGCATTCGTGGTCTCTCATCCGTCCGGAATACTTGACTGCTGTGCTGGGTCTTCCTAAGTCGCAGCCTATCCGGCGCGACCTGTTTTGGGAGCCCTGCGCGAAGGCGGGGCTAATAACATAGGCGGCCCCGGATGCGCGCGAAAACTGCATCGGGTCAAAACCATGCGTCTCTCCACGAAAGGCCGCTACGCCGTGATGGCGATGGCCGACCTCGCGCGCCGCGAGGGCGACGCCTGCCGGGCCGTGGCCCTGGCCGACATCGCCACGCGTCAGGAAATCTCGCTGAGCTATCTGGAGCAGCTGTTCGCGCGCCTGCGCCGCAAGGGGCTGGTGAAGAGCTCGCGCGGCCCCGGCGGCGGCTATCGCCTGGCCCGCACCGCCGACACCACCACCATCGCCGAGATTGTCCATGCCGTGGACGAACCGCTGCACGCCACCCGCTGCGAGAAGGCCGGGCAGGGCTGCATGATCCGCGGCGAACGCTGCCTGACCCACGACCTCTGGGCCGACCTGGGCGACAAGATCGAGGACTACCTGGCCTCGGTTAGCCTGGCCGACGTCATCGGCGGAAGGCTGCGCCGCGCCGCATGAGCGTCTACCTGGACCATAACGCCACCACGCGGGTCCGCCCCGAGGCGGTCGCCGCCGTGGCGCGCGCGCTGGAGACCGTGGGCAATCCGTCCTCGGTCCATGCGGCCGGCCGCGCGGCGCGCGCGGTGATGGAGCAGGCGCGGTCGCACGTGGCGGCGCTGATCGCAGCCCCGGCCTCGACCGTGATCTTCACGGGTGGCGGCACCGAAGCCAACGCCCTGGCCATCCTGAGTGCGGTCGCCACCGGCAGCCGTCGGCTGATCGTCTCGGCCATCGAGCACGACAGCGTGCTGGAGAGCGCCAAGGCGTCGGACGCCGCGGTGGAATACCTGCCGGTCGACGCCAATGGCGTGGCCGACCTGGCCTGGCTGCGCGACCGACTGGCGGCGTGGGACGCGGGCGATGGCCGGCCCTTCGTGGCGCTGATGCTGGCCAACAACGAAACCGGCGTGGTCCAGCCCGTGGCGGAGGCCGCCGAGCTGGTCCGGGCCGCGAACGGCTGGCTGCACGTCGATGCGATCCAGGCCGCGGGCAAGATCCCGGTCGACAGCCGCGCCATCGGCGCCGACACCCTGGCGGTCTCGGCCCACAAGATCGGCGGCACGCAGGGCGTCGGCGCCCTGACGTTCGGCCCGCGCGCCACGATGGTCCGCGTCCAGCACGGCGGCGGCCAGGAGCGCGGGCGTCGGGCCGGAACCGAGAATATCCCCGGAATCAGCGGCTTCGGCGCGGCGGCCAAGGCCGTGTCGGCCAGCCCCGACACCGCCGGACGCGATGCCGCCGCCGCACGCCTCAAGGCCGCCGGGGCCATCGTCCTGGGCGAGCGCGAGCCGCGACTGCCCAACACCCTGTGCGTCGCCACGCCTGGCTGGGACGCCGAACGCCAGGTAATGGCCCTGGACTTGGCCGGCGTGATGGTCAGCGCTGGGTCGGCCTGCTCGTCGGGCAAGGTCAAGGTCAGCCATGTCCTGATCGCCATGGGCCATGCCGACCTGGCCGCCAGCGCGATCCGCGTGTCGGGCGGCTGGGACACCACCGAACAAGATTGGAGCCGGTTCGCCGACGCGTGGCTGGAAGCCCACGCCCGTCACGCCGCGCGCCGGAAGGAAGTCGCCTGATGGCCGCCGTCAAACAGACCGTCGAACACGTCGCCAGCCTGGAGAAGTACAAGCACGGCTTCGTCAGCGACATCGAACAGGACTTCGCGCCCAAGGGCCTGAACGCCGACATCGTGCGCTTCATCTCGGCGAAGAAGAACGAGCCGGAGTGGATGCTGGCGTGGCGGCTGGACGCGTTCGAGCGCTGGCTGGCGATGGACGAGCCCGACTGGGCCAAGGTGAACTTCCCGCGCATCGACTACCAGGACAGCTACTACTACGCCGCGCCCAAGGAGAAGGTCGGCCCGAAGAGCCTCGACGAGGTCGATCCGGACCTGCTGGAAGTCTACAAGAAGCTGGGCATCCCGTTGCGCGAGCAGGAGGTCCTGGCCGGCGTCGAGGGCGCGCCGCGCTATGCCGTGGACGCCGTGTTCGACAGCGTCAGCGTGGTCACCACGTTCAAGAAGGAACTGGCGCAGGTCGGCGTGATCTTCTGCTCGATGAGCGAGGCGATCCGCGAGCACCCGGAGCTGGTGAAGCAGTACCTGGGCTCGGTCGTGCCGGTCAGCGATAACTATTTCGCCTGCCTGAACGCCGCGGTCTTCTCGGACGGCAGCTTCGTCTATGTGCCGCCGGGCGTGCGCTGCCCGATGGAGCTCAGCACCTATTTCCGGATCAACGCCGAGAATTCCGGCCAGTTCGAACGCACCCTGATCATCGCCGACAAGGGCAGCTACGTCTCGTACCTGGAGGGCTGCACCGCCCCGATGCGCGATGAGAACCAGCTGCACGCGGCCGTGGTCGAGCTGGTGACGATGGATGACGCCGAGATCAAATATTCCACCGTCCAGAACTGGTACCCGGGCGATCCGGAGACCGGGAAGGGCGGCATCTACAACTTCGTCACCAAGCGCGCCGACTGCCGCGGCGACCGTTCGAAGGTGAGCTGGACCCAGGTCGAGACCGGCTCGTCGATCACCTGGAAGTACCCGTCCTGCATCCTGCGCGGGAACGAGAGTTCGGGCGAATTCTACTCGATCGCCATCACCAATGGCCGCCAGCAGGCCGACACCGGCACCAAGATGATCCACCTGGGCGCCAACACCCGCTCGCGGATCATCTCCAAGGGCATCTCGGCGGGCCGGTCGTCCAACACCTATCGCGGCCTGGTCTCGGCCCACCCGAAGGCCAAGGGCGCGCGAAACTTCACCCAGTGCGACAGCCTGCTGATCGGCAAGCACTGCGCCGCCCACACCGTGCCCTACATCGAGGCCCGCAACGGCCAGTCGAAGTTCGAGCACGAGGCCACGACGACGCGGTTGTCCGAAGATCAACTGTTCTACGCCATGCAGCGTGGTCTCAGTCAGGAGGAAGCCGTCCAGCTGCTGGTCAACGGCTTCGTCAAGGACGTCTTGCAGGAACTGCCCATGGAATTCGCCGTCGAGGCCCAGAAGCTGGTGGCCATCTCGCTGGAAGGGAGCGTCGGATGAGCCGGCCCATCCACGACGGCGAACTGACGGCGACCGACGCCGACGGCCAGATGCTGCGTGAATGGGACGGCGTCGTCCTGGTCCGCGCCCTGAGCGTCACCGCCGCCGGCAACCAGGATCCCGCGCCGACCGAGATCCCCGCCGGCACGCGGGCGACCGCGATCACCCTGCTGGATCCCGAGGCCGGCCTGTTCGACCTGGAATGCTACCTGGACGCGGCCGGCGACGCCTATGCCTTCGCCCAAGGCGTCGGGGCCGACGTCCGCGTGGTCGAGAAGATCGAAGACAAGAAGGCGGTCGAGCTTTGACCGCCGCCCGGAGCACTTGACGTAATGCTGTCTGTTTCCAACCTCCACGCCACCGTCGACGACAAGGAGATCCTGAAGGGTCTGAGCCTCGACGTGCCTGCCGGCGAGGTCCACGCGATCATGGGGCCGAACGGCGCCGGCAAGTCGACGTTGAGCTATGTGCTGACTGGCCGCCAGGGCTATGAGGTGACGCAAGGCGGCGCGACGCTGGACGGCGAGGATCTGCTGGCGCTGGAAGCCAATGAGCGGGCGGCCAAGGGCGTGTTCCTGTCGTTCCAGTATCCGCTGGAGATCCCCGGCGTCCCGGCCCTGACCTTCATCCGCACGGCGCTGAACGCCCAGAAGAAGGCGCGCGGCGAGCCCGAGGTGACCGCGCCCGAGTTCCTGAAGCTGGCCCGCGCCAAGGCCGCCGAGCTGAAGATCGACTTCGACATGCTGAAGCGGGCGCTGAACGTCGGCTTCTCGGGCGGCGAGAAGAAGCGGATGGAGATCTTCCAGATGGCGATGCTGTCGCCCCGCTTCCTCATTCTGGACGAGACGGACAGCGGCCTGGACGTCGACGCCCTGCGCATCGTGGCGGATGGGGTGAATGCGCTGCGCTCGCCTGAGCGCGCCATGCTGGTGATCACGCACTACCAGCGCCTGCTGGACTACATCAAACCCGACCGCGTCCACGTGCTGGCGGGCGGGAAGATCGTGGCCTCGGGCGGGCCGGAACTGGCGCTCGAGCTGGAGCGCGAAGGCTACGAGAAGTACGCGAGGGCCGCGTGAGCGTCGCCTCCGCCATCAAGACCCGCGACGCGGCCGAGCTTCCCGGCAAGCGCGACGAGGACTGGCGCTGGACCGACCTGCGAGGCCTGATCCGTCAGGTCCCGGCGCCGTCGGCGGCGCTGGACGTCGCGTCGCTGCCGGCGGGTCCGTTCGACGCCCTGGCCGACGAGCTTCTCGTCGTGGCCAATGGACAGGGCGCCGCGCACATCGGCGTCGAGCCCGGGGAGACCAAGGTCGTCGCCCTGCGCATCGTCTCGCGCGGCGACGGGTCCCACGCGGCCCGTGTCTCCGTGGACGTCGAGGTGGCGGGCAATCTGACCATCCTGGAGAGCTACGAAGGCGAGGGGGCGTACCTCGGCCAGACCGGCCTGATCCTCAGCCTGGCCAAGGACGCCGTGGTCGAACGCATCATCCTGGCCGCCGACGACGCCGAGGGCGTGACGGTCAGCCAGGCTCAGGTCGATCTCGCGCCGGGCGCGTCCTTCGCGCAGACGGTGCTGACCGGGGGCGCGCGTCGCCAGCGGCTGGAGACCATCGTCCGCCACCCCGGCGGCCACGCCGACCTGCGCCTGGACGGGGTCTATCTGCTGGCCGACAAGCGCCACGCCGACCTCACCACCTCGGTCACCCACGCGGCGGTGGATGGCACGACGCAGCAACTCACCAAGGGCGTGGTTCGCGATCAGGCCCGCGCAGTGTTCCAGGGCAAGATCATCGTCGCCGAGGGCGCCGACCGCACCGACGCGCGGATGGGGCATCACGCTCTGATCCTCTCGGACCGGGCCGAGGTCGACGCCAAGCCCGAGCTGGAGATCTACGCCGACGACGTCTCCTGCGCCCACGGCAACACGGTCGGCGCGCTGGACGAGGACGCCCTGTTTTACGCCCGCCAGCGCGGCATGCCCGAGGCCGTGGCCCGCGCCCTGCTGACGGAAGCCTTCATCGGCGAGGTCATCGACCGGATCGACCACGAGGGCGCGCGCGACGTCGTCCGCGCCTGGGCGGCGGAAAGGCTCGGGGCCTGAGCATGGCCTTCGACGCCGAAGCGATCCGCAAGGACTTCCCGATCCTGAGCCGTCAGGTGAACGGCAAGCCGCTGGTCTACCTGGACAGCGCCGCCTCGGCCCAGAAGCCGCGGGCGATGATCGAAGCGATGACGCATGCGATGGAATACTCCTACGCCAACGTCCATCGCGGCCTGCACACCCTGGCCAACGAGACCACCGACGCCTACGAGGCCGCGCGCCGCAAGGCCGCCGCCTTCATCAACGCCGCCGAGACGGAGATCGTCTTCACCAAGGGCGGCACCGAGGCGGTGAACCTGGTGGCCGCCGGTATCGGGAGTTGGCTGCAGCCCGGCGACGAGATCGTGCTGTCGCAGATGGAGCATCACGCCAACATCGTGCCCTGGCACTTCCTGCGCGAACGCAAAGGCGTGGTGCTGAAGTGGGTCCCGGTGCTGGACGACGGCTCGCTGGACCTGGAGGCCTATCAGGCCCTGCTGGGTCCGAAGACCAAGGTCGTGGCGCTGAGCCACATGTCCAATGTGCTGGGCACCATCAACGACGCCAAGGCCCTGGCGCGCATGGCCCATGAGGCCGGCGCGCTGGTGCTGTTCGACGGGTGCCAGGCCATCGTCCACAAGCCGGTCGACGTGAAGGACATCGACGCCGACTTCTACGTCTTCTCCGGCCACAAGCTATATGGCCCGACCGGCATCGGCATCCTCTACGGCAAGGCCGACAAGCTGGCCGCGCTGCCGCCGTACCAGGGTGGGGGCGAGATGATCGGCGCGGTCTCGATGGACGAGATCACGTACGCCGATCCGCCGCACCGCTTCGAGGCCGGCACGCCGCCGATCCTGGAGGCGATCGGCCTGGGCGCCGCCATCGACTGGCTGGCCGGCCAGGACCGCGCCGCCATCGCCGAGCACGAGCATCACCTGTACGCCCACGTCCGAGAGCGCCTTCAGGGGTTCAACTGGCTGCGGGTGATCGGCGAAGCGCCGGGGAAGGGGGCCATCCTGTCCTTCACCGTCGACGGCGCCCATGCCCACGACGTGGCCCAGATTCTGGACCGATATGGGGTGGCCGTCCGGGCCGGGACCCACTGCGCCGAGCCGCTGATGCGGCGTTTCGGCGTCACATCGAGCGCACGGGCCTCATTCGCCCTATATAACACCCTGGAAGAGGCGGACGCATTCGTGGACGCCCTCACCAAGACTCAAGCCTTTTTCGCGTAGATTGAGCCCCATGGACGACGCCGCACCCATCGAGTCGACCTCGCCGCCCCTCAGCCAGGCTGAGCTGGACGTGCTGACCGATAAGCTCATCGAGAAGCTGAAGACCGTCTTCGACCCGGAAATCCCGGTCGATATCTACGAGCTGGGCCTGATCTACAAAGTGGACGTGTCCGACGACAAGGACGTGGCCATCGACATGACCCTGACCGCGCCGGGCTGCCCGGTGGCCGGGGAAATGCCGGGGTGGGTGGAGGACGCCGTGCGCGAGATCGGCGAGATCCGCTCTGTGAAAGTGGACCTGGTCTTCGACCCGCCGTGGGACCCCTCGCGCATGAGCGACGAGGCCAAGCTAGCCCTGAACATGTTCTGATGACCCACATCGACATCACCCCCACGCCACCTCGCCCCCGCCGGCCCCGGCCGAAGGTGGTCACGCTGTCCGAGGCCGCGGCCGAACGGGTCCGCGAGATCATGGGCAAGGCCGAGAAGCCCTATGCGGGCCTGCGCGTCGGCGTTAAGAACGGCGGGTGCGCGGGACAGGAGTACGTCCTGGAATACGCCGACGCCGCCGCCCCGCTGGACGAGGTGATCGAGGACAAGGGCGTCACCATCCTGATCGACCCCAAGGCGGTCCTGTTCCTCATCGGCACCGAGATCGACTACGAGGTCAGCAAGCTGTCCGCCAAGTTCGTGTTCCGCAACCCGAACGAGACCGACGCGTGCGGTTGCGGCGAGAGTGTCACCATTACACCGGTGAAACTCGACTGAGGCGCGGGAGCGGGTATCCTGTGGACAGCAACTCAGGGACTGACATGAGCGACGACGTCGAACTGCGCCGCCTGGCCATCCGCCGCGCCGATATGAAGCTGGCGTTCCGCAGCCACCTGATGGCCTACGTCGTGGTCAACGCCGGCCTGGTGGCGATCTACTTCATGACTTCGTTCGGCGACTACTTCTGGCCCGTGTGGCCCATGCTGGGCTGGGGCATCGGCCTCGGCGCGCACGCCTCGTCGGTCTATATGAACGGCGAAGGCATCCGCGACCGGCTGATCGAGGAAGAGCTCGAGAAACTGCGCAAAACCCGCGGCTAGTCGTCGCCGGCGTAGGCGTACGGCCCGCCGCGCTCCAGCGCCCGCCGATAGGCCGGGCGATTGTGGATCCTCTTCAGGAACGCCGCCAGCTTGGGCCGGCCGACCCGCGCCGCCGCCCGATCGGCCGCCGCTTCCAGCGGGAAGCTCATCATGATGTCGGCGGCGCTGAACTCAGGCCCTGAGAACCACTCGGCCTTGCTCAGCTCGTCTTCCCAGTAGTTGAAGTGCGCCACCAGCTGGGGGTCGATGAAGCTGCTCTGCGCCTTCTTGGCGATACCGTTGACGATGGGCCGGATCAGGGCCGGCGCATTGGCCGGCAGCCGGCCGAACACCAGCTTCAGCAGCAGCGGCGGCATGGCCGAGCCCTCGGCATAGTGTAGCCAGTAGGTCAGGCGGCGACGCTCCGGCGTGCCCGTCGGCGGCGCCAGGCGGCCTGCGCCATAGCGATCCAGGATGTATTCGATGATCGCGCCGGTCTCGGCGATGGTCTCGCCGTCGGCAGTGATCACAGGCGACTTGCCCAGCGGATGGATCGCCTTCAGCTCGGGCGGGGCCAGCATGGTCGTCGCGTCGCGCTGGTAGCGGACGATCTCATACGGCGCCTCCAGTTCCTCCAGCAGCCACAGGACTCGCTGCGAGCGGGAGTTGTTCAGGTGGTGGACGGTGAGCACGACGCGATCCTCGGACGGCAAGAGGTGAGGTCATAGCGTGGAACGGCGCGGTGGGCAGGCCCCCAATCGGGTGAGGCGACGCACGCGAGGCCTCTTTAGGTAAGTCGGGCTGATATGCGCGGGGCTGCCCGCGGCGCGACGGTTGCGTGGGGGTTGGTGTCTTGAAGAGCTTCTTACTGGCGGCCGTGGCCGTCGCGGCGATCTCCGTTTCGGCCGGCGCGCAGGCGGCGACGCAGATCGTCGACCTGACCGGCGTCCTGTCGGGCAAGGCCTACGGCTTCACCATCGGCGCCTTCGATACGTCGCTGGGGACCCTGACCTCGGTCGATCTGCTGTTCACCGGCGTTCAGACCGCCGACTTCGGCGTCGTGGCGAACGTGGGGCAGACGGCTGGCGCGGCGGCTATGCGCCTGGACAGCACGCTGATCGCCAACGCCGCCAGCCTGGGGCTCAGCGACCAGACCAACGCCAGCAACACCCAGAACGTGTCCGGCGCTGGCTCGTACGCGGTGAGCACACCGACGGCGCTGGGCTTCAACAATCTGGGGCCGGCTCTGTTCATCGGCCAGTCGAATGCCGCCACCAGCAGCTTTAGCTGGGGCCGCTATGGGACTGAACCGACGAACGGCCATCTGGTCTACGGGACGATCGCCAGCAGCGCGGCGCTCCGCGTCACCTACAACTACGATCTGCCGGTGACGTCGCCGGGCGGCGGGCCTGTGCCGGAGCCGGCGACCTGGGCGCTGATGCTCGTGGGCTTCGCGAGCCTGGGCAGCCGGCTTCGTCGCCGGCGCCCGAGCGTCGCATAGGGTCTATCGGCCGGTGAACTTCGCCGGCCGCTTCTCCACGAAGGCCATGACGCCTTCGCGGGCGTCGGTCGTGCGCTGGGCCACGCCTTGCGCGTAAGCTTCGGCTTCGAGCTGTTCGTGCCAGGCCGAGTCCATCGCGTCCCAGACCAGGTTGCGGGTCAGGCCCAGCGAGGCGGGGCCGTCGGCCAGGGCGTGGGCGTATTGCATGGCGGCGCCCATCAGCTCGGCGTCGGGCACGCACTTGTTGATCAGGCCCCAGTCGACGGCGGTCTTGGCCGGCAGCTTCTCGCCCAGCAGCATCAGCTCCATGGCGCGGGCCTTGCCGATCAGGCGCGGCAGCATCCAGGTGGCGCCGCCGTCCGGCACCAGGCCGATGCGGCGGAAGGCCAGCAGGAAGTAGGCGCTTTCGGCGGCGACGCAGAGGTCCGCCGAGAGGGCCAGCGAAACGCCGACGCCGGCGGCCACGCCGTTTACCGCCGAGACCAGCGGCTTGGGCGATTTGCGCACCGCCGAGACGAAGGGATTGAAGGTGCCGATCAGCGCCTGGTTCGGGCCGTTGGCCGAGCCCGGCCGCGCCGCGCCGCCGCCGCCCGACAGATTGGCGCCGGAGCAGAAGCCGCGGCCTTCACCGGTAATGACGATCGCGCGGACCTTGTCGCCATAGGCGAAGTCCTCGAACGCGGCCGTCAGCTCGGCCATCAGGTCCAGGCCCGCGGCGTTGAGCGTGCCCGGATCGGAGAGGGTAATGACGCCGACGCCGGCGTCGACGGATGTCTTGACCTTGGGGCCGCCTTGAGCGCCGTCCATAGCGTCCTCCTTGGATGAACTCTTCGAGGTTCAACTCAAGGCAAGATACCCCGGCGTCAGCCAAGGCAAAACACTAGGCGGCGCGGGTGGTCTCGGAGCCTTCGTCGGCCAGGGTGGTGCGATTGCGGCCCGTGCGCTTGGAGGCATAGAGCGCCCCGTCGGCGCGTTCCATCAGGGCGGCGGGCGTGTCGCCGGGCTTGTACTCGGCGATCCCGGTCGAGATCGTGATCGCGCCCAGGTCCTCGTTGGTCGAGCGGCGCTTCAGGATCCGCGAGGAGATCTCCTCGCGGGCGCTCTCCAGGGCGGCCAGGGCCACGTGGCTTTTCTCGGTGGGGAAGATCACCGCGAATTCCTCGCCGCCGTAGCGGGCGGAGAAGCGGGCGCCCTCGGCCACGCGGCCGATGACGCTGGCGACATAGCGGATCACCTGGTCGCCGGTCTGGTGGCCCCAGGTGTCGTTGAACACCTTGAAGTGATCGATATCGACGACCGCCAGGGTCGCCGGCCCGCCGCGCGCCGCGGCCTGGGCGCACGTGCGCTCCATGGCCTCGTCGAAGGCCTTGCGGTTCGACAGATTGGTCAGGGCGTCGGTCATGGCGTCGCGGCGCACCTGTTCCAGGTGTTCGCGCAGACGGCCCAGCTCGTCCGTGGTGTCGGCGAGCTGGCTCTCCAGCGCCTGGTTCTCTTCGCGCACCTTGCGGGTGGCGACGCTCAGGTTCTCCACCATCAGGCGGACGGCGTCGGGATCCTGCTCCTCCAGCGACTGACTGGCGGTGGCCAGCTGCTGGCCGTAGGCCTCGCTGGTCTCGCGGGCGGATTCGATGGCGCGGTGAACGCTGTCCAACTCCTGGGACAGGCTCTTGCCGGCGTCGAGGATCTCGCCCGACAGCTTGGAGGCCGGCAGATGCTGGGCGGCGATCTGTTCGCCGACCTGATCGGTGAACGGGGCGCCGGACTGCAGCACCGTGTTGATCTGCGCGGCGACCTCGCTGTCCTTGGCGGCAACATAGTGCAGCCACAGCTCGAAGTTGAGCGCGGTCGGCCAGACCCTATGGGCCTCCATGGCCTCGATCGCCTTACCGGCCCAGAGATAGGCCTTAGGGCTCCGGAGAATTGCATCAATGTCCGACGACATGAGTCCGCAACTTAAAGACGGACCCCAAACGACGCGTTAAGGCCGAAGACTATTCTTCGGTCGAACGCGGCGGCGGGGCGCGCATGAGGAAGGCGGGGGTGTCGTTGCCGAAGCCCACGACCCGTTCGCCGCCGCCATCGTCACGATCACGACCCCGTTCGGGACGATCCGACCGCTCGGGCCGGCGCTCGGAGCGATCCGTGCGCGCCGGGCGCGGGTCGTTGCGTTCGGGACGGCCGCTGCGCTCGGCGCGTTCGGTGCCGGCGCTGCGCTCCGGGCGCGGCGCACGCTCGGGACGCTCCGCGGGTTGCGGAGTTTCGGCCTGGACGCTCTCGACGCGTTCGGGACGATCCTCGCGCGGCGCGCGGCCACGGTCGCGACGGGCGCGGGGCGGGCGAGCTTCCTCGGTCCGTTCGGCGGCCGGGACGGGGGCAGGCGCGGCGGACGCCGGCGCGGCTTCGGCCGGTGCGGCTTCGACGCGTTCGGGGCGATCCTCACGCGGCGCACGGCCACGGTCGCGGCCTCGGCCCGAGCTGCCGCCACTGCTGCGGTCGCGATCACGGCCGCCGCCGCGCGCGGTGCGCGGCTCGTCCTTGATGCTGCTCCAGTCGACGCCTTCGATGACGATCTCTTCCGGCACCTTGCCGATCAGCTTCAGGACCTTGTCCAGGTTCCGGCTGTCGGCGGGCGTCACGATCATGAACGCCTGACCGGTCTTGCCGGCGCGGCCGGTGCGGCCGATCCGGTGGACGTAGTCGTCGGCGTGGTGCGGCACGTCGTAGTTGAAGACGTGGCTCACATCCGGGATGTCCAGACCGCGCGCCGCGACGTCAGAGGCGCAAAGCAGGCGCAGCGAGCCGTTGCGGAAGCTCTCCAGCGTCTTCATCCGGGTCTGCTGGTCCAGGTCGCCGTGGATCGCCGCGGCGTCCAGGCCGTGCTTGCGCAGCGACTTGGCGACGACGTCGACCTCGGCCTTCCGATTACAGAAGACGATGCCGTTCTTAACGTCGGCGCGGGCGATCAGCTCACGCAGCGCTGTCCGCTTGGCCTTGGGGTCGGCCGTGGGGATGCGAACCAGGTTCTGGGTGATGGTGTCGGCCGTGGTCGCCGGGCGCGAGGCCTCGATGCGGATCGGGTCGCGCAGGAACTGCTTGGTCAGCCGGGTGATTTCGGGCGGCATGGTCGCAGAGAAGAACAGCGTCTGCTTCTTGGCCGGCGTCAGCTTGAAGATGCGCTCAAGGTCGGGGATGAAGCCCATGTCCAGCATGCGGTCGGCTTCATCGACCACCATGATCTGCACGCCGGTCATCAACAGTTTGCCACGCTCGAAGTGGTCCAGCAGGCGGCCGGGCGTGGCGATCAGCACGTCGACGCCCCGGTCCAGCTTCATCTCCTGGTCCTTGAAGGACACGCCGCCGATCAGCAGCGCCCAGGTGAGCTTCTGGCCCTTGCCGTACTTCTCGAAGGACATCGAGACCTGGTCGGCCAGTTCGCGCGTCGGTGCGATCACCAGGGCGCGAGGCATGCGGGCCTTGGACCGGCCCGCGGCGAGGCGGTCGATCATCGGCAAGGTGAAGGCGGCGGTCTTGCCGGTGCCGGTCTGGGCGATGCCCAAGACATCGAGGCCCTGCAAAGCCACGGGAATGGCTTCAGCCTGGATCGGCGTTGCGGTGGTGTAGCCCGTCTCGGCGACGGCCTTGAGAGTCGCGGGCGATAGGCCCAGGTCGGAAAATTCGGTCATTCGCTAACGATGGTGCGGGGCGCTCCCGCAAAACGGGTACGGCGCGACGCTGTGGCGTGGACGGAGATCGGCACGCGCGCGGAACATACGGCGGACGGCTCCACTGTCAACGCACGGCGCGACACTAAGGTTCAGTCGCGGGCCCGACGGCCTAGATATCGAGGTCCGCCACGGCGAACTCGGCGTTCTCCTGGATGAACTGGAAGCGGGCCTCGGGCTTGCGGCCCATCAGCCGTTCCACCAGGTCTTCCACCACCTCCTCGGCCCGGGGCAGGGTGACCCGCGCCAGGGTGCGGGTGGCCGGATCCATGGTGGTTTCCTTGAGCTGGGCCGGCATCATCTCGCCCAGGCCCTTGAACCGGCTGATCTCGGGCTTCTTGCCCTTGAACTCGGTGGCCAGCAGCTCGTCGCGGTGCTCGTTGTCGCGGGCGTAGACCGCCTTGCCGCCATGGCTGAGGCGGTACAGCGGGGGCAGGGCCAGGTAGAGGCGGCCGCCACGGATCAGGTCCGGCATGGTGCGATAGAAGAAGGTTATCAGCAGGCTGGCGATGTGGGCGCCGTCCACGTCGGCGTCGGTCATGATGACGATGCGGTCGTAGCGCAGGTCTTCGTCGCGGAACTTCGACCCGGTCTGCGCGCCGATCGCCAGCAGCAGGTCGCTGAGTTCCTTGTTGCCGCCGAACTTGTCGATGGAGGCCGACGCAACGTTCAGGATCTTGCCGCGTAGAGGCAGGATCGCCTGGGTCTTGCGGTTCCGGGCCTGTTTCGCCGAGCCGCCGGCCGAGTCCCCTTCGACCAGGAACAGTTCGGTGCCGTCGGTGGCCGACCCGGAGCAATCGGCCAGTTTCCCGGGCAGGCGCAGCTTGCGGGTCGCCGAGGCGCGGGCGACTTCCTTGTCCTTGCGGCGCTTCAGGCGCTCCTCGGCGCGCTCCACCACGAACTGCAGCAGGGCGCTGGCGGACTTGGGTTGCGCGGTCAGCCAGTGGTCGAACGGGTCGGCCAGGGCCTTTTCCACCAGGCGCTGGGCCTCGCTGGACGACAGCTTTTCCTTGGTCTGGCCCTGGAATTCCGGGTCGCGGATGAACACGCTGACCAGGGCGCCGGCCTGGGAGATAACGTCGTCGGCGGTGATCAGGCCGCCGCGCTTCTCGCCGGTCAGCTCCGCGTATTGCTTGAGCCCCTTGGTCAGCACGGCGCGCAGACCGGCCTCGTGCGTTCCGCCCTCGGGCGTCGGCACGGTGTTGCAGTAGGACTGCATGAAACTGTCGGCCTCGCCGAACCCGGCGGGGGTCCAGGCAATGGCCCATTCCACCTTGCCGGTCTCGCCCGGACGGGCGAAGCGGCCGGCGAAGGGTTCGGGGGTGACGGTCTCGAGGCCCTTGATCCGCTCGGCCAGGAAGTCGGCCAGGCCGTTGGGGAAGCGGAAGACCGCCTCGGCCGGGGTCTGGTCCTGGATGCGGCTTGGATCGCATTTCCAGCGGATTTCGACGCCGCCGAACAGATAGGCCTTGGACCTGGCCATCCGGTACAGCCGCGCCGGCTTGAACGCCACGCCGTCGCCGAAGATGATCGGGTCGGGCGAGAAGCTGATCTGGGTGCCCTTCTTCCGCGTCGGGCCCAGCTTCTCGATCGAGCCGATCGGCTTGCCGCGGGTGAACGCCTGGCGCCACTCGAAGCCGTCCTTCCAGACGGTGACCTCGACGCGTTCCGACAGGGCGTTGACGACCGAGACGCCGACGCCGTGCAGGCCGCCTGAGGTCTCGTAGGCCTTGCCCGAGAACTTACCCCCCGAGTGGAGGATGGTCATGATGACCTCGAGCGCCGACTTGCCCGGGTGCTTGGGGTGCGGGTCGACCGGGATGCCGCGGCCGTCGTCGGTGACGGTCAGGGCGCCGTCGGCCTCCAGCGTCACCGAGATGAGCTTGGCGTGGCCGGCGACGGCCTCGTCCATGGCGTTGTCGAGGACTTCGGCGAACAGGTGGTGCAGCGACCGCTCGTCGGTGCCGCCGATGTACATGCCCGGCCGCTTGCGGACCGGCTCCAGCCCCTCCAGCACCTCGATGTCGGCGGCGGAGTAGCCGTCCGTCACCTTGGCCGCCGCGGACTTGCCGATCGTCGCAGCCGCGTCGGGGCGCGGCTCATGGCTCTCGGCCAGCGGGGCCGCCGGCGTCGGGTTCAGGGCGTCGTCGAACAGGTCGGGCAAGGGCTTCGCGTTGGACTGGGACATCGGAACGTAGGGTGAGGCGATTCTTCCCCCGTATCGCTCGCGCCGCCGCCCAGGGCAATGCGGCCGCGCGGACGAAACGCCGCGCGGCCGCCAAGGACGCCTAGAAGTCGGCCGACAGGGTCACGAAGCCCATGCGCGGCGACTGCGGGAAGGCGTTGTAGCCGCCCGAGTTGCCCGTCACGACGGCGGTCGAGACCCCCTTCTTGTCGAACAGGTTGGTGATGTTGGCGCTGACGCGCGCGCCCTTGATCACACCGTCCGCCGGAACCTCGAACGTGTAGTTGGCCTCGAGGTCGAACAGATACATCGACTTGATCGAGAGGTCGTTCAGGTAGGTCACCGGGCGCTTGCCGACATAGTCGCCGGCCAGCGAGGCGCCGAAGTTCCCCCAGTTGAAGCGCAGGACGGTCTTGTTCATCCACTTCGGCGTCAGCGGCACCTGCTTGCCGCCGGTGGCGACGGTGACCGGCGTGGTCACGCCGCCCACGACCGTCGTGCCGCTCTGATAATCGTCGTCGTACTTCGACTTGTTGTACGAGACGGCGTTGTAGAGGCTGAAATGCTCGCCGAACTGCAGCGTGCCCGCCGCATCGATCCCGTTCGTCGTCACGCCGCCCACGTTGGCCAGCAGGGCCGGCGCGGGGTTGATGAAGTTGAAGGGCGCGATGTTCAGCAGGCGATTGCGGAACTTCACGTGGTAGACGCTGATCTGGCCGTCGAAACCGGTGAGGAAGCCCGCGTCCAGCGTGTGCCGCGTGCGCAGACCCGCCTCATAGGTCCATGAGGTTTCGGGCTTCACCGTGTCCTTGAACAGCTCGAACGCCGCTTGGGTGCCCAGGCTCCAGGCCGAGAAGCCGTAGAAGCCGCTGCCCGCGCCGTACGGGATGAACTGGCGCATGTTCTGCTGGGCGTTGACGAACACCTGCTCGTGCTCGGTGGGATCCCACAGCACGCCGACCTGGGGCAGGAACCACTTGTTCGAGGTGATGCTGCCGGTGGGATAGCGCACCGGGACCGCCACGGTGGGCAGGTTGCGCTGGTTGACCGGGAACTTGCCGTTCGCGTCCTGGAGGCTGGACTTGAAGCCGGCCTGCAGGGTCAGGTTCGGCAGCACCTTCCACTGATCCTGCAGATAGAGCTGGATGTCGTTGGTGAAGAACTCGGCGGCGTACTGGGTCAGGGCCTTGGCGCCGCGCGGCACGTTATAGGGCGACAGGTCGTTGTTGGCGGCGGTCATCGGATACCAGGCGCGTTGCTGGGCCGGCTCGTTGTGCTCGAACCAGCCGCCGGCCTGGATGTTGTGGTCGCCCAGTTGCCAGACGACGTTCGACTGCACGCCGCCGCGGTTGATCCGGTACTCGGTGGTCCGCACGGCGTTTCCGCTGCCGCCGAACAGATTGACGATGTTCTGCAGCGTCGCCGGGCTGGTCGCCGTGCCCACTACCAGGTTCGGATAGTAGGTGGCGAACAGGGCCGGCAGGCCGGCGGTGTTGATCGGGCCCGCCACGATGCCGCGGCCGAAGTTGTAGTGATAGTAGGCCGTGTTGGTCCAGGTGACCCCTTCGAACGGCTTCCAGGCGTAGCGGACGTAGCTGATGATGTCCTCGCGCTGGGCCGCGCTGAAGCAGTTCGAGAAGTTGTTGCCCTGGGCCGGGTTCGGCGTGCCGGGACCACCGGTGAGCGTGCTCGAGCAAGCGGCGAGGTCCGGATACAGGAACGGCCGGGTGTAGGGCGTGAAGCCTTGCGCGGCGGCGGTCTGGGCCGTGCCGAAGGACGTGGCGTCCTCGTTCGGCTCCACCTTCATCTGCCAGCCGGCGAAGAACGTGAACGTGCCGTGGTCGTCGTCGCGCATGACCTTCAGGTTCACCTGGTGGCCGCGCTGGTGGCCGTCGAAGTCCCAGGCGCGCTGGTCCTGGTGCAGGTACGAGACATAGCCCCGGAAGCCGTAGCCGATCTCGCCGCTGTCGAAGCGGATGAACTGGCGGTTGGCCTCGTAGCTGCCCAGGGTGGCGCGGACGTTCAGGCCCCGTTCGGCCGAAGGATCGCGGCTGAGGGTCTCGATCGCACCGCCCAGGTTGCTGGTCGAGGCGACGCCGAGGGAGCCGGCGCCGGACGACAGCGTCACCCGCGAGACGTTCTCGCTGCTGATCGCGCGGGAGACCGAGAGGCCGTTGTAGTTGCCGTACTGCTGGTCGCCGAGCGGGATGCCGTCCAGGGTGTAGCCGAGTTGCTGGGTCGAGAAGCCGTGGACGAACAGCGACAGGTTCTGCTCGTTGTTGCCCCACGGATCGGCCGTCCGATAGATCACGCCGGGCAGGAACTGGATGGCCTTCAGCGGGCTGGCGCCCGGCAGCACGCGCTGGATCTGCTGGCTTTCCAGCGCGACGGTCGAGCGGGTCTCGCGGATGCCGGTGACCACCACCTCGGAGACACCGGTGTCGACGTCGTCAGCCGCCCCGTCGGCGGCCTGCGCGGCGGAGGCGGCGAGGAGGGCGGCCACGGCGGAGGTGGCCCAGAGGCGCGCGCGTCGCGCACCCGGGTTGCGGAAAATCATGATCTATCCCCTGTTGGACGCGGAACCGCGTCACGCGAGGCTTAGGGCTGAACCGAGACGTTGCGACGAAGGCTTGGCTACGGTTCGATGACGGACATAACGCCAGTGGGTGACACCTGATGACGTCGTGGAAAGACCCTGAGATCGCCGGCGTCCGCGCCCTGCTGGCGGCGCGTCAGCCCGGGCCGGGGGCGCCGACGCCCACCGTGGCCGAGCGCCGCGCGGCCATGGACGCGGCCGGCGAGATCGGCGCGCTGCCCACCGGCTGTTTCCACGAACCGGCGACGCTGGGCGGGGTGAAGTGCGAGCGGGTCGTTCCGCACGGCGCCGCGCCTGGGCGGATGCTGCTGTACCTGCATGGCGGGGCCTATACGGCGGGCAGTCCGCGCAGCCATCGGCCGCTGGTGGCCCGGCTGGCCGACGTGGCCCATACGGTCGCCGTCGCCGCCGATTATCGCATGGGGCCGGAGCATCGTTTCCCGGCCGCCGTCGAGGATGCGGTCGCGGTCTATCGGGCGCTGCTGGATGGCGGGACCGAGCCCGGCCAGTTGATCGTGGCCGGGGACTCCGCCGGCGGCGGTCTGGCCCTGGCGCTGGCTCTGGCGCTCAAGGCCGAGGGCCTGCCCCAGCCGGCCGGGTTCTTCGTCATCAGCCCCTGGGCCGACCTGACCCAGTCGGGCGCCAGCTATCGCACCAAGGCCGACACCGATCCGATGATCACCAAGGCCGGGCTCGACACCCACGCCATGGCATATCTGGGCGGTCTCGACGCTCACGATCCGCTGGCCTCGCCGGTGTTCGGCGACTTCGAGGGCGTGGCGCCCATCCTGATCCAGACCGGGTCGGAGGAGGCGCTGCTCAGCGACAGCATCACCATGGCCGACGTCCTGGCCCACGCCCGCGTCGAGGTCCGGCTGGAGGTGTGGCCCGAGATGATCCATGTCTTCCACGCCTGGGGCGGCGGGCTGCAGGCGGCGCGCCGTGCGATCAAGCTGGCCGGCGCCTGGATGGACGAGAAGTTCGCCGGGTGAGGGGCCTGATCGGCCTGGCTTTGGCGCTGACGGCCGGCACGGCGTCGGCCCAGCCGCTGGTCCTGTGGGCGTGGGAGCGGCCGGAGGACCTGCGGTTCGCGGGGCGGCAGGCCGAAGTGGCGGTGCAGACCGGTTTCATCGAACTGTCGGGCGACCGCCTGATCGTGCGCGGCCGCCGCCATCCGCTGGACGTCGTGCCGGGACAGGTGACGACCGCGGTGGTGCACGTCCAGATCGATCCGCGCCGCCGGCTGGTCTGGACTCCAGCGCGGGAGACGCAGGTTGCACAGGCGGTGCTGCGGCTGGCCCGCCGGCCCGGCGTGCGGCGGCTGCAAGTGGATTTCGAGGTCCGCGCATCGGAGCGCGCCGTCCTGCTTGCCGTGCTGCAGGGCGTTCGCGCCGGTTTGCCCGAGGGGACCCAGTTTTCGATGACGGCGCTGGCCTCGTGGTGCGAGACCGAGACCTGGCTGGATGACGCGCCGGTGGACGAGATCGTACCGATGCTCTTCAGAATGGGACCGGGCGGCGAACCGCTGAAGGCCAAGCTGGCGGCCGGCGGCGACTTTGCCAATCCGAGATGCCGCCAGGCGCTGGCGATCTCGACCGACACGCCGCTCAAGAACGCCCCCGCCGGCCGGCGGGTCTATCTGTTCAGTCCGCGAAGCTGGACGGCCGCCAGCTTCGAAACCACGAGAGACAGGGTGGCGGCATGGCCGGTCGGATGAGGGACATCACGGTTGCGGTCGCCGCTCTGGCGCTGCTCGGAACCACGTCGGCGCACGCGTCGGGCCCGGGCTCCGAGGCGCCCTGGTATCTGGACCAGTTCGGCGGCGATGCGGCCGATCTGAAGCGGCTGTACGACGGAAACCTCGGGATCGTCATGGCCCGCGCGCCGCGGCCGCAGCTCTACATCGCCTGGCGCCTGCTGCACGGGCAGGCGGTGGGGCAGGCGGCCGGGGACGCGCTTTCCACGCCGTGCTGCGACCCGCCGTGGCGCTGGACGTATGCGCCGCGCGACAACGTCGGCGTCGATGGCTGGCTGAAGACCCGCAAGACCATCCCGGGCGTGGCCGAGATCGGGTTCCTGTCCACCGACCGCGACGGGGCCAACTACGCCACCGTGGTCAACTGCTTCGACGAGGCGTTCGACACCGCCTCGGCCACCCTGAAGGACCGCGCGGCGAAGTATGGGGCAGGCTCGCCCGAGGTTCGGGCCTGGGTCGATGCGCAGGATGGCGTGTTCCAGGCGTGCCACGACGCCGAGGCCAAGCTGCCGGCCCCGTTGGCGAACGCGCCGGGTTGGCTCAAGGCCGACCGCGCCTATCAGGAGGCGGCGTTCGCGCTCTACCAGGGCGACAACACGGACGCGGCGATCCGCTTCGCCGACATCGCCAAGGACAAGGGCTCGCCTTGGCGGCCGCTGGCCCCGTATCTGCGCACCCGGGCGTTGGTGCGCTCGGCGCTCTACGAGAAGACCGGAGACACCTTCAACGGCGCGCGGGCGGCCGTCGCCGATCTCGCCAAGGCGCCAGCCGGCGCGTTCGGCCAGGGCGAGGCCCGCAAGATGCGCCGCCTGCTGGATTTCCGGGAGCGGCCCAAGGCGCTCATGGCCGACCTGGACAAGGAACTGGCCCACAAGGCGGCGTCACCCGACATCGCCGTCAGTTTCCGCGACTATTCCAGCCTCTACGACAAGGGGATCGCCAGCCCGGACGCCATGGACTGGATCGCCACCGTGCGGGCCCGGCCCGATCGGACAGCGATGGACGCGGCCGAAGAGGCGGAGTCCAGCGCCGACGCGGTGGTTAAGCTACAGAAGAAGACGGAAAGCGATGCGCTGGCCCACGCGCGCAGCCGCTGGACGGCCAGCCGCGATCCGGCCTGGCTCATTGCCGCCCTCAGCCTGGCCGATCCCGACACGCCGGGGGCCGCCGATCTGGCCGCCGCCGCGGGTAAGGTCGGCCGGGACAGCCCGGCCTGGCTCTCCACCCAGTACCACCTGACGCGGCTGACCCTGGGCGTGGCGGACGCCGGCGCGACCCGGGCGCGCCTGGACGCGATCCTCCAGCGGACGGACCTCTCGGTCAGCGATCGCAACGTCTTAACCGCCCAGCGGGCGCAGGTGGCGGCCGACGCCGGCGACTTCGTCCGGTTCTCGCTCCGCAAGCGGCTCTGCGCCGACAGCGACGAGAAGAGCGGCTGCGTGCGCGGGTTCTGGCAGGCCGACGCGGTCCAGCCGGGCGGCGTCTATGACAAGGCGGGCTGGGAGGGGACCCAGGGCTTCGGCGAGGACGCCCGCGCCGTCATCGACCGCCTGCCGCTGAAGGACCGGATCGCCTTGTCTCGCGACGCCCGGCTGCCCGCGCCTCTACGGCTGGACGTGGCCCTGACCAGCTACGCCCGCGCCGTCGCCCTGGGCGATCACGCCAGCGTCGACAGCCTGGCGGCCGATCTCGAAAAGCTGCTGCCGCAGATGGCCGAGGACTGGAAGCGGGTTCGCACCACGACGGTCGGGCCGGACAAGCGGTTCTACGAATTCTTCGTCCTGGCCAAGGTCCCGGGCATCCGCATCGACTTGGTGGAGTACACGCGACCCGAGGGGACGGTGGCGCAGTTCCAGTCGTCCTGGACCGACTGGATCATCCCGGCGAAGGGCAAGCCGGTGGCCCCCGATCCGCCGGCGCTGGCGCAGTATCAGAGCGGCGGCGTCATCGAATACGACGCCAAGGACGACGCCACCGACCTGACCTGCCTGGGGGAATGCGGCGTCGGCGTCGCGCCGTTGCGCCTGCCGGACTTCGTGCGCGCGGCGCAGGGCCAGGCCAAGGCCGAGCGCGGCTACTTCGTGCGGATCAAGGCGAACTACAGCGACGATGCGCCCCCGCCGCCGCCGGCCGGCAGCGTGGCGGTCTGGGACGAGATGCTGGCCTACGCCGCCGCCAACCCGAAGAACGCCCAGGTCCCCGAGGCGCTGTACTGGCTGGTGCGCGTAGGGCGGTTCGGCGGCAGCCACAACCACTCGGGCCGCCGCGCCTTCCAACTCCTGCACAAGACTTATCCGACCAGCCCCTGGACCAAGCGCTCGCCGTACTTCTACGACTGATCCTCCCCCAGAGGGGAAGCATCATTTCAGCGGGTCGTAGATCTTCGTCAGCAGGTCGGACTTGCCCTCGATCCGCTCCAGGCGCGGGTAGCGCAGGCCGCCGTGGTAGTCGATGGCCTGGACCTTGAAGTGGTCGCCGTCCTTGACGATCAGGGTGATGGGGTCCTTGGCCCCCTTGGCCGCGACGATCGCTTCCTTCAGCCGGTCGGTGTCGTAGGCGATGCCGTTCACGGCCAGGATCTTGTCGCCGACGGTCAGGCCCGCCTTGAACGCCGGGCTGTCCCACAGCACGCCGGTGATCGTGGCCTCGCGGTTCAGCACCACCCCCAGCGAGTAGGTGAGGTCGATGATCTTCCGGCCGGCCTCGTTGTCGCGCCAGTAGTCCGTCGGCCGGTCGGTGTAGACCAGCTTGTAGCCGCCGCGGGCCAGGCCATCGAGCGGATAGGCGGGCGCCACCTTGCGCGCGCGGGTGTCCAGGAAGGTCGCCCAGTCGTACGGCATGACCGTGTTCAGGGTCTTCACCACATCCTCGAAGGTGTAGGTCAGCGGCTGCTTCCAGTCGCCGTCGTTCACCCCGAAGAAGGCGCGCCCGAAGTCGTCGAGCGACTTCTTGCCGTTGGTCTTCTCGCGAATGAGCGTGTCGGCGTCGAGCCAGATGAGCTGGCCCTCCGAGTAATAGTCTTCGCTACGCTGCCAGCTGGTCCAGGCCTGCGGGCGGCGCTGGGCGATGATCGGGTCGTTGGTGGTGTCCTCGACCGTGCGCCACTCTCGGCCCGGCCGGCCTTCGCTGTAGGTGGCCGCCGTCATGGCCAGGGCGTCCAGCGTCTGCTGCTTGGTCACCAGACCGGAGCGGGCGCCCAGGACGAAGCCCCAGTACTGGTCCTGCCCCTCGTAAACCCACAGCAGGCTGTCGCGCATCGGGGTGTTGTAGTTGGGCGTCCACAGGTCGGCGGGGCGCCGGTACTTGCCGTCCCACGAGTGATTGTACTCGTGCGGCAACAGGTTGCGGTTCGGCGCCTTCTTGCTCCAGTCCAGGAAGTATTCCGGCGTCGTGCCGTTCTCGCTGGACCGCTGGTGCTCCAGGCCGATGCCGCCCATCCGGTCGGACAGCGCCAGCAGGAAGTCGTAGTGGTTGTAGTGCCGCGCGCCGTACAGCTTGTCGGCCTGGCGCACCAGTTCGCGGTGCAGTTCGATCTGCTCAGGCGTCGCGGCGCTCAGCAGTTCGGGGCGGTCGGCGACGATGTTCAGCCGCACCGGCGACTTGCCGCTGGTGTCCAGGTCGTAGCGCTTGAAGTAGCGGCCCGCGAACATCGGCGAGTCCACCAGGGTGTCGAAATCGACCGTCTTGAACCGCGTCCAGCCCTTGTCGACGCTGTCGGTCTCCAGCGCCGTGCCATAGCCCCAGCCCTCGGGCAGCTTGATCGCCGCATCGATGTTGATCCGCCGGGTGAAATAGCCGGCCGGATAGAGGGCCAGGCTGAGCCACTGGGCGTTCAGCATCTCGGGCGTCATGACGACCCGGCCCTGGTCGCCGGCGGTGGGCGACAGGTACTGGAACTCGACCTCCAGCGCCTTGGCGTCGGCCGGCGGGGTCAGGTGGAAGGCGAACACCTGCACCGGGTCGCGGGTCCAGGCCACGGCCTTGCCGTTCGCCTTCACCACCAGTCCGGCGACATTGAAGATCGGATTGCGCGGCGAGTGCCCGCCCGGCGCCCATTGCGGATAGAGCAGGGTGACCGGCGCGCCGGCGACGATGGGGATGGTCTGCCGCACCCGGAAGATCCGCCGCTCGATGTCGGTGGCGTCCACCTCCAGCTTCAGCGTTCCAGCCGGATAGGCCACATCGCGCGGCGTCGCGATCGGCGCGGGCATCGGCAGGGGCTGCGGCCCGTCGGACGGCTGCGCGGCGAGGGGCGTGGCCGCGGAGAGCGCGGCGGCGACGGCGAACAACGCTGACTTCAAGGAACTGCCCCAGGAAACAAGTGATCGCGACGGTTTTAAAGCCCGGGCGCTGTCCACCGCAATCACCGCCGGTCGCACGCCATTCAGCGACCGTTGCTATTCAAGCGCGGCTGTAGTCTGAATGATGGCAACCTTAACGGGAACTCGGAGGTCGTCATGTTTCTGCGTCACGGAGTGAAGTCTATCGCGTTCGCCGCGCTTCTGGCGTTGGCCGCCTGCCAGAAGCCCGCGGAACCGGCCAAGGCGCCGGCGGCGGAACCCGTCGCGGCGGCCGCGCCCGCGGCGCCCATGGCCGCGACGCCCGTCGCCGAGGTGGGAACCGTGGAAACGGCCGGCACATGCGGTACGATCGCCGGCCTGAAGTGCAAGGCGCCCGGCGACTACTGCAAGACGGGCCTGGGCCAGTGCAAGGTGGCGGACGCGGCGGGCGTCTGCACCAAGAAGCCCGAGATCTGCACGAAGGAATACATGCCGGTCTGCGGTTGCGACGGGAAGACCTACGGCAACGCCTGCACGGCGTCGGCCGCGGGTGTCAGCGTCGAGGCGACGGGCGAGTGCAAGAAGCCCGCTTAGGCACAAAAGAAAAGGGCCGCGGATTGCTCCGCGGCCCCGATCCGGCGTCAGCTTTCGCCGACTAGCACTTGTAGTACATGTCGAATTCGACCGGGTGCGGGTGAAGGGCGAGGCGCATCACCTCTTCCATCTTCAGCTCGATGTAGGCGTCGATGAACTCGTCGTTCATGACGCCGCCGGCCTTCAGGAAGCCGCGGTCCTTGTCCAGGTTCTCGAGGGCTTCCTTGAGCGAACCGCAGACTTCCGGGATCTTCTTCTGCTCGCGCGGGGGCAGATCGTAGAGGTTCTTGTCGGCGGGCGCGCCGGGATCGATCTGGTTGATGATCCCATCGATGCCGGCCATCAGCAGCGCGGTGAACGTCAGATAGGGGTTGCCCATCGGGTCCGGGAAGCGGGCTTCCAGGCGCTTGCCCTTGGGGCTGTCCACGTGCGGGATGCGGATCGAGGCCGAGCGGTTGCGGGCCGAGTAGGCCAGCTTCACCGGGGCTTCGTAGCCCGGCACCAGGCGCTTGTACGAGTTCGTCGTCGAGTTCGAGAACGCGTTGATCGCCTTGGCGTGCTTGATGATGCCGCCGATGTACCAGAGGCACATCTGGCTCAGGCCGGCGTACTTGTCGCCCGCGAACAGCGGCTTGCCGTCGCCCCAGATCGACTGGTGGACGTGCATGCCCGAACCGTTGTCGCCGTACATCGGCTTGGCCATGAAGGTGGCCGTCTTGCCGTAGGCGTGGGCCACGTTGTGGATCACGTACTTATAGAGCTGCAGACGGTCGGCCATGACGATCATGGTGTCGAACTTCAGGCCGAGCTCGTGCTGGGCGGGCGCCACTTCGTGGTGGTGCTTTTCCGGCTTCATGCCCAGCTCGCCCATGACGGCCAGCATCTCGCCGCGCAGGTCCTGGGCGCTGTCGACCGGGTTCACCGGGAAATAGCCGCCCTTGGGGCCCGGGCGGTGGCCCATGTTGCCTTCTTCGTACGACTTCTTCGAGTTCACCGGCAGTTCGCTGGCGTCGTACGAGTAGCTGGTGTCGTGCGGGGCCGTGGACCACTTCACGTCGTCGAAGATGAAGAACTCGGCTTCCGGACCGAAGAACACGGTGTCGCCGATGCCCGACGCCTTCACGAAGGTCAGGGCCGCCTTGGCGATCGAGCGCGGGTCGCGGTCGTAGGGGGTGCCCGTGTCGGGGTTCACGACGTCGCAGAACAGCGCCAGCGTGGTCTGCTGGTAGAACGGGTCGATGATCGCCGAGTCCAGGTCCGGACGCAGCTTCATGTCGCTCTCGTTGATGGCCTTCCAGCCGGCGATCGAGGAGCCGTCGAACATGGTCCCGTCGGTGAGGAACTCCTCGTCGACCAGGTCGATGTCGAACGTGACGTGCTGCATCTTCCCGCGGATGTCGGTGAAACGGACGTCGACGTATTTGACGTCCTTTTCCTTGATCATGTTCTGGATGTCTTTGGCGGAAGCCATGGCGATTATCCCCTTCTTGAAGCTCGTAGATGTGGTGGTCAGATAGCGATCGTACCGGTCTCGCCGGTGCGGATGCGCACGACGTCGATGACCTCGGAAATGAAGATCTTGCCGTCGCCGATGCGGCCGGTGCGCGCGGCGGTGGAGATGGCCTCCACGGCGCGGTCCAGCTGGTCGTCGGCGATCACGACCTCGATCTTGATCTTGGGCAGGAAGTCCACGACGTACTCGGCGCCGCGATAGAGTTCGGTCTGGCCCTTCTGGCGGCCGTAGCCCTTGGCCTCGATGACCGTCATGCCCTGGACGCCTAGCTCCTGCAGAGCCTCTTTCACCTCGTCGAGCTTGAACGGCTTGATGATGGCTTCGATCTTTTTCATTCGCTCGACTTGGACAAACGACGTCAGACGCCCGGGGCTGTCGTGGGCGAACCAGCACGCCGGGACCCGGCGCCACAAGCATGCTTCGGTTGCCTGCCGTTGGGGCCGGCTGGGAAACTAGATGGTCGCCTAGAAAACAGGCGCCATGAGCTCAGAAAGTGATCACGCCGGAAATCGCCTTGTCGGGTGGGGTTCGACGCCTAGGATCGCGACGAAACGTGTTTGGGAGGCGCTTGAAGCATGGACGAACGGACCCCGGTGCTTATCGGAGCGGGCCAATTCACGTATCGGGGCGATCCGGCCGTTTCGCCGTCGCCGACCACGTTGCTGAAGATTGCAGCGGAACGGGCCGCGGCTGACGCCGGAATCGGCGCCCAGGGCCTTGCGGCCATCGACAGCCTGGCCGTGGTCGGCTTCACGATTGATGCGCCAGGTTCGAAACGGGGGATGATCCCGCACGCGACCAACCCGCCGGCCACCCTGTCCGGCCTCCTGGGCGCCGCGCCGCGCTGGAGCGTCTATTCCGAGATGGGCGGCAACACGCCCCAGTACCTTATCAACATGCTGGCCGAGCGGATCGCCCGGGGCGAGACCGACCTGGCGCTGACGGTGGGCTGCGAGTTCCTGGGCTCGGCGATGAAGCGGGCCGGAAAGGGCCTGAGCTTCGACGACTGGACGGCGATCGAGGACGAGACGCTGGGGCCGGCCAAGCGGGTCGGCGATCCCCGCGCCGGCAGCACGGCCTACGAGATCCGTCACGGCATCAGCCGGCCGATCAACATCTATCCGCTGTTCGAAAATGCGCTGCGCGCCCGCGATGGCCGCGCCATCCCCGACCACCAGAAGCGCATGGGCGAGCTGTTCTCGGCGTTCAGCAAGGTCGCCGTCGACAATCCCGACGCCTGGTTCCCGACCCGGCGCTCGGCCGAGGAACTGGTCGACGTGTCCGAGAAGAACCGGATGATCGGCTTCCCTTATCCCAAGCTACTCAACGCCATCATGGAGGTGGACCAGTCCGCCGGCGTGCTGGTGGCCAGCGTGAAGAAAGCGCGCGAACTGGGCGTGCCCGAGGACAAGTGGGTCTATCTGCACGGCTGCGCCGACGCCTCGGACCTCTGGTATCCGCTGGATCGCCAGGACTTCCACTCCAGCCCGGCCATGCGCCTGACCGGCCAGCGCGCCTTCGAGATGGCGGGCGTCGGCCTGGACGACATCGACCTGATCGACCTCTATTCGTGCTTCCCGGTGGCGGTCGAGGTCGGCGCCGAGGAACTGGGCCTGTCGCTCGACGATCCGCGCGGCCTGACGGTCACCGGCGGCCTTCCGTACGCCGGCGGACCGGGCAACAACTACGTCATGCACTCCATCGCCGTGATGATGGACCGCCTGCGGGCTAGGTCCGGGGCCTATGGCCTGGTCACCGGCAACGGCTGGTACCTGACCAAGCAGTCGACCGGCATCTATTCGACGACCGCGCCGGACAAGCCGTTCGAGCGGGAGGACCCGGCGGTGCTGCAGCGCCAGATCGACGCCCTGCCGCACCCGGAGGTCATCGAAACGCCGCAGGGGCGCGGCACGGTCGAGACCTACACCGTCGTCCACAAGCGCGAGGGACCGTTCCTGGGCATCATCGTCGGCCGCGACGAAAACGGCCGCCGCTTCGCCGCCAACACGCCCGCCGATCCGCAAACCCTTGCCAGCCTGGAGGCGAGCGAGCAGATCGGGCGTACAGGCACGGTCACCCAGGCGGGTGACCTCAACATCTTCACTCCGGACTGATCCCCATATGGCCCGTCTCTACCTGATCCGGCACGGCAAGCCCTCCGCCACCTGGGGCGGCCACGACGACGATCCGGGGCTGGACGAGATGGGGCAGGCCCAGGCCCGGGCCGCGCGCGACTGGCTGCTGTCGCGGCCGGGCAATGAGCGTCCGACCCTGGTGGTCAGCTCGCCGCTGCGCCGCTGCCGCGAGACCGCCGAGCCCACCGCGCAGGCGCTGGGCGTGGCGGTGGAGATCGATCCGGTGGTGGGCGAGATCCCGACGCCGAAGGCGCTGACTGGCGAAGAGCGTCCGGCCTGGCTGCGCAATGCGTTCCAGGGGACCTGGCAGGCCATCGACGGCGACATGGACTACGACGCCTGGCGCACCGACATCATCGCCTCGCTGGCGGCGCGGGGTCACACGGCGGTCTTCTCCCACTATGTGGCGATCAACGCCGCCGTCTCGCGCCTGCTGGGCGTGGATGAGGTGCTGGCGTTCAAGCCGGACCACACCTCGATCACCGTGCTGGAGACGGACGGCCAGACCGTCCAGCTGATCGAGAAGGGCGCCGAGGCCACGACGGGGGTCCTTTGAGCGCCCGTTCGATTCTGACCGTCGCCGAGATGGCGGCCGCCGACCGTGCGGCGATCGCGGCCGGTACATCGGGCGTCGAACTGATGGAGCGGGCCGGACAGGCGGTGGTCGACGCCGTCGTCCAGCGGTTCCACCCGCAGCCGGTGCTGGTGCTGTGCGGTCCGGGCAACAACGGCGGCGACGGCTATGTGATCGCCCGCCTGCTCAAGGCGCGCGGCTGGCCGGTCGAGGTGAGGGCGTTGGGCGACCCCGCCACGCCGGACGCCCAGGCGATGGCCGCCCGCTGGGATGGGGTCACCAGGCCGCTGAACGGAACCGTCGGCGAGGCGCTGGTGATCGACGCCCTGTTCGGCGCCGGCCTGTCCCGGCCGCTGGATGGCGTGGCGGCCAATGTCGCCGGCCTGTTGGCCAGCCGGCCCGGCAGGGTCGTGGCGGTCGATGTGCCTTCGGGCGTGCCGGGCGACACGGGTGAGCCCCTGGGTCCAGCGGTCTGCGCCGGCCTCACCGTGACCTTCCATGCGCGCAAACTGGGCCACGTGCTGGAACCGGGCCGGGGCCTGTGCGGCGAGGTGGTCGTGGCCGACATCGGCCTCGGCGAGACCCCGTCGAAGATCGTCGAGAACGGCCCGGACCTGTGGCTGCCGCGCTTCCCCTGGCCGAGCGCTCAGTCCCACAAGCATGCCAGAGGCCGCCTGATCGTCGTCAGCGGCGAGGCCTGGAGCACGGGGGCCGCGCGGCTGTCGGCGCGGGCGGGCCTTCGCATCGGCGCGGGCCTGGTCACCCTCTACGCCGGACAGGACGCTCTGGCGGTCAACGCCGCCCATCTGGAGGCGGTGATGCTGAAGCCCTTCGACACCGACTTGGAGCTGGAACAGGCCGCCGATCAGGCCGACGCGGCGGTGATCGGCCCGGCGGCGGGGGTCAGCGAGACCACCCTGCTGAATGTCTTGGCCCTGGCGCGCACGGGCGCGGCGCTGGTGCTGGACGCCGACGCCATCACTGTCTTCCGGGACGATCCGGAGGAGCTGTTCTCGGTCCTGGACCGCGACGACGTGCTGACCCCGCATCCCGGCGAGTTCGAGCGCCTGTTCCCCGGCATGATGAAGGCCGCGCCCCAGCGCGTGGCCGCCGCCCGCGCCGCCGCCGAGAAGGCCGGCGCGGTGGTGCTGCTGAAGGGCGCCGACACCGTGATCGCCGCGCCCGACGGCCGTACGGCGGTCAACATCAACGGCTCGCCCTGGCTGGCCACGGCGGGCTCCGGCGACGTGCTGGCGGGCTATATCGGCGGGCTGGTCTCGCAGGGCATGGAGAGCTTCGAGGCCGCGTGCGCGGGCGCCTGGATCCACGCCGAAGCCGCCGAACTGCACGGGCCGGGCCTGATCTCGGAGGACCTGCCGGGCCTGACGCCCGCCGTGCTGCGCCGACTCTACGACGAGCGCTGAGCGGCCTCGACGATTTCGGCGTGGGTGAGGGGCTCCGGCGCGAACGGCGCGGGCGGCGCATGCCCCAGCAACGCCTCCAGGCGATCGGCGAAAGCGCTGGGGTCGCGCATGTCCAACGGGTGCAGCACGTCTGGGCCGAACCGCCACCACGCCAGGCTGGTCAGGCGCTCGACCAGCGGCTCGGGATGGCGCATCCGGATCACCCGCGCCGGGACCCCGGCCACGATCGCATAGGGCGGCACGTCGCGCGTGACCATCGCCCGGGCGGCGACGATGGCCCCATCGCCCACGGTCACGCCGCTGGAGAACATCGCGTCCTGGCCGACCCAGACGTCGTGGCCCAGCACGACCGGCTTGGGCATGAACGCCGTCGCGGGATGCAGGATGAACGATGTCGCCCCCTGGGCCAGCAAGTAGTCCTTGAAGCCCTCCAGGCCGTACGGGGAATAGGGGAAGGGCGAGGTCGACACCCAGTCGGTCGGATGCTCCGACTCGATGAAGGCCACCCCCGAGGCGATCGAACCGTAGCGCCCCACCGCCACATGCGGCGGCAGTTCGCTGAGCGCATAGCTGAAGGCGCCCATCCGGCGGGGCAGGGCATGCCCGCCCAGGATATGGCTATAGGGCTCCAGCGCGACGTCGCTCTTGAGCCGCAACGTCTCTCCGGCGCGCCATCGCACGCCGCCGCCCAGCCGGGTGTAGATGTGCCGGGCGCGGAACAGGTCCAGCAGCGGGGGCGTGATCTGCACCATCGGCGTCAGGCGAACAGGTTGCTGGTCACGCCGCGCGCCATCTCGGCCAGGATGTCGGCGGCCAGCGCATCGAGCTCGGATCCTTCGCGATAGTCGCCGCCGGCGGCCAGGCGAGCGCGCCCGTCGGCCAGCAGCTTGGCGGCGGCCGCCTCGGTGATCGGCCGCTCGGGATCGTAGACGGCGACCGGGTGGCCGCCATGGTCGGTCATCACCCGCATGGTGGGGATATCCGTGAGCCCGTCGCCGAAGAAGGCGATCCGCTCGAACGGCACCGGTCGATCACGATCAGCCTGGACGGCGTTGATGCCGTCGTTGTCCCACTCGTTCAACGTCCACTTGTTGATGCGGAACAGGTACTGCGTCTTGCTGGTGTAGTTGATGGCGAGGGCCGGGCCGACAGCCTCCTGGTTCGCATCGAAGATGAACGCCGAGGCGTAGATCTTCTCGAACCATCGCGCGATGGGGGAACCCTCTATCAACTCCCGGTTGCCGGACGAGATGATGAAGTGGCGCAGGTCCAGGCCCAGCGCGTCGGCGCGGGCGTTCTGGCGGGCGAACCAATCCTCGACGCCAGGAAACAGGCGCAGGTTCGCGCCGCGCCGCCGCCAGCTGTCCAGGCTGAGCTCCAGGCCGCGTTCGCGGGCCTTTTCGAGCATGAGGTGCATGTAGGCCAGGATGCCGTCGCCCCGTTGCGCCTGGGCCAGCGCCTGGGTCTCCTTCCAGAAATCCGCGTGCTTCATCCCGAGTTCGTCGGGGATGAAGGCGTGTTCCTGCATGTTGCCGGGGGCCAGGGTGCCGTCGAAATCGTAGGCGAATACGGCGAGAGGTCGGCTCATGGCCGTTGTCCTAGCGCTCTAAGGCCTGGCTGGGAACGACCCATAAGGGTCGCCCCGGCCCCGCGACGGGAGGCGGGGGCCGGGGCGTACGGCGACGGTTGTCGGGGAACAGGTCCGTCGCCGCGTCTTTGTCCGCCAAATGGTGGAAGATGCGCGGACCAAGGGGTTACGCAGCCTTGGCCGTGACGGATGCAGCGGATGCACCCCTTGGTAGAATTTATTTTAGATTCTTTTTGCGGCCCGCTCGCGGACGGTGTCGATGGCCAGGGCCAGGCTGCCGATCAGCAGGGGCAGCAGGAAGAAAAACAGCCGATAGCCGAGGAATGCGGCGGCCAGCCCGGCGGGCTCCAGCCCCTTCAACAGGGTGGAGACAGAGCCCTCGAAAACCCCGACCCCGCCCGGCACGTGGCTGATCAGCCCGACCACCACCGACGGCGCATACGCGCTGACGAAGGTGAGATACCCCACGGAAGCCGAGGGCAGCAGCACCCAGATGATCGCCGCCGCCACGGCATTGTCGACCGCGCCGATGGAAAGCTGGGCCAGGGCCACCCGGACGGACGGGAGCCGGAGGCTGTGGCCGAAGCCGCGCAACGGCCGCCGCAGGGTCGCGCAGAGGACGACATAGGCCCCCACGCCGGCCAGCAGGGTCGCCCCCAGCCCGTCGGCCACCGGGTTGGCGATCCGGCTGGCCGCGGCGATGTCGTGGCTGCCGGCCGCCAGCAAGGCGACTCCGGCCAGGGTGGACAGGCCGACAGTGAACGAAAAGCCGTGGAACAGCGTCGTGGCCGCCACTTGGCGAAGCGTCACCCCGTGCTTGGCGTAGTAGCGCGCGCGCACCGCGCCGGAGACGATCAGGTTGGCGCCCAGGCTGTGGGCGATGGAGCTGGCGATAAACGAGCCGGCCAAGGCCGCGCGGACCGTGATCCTGGCCCCCGCCCATCGCAGGCCCAGCCACTCGATCACCCCCATCAGCAGGAAGCTGGTCGCCGAGAGGCCCAGCGCCCAGGCCGCCGAGTCCCAGCCCCAGGCCCGGATCGCGCCAGCCAGCTCCGCCAGGCTGAGCTCGTGGAACTCGCGCCAGAGGATGAGCGCCGCGGCGGCCAGCAGGATGAAGGCCAGCAGGTGCCAGGCCAGCCCACGGATCATCGGGAAGAACCGCGAGCCCTGGGTTTCCGGCAGGGCGGCGGCCAACTCCGCCTCCACGTCCGGAGAGATGGGCGCGGGCCGTGCGTGGGGATCGGGGGTCAGCACGGGCGCGAGGTCCTCAAGTCGGATGCGCCCCCATCGTCCGGTTACGGAACCGAAGCGCAAGGCGAAGGTTTTTCCCCCACGTTCACGACAGATTTAAGGAGCCGACCATGCGGCGGGAAGAATTGCGGGACCTGGAGGCCGAGCGTCTGCGTCGCCTGCGCGACCGCGACCGGGACGACTTCGGCCAGGCCGACTACTCCAACACCTATGGCTACGACCCTCGTACGCGCTCGGGGTACGCTGCGTATGACGATGGCCGGCCGGCGATGCCTGACGCCGGGCGCGGGCGCGCCCGCGCCGACTGGGACCCGGAGCCGCGCCGCGCGCGGCGCGACGGACCGTCGGACCGTGTGCTCTGGGCGGTGATCATGGAGCGGCTGGACGCCGAGCGCCGGCTGGACCTGCGCGATGTCCAGGTCGAGGTGGTCGACGGCGAGGCGATCTTGAACGGCGTGGTGCGGCACAAGGCCGACAAGCGCCGGATCGAGGACATCGCCGACATCGACGGCATCCACAACGTGCAGAACAACCTGAAGCCCCGGGAGCGCGGGCGCGGCTGGACGTTCCTTTAAAGTTCGGGCCTCAGCGGTCGGGCGGCGTCTCGAACCGGCGACGGAAGCGGGCGACGCCCAGCGGCGCGAACGCGGCCGCCAGCCCGCCGATGTCGGCCACCCAGTTGTCGATCAACGGCGCCACACGGGCGCCGGCCAGCAGGTGCGACGCCTCCAGCGCCGTCGTGAAAATCACCAGGCGCAACGCGACGGTGGTGATCCTGGCGCGGGGCGATGCGGCCAGCCCGAGCAGGCCCGCGACGTAGAAGGCCGCGAAGTGCTGCAGGTAATGCGAGCGCACGAACTGGGGCACGAACTCACGCGGCAGGAACACCGCCACCACGATCATGGCCAGCGCGGCCAGGAACGCCGTGCGCGCCAGGATCGCCATCGGGC
This sequence comes from Alphaproteobacteria bacterium, assembly GCA_018821435.1. Classification (GTDB taxonomy): domain Bacteria; phylum Pseudomonadota; class Alphaproteobacteria; order Caulobacterales; family Caulobacteraceae; genus Phenylobacterium. Next base: position 55,703 of record JAHJME010000012.1, read on the forward strand.
CGGTGATCGGGTAGGGGCCGTCTCCGAGAAGACTGCGGTCGGGGTCCATGCGTCCGACGCTAGGCTTCTGCGCTCGCCGCTGGAACCCCAACCGGCGCCTTAGCCGTTGAGGCATTATGAGTAAGCCTGTCGTCGTCTCCATCCCCCATGAGCTTGGCAAGGCGGAGGCCCGCCGCCGCATCGACGAGGGGGTCGGCCGCCTGACGGCCCAGATCGGCGCCGTCGGCGAGGTCAAGCAGGCGTGGGAGGGCGATCTGATGCGCTTCTCTCTCCAGGCGATCGGCCAGACCGTCACCGGCACGATCGACGTGCGCGACCAGGAGGCGCGGCTGGAGGTGAATCTTCCCGGCCTGTTCGCCATGGTCGCCAACAAGGTGAAGGGCCGCCTGCGCGACGAGGGCCAGATCCTGCTGGGCGGCCCGAAGAAGGGCTAGACGCGCTACAGTCAAGGCAACTGATCGGCGCCGAAGACGTTCTTACGGGGACACTTCGAGGAAGCGAAAATGCCCAACAAGCAAACTGAAGACCAAGCCAAGCGCGCCTTCAGCCACGGTTCCGGCCAAGCCGGGTCGGACATGGCGTCGGACCCGAAGAAGGCCATCGAGGAGCATCGTCACATCGACGCGCCCACGACCCGTCCGGTCCCGCGCGGTCCCGAGGGCGAAAAGCACGACCATATGGCCGAGCGCGCGGCGGAGGCCGAGGATCGTCAGGAAGCGCTGCTGGACGAGGCGATCGAGGAAACCTTCCCGGGCTCCGATCCGATCAGCCCCAAGCACATCACCTGAGCCCGACTTATCTAAGAAGGGCTTCGTAGGCCTCCTGGGCCTCGATCCATTCCCGCTCGGCCGCCTCCAGGGCGGACTGGGCGGTCTCCCGCTTGCGGGCGAGTTCGGCGGCCTTGCCCGGACCGGCGGCGAATGTCGCCGGATCCGTCAGGGTTCGGTCGATCAGCGCGACAAGCTCATTGGCCTTGGCCAGCGCGGTCTCGGCGGTCTCGGCGCGGCGCCGTGCGGTGCCGGTCGGGACCTTCGCCTTGGGTGGCGGGGGCGGCGGCGGCGCGGCGGCGATCGGCTCGCTCTTGATCTGGGAGGGCGCGCGCGACGCGACGCGGGCCTTCTCCAGCACGAAGGCCGCATAGTCCTCCATGTCGCCGTCGAAGGGCTCGATCCCGCCGTCGGCGGCCAACCACAGGCGATCGGCCACCAGTTCCATCAACGACCGGTCGTGGGTGATCAGGATCACCGCGCCCTCGTAGTCGTTCAGCGCGTCCAGCAGGGCGCGGCGGCTGTCGATGTCCAGGTGGTTCGTCGGTTCGTCGAGGATCAGGAGGTGTGGCGCCTCCATGGCCACGAGGTTCAGCAGCAGCCGGGCCCGCTCGCCGCCCGACAGGTTGGCGACGGTGGTGTCCGACTTCTCGAAGCTGATGCCGAACTGAGCCAGTTTTGACCGACGCGCCGCCTCGGTGACGCCCGGCAGCACGCGCCGGATGATGTCCAGCGGGGTGTCCGTCGGGTCCATCGCCTCGATCTGGTGCTGGTGGAACCAGCCGACCTTCAGGCGCGGACTGCGATGCAGCTTGCCGCTCTCGACCTCCAGCGCGCCGGCTACCAGCTTGGCGAAGGTGGACTTGCCGGCGCCGTTGACGCCCAGCAGGCCGATGCGGTCGTCGACGTCCAGGCGCAGGTCCAGGCGACGAAGGATCGGCGCGCCACCGTAGCCCACGGTCGCCCCTTCCAGCCGCAGCAGCGGCGGGGCCAGCGGCCGTTCGGGAGAGGGCAGGGAGAACGGAACCACCCGATCCTCGATCACGAACGAGACCGGCGGGAGCTTGGCGATCATCTTCAGGCGCGACTGGGCCTGGGTCGCCTTGGACGCCTTGGCGCGGAAGCGGTCGACGAACGACTGCAGGTGCTCGCGGCGGGCCTCGACCTTGGCGCGGTTGGCCTCCTGCAGGCGCAGCTTCTCGGACAGCTGCCTCTCGAAGTTGTCGTAGCCGCCGGGGTACAGGTCGAGCTTGCCGTCCTTCAGGTGCAGGATGTGGTCGACGGAATTGTTCAGCAGCTCGCGGTCGTGGCTGATGACCATGGCGGTGTTCGGGTACTTCTGGAGGCGCGCCTCCAGCCAGAGCGCGCCTTCCAGGTCGAGATAGTTGGTCGGCTCGTCCAGCAGCAGCAGGTCGGGCTCGGCGAACAGGCTGGCCGCCAGGGCCACGCGCATCCGCCAGCCGCCGGAGAACTCGGCCATCGGGCGCTGCAGGTCGGCCTGGCTGAAGCCCAGGCCCGCCAGGATCTCGGCCGCTCGCGAGGGCGCGCGGTCGGCGTCGATCTCGATCAGCCGGGTGTAGATGTCGCCCATGTCCTCGGGCTCGGCCGTCTCCAACCGCTGCAGCAGGTCGTGCCGTTCGACATCGGCTTCCAGCACTGTGTCCAGCAGGGTGACCGGTGTGGCCGGGTGTTCCTGGTCCACCGATCCGATGCGGGCCTGGCGCGGCACCCCGATCTCGCCGCCGCCGGGGGTGAGATGGCCAAGGATGACCTTGAACAGCGTCGATTTGCCCACGCCATTGCGACCCACGAGGCCGACCTTGGCGTCCTTGGGCAAGGTGACCGTGGCGTGGTCGAAGAAACGGCGTCCCCAGGCGTCGAGGACAAGGTCATTGATCTGCAGCATGAGTGGGCGGGGCCTCTAGCAGACGAATAGGCCTGCGTCATGCGTGCAGGGCGCCTTGCCTCCGAGGCGGTGATGACGATATAGACGCCGCCACCCGCGCGAAGGACCCTTCGCGCACTTCCCAAATTTGCAAGAGCCCCCACGGAGCCCATGACCGAACGCACTTTCTCGATCATCAAGCCGGACGCCACGCGTCGGAACCTGACCGGCAAGGTCAATGCGGTGATCGAGGACGCCGGCCTGCGCATCGTGGCCCAGCGCCGCATCCAGATGACCGACGCCCAGGCCAAGAAGTTCTACGAAGTCCACGCCGAGCGCCCGTTCTACGGCGAGCTGGTCGACTTCATGACGTCCGCCCCGGTCGTCGTTCAGGTGCTGGAAGGCGACAACGCCGTCGCCAAGTACCGTGAAGTGATGGGCGCCACGAACCCGGCCCAGGCCGCCGACGGCACCATCCGCAAGCTCTACGCCGAAAGCGTCGGCGAAAATTCCGTCCACGGTTCGGACAGCCTCGAGAACGCCAAGCTCGAGATCGCGCAGTTCTTCACCGACGCCGACATCGTCGGCTGACCTGACGCAACGCGTTCGGCTCCGCGGGGTTATCCTCGCGGAGCCCACCTTTTCCCCAACTGCCATTAAGTGATCATGCGAGAAAACAAGGTTATGCCTGGTTTCTCCGATCGCCTCGCCCACCAGGCCGAGGCTCGGAAAGCCCTTCTGGCGAAGTTCAAGCCCAAGCCCACCGTCCAGGCCGAAGTCCTGGAGACGCGCGAGGCCAAGAAGGCCCGTGAGATCGAGGAAGTGCGCGCCAAGCGCGCCGCCGAGAAAGAAGCCGCCCGCCTCGCCAAGGAACAGGCCGAGCACGAGGCGCGCGTCGCCATGGAAAACGACGAAGAGCTGATGCTCCAGTTGAAGCGTGACGACCGCAAGGCTCGCAAGGCCGCCGCCAAGGCCGACGCCCGCTCGAAGCGCGAGCAGAAGTCGCAGATGCGCCGGACCGGCTAAATGTCGGCTGAGCCGGTGATCCGCCGGCTCAATTCGCCATAGTAGCTCTGGATCAGCAGTTCGACCGCCTCGCCACGCGCCTCGGCCTCGAAGGCCAGATCCTTGGCCATCTGCACGGCGGCCGAGCGTGACAGCTCGCCCGCCACCGGCGTCCCGTCGCTGAAGACCGTCCAGTCGCCGTCCTTCAGCGTCACCGCGTATTGCACCATGTCCCGTCTCCTGAAGCGTCAGCGTACGACGAAGGTGAAGGTTCCTTTGGGGCGTTACAGCTCGACGGGCCGGCCGTGCGGCGTGTGCAGATAGGCCGATACCCAGGCCGCCTTGCGCGCCGCCAACTCGGCCGTCGTGGCCAGGTTGCGGTCGGTGGTCAGGCGCTACAGCGCCGCCACCCAATGCTCGTAGTAGCGCGATCCGTCGTCGGTGGGATCACCCGCCAGTTCGTCGGACAGGGTCTGCGCCCACTCCTTCCAACTGAACGCGCCATCCTCGTGCAGCTTCAGCGTCAGCGCGAAGGCCTGTGCTTGCCACGGCTCGGCGAACACCGGCCCCTCCGCGTCGCGCGGCAATCGGGGCAGGGCCAGGACGTCAGGTGCGCTCAAGGTAGGGCCCCCAAAGATCCAGGCGCACGCTGTCGCGGGCAGGGGCGTCCGGCCCCCAGAGCTCGTGCGCCGTGAACGCCACGCCGTAGAGATGGTGCGGCTGCTCGCCCAGCCCGTGGGCGTGGGTGTCCGGCCAGACGTGTGCGCCGTGCAGGCGTTCGATCACGCCCACCCGGCCACGCACGTAGCGGGGCAGGCGGGTATGCCCTGGGGGATTGAGGTTCAGCGCGCGCACCCGGTCGCCGATGGCAAAGGCCGGGGGACCTGCGTCGCGGATGTAGGAATAGGGCGCGGTCAGCGCCGCCTCGACCGTATTGGCCGGACGGACGGGCGTGGACTTCGGCGCGGCCGGGTCGGGTTTGCCGGACGCCAGTTCCTCTGCCGTCACGAAGCCGCCGCCCAGGAGGAGCAGTTCCACCCGGGTCAGCCACTTCTCATAGTAGCTCATGCGCAGATAGTCGGCGGGCGGGAGTAGCTCGATCCGGTGGCGGCCGGCGTCGATGTTCCCACGGGTGGGCGAGGCCAGGTTCAGCGCGTGGACGCGGCCCTCCCAGCGGTGATGGAACACGGGCTCGTCCACCTCGGGCGCGACGGGCCCCATGCCGTGCATCCCGCCCATGTCGTGGACGCCGTTCACAGCCGGGTCGTCCCGATCATGCCGTCGCGGGTGACCAGGTCGGCCAGCGCCGCCTCGTCCAGCGCCTCGGTCCCGGCCGGTCGCTCGGGGATCACCAGGTAGCGGACCTCGGCGGTCGAATCCCACACCCGCACCTCGGTGTCGTCGGCCAGCGTCGTGCCGAACTCCGCCAGCACCCCGCGCGGATCGATGACGGCGCGCGAGCGGTAGGGCGCCGACTTGTACCAAACGGGCGGCAGCCCCAGCACCGGCCACGGGTAGCAGGAGCAAAGAGTGCAGACGACCAGGTTGTGAACCCCCGGACCGTTCTCGACCGCCACCATGTGCTCGCCCTGGCGGCCGGTGAAATCCAGTTCGGCGATGGCGGCGGTGGCGTCGTCCAGCAGGCGGGCGCGGTAGGCGGGGTCGGTCCACGCCTTCGCCACCACCCGCGCGCCGTTCCGGGGACCCACCTTGTGTTCGAAGTGATCGACGATGGCGTCCAGGGCGGCCGGGTCCACCAGCCCCTTCTCGACCAGCAGCGATTCGAGCGCCTTCACCCGGAGCGCGATGTCCGAGGGCGGCTCCTGCTCGTGGTCGTGCCCATGGTCATGATGATGGTCATGGTCGTGATGGTCGTGCGCCATACGGGAGAGGTTGGCCCAAGCGGCGCGTCAGGTGAAGAGGGACGTGACCAGCGCGTGGTCTGCTGCGATGCTCGGGCGCTAGGAGGCCGCCATGGACGGACCGCATCTGATCTACTTCGCCGATCCCATGTGCTCATGGTGCTACGGCTTCTCGCCGGTGATCGACAAGGTTCGCGAGGCCTACGGCCACGCCCTGCCGGTCCGCGTGGTGATGGGGGGTCTGCGTCCCGGCACGGACGTTCCGATGACGGACGAGGCCAAGAAAAGCATCGCCGGCCACTGGCATCACGTCCACGAGGCCTCGGGCCTGCCGTTCGACCCCGCCGTGCTCGACCGGGAAGGATTCATCTACGACACCGACCCGGCCGCCCGCGCGGTGGTGGTCGCCCGGCGCGAAGGCGGCGACGAGCTGGCTGCGCGCTACCTGACGGCGGCCCAGCGGGCCTTCTACGCCGAGAACCGGGACGTCACCTCGCCCGAGGTGCTGGGCGACTTGGCCGAGGATTTCGGCCTGGACCGCGCGGCGTTCCTGACCGCCTGGGCCTCGGAGGACGCCAAGGCCGAGACGTGGCGCGACTATGCGATGTCGCAGAACGCCGGGGTCACGGGTTTCCCCACCCTGATCGGCGGCCCCAACGAACACGGTGTCTACGGCGTCGTCACCCGTGGCTATGCGCCGGGCGAACAGGTGCTGGCCGTGGTCCGTGGCTGGATCGCCAGCATCGCGGCGTAGCTACTTGATGCGCGGGGGCGGATTGCGGCCCACGTCCATGATCAGCTTGGTCAGCAGGTAGAGCCGGGGCGTCACGCTCTTGAGGTCGATCCACTCCTTGTCGGAGTGGAAGTCGCCGCCCACCGGACCAAGGCCGTCCAGGGCCGGCACGCCGGCCTCGATGGCCAGCGCCGACTCGGACGCTCCGCCGTTGCCGCCCCGGCCCAGCGTCAGGCCCAGCCCGGCGTAGATCGCTTCCGCCCGGTCGGCCAGGGCGTCGGTGGCCGGGTTGTTCGGCAGGGGTGGGAACGAGGTCTGGCGGCTGACCGTGACCGTGGTGTCTGGAATGGTCGGCGACTTGGCGCTGGTCTCCATCGCGCCCACCACCCGTTCGACCTCGGCCTTTTCCCTCACACGCAGGCTGAGCGTCGCCTTGGCGTCCTCGGGAATGATGTTGTTGCGCGTGCCGCCCTCGATAATCGTCAGGTTCAGCGTCGTGCCGTCGCCGGTCTTGGGGAACTGGTGCGTGGTCTTCAGCTGGTTGATCAGTTCCTCGGCGGCGTTGCGGCCCTCCTGCGGCGCCACGCCGGCGTGGGCGGCGCGGCCCTTCACGGCGACCTCCAGCACGGTCGAGCCCTTGCGCCAGACCGTGATCACGTCCGGCGCGTCGCCGGGCTCCATGTTCAGCTCCACATCCGCGTCGGCCAGCAACCGGTCGATCAACTTGCGCGTCCCCGGCGAGCCGCGTTCCTCGGAGGTCTCGATCAGGAAGACGATCTGCTTGAAGTCCTTGAAGCCCAGGTCGCGCAGGATCTGGATCGCATAGACCCCGCCGACCACACCGCCCTTCTCGTCGCCCACGCCGGGGCCGGTGATCCGGTCTCCCTTCACCGCGTACGGCCATTTGGCCACCGTGCCGGGTCCGAACACTGTGTCGAGGTGGCCGATCATCAGGATGCGGGACTTGCCGGTCCCCTTCAGCGTCGCGACCAGATTGTCCGGCAGGCCGGGGATCTCGGCGGGGACCGTCTCCACCGTCATGCCCAGCGCCTCGAGTCGCGAGGTGAAGATGGCGGCGACCTTGCGCCCGCCTTCGACGTCGCCGGTGCCTGAGTCGATGTTCACCACCTGCTCCAGCAGCTTGAGCTGATCGGGCCGGGCCTTCTCGGCCGCCGCCCAGACCTTCGCGTCCTTGGCCATCGCCTTGGGCGCGGCGGCCGCCGGGCTGGCCATCGCCGCCGCCATCGCCAAAATCACTGCCGTGCGCCGCATTCGATATCCCTCGAAGGTCATGAAAGGCCGACGTCATCGCGCCGCGGTCGCAGATTGATCAGAGCGTCGCAGCCCTGTCACGGGCGACGTCTATTCCAACGCCGATATCCCAGGCAGCGTGACCCGTCGCGCAGGCGCCGCCGCTCGAAATTCATCCAGCCTGTGGGTGAATCGATGGTGACGCTTGCACACCGGCGTTCACCAAGATGGGGTGGTCGGCCGGCCTCTGGGGAGGGGCCGATAGGTGTTGGGTTTTGGGGGCTTAAATGTCGAAGACGTATTTCAATCTGGCTGGAAGCAATTTCTCCCAGGACTGGTCCAACGCGGCGCTGATCACGACGAACGACATCTGGGACAATGTGCCCAGCATCGTCGGCTATCTGGGCGAGACCTCCAGCAACAGCGGCAACGACGCCGATCCCCGGACCCTGACCGCGGAAACCACGCTGGGCCAGATCGACGTCATCGCCAACCAGACCAACACCAACATCACCAACGGCGGCGTCGCCGAGTTCGACGGCATCGTGGCCATGCAGGGTTCGGGCACGGCGCGCGCGCCCAGCCTGGTGCTCTATCTGAACGCCTCGGGCCGCCAGGACCTGCACATGGAGTTGGATGTCCGCGACATCGACGGCCTGAACACCGACAACTCGGCCCAGCAGTTCAACATCCAGTATCGGGTAGGCGACACCGGGGCCTGGACGAACCTGCCCGGCGGCTACATCGCGGACGCCTCGGCGGGCCCGAACCTGACCAAGACCACGCACCTGGCGTTCGATCTGCCGTCGGCCCTCAACGGCCAGGCGGAAGTGCAGGTCCGCTTCATGACCGTCAACGCCACCGGCAATGACGAGTGGGTCGGCGTCGACAACCTGACGGTGACCAGCCAGGCCCAGGCGGGCGGTCCCGCGGGCGTCAGCATCGCCAATGTCTCCGTGGTCGAGGGCGATGCCGGCGACAGCGTCATGACCTTCACCGTCACGCGGACCCACGCCGACGGCGCGTTCACCCTGGACTACGCGACTGCCAACGGCACGGCCCAGGCCGGCAGCGACTATGTCGCCACCAGCGGCACGGTCACCTTCGCGGCCGGCGGCCCGCTGACCCAGACCATCTCGGTGGTGATCCACGGCGACACGACGACCGAGGCCGCCGAGACCCTCACGCTTCAGCTGTCCAACCTGGTCAGCAGCACCGGAACCGCGACGATCCAGGGCTCGGGCGCGGCGACGGGCACGATCCTGAACGACGACGTGTCGCTGGTGAAGATCTATGACATCCAGGGCGCCGCCCACATCTCGCCGCTGAACGGCGCGCACGTGACGACCGAGGGCATCGTGACCGCGGTCGACACCACCGGCGCGCGGGGCTTCTGGATCCAGGACCCGACCGGCGACGGCAACACCGCCACCTCGGACGCCGTGTTCGTGTTCACGGGCGCCGTCCCCACCGTGCTGGTCGGCCAGACCGTCCGGGTCGAGGGCGACGTCAACGAGTTCCGCGGCAGCGACCTCAACAACCTGCCGATCACCGAGATCGACGCACCGACCGTCACCGTCCTGAACGGCGGCGCGATCTCGGCGCTGCCGGCGGCGGTGATCCTGGGGACGGGCGGCCGCCTGGCGCCGACCGAGGTGGTCGATAACGACGGCAACACCACCTACGACCCGACGACCGACGCCATCGATTTCTACGAGTCGCTTGAAGGCATGCGGGTTACGGTGCCCAACGCCCAGGCGACGGGTCCCACCACGGGCAACACCACCTGGGTGGTGGGCGACCTCGGCGCGAACGCCACCGGCATGAACGCGGGCGGCGGCATCACCATCAGCGCCGGCGACTTCAACCCCGAGCGCGTCCAGATCTTCTTCGACTCCGGCGTCTCGCCGGCGGGCGTCCAACCCAACGCCGTGACCGGCGATCACCTGGGCGACGTCACCGGCATCTTCACCTACTTCGGCGGCGACTATGAGCTGATCCCCACCGCCATCGGCTCGACCGGCAGCGGCCCGATCGTCCTGCCCAAGGAAACCACCACCCTGCGCGGCGACGCCGAGCACCTGACGGTCGGCGCGCTGAACGTCGAGAACCTGGATCCGACCGATCCGCAGGCGAAGTTCGACGCCCTGGCGCTGAACATCGTCAGCAACCTTGGCGCGCCCGATATCGTGGGCCTGGAAGAGGTTCAGGACGCGGACGGCGCCGGGAACGGCACGAACTATTCCGGCCACCCGACCGCCGACAAGCTGATCGCCGCCATCAAGGCCGCGGGCGGCCCGAACTACGTCTACGTCGAGGTCGCGCCGACGGCGAACAACGTCAGCGGCGGCGAGAGCAACGGCAACATCCGCCAGGGTTATCTCTACAACAGCGACCGCGTGGACTTCGTCTCGGTCAGCCAGATCACCGACACCACGCCCGCCAACGGCGACACCTACGCCAACAGCCGCAAGCCGCTGGTCGGCGTCTTCAGCTTCGAAGGCGAGACGATCACCCTGGTGGACGTCCACAACACCTCGCGCCTGGGCAGCCAGGGCCTGTTCGGCCAGCAGCAGCCGGCCGAGAACGCGGGCGACGCGCGGCGGATCGAGCAGACCTCGTTCGTCAAGACCTACGTCGAGGGCCTGGTGGCGGGCGATCCCGACGCGCGGGTCGTCGTCATGGGCGACTTCAATGCCTTCCAGTTCGAGACGTCGCTGACCCAGCTCGAGAGCGGCGGGGCGCTGACCAACCTCACCAACCTGCTGCCGGTGAACGAGCGTTATTCCTACAACTTCGACGGCAACAACCAGCAGCTGGACCACATGCTGGCCTCGCCCGAGCTTTACGCCGGCGCCCAGTTCGACATCGTCCACATCAACAGCAACCAGGCGGTGGTGAACCAGACGTCCGACCACGACGGCTCGGTGGCCCGCTTCTTCATCAACTTCGACCCGACGGCCGTGGCCGACGCGGCGGCGGTGAACGAGAACCAGAACGTCACCATCGACGTCCTGGCCAACGACACCGATCGCAACGTGGGCGACACCAAGACCCTCATCTCGGTCGCGGGCGGCGTGCTGGGCGGCCAGGTCAGCATCGTCGGCGGCAAGGTGGTCTACGCCGCCAACAGCGACGCCATCGACGCGCTGAAGCAGCCCCAGACGGCGGTGGATACGATCACCTACCAGGTCCAAGACAGCCACGGCGCGATCAGCACCGGCACGGTGGCGGTCACGGTTCGCGGCGTCGCCGACGCGCCCACGCGCACCGGCACGGCCAACGCCGACACCATGACCGGCACGGCGCTGGAGGATGTGCTGAACGGGGCCGGCGGCAACGACAAACTGGTGGGCAACGCGGGCGCCGACACCCTGAACGGCGGCCTGGGGAACGACACCCTGACGGGCAGCGCCGGGGCGGATCGCTTCATCTTCTCCGGGGCCTTCGGGACCGACGTCATCACCGACTTCCAGTCCAACGACGTGATCCAGCTGGACGCGGCCCAGTTCGCCAACTTCGCCGCGGTGCAGTCCGCCGCGACCCAGTCGGGCCTGGACGTGCTGATCACCCTGAACGCGGCGAACACCATCACGCTCTCGGGCGTGACCCTGGCCAGCCTGAACGCGGGCGACTTCCTGTTCGTCTGAATGGGTGCAAAGGGGCGGCGGCGCTCATGCCGCCGCCCTGCGCCTTGCGCCGGGGCGCGCGGCACGCGATATCGGGGAGGAGCGCGGACGTTCGCCGTCCGCTCCCGGTATTCTAGAAGGACTTTCCATGAGCGATCCCGTGACCACCGCCCTGGGCCTCGTGCCGATGGTCGTCGAACAGACGAGCCGGGGCGAGCGGGCCTATGACATCTTCTCGCGCCTGCTGAAGGACCGGATCATCTTCCTGGCCGGCCCCGTCGAAGACGGCATGGCCAGCCTGATCTGCGCCCAACTGCTGCACCTCGAGGCGGAGAACCCCAAGAAAGAGATCCAGATGTACATCAACTCCCCCGGTGGGGTGGTGACGTCGGGCCTCGCGATCTACGACACCATGCAATACATCAAGAGCCCGGTGATCACGCTGTGCCTGGGTATGGCGGCGTCGATGGGTTCGTTCCTGCTGATGGCCGGCGAGAAGGGCCAGCGCATCGCCCTGCCGAACAGCCGGATCATGGTCCACCAGCCCTCGGGCGGTTACTCCGGCAAGGCGCAGGACATCCGTCGCCACGCCGAGGACATCATCAAGACCAAGCGCCGGCTGAACGAAATCTACGCCAAGCATACCGGCCAGCCGATCGAAGTGGTCGAGGAGACCCTCGATCGCGACCACTTCATGACCGCCGAGGAGGCTCGCGACTGGGGCATCGTCGACAAGGTCTGGGAAAGCCGCGACGGCGAAGACGACTGACGTCATCGAGTCGTTCGGTCTGCAAAGGCGCTCGCCCCACGGCGGGCGCCTTTTTCGTTGGGGCGGGGCGAGGCTAGCCGGCGCGGGCGCGGGCCGCCGCTAGCAGACGCTGCCGGCCGGCGTCGCCGGACACTTCGATGCGCTCGAAATCGCGCCCGTCTGAATCGCGGACGTCGGCGAAGATGCCCTTCGGGTCCTCGTGGAAATGCAGGAACGCGCGGCCCTTCCGATAGAAGACGCCCCGCGACCGCTCAACCAGTCCCGGCACGCCGCGCACCTCGGCCAGCAGCGGCGCGATGGCGTCCAGCACGGCGGGCGAGGCGTGTTTCATGGCCGGCCGGAGAATACCCTTAAGTAGGGCTCTTCGGCGATCCCGAGCATTTCCGTATCGCCGGTGGTGTCGCCATAGGCCGCGCGCACCCGCAGCGCCGGCCCATAGGCGGCCTGCAGGCGGACCACCTTCTCCGGGCCGCGGCAGTTCGGCGCAGCGAAGGCGCCCGTCGCGCGGTCCCGCTCGTCGAAATGCAGCGGCGTGCCGATCAGGTCGTCCGCGCCCAGGCCCCGCGCGAAGGGCGCCACGACCAGGTCCGGCGACGCCGTCACGATCACCAGCCGCACGCGCTCCTTGCGCCACCGCTTCCAGGCGATCACGGCGTCGGGCCGCAGCAGGCTGCGGGAGTGTTGCTCCGCGAAGGTTCGGGCGTCCGCCTCGAGGCGCTCGCGGCTGACGCCGCCCAGATAGACCTTGGTCGCCGCCGCCTTGATCCGGCCCCGGTCGCGATGGATCAGATAGGCGAGGGCGGCCGGGATCAGCGTCAGCCCGCCCACGATCCACGCGCCCTTCGGCGTGCGCCACTTCAGGAAGGCGGTGTAGCTGTCCTTGACCGTCAGGGTGCCGTCGAAGTCGAAGGCCACAACCGGCGGTTCCGGTCCGTCCGCTTCACGCTCTTGTGCCATTTCGGCGTGTTTCCCATTTGGTAAGGCGAGGCGCCCAAGGTCGAAGCTTCGCGCCGCACATTGTCGCTGACGTCAGCGAAGGCTTGTGATCCCGGCGCGGATCGGGGAATGTCAAGACTTGGACAACCCGAGGCGCGTATCCTGCAAGGCCAGGGCGCTGATGCCCGGGGCGAAGCCATCCAGACGAACGGCCGGCTTCGTCGAAAGAGTGAGATGAGATCATGACCAAGGCCGCCAGCGGAGATTCGAAGAGCACCCTGTATTGCTCTTTCTGCGGCAAGAGCCAGCATGAAGTCCGCAAGTTGATTGCGGGCCCGACGGTGTTCATCTGTGATGAATGCGTCGAACTGTGCATGGATATCATTCGCGAGGAGCACAAGATCTCCTTCGTGAAGTCCAAGGACGGTGTGCCGACTCCGAAGGAAATTCGCGAAGTACTCGACGATTACGTGATCGGGCAGGACCACGCCAAGAAGGTCCTCTCCGTTGCGGTGCACAACCACTACAAGCGCCTGAACCACGCGACGAAGAACAACGACGTCGAACTGGGCAAGGCGAACATCCTGCTGATCGGTCCGACCGGTACGGGCAAGACCCTGCTGGCCCAGACCTTGGCCCGAATCATCGACGTGCCGTTCACCGTCGCCGACGCGACGACGCTCACCGAAGCCGGTTATGTGGGCGAAGACGTCGAGAACATCATTCTCAAGCTGCTGCAGTCGGCCGACTACAACGTCGAGCGGGCGCAGCGCGGCATCGTCTACATCGACGAAGTCGATAAGATCAGCCGGAAGTCCGATAACCCCTCGATCACGCGGGACGTGTCGGGCGAGGGCGTTCAGCAGGCGCTGCTGAAGATCATGGAAGGCACCGTCGCCTCCGTGCCGCCGCAGGGCGGGCGCAAGCATCCTCAGCAGGAGTTCCTGCAGGTCGACACCACCAACATCCTGTTCATCTGCGGCGGCGCCTTCGCGGGCCTGGAGAAGATCATCTCCGCGCGCGGCCAGGGCACGTCGGTCGGCTTCGGCGCCAAGGTGCAGGATCCAGACGACCGCCGCACCGGCCAGATCTTCCGCCAGGTGGAGCCGGACGACCTGCTCCGCTTCGGCTTGATCCCGGAATTCATCGGCCGTCTGCCGGTCATCGCGACCCTGGACGACCTGGACGAGAAGGCCTTGGTGAAGATTCTCACCGAGCCGAAGAACGCCTTCGTGAAGCAGTACGTCCGCCTCTTCGAGATGGAGAACGTGGGCCTCACCTTCACCGACGACGCCCTCAACGCCGTGGCCCGCAAGGCCATCCAGCGGAAGACCGGCGCCCGCGGCCTTCGCTCGATCCTGGAAAGCATCCTGCTCGAGACCATGTACGAACTGCCCACCTACGACGGTGTCGAGGAGGTGGTGGTCAACGCCGAGGTCGTGGAAGGCCGCGCCCAGCCGCTGATCATCTACGCCGAGCGCCGCGACAAGGGCGGCGCCGCCTGACCTGATCCGGGCCGATGGCCCACATGCCAGATCCCAGCGCCCGCGGCTCCGCAAGAGCCGCGGGCGCTGTCGTTTCCGAGCATACGGACGCCGCCCGCCGGCTGGTGCTGGCCGGCACGGTGCTGGGGTCCAGCCTTGCGTTCATCGACGGCTCGGCGGTCAGCCTGACACTGCCGATCATGCAGCAGCAGTTGGGCGGCGACCTCGCGTCCGCCCAGTGGATCATGAACGCCTACGCCCTGATGCTGGGCGCCCTGGTGCTGGCCGGCGGCGCGGCGGCCGATCGCTACGGCCGCAAGCGCGTATTCCTGGCCGGGGTGGTCCTGTTCACCCTGGCCTCGCTGGGATGCGGCCTAGCGCCCAGCCTGCCGACGCTGATCGCAGCGCGGGCGGTCCAGGGGATCGGCGCGGCGCTGATGACCCCGGCCAGCCTGGCCCTGCTCGGGGCGACCTTCGACGACAAGGGGCGGGGACAGGCCATCGGCATATGGGCGGGCGCCAGCGGGCTGATGAGCGCGGTCGGGCCGGTGCTGGGCGGCTGGCTCACCGACACCATCTCGTGGCGGGCGGTCTTCCTGATCAATCTGCCGATCGCCGCCCTGGCGATCTGGCTGGTGGCCGCCGGGGCGCGGGAGAGCAGGGGCGCCCGCGCCGGGCCAGTGGACTGGCAGGGGGCGGTCGCGGTGACCTTGAGCCTGGCAGCCATCACCTGGGCGCTGACGGACGCGCCGAAGCTGGGCTTCGCCAATCCGCTGATCGTGGCGGCCCTTGCGCTGGGCGTCCTCGGGGTCGCGGGCTTCCTGATGATCGAGCGCCGGGCGCCGGGTCCGATGATGCCGCTGAAGCTGTTCCGGTCGCGGCAGTTCTCGGGGCTCAACGTCTATACCCTGCTACTCTACGGCGCGTTCGGCGGGGCGCTGTTCCTGTTGCCGTTCCTGCTGCTGCGCGTGCACCACTATCCCGCCGCCCAGGCGGGTGCGGCCCTGTTGCCCCTGTCGATCGCGCTGGCGGTCATCTCGCCCCTGGTCGGGCGCCTGGTCAGCCGGATCGGAGCCAGACCGCTGCTGACCGCCGGGCCGTTACTGGTGGCCGCGGGGTTCGGCCTTATGGCCTGGCGCGCCGGCGACGCCACCTACTGGACCGGCGTCTTCCCCGGCCTCGCGGTCATGGCGGTGGGCCTGGGCCTGGCCGTCGCGCCGCTGACCGACGCGGTTCTGGCGGCGGTCGACGATGAATACGAGGGCGCGGCGTCCGGCATCAACAACGCCGTCGCCCGGGTCGCGGGCCTGCTGGCCGTGGCGCTGGTGGGCTTCGTGCTGGGGGTGGCCGATCCCGACGTCATCCTCCGCGGCTTCCGCACGGCCCTGGTCGTCGCGGCCGTGGTGGCGGCGGGCGCAGGGGTGCTGGCCGCCGTGGTCGTCAGGCAGGACAAGGCCGAGACGCGGAGCTAACAAAACCTGCTTCCACGGAGAGTCCCATGTCCCGCGCCCTTGCCGCCCTCGCCATGACCGCCGTCCTGGGTTGGGCCGCCCAGGCGGGCGCGGCCCAGCCGGTCGACCTGCTGATCCGCCACGCCAACGTCATCGACGTCCGGACCGGGAAGGTGGCGCGCGATCGGGTCGTGGCAATGCGCGGCGGCGATATCGTCGCCGTCGGACCGGACAAGAGCGCGGGCGCCTACGCCGCCAGCCAGACCGTGGACGCCAGGGGCAAGTTCGTCATGCCCGGCCTCTGGGACATGCACGTCCACTTCGGCGGCGGCCCCGAGCTGATCCAGGAGAATCGGGACCTGCTGCCCCTGTACCTGGCCCATGGCATCACCAGCATCCGCGACTGCGCCGGCGATCTGGCCGAGCAGGTCCTGGCGTGGCGCGACGAGATCAAGCGCGGCGCGCTGCTGGGCCCGACGCTCTACACCTCGGGCCCCAAGCTGGAAGGCTACAAGCCGATCTGGAAGGGCGTGCTGGAGGTGGGAACCGAGGCCGAGGTCAACGCCGCCCTCGACAAGCTCCAGGCCCTCCACGTCGACTTCGTGAAGATCACCGACAACACCCTGAAGCCGGAGCTTTTCCTCTACGCCGTGCGCGAGGCCACCCGCCGGGGTCTGAAGACCTCCGCCCACATCCCCGCCGCCATCACCGTGGAGCAGGCCAGCGCGGCCGGCCTCACCTCCATCGAGCACATGAGCTACGCCCTGCGGCCGGGGTCGCCGCAGGAGGCGCGGATCGCGGCGGACGTGGCGGCCGGGCGGATCACGCCGGCCGAGGCCACCGCGAAGACGCTCGCGACCTTCGATCCCGTGACGGCCAAGGCGGCCTATCGGGGGTTCGCCGCCAGGGGCATGTTCATCACGCCGACCCTTAATGGGTCGAAGGCCACCACCTATCTCGACCAGGACGATCACAAGCACGACGCCTACCTGGCCTACATCGGGCCGGGCCTGAAGAAGACCTATGAGTGGCGGGTCGAACGCGCCGCCAAGGACGACGCCGCGGCGATCGAGCGTCGGCATCGCAACTACGAGAAGGCCGCCGACCTGCTGCCGCTGCTGCGCGATTCCGGCATGACGATCATCGCCGGCACCGACGCGGGCTTCCTCAATTCGTTCAACTATCCGGGCGTCGGGCTGCACGACGAGATGGGGATTTTCGTGGCCCACGGGCTGACCCCGCTCCAGACCCTGCAGGCGGCGACGCTGGCCGGGCCGAAGTACTTCGGAACCTCCGCCCGCTATGGCGCCGTTGCGGCGGGCAGGGCGGCGGATATCCTGATCCTGGACCGCAATCCCGTCCTGAACATCGCCAACACGCGGACCGTCCGGGGCGTCGTTCTGCGCGGCCGCTACTTCGACAGCACGGCGTTGGACGCCATGCTGGCCGAGGCCAAGGCGAAGGTGGCCAAGGCCGAGGCGGCGTCCTGAGGCTTGCGCTTATATGATCATCGTCATTTAATGCCGGCATGAGCAAATCGATCATCGTCATCGGTGCGGGCGACGCCCTGGGCGGCGCCATCGCCAAACGGTTCGCCCGCGAGGGCTTCGAGGCGGTGATTGTCCGCCGTCACGCCGATCAGCTGGAGCCGCTGGCGCAGGCCATCCGCGCCGAGGGCGGCAAGGCCCATCCGTTTGGCGTCGACGCCCGGCAGGAGGACCAGATGGTCGCCTTGTTCGACCGGGTCGAGGCCGAGATCGCGCCGGTCGAGGCGTGCGTCTTCAACATCGGCGCGAATGTGAATTTCCCGATCGCCGAGACGACGGCCCGCGTGTTTTCCAAGGTTTGGGAGATGGCCTGCTTCTCGGGATTCCTGGCCGGTCGCGAGTCGGCGAAGCGGATGACGCCGCGCGGCCGGGGCACGATCATCTTCACCGGGGCCACCGCCTCGGTGCGCGGCGGCAAGGGCTTCGCCGCTTTCGCCGCGGCCAAGCATGGCCTGCGCGCGGTCAGCCAGAGCATGGCCCGCGAACTGGGCCCGCAAGGCATCCATGTCGCCCACACCATCATCGATGGGGCCATCGACACCGCCTGGATCGCCGAGAACTTCCCGGCCCGCTATGCGCTCAAGGAGCAGGACGGCATCCTCAACCCCGACCACATCGCCGACGCCTACTGGACGCTGCACGCCCAGCCGCGCGACGCCTGGACCCACGAGCTGGACCTGCGCCCGTGGATGGAGACCTTCTGATGGGCAAGGCCCTGGAATTCCTCTTCGATGTCGGCAGCCCGGCCAGCTACATCGCCTACAAGCGGCTGCCCGAGATCGCGGCGCGCACGGGCGCCACGGTCAGCTACCGGCCGTTCCTGCTGGGCGGCGTCTTCAAGGCCACGGGCAACCACTCGCCGGCCGAGATCCCCGCCAAGGGCCGCTGGAGCAGCATCGATCTGGCCAATTTCGCCAAGCGCCACGGCGTGCCGTTCGCGCGAAACCCGTTCTTCCCGATCAACACCCTGCACCTGATGCGCGGTGCGGCCGGCCTGCAGGACGACCCGCGGTTCATGGCCTATCTGGACGCCGTCTTCGACGCCATGTGGCAGGACCCGAAGAACCTGGGCGATCCCGCTGAAATGGCGCCGGTTCTGGCGCGGGCGGGCATAGACGGCGACGCGTTCATGTCGCTGATTGCGGACGACGCCACGAAGGCCCGCCTCAAGGCCACGACCGACGACGCCGTCGCGCGAGGCGCTTTCGGCGCACCCACCTTCTTCGTCGGCGACCAGATGTTCTTCGGCCAGGATCGCCTCGACTGGGTCGAGGAAGCCCTGGCGAGCTGAGGCGGCGCGGGCCACAGTCCGCCCATGTCGCTGATCCGCGCCCTCGACCACGTCAACATCCGCACCGCCGACCTGGCCGCGACCAAGGCGTTGTTCGTCGACGTGCTGGGCCTGACCGAAGGCTGGCGGCCGCCGTTCCCGTTTCCGGGCGCCTGGCTCTACGCCGGCGACAAGGACGTGGTGCATTTGGTCCAGGTGGACCAGCCCGCCGCCGCGTCGGACGGCTCCAGCCTGGACCACTTCGCCTTCGACATCGCCGACTATGACGACGCGCTGGCCAGGCTCGAGAAGACCGGCCTGCGTTTCCGCGCCACCGCCACGCCCGGAACCTCGGTGAAGCAGATCTTCGTGCGCGACCCCAATGGCGTCACGATCGAGCTCAACTGGAAAGGCGAGCGGCCACGCGGGTAGGGCCCGCACCCGCTCCCGGGCCCACCTGCTTCGGCGGGCCGGGGGCGAGGCTGGTCCATCAAGCCAGGGCGAGGCTTTCACGGCGGCCGCGACGCAGGACGCCACCGGTCAGTCCGAAGCCGACGATCAGGAGCGCCCAGGTCGACGGCTCCGGAACGGCGCCCCCGCTGGGCGAGCCCAGGTCGATGTCCGCGCCCGGCGTCCCCTGGATGTAGAGAGCGCCGATGAGCGAGCCGTCGGTTTGCGCGATCCCGAAGTGATCCCCATCGGCCAGGGTGAACTTGAAGCCGATGGAGCCGGACGAGAGCGAGAAGTTCACCGGCGTGGATGTGGCGAAACTGGCGAACGCGCCCAACTGCTGGCTCGGGAACAGCGTCTCGGCGAAGGGCTGGAAGAGCGACGGCGTTCCGAACACGCTGAACACCTGCGCCGAACCCGTGGTCTGCACCCCGAGTTCGCTGGCGAAGCCCGAGGTGTTGTTATCGAAGGTGAGGGCGCTTCCGCCTCCGAAGTCGTAGGTGAACGGCGCGATGGAAACGTCGATATTCACCGGGACGAACGTCACCGCCGCCAGGGCGGGAGCGGCGACGGTCGAAAAGAGCGCTGCCATGGCGGCGCCTCGCAAAGCTTTCACAAGCACGTGGATCTCCAGACAAAACTGCACCCTCGTCGCTCGAACGAGGGTTGGAAAAGATCCCCGACTTTCGTGTGAGCCTCGGGCCTACGTACCGCGGCGGGCGTTGGACGCCTCGGGACCGGAAATTGGGTCTCCGGCGGCCAAAAAAGCGCGCGGACGGTCGGGAAGCCGACCTCCGTCTTGAGACAAACGGCGCGAAACCCTATCTGGGCGGTGTGTTCGGGGCATGAGCCTGCGCTCGACCCGGCGTCTCTCCCGCGCAAGCTGACTTACTGGGGCGATGGGACGCAGTGTCGCGCACGGTTCCTGCGGTGCTTGAAAGGCGCTGGAAACCGTCCACATAAATCATCGAGCCACCGCCGAGGTCCGGCGACGGGTCGTCCGACTCAAGCGCATCGTTTGAGTAACCGCGATCCGATAGGCGAGGTCTGAGACAAAACGGGCCCGCCAGGAGTTAGAGCACTATGTCAGAGATCAAGATCCTCCCCATACTGCCGCTGCGGGATATCGTGGTCTTCCCGCATCAGCCGGTTCCCCTGTTTGTCGGCCGCGAGAAGTCCGTGCGCGCCTTGGAAGAAGCCATGCGCGCCGAGGGCAAGCAGATCCTGCTCGCCACGCAGAAAGACAAGGACGACGACGATCCGTCGCCCAACGCCATCTACAACGTCGGCGTGGTCGCCACGATCCTGCAGCTGCTGAAGCTGCCCGACGGCACCGTGAAGGTGCTGGTCGAGGGTAAGGCGCGCGCGGGCGTCACCCGCTTCACCAGCTCGGGCGACTACTACGAGGCCGAGATCGCCATGGTCCAGGAAGACGGCGCGGGATCCCCCGAAGCCGAGGCCCTGTCGCGCGCGGTCGTCGAGCAGTTCGAAAACTATGTGAAGCTGAACAAGAAGGTGCCGCCCGAGGCGCTGGCCGCGATCCCGCAGATCGACAATCCCAGCGAGCTCGCCGACCGCATCGCCGGCCACCTGTCGGTCAAGATCGCCGAGAAGCAGCAGCTCCTGGAAGTCTTCAACGTCGTGAAGCGCCTGGAGAAGGTCTACGCCCTGATGGAGGGCGAGATCTCTGTCATGCAGACCGAGAAGAAGATCCGGAACCGCGTGAAGCGGCAGATGGAGAAGACCCAGCGCGAATATTACCTGAACGAGCAGATGAAGGCGATCCAGCGCGAGCTGGGCGAACAGGACGACCACCGCGACGAGCTGATCGAGCTCGAGAAGAAGATCAAGAAGACCAAGCTCAGCAAGGAAGCCCGCACCAAGGCCGATGCGGAGCTGAAGAAGCTGCGCAACATGAGCCCGATGTCGGCCGAGAGCACCGTCGTCCGCAACTATCTGGACTGGCTGCTGTCGATCCCGTGGGGCAAGGCCAAGCAGAAGCCCATCGATCTGCAGAAGGCCGAGGACATCCTCAACGAGGACCACTACGGCCTCGACAAGGTCAAGGAACGGATCCTGGAGTACCTGGCGGTGCAGAGCCGCGTGGGCACCCTGAAGGGCCCGATCCTGTGCCTGGTCGGCCCTCCCGGCGTCGGCAAGACGTCGCTGGGCAAGTCGATCGCCAAGGCCACCAGCCGCGAGTTCGTCCGGGTCTCCCTGGGCGGGGTGCGCGACGAGGCGGAAATCCGCGGCCACCGGCGCACCTACATCGGCTCGATGCCCGGCAAGGTCATCCAGTCGATGAAGAAGGCCAAGACCACCAACGCCTTCTTCCTGCTGGATGAGATCGACAAGATGGGCTCCGACTATCGGGGCGACCCGTCGTCGGCCCTGCTCGAGGTGCTGGACCCGTCGCAGAACTCCACGTTCGGCGATCACTACCTGGAGGTCGACTACGACCTGTCGCCGGTGATGTTCGTCACCACGGCGAACAGCCTCAACATGTCCCAGCCCCTGCTGGACCGCATGGAGATCATCCGCATCCCCGGTTACACCGAGGACGAGAAGGTCCAGATCGCCATGCGGCACATCCTGCCGAAGCTGACCAAGGACCACGGCCTGAAGCCGGAAGAGTTCGTCGTGCCGGAAGACGCCATCCGTGGCCTCATCCGCTACTACACGCGCGAAGCCGGCGTCCGGAGCCTGGAGCGTGAACTGGGCAACCTGGCCCGCAAGACGGTGCGTGACCTGGGCCGCGAGAGCGTCACCTCGATCACGGTCGACGAGGCGCGGCTCGAGAAGTACGCGGGCGTCAAGAAGTACCGCTACGGCGAGACCGACGCCGAGGACGCGGTCGGTATCATCACCGGCCTGGCCTACACGGACTTCGGCGGCGACATCCTGACCATCGAGGCGGTCAAGATGCCCGGCAAGGGCCGTATGTCCATCACGGGCAACCTGAAGGACGTGATGAAGGAGTCGATCGCGGCGGCGAACAGCTATGTCCGCAGCCGCGCGACGAAGTTCGGGATCGAGCCGCCGTCCTTCGAGCGGACCGACGTCCACATCCACGTGCCGGACGGCGCCACCCCCAAGGACGGTCCGTCCGCCGGCGCGGCCATGGCCACGGCCATCGTCTCCGTCCTGACGGGCATCCCGATCCGGGCCGACATCGCCATGACCGGCGAAGTCACGCTGCGGGGCCGGGTGACCGCCATCGGCGGCCTGAAGGAGAAGCTGCTCGCGGCCATGCGCTCCGGCGTCAAGACCGTGCTGATCCCGCAGGAGAACGAGAAGGACCTGGCCGACATCCCGGACAACGTGAAGTCGGCGATGGAGATCATCCCCGTCAACACGATGGACGAGGTCCTGGCCAAGGCCCTGGTCCGTCAGCCGGTGGCGATCGAGTGGACCGAACCCACCCCGGTGGCCGTGGCGGTCGACGCCGACGACGGCGCCGACGCGATCGGTCTGCACTAGTTCGAAGACCCAGTATCGCGGCCGGCCTCGGTCGGCCGTCGATCAAATTCTGTGACACGGCGCGGCGTGGGAAGGATTCCCACGCCGCTGCCGTTTGACGGCTACGCTTTCCCATGCCTGAATTCGAACAAGGCGTAGGCGGGCGCGGCCCAAGACCCTCCACGCCAAACAAAAGAATTGGGCTGGGAGCAAACACATATGACGAAGGCCGAACTCGTCTCGGCGATCGCCGACAAGGCGGGCTTGAACAAGGCGCAGGCTAAGGAAGCCCTCGACGCCTTCATGGAGTCCGTCTCGCACTCGCTGAAGGCGGGCAATGAGGTCCGTCTCGTAGGTTTCGGCAGTTTCGTGCCGGTGAAGCGCGCCGCGGGCGTGGCGCGCAATCCGCGGACCGGGGAGAAGGTCAAGCGACCGGCTTCCCAGACCTGCCGTTTCCGCGTCGGCGATTCGCTGAAGAGCACGCTGAACAGCTAGATCCATTGGGGGGACTTGGAAGGGGCGGCCGTCCGACACGGCCGCTCTTTTCGTTTTGCCCCCGCGGTATCCCGCGCTAGAAGGCGCGCCTCTTCGGGGAGTAGTCGTCCGCAAGACAGCGGAGCCCGCGTCAACAGACTTGGTCTTTCGGGACCATGGCGCGTGCGGCAGGCCTTCGGGCCTGGATTGGCGAGACCGGCGATGCGGCCTCCATAGCCCACGGGCGCGGCGGAGGCGTCGTATCGTCGTGTCCAACGCCGCGTCCCGAGTGTGTGCACCTTGCTGGAAGCCTTCTTCATCTCCACCGGCCTCGTGGCCGTCGCCGAGATCGGCGACAAGACCCAACTTCTCGCCATCATGCTCGCCGCCCGGTTCCGGCGGCCGGTCCCGATCATCCTGGGCATCCTGGTCGCCACGCTGGCGAACCACGGCCTCGCCGCCACCCTCGGCTTCGTGGTCGCGCAGTACCTGACCGGCCCGACGTTCCAGATCCTGGTGGCCGTCGGCTTCATCGCCATGGCGGCCTGGGCGCTGATCCCCGACAAGGACGACGAAGACGCCGGCAATCGCACCGCTGGCGGCGTGTTCCTGACAACGCTCGTTGCGTTCTTCCTGGTGGAAATCGGCGACAAGACCCAGATCGCCACGACGCTGCTCGCCGCGCGCTTCCATGACATCCTCATCGTGGCCGCCGGCACCACGCTGGGCATGATGCTGGCCAACGTGCCCGCCGTGTTCCTGGGCGAGGCGGCCACCAAGGTCGTCCCGCTGAAGTACGTCCGGATCGCCGCGGCCATCGTCTTCGCGCTGATCGGCGTGTCGGTGCTCGCGGCGGCGCTTCTTAAGCCCGGGTTCCACGTCTAAGGTCCCGCCGGGTTTGGAGAATCCGATGACCACGACGACCGTCCGCGAGGGCGATACGGCCTTCCTCGGCCACCCGAAGGCGTTGGGCTACCTCGCCTTCACGGAAGCGTGGGAGCGGTTCTCCTACTACGGGATGAACACCCTGCTGGCCCTCTACATGGTCAACCAGCTGTTCCTGCCCGGTCATGTCGAGAACGTTGTCGGACTGCCTGCCCTGCGCGCCTTGCTGGGCGTCGATCTCAGCCCGCAGGCGCTCGCGATCGCGATCGCCGGCGCCTATGGCGCCTGCGTGTATCTGACGCCTCTGCTCGGCGGTCTGCTGGCCGACACGTTGCTCGGTCGCACGCCGACGATCATTCTCGGCGCGTTGTTGATGGCGACCGGTCATTTCCTGATGGCCTTCGAGCAGCCGTTCCTGCTGGCGCTGCTCTGCCTGGTGATCGGGTCGGGCTGCTTCAAGGGCAATATCGCGAGCCAGGTCGGCAGCCTCTACCCCGAGGGCGACACGCGCCGCGCCGACGCGTTCCAGATCTTCTATCTGGCGATCAATGCCGGCGTGATCGTCTCGCCGCTCGTCGTGGCGCGCCTGGCCCATGGGGTGGGCTGGCATTGGGGCTTCGGCGCCGCCGGCGTCGGGATGTTGATTTCGATCGTCATCTACCTGTCGGGCCGCAGGCTCTTCCCCTCCGACCCGCCCCTGCGCAAGCGCGGCGAGATCAAAGCCGACCGTCCGGCGATGGTGCGCAGCGACTGGAACCGTGTGTTCCTTCTGGCGCTCATGGTGCCGCTCCTTGCGGCCTCGGTTCTGGGCAACCAGCAGATCTTCGTGACCTATCTCGTCTGGGCCCAGCAGAGCGTCGATCTGCAGGTGTTCGGCGTGAAATTCCTGGCGGAAGACCTGGTCTCCGCCGACGCGTTCGTATCGGTCGGTTGCCTTGCGGGGATGGTGATCTTCTGGCGGGTCTGGGCCAAGCGATTCAAGGAGCCGGACGAGTTCGGCAAGATCGTCATCGGCTGCCTGTTTGGGGCGCTCGGCGTCGCCTGCTTGGGCATCGGCGCGATGGTCACGCCACCGGGCGAGAAGGTTTCGGTCGCGTGGCTGCTCGCGTTCCATCTCCTGAACGACATCGGCTTCGCTAACGTCCTTCCCGTGAGCCTCGCGCTGTTCGCACGGGCCGCGCCGCAGGCGATCGCGGGTTCGGTGATCGGGATCTATTACCTGTTCCTGTTCGCCGGAAACGCGACGGCGGGCTGGCTCGGCACCAAGCTGGAGCAGATGGGCTCGGTAAACTTCTGGCTGATGCACGGCGCCATCGTAGCGGGCGCCGCGCTAGTGATTCTGGCGATCGCACCGATCTTCCGGCGTGTCCTGAACGCCGGGCAGGGGCCTGCGCCGGCCTAGGCACGAACGGGTAATGGTGGGCGGCGAGGGGTTCGAACCCCCGACCCCCTCGGTGTAAACGAGGTGCTCTAACCAGCTGAGCTAGCCGCCCGTCCGGCGCTTCTAATGCATGAGCGGGCCTGACGCCTAGGCGCCACTCATGCGAGATCGACAGGAGTCCGTTGCCAGATGCGCTGCTTAGCCGCGATCATCCTTCTGATGTGTGCCCAACCCGCCATGGCTGAGCCTGCGACCGTCCAGGACTACCTGAACCAACCCCAGGCGAAGGCGGACGTCCGCATCGCCTACGGCGTGGAGCCGGCGCAGATCGTCGACCTGTTCCTG
Source organism: Alphaproteobacteria bacterium (assembly GCA_018821435.1). GTDB lineage: Bacteria > Pseudomonadota > Alphaproteobacteria > Caulobacterales > Caulobacteraceae > Phenylobacterium. The sequence continues at coordinate 81,286 of JAHJME010000012.1, forward strand.
CCGAAGGGGCCGGGCAAGCATCCCGTCGTCGTGTTGATCCACGGCGGCTGCTACCTGGCGCAATACCAGGGCCTGCCGCAGACCAGCGGTCTGGCGGCCGACCTGGCGAAGCGCGGCTACGCGGTCTGGAACGTCGAGTACCGAAAGCTGGGCGAGGCTGGCGCCGGCTACCCCGGCACGTTCCTGGACGTGGCCGATGCGGTCGACCGGATCCGGGCCGAGGCGCCGAAGTACAAGCTGGATACGACGCGGGTCGTCGCCCTGGGCCACTCGGCCGGCGGGCATCTCGCGCTCTGGGCCGCCTCGCGCGCCAGGCTGCCGAAGACCAGCCCGTTGTGGCGGCGCGATCCGCTGAAGATCTCCACGGTGATCAGCCTGGGCGGCATCGGCGATCTGGAGGGCCAGGGCGACGTCTTCGCCGGCGCCTGCGGGCCCGAGCCGATCCCCAAGATCATCGGCCTGGCCGACCGCAAGGACGCCTATGCGGACACCTCGCCGGCGGCGCTGCTGCCCAGCGGCGCGCGGGTGCTGATGATCTCCGGCGAACTGGACCATGTGATGCCGCCCGCGACGGGTCACGTCTATGTCACGCGGGTACGCAAGGCCGGCGACAGCGCCGAGGCCGTGGCGATCCCCGGGGCGACCCACTACGACGTGGTGATCCCGACGACCACGGCCTGGAAGCAGGTGGCCGACACGGTCACGCGCGAGATCGGCAAGCTGCGCTGATGCGCTATCGCGCGCTGGGCGACACCGGCCTGACCGTCTCCGAGCTGGGCTTCGGCTGCGCGAGCTGGTGGGGCAAGCCTCGGTTCGCCGAGGCGACCGCGGTCGGCCTGGTCCACCAGGCCCTGGATCGGGGCGTCACCCTGTTCGACACCGGCGCCAGCTATTCCGCCGGCGAGGCCGAGCCGCGTCTGGGCCGGGCGCTGAAGGGCCGCGACACCTCCCGGCTGGTGGTCGCCACCAAGGCCGGCACCTATCACGCGGGCGGTGGCCGGATCGCCCGGGACATGTCGCCCGCCGCCATCGCCGCCAGCGCCGAGCGCAGCCTGACGAACCTCGGCCTGGAGACGCTGGGCCTGCTGCAACTGCACGGTCCGTCGATCCCCGAGCTGGAGGCGGCGATGGAGACCCTGGCCGAGCTCAAGCGGCGGGGCCTGATCCGCGCGGCCGGGCTGAACAGCTTCGACCCAGCCGTGATCGCGCACGCCGTCGGCCTGGCCGGCATCGACGTGGTGATGGTCGACTACAACGTTCTGCGGCCCGAACGGGAGCCGCTGATCGCGCGGGCCGCGGCCGCGGGGAAGGGGGTGTTGGCCGGCATGCCGCTGGCCATGGGGCACACCAGGCCGCTGCTCGACCGCCTGCGCGGCCCCCAGGACCTCTGGTACGCCGCCCGCGCCCTGGCCAAGCATCGCGTCGAACTCACGCGCGGCGCCAAATTCCGGTTCCTGCACCGCCTGCCGGACATGAGCGGGTCCCAGGCCGCCCTGACCTATGTGTTGGCCAATCCGGGCGTCAGCGCCGCCGTCTTCGGCGCAACCCGGCCGGAACACCTGGCTGAAAACCTGGCCGCGTCGGGCCTGATGCTGCCGAACGGGGTGACGGCCCGCATCCGCGCCGCGCAGAAGGTAAGCCCCTGACGTTGCGTGAGGACTTTCGCCGGCCGTCGGCGGGAGTCATGCTGCGGCAACCAGAACAACGATAACCTACGGGCAGGAAGCAACATGGCCGACGTTCCCGCGAACCTCGAGGACGTTCTGAAGGACGCCCACCTGCCGGCGCTGCTGACCGCCATGGTGCACATGACGGGCGACACGGGCTGGATGCGGCCCGAGTGGACGCCGCTCTACAACCCGATGGACCGGGCCGACATCGGCATCTCGGCGGCGGCGCAGGACGACGCCCGCAAGGCCGCCGCCGACGCGATCCGCGCCTATCTGGCGGGCAAGCCGCTGCAGATGGAGAAGACGGACACGGCGACGCTTCGCCGCCAGATGGACTTCGTCTCCGGCGCGCCGATCCCCGAGCAGTACGTGGACTTCCTGGTCGACGAGCTGAGCCTGGCGGGCAAGAGCACGAAGGACCCGCAGTTCGACCAGCCGCAGCTGCAGGCCGCCGCGCGCAAGCTGAAGGTGCTGGTGATCGGCGCCGGCATGACCGGCCTGCTGGCCGGCATCCGGCTGGCCCAGGCCGGCGTGCCGTTCGAGATCGTGGACAAGAACGCCGATGTGGGCGGCACCTGGTTCGAGAACACCTATCCCGGCTGCCGGGTGGACAACTCGAACCACATGTACAGCTACTCGTTCGAGCCCAACCACGCTTGGCCCCAGCACTTCTCGCCCCAGCCGGTGCTGCTGGAGTACTTCCGCGGCATCGCGGCCAAGTACGACCTGCGTAAACACATCCGCTTCGAGACCCTGGTCGAGACCGTGGCGTGGGACGAGGGTCGTTCGGTCTGGCGCGCGACGCTGAAGGGACCGGGTGGCAAGACCGAGGTGGTCGAGGCCAATGCGGTCGTCACCGCCGTGGGCCAGCTCAACAAGCCGCGCATGCCCGACATCGAGGGCGTGGGCACGTTCGAAGGCCCGGCGTTCCACTCGGCCGAATGGCGCCACGACGTGGACCTGAAGGGCAAGCGCGTCGGCGTGATCGGCACCGGCGCCTCGGCCTATCAGTTCGTGCCCGAGATCGCGCCGGACGTGGCGCAGATGACCGTCTTCCAGCGCTCGCCGCCCTGGGGCCTGCCGGTGCCGCACTACCACGACAACGTCCCGGACAACATGAAGTGGGTGTTGGAGCACGTGCCCTATTTCGACAAATGGTACCGGTTCTACCTGTTCTGGACGACCACCGAGGGCTTCCTGCCGATGGTGAAGTCCGACCCGACGTGGAACGGCGGGCCGGGCGCGGTCAGCCCGGAGAACGCCATGCTGCGCGAGATGGTGATCGAGTCGTACCGCGCGCAGATGACCGTGCGGCCCGAGCTGCTGGACAAGGTGACGCCCAACTACCCGATCGGCGGCAAGCGCGCGGTGCTGGACAACGGCGTCTGGCTGGCCGCCCTGCAACGCGACAACGTCGAACTGGTCACCGAGAAGATCGCCAGGATCACGCCCAAGGGCATCGTCACGGCCGACGGCGTCGAGCATGAGTACGACGTGCTGATCTACAGCACCGGCTTCCAGGCCTCGAACTTCCTGGCCTATCTGAAGGTGAAGGGCCGGGGCGGGCGCGACCTGCACGAGACCTGGGGCGGCGACGCCAAGGCCTATCTGGGCATGACCGTGCCGGGCTTCCCGAACTTCTTCATCACCTACGGGCCCAACACCAACATCGTCGTCAACGGCTCGATCATCTTCTTCTCGGAGTGCTCGATCCGCTACATCGTCGGCTCGCTGAAGCTGCTGGCCGAGACCGGCGCACGGTCCATGGAGCCGAAACAGGCCGTCCACGACGACTTCAACCGACGGGTCGACGAGGCCAACGCCGGCTGGGCCTGGGGCTCGCCCAACGTCTCCAGCTGGTACAAGAACAGCTTCGGCCGCGTCAGCCAGAACTGGCCCTTCGGCCTGATCGACTACTGGCAGGCCACCCTGGCCCCCAACCCCGACGACTTCGTCCTGGAGCGGACCCCCGAGCCGGTGGCCTAACCCGCCGTCAGCGCCAGCAGCGCGAACGACGCCAGCCAGTGCTCGCCCATGTAGTCGCCGGCCACATGTGGCAGGCTGGCGGCGAGGTGGCGCTGGGCGGCGTCTTCGATCACCGGGCGGGCGGGATCGTCGGCCGGCAGGGCCGCCGCCAGCTCGCGCCAGCACCACGCCCGGGACAGATTCAGCCCGTCCAGGTGCACGATCTTGCCGTCGGTCCGGTCGGTGACGACGGCGGGGGTGAAAAGGGTGGCCGGCCGGGCCTCGTCGGCGTGCGGCAGGTAGTCGGCGAACCAGGTCTGAAAGGTGTTGTCCGGCAGCAGCCGCCGCAGGCATTCGGCCGTGGTCAGGGTCGCCGAGAGGAAGTCGTCGCCGGACGGCTCCCACGCCTGGGCGTTGCGGTCGGCCAGATACCAGTCGCGCGCCTTGCCCTCGAACAGCGCCAGCAGCTCGCCGTCGTTGGTCGCGGCCGCGTAGTCGCTGGCCAGGGCCAGGGCGAAGGCCGTCGAGGAATGCACGCCTGTGCGGATCGGGTAGGCGGCGACAGGCAGGAAGTCGCGGAACCGCTGGGCGAAGGCCTCGGCCAGCGGGGCGTGCGTAGCGGCCCACGGCGTCTCGTGCAGCAGGAGCTCGGCCTGGAGCTTCAGCAGCCAGCCCCAGCCGTAGGGCCGCTCGAAGCCGCGTGCGGAGGGGCGCGCCAGATAGTCGACCTCGACGGCCACCTTGGCGTGGGTGAACGCGTCGTCGAACAGGTCGCGGATCGCGGGCGCCTCGGGGATCTCCGGGTGGAGGCGCAGCACGGTGGCCAGGGTCCAGTAGCCGTGGACGCAGGAATGCCAATCGAAGCTGCCGAAGAAGATCGGGTGCAGCTCGCGCGGGCCCTTCACGTCATCCGGGCCACTGAGGACGTGGTCCATCTTGTTCGGGTACTCGCGAGCCACGTGACCCAGGGCCAGGCGGGCGAACTGTGACGCCAGCTCCGGCGTCAGGCGGTCAGCGGAAAGCGAGGACATACATCAGCACCACGTTGGCGATCAGCAGGGGGAGTGCGGTGGGGATCTGCGCCTTGATCACGGCATAACGGTCCGGCAACTCCAGCAGCGCCGCCGGGACCAGGTTGAAGTTGGCGGCCAGCGGGGTCATCAGCGTGCCGCAGAAGCCCGACAGCATGCCGATGGAGGCGACCACGGCCGGGTCGCCGCCGAACTTGTGGATCAGGATCGGCAGGCCGATGCCCGCGGTCATCACCGGGAAGGCGGCGAACGCGTTGCCCATGATCATCGTGAACCCGGCCATGCCCAGGCAATAGACCGCCACCGCCGTCAGCCGGGCGTCCATGGGGATCCAGGTGGTGACCAGGTCGCCGATCACCTGGCCCACGCCCGCCAGAGCGAAGATCGCCCCCAGCGCCGCCAGCATCTGCGGCAGCATCGCCGCCCAGCCCACGGTGTCCATCAGCCGGCGGCCTTCCTGCAGCGGGCTGATCAGCGGCTGGCGCAGCAGGATCAACGCCACGGCGACGGCGATGACGGCCGCCAGCGCCAGCGAGATTGGGGTCGCCTGTTTCGGATCGAGCAGCGGCGTGCCCCCGAACGCCATCGGCTTCAGCACCAAAACCCCGAACGCCACCACGACGGGCAGGGTGAGGGCGGGAATGAACAGCTTCTCGCCGAACCGCTCGGCCAGGGCCTTGCGCTCCGCGGGAGAGGTGGTGGCGGGCTGGCCGCGGCCCAGCAGGCCGAAGCCGGCGATGGCGGCCAGGCCCATCACCAGGACCCCGTTGCCCAGGTCGCCCAGGTGATCGCCAGCCAGGTAGCTCACCGCGACCAGGCCCCAGAAGGCCGCGTTGCCGAAGCGCTTGGCGTTGTTCCGGTCCATGGCGCTCAGCACCGCGAAGGCGGTGAAGACGACACCGGTCAGGATGTAGACGGCGGAGAGCTTGATCATACGCCTGGCCCCCGCCGCAGCTTGCGGTCGAACAGCAGCAACCGGCCGGCGTGCAGGACGAAGGCGATGATCGCCGTGGGGATCGCCCACATCGAGAGGTGGAGCGGCTCGATGACGATGCCGCTGCTGGCCAGGAAGCCCACCATCAGCAGGATCGAGCCGATGGCGATGAAGATGTCCTCGCCGAAGAACAGGCCGATGTTGTCGGTGGCCGACGCCATGGCGCGGACGTCCTGGCGGGTCTCGTCGCTGAGCTCGCCGGTGCGCGCCTCGACCGCGCCCTCGGCCATCGGTGCGACCATGGGCCGGACGCTCTGGGCGTGGCCGGCGATCGAGGTCAGGCCCAGCGCCGAGGTGAGCTGCCGGAATGCCAGGTAGCCGATCAGGAACGGGCCGACCGACACGCCCTTGAACCGGGCGATCAGCGACCGCGCGCGCTCCTGCAAGCCCGCCCGCTCGACCACGCCGATCACCGGCAGCACCAGATAGGCGGCGGTGACGAAGCGGTTCTCGTTGAACGCCTTGCCGAAGGCTTCCAGCACTTCGACCGGTGTCAGCCCGGCGGCGATCCCCGTGACGAAGGCGGCGATGGTGACCACCAGCAGCGGGTTCAGCCGCACCGCGAAGCCGACCACCACCGCGGCCACGCCCAAAAGCGTCAGCATGCCGGCTCCCCAATGATTCCAGGGTATTGGAGCGGTTGGCGAGAGGGTTGTCCACGCGCCGTCCCTGGACGCGGCTCTGGAAGGCGTCTAGTCCCGCCGTTCCTCTGGATCATCCCCATCGTGACCCCCGCCGCCCGCCTCCTCTCCGCGCTCGAACTGATCCGTGAGATCGAGGGCGCTGCGCGTCCCGCCGACGCCGTGGTCTCGGCCTTCTTCCGGGGGCGGCGCGACCTGTGGGATGGGGATCGCGCCGAGATTTCCGACCTGGTCTACGCGGTCCTGCGCACCCACGCCCGGGTCGGCTGGTGGTTGGCGAAGTACGAACGGCCGGAGACGCCCCGCAGCCGTCTGCTGGCTTGGCTGGCGCTGGGCCGGGTCAGGACACCCGACCAGATCCAGACGCTGTTCAGCGGCGCCGACGATGCGCCGGCCCCGCTGACCGAGGTGGAGCGGCGCCTGCTGGCGCGGCTGCAGGGCGGGTCGCTCGACCATCCGGACATGCCGGAGGCGGTGCGGACGGAATGCCCGGAGTGGGCCCTTGAGCCGCTGCGCCGCCGGTTCGGCGAGGCCTTCGCCGACGAGATGGCGGCGATGCTGACGCCGGCGCCGCTGGACCTGCGGGTCAATCCGCTGCGGGCCACGCGCGACGAGGTGCTCAGGGCGCTGAAGAAGCTGGGCCTCGTGGCCGAGCCGACCCGGATGGCGCCCCAGGGAATCCGGCTGCGCGTGCGGCCCGCGCTCTCTCGCCTGCCGATGCTGAAGACCGGCGAGGCCGAGATTCAGGACGAGGGCTCCCAGCTCGTGGCGCTGCTGGTGGGCGCCCAGGCCGGCGAGCGGGTCGTCGACTTCTGCGCGGGCGCGGGCGGCAAGACCCTGGCGATCGCCACCCAGATGTCCAACAAGGGCGTTGTCATCGCCTGCGACGTCTCGGAGAACCGGCTTAAGCGCGCCGCCGAGCGATTCCGCGGCGCCGGCCTGCACAATATCCAGACCCGGCTGCTGAGCAGCGAACGCGACAAGTGGGTCAAGCGCCACAAGGGCGGCTTCGACCGCGTGCTAGTGGACGCGCCCTGCAGTGGCACGGGCACGTGGCGGCGCAATCCCGATGCGCGCTGGCGGGCCGAGGACATCGGGCTGGAGGGGCTACTGACGTTGCAGGCGGGGATCCTCGACAGCGCCGCGCGGCTGGTGCGGCCCGGCGGCCGGCTTGTGTACGCCACCTGCTCGCTATTGCCGGAGGAGAACGAGGCGCAGGTCGCCGCCTTCCTGGCCGCGCATGCCGACTTCCACGTGACGCCGCTCAGCGAGGTCGCGCCGCAGGTTACGGACTCCGTCCACCCGGACTACCTGTCCCTGACGCCGGCCCGCCACGACACCGACGGCTTCTTCGCGGCGGTGATGCAGAGAGACGCGGCCCCGGCGGCCGTCGACTAGCCCTTCATCGGCAGGTTCTTCGTCGTGAACTTCGTGCCCGGATGGCGCTTGGGTCGCCCGCCGGGGCCGCCGCCGCCCGGCTGGTGGGCCGGGATCAGCTGGTCGGGGCGGGGGCCGATCAGGTCGGCGCGGCCCATGGCGTGCAGCGCCTCGCGCAGCACCGGCCAGTTCTCGGGATCGTGGTAGCGCAGGAAGGCCTTGTGCAGCCGACGCTGCCGCAGCCCCTTCACCACCTCGACCTTCTCGCTCGACCCCCGCCGCACGCCCTTCAGCGGGTTGACGCCCGAGTGGTACATCGCCGTGGCGGTGGCCATCGGCGAGGGCAGGAACGTCTGCACCTGGTCGGCGCGGAAGCCGTTCTTCTTCAGCCAGATCGCGAGGTTCATCATGTCCTCGTCGGTCGTGCCCGGGTGGGCCGCGATGAAGTACGGGATCAGGTGGTACTTCTTGCCGGCCTTCTTGGCGGCGGCGTCGAACATCTCCTTGAACCGGTCGTAGGACCCGATCCCCGGCTTCATCATCTTGTCCAGCGGACCGGCCTCGGTGTGCTCCGGCGCGATCTTCAGCAGCCCGCCCACGTGGTGGGTCACCAGTTCCTCGACATACTCCGGGCTGGTCACCGCCAGGTCGTAGCGGACGCCGGACGCCACCAGCGCCTTCTTCACGCCCTTGACCTCGCGCACCTTGCGATAGAGGCGGATCAGGTCGTCGTGGCTGGTGTTCAGGTTCGGGCAGATGTCCGGAAACACGCAGGACGGCAGGCGGCAGGCCGCCTCGATCTTCGGGTCCTTGCAGGCCATCCGGTACATGTTGGCGGTCGGGCCGCCGATGTCCGAGATCACGCCCGTGAAGCCCGGGGTCTTGTCGCGGATGTTCTCGATCTCCTGCAGGATCGAGGCTTCCGAGCGGCTCTGGATGATCCGGCCTTCGTGCTCGGTGATCGAGCAGAAGGTGCAGCCGCCGAAACAGCCGCGCATGATCGTCACCGAGAACCGGATCATGTCCCAGGCGGGGATCTTGGCGTCGCCATACGACGGGTGCGGCGCCCGCGCGTAGGGCAGGTCGTAGACCGCGTCCATCTCGTCCATGGTGAGCGGGATCGGCGGCGCGGTGAGCCAGATGTCGCGGTCGCCATGGCGCTGGACCAGCGGGCGCGCATTGCCGGGGTTGCTCTCCCGGTGCAGCACGCGCGAGGCCCGCGCATAGGCCTCGGAATCCTGGTCGACCTGCTCGTAGGACGGCAAGCGGATAACGACGTCGCCGGGCTTCCGCGCGGCGCCTTCGTCGGCGGAGTCGAGGTCGTCGGCGGGCAGTTCGGTGTAGTGCTCGGGAACCTTGCGGAAGAGGGCGACGCCCCGTACGTCGTGGAGGTCGCGCGGGGCCTCGCCCGCGGCGATCCGGTTGGCCACCTCGACGACCGCGCGCTCGGCGTTGCCGTAGAGCAGCAGGTCGGCCTTGGCGTCGGCCAGCACCGAGCGGCGGATCTTCTCGGACCAGTAGTCGAAGTGGGCGATCCGGCGCAGCGAGGCCTCGATGCCCCCTAGGATGATCGGGACATCCTTGAACGCCTCGCGGCAGCGCTGGGCGTAGACCAGGGTGCAGCGGTCGGGCCGCTTGCCGCCCTCGCCGCCGGGCGTATAGGCGTCGTCGCTGCGGATCCGACGATCCGCCGTGTAGCGGTTGACCATCGAGTCCATGTTGCCGCCCGTGACGCCGAAGAACACCCGGGGCTTGCCCAGCGCCTTGAACGGCTCGGCCGACTGCCAGTCGGGCTGCGAGATGATGCCGACGCGAAAGCCCTCGGCTTCCAAGAGCCGCCCGATGATCGCCATGCCGAAGCTGGGGTGATCCACATAGGCGTCGCCGGTCACCAGGATGATGTCGCAGGCGTCCCAGCCCAGCGCGTCCATCTCGGCCCGGCTCATCGGCAGGAACGGCGCCGCGCCGCCCAGGCCCGTCTTGTGGCAAACCCTGGAAATCGGACGCGTTTGGACGACTTCGCTGTTCATGACGCCCCGGATAGGAGGGTGAGGCGGTGAATACAACACGCCAAACGACGCGTCGCCGGACGCGCCGGTCGCTACCGCCGCGCCATCCACGCGTCGGCGAGCGCCAGGAACCCGTCCACCGGCACCACTTCCGCACGCACCTGGGGATCGATCCCGGCGGCCAGGATCAGCTCTTCGCCGCCCATCAGCTTCAGGCTGGAGCGCAGCATCTTGCGACGCTGGCCGAAGGCGGCGGCGGTGATCTTCTGCAGGGCGTCCAGCCGTTCGCGGCTGGGGCGCTCGGCCAGCGGCGTGAGGTGGACCACGGCGGAGTCGACCTTGGGCGGGGGCGTGAACGCGCGGGCCGGCGCGTCCATCACCCGCTGCGCCTTGCAGGTGGCCTGTACGATGACGGCCAGGCGGCCATAGGCGTCCTCGCCCGGCCCCTCGGTGATCCGGTCGGCCACTTCGCGCTGGAACATCAGGGTCAGTGACCTGGGCGTCCACGGGCCGGTCAGCCACTTGATCAGCAGCGGCGTGCCGACGTTGTAGGGCAGGTTCGACACAACGTGCGCCGGTTGGCCAGCCGCGATCTCGGCCTCGTCCGCCTTCAGCGCGTCGCCGAACACCAGCGTCAGGTTCGGCGCGATGTCGGCCACCTCCTGCAACAGCGGCGCGAACCGCTCGTCCATCTCGATCGTCGTGACGCGCGCGCCGGTCTCCAGCAGCGCGCGGGTCAGGCCGCCCGGGCCGGGCCCCACCTCGATCACGTGGTCGCCTTCGCCCACATGGGCCAGGCGGGCGATCTTGCGGGTGACGTTGAGGTCCAGCAGGAAGTGCTGGCCGAACGACTTCTTGGCCCACAGGCCGTGCGCCTCCAGCGCCTCGCGCAGGGGCGGCAGGTCCTCGACGTTCATCGGCGGCGCCGCGCGATCTCGTCGGCGAGGCGGATGGCGGCGATCAGGCTGTCTGGCCGGGCGATGCCGCGCCCGGCGATATCGAACGCGGTGCCGTGGTCGGGCGAGGTGCGCACGATCGGCAGGCCCAGGGTGACGTTCACCCCGCCCCAGAAGTCGAGCATCTTGATCGGGATCAGCGCCTGGTCGTGATAGAGGCACAGCGCCGCGTCATAGCCGGCGCGCGCCTCGGCGTGGAACAGCGTGTCGGAGGGGTAGGGGCCCCGGGCGTCGACGCCCAGGTCCTTCAGCGCCCGGACCGCTGGCTCGACGATCTCGATCTCCTCGCGGCCGATACCGCCGCTCTCGCCGGCATGCGGATTGAGCCCGGCCACGGCGATCCGTGGGGCGGCGATGCCGAAGTCGCGGCGCAGCGCCTGGGCGGTGACCAGACCGGCGTTGACCACCGCCTGGATGCTGAGCTTGCCGGACACCTGGGCCAGCGGCTCGTGCACGGTCACCAGCGTCACCCGCAGGTCGGCGGCGGCCAGCATCATGATCGGCCCCCGCGCGCCGTCGAAGCTGGCGGCGGAGGTCAGCTCGCCCAGGAACTCGGTGTGGCCAGGGAACTTGAAGCCGGCCGCGTACAGGGGCGCCTTGGCGATCGGTGCGGTGACGACGCCGGACACGGTCCCGGACAGGGCCAGGCCGACCGCCGTCTCGATCCATTGGATGATGGCGCCGGCCGCGACCGGCGTGGGCTGGCCCGCGACCACGGGACCGCGCAGGGGCAAGTCGAGGACGGGGATGGCGTCCGGGAACACCGCGAGGGCCTCGTCCGGATTGGAGATGGATCGAACCTGGCGGGCGACGGCGGTCGGGGCCGAGGCCACGGCCTGGGCGTCGCCGACCACGAAGAAGCCGGGGCCGGTGGCGCGCAGCTCCCGCCACGCCTTGACGACGATCTCCGGGCCGATGCCGGCCGGGTCTCCGAGCGTGAGCGCGAGCGGTCCCGTCTTCACCGCCCCCAAGACCTCACTTGGTTTCGATGGTCGCCGAGTTGCGCAGGTCGCGCATGTACCGTCGCGCGATCATGCTGAGCTGCTGGCCGCGCAGGCGCCGTTCGATCTGCTCCTTGTCGGCCTGGGCGTCGCCCGCCGTGCGGCGGCTGCAGACCGAGATCAGGTGCAGACCCACCGGCGTGCGGATCGGGTCGGAGACCTCGTTCACCTTCAGCTTCTCGGCGGCCTCGCGGAAGGCGGGCGCCAGGTCGGCGACCTCGGCCTCGCCCAGGTCGCCGGCGATCACGCCCGGGGCGCCGCCGACGGCGGCTTCCATGCCGGCGCAGTTCTGGATCTTCGGCTTGATGGCCACCAGCTTGGCGCGGGCCGCGGCTTCGTCCTCGGCCGTGGCGGTCTGCGGCAGGCCGATGGCGACCTGCTTCAGGTTCACCAGGGTGGCGTTGCCGCCCGCGCGCTTCTCACGCAGGTACAGGATGTAGACGCCGTCCTTGACCTGGATCGGCTGCGACAGCTGGCCCGGGCGCATCTGCTCCAGCACGGCGCCGACCTCGGGGGGCACCTCGCTGGGGCTGACCCAGCCGGCGTCGCCGCCGTTGGCCGCGGTCGGCAGGGCCGAGAACTGGCGGGCGACGGCGGGGAAGGGCGCGCCCTGCTGCATCTGGGTGACCAGCTGCTGGGCGCCGGTCATCGCCTGCTGCATGCCGCCGACGCGGTTCGCGTCGATCAGCACTTCGCCGATGTTGTACTGCGGCTTGGCGGCCTGGGCGGCCAGCAGGGCCTGGGTGGCGGCGATCTGGTCGTCGCCGACCCGCAGGCGCGAGCCGTAACGGCCCTGGATCCAGCGCGACCAGCTGACCTGGGCGCGGAGCTGCTGTTTCAGAGTGTCCTGGCCGATGCCGCGCGAGGCGAGGAACGCCATGAACTGCTCGGCGCTCATGTTGTTGCCCTTCGCCATTTCGGCGATCTCTTCGTTGATCTCCGCGTCGTCGGCGAGAATGTCGATCTTCTGTTCCTTCTCGACGCGGCGCAGCTCCTGGAACTGGAGGTGCTCGTCGACCAGCGAGACCAGGGCCTCGCGCTGGAACTGCTGAAGGTTTTCCTGGGTAGGCTGCACGCCGGACGTGGCGATCAGCAGACGCATCCGCTGGGCCAGGTCGTAGGTCGAGACGATGTCGTCGTTCACCACGGCGGCCACCGATTCGGAGAGGCCCTGGGGCGCGGCGGGCGGCGGCGGCGCGGGGCGGTCAGCCGGCGCGGTGCCGACGACTTCGCCTACCGGCTGCTGCGCCACGGCGTGGGGCGCTGCCACCACGGCGGCCAGGGCGCAGGCGAACGCCGCGCTCCGCGCAGTGGGACCGGTCAGATAACGCATCATGGACGAGAGTCTTCCTTCGTGTGGCGCACTGGGTCCGCCATCTTACCTGAATGAGCCGCCCAATGTGGCGAGGGTTAGGCGCACGGACACCGACTCGCTCGGTAGCAGACGTCCGATGATCGTGTCTTCGCGGCGATAGATCACATCCACCCGCAGGCAATCGTCCCGATAGAACACGCCCACGTCGCGAATGACCCACGCGTCGCGGGTCAGGTCGCGGTTCCCATACAGGCTGACGCCGTAGTTCTTGCCGACGTAGACCTCGCCGCCGACGTCGAGGTTTTCGCGCTTCACGCCGTTGATGTCGAAATCGTCGGTCAGGTAGCGGACGAAGCCGTTGCCGTGCTTGTTGTAGACGTTCGCGCCGGCTTCAAGGCGGTGGATGTCCAGGCTGTCGTTGTCCAGGCGGGCCCGGGCGAACAGCGACACACCCGGCGTCGGCTGGGCGTCGGCGGCGACGATCCAGTCAGAGTTCTTGCTGCGCAGGCCCGAGCGGGGGCTGAACACCGCGTTCTGCTCGCTGCGGAAACTGCGGCCCAGCAGGAAGTTGGCCCGTCGGCCGTCGTCCCACATCACCGCGGCGCGGCCCGCGACGTTCAGGCGCACGCCATCCTCGTAGAGGTCGTAGCCGGGGAACTTGTTGGGCCGGAACAGGGTGGTCTCGTCGAACTCGAACGCGACGCTGTCCTCGTTCAGATAGACCTTCTCGCCGGTGGTCGGATCGCGGCCGATCACCACCTGCTTGGCGTTGGGCGAGGCGGCGACCTGCAGCACCGGCTCCAGGACGATGGTGGCGTCCTTGGTGCGCTTGAACACCGGATAGGTCATGTCGACGCCGACCGTGGCCAGGCCGCGGGTCATGTCGTCGCTGCGGGTGGCGGAGCCGACGCCGGTCAGGATGTCGTCCAGGCGATAGGCGTCGGCGCGCACGTTCACGAACGGCTCGAAGCGCAGGCCGCCGCTGCTGGTGAAGGCGCGGCGCCAGTCCAGCTCGCCGGTGGCCCGCGCGCTGTCCAGGCCGGGCAGGCGCTGGGTCAGGTCGGTCTGGGATTGTTCGCGGTTCAGCACCACGGCGCTGGTGTGGACCCGCAGGCGGCCGCCCAGGATCTTCGGCGCCGGCTCGTAGTGTCCCTCGATCAGCGGGCCGATCACGGGGAAGACCCGATCGTTCTCGCCCGAGGCGAAGCCGGTCACGGGGTCGACCGCGCCGGGGCGCAGGCCCTGGATCGTCATGGCCGCGACCGAGAAGTACGAACGGTCGTCCTGGCGGATCGAATAGAGCTGGGAGATCAGGCGGCGGTCGTCGGCCACATAGGGACCGCGGCTGATGTAGACCTTGCCGATCTCGTACTTGTCGAAGATCAGGTCGTCCGACGACCGTTCGGCCGTGAAGCCCCACAGCCACTTCTCGTCGATCTGGAATGCGCCGCGCCCCAGGATGTAGCTGCGGTCGGTGCTGGTCCCGGCGATCTCGTTGCCGCGGCCGTCGAAGTCGCGGGCGTGGGTGTAGCCGAAGCGGACGTCGACCTCGCCGGAGTAGAAGCGCTTGCGCACCTCGCCGTTCAGGAACGGCGCGATCTTGGAGTTGATCTGCGGGCTGATCGTCAGGTCGCTGGAGGGCGAGATCACCCAGTAGTAGGGCTGCTCGTAGGAGACGCCCCGCCGGTCCGAGACCGAGCCCTTGGGGACCAGGAACCCGGAGTTCCGCGGCGACGCAGGGTCGGCGTGCCAGAAGACCGGCAGATACAGCACCGACACGCCGAACAGGCGGAAGCGGGCGTTGCGGTAGTAGACGATCCGCCGCTTCTTATCCCGCACCACGCGATCGGCCGCGATCGACCAGGTGGGGGTCTTGGGCGAGCCGTCCGTCGCGCAGATCTCGCAGGGCGTGTAGATCGCCTTGTTGAGCTCTTCGATGTTCTCGTTGCGCTTGGCGGCGCTGGCCGCGGCGATCTTGACGTTCTCCTGCAGGCGGGCGGAGAAGCCCAGCGCCACGCCGGCGCGCATGTCCTTGTCCAGCACCATCTCGTCGGCGTATTCCGACGAGCCGTCGGCGTTGACGACGACGATGTGGCCGTAGGCGCGGACCACGCCGGACTTGTCGTCGTAGACCAGCTTGTCGGCGCGCAGCGTGCGGCCGTTGTAGCGGACCTCGATATTGCCGTTGGCGGTGGTCAGGCCGGCGTCGTCCTCGCGGACGACCTCGTCCGCCTCCATGTACATCTCGTCCTTCTGGAGACCGTCGGCGACGGTTCCGGCTTTCGGCGCCTTGACCACGGGCGGAGCCTGGGCGCGGAGCTGAGCGCGCGCTTCGGCCCGAGCTTCCTCGGGCGTCTGAGCCGCGGCGTAGGTGACGCCCAGCAGCGCGATCGCGGCGCCAGCCAGGAGCGCGCGCTTGCCAACAGCGTATCGCGGCGAACGCCGGCGCGGACTCATCAACCCTCTCGATCCCCTCTGGCGCGAAGCGAAGCGCCCGGCGGCGTCTATTGTGTCACGCCTGCGATGCATAGCCCGCTAGGCGAACGATTCAACCGTCTTCGGTGTAGCAAAGCAGGGTCACGCCAGCGAGCAGCGCGACGAGGGCCGGGGCCCAGGCGGCGGCGAACAGCGGGATGATGTCGGCCTTGGCCAGCGCGCCGGCGAACTGATTGAAGAAGAACATCACGAACCCCAGCGCCACGCCGGCGCCCGCGAGACCCGCCAGCCCGCCGAGGCGCGCAAGGCGCAGCGAGAAGGCGGCGGCCAGGATCGACATGGCCGCGAACAGCAGCGGCGTCGCCAGGAGCTGGTGGAACCGCAGGCGATAGCCCGAGGCCGAGAACCCCGCCTGTTCGGTGAGCTGGATCGCCTTGGGCAGCCGCCAGAACGCGATCGCCTCGGGCGAGGCCAGGCGCTCCATGGCCGCTTCCGAATCGAGGGTCGAGCGGATCGACATGCTGTCCGAGCGGATCGACGAATCGCCCGCCGTGGCCTCGCGCACGTCCTTCAGCCGCCAGAAGCCGGGCAGCAGGGTCGCCGCGCCCGCCTCCAGCCGCCGGCGGAAGACCGGCGCGCCGCTGGCGTTCTTCTCGTAGATGAACAGCGAGACGCCGTGCAGGGTGACGACGCCGCCCTTGGTGTCGCGGGCCTTGGCGTGGATGACGATCTGGCTGGAGTCGTCGCCCTGGCGCAGCCAGATGTCCTGCGGCTGGTCGCCCAGGTAGTTGGCCATCATCCGCGACCGCTCCATTTCGAAGCGGGCGTTGAGCGCGGCGGCCATCGGGTTCAGCCCGCCGACGGCGATCATCCCCAGCACGAACGCGCCGACGGCCGAGGGCAGGATGAAGCGCCACGCCGAAATCCCGGCGGCGCGCATCGCCACCAGCTCGCTGCGCCGGTTCAGGCCCACGAACGCGCCGATGCCGCCGAACAGGAAGCAGAACGGCAGCAGGATCTGGATCAGCGACGGCACGCGCAGCAGGGTGAGGCCCAGGATGCTGTCCGCGCCCACGTCGGCGCGGGTGCCGACCTGGCCGGTCAGCTCGACGAACTGGATCAGCACCACGACCGACGAGATGATCGCCAGCGCGCCCAGCACGCCCAGCAGCATGTAGCCGATCACGTACCGTTCGATCCGGCCCAGGCCCATCATGCGCGGACCTCCGCCGGGGCGATGCCGGGGCGGGGCCGGCTGATGTCGATGAAGCGGCTGACCTTCTGGCGGAAGACGGCGGCCATGGCGCCCCAGACGGCCGCCAGCGGCACGGCGTACTGGAGGATGTTCAGCCAGGCTGAGTCCTCGCACGCGGACTGCACCAGGAAGCCGGTCAGCCGGATGAGGGCGGCGATCGCCCCGATCACCACGATCCGGCGCCCGTAGCCCAGCCGCGAGAAGCCGCCGCCGATGATGGCAGCCAGCGCCAGCGCCATGAAGGCGATGTTATAGAGCGGAGAGGCGAGGCGCGCGTTGCCCTCGGCCAGCAGTTCCAGCCGGTTCCGCCGCTCCCAGTCCTGCTGCAGGTCGGGGAAGAACAGCTCGTGCAGATAGCGGTCCGACGGCTTGTAGTGGATCATCTCGTCCGAGTTCGCCATCGGCGCCAGGTCGAAGACGTACTCCTGGAAGGTCAGGTAGTTCAGCACGCCGCGGCCGGAAAACTCCTGGTTCGAGCCGTTGGTCATGAACAGCACGGGGCGGCCCTGGGCGCGTCCGACGCGGCCCTTCTCGGCGGTATAGGTGCTGGTGGCGCCGTCCGGCTTGATCTGGTGGATGAACAGGTTCTGCAGGTTACCCTGTCCGTCGACGCTCTGGGCATAGACCGTCAGGCCGGGCGCGGGCTCGGTGAACTCGCCCTCGCGCACCAGGGTGGCGGCCAGGTCGGTGCGAACCTCGAACAGCTCCTGGCGCAGGGTGCGGAACGACGCGGGCTGGACGAAGACGTTCATCAGCAGCGCCAGGAACGCGATCGTGCAGGCCAGCCGCATGGCCGGCGAGATCACCCGCCAGCGGCTCATGCCGCCCGCGAAGCAGACCACGATCTCCTGCTCGGTGTGCAGACGGTTCAGCGCCACGAGGGCGGCCACGAACACCGCGATCGGCAGGATCAGGTTGATGAGCTGCGGCATGTAGAGCAGCGTCACCTTCAGGAAAACGAGCGCGCTCTGGCGCTGGTTCACGATCAGGTCGAGGCCCGCCAGGCTCTGGCTCAGCAGCGCGACAGCCGTGAGCGCCAGGGTCGCCAGGACGACTGGCCCCAGGAGCTGGCGCAGAAGATATCGATCGATCAGGCGCATCTTGCGAAAAACGGCTAGCCCGGAGAATTAGACGCGCCCCGGCGGCGGACCTGTTCTAAACCATGCGTCGCCGCCCCACACAACCAGACCGTGGGGCGCGGACAGAGCCTCAAGAGAGAGTACCGATGGATATCGAATTCGTCGCGACAGGCGCGGGCGTCCCCGCCAAGGCCGCCGTCGCCCGTATCGTCTTCGAGGGCGACGCGCACGAAGGCCCGATCGCCCAGGCCGTGTCGGCCAGCCGCTTCACCGGCGCCAAGGGCCAGACCCTGGACATCCTGGCGCCCCAGGGCCTCGAGGCCGCCCGCCTCGTGCTGGTGGGCGCGGGCAAGCGCGAGGGCTTCGACGCCCTGGCCGCCGAACATGCCGCCGCTACGGCGTACAACACCGTCAAGACCTCGGGCCTCGTGGCGCTGCGCCTCGAAGGCGCGGGCGGCGCAGACCTGGCGGCCCATGCGGCCCTGGGCGTCCGCCTCGCCAGCTACCGCTTCGACAAGTACCGGACCAAGGAGGCGGCCGAGAAGAAGCCCTCGGTCGTGAAGACCCTCGTCGTCGCCGACGACCAGGCCGCCGCGCTTGCCGCCTTCGCGCCCCTGGCCGCCCTGGCCGACGCCGTCAGCTTCACCCGCGACCTGGTGTCCGAGCCGCCGAACGTCCTGTTCCCCGCCGAGTTCGCGGCGCGGGTGAAGGCGCTGGAGGCGATCGGCCTCGAGGTCGAGATCCTGGGCGAGGCCGAGATGGCCAAGCTGGGTATGGGCTCGCTGCTGGCCGTGGGCCAAGGCTCGATCCGTGAGAGCCAGCTGGCCGTGATCAAGTGGAACGGCGCGGCCGACAAATCCGCCCAGCCCATCGCCTTCGTCGGCAAGGGCGTCTGCTTCGACACCGGCGGCATCTCGATCAAGCCGGCCGACAGCATGGAAGACATGAAGTGGGACATGGGCGGCGCGGGCGCCGTGGCCGGTCTCATGCACGTGCTGGCCGGCCGCAAGGCCAAGGTCAACGCGGTCGGCATCCTGGGCCTGGTCGAGAACATGCCCGACGGCAACGCCTATCGTCCCGGCGACGTACTGACGTCGATGTCGGGCCAGACCATCGAGGTCATCAACACCGACGCCGAAGGCCGCCTCGTGCTGGCCGATGCGCTCTGGTACTGCCAGGACCGCTTCAAGCCCAAGTTCATGGTCGATCTGGCCACCCTGACCGGCGCCATCATCATCGCCATCGGCAACGACCTGGCCGGCTGCTACGCCAACGACGAGGGCCTCGCCGCCAACCTGCTGGCCGCGTCCAAGGCCGAGGACGAGGGTCTGTGGCGCATGCCGCTGCCCGAGGCCTACAACAAGCAGATCGACTCGATGATCGCCGACATGAAGAACACCGGCGGCCGGCCGGGCGGCTCGATCACCGCGGCGCTGTTCCTGCAGAAGTACGTCAACGGCACGCCGTGGGCGCACCTGGACATCGCCGGCACCGCCTGGCGCAAGCCCTCGTCCATCCCCACCAGCCCGGACGGCGCCACCGGCTTCGGCGTGCGCCTGCTGAACCGAATGGTCCAGGACAAGTACGAGGGCTGACGTGGCTGAGCCTGCTCCCCGTGGGGCCTGCGAGGTCTGGTTCTACCACCTGGAACGCACCGGTCTGGACCAGGCCTTGCCGGAACTGCTGGAGAAGACCCTGCAGAAGGGTTGGAAGGCCATCGTCCGCTCGTCGATGGCCGAGCGGATCGATCACCTGGACGGCTGGCTCTGGAGCTATCGCGACGAGAGCTTCCTGCCGCACGCGCCCATGGACGAGCCGGGGGCGGCGCGCCAGCCCATCCTGCTGACCACCGGAACCGACAACCCGAACGGCGCCGACGCCCTGTTCCTGGTGGACGGCGCCGAGCCTGGCGAACTGGCGGGCTACCAGCGCTGCGTCGTGCTGTTCGACGGCGGCGACGAGGGCCAGCTTCGCAACGCCCGCACGCAATGGACCGCCGTGAAGGCGCGGGGCCTGCCGGCCTCGTATTGGAAGCAGCAGGCGAGAGGCTGGGAGAAGCAGGCATGAAGCACGCGATCGTCATGGCGGCCTTCCTGGGTCTGGCGGCCTGTTCCACCGCGCCCGAACCGGCGGCCCCGTCGCCCACCCCGACCGCCCCGCCGCCGCCCGTACCGCCCGCGCCGCAACCGGTCGCCGACTCGTGCGGCGCCCACGACCTCCAGTCCCTGGTCGGCCGCCCGCGCTCCGAAATTCCCGTGCCGGTGAAGCCGGACCTGCAGCGCGTCGCCTGCACCACCTGCGCGGTGACGATGGACTTCAACCCGAACCGGCTGAACTTCTTCTTCGACGCCCAGACCGGCCTGATCAAAGAGGTCCGCTGCGGTTAGGGGCCGTCTGCGGAAATTCGATCCCCTCCGCTCATCCCGGCGAAGGCCGGGACCCGGATCTCGAAGCTGGAGGGGCGGATTGGACAGGCTCGGCGCGCCTGGAGCCCACATCTGAGCCCTTCCATCCGGGTCTCGGCCTTCGCGACATGGGTGGTGTTGGGTGCGGACCCTAGTCCGCCGGGATCGCCACGCCCATCTCGCGCAACAGCGCCAGCCAGGCCTCCCGGCCCTTCGCGCGGCTGAACATCGCCTCGGCGGTCGCCCGCGCCGCCGCCCGCAGGCCGGCCGAGCCCCGGGGATCGCGGCAGGCGGCGATCATCGCCGTCGACAGCGCCGCGTGGTCGAAGAACGGCAGCAGCCGGCCGTTCACCCCATCCTGGATCGCGTCCCGCACCGGCGCCGTGTCGGACCCGATCACATAGCACCCCGACGCCATCGCCTCGGACAGCGACCAGGAGAGCACGAAGGGGTAGGTGTAATAGACGTGGGCCACGCCCAGCCGCAGCGCCGCCAGCATCCGCGCATGCGGCACCCGGCCCAGGAAGTGAACGCGGGCCGGGTCGTAGTCCAGGCCCTGGAAGCAGACGTCCCGCCAGGTCATCCCGTCGGGGGCGGGGGCGCCATAGGACTTGCGGTTCGGATCGCCGATCAGGATGACCTGGGCGTGCGGAACCTCGGCCAGCAGCCGGGGCAGGGCGTTCGCCAGGACTTGCAGGCCCCGCATCGGCTCCATGTGGTTGTTGACGTGGGTGATCACCGGCGTTCCGGGCGCGATCACCCGGCCGTCGTCCAAGACGAACGGCGCGGCGGGCGCGGGCCGGATGAGCTCCAGGTCGACGCCTTCGTGGAAGATCCGCGCACCCTCGCGGAAGCGGCGCGGCAGGCTGCTGGCCTGGAAGGGGGTTGGGGTGACGATGGCGTCGGCCTGGGCATAGGCCATGGCCATGATGCCGTTCTTGGCGTCGGCCCGCAGCACCGTCTCGATATCGGTCTCGCCGCCCAGCGCGGTGTCGAAGCCGACGTCGAAGCCCCGGCCGTGATAGTAGAACTCGGCGAACGCCACCTGCCGCGCCTTGGGGAAGACCTCGGCCATGAAGGTCATCTCGCCCCAGCCCGGATGGCCGACGATCACCGCCGGATCCCAGCCTTCGTTCTTCAGCGCCACCGCCGCGTCGTACGCGCCGCGCGCCCGCAGCAGGTCGGCTTCGGCGCGGGTGGCCAGCGGAAAGATGCCGGGGGTCGAGCCGCGGGGCAGGTTGTAGCGGGCGATCTTCACGCCCTGGACCCCTGGCGCGTGACCCTGGCCGATGGCGAGGCACGGCACGCCGCGGGCCAGCAGCACCTGGACCAGGTCCGCGAACTGGCCGGGGAAGTTGTTGTGGACGAAGAGAACGCCGCGCGACATGGGCGGTCTTCTGCCCGGCGCGCGTGCGCCTGTCACCTGGATCGGTGAGCCTGGGATGCCCGGGCGTCCTCGACGCGCGAAGGCCTGGTGCGGCTAGAGGGACTCGAACCCCCACGGTTGCCCGACGGTACCTAAAACCGTTGCGTCTACCAATTCCGCCATAGCCGCACGGGGTAGGTCCCTGCCATCGCGGGCGGCGCGGCAAACGTCAAGGGGCAGGGGACTTGGACCGGCGTGCGCGTCGTGACATAAGAGCGCCCGCGCGCCGCCGGACCTTGTTCGGCGGCCTTCCCCTGTTTGACGTGAAGGGCGGACCAGGCGCGCACTGGCGCCGGGCCCTGAAGATCTGAGAATGCCGATGCAAATCGTTGAGAAGTCTGGTGAAGGCCTTAGCCGAGTCTATGGCGTGACGGTCCCCGTCGCGGACCTGGCGGAGCGCCTCGAGGCGCGGATCAAGGAGATCGCCCCCACCCTCAACGTGAAGGGCTTCCGCCCGGGCAAGGTGCCCGCCGCCCATGTGCGCCGCCTGTACGGCAAGTCGCTGATGAGCGAAGTGGTCCAGCAGAGCCTGAACGAGACCACCCAGAAGATCCTGGAAGACAACAAGCTGCGCCCCGCCGGCGAGCCTGAGCTGAAGCCGGAAGGCGACATCGAGGCGGTCATGGATGGCAAGGCCGACCTGGCCTACGAACTGTCCATCGACCTGATGCCCGAGTTCGAACCGGTCGACGGCGCGACCCTGTCGCTGACCAAGCCGGTCTATTCGCCCACCGCCAAGGAAGTCGACGAGGCCGTGGCCGAGCTGGCCAGCCAGAACCGCACTTACGAAGCCAAGACCGGCAAGACCGTGAAGGCCAAGGATGGCGACCAGGTCGTGATCGACTTCATCGGTCGCGTGGACGGCGTCGCCTTCGAAGGCGGCACGGCCCAGGACGTGGAACTGGTGCTGGGCTCGGGCAACTTCATCCCGGGCTTCGAAGAGCAACTGGTCGGCGCCAAGCCGGACAGCGACGTGACCGTGAAGGTGACGTTCCCGGCCGACTACCAGGCCGCCGCCCTGGCCGGTAAGGACGCCGAGTTCGAGACCAAGGTGAAGGAAGTCCGTGGCGCGGTGGATTCGCCCGCCGACGACGCCTTCGCCGAGCGCCTCGGCCTGGAGAACCTGGAGAAGCTCAAGGAGCTGGTGAAGGGCAATCTGGACGAACAGTACGCCGGCGCCTCGCGCTTCAAGCTGAAGCGCGCCCTGCTGGACGAGCTGGACACCAAGCACGACTTCCCGCTGCCGCCGAAGATGGTCGAGGCCGAGTTCGCCTCGATCTGGAGCCAGGTCCAGCAGGACAAGGAAGGCGGCCAGCTGCCGCCCGAGGACGCCGACAAGTCCGACGAGCAGCTGACCAAGGAATACCGCAAGATCGCCGAGCGCCGCGTGCGCCTGGGTCTGGTCCTGGCCGAGATCGGCCGCGCCAACAACGTCCAGGTCACCGAAGCCGAGCTGAACGAAGCGATCCGCAAGGAAGCCATCAAGTACGGCGCGCAAGCCCAGCAGATCTTCAACCTGCTGCGCGAGAACCAGAACGCTCAGGCCCAGCTCCGCGCCCCGATCTTCGAGGACAAGGTCGTCGACCTGATCATCGCCAAGGCCAAGGTGAAGGACAAGAAGGTCAGCAAGGACGAGCTGATGAAGGAAGACGATCTTCCGGACGGCTACTCCGAATAACTCACTCTCAAAGTGTCATCCCGGTTTCCGCCGCTTGGCGGAAGACCGGGACCCCGACATGCGAACGGCGCCGTCTCTGACCGAGGCGGCGCCGTTGCTGTTTCTGGAGTGAACTTGGTGCTCGGGGTCCCGGTCTTCGCCTGCGGCGAAACCGGGATGACAACCCGTTGGCGGTTTAAAGCGACCGCAGATGCCGGAGCAGTTCCGGGTTCTCCATCTGCGCGCGGCGTTCGTTGATCGCGCGGTGCAGATCCAGCGCTTCCGCCGGATCCAGCGGCGACAGGATGGACGTCTCGAGGTCGTCGTAAGCGGTAGGCGTGGCTTCGGGCACGCGCCCGTGAGGCATGTCCATCGTCAGTCTCCCATCAGACCCCGCGGACGCGGGGCCTCTCCCGACGTTTAAGGTATCATTTACCTGTCACACCCGCCAACGGCCTGATGGCCCGAAACGGGCGCCGGACGATCACACTCTGGTGTGGAAGATAATGCCCCGGCGGCGTTGAAAGGAGCGCTGGTGTTCAAGCGTCGCCGAGCAGAAATCGGTGAACCGTGATCAGGAATCGGTTGGCTTCCGCGGCGAGCCGGACGTAACCTGCTCTCCTATCGCCGCGTCGGGGCGCGGAGCCATCTCTGCCGCGCGCAGAGTCGACTTCGTTTCCTCGGGAGTAGAGCGTCCCGGGAAGGAAGCGAGTTTTGCAGCGCACGCGTGAGCTTGAGCCTGACTACTTTCACAAGGTCGTAGACTGCCAGTGGGCCTGTCCGGCCCACACCCCGGTCCCGGAATACATCCGCCTCATCGCGGAGGGCCGTTACTCCGAAGCCTACATGATCAACTGGAAGTCCAACGTCTTCCCCGGGATCCTGGGACGGACGTGCGACAGACCGTGCGAACCTGCGTGCCGCCGAGGCCGGGTGGAAGAGGAGCCGGTGGCGATCTGCCGCCTGAAGAGGGTGGCGGCGGACCACAAGGACGACGTCACGGGCCTGATGCCGCCGCCGGCCGCCCGGCCCAATGGCAAGCGCATCGCCCTGGTGGGCTGCGGGCCCGCCTCGCTCACCGTCGCGCGCGATCTGGCGCCCCTGGGCTACCAACTCACCATCTTCGACAAGGACACCAAGTCGGCGGGCATGATCCGCAGCCAGATCCCGCGCTTCCGCCTGCCGGAAGAGGTGATCGACGAGGAGGTCGGCTACATCCACGCCCTGGGCGGCGTCGAGATGCGCTTCGGAACTCCGATCGACAGCCTGAAGGCGCTGGTCGCCCAGGACTACGACGCGATCTTCGTGGGCTCCGGCGCGCCGCGCGGCCGCGACCTGGACCTGCCGGGTCGACAGGAGGCCGCGGCCAACATCCACATCGGTATCGACTGGTTGAGCTCGGTCTCCTTCGGCCACATCGACAAGATCGGCCGGCGCGTCATCGTCCTGGGCGGCGGCAACACCGCCATGGACTGCTGCCGCACCTCGCGGCGCCTGGGCGGCGAGGAGGTCAAGGTCATCGTCCGCTCCGGCTTCGAGGAGATGAAGGCGTCCCCCTGGGAGAAGGAGGACGCGATGCACGAGGACATCCCGATCCTCAACTTCCGCGTCCCCAAGGCCTTCACCCATGAGGACGGCAAGCTGACCGGCGTGCTGTTCGAGATTGTGAAAGCCGAGTTCGACGACCGGGGCCGACGCCGGCTCGTCCCCGCGGGCGAGCCGGACGAGCACCACGCCTGCGACGACGTGCTGGTGGCCGTCGGCCAGGAGAACGCCTTCCCCTGGATCGAGACCGACATCGGCCTGGCGTTCGACGAATGGCACATGCCCCAGGTCGATCCGGCGACCTTCCAGTCGACGATCCCCAACGTCTTCTTCGGCGGCGACGCCGCCTTCGGCCCGAAGAACATCATCTGGGCGGTGTCCCAGGGCCACGACGCCGCCGTCTCGATCCACAAGTTCTGCCAGGGCGAGGACATCGCCGTCCGCCCGCCGCCGGGCGCCACGCTGGTCAGCCAGAAGATGGGCATCCACGAGTGGAGCTACGACAACGACGTCTCCAACGACCTGCGCTACCGCGTGCCGCAGCGCGAGAAGGCCGAGGCGCTGAAGAGCGTGCGGGTCGAGGTGGAACTGGGCTTCGACCTGTCCCAGGCGCTGGCGGAGGCCCAGCGCTGCCTGAACTGCGACGTCCAGACGGTGTTCGCCGACAAGCTCTGCATCGAGTGCGACGCCTGCGTCGACATCTGCCCGATGGACTGCATCACCTTCACCGAGGACGCGCCCGATACCGAAGACGGGGAGGGCGACCTCCGCGAGCGCCTGAAGGCGCCGGCGACCAACCTGACCCAGGACCTCTACGTCTCCGGCAAGCTGCCCACCGGCCGCGTCATGGCCAAGGACGAGGACGTCTGCCTGCACTGCGGCCTCTGCGCCGAGCGGTGTCCGACCGGCGCCTGGGACATGCAGAAGTTCTATCTGGAGATGACCCACGCGGGAGGCCAACGTGGCTGACGCGCCCCGGATCAACGACTTCGTCGTCAAGTTCGCCAATGTGAACGGCTCGGGTTCGGCCAGCGCCAACGGCCTGTTCGCCCGCTCGGTGATGCGGATGGGCGTGCCGGTGGCGGCCCGCAACATCTTCCCGTCCAACATCCAGGGCCTGCCCACCTGGTACGAGGTGCGGATCACCGAGGCGGGCTACATGGGCCGGCGTGGCGGCGTCGACCTGATGGTCGCCATGAACCCGCAGACCTGGGACCGTGATCTGGCCGAGATCGAGAGCGGCGGTTTCCTGCTCTACGACAGCACCAAGCCGCTCTCGCGAACCCGCGAGGACATCCAGGTCATCGGCGTGCCGCTGACCGCCATGTGCAACGACGCCTACGAGCTGCCGCGCGAGCGCCAGCTGTTCAAGAACACCATCTATGTCGGGGCCTTGGCCGCGCTTCTTAACATCGACCTCGGCGTCATCGACGCCCTGCTCGCCGACGACTTCGCGGGCAAGGACCGGCTGATCAAGGCCAATGTCGAAGCCCTGCGGATGGGCCACGACTACGTGGTCCAGAACCTGACCCCGTTGCCGCTGCAGGTGCGCCAGGCCGACGCGGTCGGCGACCGCATCTACGTCGAGGGCAACAACGCCGCCGCCCTGGGCGCCGTCTACGGCGGCGCCACCGTCTGCGCCTGGTATCCGATCACGCCATCCACCTCCCTGGCCGAGGCCTTCACCAGCTATTGCCAGGACTTGCGGGTGGAACCTGAGACCGGCAAGGCTCGCTACGCCATCATCCAGGGCGAGGATGAGATCGCCTCGATCGGCATGGTCGTCGGCGCCGGCTGGAACGGCTGCCGCGCCTTCACCGCCACCTCCGGCCCCGGCGTCTCGCTGATGACCGAGTTCATCGGCCTGAGCTACTTCGCCGAGATCCCCGCGGTGATCTTCGACGTCCAGCGCGGCGGCCCGTCCACCGGCATGCCCACCCGCACCCAGCAGGCCGACCTGCTGGCCGCCGCCTATTCCGGCCACGGCGACACCAAGCACCCGATGCTCCTGCCCGCCGACCCCGGCGAGTGCTTCGAGATGGGCGCCCAGGCCTTCGACCTCGCCGACCGCCTGCAGACCACCATCTTCGTCATGCTCGACCTGGACATCGGCATGAACGAGTGGCTGACCGAGCCCTTCAAATGGGACGACACCCGCCGCCTCGACCGCGGCAAGGTGATGACCGCCGCCGAGCTCGAAGCCGGCGCCGACTTCGGCCGCTACAAGGAAGTCGACGGCGACGGCATCCCCTACCGCACCTATCCCGGCACGCACCCCAGCAAGGGCGGCTACTTCACCCGCGGCACCTCGCGGAACCCCTACGCCCGCTACTCCGAGGAGGGCGCCGTCTACGTCGACAACATGGAGCGCCTGCTCCGCAAGTTCGAGACGGCCAAGACCCTGGTCCCCGCGCCCATCCTGCGCCCCGCCAAGGGCAAGACGACCGAGGGCGTGCTCTACTTCGGCTCCACCGCGCCGGCCATGCACGAGGCGCTGGAGATGCTGGAAGGGCAGGGCCTGCGGCTGAACGCGCTGCGCGTGCGCGGCTTCCCGTTTCCCGACGAGGTGTTCGACTTCATCGCCGCCCACGACACCGTCTATGTGGTCGAACAGAACCGCGACGCCCAGTTCCGCACCCTGGTGGTCACCGAGGGCGACGTCGACCCCGGCAAGCTGGTCCCGGTGCTCCACTACGACGGCACGCCGATCACCGCCCGCTTCATCGCCGGCGCCATCGGCCAGCGCATGCAAGTCGGCCAGAGCGAGGCGGCGGAATGACCTACATCCTCAAGCCCCAGCTGCATCACCCCAACCTGCCGAAGAACGGCCTGGGCTTCACCCGCCGCGACTACGAGGGCTCGGTCTCCACCCTGTGCGCCGGCTGCGGCCACGACAGCATCTCGGCCGGCATCATCCAGGCCTGTTTCGAGCTGGAGCTCCCGCCCCACCGGGTGGCCAAGCTCTCCGGCATCGGCTGCTCGTCCAAGACCCCGGACTACTTCCTGGGCGCCAGCCACGGCTTCAACACCGTGCATGGCCGCATGCCCTCGGTGCTGACCGGCGCCAACCTGGCCAACCGCGACCTGATCTACCTGGGCGTCTCCGGCGACGGCGACTCGGCCTCCATCGGCCTGGGCCAGTTCGCCCACGCCATCCGCCGCGGCGTGAACATGCTCTACATCGTCGAGAACAACGGCGTGTACGGCCTGACCAAGGGCCAGTTCTCCGCCACCTCGGATCGCGGCTCGAAGTCGAAGAAGGGCGTGGTCAACCACGACACCGGCATCGACATGGTGGGCCTGGCCCTGCAGATGGGCGCCACCTTCGTGGCCCGCTCATTCTCCGGCGACAAGGACCAGCTGGTCCCGCTGATCAAGGCCGGCCTGGCGCACAAGGGCGCCGCCTTCATCGACTGCATCTCCCCTTGCGTGCAGTTCAACAACCACAACGGCTCGACCAAGAGCTTCGACTATGTGCGCGAGCACAACGAGGCGGTGAACCGCCTGGACATGATCACCCCGCGCGACCCGATCACCGTCGGCTACCAGCCCGGCGAGACCGTGAAGGTCCAGCAGCACGACGGCTCGATCCTGGCCCTGCACAAGCTGGCCGAGCTCTACAACCCCACCAACCGCGCCCAGGCCCTGGGCTACCTCCAGGCCCGGCAGGCGAGGGGCCAGATCGTCACCGGCCTCCTGTTCGTCGACCCCGAGGCGGGCGACCTCCACGACGCCGTCGGCACCGTCGACACGCCCCTCAACCAGCTGAACGAAGCCGAACTGGTCCCGGGCCAGTCCGCCCTCGACCGCATCAACCAGGCGCTGCGCTAGGCTCGCGGCTGAGCGAGCGCTCCAACCGCAATGGCGCGTCAGCGCCGGCAAAATCGACCACGAACCACACGAACCACACGAACGGATTCAAGGCGTCCGCGGCCTCGCGGCCGGCAAAGCCCGTTCGTGTGGTTCGTGTGGTTCGTGGACAAATGACAGCGCCTGCGGCGCGCAACGACGCCGCCTAGCGCGCGCCGCGCCACCCCTGCCAAACCGCATACGCCCCCACGACCACCGCCGCCCCCAGCGCCGCGGCCGCCACGTCCGGCTTGCCGGCCGTCTCCGCGACCCAGACCGCGACCAGGCCCCAGGCGATCGGCGCGCCATAGACGGGGAACCGCCCGGTCCGCAGCACCGCCAGCGCCACGCCGGTCACCACCCCCACGCCCACAAAGGCCGCCGCCGTCTCGATCCCCTTGAGCGCCCCCACCGCCGTCAGCACGGTCAGGATGTTGATCGCCGCCGCGATGGTCAGCCAGCCGGCCAGCAGGCTCAGCGGCCACCACACGAACAGCCGGTCCTTCCAGCCCGCGACCCCCGGCGCCGTCCGCCACAGCCCCGCCGTCAGCGCCACCGCCGACACCACGATCACGCCCACGCTGCCCCACTTCAGGTCCAACGCCGAGGCGATGATCCACAGCCCACAGCCCAGGATCGCCACGATCGACGGCCCGGCGATCGCCGCCAGCGCCGCGTCGTCGCGGTTGCGGGGCAGGGCCTGCCACACCGCATAGGCCACGAGCCCCGCATAGATCACGCTCCAGATCGAGAACGCATAGCCCGCCGCCCGCAGGGTCCCGTTTCCGTCCTGCGCGAACTCGGCCGCCGACAGGCCCAGCCCGAACACCGCCTGCGCCGCCGGCACCAGGATGGCGAACGCCACCGCCAGCGGGATCAGAACGCGCCGCGCCGCCACCATCAGGCGCCCCCGTCCGTCACCGGCGCCGGCGCGGCGTCCTTCGGCAGCGGCTTGGCGCCGCTCATCCCCGGCACATAGAGGCCGCTGGCCATCCCGGCGATGAAGCCCTCCGGCCGGAACCGCGCGCCATACTGGGCGCAGGGGTCCTCGCCGGACGCGATCTTCCGCGCCTTCAGGCCCTTGGGCGTCATCGTCGCCGCCGCCACGTCGGCGAACGGCTCGGCGAACTGCAGCGCGTCGCCCAGCCGGCTCAGCGACGGATCGTCGGTGCCCAGCGCGGTCGCGTCCCGGTTCCAGACCAGCGCCGCCAGCTGCCGGCCCTTCGGCGTCACCATCTCGGCCTCCGCGCCCAGCCCGCCCAGCGTGCCGGGCACGCGCACCCCGATCGGCCCCGGAATGAAGAAGCCCGCCGCCGCCGACGCGGTCGAGGCGACCCGCCCCGTCGGCTTCACCCGCGTCACCACCGCGCGCACCCGCGCGTCGGCCTGGGCCGGGTCATAGGTCAGCTCGTAGCGCTCGGTGATCTCGAAACACATCTGCGCGTCCATCTCGCGCAGCAGCAACGCCCGCTCCTTGTCGTCCAGCCACCCGGTCTGCGGCCCCGCCGCCATCCGCGCCGGCTCCACGAACACCCGCCGCACGGCCGCCAGCTCGGCCTCGTCCTTCCGCTCGGCGATCCCGGTCCGCACCGTCCCCGCGCGCGGCGTCAGCCCCTCGTAGCTGGACAGCGCCCCCGACGGCTTGCCCGCCGTGGCGCACGCCCCCAGCGAGAGTGAGGCGAGTAGAATAGCGGTCAGGGATTTCACGGGCGTTCTCGGTTGCGGCGTCGCCGTCACCAACGCCCCCCGTGCGGCGGAGTTGCGGCGACGCGCCACCCGCGGTTCGCCCCCGCGCCATCGACGTGGCGCGAGGGGCTCACGCGCGCCCGGGCGTCAGGCTGCGGCGAAGGCCATCCTGCGGCGGCGCATCAGCGCGCCGACGCCGCCCAGGCCCAGGACCATCATGGCCCAGGTCGAGGGCTCGGGCACGGCGCCGCCGGGCGGCACCACCACCAGATTCGCGTCGAACCAGATGTGATGGTTCTCGACCGCGTCGTTGAGGTTGAGCTGGCCGGTGGAGCCCTGCAGCACCTGGCCGTTGCCGGCGCCGTCGCCGAAGCCGACCGCCGCCAGGTTGGCGCCCGTATCCGACGCCTGCCAGTCCATCGTCTTGTAGAAGAAGCCGATCTGGCCCTCGCCCTCGGGCGTGGTGAAATTGTCGCCCCGCAGGACCAGCTGGAACGAGTTGAAGACGTCGCCGCGCGTGTTGTACGCCGCGACCTGGTCCCAGGTGACGACCAGCTGGCCGGCCGTGTCCAGCTGGTAGTGGACGACGCCGCTCAGCGGGTTGCGGGTGTCGACGTCGGAGAAGAAGGGCGAGATGATCGGCGAGTCTTGGCCGGTGGGGCCGCTCGGATCGTAGGCCGCGACCCCGGCGCCGAAGCTGACGCTGCCGTTGTTGTTGATGTAGAGCGAGTTATAGGTCGTTCCGAAGAGGGTGTAGTCGAACCCCAGGTTGACCTCGCCCTGGAAGCCGTCGTCGTTTCGGCCATCCAGACGCCCGACGTTCGAGCCGTTCCCCCCACCCGTGGTGACAATGTTCGCCCCCAGGTTGTTGGTGTAATAGCCGGTCGAGGCCACCAGGCTCGATTGCGGCACGGTGACGATGGCGGCCTGCGCGGTCCCGCTCATCGCCAGGGCCGCCACGAGGGCGGGGAGGGATTTTTGGAGTAAGCTACTCATAACGCGTTCCTTTACGCACAACTGCGGGCGCGGCTTGGCCCCCGACAAGACGACGCAACTGACCAGAGCCGGTCGTCTCCCGACAGAGGGGGTCGCCTCTGGGGCGAGTCAGGTTTTGGGTCCGCGACCCCGACACCCGCCCCGGCGGACCACCCTGGATACGCCCCACGGGCGACGGGCGCCGCGCGCCGAAGCGCGGTCGGCGAAGAGGGCAGGGCCGCTCCTAGTACCGGCTACGCGCCGAAGGCCTGATGGACCGCCGTTTCAGCTCCGCCTGCATCGCCACCCAGATGGTCTCGGCGCCCTGCGTATCGCCCGCGCCGACGGCCTGGCTGAACAGCCCCAGCATCGTCGCTTCCGACAGGTCCTCGATTGTCGGGCTCTTGGGTAGGTCGTACATGCTGCCTCACCGTAGGCCGAACCAGGGGCGGCCGCGCTTGGCCGTCCAGGCGCCAATGTACGCGAGTCCCAGGGCCTGTCCCTACAAGCTGCGGCGGACACCTCGCCGTGGGCGAAGGGGATCCGGAGTTATCATCGGCCCTCGATCTAACCCCTGGCCAACGCGCTGGCGGCCTTGCCGTCATACTGGCCGCCGAAGCTCGCCTTCAGATGGGCCATGATCGCCCCGACGTTGGCGTCGGGGGTCTTGGCCCGGAAATCGTCGATGGCCGCGCGCAGCTCCGCTTCCGTCATCTGCTTCGGGCTATACGAGGCCAGGATCGCCAGTTCGGTTTCCGCCGCCGTGGTGCGCGCGTCGACCTTCGACGCATCGCCGCCGGCCTCGACCAGGCGCGCGCGCTCGCTGGCCAGGTTCTCCAGCGTCAGCTTCGTGTTCTTCAAGAACTTCGCGACCGTCGCGGCGACCTTTTCGTCGGTGACCTCCGTCACGCCGCGCTTGAACTCCTCGGTCGTGATCTGCGTCGCTTCGCCGATCAGGGTGGTGAGCAGGTCCGCCTTCAGCCGGTCGTTCGACTTGCGGGCCGAGAGTTGGTCAGCCTTGAGCCCGTCGAGCAAAGCCATGGCGCCGTCCTTTCAATTCACGCTATCCGGTCGCTGTAGTTAGGGCAGGGGGCCGCCCTCGGCCATCCAAGGATCAAAATAGGCCATGGCGACCGATCGCAAGACCGTGGACGACCTCGTCGATCAGATGTCGAAGGCCGGCGCCGTGTCCGCCCGGCCGATGTTCGGCGAGTACGGTGTCTACTGCGACGGCAAGATGGTCGCGATCATCGCCGACGGTCAGCTCTTCCTCAAACCCACCCCGGCCGGTCGCGCCCTGGCCGCCGACGCCGAAGAGGCCCCACCCTATCCCGGCGCCAAGCCCTGCCTGCTGATCGATGCGGACCGCTGGGACGATCAGGACGCGCTCAGCGATCTCGTCCGCGCCACGGCCGCCGAACTCCCCACGCCGAAGCCAAAGCCGGCCAAGGCGCCCAAGACGACGCGCTAGCGACCGGTAGGCGAAAGGGGCTCTCGGGCGCCAGTTGCGGTCCTTGGCCTCCCGCCGAGAACTGGACATTCGCGCCGCTCTAGCAAGCCGATTTCGCGTGCTGAGCGCGATGTCGGGCGCCAAGCGTTCCCCCAGGCATAGGCCGCACTAGCCGAGTTCGGCCAGGAGCGCTCCGCCCTGTGAGTGGCATAGAACGACACTGCTGGAGCTTATGGCTCCACCGAGCTGCACCCGGCTTTTGCGCCAACGGCTCTGATGCGCGAGGCGGACCTAAAGGCCCTTGTCGGAAGGCGGACATCACATCCGTAGAGGTTGTCGCGCAGCCCGGTGCTGAGTACGGGACGAACCGGAGTACCAGAGCGCTCCGCGTCCTTCTTGCGGCGTCCGCTCCACATCGATCACATCCTGGGAATTGCATCGGGCTGATAGAAAGCTAGGCTGTGCATCGACGGCGACGGCTTTTCGTAGGGCGAGCGTGATCGAGTTAAACGACAAAGCTCTGCGAAGGCGGGCGCATGAACTCCACGGAGCAGCGACCTCTCTTGCCGATCCTTCCTCTAGAGCCCTGCTACTTTTCTATGCGGCGGAATGTGGCCTCAAAGCCATCTACATGCGGAAATTCAAACTCAAGAACACCGCCTCTTCTAACGGCAGCGCCAAACCCACCTCGTCGTTCAAGCACAACATCGACGCGATCATAAAGGCGCTCAAGATACCGCCGATCGCGCTCGCCCATTCCCCGGGTGGACTTAGCTTGAAGGCTCCTGCCGCAGGCGAGGTATATGTAGGGGACCTCAACCAAGTTTGGCGCTACGGGGCCACTCTCGCGACTCCGAACAATGCTGTGCCGTGGCTCGAAGCCGTCGTCGCCTATGCTCTGAAGGAACTGAAATGACCCACGACTTCGGAGCAGAGTTTGGGCGCGGCACCGAGGTTCCCATTACGTGGGTAGATGTTGCTCGCCGCCTTTCGGCACTCGAACCTGCGCAAGAACTGTGGGTCTCGCGGCCTAAGACGCTCGCTAGCGCGAGGGTCGACTGGACCGGCCTTACGCTAGTCGTTGGCCCCCGAACCTCAAGAGAAGATGTCGTTGGCTGGCTCGAACGGGTATTTCCTAGCCGGATTGAGGGTGCTGGTGGCCTTCATATCGTTCTGGACGGACCGCCCTCTGCTCAGAAGCTTCTGATCGAGTTCGAAGAGTCGGATGAGGATGAAGCTTGGGTTCGCCCGAACTTGGGGAGCGTGGAGGGGGAGATCGACTTCCGCGCGCGCTCTGAGCCCTCAAAAAATCGGTCGATGCCGTTCATCGCCTGCCATAGCGTGAAGGGAGGAACCGGCCGTACTACAACAGCGATTGCAATCGCAACAGTACTTGGAAAGCGGCAAGGCAAGCCAACTCTGGTTGTGGATGCTGACCTAGAAGCACCGGGATTGAGCTATCTGTATCGGGAAAGTCGACCTGAGTTCTATGTGTCTCTTGAAGATGTCGTTGCCCTCGCTCACAGCGAGGGGGCGGCCGATTTCCAACAAACCGTTAACTGGGCTGCGTCTCGTCTTTCCGCTCACCGATTTGGTGACGTGATCATTCTACCTTTGCGCCGGGCGCTAGATGAATTGGCCAGTTCGGCAATACGCGCCGAACATTTGGCGACTGGCGAACACCCATACGCTTTCGCTGACCTCCTGGAAGCGATTGCTGCCGCCGCCGACTGCGGTGCCGTGGTTGTCGACGTTAGGGCGGGACTGGTGCCGCTTTCAGCGCAGCTGATTTTGGATCCGAGCGTCTCGCGCGTAGTCGTTACTTCATTAGCGGGCCAATCCCTTGAGGCGACGGTCGCGTTGATGAAGTTCACTGCACGTGAGCAACGGCGCGCCGGAGTTGTGCCGTCTGCTCCGTTGCTCGTAGTAAATCGCATTCCAGGTGTTCTCAGAGATCTCGGGCAGGACGAGGCTCTGCTTGCTCCCGCGCTTGACCGCATTGTCGAAAGCATGCTGGCCGATAGGACCAGCGAGGCTGGTGCCAATGAAGCAGTGCTCGATGATGCGTTGGCGCTGAACCCATTGTTTGTCAGCAAGCTCGGTGAAGTTGCCGACCTCCAAGTCCCGTCTCGTCGATGGGAGGGCTTTAGCGAACAGCTCGAAACGTCGGGCTTCTTGAAGCGAATGGAACCGCAGCTGCTTGCGTGGCTCGATACGCAGCCCACTGATGGCGCAAGGGAGGTCCCGGCGGCAGTTGAGGAGCCCACGGCGGCTCCTGCTGCGCTCCGCTCACGCGATGAGAGGCGGAAGGCACTTTCCGATTTCGCGCGGCGCCTTGTCTCCGCCGAAACAGCTGATTCACCAGTTGAAACGCCACTCGTTACGGGGCCGATGAAGGCCCTGGTTCTGGAGAACGCTCAGGCTCCCATCGTGATTGTCGAAGGGGCAAAGGGAACGGGCAAGACACTGACCGCGCGCTATCTGCTTTCTCTCGAACGCTGGTCCCGCGTTACGTCGGCGATGGGAGCGCCCGAACCAACCTTCGACGCCGATATACTGCCGGTTCTCGGCTCTATCCAAACTAGCGAACGCTTTCGGAACGAGATTGACACCGCTCGCTCGCGGATCGCTGAACGCCTGAACGTGGGCAGCCCACAGGCAATTGCAAACACGCGGGAATACCTCAGAGATAAGCTCAACGAGCAGCTTACCGAACGCCAATGGAGCGATGTCTGGCTGAATGTTATCGCTTGGTCAGCAGGCGTCTCGACGGGATCTGCCAGCGCAGGGGTGGATTTTCTGCGTCTACTTCGCGGAAGGGACGAGCATATCATTTGTGCGGTTGAGGGGATTGAAGAGTTATACGAAAGCACACTCAACCCAAATCTTCCGGCAATGCTTCGATCCATTCTTATAGATGTGCCATTGAGATTAAGAAGCGAGCCCGGGCGACCCCTTGGACTCATCGTTTTTGCACGTAGAGACAGCGTTAATACAGCAGTTACTCAAAATCGTAACCAGTTCCGCGCCCAATACACCGACTATGCTCTGACGTGGACAGAAGATGATGTCTTGGAGTTGGCAGCTTGGATCGCAACTCAATCTAATAGTCTCAATATCTGGGATAGAGAATTCCGTGCACTGCCCAACGCAGAGAAGGAGCGACTCCTGATCGCCCTTTGGGGACGGAAGCTCGGACCCGAAGAACAACCAGGCCAGCGCCGGGTGCAAGAAGCGTATACTGCAGGATGGGTCATAGCAGCTCTGTCCGATCTGCAAGGACGCCTTGTCGCACGCGATCTCGTCCGCTTTCTGCAATACGCAGCGGAAGCTACATCGCAGGCTGACGATCGTGGCACATACGGAGCGAGATTATTGTATCCTAGTGCGCTTAAAGCTGCGATCGGACCAACAAGCCGCGACAAGGTCGCTGAAACCGAAGAAGAAATTTCTGAGCTTTCTCTCGTATTCGCTAAGTTCAGGGCGAAGAGTAACAGCGTCAAAGCACCGATCGATGGCGAAGCCGCAAGTGAGATCGGCCTCGATTCCCAGGATCTGGACCTTCTCAGGCTCCATGGCATCATCCTCGGAGATGCCCCTCCCTATGAAGTGCCAGAGCTCTTCCGCATGGGCCTCGGGCTCAGGCATGCGGGAGCTCGTCATTCTGTGCTTGGGACAAAGCGGCGAGCCCGACAGCGCCTTGCCGCTCAGAGCTAAGTGCGGCGACGGCTGTTCGATGCCAAGGCACCTGGTGGCCGACAACCGGACCCTCCGATTTTCGCCAACGAGTCAGTGGGCGGTCGCGCACGTTCGGCGCCCCTTGGGAGTTGCACCTAGTGCCCTGGAGCAGACCTTCCGAACTTCGCCTCCGAGTCATGAGCCGTCCCCCCACGACCGCTTCTGACGCACCGCACCCCCACACTCCCCCTCGACATGTGGGACGCCCTCGACATCACCGACGAAGACGCCGCCGGCCTCGCCGAGATCGCACAGCACGACCTCGCCCTGGCGCGGGACTTCGCGCGCCGGGCGTTGGCGGCCACGGACAACGACGAGGCCAACCAACTGGCGCGCAGCTATCAGCGCGCGGCGCGGTCGTATCGCCAGACGCTGGCGGTCAAGGCGCGGCTGAAGCGCGACCTGACCGCCGCCGCGCGGACCCAGGCCGACACGCCCAGGTCCAAGCCCGGCGGGGCCGCCGTCGCGCGCCGGATCACCGAGTTGCGCACCGCGCTCATGCGCCTGGCCTGGGACGAGGCCGAGCCGCCGGAAACGGATGGCCTGGGCACGGACGCGGGCGAGACGGCCGAAGACTTCGGCGCCGCCTGCGAGGCCTTCGCCGACCGGCGGGCGGATATCGAGATCCTCATCTCCCGGGCGTGCCTCAAGCCCGACTTCGGCGCCGCGCCGCTGGACGACGACGTCGCGGGCCTGGCGCTGGACATGGGCCTGGCGGCGGAGGCCATCGGCCGCTGGCGCGAGCTGCCCGATCCGCCGCAAGCCGCCCTCGACACCGAGGTGGACGGCCTCGACTGGCGAAGCTCGGCGTGAGCGCCTGCACGGGCGCGTCAGCGCCGAAAGATCCGACACCAAGACCACCAAGGACACGAAGACCACCAAGCGGCCGTCCAGCCGGGGCGCCTTCGTGCCCTTCGTGTTCTTCGTGATCTTGGTGTCGAAGGACAGCGCCGGCGGCGCGCTAGGCGGCCGCCAGCTCGCCCACCACGAACGCATCTTCCCCGTCGCGCACCAGGCCCTCCAGCACGTCGGGCAGGTCGTGCGGGTCGACGATCAGCATCAGGCCGATGCCGCAGTTGAACGTCCGGCGCATCTCCAGCTCCGAGACGCCGCCCGTCTTCGCCAGCCAGTCAAACACCGGGGGCAGGGCCCAGGCGTTCCAGTCGAAGCGGGCGACCAGGCCCTCGGCGATGGCGCGGGGCGGGTTCTCGATCAGGCCGCCGCCGGTGATGTGGGCCAGGCCCTTGATCCGGCCGGCCTTCAGGTGCGGCAGCACGGTGCGGATATAGATCCGCGTCGGCTCCAGCAGCGCTTCCGCCAACGTCTTGCCCTCGGCGAACGGGGCAGGGGCGTCCCACGCCAGGCCCGAGCGCTCGACGATGCGGCGGATCAGCGAATAGCCGTTGGAGTGCGGGCCGGACGAGCCCAGGCCCACCAGGATGTCGCCCGCCTTTTGGTCGCCCAGGCGCGGGATCACCTTGTCGCGGTCGACGGCGCCGACGCAGAAGCCGGCCATGTCATAGTCGCCCTCGGCGTACATGCCGGGCATCTCGGCCGTCTCGCCGCCCACCAGGGCGCAGTTGGCCTGGCGGCAACCCTCGGCGATGCCGGCGACGACCGAGGCGGCGGCCTCCACGTCCAGCTTGCCGGTGGCATAGTAGTCCAGGAACATCAGCGGCTCGGCGCCCTGGGCCAGCAGGTCGTTGACGCACATGCCCACCAGGTCGATGCCGACCGTGCCGTGCAGGCCGGTCTCGATGGCGACCTTCAGCTTGGTGCCGACCCCGTCGGTCGTGGTGACCAGCAGTGGGTCGTCATACCCGGCGGCCTTGAGGTCGAAGAGCGCGCCGAAGCCGCCCAGCGACGGCTCGGAGCCGGATCGTCGGGTCGATTTCGCGAGCGGTTTGATGCGCTCGACGAGCTCGTTTCCGGCGTCGATGGAGACACCGGCCTGCGCATAGGTGAGACCGTTTGGCCGTTCGGACATTTACGAACCCGGACTTGGAGTGCAGAGAGACGCGCTTGCGGCCTGGAGTCGGCCGCGCCCGGGGCTATAGCTGATTTATGACGCCGATCACTACCACCGCCGCACTCTCGGCGTTCTGCGATAAGATCAAGGGCCAACCGTTCGTCGCCGTGGACACCGAGTTCATGCGCGAGACGACCTATTGGCCCCGCTTGTGTCTGATCCAGGCCGCCGCGCCGTCCGCCGAGGCGACGATCGATCCCATGGCCGAGGGCCTGGATCTTGAGCCGTTCCTGGCGATCATGCGCGACACCTCCATCCTGAAGGTGTTCCACGCCGCCCGCCAGGACGTTGAAATCTTCAACAACCTGCAGGCGATGCCGACGCCGCTGTTCGACACCCAGGTGGCGGGCATGGCGGCGGGCTTCGGCGAGCAGATCGCCTACGACGCCCTGGTGCGCCAGATGCTGAAGATCGAGCTCGACAAGAGTTCGCGCTTCACCGACTGGGCGCGCCGGCCGCTGTCGGACAACCAGCTCACCTACGCCCTGGCCGACGTGACCTACCTGGCCCAGCTGTTCCCGATGCTGCGCGACCGGCTGGAGCGCGAAGGCCGGCTGGGCTGGGTGCAGGACGAGATGAACGACCTCACCGACCCGGCGAACTACGACGTCGAGCCGGAGAACGCCTGGAAGCGCCTGCGCCCGCGCAAGCACAATTCGAAGTACCTGGCCGTCTATCGCGCCGTCGCCGCCTGGCGCGAGCGCACCGCCCAGACCCGCGACCAGCCGCGCGGCCGGATCCTGAAGGACGAGGCGATCGACGAGATCGCCACCCAGGCGCCGACCGACGCCGACGGCCTGGACCGCCTGCGCTCGGTGCCCAAGGGCTTCTCGGGCTCGCGGTTCGGACCGGACCTGGTCACCGCCATCCGCGAGGCGCTGAAGGACCCCGAGGCCTACGCCCCGGTGATCGAGAAGGCCCGCCAGTCCGCCTCGCCGGCGGCCGGCGCCGTGGTCGAGCTGCTGAAGGTGCTGCTGAAGGCGCGGGCGGAGGAGTCCGGCGTGGCCTCCAAGCTGATCGCCACGGTCTCGGACCTGGAGCAGATCGCCAACGACGACGAGGCCGAGGTCGCCGCCCTCAAGGGCTGGCGGCGCGAGGCGTTCGGCGAGGACGCGCTGAAGCTGAAGCGCGGCGAGCTGGCCCTGGTGCTGGACGGCGCCCGCGTACGGGTTGTCGAGGTGCGTCGCGCGCCGCGGGCGGCAGCGGCGGCGGACTAGGCGCTTCCTGGGGACAAGGCCAAATAACGGAGTTCGTGGAGGTTTTCCGCGGCGTCCCGGCCTTGTCCACAGCTTCTGCACCGCCGGCGCCATGAAACGTTCACAGGCCCGGCCCGAGACAACGTTGCGCGCCGGCCGGACCTGAGAGACCCTGAGTTTGCCGAGAGGAACTGCGGCGCGGCGGACCGGGCGACCGGAACGCGAAGCGGGCGGGAGGCTCTCCAGATCAGGCGGCTTCGGGGTGACCCGGGGTGCAGATGAGCGGGAGTGGCACGGGAAGACGGATCGACGCGCGGCTGGGCGACCAGCAGCGCCGAGAGCCCCCTCCCACCTTGAAAGCTCAGGTCCCCCAACGGATCTGGATAGAGGGCGGTGTTCCGGGCGACCGGGGCGCCGCCCTCTTCATTTGGGCCCTACGGCCGAGGTTCCTCGGGACCGATGCCGAAGGTCTGCCGGGTGGGGATCGCCGCGTTGCGATCCCCGCTTCGTCACCCCATCTCCAGCTTGAGCTTCAGGGCCTGAGCCAAGGCGTGGGCGCGACGCGTGGTCTGTTCGCCCAGCAGCATGTCTTCCCAGTCGCGCAGCGCCGTGACGGACAGTCGGTCGCCCCGGATGGTCACCGAGGATTTCTCCAGCAAGCGCGGGCTACGCGCCGACAGGTCGCAGCCCAGCCGGATCGCCGAGCCCAGGGCCCGGGCCCGCTGGCGCCGCTCCGGGGTCAGCACCCGTCCCACCGCCGAGGCGTCCGGCGGCTGCGGGGCGGCCGAGTGGCGGGCGAAGGCGACGTTGGCCAGGAACGCCCGCTCGGCGTGGTTCATGCCCGCCAGCGGCGCGCGCAGCACCTGCTCGAAGGCCAGGTCGGCGCGATGGTCGGGGTGGAGGAAGGCGCCCAGGTCGGCCAGGCGGCAGGCGGCGGCCAGCAGCACCCCGTCGCGGTCGCCGAACATCGGCGGCAGCGTCTCGAACAGCGGCCCCACCCAGGCCTCCAGCGCCTGTCCCAGCCCCGGCGCGACGCCCCGGTGCGCCGCCAGCGCCTCGCAGCCCTCGATCAGCGGATTCAGCTGCCGCACCTCGGGCGACATGGCCTCCAGCAGCAGGCCCTCGCGGACGCCATAGGCCGAGATCACGATCTTCTCGACGCCCAGCCGCTCGATCAGCCGCTCCAGCACCACGGCGGCATAGGGCAGGGTGTCGAACCGCTTCTTCGACAGCCCCTCGATCCCCTCCAGCGAGCCACGCGACTGGCGCTGGACGAACCGCGCCAGCTCCTGGCCGTCGGCCCGGCTGATCTCGTACTGATGGGCCACGTGCAGCGGATAGTCGGCCAGCTGCATGTGCAGGAGCGCCAGGTTGCGCCAGGCGCCGCCGACGGCGTGGAACTCCGGGCTGGAATAGCGCCCGGCCAGCGGCGCCAGGTGATCGTCCACCACCCGCTTGGTCCGCTCCAGGTTCAGCGGCTTCGGCGCGCCCAGGGCGAACGGCCCCAGCGGCAGCGTCGCGCCCTCGATGTTGGTGAAACCGTTCAGGCGCACCAGCTCCAGGCTGGAGCCGCCCAGGTCGCCGACCACGCCCTCGGCGTCCGGCTGGCCGCAGATCACGCCCAGGGCGGCGTAGCGAGCCTCCTCCTCGCCGGAGAGCACGCGGATATCCAGGCCGGTCTCGTCCATCACCCGCTTCAGGAACGCCTTGCCGTCGGCCGCCTCGCGGACGGCGGCGGTGGCGCAGGCGGTGACCTGGTCGGCCTTCCAGCCGTCGAGGATGGCGCGGAAGCGGCGCAGCGCGCCGATAGCGGCCTCCACGCCCTCGGGCGACAGGCGGCGCGTGGCGGTCAGGTCCTTGCCCAGCCCGGCGACGACCTTCTCGTTGTAGATCGTCCACAGGGCGCGGCCATCGACCCGGTAGATCACCAGGCGAACGGAATTCGATCCCACATCGATGACGGCCGCCTGATGGCCGTCTTCCCGGCCTGCGCTATCCCCGCGTGGCCACATTTTCGATCGCGCGCGGCATGTCTTTCACTTTCTGCCCGCGACCGGAAAGGCTGGGATTGGTCATGAAATACTCATGCGCCGAAAAGGCGTTCGGGTGGTCCCAGGCAGGATCACGCCTATAGCGGCCGTCGGCGTCGAGGGTCCAGCTTTGCGCTTCATCTTTGAGGTTCGCCACCATGATCTGCTGGAGAACCTGCTGGTGGACGGTCGGGTTCTCGATCGGCGTCATCACTTCGACGCGACGATCGAGATTGCGCGGCATCCAGTCGGCCGAGGACATGTAGAGCCGGGCATGCTGCGAGGGCATCGGGTGGCCGTTGGCGAAGGCCACGACGCGTCCGTGCTCCAGGTAGCGGCCGACGATCGACTTGACCCGGATGTTGTCCGACAGCCCCGCCACGCCGGGCCGCAGGCAGCAGATGCCGCGGATCACCAGGTCGATGGGCACGCCCGCCTGGCTGGCCGCGTAGAGGCCGTCGATGATCTCCGGGTCGACCAGCGAGTTCATCTTGGCCCAGATCGCCGCCGGCTTGCCCGCCCGAGCGTTCTCCGCCTCCTGGCCGATCATCCGCAGCAGGTCGCGCTTCATGGTGACCGGCGAGAACGACAGCCGCTCCAGGCCCACCGGCTGGGCGTAGCCGGTGATGAAGTTGAACAGCTTGGCCGAGTCCCGCCCGAACGGCGCCTCGGTCGTGAACAGCGACAGGTCGGTGTAGATGCGCGCCGTGACCGGGTGATAGTTGCCGGTGCCGAAGTGGCAGTAGCTGCGCAGCGTCTCGCCTTCCTTGCGCACCACGGTCGAGAGCTTGGCGTGCGTCTTGTACTCGATGAAGCCATAGACGACGTGGACGCCGGCCCGCTCCAGGTCGCGGGCCCACTTCAGATTGGCCTCCTCGTCGAACCGCGCCTTGATCTCGATGAGCGCGGTGACGTTCTTGCCGTTCTCGGCCGCCTCGATCAGGGCCGCCACGATCGGGCTGTCCTTGGAGGTGCGGTACAGCGTCTGCTTGATCGCCAGCACGTTGGGGTCGCGGGCGGCCTGCCGCAGGAACTGGACCACCACGTCGAAGCTCTCGAACGGGTGGTGGACCAGGATGTCCTTCTCGCGGATCGCAGCGAAGCAGTCGCCGCCATGGTCGCGGATCCGCTCGGGGAAGCGCGCCTCGAACGGCTTGAACTTCAGGTCGGGCCGGTCTGGCGGGATCAGCTGGGTCAGTTCGTCCAGGCCCAGCAGGCCGTCCATGACGATGATGTCTTCGGGGTTGGCGTGCAGGCTGCCGGAAATGAACGTCCGCAGCTCTTCGGGCGTCGAGGCTTCCAGCTCGACCCGCACGACGGAGCCCAGGCGGCGCTGCTTCAGCCGCGCCTCGAATTCGCGCACCAGGTCTTCGGCCTCTTCCTCGATCTCCACGTCGCTGTCGCGGATCAGGCGGAAGACGCCCTGTTTCTCGATCTCGCAGCCCGGGAACAGGTGGTCGAGGAACAGCGTGACCATGCTCTCCAGCGAGATCACCCGCCGCTGCGCCTTGCGCCGGGTCGTCGGGCGGCCGGGCGTCACGTCCCAGAACCGCGCCACCTGGGCGGGCAGGGGCGCCAGGGCGTAGAGTTGCCGCCCATCCGAGATCCGGCGGATCTTCAGCACCAGCGAGAACGCCAGGTTCGGGATGAACGGGAACGGATGCGCCGGGTCGATGGCCAGCGGCGTCAGCACCGGGAACAGCTCGGCGAGGAAACGTTCCTCCAGCGCCGCGCGCTCGGTCGGCGTGACCTCGTCGGCCGAGATGTAGCGAAGGCCCTCGGTCGCCAGCTCGGCGCAGAGCTGCCGCCAGCGCGTCTGCTGGTCGCCGATCAGGTCGGCCGCCACTTCGTTGACCCGCACCAACTGCTCGATGGGCGTCAGGCCGTCCTGGCTGAGCGAGCGGACGCCTTCGCGCACCTGCGCCTTCAGGCCGGCCACGCGGACCATGTAGAATTCGTCGAGGTTGTTGGCGCTGATCGCCAGGAACCGCAGCCGCTCCAGCAGCGGATGGCGCGGGTTCATGCTCTCGGCCAGCACCCGGCGATTGAACGCCAGCCAGGACAGTTCCCGGTTGAAGAACCGCGCGGGGGACTGCGACAGGTCCTCGGCGGGTGACGGCGCCTGATCGGACGAGGTCGCCGCAGCGGCGCTCATCGGGGCGACATCGTTCGGCGGAGGCATACTGATTCCCTGGGTCGTCAGACGGTGCGTAAGCGTGGCCGGGAAAGGTTAAGGTCCTCATTGCGGCCTTCTGAGGACGACCAGAACGGCTTCATCCGACGGAACGCTTTCAGGGCCTTGTTGGCCGTCTCGATCACGACATCCTCATCGCCGGTCAGCCGTCCCACCTCAAGTCCGGCGGCGAACGCCAGTTCGCCGGAGCGGCGGCCCACGGCCCGCATGGCGACCGCGCGGGCCACGGCCATGTCGTTCAGCTCGCCCAGCTGGTCCTGCAAGGCCTTCAGCGCCGTCACGAACCGCTGGCGGCGCTTCGGGTGGCGCGGGAATGCCTCGCCGAAGAACGCGGCAGCG
The DNA here is from genome assembly GCA_018821435.1 of Alphaproteobacteria bacterium. Taxonomy (GTDB): domain Bacteria; phylum Pseudomonadota; class Alphaproteobacteria; order Caulobacterales; family Caulobacteraceae; genus Phenylobacterium. The sequence goes on from JAHJME010000012.1 coordinate 125,534, forward strand.
TAGCGCAGCTTCTTGGCCTGCTTGCGCAGGTCGTGGCGGCCCTCGGCGTCGATCTGCTTGAACTTGCGCGAACCTCGGCGAAGGCGTCGGTCCAGCCTGTCCAGGACCGGGGCGGCCAGGGCGGCGGCGGAGCCTTCGCGCAGGGTGCGCTGCGCGTCGTTGGCCAGCCGCAGCCACCCGCCGACCTCGATCCATTCCGCCAGGTTGAACAGCAGGCCGCGGAAACGATCCGATCGCACGGCCGCCAGCGCCGTTTCGTAGGCCTCGGCCTGGGCGATGCGCAGGGCGCGGAAGAAGGCGGCGCGGCCCGGGCTCTCCTCGATCTCGTCCGGCGTGGCGGCTCGCTGCAGGAACACGTCGATGTCGCGGGCCTCGGACAGTTCGCCCGCCAGCCACTGGGTGTCGCGCCGCGCGGCGTTCAGCCCCTCTGCGTCCAGCATGTCCTTGAACACCGACAGCGCCGCGCGCAGTCGGCGCAGACCCACCCGCATCTGGTGCAGCACGTCGGGATTGTGCGCCCGCTGCAGCAGCCGCGCGTTGCCGGCGATCTGGATCAGGGCGTCGCGGGCGATGAGCTGGAAGGCGGTCTCGCCGGTGGTCTCGGCGTCCACCGCCGAGGCCTGGGCCCGCAGCGCCGCCACGCCGTCGTGGCCGGCCAGCCGATAGCCGCGTTGGGCCTTGCTCTCGAACGCCAGCGTCAGCGGAGCCTTCGACTGCAGCTCGCGGGCCAGGTCGAACAGGGTCTGGGGCGTCCCCGCCAGCAGTTCCAGCTCCATCTCGCAGATGGTGTCCTGGCGATCGCCGGCGATGATCAGGCCGGTGTCGAACACCACCTCGATGCGGGTCTGGCCCTTGGTCCAGATGTGGGTGCGCCGTTCGACCTCCACCGTGAACGCGGGCGACAGTGCGGCCTCGCCGATCGCGGCCTGCGCCGGGGTGCAGACCAGCGCGGCCAGATCCAGATCGGCGCCGGGAACCTGGTGCTCCCACTCGTCGCGCTCGAACAGGCCGCCGCCGGCGCGGTGCTTCAGGGTCTGGATATAGGTGTCGCCCTTGCGCCGGACGCGCAGGCTGAAGCCGCCATCGCGCAGGGCGTGGGTCGGAGTATCGAAATAGACCGCGTGAAGCTGGGAAATGACCGCCTTTTCGAGCGGAAAAGCCTCCCCCTGCAGCGCCTCGACGGCGCCGGCGCCAAGCTGGAATTTGATTTCCAGCTCCGGAGCGGCCTTGGCCGGGTTCCGCGCAAGCATGCGGCGGGTCTCGGGAGCGCGGCCAACGCGCCACGCCGGCAACCAGTGCAGGAAAACGAATCGTTTTGTCTATCGCGCCGCGAAAGATTTTTGCGGCGCCGCTTCAGATCGGCGCGTGGGCGGCGCTAATCGTCGAGAATCTGCCGGGCCAGCACCCGGGTGACCGGCCGGAACCCCGCGTCGCCGGCCTCATCCAGCCGCCGCACGACCTCGGCCGCATCGGGGATCGACCGGCTCATCCGCGCCAGCAGATAGGGATAGACCTCCTCCGGTGGGCGGATGTTGCGGTCGCGGAAGAACCGCCGCAGCACGCCCTCCAGCACCGCGTCATCCGGCGGCTCGATCTCGGCCACCGGGAAGGCGTTCAGGCGCGAGCGCAGGTCGGGCAGGGCGGTGGGCCAGGTGGCCGGCAAGGTGCGGGCGGTCAGCAACAGGCCGCCGCCGGCGCGCGCCGCCAGGTTGATCAGGTGGAACAGGCCCTCGGTCGAGACCCCGCGGTCGGCGTCCTCCAGCAGGACCGGCCGGCCGGCCGCCGCGATCACGTCCGGCGTCTCCGGCTCCAGCACAAGGGCGCCGACCGCCTCGGCCCAGGCTCGCGCCAAATGGCTTTTGCCCGCGCCCTTGGGGCCGACGATCGCCAGGCATCCGTCCCGCCACGCCGGCCACGCCTCCACGGCCGCGAGCGCCCGGGCGTTCGACGGGCCGCGTGCGAAGTCGTCGAAGGACGGCGGCCCCTCGCGCCCCAGGCTCAGCCGAAGCTGTCGGGCCATGGATCTGTTCGGTTGGTTGATCTCACGGCGCGGAACTTAGGCCGCCCAACCGGCGAGCGCCACCGGCGCGGCCGCGCCGTCCCCAGCTCAGGGGCGGTTGTCCAGGTCCTTGAGATCGCGGGCGGCGGCCAGGGTCCAGCCGTCCGGCCTGAGCAACTCGATGGGGCTGAAGCGGACCTTGTAGTTCATCTTCTCGGATCCCTGGACCCAGTAGCCCAGGTAGACGTAGGGAAGTTCGGTGAGGCCGGCCTGGATCACGTGGTCCAGGATCACGAACGACCCCAGGCTGCGTCGCGACAGGGTCGGGTCGTAGAAGCTGTAGACCAGCGACAGGCCGTCGCTCATCAGGTCCACCAGGGCGCAGGCGATCAGGTCGCCCGGGCCGCCGCCCTTGGGCTTGACCCGGAATTCGATGATGTGGGTCCGGACGGCGGTGTCTTCGACCATCGCCACGTAGTCGGGCCAGGTCATCTCGGCCATGCCGCCGTCGGCGTGGCGGGCCAGCAGGTAGCGGCGCAGCAGGTCGAACTGCTCCATCGTCGCCTCGGCCTCGACCAGGTGGCGTTCCACGTCGTCGTTGCGCGACAGGACTTTCCGCTCCGAGCGCGAGAAGACGTAGTCGCCCACGGGAATCCGCGCCGACACACAGGCGGAACAGGCCTCGCACGCCGGGCGATAGGCGATGTTCTGGGACCGGCGGAACCCCACCTGGGTCAGGCTGTCGTTGACCGACGCGCCGTCCGAGAGAGGCAGGTGGGCGAAGACCTTACGTTCGAACCGCTCCGGCAGGTACGGACACGGCGACGGCGCGGTCAGGAAGAACCGGAGCTGTCGGGTCGGAAAGTGCTGCGTCACGGACCGGATGTCGCTTTCGAAACAAGTCGTCTGACTCGATTAGGCGTCATGCCGGGCCTCGGCGCAAGAACTACCCTACAGCCCGGGGTTCGGTGGAAGCACCGGCGCCTCACGCAACAACACGATGGCGATGCGACGGTTGCCGGGCAACATCGGGTCGTCGGGATAAAGCGGCTCGGAACTGGCCTTGCCGGACACCTGATAGATGCGGTCGCCGTCGACGCCGGCGGCCTGCAGCACCACCCGCGACGCATCCGCGCGTGCGGCCGACAGTTGCCAGTCGGTGGCCGGCTTCACGCCGCCGGCGCTGGCGCTGGTGTGGCCGTAGAGGCTGATCCGGTTCGGCAGCTGGTTGATGATCTTCGAGATCGCCCGCAGCAGCAGCTTGGCCCGGTCGTTGGGCTGGGCCGAGCCCTGGTTGAACATCGAGCGGCCTTCCTGGTCGACCAGCTGGATCCGCAGGCCTTCAGGCGTCTGGTCGATGATGATGTTCTTGGACAGCTCGGCCAGCTCGGGCATCGCCTGCAGCGCCTGGCGCAGGGACTGGGCGGCCGAGGCGAACGCCGCCGCCTCGGCTTCGGCGTCCGCCTGCTGGCGGGCCGCGGCGGCCACTTCCTCGGGCGTCTGCGGCTTGCTGCCGTCCTTGGAGTCTCCGTCGTTGGGGTGTTCGGACGAGGGCGCCAATTCTTCGATCACGTCGCTGGAGCCGGCGCTCTTCGAGCCGTCGCTGCCCAGGGCCGTACCGCCCAGGATGCCGCCGGCGCCGGAGGTGGTCTCGGACACGCTGGCCGGAGCGAAATAGTCGGCGATGCCGCGCTTCTGCTCCGGGCTGGTCGTGTTGATCAGCCACATCAGCAGGAAGAAGGCCATCATGGCGGTGACGAAGTCGGCGTACGCGACTTTCCACGCGCCGCCGTGGTGCCCGGCGCCGCCGCCCTTTTTGATCTTCTTGATAATGATCGGCTGGTCGCCCACCGACATGGTTCACCCGGCTTAACTTTGATTCCCAGGCAAAGTGCGGCCGGCGCGTTAAGATGGCGTTTCAGACCACGAGACCGGAGGGCGATGGTGACGGTGCTGGAGACGGAGAGGCTGGTCCTGCGCGAGGTCGAGGAGGCCGACGCGCCGTTCGTGCTGGAACTGCTGAATTCGCCGGGCTTCCTGGAGAACATCGGCGACCGGGGCGTCCGCACCGAGGACGAAGCGCGGGGCTACATCGTCGAGCGGGTCATCGGCAGCTACCGACAGCATGGCTTCGGCATGTGGCTGACCATCCAGAAGCTGGACCAGACCGCCGTCGGGCTGGCCGGGCTGGTGAAGCGCGAGGGCCTGGAGACGCCGGATGTCGGCTACGCCTTCGCCCCGCGAGTCTGGGGCCAGGGCTATGCCCAGGAGGCGGCGGCCGGGGTTCTGGCGCACGCCCAGGGCAAGATGGGCCTCCAGAAACTGGCGGCGATCACCACGCTGGAGAACTTCGCCTCCATGGCCGTCCTGCGGAAGATCGGCTTCGTCTATCAGGGGACGATCCAGCTTCCGGGCATCGACCGGGAAAGCACCCACTTCACCGTCGGCTAAGAGCTTCGCGGCCGCCACGGCAAGGCTCTACGCTCCGGTGGAAATCACGGGAGGGCGGTATGCAGACACGGTTCGTGGAGGCCAATGGCTTCCGGTTCGCGGTGGACGAGGCGGGGGAGGGCGACCACCTGGCGCTCTGCCTGCATGGCTTTCCCGAGAGCCGGTTCTCCTGGCGCCACCAGATCCCGCTGCTGGCCGAGATGGGCTACCGCGTCTGGGCGCCCGACCTGCGCGGCTATGGCGAGACCGAGCCCAAGCCCAAGGACGTGGCGTCCTATCTGATCGACCGGCTGATGGAGGATGTCGCGGCCCTGATCGACGCCAGCGGCGCGAAGAAGGTCACCCTGATCGGCCACGACTGGGGCGCTGGGCTTGCCTGGACCTTCGCCGCCAACGCGCCGCGGCCGCTGGAGCGGCTGGTGATCATGAATGTGCCGCACCCGGCGGTGATGAACGCCCATCTGCGCAAGGGCAACTGGGCCCAACTTAAGAAGAGCTGGTACATGTTCTTCTTCCAGCTGCCGGGCATTCCGGAGCGGGCGATGACCGCCAAGGACGCCCGCGCCATCCGCGGCGCCTTCTACGACATGGCCGTCGACAAGACCCACTTCACCCCCGACGTCCTGGACCGCTACGCGCACGACGCCCAGCGGCCGGGCGCCATGACCGGTATGATCAACTGGTACCGCGCCGCGCTCCGCCTGCAGGGCAAGCTGGCCGGGCCGTGGCCCGTGATCGAGACGCCCACCCTGGTCATCTGGGGCGAGGAAGACGCCGCGCTCGGCCTCGAGCTGCTGGACGGCACGGACGCCTACGTCCGCGACCTCACCCTCGAACGCCTGCCCGGCGTCTCGCATTGGGTGCAGCAGGAAGCGCCGGAGAAGGTCAATCCGATCCTGAAGGCGTGGTTGTCGACAGCGCGATGAGCGCCGGCAGGATCTGGCCCACCAGCAGCGGCGCGATTGGCACATCTGGCGGGGTCGCTGGATTGATCCAGAGGAGTTCTTCGATCTCAGCCCGGATCGCGATCTCGCCCGCGATCTCCACGAGATAGGCGTGCGATCGCACCGTGGCGCCGGCCTCGTTTGCGGCGGCAGCCTCGAACCGGCCCAGCAGCTCGGCCGAGACCAGCCGTACGCCCAGTTCCTCCGCCAGTTCCCGCGCCAGCGCCGTCAGGTCGTCCTCGCCCGGCTCACGCTTGCCGCCCGGCAGCATGAACCGCTGGGTCCCGCGCTTGCGGACCGTCAGCAGCTGTCCCGCGGCGTCACGGATGACAGCGCCCACCACCTCGACGATCATGGGGCCAAGACCTTCCACAGAGAGGCGACATCATGGGACGGGCGACGCGGGAGCTGACCGGCGGCATCTACTTCGGCGAAGGGCCGCGCTGGCGTGACGGCCGGCTGTGGTTCAGCGATTTCTATGCCCATGCGGTGAAGTCCGTCTCGCTGGCGGGCGACCTGCGCACAGAATTCGAGATCGACGACCAGCCGTCCGGCCTGGGCTGGGCGCCCGATGGTTCGATGCTGATCGTGGCCCAGATCAAACGCCAGCTCCTGCGCCGCACGCCGGACGGCAAGATCACCGTCCACGCGGAGCTCGGCCACATCGCCGACTTCCACTGCAACGACATGGTCGTCGATTCCGCCGGCGGAGCCTACGTCGGCAACTTCGGCTTCGACCTGGACGCGGAGATCGCGGCGCGGGGCGTGCCGGACGTCCTGGCCAACCACCCGAAGGCCAAGCTGGCCTACGTGGCCCCGGACGGGACCGCGCGCGTCGCGGCCACGGATATGAGCTTCCCGAACGGCTCGGTGATCACGCCCGACGGCAAGACCCTGATCCTGGGCGAGACCCTGGGCGCGGTGCTGACCGCCTTCGACATCGGCGCGGGCGGCGCGCTGTCCAACCGTCGCGTCTGGGCGCCTACTACGCCCGCCGTACCCGACGGCATCTGCCTGGACGCCGACGGCGCGATCTGGATCGCCAACCCCATCGCGCCGCAGTGCCTGCGCATCGCGGAAGGCGGCGCGGTGCTGGAGGTGATCGACACGGGCCAACCGTGCTTCGCCTGCATGCTGGGCGGCGAGGACCGCAAGACGCTGTTCATGCTGACGGCGGCGAGCTCCGACCACGAGGCGGCGGCCGCCGCGCAAACCGGCAAGATCCTCGTGGCGGAAGTCGACAGCCCGAGAGCGGGCCGACCCTAAGCCCCCAGCATCCGCGCGGCGCGGGGCGCGAAATAGGTGATCACGCCGGCCGCCCCGGCGCGCTTGAACGCCCCCAGGCTTTCCAGGATGGCGCGTTCCTCGTCCAGCCAGCCGTTCTGGGCGGCGGCCATGATCATCGCGTACTCGCCCGACACCTGGAACGCGTAGGTCGGCATCGAGAAGGCGTCGACCACCTGGCGCACGATATCCAGATACGGCATCCCCGGCTTGACCATCACCATGTCGGCGCCCTCGGCGATGTCCAGGGCCACCTCGCGCAGCGCCTCGGCGTGGTTGGCCGAGTCCATCTGGTAGGTCTTCTTGTCGCCGGGGTTGTCGACCGAGCCCGTGCCCAGCTTCCCCGAGCCGATGGCCTCGCGGTAGGGGCCGTAGAACGCCGAGGCGTACTTGGCCGCATAGGACATGATCATCACGTCCTGAAGGCCTTCGGCTTCGAGGGCTGCGCGGATGGCGCCGCACCGGCCGTCCATCATGTCGGACGGCGCCAGGATATCGCAGCCGGCCTTGGCCTGCATGAGCGCCTGGGCGACCAGCGTTTCCACCGTCGGATCGTTGACGATCTTGCCGTTCTCCAGCAGCCCGTCGTGGCCGTGGTCGGTGAACGGGTCCAGCGCCACGTCGCACATGATCCCGACCTCGGGGGCGGCGTCCTTCATGGCCTTCACGGCGGTGGCGACCAGGCCGTTCGGATCGTGGGCCAGCTTGCCCGTGGCGTCCTTCTTGGCGCCGTCGATGTGCGGGAAGACGGCGATGGCCGGGATGCCCAGCGCACGCGCCTCCCTGGCGGCGGCGGCGCAGTCCTTCACCGACAGGCGGCTGACGCCTGGCATCGAGCCGACCGGGATCGTGCCTTCGCCCTCGTGCACCACCATCGACCAGATAAGGTCGTTCGGCGTCAGCACGGTCTCGCGCACCATCCGCCGGATCCAGTCGGCCTGGCGCAGGCGACGCAGGCGAAGGGCGGGATAGGCGGCGAGGGGGGCTTTCGTCATGGCGCGCGTTTGCACCCGCGAGGGCGTGCGAGGCAAGCCCAACGTCGGGTCCCGGCTGGCGCATATCGAAGTTGGCGGCCATACAACTATGACGACCGCGCACTCGAGACGCGGGCGGGGAGTGACAGATGCCGACGACATGGACCCGCCGGGCAGCCGGCGCGCTGCTGGCTTGCGCCGCGCTGCTGCTGGCCGCGCCCGCGCAAGCCGCCCCCGCCTACGACGTGACGATCCGGCGAGATAACTTCGGCGTGCCGCATGTGCTGGGCCGAACCGACGCGGACGCCGCATATGGCCTCGGCTTCGCGCAGGCCGAGGACGACTTCGCGACCGTGCAGGACAGCGTCATGGCGTCCCGCGGTCGTCAGGCGACCTTGAAGGGCCTGGACGCCGTCCCCAGCGATATCCTGTTCGAACTCCTGGACGTGAAGGCCGTGCTCGATGCGGGGTACGAGCGTGACCTGTCGCCGCATATCCGGGAAATGCTCGACGGCTACGCGGCGGGCGTGAACCGCTATGCGGCGCTGCATCCGGACAAGGTGGTGGCCGGATTCCTGCCGATGACCGGCCGCGACCTGGCCGCCTTCACCCTGTTCCGGGGTCCGACCTTCTATGGGCTGGACGGCGTCTTCGCGCAGATCGCCACCGGCAAGCTTCCGGAGCCCAAGGATTCGGGCTCGAACGGCGTCGCCGTGGCGCCCAGCCGGTCCTCCGACGGCCACACGCGGCTGCTGTTCAACGCCCACCAGCCGTGGACCGGCCCGCTCACCTGGTACGAGGCGGTGGTCGAGAGCGGCGAGGGCTGGCACGTGGCGGGCGGCTTCTTCCCGGCCTCGCCCTTCCTGCTGGGCGGCCACAACGCGCACCTGGGCTGGGCGGCGACGGTCAACCATCCGCGCCTGACCGATGTCTTCAAACTCGTGATCAACCCGGAGAACCCGAACCAGTACCGCCTGGACGGCCAGTGGCGCGAGCTGGAACGGCGCACGGTGCAGATCCAGGTCAAGCAGGCCGATGGTTCGCTGAAGCCGGTCAGCCGCGAGGTGCTGCGCTCGGTCCACGGCCCGGTGATCCGCGGTCCGCAGGGCGTGTTCGCGGTGCGCTACCCCACCTCCGGCGGCGTGCGCCAGCTCGCCCAGAACTACGCGATGAACAAAGCGCGCAACCTGACGGAATGGAAGGCGGCCATGGCCATGCAGGCCGTGCCCTCGGTCAACTACATCTACGCCGACGAGAAGGGGAACATCGGCTACCTGTCCAACGGGATCTATGCTCAGCGGAAGGCGGGCGTGGACTGGTCCGGCCCCTACATGCCGGGCGACAGCAGCGACCTGATCTGGACCAAGGTCCGGCCCTTCGCCCAGTCGCCGCAGATCTGGAATCCGAAGTCGGGCTGGGTCTTCAACGCCAACAACACGCCGTTCCGCGCCACCGATCCGGCCTACGACCTGAAGCCAGCGGACTTCCCCGCCTCGATGGCCCTCCAGCCGCCCAGTGACATGACCAACCGCGCGTTCCGGGCGCTTGAGACCTACGGCGCCGACGCCTCGATCTCGGCCGCCGAGTTCGACACCTACAAATACGACCTGGGCTACAGCCAACAGTCGGACGAGATCGCCTGGGTGAAGGCGGTGCTGGCCGCCGACCCGGTCGGCGATAGCGATCTGGCCGCCGCCCAGGACGCCCTGCGGAAATGGGACGGATCCACCGACCTGCAAAACCGTGGCGCGGCCCTGGTGGCGTTGATGTGGCTGGAGCGTCGGCGCAATCCGGCCTGGACGCCCCTGCAAATGGTGAAGGCCGCCGCCGGCCGTCTCAAGGCGACCTATGGCCGGGTCGATCCGGAGTGGGGCGAGGTCAATCGCCTGCGCCGTGGAACGCTCGACATTCCGGTCGACGGCGGGCCGGACACCTTCCGCGCGCTTTACGGCGCCCTCGATCCCGATGGCCGTCTGCACGGGGTCAACGGCGACTGCTACATCATGTTCGTGGAGTGGGACGCCAAGGGGCGGATGACGTCGCGCAGCGTGCACCAGTATGGCGCGGCCACGCTGGACGCCGCCTCACCGCACTATGCCGACCAGTCGCCGCTGTTCGCCGCCCACAAGACCAAGCCGGTGCTGTTCACGGAAGCCCAGCTGGCCGGCCACATCACCCGCACCTATCGCCCGGCGGACGCGCAAGACCCGCGTTGACCGTCCGTCCGGCGCGGGCGCTAACTTCCTTCGGGCGATGGGGAGACGGGCGATGCTTGGGCGCGATCACAGTCGGCGGGGATTTCTGGGGCTGGCCGGCGCGGGGATAGGAACCGCCGCCTTGGCCGCGCCGCCCGAGGACGTCGACCTCGTCGTCCTGAACGCCAACGTCCACACGCTGGACCCCAAGGCGCCGCGCGCCCAGGCCTTCGCGGTCAAGGACAGCCGTTTCGTGGCCGTGGGCGCGACCGACGAGATCCGGTCCCTGGCCGGCCGCCGGACCCAGATCTACGACGCCAAGGGGATGACCGTCGTCCCGGGCTTCATCGACTGCCACAACCACGCGTCCGGCGAGATGCTGCTGTACGAAGTGTTGGTCGGCAATCCGTTCGAGGTCGAGTTCGTCACCATCGACAGCATCGTCGGCAAGCTGCGCGCCAAGGCCCAGACGCTGCCGCCGGACACCTGGGTCGACGGCTTCTTCTACGACGACACCAAGACCAAGGACGGCCGACTGATCACGCGCCAGGACCTGGACAAGGTCTCGACCCAACATCCGGTATGCGTCCACCATCGCGGCGGCCACACGGTCTTCTACAACACCCGCGCCCTGGCCCTGGCCGGAATCACCAAGGCGACCCCCAATCCGCCGGGCGGCACCTTCGACCGGGGACCGGATGGCGAGCTGACCGGCCGGGTCACCGACAACGCGATGGATGTCTTCGACAAGGTCGGCAAGCGCGAGACGTTCTCGGACGCCGAGGTCGCGCGGCGCAGCCGGGACGCGCTGGCCCACATCTCCAAGCAGTTCGCCCGCTACGGCCTGACCAGCGTCCACCACGAAGGCGGCGATCTGGCCGCGCTGCAGGACGTCCGCGCCCGCGGCGACCTGCGCCACCGCGTCAGCTACGAAGCCATCGGCGACACCCTCGAGGCGATGATCCGCACCGGGCTCAAGACCGGCTTCGGGGACGAGTGGATCCGCCTGGGCGCCACCTTCGAGCACACCGTCGACGGCTCGTTCTCCGAGCGGACCCTTGCGATGAGCAAGCCCTATCCGGGTGTCTCGCCGCCGTACTACGGCAATCTCACGGAGACCCAGGACGTGCTGAACGGCTGGGTGGAGCGGATGCACCGCGCGGGGATCGACGTGAACTGCCACGCCAACGGCGACGTCGCGATCGGCAATGTGCTGACGGCGCTGGAGCGAGCCCAGAAGCTCTATCCGAGGCCCGAGGCGCGGCCGAAGATCACCCACTGCACCCTGGTCAACGACGACCTGGTCCGGCGGATCAAGGCGGCGGGCGTCATCCCCGCCTGCTTCACCAGCTACACCTACTACAACACCGACAAGTTCCACTTCTACGGCGCGGAGCTGATGGAGCACGCCATGGCGTTCCGCAGCTTCCTGGACGCCGGCGTGCCGGTGGCGGCGGGCTCGGACTTCTATCCCGGGCCCTTCGCGCCGCTGATGGGCATCCAGGGCATGGTCACCCGCACCGGCTGGAACGGCGAGACCTGGGGCGCCAGCCAGCGGATCACCGTTGCCGAGGCGATCAGGATCAACACCCTGCACGGCGCCTACGCCTCGCACGAGGAGGGCATCAAAGGCTCGATCGCCGCCGGCAAACTCGCCGACGTCGTGGTCCTCGCCGACGACCCCCACACCGTCGACCCGGCGAAGATCAAGGACATCCGGATCGTCCGCACGGTCACCGGCGGAAAGACGATGCATAAGGCCTGACGATTGACAGTCGGCCCGTGAGGCGCGACCCAACCGCCCATGGATTTCGACCTTTCCGAGGACCAGCGGGCTATCGAGGACGCCGCGCGCGCCTTCGCCGCCGCTGAGCTTGCGCCGCACTCCGCCCGCTGGGACGAGGAGAAGACGCTGCCCGTCGACGTGCTGCGCAAGGCGGCCGAGCTGGGCTTCGCCGGCCTCTATGTTCGGGAGGACGTGGGCGGCTCGGCGCTGAGCCGGCTGGACGCCTCGATCGTCTTCGAACAGCTCAGCTACGGCGACGTGTCTGTGGCGGCCTTCATCTCGATCCACAACATGGCGTCGTGGATGATCGACCGGTTCGGGTCGGAGGACCTGCGCCGCCGCTATCTGCCCAAGCTGACCACCATGGATCTCATCGCGTCCTACTGCCTGACGGAGCCGGGCTCGGGGTCGGATGCGGTCGCCATGCAGACCACGGCGACAAGGGACGGCGACACTTACGTCCTCAACGGCTCCAAGGCTTTCATCTCCGGCGCCGGGACTTCGGGCATCTACGTGGTCATGGCGCGGACGGGCGGGCAGGGCGCCAAGGGGGTCTCTGCCTTCGTCGTCGAGAACGGTACGCCGGGCCTGTCGTTCGGCGCTCAGGAGCGGAAGATGGGCTGGAACGCCCAGCCGACCGCCACGGTGAACTTCGACGAGTGCCGCGTGTCCGAGGCCAACCGGATCGGCAATGAGGGCGAAGGCTTCAAGTTCGCCATGGCGGGCCTCGACGGCGGCCGGATCAACATCGCGTCGTGCTCGCTGGGCGGCGCGGGCCTGGCCCTCGACACCGCCAAGACCTACCTCGAGACCCGCAAGCAGTTCGGCCAGGCGCTGAAGGAATTCCAGGGCCTGCAATGGCGGCTGGCGGACATGGCCACCGACCTGGACGCCGCCCGCCTGATGGTGCGCCGCGCCGCCCACGCCCTGGACAACAAGCACCCCAAGGCGACGCAGTACTGCGCCATGGCCAAGCGCTTCGCCACCGACGCCGGCTTCGACGTCGCCAACCAGGCGCTGCAGCTGCACGGCGGCTACGGCTATCTGCGCGACTATCCGCTCGAACGGATCGTCCGCGACCTGCGGGTCCACCAGATCCTCGAAGGCACCAACGAGATCATGCGCGTGATCACCGCGCGGGAGCTGTTCCGGGCATGAGCGAAGCAGATGTCGTCACCCGCATCGAGGGCAAGGTCGGGCGGATCACGCTGAACCGGCCCCAGGCGCTGCACGCGCTGAACACCAACATGATCGCCCTGATGACCGAGGCCTTGCTGGCCTGGCAGGATGATCCCGCTGTCGAGCTGGTGCTGATCGACCACTCGGGCGAGCGCGGCTTCTGCGCCGGCGGCGACATCCGGATGCTGGCCGAGAGCGGGGCAGGGGACGGCGCGGCGGCGCGCGAGTTCTTCTTCACCGAGTACCGGCTGAACCACCTCCTCTTCAACTACGCCAAGCCGCGCGTCGCGATCATGGATGGGATCACCATGGGCGGTGGTGTCGGCCTGTCGCGGCCCTGCCGCTTCCGGGTGGCGACCGAGCGGACGACCTTCGCGATGCCCGAGACGGGTATCGGCCTGTTCCCCGACGTGGGCGGTGGCTGGTACCTGAGCCGGATGCCCGACCACCTGGGCCTGTGGCTGGCGTTGACCGGCGCGCGGATCAAGGCGGCGGACTGCCAGTTGCTCCAGATCGCCACCGACTATGTGGAGAGCGCCCGCATTCCCGAACTGAAGGCGGCGATCATCGCCAACCCCGAGCGTACCGAGGCGCTGCTGACCGAGTTCGAGGCCGACGCCGGCCGCCCCGCCATCGCCCAGCACCAGGACGAGATCGCCAGGCTTTTCGCCGGCAATAGCGTCGAGGCGATCATCGCCGCGCTGGAAGCCGCCGACACCGACTGGGCGCGCGACCAGCTCAAGGTGCTGGCCACCAAGTCGCCGCAGACGATGAAGGTCGCCTTCCGCCAGCTCCAGCTCGGCGCCAAGGCCCGCGACTTCGCCGAGAACATGGCCATGGAATACCGGATCGGCGCCCGGGTCGTTCAGCGTCACGACTTCCTGGAGGGCGTCCGCGCGGTGATCGTCGAGAAGGACAATGCGCCGAAGTGGAACCCGCCCATGCCGTCTGCCGTGGACGACGCGACGCTGGACGCCATTTTCGCTCCCCTCCCTTCCGATCAGGAGTGGTCGCCTCTACCTTGACTGAAGGCGGCTCAGACCAGCCGCGGGGAGATCATCCAATGAGATCGAAGCTTCTGCTGGCGGCCGCCGCCGTGCTCGCGCTGTCCACGGGGATGGCTGAGGCCACGCCGTCCGCCGCCATCGTGGCCGCCGTCGCCGATAAGGGCCGGCCCGAGGCCGACACCAAGCGCGACGCCGACCGCAAGCCGGCCGAGATGCTGGAGTTCGCTGGCGTGAAGCCGGGCGACAAGGTGGCCGACTTCATCCCGGGCGGCGGCTATTTCACCCGCATCTTCGCCAAGGCCGTCGGGCCCAAGGGCAAGGTCTATGCGGTGACCAACCCGCCGCCGGCCAACGCCACCACGCCGCCGGCCATCCTGGGCATCGCCGCCGACCCGCAGTACGGCAACATCACCGTCGTCGCGACCGGCATCGCCACCTTCGCCCTGCCGGAACAGGTGGACGTGTTCTGGACCTCCCAGAACTACCACGACCTGTTCGCCCGGGCCCGGAACGTCGACATCGCCAAGGTCGACAAGCTGATCTACGACGCGCTCAAGCCGGGCGGTGTCTTCATCGTCTTGGACCACGCCGCCGCCGCCGGCACGCCGATCGATCCCGACGACAAGCTGCACCGGATCGACCCGGCCGCCGTGCGCAAGCAACTGGAGGGCTCGGGCTTCAAGTTCGTGGGTGAGAGCAAGGTCCTGGCCAATCCCGCCGACGACCACACCAAGGCGGTGTTCGACCCGTCGATCCGCGGGCATACCGACCAGTTCATCTACAAGTTCCAGAAGCCCAAATAACTCATGAGGTATCCATGACCCGCGTAGCGTTCATCGGCCTGGGCAACATGGGCGGCGGAATGGCCGCCAACCAGGCGAAGGCGGGGCGCGAGGTCATGGCCTTCGACCTCTCGGCGGCGGCGTTGGACAAGGCGACCGGCGCCGGCTGCGCGCAGGCGGTCTCGGTGGCCGAGGCGGTGAGCAACGCCGACGCCATCATCACCATGCTGCCGGCAGGCCCGCACGTTCGCCAGGTCTACGCCGAACAGATCCTGCCCAACGCGCCTAAGACGGCGCTGCTGATCGACTCGTCGACCATCGACGTGGAGAGCGCCCGCGCCGTCGCGACCCAGGCCAAGGCCGCCGGCTTCCGATTCGCCGACGCGCCCGTGTCCGGCGGCACGGCCGCGGCCGACGCCGGGACCCTGGCCTTCATGGTCGGCTGCGACGAGGCCGACTTCGCAGCCGTCGAGGACGTCATCGCGCCGATGTCCCGCGTCACCATGCGCGCCGGCGACCACGGGGCGGGGCAGGCGGCCAAGATCTGCAACAACATGGTCCTGGGCATCTCGATGATCGGCGTCTGCGAGGCCTTCGCCCTGGCCGAGAAGCTGGGCCTGGAGGGCGAGCGATTCTTCGAGATCGCGTCCAAGTCGTCCGGCCAGTGCTGGAGCCTGACCAGCTACTGCCCGTTCCCAGGTCCGGTGCCGACCGCGCCCTCGAATCGCAATTACGAGGGCGGGTTCGCCACGGCGATGATGCTCAAGGACCTCAAGCTGGCCCAGGAGGCCGCCGCCAAGGCTGGCGCGGCCACGCCGCTGGGCTCGACCGCCGAGGGTCTCTACGCCCTGTTCGACCGCCTGGGCGGGGGGTCCAAGGACTTCTCGGCGATTCTCGAGATGCTGCGAGGCAATGCGCCGCAGCCGAACTGATCTCGCAAGGGCAGAAACGGCGCGAATGAGAAGCGTTCTCTAGCGCGTCCCTTGGGTCGGCCGGCCAGGCGCGGCCGTCACTCACGAATTCCGCAGATCGGTTCACGAAAGTTGCAGTCCGTCCGGCCGCCGAATTAATGGACAACCTGAAATCACGGCGCCAAAAGGCGTGCATAATTCAGGGGCCGGGAAGAGCGCGCTCCCAAGAACGCGCACCGGGAACAAGTCGATGGATTACAGGGACGCTTTCCGCACCGCCTTGGAGCGGGTTCATGGCGAGGGTCGCTATCGGGTCTTCGCCGACCTGAAGCGCCATCGCGGTGAGTTCCCGCGCGCCACCTGGACTCGCGGCGACGGCTCGACCGCCGACGTCACGGTGTGGTGCTCCAACGACTACCTCGGCCAGGGTCAGAACCCCGTCGTCCTCGACGCCATGCACAAGGCGATCGAAGAGGCCGGCGCCGGCTCGGGCGGCACCCGCAACATCTCGGGCACCACCCACTATCACGTGGAGCTGGAACACGAGCTGGCCGACCTTCACCAGAAGGAAGCCGCGCTCCTCTTCACCTCCGGCTACGTGTCGAACGAGGCGTCGCTGTCGACGCTCTACAAGATCCTGCCCGGGTTGCTGATCTTCTCGGACGAGCTGAACCACAACTCGATGATCAGCGGCATCCGCGCCGGCAAGCGCGAGCAGCGCCGGGTGTTCCGCCACAACGACCTGGAACACCTGGAACAGCTTCTGATCGAAGCCGATCCGGACGCGCCGAAGGTGATCGCCTTCGAGAGCGTCTATTCCATGGACGGCGACATCGCCGACATGCGCGGCACCGTGGCCCTGGCCAAGAAGTACGGCGCCATGACCTACCTCGACGAGGTCCACGCGGTCGGCATGTACGGCCCCCGCGGCGCAGGCGTCGCCGAGCGTGACGGCGTCATGGACCAGATCGACATCGTCGAAGGCACCCTGGGCAAGGCGTTCGGGGTCATGGGCGGCTACATCGCCGCCGACGCCGTGATTGTCGATGCGATCCGCAGCTACGCCGACGGCTTCATCTTCACCACCTCGCTGCCGCCGGCCCTGGCCGCCGGCGCGGTGGCCTCGATCCGCTACCTCAAGGCGCACAACGAGGTCCGCATGGCCCACCAGGAGCGCGCCGCCGCCCTGAAGCTGCGCATGAAGAAGGCCGGCCTGCCGGTCATGCCCTCGGTCAGCCACATCGTGCCGGTGCTGGTCGGCGACGCCGTCCACTGCAAGATGATCTCGGACATCCTGCTCGAGGATCACGGCATCTACGTCCAGCCGATCAACTATCCGACGGTGCCGCGCGGCACCGAGCGCCTGCGCTTCACCCCGTCGCCGGGTCACACCGACCGGATGATGGACGAGCTGGTCGACGTCCTGGACGCGCTCTGGTCGCGTTGCAACGTCAAGCGCATCGGCGGCTACGCGGCCTGATCCGCGCCGCATCGCGACACTGAAAAAAGCCTCCCGGGTCCGCCTGGGAGGCTTTTGTCTTGGCCGATCAACACCTTCGCCAGGGTTGCATCGTGTTACGTGCGACAAACTTGACTGCGGCGCCTTGGCACAACGCCAGGGTGTGCGAAGCGTGGCCTATTCATGCTCAAGATCAGTCGCCAAACAGCCCGACAACTGGACTGGTCCCGGACGCCCCTGTCACCCAACAGGGGCGTTCCTGATTCGGGGCCCAAGTCTTCCGGGGCCTACTTCCGCCGCCGGACCCCGCGGCCCAGGCCGATCTTCTTGGCGAAGTCGGAGCGCCGCGCGGCATAGGCCGGCGCCACCATCGGATAGTCGGGCGCCAGGCCCCAGCGGCGGCGATAGTCGTCGGGGCTCAGATTGTAGCGCGAGCGCAGGTAGCGCTTCAGCATCTTCAACCGCTTCCCGTCCTCGAGGCAGACGATGAAATCGTGCTGCACCGAGCGGCCGATCGGCACCGCCGGCTTGGGGCGTTCCTCGGGCAGCAGGGCAGGGGCCGCGCCGCTCAGTTGCGCCAGCGCCTGGTGAACCGTCCGGATAATGTCCGGCACCGCATCGGGGGTGACCACGTTTCGGCTGACGTAGGCGGATACGATTCCCGCGCCCAGGCGCATCAGTTCTTCGCCCGAGGGTCCCTCGGAATCGGGTCCTACGCTCATGACCACCTCATCTCGACACGCTGAACGGCCTTGGGCGTGGCGAAGCCACATTCCGGCCTTGGCCGGTCAACGCTGCGTACCTGCGAATGGTTCCCAGAAATACTGTGGGCGGGCGCGGTTGGAGGCGGGCGGGTTCGGGGGTAAAGGAGCGCCTTCGCCGAAGCCAGACTCAGGTCGCCCTCACGAAAGGCCCTGCCCTTGAACCTGCATGTGCAAACTCAGCCTTCCACCGAAGACTTTTTCAAGGCGGGCGTCGGCCAGGCAGATCCGGCTGTCGCGAAGATCCTCGGCGCGGAACTGACGCGCCAGCAGGAACAGATCGAACTGATCGCGTCTGAGAACATCGTCTCCAAGGCGGTGCTGGACGCGCAAGGCTCGGTTCTCACCAACAAGTACGCCGAAGGCTATCCGGGCAAGCGCTACTACGGCGGCTGCGAGGTCGTCGACGAGGTCGAGATCCTGGCCATCGAGCGGGCCAAGCAACTGTTCGGCTGCGAGTACGCCAACGTCCAGCCGCACTCCGGCAGCCAGGCGAACCAGGCGGTGTTCATGGTCACCATGAAGCCCGGCGACACGTTCATGGGCA
Source organism: Alphaproteobacteria bacterium (assembly GCA_018821435.1). GTDB lineage: Bacteria > Pseudomonadota > Alphaproteobacteria > Caulobacterales > Caulobacteraceae > Phenylobacterium. The sequence continues at coordinate 143,813 of JAHJME010000012.1, forward strand.
TGAACCTGGACCACGGCGGCCACCTGACCCATGGCAAGAGCGTCAACCAGTCCGGCAAGTGGTTCGCTCCCGTGGCCTACGGCGTCCGCGCCCAGGATCACCTGATCGACTACGACGAGGCCTTCGAGGTCGCCCGCGCCAACCAGCCCAAGGTGATCATCGCCGGCGGCTCGGCCTATTCGCGGCAGATCGACTTCAAGAAGTTCCGCGAGATCGCCGACGAGGTGGGCGCGATCCTGATGTGCGACGTGGCCCACTACGCCGGCCTGATCGTGGCGGGCGAGTATCCGAACCCGTTCCCTCACGCCCACATCGTCACCACCACCACCCACAAGACCCTGCGCGGCCCGCGTGGCGGCCTGATCCTGACCAACGACAAGAAGCTGGCGTCCAAGATCAACAGCGCCGTCTTCCCCGGCCTGCAGGGTGGCCCGCTGATGCACGTGATCGCCGGCAAGGCCGTGGCCTTCGGCGAGGCGCTGCGCCCCGAGTTCAAGACCTACGCGAAGGCCGTGATCGAGAACGCCCGCGCCCTGGCCGACAGCCTGCAGAGCGTGGGCTTCAAGATCGTCTCCAACGGCACCGACAGCCACCTGATGCTGGTGGACCTGACGCCCAAGAGCGTCAGCGGCGCCCAGGCCGAGATCGCCCTGGAACGCGCCGGGATCACCACCAACAAGAACTCGATCCCGGGCGACCCTCTGCCGGCCATGCAGACATCGGGCCTGCGGGTCGGCACGCCCGCCGGCACAACCCGAGGCTTCGGCGTGGCCGAGTTCCGCCAGGTCGGCAAATGGATGGGCGAAGTCCTGGACGCCGTCGCCACCGGCGAGGACTCCACGGCCGTGGAACAGAAGGTCCGCGCCGAGGTCGTTGCGATGACGAGCCGCTTCCCCATCTACAGCTAATAGCGTTAAGTGGCCGGATAGGGGGCTAGATATGCGCTGCCCGTTCTGCGGCCACGACGAAACTCAGGTGAAGGACAGCCGACCGTCGGAAGACGGCGCGGCGATCCGTCGTCGCCGCGCGTGCCCCTCCTGCGAAGGCCGGTTCACAACCTTCGAGCGTGTGCAGCTCCGTGAGCTGACCATCCTGAAGCGGTCGGGCCGCCGCGCGCCGTTCGACCGCGACAAGCTGGCCCGCTCGCTCTCGGTGGCCCTGCGCAAGCGGCCCGTCGAGCCCGAGCGCGTCGAGCGCATGATCTCCACCATCACCCGCCAGCTGGAAAGCATGGGCGAGACCGAACTGCCGTCCTCCACGATCGGCGAGCTGATCATGAAGCACCTGAAGCAGCTCGATGACGTCGCCTACGTCCGCTACGCCTCGGTCTACCGCGACTTCAAGGAAACCGACGACTTCGCCCGCTTCCTCGGCGAAGAGGGCCTCGGCGAGGCCGTCGAGGAGCGGACGTAAACACTCCTCTCTCGCCGACCGGAGCGAGGGTAGGGAGAGGGGCGACGCAGGCCTCAAAGCTTGCGCGGTGGTCCAGCCACGACCCACCTTCTGCTCAAGCGGTTCACCGAACCGTTTCCGTCTCCTTCGGCGCTGACACGCGGCGCGTGCGGGTCTGGGCCTTGGGCTTCGGCAGGAGCCGGAAGCGCGTCTGACACCAGGCGAAGTCGACGCCCACATCGAGCAGGGCGTCGGAGCGGCCGCACGGGCAGCCGAACTCCATCACGCCCAGGACACGGTAGGTCTCGCCGGCCTGGAGGGGCACGGGCCGTCCCGTGGCATGGTTTGGGGCGGCGTTGACGCAGAGAACCAGATCGCCAGGGCCGACAGCGTCGCTCATAGCTTTCACCCATTCGCTTGCCGTCAGACTAGACCCTGACCCGCAAGGGGCAAAGATCGGTTTCGACGGGCGGCGACTTGGCTACAAATCGAGTCGCGCGGGGCGGGGTCCTCGAGCGCGCCTGGGCGGAGAGGGTTTGTCGGTGACTGTTCGCATTCTGATGGGCTTGGCGTTCGCGGGCTGCCTGGCCACCAGCGCTTGGGCGCAGGGCGTCGATAACCTGACCCCCGAAGCGAGGGCCGCGTTTTTCGACTGGAACGGATGTCTGGGCGGCCACGTCCAGGCGCGAATGGCCACCAGCGACCGACCCGAAGACGTCGCAAGCGCGGCGTTGAAGCTTTGCGAACACCAGGAGCGGACCGCCTCCGAGGCGCTCGCCAAGGACTTTGGCGCGGAAGGTCGTGCCGGCGTGGTCAGATACCGATCGACGTTCAGCACGCAGGCCGCTCAGGTTGTCACCCGGGCGAGGGCCGGTGTGAGACCCAGCGATCCCCTCGCCGCGTGGGGGCATTGCGTCGGAGAGGCGACGCAGAAGGCGGTGCTTCAGACGCGCGACGATCCCACCGTGATCGCGGATAATGCGATGATCGCCTGCCAACAGTTCGAGCAGGCCGCGCGGCGCGCCAATGCCTCCGGCGCCCCGGACGAAGATGAGAAGCTCTTCGCGCTCGGCCATAAAACCCTGCGCGAGCAAGCGCTGGCGTCCGCATCGTCAGCGCGGGCGGCCCGCTAGGCGCAAGGCCAGCTGAGTGTCGCGTTCGTGAAGCCATCCGCCTGAATCGTCTGCGAGGTCCCGCGACTAGCTGCGACCGCTTCTGACGCACCGGCGTGTTCCACTCCCGCCCCTATGCTGGATGCGCTCGACATCACCGAAGAGGAGGCGGCGGGGCTCTCGGAGCTGGCCGCGATCGACCTCGCCACGGCCCGGCGCTTCGCCGAACGGGCGCAGGCGACCGAGGACGCCGATGTCGCCAACCGGTTGGCGCGCACGTCCCAGCGGGCGGCCCGCTCCTATCGCCAGACCCTGGCCCTGAAAGTGCGCCTGCGGCGCGCGCTCTCAGAGCACGCCCGCGACTATCCTCCCGAACCCGCCGAAACGCGGGCGGCCCGGCACGTGGCCGAGGTCCGCCGGGCGGTCTCCCGGGTGGCCTGGGCCGAACGGGAAGCGCTCGAAGGCCCGGAAGAGGAGCGCGAGGATTTCTTCGACGATCTGATGTTCGCGTTCTGCGAGCGGCTCGAGGCCTGTGTCGGGACCGAGACATTCGAACGTCTGCCTGTCGACGACGCGGTCGTGCGGATCTGCCTCGACCTGGATCTGCCCGAGGCCGCGGCCCGCGCCTGGCGCGACCTCCCGGTCCGGACTGCGGACGCGGTCCGGCATTGGCAGGGCCCTGGGCCCGATCCGCCGTAGCGTATCTCGGTCAGGCCGACTCGGCCGGGCTGACCGAGATATCGACCATGATCTCGGCGGAAATGTCCTCCAGCGCGGCCTGGACGTCGGCGGCCCTCAGGGCCGGCGGCAGGCGCAGGCGTGCGGTCATGCGGAACAGCGGCGCGCCGGAATGCGGCTCGGCGGCGACCGCCGTGTCGAACGCCTCGATATTGACCTCCAGCCCGCTCAGGACGGCGGTGACCTGATGGACGATCCCGGGCCGGTCCTGGCCGACCAGGCCGAAGCGGATGGTCTCGCCGGTTGCGTCGGCGACCTCGACAGCGGGCGCGATCCGTACTTCCAGCCCCTGGGCGTCCACCGCGCGGACGGCCGCGCGCAGCGCCTCGACGCCGTCGGCCGCCAGCTCCACCCGCACCGAGCCGACATAAAGCCCGCCCAGCCGGCTGAGATGGCTCTCCAGCCAGTTGCCGCCGGCCGACAGGACGGCGCCCGCCAGCGCTTGCGTCAGGCCCGGTCGGTCGCTGCCGACTACACTCAGGATCAGGGTCGTCATCATCGGCTCTCGACAGGGCGGCACGGCGCGCGAACGAGCCACGGCGGACGGCCGCCGTCAATCGGTGGCGCGGAACCGCCCGGCGGCTTGCGGTTGAGCCGGCGCCCGCCCGGATGGCTGGCGCCCGTCGTCGACGCCTCATAAGGGTAGGCGGATGAGCGTCACCCTAAAGCTCGCGACCTCGCTCGACGGCCGCATCGCCACCGCATCCGGCGAGAGCCGCTGGATCACCGGCCCGCTGGCCCGTGAACAGGTGCATCGCCTGCGCGGAGCCCATGACGCGGTGCTGGTCGGTATCGAGACGGCGCTGGCCGACGACCCCGAGTTGACCGTCCGCCTTCCCGGCTACAACGGCCGCCAGCCGGCGCGCGTGGTGCTGGACAGCCGCCAGCGGCTCGCGCCCGACTGCAAGCTGGTTCGGACCGCCCGCGAGATCCCCACCTACGTCATCGCCACCGACGCGGCGAACCCGGCCCTGGTCGCGGCCGGCGTCCGCGTCCTGACCGTGCCCGCCGTGGGCGAGGATCGTCCCGAGTTGAAGGCCGTCGTCCAGGCCCTGGCCGCGGAAGGCCTGTCCGACCTGTTCGTCGAAGGTGGCGGCCAGGTGGCCGGCAGTTTCCTGCGCTGTGGGCTGGTCGATGCGCTGGAGTGGTTCCGCAGCTCCATCGTGATCGGCGGCGAGGGACGGCCCGGCATCGGCGCCCTGGCCGTTGCGGCGCTGGCCGAGGCGCCCCATTTCCGGCGGGTGGAGGTCACGCCGTTGGGCGACGACCTCTGGGAACGCTACGCGCGAGGCTGAGGCTGCATGTTCACCGGCATTGTCACCGACGTGGGGCGCGTCCGCGCCGTCCGCGACACCAACCGCGACCGCCGGTTCGAGGTGGAGACCCGCTTCGACCTCTCGACCGTCGATATCGGCGCCTCGATCAGCCATGCGGGCTGCTGCCTGACCGTGGTCGAGAAGGGCGAGGGCTGGTTCGCCGTGGAGGTGTCCGGCGAGACCCTGTCGCTGACCACCCTGTCGGATTGGCATGAGGGCCGGCCGGTCAACCTGGAGCGCGCCGCCAAGGTCGGCGACGAACTGGGGGGCCACATCGTCTCGGGCCACGTCGACGGCGTCGGCGAAGTGATTTCCATCGAGAGCGAGGGCGGGTCGCACCGCGTCCAGGTGCGCGTACCCCGTCCGCTGCACCGCTACATCGCGCCCAAGGGCTCGATCACCGTCGAGGGCGTGTCGCTCACCGTCAACGAGGTCGAGGACGACGTGTTCGGCGTCAACCTGATCCCTCATACCTGGGACGTGACCACCCTGGGGACGCTGAAAGTCGGCTCGCGGGTCAATCTGGAGATCGACATGCTGGCGCGCTATCTCGCCCGCTGGCGCGAAACGGCCTAAAGGCTTCGGCTCAAGTTCCGAAGGACCACCTATGAGCGATGAGCCGATCCGCATCCTGATCGTGGAGGCGCGCTTCTACGACGACCTGGCCGACGCCCTTCTGGAGGGCGCGACTCAGGCCCTGACCGCGTTCGGCGCGGAGTACGACGTCGTGACCGTGCCCGGCGCCCTGGAGATTCCGGGCGCCATCGCGTTCGCCGAGGAGGGCGGCCACCGCCCCACCGGCAAGCATTACGACGGCTATGTGGCGCTGGGCAGCGTGATCCGCGGCGAGACCTATCACTTCGAGATCGTCTCGAACGAGAGCGCGCGCGGGATCATGGACCTGACGATCGGCAAACGCCTGTGCATCGGCAACGGCGTCCTGACCACCGAGGACGACGAGCAGGCCTGGGCGCGCGCCCGGATCAGCGAAGGCGACAAGGGCGGCGGCGCGGCGCGCGCGGCCCTGACCATGATCGACCTGAAGCAGCAGCTGCTGGGCGGCAAGCGATGAGCGCGCATGCGTCCCGTTCGGTCGCCCGCCTGGCGGCCGTGCAGGCCCTCTATCAGATGGAAGTCTCCTCCATCGGCGTCGAGAGCGTGATCCGCGAGTTCACCGAGCACCGCTTCGACCGCGCCATGGAAGGCGTGGAGGGGGAGGGCGACACCCTGGCCTCGGCCGATGAGGCCTTCTTCGCCGAACTGGTGCGCGGTGTGGTCTCCGAGCAGAAGCGCATCGACGCTTCCATCGCCAAGCGCCTGGCCGAGAACTGGCGGCTGGAACGGCTGGACGCCACCGTCCGCGCTATCCTGCGCGCCGGCGCCTATGAGCTGGCCAATCGTCCCGACGTTCCGACCGAGGTGGCGATCGACGAGTATGTCGAGGTGGCCAAGAGCTTCTTCGAGGGCACCGAGCCCGGCTTCGTGAACGGCGCCCTGGACGCGGTGGCGCGGGATGTCCGGCCTGCCGCCTGATCCTCCAACAGGCAAGCTGGACGAGTTCGGCGAGATCGCCCGGCTGTTCCGCCCCCTGACCCGGGGCGCGCCGGGCGCCTTCGATCTCACGGACGACGCCGCGATCATCCCGCAACGCGCGGGCTTCGACCTGGTGGTGACCAAGGACGCTATCGTTGAGGGCGTGCACTTCCCGGTGGGCGAGGCGCCCGAGTTGGTCGCCCGCAAGCTGGTGCGGGTGAACCTCTCCGACCTCGCCGCCAAGGCCGCCGAGCCCTTCGCCGCCTTCCTGGCCGTGGCCTGGCCCCAGGGCTTCTCGGACCGCGACCGCGAGCACTTCGCCATGGGCCTGGCCGCCGACCTGGAAGCCTACGGCGTCAGCCTCATGGGCGGCGACACGGTGACCACGCCCGGATCGTTCATGTGCACGCTCACCGCGATGGGCTGGGTCCCGGCCGGCCGGATGGTCCGCCGCGCCGGCGCGCGGCCCGGCGACAAGCTGCTGGTCAGCGGCACCATCGGCGACGCGACCCTGGGCCTGGCCGCCGTGAAGGGCGAGGTCGACGATCCCGACGGCCGGCTGGCCCACCGCTACCGGCTGCCCGAACCCCGCGTCGATCTGCGCGAGACCCTGCGCCGACATGCGACGGCGGCGGCGGACGTCTCTGACGGCCTGATCGCCGACGCGCGCCACATCGCCGAGGCCAGCGGCGTCGGCCTGCAGATCGACCTGGACCGCATCCCCCTATCCGGCGCTGCCGCCACCTGGCTGGAGCATCAGGCCGATGTCGGCGCCAGCCTTCTGCGCCTGGGCACGGGCGGCGACGACTATGAAGTGGTCTGCACCATGGCCTCCGGCGTCCGCAAACCGGCCGGCTTCACCGTCATCGGCGAAGTGCGTGAAGGCCACGGCGTCGAGGTGCTGGCCGCCGGCCGCCCCGTCGATCCAGGCCAGGGCGGCTGGCGGCACGGCTAGACGAAGTCGAACCGCACCTGCGAACGGCCGAAGTCCAGGGCCACCTGTTCGAACTGGCTGAGCAGGTCCATGCCGATGACCAGGGCCGGGCTGTCCTTCAGGTCCCAGAGGTCGAAGACGTGCATGTCGGCGCAGGTGACCTGCACGTTCCCCAGGTGAAGGCCGCCCAGGCGCAGGAAGGGCAGGAACAGCGACTCGCCGACGAAGATCTCGCCGGCCAGGGTCTCCATCTGCACCAGCCGCAGCGGCGGGATCTTCTCGGAGGCCCGGCGCTCCTGCTCGCGGACCAGGTTGCGCAGCGCGCTGTTGCACAGCGTGCCCTGGGCGCCGCTGTCGATGATCGCGCTGATCCGCTTACCCCCCAGGTCGGCGTCGACGATGGTGAGCTGGCCGTACTTGCGCCGCGCGGGCACCACGACCACGCGGCCCGCCTCGCTCTGGTCGTGCCGCGAGCGGGTGATCTCCATCCGCTTGTCCTTGAAGTCGAGGACCAGCCGTTGGTTCTTCAGCCAGTCGACGCCCAGCACGCCATCCACCTCTTCGCCCTTGATCGGCAGGGACGGGGCCTTGACGTTGCGCCGGTTGCGCGGCCCCACCTGCAGCAGGTCCAGCATCACGACGGGGCGCTGGCGAACGCCTACGACGGTGTGGACCGCGCGCGACCCGCTGGACTTGAGGTCCAGCCGTTCCGCCAGGCGGTGGGACACGCAGCTTATGTTGGCGCCGGTATCCAGCAAGAAGTTGAACGGCCCCTGGCCGTTGATCTGCACGGGCGCCAGCATGTGCTCGTACCTGCTCTGGACCGTGTCGAGCCGGGTGGCCGGCTCGTCGGCGTCGGTCAGCTCGGGAAGCGCTGTCGCCTGAGCCAGCGCGCGGCCCGCCGGCAACGCGACGCCTCCGGCGGCCAGCAAGGCGAGGGCGGCGTGGCGACGGGTCGGAGACATGCTCCGTACCTCCCTTTGATTATTACGGCCAAGGTACCACCGTTCGCCGGTGCGGACCACGCAACGTGCGGTGAGCGGTCTCAACCTTGCGGCAACCGATTCCGCCCATGGTCGCCCCCATGATTCGCCGGGTCCTCCTCGCCGCCCTCCTCACGCTCGCCACGAGCGCCGCGCAGGCGGCGGAACCGAAGAAGGAGGGCAAGGACGGCAAAGGCGACGTCGGCCAGTACGTGGACCTTCGCCCGGTCGGCCTGCCGATCATCAGCGAGCGTCGGCTGGTGAACTATGTCTTCGTCAATATCCGCATCAACCTGACCACGGCGGCCAACGCGGCCAAGCTGCGCGAGAAGGAGCCGTTCTTCCGCGACGCCCTGGTCCGCGCCGGCCACCGCACGCCGTTCACCAATCCCGCGGACCTCAGCGCGGTCGACGTGCCGCGGCTGACGGCGGTCCTGATCCGCGAGTGCACGGCGATCGCCGGCCCCGGCCAGATCCGCTCGGTGGTGATCACCTCGCAGGCCCCGCGGCGCCGCCTTCGCCCGCCGAAGCCCTGATCGCCGCGCTCCCAGCGCCCGCGTTCCCCGGCGTCGCGGTTGCACCGCTCTCGAAAACCTGAGTACGCTGCCCGGTCTTTCCACGGGCGCATATCTGCGCGCGCGGAAGTTAGTTGGGGAAACGCGACGGGGGATGGGAGCCGACCGCACGCACGCCCATAAGAGGCGGCAGCCGGTCACCCCCGCGACAAACTCGCAAAGGGGCGATTCAATATGAGTTCCGTTTTACTATTGGTGATCGGCGCGGGAGCGCTGGCGGTGCTGTACGGCATCCTCCAGACCGTTTCGCTCCTGAAAGCCTCGCCGGGCAATGCGCGCATGCAGGAGATCGCCGCGGCGATCCAGGAGGGCGCGCAGGCCTATCTCAAGCGTCAGTACACAGCGATCGCCATCGTCGGCGTCGTCGTGCTGGTCATTCTCTATTTCCTTATCGGCGGCTACTCGGCGGCCGGGTTCCTGATCGGCTCCGTGCTTTCGGGCGCGGCCGGCTTCGCGGGGATGCTGATCTCGGTGCGCGCCAACGTGCGGACCGCCCAGGCCTCGTCTGAAAGCCTGGCCAAGGGGCTGAAGCTGGCCTTCACCTCGGGCGCCATCACCGGCCTGCTCGTCGCCGGCTTCGCCCTGATCGGCGTCGCGGGCTACTACGCCTTCCTGACCGGTCCGCAGGGCCTCGTGCCGTCCGACCGTCACGTGATCGATGGCCTGGTCTCGCTGGGCTTCGGCGCTTCGCTGATCTCCATCTTCGCCCGTCTGGGCGGCGGCATCTTCACCAAGGGCGCCGACGTCGGCGGCGATCTGGTCGGCAAGCTTGAAGCCGGCATTCCCGAGGACGACCCGCGCAACGCGGCCACCATCGCCGACAACGTGGGCGACAACGTCGGCGACTGCGCCGGCATGGCCGCCGACCTGTTCGAGACCTATGCGGTGACCACGGTCGCCACCATGGTCCTGGCGGCGATCTTCTTCGGAACCTCGGGCCTGCTGGCCAACATCATGCTGCTGCCGCTGGCTATCTGCGGCGTCTGCATCGTCACGTCGATCATCGGCACCTTCGCGGTGCGGCTGGGCAAGAGCGGCTCGATCATGGGCGCGCTCTATCAAGGCCTGATCGTCACCGGCGTCCTGTCGGCCATCGCGCTCTACTTCCTGATCCCGTCGCTGGTGACGGAGGACCTGACGGTCAACGGCAAGACGTTCGGCGCCATGTCGCTGTTCTATTGTTCGCTCGCGGGCCTGGCGATCACCGCCCTGATCGTGATGATCACCGAGTACTACACCGGCACGAACTTCCGCCCGGTGAAGTCGGTGGCCCAGGCTTCGGTCTCGGGTCACGGCACCAACGTGATCCAGGGCCTGGCCATGTCGCTGGAGGCCTGCGCGGCCCCGGCGATCGTGATCATCGTCGGCATCATCGTCACCTACAACCTGGCGGGCCTGTTCGGCATCGCCATCGCCACGACGGCCATGCTGTCGCTGGCGGGCTTCGTCGTCGCGCTGGACGCCTTCGGTCCGGTCACCGACAACGCCGGCGGCATCGCCGAAATGGCCGGGCTGCCTCCCGAAGTGCGCGTCACCACCGACGCGCTCGACGCCGTGGGCAACACCACCAAGGCCGTGACCAAGGGCTATGCGATCGGTTCGGCCGGCCTGGGCGCCCTGGTGCTCTTCGCCGCCTACACCGAGGACCTCAAATACTTCGCGGCCAACGCCGCGCCGGGATCGTTCTTCTTCGAGCTCGGCGAGGTTCGCTTCGACCTGTCCAACCCGTACGTGGTGGTCGGCCTGCTGTTCGGCGGCTTGCTGCCGTTCCTGTTCGGCGGCATGTCGATGACCGCCGTCGGCCGCGCCGCGCAATCGGTCGTGGTCGAGGTCCGTCGTCAGTTCCGGGAGAACCCCGGGATCATGACGGGCGAGGTGAAGCCGGAATACGGCCGCGCCGTGGACATCCTGACCAAGGCGGCGATCAAGGAGATGATCATCCCGTCGCTGCTCCCGGTCGTGTCGCCCGTGGTGCTGTTCTTCATCATCAACGCCATCGCCGGCAAGGTCGACGCCTTCGCCTGCGTGGGCGCCATGCTGATGGGGGTGATCGTCACCGGCCTGTTCGTCGCCATCTCGATGACCAGCGGCGGCGGCGCCTGGGACAACGCCAAGAAGGTGATCGAAGAAGGCTTCACCGACTCGGCGGGCGTGCTGCATGGCAAGGGTTCGGAGGCTCACAAGGCCGCCGTGACCGGCGACACCGTCGGCGACCCCTACAAGGATACGTCGGGTCCGGCCGTGAACCCGATGATCAAGATCACGAACATCGTGGCCCTGCTGCTGCTGGCGGTGCTGGCCGCCCAATAGGCCAGCCCACCGGCGCAGCCGGATACAAAAGAGGCCCCGGAGAGCGATCTCCGGGGCCTTCTTCGTTTTGGTCTAGGTGGGTCTACCGCCGGTCGCCCGGACGGCTGCCGGGGACGCCCTCGTCGTCCTGCGGGAGCATGGTGCCGCGGCCGACGCTGCCGAGCAGCTGTTCCAGCACGGTCATCTCGCGACCGCGGGTCGGGGTTTCGCGGTTGTTGAACGCGATCACCTTGCCGTCCTTGAGGGTGTAGACGTTCACCGTCTCCACCATCTCGCTGTCCTTGTTGAACTGGATGGCGGTGACGTTGCGCTGGGTCACCTTGGGCCGGCGGAACGCCACGCGTTCCTTGACCTGGTTCACGTAGAACCAGACGTTCGGGTCGAAGGTCGACTGCACCGAGGGCGAACCCAGCTTGGCGCGGACGGTGGACTTGGTGTCCGTGCCGACCTTCACGTCCTTCGGATCGCTGTCGATCGCCTGGAAGCCGGAGTAGCTGGTGATCGGCGAACAGGCCGAAAGGCCGGCGGCCGCCAGGGTGACGGCGGCAAAGGCGGCGAGGGCGGCGTTGCGGGACATCAGGACTCGTTTCTGTCTGCCAGACGGCAAGAGGCTTTGACCTATCGCTGGCCGCCCCTTAGTTCAATGCCGCCTTTAGCCACGTCTTCTGGCGAAATCGAGGCCAGTCCATGCTCAAGCGCCTGTTCAAGCCCAGACCCGCGCACGCCGCCGGGCGCGAGCTCTATGCGCGCGCCGTGGCCCAGGCCCGGGTTCCAGGCCTCTACACCGAGCTCGGGGCGCCCGACACCGTCGAGGGGCGGTTCGAGCTCTACAGCCTGCACACCTACCTGCTGCTCGAGCGGCTGAAGGACCAGGGGCCCCAGGCGGCCGAGACGGGCCAGGTGCTGTTCGACACCTATCTGAGCGGGCTGGACAACGGCCTGCGCGAACTGGGCGTCGGCGACACGGTGGTCGGCAAGCGGATGCGCAAGCTGGGCGAGGCCTTCTACGGCCGCGTCCATTCGTATGAGGCGGCCCTGGCCGCCATGCCGGATCGCACGGAGCTGGAGGCGCTGGTGGCGCGCACCGTCTACGCCGCGCAGGCCGAGTCCAAGGCCGCGGCGCTGGCGGACTATCTGCTGGCGCAACGCGCCGTTCTGGCCGGACAGCCGCTGGAAGCGATCGTCGCGGGCGATGTCACCTGGGGGCCGCTTTGAGCTGGCCGGTCACGCTCAAGCTGCACGAACTGTCGCGCGGCCCGGTCCGGCTGAAGCTGGAGCCCGATGAGGCGCAACGCGCGCAGATCGCCAACCAGCTGGGCCTGCGCAGCCTTCCGGCGTTCACCGCCAATATCGCGGCCAAGCCGTGGCTGGACGGCGCGGAGCTGACCGGCCGTTTCGACGCCGTGGTCGAGCAGGTCTGCGGCGTGTCCCTGGACCCGTTCGAGCAGCCGGTCCGTGGCGACATCGAGGTGCGCGCCGTGCCCCGCGGCAGCGAGCACGCCGCGCCGCCGGAGGGCGGGGAGCTGGACCTCGACCTGGAGTCGCCGGATCCGCCGGACGAGCTGGAGGGCGACACCATCGACGTGTCTCACTACGTCGTCGAACACCTGGCGCTGGAGATCGACCCGTTCCCGCGCAAGCCCGGCGCCACGTTCGACTATCAGCCGCCGGAGGAGGAACTCTCGCCTTTCGCCGTGCTGAAGAAGCTCACCGAGCCAAAGGCTTAGTTTCCAGTCGTCGACAGGCCGGAGTAAGGTCGCGCCGCGAATCCCGTTCGCCGAGGGACGAAAGCACTTCATTTGACCCAATCCCTGGTGATTTCGATCGACGCCATGGGCGGCGACCACGGCCCGTCCGTGGTGATTCCGGCCTGCGATATCGCGCTCAAGGACCTGCCGCCCGGCACGCGCCTGCTGCTGCACGGGGACGAGACGGCGATCCGCGCGGAGATGGCCCGCCATCCCGCCCTGGCCGCCCGCGTCGAGGTGCGGCACGCCGAGCGCGTCATCGCCATGGACGAGAAGCCCGCCCAGGCGCTGCGCCGTGGCAAAGGCACCTCGATGTGGCACGCCGTCGAGGCGATCCGCGAGGGTCAGGCCGGTGTCACCGTCTCGGCCGGCAACACCGGCGCCCTGATGGCGATCTCGAAGCTGATCCTGCGGATGAGCGCCGACCTGGACCGTCCGGCCCTGGTGACCAGCATCCCCAACGCCACCGGCGTCACCACCTTCCTGGACGTCGGCGCCAACGTGGACTGCGACGCCGCGCGGCTGGTCGAGTTCGCGATCATGGGAGAGGCCTACCACCGCGCCGCCCACGGCGTGGCGCGGCCCACCGTCGGCCTGCTGAACGTCGGCTCCGAGGAGATGAAGGGCCACGAGGAGGTGCGCGAGGCCAACCGCATCCTGCGCCTCGGCACGATCGACCTGGACTACAAGGGCTTCGTCGAAGGCGACGACATCACCGCCGGCACGGTCCAGGTGGTGGTCACCGACGGCTTCACCGGCAACGTGGCGCTGAAAGCCATGGAGGGCGCGGCGCGCTTTATGTACAGCGAGCTGCGCGAGGCCCTGACCTCCGGCCCGATGAGCAATCTGGGCGCGCTGCTGGCACGGCCGTCCCTGCGCCGCTTCCGCGACAAGATGAGCCCGTCGCCGGCGGCGCCGCTGCTGGGCCTGAACGGCCTGGTGCTCAAGTGCCATGGCGGCGCCGACGCCCGGGATTTCGCGAAAGCCATCCGCTCCGCGGCCGATGTCGCGCAAAGCGGGTTTGCCTCCGAGATCGAACGGAATATGAGGCGGCTTCCCGCCGCCCTCGCGCCGGCGAACCCCGCACCCGCGGACGGAGCCGCCTGAATTGTCAAAAGTCCTGCGTAGCGTTGTCACCGGCGTCGGCGGCTATCTGCCCGATCGGATCGTCACCAACGACGAACTGGCCCAGCGCGTCGAGACCTCCGACGAATGGATCCGCGAGCGCACGGGCATTCGCCAGCGCCATCAGGCGGCCGACGACCAACCGGTCTCGGACCTAGCCGTCGAGGCCGCGCGCCGCGCGCTGGCCGCCGCCTGCCGGACGCCCGCCGACGTGGATATGATCATCGTCGCCACGACGACGCCCGATCTGACCTTCCCGGCGGTCGCCACCATCGTACAGCGCAAGCTGGGTTGCCCCATCGGCATCGCCTTCGACGTCCAGGCCGTGTGCTCGGGCTTCGTCTACGCCCTGTCGGTCGCCGACGGCTTCGTGGCCCGCAACCGCAGCAAGTGCGCCCTGGTGATCGGGGCCGAGACCATGACCCGACTGATGGACTGGACCGACCGCGGCACCTGCGTGCTGTTCGGCGACGGCGCCGGCGCCGTGGTGGTCGAGCCCGTCGAGGGCGAGGGGACCACCGACGATCGCGGCCTGCTGGGCTTCGCGCTCCGGGCCGACGGGACCAAGCAGGAGCTGCTGTACGTGGACGGCGGTGTCTCCACCAACCGCCAGACCGGCTATCTGCGCATGCAGGGCAACCAGGTGTTCCGCCACGCGGTGGTGAACATCTCCGAGGCCGTGCGCGCCGCGGCCGTGGATGCGGGCGTCGAAGTCGGCAGCGTCGACTGGTTCATCCCCCACCAGGCCAACCAGCGGATCCTGGAGGGCGTGGCCAAGCGGCTGGGCATCGACGAGCACAAGGTGATCTCCACCGTGGCCCAGCATGCCAACACCTCGGCCGCCTCGATTCCGCTTGCGCTCGATCAGGGCGTGAAGGACGGTCGCATCCAACCCGGACAGCTTCTTTTGCTGGAGGCGATGGGTGGCGGACTGACGTGGGGCGCCTGCGTTCTGCGCCTTTGACGCGCGGTTAGGCTTAAGCTGTAAAGCGTGACTTGAAGTCTTTGTGGCAATAGGACAAATCAAGCGCATGAACGACGTTTCTGCGGGGACTATGGCGATCATGAAGGGCGCGACGGTGACGCGGGCCGACCTGTGCGAGTCGGTCCACGAACAGGTTGGTCTCACCCGTCAGGATTGTTCCGAGCTGGTCGAGCGCGTCCTCGAACTGATGTGCCAGGCGCTCGAGCGTGGCGAACAGGTCAAACTTTCCGGATTCGGCGTCTTCCAGGTGCGGGCCAAACGCGCCCGCATGGGCCGCAACCCCAAGACCGGGGAACCGGCCGCCATCGACCCGCGCCGGGTCATCGGCTTCCGCGCCTCTCAGGTCATGAAGGCGCGCGTCGACCGAGCCCTCTCGCGGTGATGGCCGGGTAGGCTCATGGCCAAGGGGCCCGAAGCCTTCCGCACCATATCCGAAGCGGCGGACGAGCTTCACGTGCCTCAACACGTGCTGCGGTTCTGGGAAACCAAGTTCAGCTTCATCAAGCCCATGAAGCGGGCGGGCGGGCGTCGGTTCTACCGCCCCGCCGACATCACCGTCCTGCACGGCGTCCGCCGCCTGCTGCACGACGAAGGCTACACCATCAAAGGCGTCCAGAAGCTCCACCGCGAGCAGGGGCTGAAGCACCTGGTCGCGGCCGGGGAGGGGACGCCCGCGCCGGCGGCTCCAAGCGAGAAGCCCGCCGCCGCGCCGCCCAAGTCCTCAGGTGACAAGTCCGCTCTGCTGGAAGCGCTGCAGGGCCTCGAGACCGCCAAGGCTCGCCTCGACGACCTGCTCAAGGACTGAGGCTCCCACCTTTACGCGCGTCATAGGCCGGCTCGATCCGGCCATCCATTCCAGAGCGTTCCGAGATCTCGCACACCCATGCCCGGACGCCCGGATGGCCGGGTCAAGCCCGGCCATGACGCGTAGGAAGGATAGGAGAAATCTCGCCGCCGGCCGCTGGTCGGAGCGACAGGATTTGAACCTGCGACCCCTTGACCCCCAGTCAAGTGCGCTACCAAGCTGCGCCACGCTCCGAAGGGCCAGGCGGCGAGGCGCGTCTTCTAGCGGATAGCCGGGCGACCGCAAGGGCCAATGTATCACCCCGCGATGCGGCCCGGATTGATCCCCTTGCCCAGGATGAAGGTCGAGCCGTTGGCGCCGTAGGCGGCGGTCTTGCGGGTGAGGCCGGTGGCCTGGCGCAGCCGCCAGGTGGCCTCGAGGCCCGTGCAGTGGCCCATCAGCAGGTATTTCACGCCCGCGGCCTTCAGCTCGGCGCCCGTCCAGTCGAGGCGCGCGTCACTGGCGTCGAAGATGTGCAGGCCGCCGATCAGCCCCAGCAGGGGCTTGCCGCCGGTGATCTTGCTCGCGTCGCGGACGATGTTGATCGCGCCCGCGTGGCCGCAGCCGGTCAGGATGACCGTGCCCTCGGCGGTTTCGAACACCAGGGCCTGGTCCTCGGGAATGGCGTCCGGGCCGGGCGGATAGTTCTTCTCGTCGGTCACGCGGGGCACGGGCCCGGTCAGCCAGACGCCCGGCGCCAGCTCGTCCGGCCCCTTATGGATCACGAACGTCGCGCCTGTCGCTTCCAGATCGGAGCGCAGCTTGGGGACGCCGGCGCGCGTGCCGGTGTTCGTCGCCTGGAAGAAGCCTTCGCCGACGTGGATACGCGACAGGGCCTTGGGGTTCTTCGCCATCATCGCCTTGCGCAGGGTGACGATGCCGCCAGTGTGGTCGCCGTGGTGGTGGCTGAGGATCACGTCCTCGACGTCGGAGAGGTCGACACCCAGCTCGCGGGCGTTGCCCAGCACGGTCTCGGGCCGGGCGCCGCTGTCGTAGAGGATCTTGCGGCCGTCCACCTCGACCAGGGCGGCGTAGCCCCATTCGCCGAGGCCCGGTTCGGCCAGCATGGTGGAGAGCACCGTGACCTTCAGCGCCTGGACCTGGGCCGCCAGCGCGACCTGGGGAATGAGCAGTGCGGCGGCGAGGACGATCAGCAGGCGCTTCATGGCGGGCTCCAGACGACGCCTGAACCTAGGTCAGTGCTCGCGGTTCATCCAGCGGATCACGGGGAACAGGGGCACACCCCAGAGCGTACCCGCCAGGGCATAGAACACGAGGCGCACCGCCCAGTGATCGGGCAGGTAGTCGCTGATCGTGACGGCGACGACCACATAGGCCGTGCAGAACGCCAGGATGGCGATCAGACCGATGAACTTGCGCAGGCGGACGGGCATGGCCGGCTCATAGCGGGCTGGAGGCTTGCGCGTAACCCCGCTAGAGAGCCGCCCAAGTTCAGCCTCACACCTACGCCACGCCGCCCGCCATGACCTCGTTCCTGCGTTCCGACCGTTCCAAGCCCGTGGCGATCTGGCTGCTGGTGGTGGCAGTCATGGTGCTGGCCATGGTGATCGTGGGCGGGGCGACCCGGCTGACGGATAGCGGCCTGTCGATCACCCAGTGGAAGCCGGTCACCGGCGCGCTGCCGCCGCTGAGCGACGCCGACTGGCAGCGCGAGTTCGCGCTCTACAAGCAGATCCCCCAGTACGCCCAGCTGAACGCTGGCATGACCCTGGGCGCGTTCCAGGCGATCTACTGGTGGGAGTGGTCGCACCGGCTGCTGGGCCGGGTGCTGGGACTGGTGTTCTTCATTCCCTTCGTCTGGTTCGCCATCCGCCGCCAACTGCCCCGGCGGTTGTTCGTGCGGCTGGGCGGGATCTTCATCCTGGGCGGGCTGCAGGGCGCGGTGGGCTGGTGGATGGTCTCCAGCGGCCTGTCGGAACGGGTCTCGGTCGCGCCCGAGCGGCTGATGGTCCACCTGGGCCTGGCCTTCGCCCTGTTGGGCCTGTTGCTATGGACGGCCTTCGACGCCTGGTCGGGCGCGGCGCGGCAGACGCTGCCCAGCCCGTGGGGCCGGCGCGCGTCGATCCTGATCGGGCTGATCTATCTGCAAATCCTGCTGGGCGCGCTGGTCGCGGGCAACGACGCGGGGCTGGTCTACAACGACTGGCCGCTGATGAACGGCGCGCTGGTTCCGGACGACTACGGCGGCGGGAGCCTGTGGGCGATCCTGGCGCACCACCAGGGCGCGGTGCAGCTGCATCACCGGCTGGTGGCCTATCTGCTGACCATCGTGGCCGTGGGCCTGGGCGTGGCGGCTTGGCGGTCCAGCTATCTGGCGCGGGAATCGAAGCTGCTGGGCGTCGCGGTGGCGGGGGCCGTGGTGGTCCAGGCGCTGTTCGGGATCGCCACCCTGATGATGCGCGCGCCGGTCGGCATGAGCATCGTCCACCAACTGATGGCGGCCCTGGTCCTGAGCCTGGCGGTGGCGTTCGGGTGGCGGGTTCGGCGAGTTTGAGGCGAGAAAGTCGCGGTATTATTTTACCGCACCAAAAATACATAGCGAAAACAAACGTGTAGTCCGAATTGGGCGTGTTTCACCGCGTTGACATCGCGGGCCTCATTCTGCATAAGCCGCGCCTCACGTCGGGCGCGCCTTTAGCGCACCCGCTAAGTTCTATTGGATCGTCCCTCATGCTGAAGAGCACTACGGCTTCGCTGAAGCCCGCCGAGGTCGAGAAGAAGTGGATCGTGATCGACGCCCAGGACGCCGTTGTCGGCCGTCTGGCTTCGTTCATCGCCATGCGTCTTCGCGGCAAGCATCGCGCTGATTACACCCCGCACGTCGATTGCGGCGACTTCGTCGTTGTCCTGAACGCCGACAAGGTGAAGTTCACCGGCAAGAAGGCCACCAACGAAATCTACTACTGGCACACGGGTCACCCGGGCGGCGTGAAGCAACGCACCCCGGCGCAGATCCTCGCTGGCAAGTACCCCGAGCGGGTGCTGGAAAAGGCCGTCGAGCGCATGCTGCCCAAGGAAAGCCCCCTGGCCCGCAAGCAGATGACGCACCTGCGCATCTACACCACCGGTGAGCACCCGCACGCCGCGCAGAACCCCGAGACCATCGCGTTCGCCGATCTGAACGCCAAGAACGTGCGGAGCGCCTGATGTCGGAAGCCACCACGACCGAAGCCACCGGCTTCGACGCCCTGAAGGGCATGGGCACGCAAGCGTCCGAACACATCGCCCGCGAACCCAAGATCGACGCCCAGGGCCGCGCCTATGCGACCGGCAAGCGCAAGAACGCGGTCGCCCGCGTCTGGATCAAGCCGGGTAGCGGCAAGATCACGATCAACGGCCGCGACCAGGAGATCTACTTCGCGCGTCCGGTGCTGCGCATGATGATCGCCCAGCCGACCCAACTGACGGACCGCGCTGGTCAGTTCGACGTCATCGCCACGGTCGAGGGCTCCGGCCTCTCCGGCCAGGCCGGCGCCATTCGTCACGCCATCTCCAAGGCCCTGACCTACTATGAGCCCGCCCTTCGCGCCGTGCTGAAGCCGCACGGCCTCCTGACCCGCGACCCCCGCGTCGTGGAGCGGAAGAAGTACGGCAAGGCCAAGGCCCGACGCAGCTTCCAGTTCTCGAAGCGCTAACCGCGCGCGAAAACTCGCGTTTACGGATTGGGGCGCTTCGGGAAACCGGAGCGCCCTTTTTCTTGTGCCCATCCTTCCTGACGGAAGCAGTCCATGACCCACACCATCTTCATCGACGGCGAAGCCGGCACCACGGGACTTCAGATCCGCGAGCGGCTGGCCGGCCGCAGCGACCTGGAAGTGCTCTCGATCGATCCTGCGCGGCGCAAGGACGCCGACGCGCGCGCCGAACTGCTGAACGCGGCGGACGCGGTCGTGCTGTGCCTGCCCGACGATGCGTCGCGCGAGGCGGTGGGTCTGATCACCTCCAACACAGTCAAGGTGGTCGACGCCTCGACGGCCTACCGGACCGCGCCCGGCTGGACCTATGGCTTTCCGGAAATGTCGGCGACCCAGCGCGATGCGGTGCGCGGCGCGACGCGGGTGTCGAACCCCGGCTGCTATCCGACCGGCTTCATCGGCCTTGTGCGGCCTCTCGTGGCGGCGGGCCTGATCCCAGCCGACTTCCCCCTGACCGTGAACGCCATCTCCGGCTACTCCGGGGGCGGGAAGGGGCTGATCGCGGAGTTCGAGGAACAGGCGCCGCCCGTCGGGACGAACGACGCCTTCCGACCCTATGGCTTCACCCTGGCCCACAAGCATCTGGGCGAGATGCAGATCCACACGGGCATCTCGCACCCCCCGGTGTTCGCGCCGTCCGTGGGGCGCTACGCGCAGGGGATGCTGGTCGAGGTGCCGCTGCAGCTTTGGGCCATGCCCGGCAAGCCGTCGCCCGCCGACCTGCACGTGGCGCTGGAAGCGGCCTATGCCGGCGAGGCGTTCGTCCAGGTGGCCAGCGGGCTCGAGTGCGCCGAGTTGCAGAAGACCCGCGCCGGCGCCGGCGGCTATGTCCAGGCTCTGGACCCGCAGGCGATGAACGGCACGAATACGATGCGCCTGTTCGTCTTCGGCAATGCCGACGGCAGCCAGGCGCGGCTGGTGGCCGTGCTGGACAACCTGGGCAAGGGCGCGTCGGGCGCGGCGGTCCAGAGCCTGAACCTGATGCTGGGCCTGCCGGAGGGCGCGGGACTCTAGCTGCCCCGCCGGGAATTGCGCGGACGTGGTCTTGTAACTTTCCGCCGGTGGCGCACGTATTAGACCTTATGAGCACCCTGTCCCTCGACCGCCGCCGCGTCCTGATGGCCGCCACCGTCGTAGCGTTCCTTCCCGCCTCGGCGCTGGCCGCGGCCAAGGACGCCTATGCCGCGTCGCCCTATCGCAAGTTCACCGACGCCGAATGGCGCAAGCGCCTGCCGGCCGCGGCCTACGACGTCCTGCGCCAGGAAGGCACCGAACGCGCCGGCACCAGTCCGCTGCTGAAGGAGCACCGCAAGGGTACGTTTGCCTGCCTCGGCTGCGACCTGCCGCTGTTCAGCTCGCTGACCAAGTATGAGAGCGGGACGGGTTGGCCCAGCTTCTACCGGGCTCTGCCGGGCGCCCTGATCACCAAGACCGACTACAAGATCGGCGTGGCCCGGACGGCCTACGAGTGCGCCCAGTGCCTGGGCCACCAGGGGCATGTGTTCAACGACGGCCCGCAGCCCACCGGCCTGCGCTACTGCAACAACGGCGTCGCGCTGAAGTTCGTCCCCGCCTGAAAAAGGCGGCCCGGGACGGCGCACTGCCCCGGGCCGTCAGTTGCAGCCTAGGGCTTGGGGGCCTTCGGGCTGGGAGACGGTGACGGCGAGGCGGACGGCGACGGGCTGGCCGATGGCCCGCCCTGGCGCACCTTGCCCGCGCCGCTGACGTCGGTTTCGAGACGCGGGGGGTTGGTCAGCAGGCGGACGTCGCCGGCGCCGGAAATGTCCAGCTTGGCCCAATCCGTCGGTGCGATGGTGGCCTTGCTGGCGCCGGAGATGTCCACGTTCGCACCGCGCGCCTTGAGCGCGCCCAGGTCGACGTCACCCTTGCCGGACATGTCGATATCCACGTCCTCGGTTTCGCCAACAGCGGTGACCTCGGCCAGGCCGGAGACATCCAGCCGCAGGGTCTTCTGCCGGTAGCTCTCGATGGCCAGCGTGTTCTCGCCGGAGATGTCGAAGCGGCTGACGTTCGGCGCGCGGAGCACGACGGTCAGTCGGGGCCGCCATTGGGCGTCGTGGTGGTCGTAGCGCAGGCTGTCGCCGCGGACGATCACCTCGTCGATGGCCTTGCGGGGCCCGGTGACCGTCACCGTGGGCGGACCGTCGGCCTGGACGTAGCGGATGTCGGCGGCCAGATCGACGTCCAGCTTGTCGGCCCCACTCCAGACGAGGGTGCGGGTAGCCTGCGGTCCGAAATCGCCGGACCAGCGGGACTCGCCGCGCCTGTGGCCGATGTCATTGTCCCAATCCCAGTCCCAGCGGTCGCCCCAGTCCTTGCCGGCGACGATCCAGCCGCCGCGGGCGACGGCCTCGGGGCCGCCGATCGCGACCGCGGCCGCCAGACTTCCCACCGACAGCACAAAGCCGGCGATGGCGATCATGAAGAGTACGCGGATCATCGTGGCCTCCTAGGCTTGCTGTTCGAGGGCCGGCTTCAGCAGCCGGTAGTGGAGCCGTCCGTACCAGACGAGCGCGTTCATCAGGCCGATCGAAACGATGGTCAGCAGCGCGCCGCCCGAGGCCGATCCGGCCATGATGCCGATGCCGGTGAGAACCGCGGTGACCGGTCCGCCGGGCGGGTCGGTGAAGGGGCCGGCCGCGAACACGAAAGCGCCGGCGAAGAAGCAGACGATGACCGCGACGGTCAGGCCGATGATCGCGCCGGCGACGCCCATCAGGATCGGCAGCAGGATCAGGATGTCGATCGCGCCCAGGCCCAGCACCGCGAAGACGGCGGCGGCGGCGGAGGAGGGGCTGCGCTCCTCGCGCCAGCGGGCCACGGTGCTTTCGGCGCGGATTTCGCGGGCCAGCCGCTCGGGGTCGCCGAGCGCGGCGGCCACCTCGGCTTCGGTCCGGCCGGCGGCCTCGCCGTCGGTGAAGTGCGCCTCATAGTCGGCGACGATGTCGGTCACGGATTGCGGGGGCAGGCCACGCAGGCCTTCCCGCAGCCGGGCCATGAAAGCCTGGCGGGTCATTTTGCGCCTCCAAGGATGCTTTCGACGGCGCCGGAAAACGACTTCCAGGCCGCCTGCTGCGAGGTGAAGTTCTTCTTCCCGGCTTCGCTGAGCCGGTAGTATTTGCGGGGCGGTCCCGAGCTGCTCTCGACCAGATAGGTCTCGACCAGGCCGTCGGACTGCAGCCGGCGCATCAGCGGATAGATCGTGCCTTCCCCCATGCCGATAGCGTCGGCGAGCTGGGCGGCGATCTCGTAGGCGTAGCTGTCGTGCTTCGAAAGAAGGGCCAGAACGCAGAGTTCCAGCGCGCCTTTCTTAAGTTGGATCTCGATGGCTTCGGGCACGTGTTCGCCCTCCTTGCTGAGCCAAGGGGTACGGCAAGGTATTGGGCGGTGCAAGGTAGCTGTTATTAAACGTTAGTAACGTAACCGACCGGCGTTCGCCGCACCGTTACGGATCGGGAGCGTCAGTCCTCGCGGTGTCCGCCACAGCTCATGTCGCCTTCCGCGCAGGACATTTCGGCCTTGAGGACCTCGGTCCGGGCGTCGGTGACCGCTTCCAGGCAGAGCGACAGGGCCGCGGGATAGAACGAGCCGCCGCGCGAACCGGTGCGGGCCGCGCAGTCCAGGTCGCGGAACGCGATCCAGGCGCGCTGGGCCGCCCGCAGTCGGATCTTCCCATCGGGCGAGGCCTCGGCGACGGCCTTTGCGTAGGCCTGATTCAACGCCCGGTCGGCGATGGCATGGCGCTTGCCGGCCTGGACGTTCATGTCGCCCTGCGTCGGCCCGTCCAACTCGGGGCGTTTCTGGGCGAGGGCGGGTGAGGCGGCGAGCAGCAGCCCCGCAATCCCCGCCAGAAGGTACCGCCGCGCCACGACTAGCTCTTCACCTTCACATACTCGCCCGGCGCATCGCCCAGCGGCGTCAGCGGACCCTTGGCGGGATCCCTGGCCGGGACCTTCTTGCCGGAACGGGCGGCCAGCCAGGACAGCCAATGCGGCCACCACGAGCCGGCGGCCTCGACGGCCCCGGCCTGCCACGCCTCGAGCGACGCGGGCAGCTCGTCGTTGGTCCAGTGCTGGTACTTGTTGGCGACGGGGGCGTTGATCACCCCGGCGATGTGGCCCGAGCCGGCCATGGTGAACGTGGTCGGGCCGCCGAACAGCCGGGCCCCCTTGAACACGGATTTCGCCGGCGCGATGTGATCCTCCTTCGAGGACTGGATGTAGACCGGCACCTTGACCTTGCTGAGGTCGATCTCCACGCCGTCCAGGGTCAACTCGCCCTTGGCCATGGCGTTTTCGCCGTAGAAGCGGCGCAGATAGTAGGTGTGCAGCGTCTTCGGCATCCGCGTCTGGTCCGAGTTCCAGAACAGCAGGTCGAAGGGCTTGGGCTCCTTGCCCATCAGGTAGTTGTTCACGAAGAACGACCAGATCAGGTCGTTGCCGCGCAGCGCGTTGAACGTGTCGGCCATGGTCTGGCCGGACAGCACGCCGCCGCCCTGGTCCATCTTGGCCTCGAGGTCCTTCAGCCAGTCCTCGTTGGTGAAAAGCAGCAAGTCCCCGGCTTCGGAGAAGTCCTGCTGGGCCGCGAAGAAGGTGGCCGAGCCGATAGACGTGTCGCCCTTGGCGGTCATGTGCGCCAGGGTCGCCGAGAGCAGGGTGCCACCGATGCAGTAGCCGACGGTGTTGACGTGATCGACGCCGGCCTGGGTCTTGGCCGCGGCGACGCCCTCGTAGATGCCCTGGCGCATGTAGTCTTCGAAGGTCTTGGTCGCGAGCGCCGCGTCGGGGTTCACCCACGAGGCCACGAACACCGTGACGCCCTGGCTAGCCAGCCAGCGGATCATCGAATTCTCAGGCCGCAGGTCCAGGATGTAGAACTTGTTGATCCAGGGCGGGAAGATCAGCAGCGGGATCTCGAAGACCTCATCGGTCGTCGGCGAAAACTGCAGCAGTTCGATGATCTCGTTGCGGAAGACGACCTTGCCGGGCGCCGTGGCGACGTTCTCGCCGATCTTGAACATCTCGTAGTCGGTCTGGGCGATGGACAGCGATCCGCCGCCGCGCTGCAGGTCGGACTGGAAGTTCTCCATGCCCTTGACCAGGCTGGCGCCGCCGGTGGCCATTACTTCCTTCAAGGCCGTCGGGTTCGAGGCCAGGAAGTTCGACGGCGAGAACGCGTCGGTCAGCATCTTCATGAAGAACTCGACGCGGCGCTTCTCCAGCGGGTCCACGCCGTCCACGTCGGCCACCAGGCCGTTCAGGAAGTTGGCGGTCAGCAGATAGGACTGCTTGATCACGTCGAAGACGGGATTGTCCGACCAGTCGGGATCGTTGAACCGCTTGTCGCCCTTGGCCGGCGCCACCGTGGGCTCGGGACCGGCGCCGCCGGCGCGGCGCGCGGTCGACTGCCACAGGTCGAGGTATTGCGAGAACAGGTCCGCCTGGGCCCGCATCATCCGGTCCGGCTGGGCCGCCAACCGGCTCATCACCTGGGTGAGGGCCGGGGCCACGTGGAACGGGTCGGGCGACAGGGCCGCTGGGCGGTCGGCCTGGCGCAGCGCCATCTCGGCGATGGCGCCTTGGGCGGTGATGGCGGCGCGCGCCAGGTTCATCGACAGCTGTTCGATCTGGGCGCGCTGATCGGCCGAGAAGGCGCTGTGATCGAAGCCGGGCAGCGACGCGGTCGGCGAGGGCGCGGGCGCCGGCGCGGCCGTGACCGTCTTGGCCTCGGGCGTTGGCGTCTTGCCCGCCTTCTTCGCGCCCTTCTTGGAGCCCGCCTTCTTCGGCCCCTTGCCGGGGGTCGAGGTGTGCTCGCTCATCCTGCCGTTCTCCCGAGCAACGCGATCTGACGCCGCGCTCTTTCGTCGTTGACGATCATCGCATAAGACCTTGGCTCAAATGAATGCGTCGCGCCCGCTTTTTCCGACCGTCCCTGGGGTAGCCAACGCGCTGGCCCTGCTGGCGGGTTCCGTGTTGCTGACCGGCTGCGTGGGCAATCCCTTCGCCGAGACCAAGATCGATCCGGCCTCGCCGGTGGCCGCCGACGTGGCCCGGATGAGCCGCGCGGCCGGCAAGTTCCCGACGTTCGCCAGCATTCCCAAGGCGCCGACCGACATCCGTCCGCTGGCCCAGTACGGTCGCGACGCCAAGACGATCCTGGCCGAAGGCGCGGCGCTGGAGCAGGCCACGGCCCCGGGCACCTGGACGCTGCAGGGCACCGACGATTTCGCCGAGAAGGCCCGCAAGGACGCCGGCCCGCAGGTCGAGCCGCCGAAGCCCGGCGACGCCGAGGCCTTCGCCCGTTCGCTCCGGGAACGAGCTACGCCGCCTCCGCCGCGCTAGGTCCCGACAGGGCCCTCAGCCGCCGCGAGAGGCATAAAAATCCCCGCACCGGCTTGGCGGACTCCCGTGCGGAGTCTATCGAAGCCCGACGTTGGCTCGCAGACAGGCCGCAGACGCGACGCGCGGCGAAAGAGCTCTATTATGACACCCGAATTCCACCGTATCCGCCGCCTCCCGCCCTACGTGTTCGAGGAGGTCAACCGCATCAAGGCCCGCCTGCGCGGCCAGGGTACGGACATCATCGACTTCGGCATGGGCAATCCCGACATGCCGACGCCCAAGCACATCGTCGACAAGCTGGTCGAGACGGCGCGCGACCCCAAGGCCGGCCGCTATTCCGCGTCCAAGGGCATCGGCGGGCTGCGCAAGGCCATGGCCGGCTATTACGGCCGCCGATTCGGCGTGAAGCTGGATCCGGACCGCGAAGTCATAGCGACCCTGGGCTCCAAGGAAGGCTTCGCCAACCTGGCCCAGGCGCTGACGGCGCCTGGCGACGTGATCATCTGCCCGAACCCGGCTTACCCGATCCATGCCTACGGCTTCATCATGGCCGGCGGTGTCATCCGCCACGTGCCGGCGGGCA
The DNA here is from genome assembly GCA_018821435.1 of Alphaproteobacteria bacterium. GTDB lineage: Bacteria > Pseudomonadota > Alphaproteobacteria > Caulobacterales > Caulobacteraceae > Phenylobacterium. The sequence goes on from JAHJME010000012.1 coordinate 170,069, forward strand.
GCCCCGAGGAATATCTGGCCGGCATCAGCCGCGCGGTGAAGCACTCGGCGCCGCCGCCCAGCGTGCTGATCGTCAGCTATCCGTCGAACCCGACGGCCCAATGGGTCGACCTCGATTTCTACAAGGAGATCGTGGCGCTGGCGAAGAAGCACGACCTGCTCGTGCTGTCGGACATTGCCTATTCGGAGATCTACTTCGACAACAACCCGCCGCCGTCGCTGCTGCAGGTGGACGGGGCCAAGGACATCGCCGTCGAGGTCAATTCGCTCAGCAAGACCTTCGCCATGGCCGGCTGGCGCGTGGGCATGGTGGTGGGCAACGAGCGCATGTGCGCGGCCCTGGCGCGGGTGAAGTCCTATCTGGACTACGGCGCCTACACCCCGATCCAGGTGGCCGCCGCCGCCGCGCTGAACGGGCCGACGGACTGCATCGACGAGATCCGGGCGACCTATAAGTCGCGCCGCGACACCCTGGTCGATTCCATGAAGCGCGCCGGCTGGGACATTCCCGCGCCGCCGGCCTCGATGTTCGCCTGGGCCAAGCTGCCGCCGCAGTACGAGGCGGCGGGCTCCATGCTGTTCTCCAAGCTGCTGATCGAGGAGGCCGGTGTCGCCGTGGCGCCCGGTATCGCCTTCGGCGAGTACGGCGAGGGCTATGTCCGCATCGGCCTGGTCGAGAACGAGCACCGCATCCGCCAGGCCGCGCGCAACGTGAAGAAGTTCCTGGCCAACTCCGACGAGATCCTGGGGCGGGCGCATAACGCCCTGGCCGCGCAATGACCGACCGAAAAACCTGGCGTGTCGGGGTCGCCGGTCTCGGCACCGTCGGCGCGGGCCTGCTGACCTTCCTCGCCGAACAGCCGGACTTCGCGCCGGCCGGGGGCAGGGTGGTCGTCACCGGCGTCTCGGCCCGCTCGCGCTCGCGATCGCGGCCGTTCGACATCTCGAACCTGCCCTGGTTCGACGATCCGGTGGCGCTGGCCAATTCGCCGGATGTGGATCTGTTCGTCGAACTGATCGGCGGCTCGGACGGTCCGGCCAAGGCCGCGGTGGAAGCGGCGCTCGGCGCCGGCAAGCCCGTGGTCACCGCCAACAAGGCGCTGATCGCCGAGCATGGCGCGGAACTGGCCGTCCTGGCCGAATCCAGAGGCGTGCCGTTGCTGTTCGAGGCCGCCGTCATGGGCGGCGTCCCGGCCGTGAAGATGGTGCGCGAGGCCCTGGTCGGCGACGAGATCAAGTCGATCGCCGGCATCCTGAACGGCACCTGCAACTACATCCTGACCGAGATGGAGACGACGGGCCGTTCGTTCGCGGACGTCTTGGGCGAGGCCCAGAAGCTGGGCTACGCCGAGGCTGATCCGACCATGGACGTCGGCGGCTTCGACGCGGCGCACAAGATCTCGATCCTGGCCGCGTTGGCGTTCGGCTGCGCGCCCAACTTCGCCGCCGCCGAGATCGAGGGCATCGAGCAGGTCGACCTGCTGGATATCCGCATGGCCAAGGACCTGGGCTACCGGATCAAGCTGGTGGCCTCGGCCGAGCGTTCGGCCGAGGGCGTCCTGGTGCGGGTCCACCCGTCGCTGGCGCCGCTGAACCATCCGCTGGCCCAGGCCGGCGGCGCGCTGAACGCGCTCTTCATCGAGGGCAAGCGGATCGGCCGCATCTTCGTGCAGGGACCTGGCGCGGGCGCCGGCCCGACCGCCGCGGCCGTGGCCGCCGACATCGCGGACGTGATGACCGCCGCCGTGCGCCCGGTGTTCCAGGCCCCGGCCGGCTCGTTGAGGCCGTTCGATCCGATCGATCCGTCGAAGATGATGGGCCGCGCCTATCTCCGCTTCCTGGTGAAAGACGAGCCGGGGGTCATCGCCGCGGTCTCCGAGACCCTGGCCGAGGCGGGCGTTTCCATCGAAAGCTTCCTGCAGAAGCCGACCGAGGGCGCCGAAGGCGTGCCCATCGTGCTGACGACGCACGCGGTCGCGGAATCTGTCCTGACGGCGGCAGTTGAGAGAATCGCAGGACTTCCGGCCGTACTGGACCGGCCTCATCTGTTGCGGATTGCCCGCATCTAGGTCAAACGCGCCTCCGACAAAGAAGCGCTCGCTAGGGTTGGAAACGAAGATGAGTTCTGAAGTTCTGGATCGCGGACTGGTGCTGGACGCGGTCCGGGTCACCGAGATCGCCGCGATCGCCGCCTGGAAACTGGTGGGCCTGGGCGACGAGAAGGCCGCTGACCAGGCCGCCGTGGACGCCATGCGCACCGCGCTCAACGACCTCGACATCGATGGCGAGATCGTCATCGGCGAGGGCGAGCGCGACGAGGCGCCCATGCTCTACATCGGCGAGAAGGTCGGTAAGGGCAAAGGCCACAAGATCGACATCGCGCTGGATCCGCTGGAAGGCACGACGCTCACCGCCAAGGCGATGGCCAACGCCTGCGCCGTCATGGCCTGGGCGCCGAAGGGCACGATGCTGAACGCGCCCGACACCTACATGGACAAGATCGCCTGCGGGCCGGGCTATCCGGCCGGCGTCATCGACCTGGACAAGAGCCCGGCCGAAAACATCCAGGCGCTGGCCAAGGCCAAGGGCGTCCAGCCCAGCGAGATCACGGTCTGCATCCTGGATCGTCCCCGCCACGCCGACATCATCGCCTCGGCCCGCTCGGTCGGCGCGCGCGTGCACCTGATCACCGACGGCGACGTGGCCGGCGTGATCAACACGACCGACCCCGAGACCGGCATCGACCTCTACGTCGGCTCCGGCGGCGCGCCCGAGGGCGTGCTGGCCTGCGCGGCGCTGAAGTGCGTCGGCGGCCAGTTCCAGGGGCGCCTGGTGTTCCGCAACGCCGACGAGCGCGCCCGCGCCGCCCGCGTGGGGATCACCGATTTCGACAAGAAGTACGACCTGCACGAAATGGTCCGGGCCGACGCCATTTTCTCGGCGACCGGCGTGACCAAGGGCGCGCTGCTGGACGGTGTCACCTATTCGGGCGGTTTCGTGCACACCCACACCCTGGTGATGAACTCCGCGACCCGCACCGTGCGCAACGTGCGGATGAAGCGCCCCGCCTGAGGCCTTGGAGGCCGTCGACGATATCGGCGGCCTCGCCCAGCCTGCGCTGACGGCCGCCTTCACAGCCGTCAGGCCAGCCTTGCTCCTGCGCGTCGGATCAGCGTCGTGCGGCGCAGCACGCGCGCGATATGGGCGTCAAGCCGTCAGAGATTCGGCCTTCGCGGAGACCGATGTTCGATGACTGTGCCGCGCATTCGCTCGCGCATGACGCGAAACTCCCGGCCCAGGGGAAAAGTAGGGCCCGCGCGCAACCCCCCGTCGAGTCAAAGAACATGGTTGTTGAACGCGTTCAGCGGCTTCTCATAGTTAACCGGCACGGGAAGCAGTTGCGTAGAACATTGTGATGGCACGGGGCCGCCACCGGCGGTCTCCAAATGGTTGGGGAAACCAGACATGAAGACCTTTATCGCGGGCGCCGCTGCGCTCGTTGCGGCGGCTTTCGTCGCCTCGTCGGCCGGCGCGAGCACCGTCGTCGTCTATCCGGGCTCGGGTGGCTGGAGCAATCCGGCGGGCGAGAACGGCAACGGCACCGGCTCGGCGGCGATCACGACCGACTCGGCGCGCTCGGGGAATGGCTCAGTCGAGTTGCACGGTGACCGCACCCGCTGGGTGCTGGGCGACCTCTACAGCAAGACTTCGAACCTGGGCTCGTTCAGCAGCTTCACCGACCTCGGCTTCGAGTACCAGATCGACCCGGCGTCCACGACCATCTGCTGCGATGCGAAGTACTCGCCGGCCCTGCGCGTCGTGGTCTGGGACGGCAACACCAAGCTCGATTTCGTCTGGGAGCAGGCCTACCAGGCCGGCGGCTACGGCGCGGCGGGCGACGTCGGCACTTGGAACACCGTCGGCGCCGGCGGCACGTTCTTCAAGAACGGCACGAGCGAGAATGACCAGCACACGATCGCCTACTGGGCCGGCACCCTGTCGCAGAACGCCTACGTCAGCGCCGTCTACATCGGCGTCGGCAGCGGCATCGGCGCGGGTTACACGGCCTACGCGGACAACGTGACCGCCAACGGCACGACCTACAATTTCGAAGCCGTTCCGGAACCGGCGACCTGGGCCATGATGATCATGGGCTTCGGCGCGGTCGGTTCGGTCGTGCGTCGCCGTCAGGCGCTCGCCAAGGCCTAACCCCAATCCGAATTGTCGGGGAACACGACGCCGTCCGGTGAACCCGGGCGGCGTCTTCCTATGTGCGACCGTTTCTGACGCCGCTGGCGGTTACGTCGATAGGTCCTAGCGACTCGTGGGTCGGGGGCCGATAGTCCCGGCCGGTGCGGAGCGGACGGACGAATGGCTGACGGGAGCGCGAATGTGGGGTTCCTGGGCGTCACGCGGTCGCTCAGCGGACGGCTGTGGCGCCAGCGCGCCGCCGACCCAGAGGTCACGCGCCATCACCAGCTGAACCACGGCCTGTCCGAGCTTCTGGCCCGCGCCCTGTCCTCGCGGGGCGTCAGCGCGGCGGCGGGCGCCGACTTCCTCAATCCGACATTGAAAGCGCTGTTCCCCGATCCGTCGTCATTCGCCGACATGGACCGGGCGGCCGAAATCCTGGTGGACGCCCTGGAGGCGAAGCGCCGGGTGGTGGTCTTCGCCGACTACGACGTGGACGGCGCGTCGTCCGCCGCCCTGATCGTGCGCTGGTTCCGGGTCATGGGCCTGGAGCTGTCGATCTACGTCCCCGACCGTATCGTCGAGGGCTACGGCCCGTCGCCCGCAGTCTTCCGTCATCTGAAGGCGGAGGGCGCCGAGCTGGTGATCACGGTCGACTGCGGCGCGGCCGCCCTCGACGCCCTGGCCTGCGCCGCCGAGATCGGCCTGCCGGTCGTGGTGATCGACCACCACCTGATGCGACCTGGCGAGATTCCCGCCGTGGCGGCGCTGGTGAACCCCAACCGTCCGGACTGCCAGTCGGGGCAGGGGCATCTGGCCGCCGCCGGCGTGAGCTTCGTCCTGCTGGCCGCCCTGAGCCGCGAGGCGCGTAAGCGCGGGCTGATGGGTGGGGGCGAACCCGACATAAAATCCTGGCTGGACCTGGCCGCCATGGGCGCCGTCTGCGACGTGACCCAGCTGACCGGCTTCAACCGGGCGCTAACGGCCCAAGGTCTGAAGGTGATGTCCGGCTGGGCCAATCCGGGGCTCAAGGCGCTGATGGAGGTGGCCAAGGGGCAGGGACCCGCCACGGTGTTCCACGTGGGCTTCCTGCTGGGGCCGCGGATCAACGCGGGCGGTCGGATCGGCCGCTCGGACCTGGGCGCGCGCCTGCTGTCGACCGACGATCCGGCGGAGGCCGCCGAACTGGCGGCCGAGCTGGACGGCCTCAACGCCTCGCGCAAGGACGTCGAGCGTGAGGTCCAGGAGGCCGCCGTCGCCCACATCGAGCGCGAGAGCAACCAGGCCGACGCGCCATGCCTGGTGGTCGCCGCCGACGGTTGGCATCCCGGCGTCATCGGCATCGTCGCCGGGCGTCTGCGCGAACGTTATCGCAAGCCGGTGATCGTCATCGGCATCGACCGGGCGGCCGACGTGGGCAAGGGCTCGGGCCGCTCCCAGCCGGGCGTGAACCTGGGGCGCGCCGTCCAGGCCGCGTATGAAGAGGGCCTGCTGCTGGCCGGCGGCGGCCACGCCATGGCCGCAGGCCTGTCGGTGCGGCCGGATACGATTCCCGAGCTGCGCGCCTTCCTGTGCGAGCGCATGGCCGCTGAGGCCGAGATCGCGGCGGCCGAGGATGGCCTCGAGATCGACGCCCTGGTCACCACGCGCGGCGCCGACCGTGGCCTCTGGACCGACTTCCAGCGCCTGGCCCCGTTCGGACCCGGGAATCCGGAGCCGACCTTCGCCGCGGCCGATGTGCGCGTGGAGCGGCCGATGGCGCTGCGCGGCGGGCATGTGCGCTGCACGCTCACCGACGGGTCGGGCGGTCGCCTCAAGGCCGTGGCCTGGCGCGTGGAAGACACCGAGGCCGGCCGTCGCCTGATGCAGGAGGGCGGCGCCGTGCACGTGGCGGGCCGCCTCAAGCCCGACGACTGGCAGGGCCGCGAAGGGGTCGAGCTGGAGATCGAGGACGTGGCCGATCCACGCCGCGCGTAAGGACGATTTCGCGCGCTTGCGCCCCAAAAAGAAGGCCGCTATAGAGCGCGCCTCGCGCCGAGTGGTCCCTTCGTCTATCGGTTAGGACGCCAGGTTTTCAACCTGGAGAGAGGGGTTCGACTCCCCTAGGGACTGCCACGCGAACTTCCCCCGATACTTGTCTGCATGGCTCAGCCGGTCACCGGGCCTAGACCGCATGTGCGCCACCCTGAACGCGTCAGGTGTTCACCCCGGCGCAGATGAGAATTCGCGGAACGCGAATCACCATTGACGCCCCATGTGTTACAAGAACAGTGTTATAGTCGGCTCCGATCCAAGTGTCGGGAGGGTAGCGAGCCGAGGGGCAAATGGCTGGTTACGAATTCGAGCATGTTGATGCGCCGCCGCCGGTGCGCATCTCGGGTCGCGTGAAGTGGTTCGATGCGGGCAAGGGCTATGGCTTCATTGTGCCTGACGATCCAAGTCTCACGGATCTGAAAGACGTGCTTCTCCATGTCACCAGCCTCAGGACCTCCGGCCGGGAAAGCTGCCTCGAAGGCTCCCTGATCACTTGCGACGTCGTCCGGCGGCCCAAGGGCTGGCAGGTGGCCGAAGTGGTGCTGGTGGACGAGAGTTCGGCCACACCCGTCGAACGACACCCCCAGGACGCCCTGCGTCGGCCCGAGACCTTCGCGGCGCGCGCGCCGCGCCGCTCCACGCTGGAGGCCAGCGGTCCACTGGAAGAAGCCAAGGTGAAGTGGTTCAACCGCGCCAAGGGCTACGGCTTCGTGGTGCGCGACCACGAGCCCGGCGACATCTTCGTCCATATCGAGACGCTGCGCCGTTCGGGCATGGAAGACCTCCAGCCCGGCGACAGCGTCATGGTGCGCTTCGCCGAGGGCCCCAAGGGACTTGTCGTGGCCGAGATCGAAGCGTCTAACCTCGCCTGACGAGACCGATTTCGGAGCTGACCTTCGTGTTGCATGAGTTGATCGCCCGGCGCCTCGGCGTCGCGCTGACCGCCCTGTTGCTTGGGGCGACGATGGTCGCGGCCGATTCGGCCGTGGCCCAGATCCCGCGCCAGGACCCCAAGAGCTGCAAGGGCCAGCCCGAGATCAAGCCGCTGGAGCCGCTGCAGCTGCGCACCGACAAGGGCGTGTCGACGTTCCAGGTCGAGATCGCCGACAGCGAGATGGAGCGCGAGTACGGCCTGATGTGCCGCCGCGCCCTGGCCGCCGACCGCGGCATGCTGTTCCTGTTCGCCCGCGAGACGCCGCAGATGTTCTGGATGCGCAACACGCTCATCCCGCTGGACATCGTCTACATCGGCGCCAACGGCAGGGTGGTTTCGATCAGCCGCAACGTCCAGCCGCTGGACGAGAGCGGCGCGCCGTCGAGCGGGCCGGCCAAGTTCGTGCTGGAGCTGGCCGCGGGCCGCGCCGCGCAGATCGGCCTGCTGCCCGGCGACCGGGTGACGCACCGGGCGATGCCGCGTGGCTGACGAGATCCCCGAGCCGCCGCCCGGCTTCGTCCGCTCCCAGGGCCGTGGCTTGTTCTCGACCCACAACGGACCCTATTTCCATCGCGTGACCGACGGCGACACCGTCGAGCAGGCGTTCTACGCCCTGCCGCGCCACACGAACGGCATCGGCCTGGTCCACGGCGGCATGCTGTCGGCGTTCAGCGACGGGCTGCTGGCCATGGCGATCGGCCGGGGGACCCAGCACATCGCGGTCACCATCCATCTCTCCATCGATTTCCTGCACATGGCGCGCCAGGGCGACTGGATCATCGGCGAGGCCAGGATGAGCCGCGCGACCAAGGATGTGGCGTTCGCCGATGGCCGTTTGCATGCCCGTGGCGTGGACATCGTCAGGGCGTCTGGCGTGTTCAAGCTGATGGCGCGACACGGTTAGGTTTGCCCAAACGCCGAAACGCCCATATTGACGGGCCTCCGGCGCCCTCGGGGCGTAGCGCAGCCTGGTAGCGCATCTGCTTTGGGAGCAGAGGGTCGGGAGTTCGAATCTCTCCGCCCCGACCACGCCGGCGAACTTTAGGGGTCTTAAGAGCATGCTCGCGCGCATCTTCCGTCCATCCAAGACCGCCATGCAGTCCGGCCGCGCGAAAGCCGCCAACTGGGTGCTGGAATTCGAGCCCAGTGCGGCGCGCAATCCCGACCGGCTGATGGGTTGGACCGTCACCAGCGACACCGAGTCGAGCCAGGTGCGCCTGACGTTCGACACCAAGGAGGAGGCGGTGCGCTACGCCGATACGCACGGCATCGCGTTCCAGCTCAGCGATCCCGCGCCGGCCAAGCGGATCATCAAGGCCTACGCCGACAACTTCGCGTTCGGCAGACGGATTCCCTGGACCCACTAGGGTCGCAGTGAGCGCCCGTAGCTCAACCGGATAGAGCATCCGCCTTCTAAGCGGACGGTTGCAGGTTCGAGTCCTGCCGGGCGTGCCATTCCTGGCGGAATCGCCGCCCCGCCTTCAGGCCATCATCCGGCGCAGCTGATGCGCGCAGGCGGCCAGCGCCGCGGTCTTCTGCTCGGCCTTGGCGATGCCCATGGCGCCCGAGAACATCGCCACCACCACATTGGCGAAGGCGTCGGGGTCAGGCTGGGCGAACGCGGCGCCGTCGGCGGTCAGCCGTTCGGCGATAGCCTGACGCCAGACGGCGTACTCGCCCGCCACGGCGCCACGGACGTCCTCATCCGCCAGCGACAACTCCAACGCCAGATTGCCCAGCGGGCAGCCTGAGACGGAGCCCTTGGCGTCGAGGACGGCGATGGTGTCCTCGAACACCTGAAGGATGCCTTCCGCGCCGCTGGGGGCGCGTTGCACCGTCTTGATCCAGGTCTCCGCCACCTCGGCCGACACCCGTTCGGAGATCACGGCGAGGACGAGGTCCTTCTTGGTCGGGAAGTGATGGTGCAGGGCCCCGCCGGTGACCCCCGCCTCGCGGACGAGCTCGTGCAGGCTGGCGCCACCGTAGCCGACGGCCTGGAAGGAGCGCGCGGCGGCGTCCAGGACGCGTCGGCGCAGGCCTGCGGGGTCGTTCGTCCGGTTGCTGGGAGTGCGCGCCATGACGGAATCTGTAGCCGAGTTGACAAAACCGGACAACCGGTCTGTTTTGCATTCAGCGGATAGAGATGGACCATGATCGATGCCGACAAGCCCACCCGACCCAACGGTCCGTCGCGGCGCGCCGTCACTGTCGCGACGTTGGCGCTGATGGCCGCGCCTCAGTCTGGGCTGGCGCAGGCCGGCGGCAGCTTCGACTTCTTGCATGGCCGATGGAGCGTCATCCACCGCAAGCTTCGGGCGCGCTTGGCCGGCAGTCGCGACTGGTTCGAGTTCCCGGGCACGCTCGAGGTGGAACCCATTCTGAGCGGCCTCGGCAACGTCGACCGCAATGTGCTCCACGACCCGGCGGGGCGGTACGAGGCCACGTCGCTGCGCCTGTTCGACCGGGAGGCGGGGCGCTGGTCGATCTATTGGCTGGATGCGCGGTCGCCGACGACCGTCGATCCGCCCGTGGTCGGTGGGTTCAGCGGCCGGAAGGGGACGTTCTTCTCGGACGACAGCTTCGCCGGCCGCCCTATCCGGGTTCGCACCACCTACGAGCCGCTGGGCGCCGACACCGCGGAGTGGACGCAGGCGTTCTCGGCCGACGCCGGCGCGACCTGGGAGACCAACTGGGTCATGTCCTTCCATCGCGCGGCCCGGTCATGATCCGGAGGACCTTGATGCAAAGCCTCGCCGCCACCGGCCTCGCCGTCGCCGCCAGCAGGACAGCGGCCGCGGGCGAGTCCGGTCCGCACGCCGTGCTGGAGCTGCGCCAGTACAAGATCGTCCCGGGCCGGCGCGACGAGATGGTCGCGCTGTTCGAGCGGCACTTCGTCGACAGCCAGGACGTGCTTGGCATGCGGCTGGTGGGTCAGTTCCGCGATCTGGACGACCCGAACCGCTTCACCTGGATCCGCACGTTCCCCGACATGGCGGCGCGGCAGAGACAGCTGAATGCCTTCTACTTCGGTCCCGTCTGGCAGGCGCATCGCGGCGAGGCCAATCCGCTGCTGGACGACAACGACAACGTCCTGCTGCTCAAGCCGGCGACGCCCGCGCTGGCCTTCGCGCCACCGCGAGGATCGCGACCCGCGACGGAGGGCAAGGGCGGGATGGTTGTCGCGACGATCCTTTACCTGTGGAAGGACCCCGAGGAGAGCTTCTCGGCTTTCTTCGCCGAGCGGATGGCGCCGGAGCTGGCGGCGGGGGGCCTGCCTGTCCTGGGCGCCTATGTCGCCGAGAATGCCGAAAACACGTTCCCACAGCTGCCAGTCCGCCAGCACGAGAAGGTCTTCGTCTGGTTTACCCGTGCGGCCGACGCGAGGGCCTATGAGACCGCCCGACGCCGCCTCCTGGAGCGTCCGGTCTGGAGAAGCGCATTGGGTCCGGCGCTCGCCGACGCGCAGGAGCGCGGCGCGCAGGTTCTGCGGCTGGCGCCCACGCCGCGCTCAAGCCTGCGCTAGCGGCCTATTCGCGACCCGCGCGGGGTAAAGCCCCGCGGATGGTGGGCTGGTGAAATGTCATGAACGCGGCAGTGGTCCCGGACGGGCCGCGAAAGGCGCCCGAAGCGTTCGCGAGATGACAGGCCAGCGCCGTGAACTGCCACGCCTCATCCTCGGTGCAGTTGATCTTGGGCATCAGATAACGCGCGAGCCCGTGCTGCTCGCCGAAATCCCGGACCAGCCAGGCGTCTCGCGCGAACGGCTCGGGAACCGAGGGATGATCCCAGCCCCATAACCACGACCCATCTTCGGAATCATACGTGCCGATCACCTGCAGCGGCGCGAGCACCAGGAGGCCAGGGCTGATGAAGCTGAGCACGCCATCCTCCAAGTCGGCCTCCCAGCGCTCCGTCGCCCCGAGGCCCCACGTCTCGGCGTGGGATTGCGTCTTGAGCCGCAGGTGTTCCAGGCTCCTCGCGAGCGTCGCCTCGAGTTCTCCAATCACCGTCATCTGCCCACGCTCCCGCGAGATTCGCACCCAGACTAGCGCCGAGCGTAGCGTGGCCAAGAGGGCGCCCCCGAAGGTCTGAGCTCGATCCGCATTGTTCGTATCGGTTGGCCGCGTGTAAGGACCTCCCATGTCCTGGACAAAGACCTACCACGAGGCCGAGCCTCAGCGGGTGAACAAGTGGCTGGCGCAGAGCGGCGTCTGCTCGCGCCGCGAGGCCGAAGGGCTGATCGGCGAAGGGCTGGTCTATATCGACGGCGAGCGGGTCGAGGACGCCGGCCGCAAGATCCAGCCCGGCCAGACCCTGACCCTGACCGACAAAGCCGAGGGCCGGCTGGAAGGCTTCACCGCGGTCATCAACAAGCCCACGGGCTATGTCTCCGGCCAACCCGAGCCTGGATATACGCCGGCCGCTCGGCTGCTGACCAAGGCCGGGCTGGTGGGCGACAGCGCTATGATGCCCGACGCGAAGATGAGCCTGCCGCCGCTGGGCCGTCTGGATCTGGATAGCCACGGCCTGTTGATCCTGTCGAACGACGGCGTGCTGGCCAAGGCGGTGATCGGGCCGCAGTCCGAGCTGGACAAGGAATACATCGTCCGGGTCGCCGGTCGGATCGACCAGGAGGTGCTGGGCTGGCTTCGCCACGGCCTCAGCCTGGACGGCCGCCAGTTGCGTCCCGCCAAGGTGGAGGTGATCGAGGGGCAGACTCTGCGCTTCACCTTGGTCGAAGGCCGTAACCGCCAGATCCGCCGGATGTGCGAGTTGCTTGAGCTGCGGGTCATGGACCTGCTGCGCGTAAGGATCGGCCCGCTGAGCATGGGAAACCTGCCCGAGGGCAAATGGCGCATCCTGACGCCCGGCGAGCGCGAGGCGATGATCGTCGCGTCCAGGAGCGGCGCCGACTAGACCAGCGGCGTGCGATCGGCCGCCAGCGGGACGGTCCAGTCCGCGCGGGCCGGCATCTCGTCCAGAATCCAGCGGGTCAGGCGTTCGTAGTGCTCGACGAAACGGGCGACCGCGGCGTCGTCCATGCCCGCGCCGGTCCGATCGCGCAGCTTGTGCTCCTGCTCGGTCCGCCAGTCGCGCACGACCTCGAACCCCGGCGCGGCCAGCAGGACCAGCCGGTCCAGGCGGCCGAACAGCGCCTGGTATGATTCGGCCAACGCCCGATCGACGTAGCGCCGCCAACGACCGTCGCGGTCCTCGATTTGCTCCAGCTCGTTGATGGCGCGGCCCAGGAGCGCCTTGGGCTGTGGCCGCGCACCGACGCACCAGCCCTCGAAGATCGCCACGTCCACCGGCCCCATCACCTCGCGCCACTGCGCCTGCGGCCTGCGCTCGTCCAGCGCCTTGTCGAAGGCGGGCAGGGGGGTGAGTTCCGGGAGGCGAAAGTGGTCGAACACCACGCAGGCCAGGGCGACGTCATGCGTGCCCGGCGGTCCGCGCACCGACAGCAACGGATGGACCTTCCGCGACAGCCAGCCGCGCGCTTCGCGGCTCAGGTAGAAGTCGTCCAGCGATATGGCGATCGCATTCAGGCCCTGGGCCTTGAGCAACCTTACCGTGGCCGCCGCGATGGTGGACTTGCCCGAGCCCTGGGCGCCGCAAAGACCGACGATCGCCGTGCGGCCCAGGCTCTCACGCGCCTCGACCGCCATCTGGGCCATCGGCCGACACACCCGCTCGACCGTCAGCCGGAAGCTGTCCGGCAGCCGTTCCTCGGCCAGGAAGGCGGCGAGTTCGTCGTCCGTCACGCCGCCGCGTCCTCAACCCGCCAGTCTGGCGTAGGCGTCGAGACCCCGGCGCAGGTCGGCGATCAGGTCGTCCGGATCTTCCAGGCCCACATGCAGGCGCATCAAAGGGCCGCCGTAGTCGCGGGGGTGGCGCCGCACCTTGAGCTGGGGGTCGCAAACGATGGCCAGACTCTCGAAGCCGCCCCAGGAGAAGCCCAGGCCGAAGACCTTGAGGGCGTCCAGGAAGGCGTTCACCGCCGCCTCCGGCGCGGGCTTCAGCACGAAGCCGAACAGGCCGCAGGCGCCGCTGAAGTCGCGCGCCCATAGCTCATGGCCGGGACAGCCGGGCAGGGCGGGGTGCAGCAGTCGCGCGACCTCCGGCTGCTCGCGGAGCCAAAGCGCGATCTTCAGCCCGTTCGCACCCTGCTTCTCCATCCGCAACGGCAAGGTGCGCAGGCCGCGCAGCATGGCGTAGGCGTCCTCGCCCGAGACCGCCCAGCCCATGTGGTGCACGCCGTCGGCCAGCCTGCGCACAAGCGCCGGGTCGCGCGCGGCCGCCGAGCCCATGAAGACGTCGGAGTGGCCGCCCACATATTTCGTCAGGGCCTGGATCGACAGGTCGATGCCATGCGCGAGCGGCTTGAACAGCAGGCCCGCGCCCCAGGTATTGTCGATGGCGGTGAGGATGCCCCGTTCGCGAGCCAGGGCGGCGATGCGCGGCGTGTCCTGCATCTCGAAGGAGAGTGACCCGGGGCTCTCCATAAGGATCATCCGGACGTTGTCCGAGGCCGTGCCCACCAGTGTCTCCGGCGAGACGGCGGGATCGAAGTAGGTCACCTCGACGCCGAAGCGCTTCAGGACGTTGTCGCAGAAGCGGCGCACCGGCTTGTAGACGTTGTCGACGACCAGGATCTCGTCGCCGGCCTTCAGCAGCGCCATCATCGCGCCCGAGATCGCCGCGATGCCCGACGGATAGAGCGAGACGCCCACCGCGCCCTCCAGCACCGCCAGGGCGTCCTGCAGGCAGGTTTGGGCCGACAGGCCCGCGCGGCCATAGGTCAGGTAGTTGGCGTCGTCGTACAGCGCCTCTGCGTTGGGCAGCAGGACGGTCGAGCCCTTCTGGATGGGCGGGCCCACGGTCTTAACCAGGGCGCCGGCCACCTTGCCGGCGTGTATCAGGCGGGTCTCGTCCGACATGCGGGGTTGCGGGTCCGGTCGACGCTGGCGAAAGTGCCAGGGGCACTTAGAGCCTCAACCGACTTTCTGTTTCAAGGAGCAGCGATGATCCGGCGCCTCGCGGCGATGGCGGTCCTGACGGCGTTACTCGCCGGGTGCACACCGCCCAAGCCTGAGGCAAAGGCGCCGGAGGCGCCGCCGGCCGTCACGGTCACCGCCGCCCAACCCGGCTACAAGCCGGCCAAGAGCGCGACCCTGGAGGCGGTGCGAAAGCGTGGCTACGTGGCCTGCGGCGTTCATGCGGGGCTACCGGGCTTCGCGCTGAAGGACGCGCGCGGCGCGTGGCGGGGCTTCGACGTCGATATCTGCCGGGCCGTGGCGGTCGCCACGCTGGGCGACGCCGACAAGGTGCGCTTCACGGTGATCGACGCTCAGGACCGGTTCGGCGGCCTGCAGAAGGGCCAGCTCGACCTGCTGTCGCGCAACACGTCCCAGACCTTCGCCCGGGCCGCGGGCCTGGGCCTGACCTTTCCGGTGATCACCTATTACGACGGCCAGGGCTTCCTGGCGCCGCGGGCCATGGGCCTGACCAGCGCCGAGGAACTGGGCGGCGCGCGGGTCTGCGTGCAGGAGGGGACGGCCAGCGCGGGCAATCTGGAAGACTATTTCCGCGTCCGGGGCATGAAGTACCGCGCGGTGATGGCAGCGTCGGAGGAACAGGCCCGCGCGTTGTATGAGGCCGAGAACTGCGACGTGTTCACCGCCGACATCTCGGCCCTGGCCGCTTCGCGCTCGCTGCTGGCCAACCCGAACGGCCACGTAATCCTGCCCGACGTGATCTCCAAGGAGCCGCTGGGGCCGGTCGTGCGGCGCGACGATCCCGTGTGGGCGGAAATCGTGCGCTGGACCGTCTATGCGACCCTCCTGGGCGAAGAACTGGGCCTGAGCGCCAGCACTGTCGAGCAGGCCCGCGAGACCGCGACCGATCCGGAAACACGGCGCCTGCTGGGCGTCGAGGGCGATCTGGGCGCGCTGCTGGGCCTGAAGCCCGACTGGGCGTTCCAGGTGATCCGCCAGGTCGGCGCCTATCACGAGGTCTTCCGCCGCGACCTGGGGCAGGATTCCGCGCTGCGCCTTGACCGGGGCCTCAACGCGCTCTGGAACGCGCCGGCGCCCGGCCTGATGTACGCGCCGCCGATGCGCTAGCCGCTAGAGGTCCATGACCATGGCGCAGCGGTTCTCCAGCCCCTTGGCGGTTTCGGCGGCCAGCGAGGCCTGGATGCTGGGTGGCGCCTCCGCCGCGCTCCATTCGCGGAAGCCGAAGGATGCGTAGAACGGAGCGTTCCACGGCACATTGCGGAACGTGGTCAGGCTGAGCGCCTGCAGGCCATTCGCCCGCGCCCAGTCCGCCGCCGTTGTCAGCAAAGCGCGGCCGATACCCTGGCCCTGGAACCCACGCAGGACATCGACCTCGTCGATATGCAGGCGAGGCGACTCGATCCGGCCGGCCAGATAGCCGACGGCCTGTCCGTCGACCTCGGCGATCCACAGGGTTCCCGCGTCCAGGTGCGGCTGCCAGGTGTCGGCGGGCGCGCAGTCGGTCAGCAGCCATTCGGGAACATCGCGCCCCTCGAACGCCCCGGCCGCCGAACGCTCGATGGCGGGGATCTCAGCCAGATCGGCGAGGCGGGCGAGGCGTATCTGTATGGATCAGGCTCCGGTGACGATGGCGGTGTCGGGGCGGCCGCCCCACTCTGTCCAGGATCCGTCATAGACCGCGACGTCGAACCGTCCGAGGCGCGCCAGCGACAGGGCCAGGACCGAGGCGGTGACCCCCGACCCGCAGGTGGTGACGATCGGCCGGCCCAGGTCGACGTGGGCGAACACGGCCTTCAACTCATCGACCGACTTCAGCGTCCCATCGGCGTTCACGACCCGGTCGAAGGGGAGGTTGAGCGCGCCGGGCATATGGCCTGAGCGCAGCGTGGCGCGGGGCTCCGGCGCCTGGCCCGTGAAGCGTCCGGCGGAGCGGGCGTCGACGATCTGAGCCGAACCGTCCGCCAGGATCCCGGTCACGGCGTCGAGGTCCCGCACCAGAGCGGGATCGGGTTGCGGCGCCACGGCCACTGGCAAAGGCGTCTGCACGTGGGTTTCCAGCATCCGACCCTCGGCGCGCCAGGCCTTCAGCCCGCCATCCAAGACGAAGACCTTCGGGTAGCCCATCACCCGCAGCGTCCACCAGACGCGGGGCGCGGAGTAGATGCCGTGGGCGTCGTAGACGACGATGGTGGCGTCGCGGCTCAGACCCAGCGCGCCGGCGGCTTCCGCGAAGGCCTGGGTCGTCGGCAGCATGTGGGGCAGGTCGGTGTCGGGATCGGCGATGGCGTTGATGTCGAAGAACACCGCGCCGGGGACGTGGCCCGCCAAATAGCTGTCGCGGCCGTGGCCGGGCTGGCCGACCAGGGGCAGGGTGGCGTCGACGATAAGGACCGCGGGGTCGCCCAGGCGCTCGGCGAGCCAGGCCGCCGAGACGAGGGGATTTATTCCAGCCATGACGGGACCGGCAGGCCCTTCCCCCGCAGGAACGGCGGGTTGAAGATCTTCGACTGATAGCGCTGGCCGTGGTCGCACAGCACGGTGACGATGGTGTGGCCCGGACCCAGGTCTTGGGCCATGCGGATGGCGCCGGCGACGTTGATGCCGGTCGAGCCGCCCATCACCAGGCCCTCGAACTCCATCAGGTCGAAGATCGCCAGCAGCATCTCCTCGTCCGAGATCCGGTAGGCGTGGTCGATCTTGAGGTCCGTCAGGTTGGCGGTGATCCGGCCCTGGCCGATGCCTTCGCTGATCGACCCGCCCTCCGACTTCAAAGCGCCGTCGGTGTAGTAGCTGTAGAGCGCCGCGCCATGCGGGTCGGCCAGGCCGATCTTCACCTTCGGGTTCCGCGCGCGCAACGCCTGGGCCACGCCGGCCAGGGTGCCGCCGGAGCCGACGGCGCTGATGAAGCCGTCGACCTTGCCGTCGGTCTGGGCCCAGATCTCCGGGCCGGTGCCCTGGACGTGGGCCTCCCGGTTGGCGACGTTGTCGAACTGATTGGCCCAGACCGCGCCGTTGGGCTCCTTCGCATCAAGTTCGGCCGCCAAGCGGCTGGAATATTTGATGTAGTTGTTCTCGTTGGCGTAGGGGACAGCGTCCACCTCGACCAGGTCCGCGCCGAACAGCCGGATGGCGTCCTTCTTCTCCTGGCTCTGGGTGCGGGGGATGACGATGGTGCATTTGTAGCCCAGCGCCTTGCCGACCATGGCCAGGCCGATGCCGGTGTTGCCTGCCGTGCCCTCGACGATCCGGCCGCCGGGCCGCAGTAGGCCTTTTTGCTCGGCGTCGCGGATGATGTAGAGCGCCGCCCGGTCCTTCACGGACTGGCCGGGGTTCATGAACTCAGCCTTGGCCAGTATCTCGCAACCCGTCTGCTCGCTGGCGCGGCGCAGCCGCAGGAGCGGCGTGTCGCCGATGAGGTCCAGGATGGAAGACGCAATCTGCATGGCCGCCTACTTAAGGAAGGCAGGCGGCCTCGAACAGGGGGCCGGTCAAGCTTTGATGAGGCTGAGTTGGACCACGTCGGTGCGCTCGGTGCGGAACCCGGCCTCGCAGTAGCTGAGGTAGAACTTCCACAATTTCCGGAACCGCTCGTCGAAGCCCAGGTGGGTGATGTCGCCCCACGCCGCCTCGAACCGTCGGCCCCATTCGGCCAGGGTGTCGGCGTAGTGGACGCCGAACCGGGAGATCGGACCCCACGACAGGCCCGCGTCGTCCGTCACCTTCTTCAGGCGCGTCTCGGACGGCAGCATGCCGCCGGGGAAGATGTACTTCTGGATGAAGTCCGGGGTGCGCTTGTAGTGCTCGAAGTACTCCTCGCGGATCGTGATGATCTGCAGGCCGGCCTGTCCGCCGGGCTTCAAGCTATCGCGCACCTTGTCGAAATAAGTGGGCCAGTAGCGTTCGCCGACGGCCTCGAACATCTCGATGGAGGCCACGCGGTCGAAGCGGCCGGCGACGTCGCGGTAGTCCACCAGCCGGATGTCGGCCCGCTCGTTCAGGCCCTCGCGGAACATCCGCTCCTTGGCGAACTTGAACTGTTCCTCGGAGATGGTGATCGCGGTGACCTTGGCCCCCACGTCCTTGGCGGCGAACTCGGCGAAGCCGCCCCAGCCGCAGCCGATCTCAAGCACGTGGTGGTCGGGCGCCAGGGCCATGCTCTCGCACAGCGTTCGGTACTTGCGGTTCTGCGCCGCCGCCAGCGCCTCGCCCGGCTGCTCGAACCGGGCGGCCGAGTAGGTCATCGTGGAGTCCAGCCAACGCGAATAGAACGCGTTGCCCAGGTCGTAGTGGGCGTGGATGTTCTTCTTCGAGCCGGCGCGGCTGTTATTGCGGCGAAGCACGTGCTCCAGCACGTTCAGGGCCGCCATGAACGGATTGCCGAACGACACTTTCTCGAAGCGGGCGTAGTTCGAGGCCAGCACCTCCAGCAGCACCGACAGGTCGGGCGTGTCCCACTCCCCGGCCATGTAACCTTCGCCGAAGCCGATGGTCCCGTTGGAAATGGTGCGCTTGATGAAATCGTAGTCGTGGACGATCAGCCGGGCCTCGGCGCCAGGCTCGACGCCCTCGAGACGGATCTCCCGGCCGTCCGGCAGCACGAAGGTCATCACACCCCACTGCCAGTTCCGGATGATCGTCTTCGCCGCCGTACGGAACACCAGAGGCGTTCCAGAAAGGTCCGTCATTGCCGAACCTCTGACCATTCGCGCACCTCATACCCACGCCGAGGATAATCACCGACGGCGGTCTGCCGCTATCGGTCGTGGCACGTATACGGTCAAGACATCCATTGGGACGCGCCGTGAATGCACTTGAGATGATCGGCGGCTCGGGCGACTAGAGCCACGACCCGCTCCGCGCCCCCGCAAGGAAGACCATGGCCGCCCTGACGCTCAATCGCTGGAACCTGTCGATCGGCGACGGCCAGCCCCTGGTGGTGATCGCCGGGCTGAACGTCTTCGAAGACCTGGACATGGCCATGGACGTCGGCCGCCAGCTCAAGGCGACCTGCGCCGACCTCGGCCTGCCGTATGTGTTCAAGGCCAGTTTCGACAAGGCCAACCGCTCCTCGATCACCAGCTATCGCGGTCCGGGGATGGTCGAGGGGCTGAAGATGCTGGCCGCCATCAAGGCCGAGCTGAACGTTCCGATCTGCACCGACCTGCACGAGATCGACCAGGCCGAGCCGGTGGCCGCGGTCGCCGATCTGGTCCAGATTCCGGCCTTCCTGTGCCGCCAGACCGACTTCGTGGTCGCCACCGCCCGCGCCACGGCCGCCGCCGGCGGCTTGCTGCATGTGAAGAAGGGCCAGTTCCTCGCCCCCTGGGACGCCCGCGCCATCGTCGACAAGATCCGCGAAGCGACGCCGGGCCAGTCGCTGACCATCCTCTGCGAACGCGGCGTGTCGTTCGGCTACAACAATCTGGTCGTCGACATGCTGGGCATCGAGCGGATGAAGGAACTGGGCGTGCCCGTGACCATCGACGCCACCCACGCCGTCCAACTTCCCGGCGCGGACCCCCGCGGTAACAGCGTCGCGACGGGTGGTCGCCGGGACGGCGTGCCGGTGATTGCCCGCGCGGCCGTGGCGGCCGGGGCCGACGGCGTGTTCCTGGAGTTCCACCCGGACCCCGACCGCGCCCTCTGCGACGGCCCCAGCGCCCTCCCGCTGACCGACGCCGCAGCACTGCTGACGCAGCTGAAGGCGATCCACGGCGCCATCCGCGCGGCTTGACCGCTTCGCCAACGCGCCGCACACGCTAGCGCCATGGATTTGGCCGCCCTCCAGAGCCTGCTCGGCGAACTTCCCGGCAAGCGCGTCTGCTGCGTTGGCGACCTGATGGTCGACCGCTTCGTTTACGGCACGGTGAGCCGCGTCTCGCCAGAGGCGCCGATCCCGGTGCTGGCCCGCTCGCGCGAGCTGAAAATGCTGGGCGGGGCCGGCAACGTCGCCCGCAACATCGCCGCCCTGGGCGGATCGGTGGCCCTGGTGGGTCTGATCGGCGGCGACGGCGAGGGCCATGAGGCTTCACGGCTGGTGGGCGAGGAAGAGCCGGCCATCGAGGGCTATCTGGTCACCGACGCCGGCCGGCCGACCACGCTCAAGACCCGCTTCGTCTCCGGCGGCCAGCAACTGCTGCGGGTGGACCTGGAAGAGAGCCGGGCGGTCTCCGGCGAGGTCGAGCAGCGGCTGATCCGGACGCTCAGGGATGCGGCCCGAGGCGCGGGCGTCATCCTCATGTCGGACTACGGCAAGGGCGTGATCACCGACGCGGTGATCGCCGCGGCCCACGAGGTCGCCGCCGACACCGGCGCCAAGGTGATCGTCGATTCCAAGGCCCGCTCGTTCGCCCGCTACGGCGACATCGACCTGGTAAAGCCCAACGCCGCCGAGTTGGGCTATGCCACCGACCTGCCGACCGAGACCGACGCGGAACTGGAAGCGGCGATCGCGCGGGCGCTGGAGCTGTGGTCCACCAAGGGCGTCTTGGTCACCCGCGCCGCCAAGGGCGTGTCGCTGGGCCAGCGCGGCCAACCGGTCCGGCACTTCCGCACCGTACCGCGCGAAGTCTTCGACGCCTCGGGCGCCGGCGACACGGCGCTGGCCGCCCTGGGCCTGTCCATCGCGGCCGGCGTGGACATCGAGACCGCCATCGCCTTCGCCCAGCTCGCCTCCGGCGTCGCGGTGGGCAAGGCCGGTACGGCCACCGTCGGGCCCGACGAACTGATGGAAGCCGTCCTGTCGGCGCACACCGCCCTGATCGACGGCAAGGTCGCCACGCCGCAGCGGATGGTCGAGGAGGTCGCCCGCTGGCGCGCGCAGGGCCTGAAGGTCGGGTTCACGAACGGCTGCTTCGATATCCTGCACAAGGGCCACGTGGCCTACCTGGCCCAGGCCCGGACCTGGTGTGACCGGCTGATCGTCGGCGTGAACTCGGACGGTTCGGTGCGCGCGCTGAAGGGGGAGGGCCGCCCGGTCAACGACCTGGAGAGCCGCGCCCTGGTGCTGGCCAGCCTGCGCAGCGTCGATCTGGTCGCCCCCTTCGAAGATGACACGCCGCTCAAGCTGATCCAGGCGGCCCGGCCCGATGTGCTGATCAAGGGCGCGGACTATTCCGAGGACCAAGTGGTCGGCGGCGACCTCGTGAAGTCCTGGGGCGGCGAGGTGAAGCTGGCCGAGATCGTCGACGGCTATTCGACCTCGGCGGCCATCGCCCGGATCGCCAGGAAGGAAGCCAAGCAATGACCCGCAAGATCGTCTTCGTCACCGGCGGCGCGGGCTTCATCGGCTCAAACATCGTGGCCAAGCTGGCCGAGGATCGCGACCTGGATGTCGTGGTCTGCGATCGCCTGCGCGAAGCCGACCTGGGCAAGTGGCGCAACATCGCCAAGGCGCCGATCGGCGACTTCGTGGCGCCCGAGGACATGTTCGACTGGCTGGAGAAGCGCTGGCGCGACATCGAGCTGGTGGTCCACATGGCCGCCGTCTCGTCGACCACCGAGCCCGACGCGGACAAGATCGTCCATTCGAACTTCACGCTCAGCCGCGACCTGTTCCGCTGGTGCGCGGATCGGCAGCGCCGGATGGTCTACGCCTCGTCGGCGGCCACCTACGGCGCCGGCGAGCACGGCTTCGACGACGACAACGATTATGAAGCGCTGGCGGCCCTGCGGCCTCTGAACACCTATGGCTGGTCCAAGGCGCTGTTCGACCTTTTCGCGGCGCGTCAGGCGGCGCGCGACTATGCCCCGCCGCAGTGGGTCGGCCTGAAGTTCTTCAACGTCTACGGCCCCAACGAAGAGCATAAGCACGCGATGAAGTCCGTGGCCTCGCAGATCTGGCCCAAGGTCCGCGAGGGCCAGACGGTCCAGCTCTTCAAGAGCTACCGCAAGGACGTGCCGGACGGCGGCCAGAGCCGCGACTTCGTCTATGTGCGCGACGTGGCCGACGTGACCCGCTGGCTGTTCGAGAACCCGCAGGTGAACGGCGTCTACAACCTGGGCTCGGGCAAGGCGCGTTCGTTCGAGGACATGGCGCGGCAGGTGTTCGCGGCCGCCGGCAAGACCGCCCAGATCGAATACACGCCGATGCCCCCGGCGATCCGCGACAAGTACCAGTACTTCACCGAGGCGAAGATGGAGCGGCTGGCCGCGGCCGGCTACGCTCAGCCGCTGACGTCGCTGGAGGATGGGATCGGCGACTACGTCGGTCGGTTCCTGAGCCAGCCAGACCCCTACCGCTAGCCATGTCCGAGCCGCCGGCCCCACGACGTACGCGGTGGTGGCTGGCCAGCCTGATGGGTGCCGCCCTGGTGCTGGCGCTGGGCGTGGTGATCTTCTGGGGCGACCTGGTCTCCACCGCCCTGGATCCGAAGGTCCCGTTCCAGACCTACGACCCGCCGCCGGGACCGGACTATTCCACCTCGGCGGCCTGGTACCTACGGCCGAAGCCGGGCAGCCTGCTGGCCGCCGACGTCTTCTTCGTCGCGCCGACCACCTATGATGGCGGCCGCAACTGGAACGCCAAGCTGAACGCGCGCAAGGCCAACCGGCAGTTCCAAGAGGTCATGGCGCCCAACTATGTCGGCCCGTTCGTCAGCGTCGGCCGGGTGTTCGCGCCGCGCTATCGCCAGGCCAGCCTCTACAGCCTGACAACCCTGCGCGAGGACGCCCGCGAAGCCCGGCAATTCGCCTATGGCGACGTGCGCGACGCCTTCCGCTGGTACATCGACCAGGACAACGGCGGCCGGCCCTTCGTCATCGTCGGGGTAGAGCAGGGCGGCACCCTGGCCTCGCGCCTGCTGGCCGACGAGATCGCCCGCGATCCGGTGCTGCAGAGCCGGCTTGTCGCCGCCTATCTGATCGACACCGTGGTTCCCGCGGACGCCCCGCCGATCGCGCCGTGCGTCCAGAGCGGGCAGGCGGGCTGTCTGGCCGCCTGGGCGCGGGTCTATGACGGCGACTTCGATGCGCCCAAGCATCTGCTGGAACGCGCACTGGTGTGGAACGAGCACGGCGAGCTGGCCAATCTGGCCCCCCGCCCTGCGCTTTGCTTCAACCCGTTGCTGGGCGCCGTGACCGACCAGCCCGCGCCGGCGCGCCTGCACCTGGGCGCGGCCAACGCCACTGGCCTGGAGTGGGGCGCGCGGCCCGCGTTCATGGCGCGGCAGGTGGCGGCCCGTTGCGCGGGCGGCGTGCTGGTGGTGACCCGGCCGAAGTCCGCGGCGCTGAAGCAGGGCGGGGACTGGGCCGACCGTCAGAAGGTTCCGGGGTTCAACCTGTTCTACGCCGACATCGAGGCCGACGCGAAAGAGCGGCTGGCGGCCTGGCAGGCGCGGTGAGTAAGGTCGTTCCCAACAACTAGGGAGGACGCCATGACCAATCGCCAGATCGTGCTGGACCGGCTGCCGCAAGGCGACAAGCTGGCCGCCGACCACTTCGCGCTGAACGCGGGCGAGCGTCCGACGCCGGGCGACGGCGAGGTGCTGTTGAAGACCCGCTACATCTCGCTGGACGCCGCCAACCGCGCCTGGATGCAGGGCGCGACCTATCGCGCGGCGCTGGGCGCGGGCCAGGTGATGGCGGGCGGGGGGCTCTCCGAGGTGGTTGAATCCAACGTGCCCCACCTGAAGGCCGGGGACCTCGTGTTCGCCGACACGGGCTGGCAGGAATACGCCGCCTTGCCGGGCAGGAGCCTGCGCAAGCTGCGGGACCTGAAGCCTATGACCCACCTGTTGAGCGTCTACGGCGTCGCCGGGCTGACCGCCTATTTCGGCCTGTTGGAATGCGGACGGCCCAAGGCCGGCGAAACCGTGGTGGTCTCGGCGGCGGCAGGCTCGGTCGGCTCCATCGTCGGCCAGATCGCCAAGTTGAAGGGGTGCCGGGTCGTCGGCATCGCCGGCGGGGCCGAGAAGGGCCAGTGGCTGGTGGACGAGCTCGGGTTCGACGCGGCGGTCGACTACAAGTCTCCGGAGTTCAAGCGGCTGCTGCGCGCGGCGGTCCCGGATGGCATCGACGTCTATTTCGACAACGTCGGCGGCAATGTCTTCGAGGCGTGTCTGTTCGCCATGAAAAACCACGGCCGCATCGCCTGCTGCGGCGCAGTCTCGCAGTACGACGGCGCGGCGCCGCCGCATGGGCCGCGCGGCGTGCCGGGCCTTATCGTCACCAAGCGGCTGACCCTCACCGGCTTCGTGGTGATGGATTTCGCCGACAAGAATGACAAGGCCCTGGCCGACCTCCAGGCCTGGGTCGCCTCGGGCCAGATCAAGGTGCAGGAAGACGTGATCGACGGGCTGGAGAACCTGCCCCAGGCGCTGATCGGCCTGCTGGCCGGCGAGAACCGGGGCAAGCGGATGGTTCGGGTCTAGCCGAAGTCCAGTTCCGGCCGCACCTCGATGGCGCCATGGCGGGCCATGGGGATGCGCTCGGCGATGCGGCGGGCTTCGTCCTCGTCGGCCGCTTCGATGAAGATGAAGCCACAGAGCACTTCCTTGGTCTCGGCGAACGGCCCGTCGGTGACGATCGGCTTGCCGCGCCGCACCCGAATGGTCCGGGCGGTCTTCACGCTCTGCAGCGCCGAGGCGGCGAGGAAGTGGCCCTGGGCCTGGAGCTCGTCGTCATAGGCGAGGGAGTCGCGATCCAGGTCCGACCTCTCGGTCGGGCTCAAGCCCGCGAGGGCGTTGGGTTCGGCGTAGACGAGGCAGATGAACTTCATGGGGCGGCTCCTTTCAGCCTGGGTTCCGCCAAAGGTCGAACGGACCCGTGCCGATCCGACATTTTCGTCAGCCTGCGTCGCGCAACGCCAGCCCGGCCTTCCAGTCGAACAGTTCCTGCAGCACCCGCAGCGCCTGGCCACGCTCGGAGGTGAGGTCGGGATCGCGGTTGACGATCAGGCGGGCGTCGTCGCCGGCCACGGCAATCAGCTCGCGGTGCACGAAGGGGTCGGCGAAGACGTAGTCGGGCAGGCCGCTCTGGCGCAGGCCCAGCGCATCGCCGCCGCCGCGCAGCTCCAGGTCCTTCTCGGCGATGACGAAGCCGTCGTCCGTGCGGCGCAGGATATCCAGCCGCTGCTGGGCGGTCTCGGACAAAGGCGGGTCGTACAGCAGCACGCACGAGCTCTCCCGGCTGCCACGGCCCACCCGGCCGCGAAGCTGGTGGAGTTGCGCCAGGCCGAACCGTTCGGCCTGTTCGATGACCATGATCGTGGCGTTGGGCACGTTAACGCCCACCTCGACCACCGTCGTCGCCACCAGCACCGACAGCTTGTTGTCGGCGAAGTCGGCCATGACGGCGTCCTTCTCCGCACCGCTCAGCTTGCCGTGGACCAGGCCGACGCGGTCGCCCAGGATCTTCTTCAGGGCTATGGCCCGCATCTCGGCGGCGGCCAGGTCGCTCAGCTCCGACTCCGACACCAGGGGGCAGATCCAGAAGGCCTGGGCGCCGCCGGCGACGGCGTCCTTCAGCCGGTCGATGATCTGATCCAGGCGGCCCATGGGCACGGCGCGGGTTGCCACCGGTGTACGCCCGGGCGGCTTCTCGTCGATCCGGCTGACGTCGAGGTCGCCGTACATGGTCAGTTCCAGCGTGCGCGGGATCGGCGTCGCCGACATGGCGATGAGGTGCACGGCCTGACCCTTGGCCTGCAGCCGCTGGCGCTCGGCCACGCCGAAGCGGTGCTGTTCGTCGACGACCACCAGCTGGAGCTTTTGGAACGCCACCTCGTCCTGGAACAGGGCATGGGTGCCGACGGCGACCTGGGCTGCGCCTGACGCCAGCGCGGCCAGCTTCTCCTTGCGGCCTGCGCCCTTGTCCCGCCCGGTCAGCAGGACGACGCCCACGCCATGGGCGGCGAGGGGCCCGGAGATGGTCTCGTAGTGCTGGCGGGCCAGGATCTCGGTCGGCGCCATCAGCGCGCTCTGCCCGCCGGCGTCGGCGACATCTGCCATGGCGCACATGGCCACCACGGTCTTGCCGGAGCCCACGTCCCCCTGGACCAGCCGGCTCATCCGTTCGCCCGCCTGGAGGTCGCCGCGCACCTCGGCCAGCGCCCGCTCCTGGGCGCCGGTGAAGACGAAGGGCAGGTCGGCGCGGATGCGGTCGGCGAGGGGCCCTGCCGGAATCCGGGCCGCCGGCTCGCGCCGTCGGGCGGCCTTGCGCTGGGCCATGGCCAGCTGGTGGGCCAACAGTTCGTCATAGGCCAGGCGGCGGCGGTGCAGGCTGAGCGGCGAGAGGTCGGCCTCGCTCTGCGGCGCGTGCAGCCGCCCCAGCGCCTCGCGCCAGGCTGGGAACTTCTCACGCGCCAGCCACGCCAGGTCCTGCCACTCCGGCATCTCGGGCGCCTTCTCCAGCGCATCCAGGGCGAACACCCGCACGCGGCGGGCCGGCAGGCCCTCGGTCGCGGGATAGACGGGTTCGATCTCGGGAATGTCGCCCGCCTTGTCCGGCGCGGACATGTAGTCGGGATGCAGCATCTGGCGGCCGAACTGCGCGTCCTCGACCCGGCCGGAAATGATCCGCAGGGCGCCGACGGGATGGCGCTGTTCCAACTGGTCGGCGAAGCGGCCGAAGAACACCAGGGTCAGGAAGCCGGTGGGGTCCGACACCCGCACGCGCCAGGGCTGGGTCTTGGTGCGCGGCCGCTGGTATTCCTCGATCACCACCTCGAAGGTCATGATCTGGCCATCGAGGGCCGCCGAAAGCACCGCGGGCGTCCGGCGGATCAGCGAATGCGGCCGCAGCCACAGCACGTCGCGGACAAGCGGACCCGCCACGCGCTCCAGCAACGGAGCCACGCGTGGACCGACGCCCTTGAGGGACGTGATCGGGGCGAAAAGCGGGAACAGAATCTCCGGCCGCATCCTTGGAGCATACCTGACTGGCGCGGAGGGCCGCGCCGCTCTATATCCGGCCCCTCTCGATGATCAACAACGACGCCCGGCTCAAGAAGCTGAAGCTCCGCGCATGGCGCAGAGGGTTCAGGGAAGCGGACCTCATCCTGGGGCCGTTCGCTGACAAGCACGTCTCGGAGTTCTCGGAAGCCGACCTCGACTGGTTCGAGGCGCTGCTTCACGTCCCTGACCACGACCTCTACGGCTGGATCCTGGAACGCGAGGCGACGCCGCCCGAGTTCGACGGCCCGTGGATGAACAAGCTCAAGGCGTTCAGGGACCAGGCGCACAAGGCCATCGGGGATGGGACCGTCGGGAATGGCTGACGACGCGCGGCCGGCCGGCCCGGCCCAGATGCGGCGGGTCGCCGACGATCCCGGCCGCCTGGACCTGGTGGGCGCGCCCGAGGGTTTCGACGCCCTGGTCATGGCCGACCTGGTCCGGGCCCGCAAAGGCCTGTCGGTATTCGTGGCGCGCGACGCAGGCCGGCTCTCGGCCTTCGTCGACGCCTTCGCCTTCTTCGCCCAAGGCGTCGAGGTCCTGACCTTCCCGGCCTGGGACTGCCTGCCCTACGACCGCGTCGGTCCGTCGGCGGGCGTCGCCGCCCAGCGGATGTCGACGCTCTCGCAGCTGGTCGCTGGCCTGGACGCCAAGCCGCGTCTGCTGGTCACCACCGTGCCGGCCTTGATCCAGCGCGTGCCGCCGATCGCCTCGGTCCAGCGGTCCAGCTATTCCGCGCGGGTCGGCAATGTCGTCGAGATCGCCGACCTGGAAGCCTATTTCGCCGTCAACGGCTACAGCCGCGCCTCCACCGTCTCGGAGAAGGGTGAGTTCGCCATCCGCGGCGGGGTGATCGACGTTTTCCCGCCCAACGCCGAGGAGCCGGTCCGCCTGGACCTTTTCGGCGACACGCTGGAGAGCATCCGCGCCTTCGATCCCGAGACGCAGCGCTCGACCAAGCAGCTGAAGGACGTCTCGCTGCTGCCGGTCAGCGAGGCGCTGCTGGACAAGGCGGCGATCAGCCGCTTCCGCACGGGCTACCTCGAGACCTTCGGCAATCCCAGCGACGATCCGCTGTACGCCGCCATCTCCGCGGGCGGTCGCCGCGCCGGGATGGAGCACTATCTGGCGCTGTTCTACCCCGACCTGGCGACGCTCTTCGACTACCTGCCCAACGACACGGCCATCGCCCTGGACCATCTGGCGCGCGAAGCGCGTGATGAGCGGCTGGCCATGGTGCGGGACGCCTACGACGCCCGCGCCAACGCCGAGCGAAAGGGTCACTATCATCCGCTGGAGCCGACCCGGCTCTACCTCGACGAGGCGGAATGGGACCAGGCGCTGAAAGTGCGCGCCACCCGACGGTTCTCGGCCTTCAACGAGGTCGAGGGCGACGTGGTCATCGACATGGGTGCGCGGGCCGGTCGCAATTTCTCGGCCGAGCGCAAGCTGGACAGCGTCAACCTGTTCGAAGCGACCGTGGACCACGCCAACAAGCTGTCGGCGGCCGGCAAGCGGGTGCTGTTCGCGTCGTGGTCTGACGGCTCGTCGGATCGGCTGATGCACATGCTGGCGGATCATGGGCTGAAGAGCCTGCCGCTGGCGCCCTATTGGGACGCCGCCCGAGCCGCCGACCCGAAGAAGCCGCAACGCGTGGTGCTTCCGCTGGACGCCGGGTTCGAGACTGACAGCTTGGCGGTCATCTCCGAGACCGACATCCTTGGCGACCGGCTGGCCCGGCCGCGCAAGCGCCGGCGCGCCGCCAACTTCCTGGCCGAGGCCTCGGCGCTGACGCCCGGCGATCTGGTCGTCCACATCGACCACGGCATCGCCCGCTACGAGGGCTTGAAGACCCTGGACGTCCAGGGCGCGCCGCACGACACGCTGGAGCTCCAGTACGGCGGCGAGGCCAAGCTGTACCTGCCGGTCGAGAACATCGACCTGCTGACCCGCTACGGCGCCGAGAACGAGGGCGTACAGCTGGACCGTCTGGGCGGCGCGGCCTGGCAGGCGCGCAAGGCCAAGGCCAAGGAGCGTCTGCGGGAGATGGCCGACGGCCTCATCCGCATCGCCGCCGAGCGCGCCACCAAGCTCAGCGACCCGATGGAGCCGCCGGCGGGCCTGTTCGACGAGTTCTGCGCCCGGTTCCCCTATGAAGAGACGGACGACCAGCTGGCCGCCATCGGCGATGTGCTGGAGGACCTGGGCGCGGGGCGCCCGATGGACCGGTTGATCTGCGGCGACGTGGGCTTCGGCAAGACCGAGGTAGCGCTGCGCGCGGCGTTCGTGGTGGCCATGAGCGGCCAGCAGGTGGCGATCGTGGCCCCGACCACGCTGCTGGCGCGCCAGCACTTCAAGACGTTCTCCGAGCGCTTCGAGGGCTGGCCGGTGCGCGTGAGCCGCCTGTCGCGCCTGGTGGCCGCCAAGGAAGCGGCCGAGACCCGCGAAGGCCTGGCCAACGGCGGGATCGAGATCGTCATAGGCACCCATGCGGTGTTGTCCAAGCAGGTCAGCTTCAAGAACCTGGGCTTGGTGATCGTCGACGAGGAGCAGCACTTCGGGGTCAAGCACAAGGAGAAGCTCAAGGAGCTTCGGGCCGACGTGCACATGCTGACGCTGACCGCCACGCCGATCCCGCGGACACTGCAGATGTCGCTGAGCGGCATCCGGGAGATGTCGATCATCGCCACCCCGCCGGTCGACCGGCTGGCGGTGCGGACCTACATCACGCCCTGGGACCCGGTCGTGGTGCGCGAGGCGCTGCTGCGCGAGAAGTATCGCGGCGGTCAGGCCTATTTCGTCGCACCCCGGCTCAGCGACCTGCCGCAGCTGGAACGGTTCCTGCGCGAGCAGGTGCCCGAGGTGAAGTTCGTGGTCGGCCACGGCCAGATGGCGCCGACCCAGCTCGAAGAGGTGATGACCGCCTTCTACGACGGCCAGTACGACGTGCTGCTGTCGACGACGATCGTGGAGAGCGGGCTGGATATTCCCAGCGCAAACACGATGATCATCCACCGCGCCGACATGTTCGGCCTGGCTCAGATGTACCAGCTGCGTGGCCGGGTGGGGCGGTCCAAGGCGCGGGCCTACGCCTATCTGACCACCCCGGCGGAGAAGCAGATCACGCTCTCGGCCGAGAAGCGCCTGAAGGTGCTGCAGTCGCTGGACAGCCTAGGCGCCGGTTTCCAACTGGCCAGCCACGACCTGGATATCCGCGGCGGCGGCAACCTGCTGGGCGACGAGCAGTCGGGGCATATCCGCGAGATCGGCGTCGAGCTGTACCAGCAGATGCTGGAGGACGCGGTCAACGAGCTGCGCGCCCGCGCCGGGGCCGAGGAAGTGGCCGACCGGGGCTGGTCGCCGCAGATCAACACCGGCGCGGCCGTGTTGATCCCCGAGGACTACGTCCCCGACCTCAACGTGCGCCTGTCGCTGTATCGCCGGCTGTCCGAGGCCGAGAAGGCGCAGGACCGCGAAGCCCTGGCGGCCGAACTCATCGACCGCTTTGGACCGCTGCCAGCGGAAGCCGGGCAATTGCTCAAGGTCGTGGCCATCAAGGGCCTGTGCCGCGAGGCCAACGTCTCCAAGATCGACGTGGGCCCGAAGGGCGCGGTTGTGACGTTCCGCAACGACGATTTCCGGAACCCGATGGGCCTGATCCAGTTCGTAGCGAAGAACGCGATCGCCTGGCGGGTCCGTCCGGACAACAAGGTCGTGGTGAAGGGCGAGTGGGAGACGCCGAAGCAGCGTCTCGCCGCCGCCGAGAAGGTGCTGACCGAGTTGGCGAAGATCGCCGCCCAGGCTTAGCGAATTTGGAAGGGATCGGGCGCACTTTGCGCGCGATTCTAAGGAGATACCCGATGCGCCACGCCGTTCTGGCATTCGCCGCCGCAGCCACCTTGGCCGGCCTGGCCCCGTCCGCCTTCGCCCAGGCGCCGGCCGCCGATAGCGCCGACACCCGCTGCGTGCTGGTGCTGCAGGCCGTCAGCCGCGACCCCGGCCAACGGGATAACGCGGTGCGCGGCGTCTATTACTACATGGGCAAGCTGGCCACACGGGGGCCGGTCTCGCGTCTGGACCCGGTCATGCTGGCCGAGGGCAAGAAGATGGGCAACGCCCAGCAGGTGCAGGCCGAACTGACCCGCTGTGGGAACGAGCTGTCGCAGCGCAGCGGCGAGTTCCAGACCATGAACCAGCGCCTTGCCAAGCAGTTCGGCCCGCCGCCGGCCGCCGCGGCGCCCGCCAAGAAATAACGGCGGTTGGCCACGCGTCCTCGTGGGCGCATGCTGCCCGAAGCGTCCGGAGTGACGCGCGGGACGGGGGAAACATGAAAGTCTGGATGCTGGCGGGCCTGCTGGCCGCCACGGCCGTGAGCGCACGCGCCGACGACGAGACGGTGCGGGAGGCCAATCGCGCCGACGTGCGCTGCGTCATCGGCATGAGCGTGATGAGCCGTAACGAGCAGTACAAGTCGTGGGGCGCGCTTGGGGTCTTCTTCTTCTCGGGACGCGTCGAGGGCCGTGAGCCGGGCATCGACCTGGAACGTGCGATCAAGCGCGAGGTCAGCCAGATGCGGCTGGCCGACTATCAGCCGGAGATTCAGCGCTGCAGCGCGTTGCTGGGCGAGAAGAGCCGCGCGTTCGAGGCGATGAAGCCGCCGGCGCCGCGAGGCGTTGGCCGCTAGGACGTGGTCGCGCGGGCGTCGGCGATCATCTTCCGCGCCCGGATCCACCACTCCAGCCGCTGGGCCGACACAACGCCCACGGCCAGCAGCAGGAAGCTGTCGGTGGCCTCGGCGGCGGTCAGGTGCAGCAGCGAGGCTTCGCCCGAGACCGCGCCGCGCAGCAGATAGCGCAGGGCGAAGATGCCAAGGATCAGCAGCATGCCCAGCGGCGAGACCTTGCTGGTCACCACATGGGTCTGGGGATCGATGGTGAAATTGCTGGCCCGGCCGCGCCACCAGCCCAGCAGGCCGCCCAGACCGATTGCGACCACGTCCATGACTAGGCCGATAGGACCGGGCGGTGGGTTCTGGCTGAACGCCAGGATCGCCATGACCATGATGATCAGCGGCGAGATCCACAGCCGTTCGATCCGTACCTTCCGCTCCCGCGCGTTCCGCAGGATGACGATGGCGATCACGATGAGCGGGATCAGGTAGGTCCAGTAGCCGCCGCCGGAGGGCATGGCGCCAAAGGAAACGTGGGGCATCAACTCGCCTTGAGGGTCTGGGCCATCGCGGCCGCTTGCTCCAAGGCGTAACCCACACTTTCAGGCGACGCCACCTCGGCGACACCCAGATCGAACTCGACGACGAAGGGCGTGGCGCCCTGGCCCGCTTCGAAGGCCGTGCAGCCGATGACGGCGGCGATTCGCTCGCCGGCCGATCGGGCGGCGCTTAGCGGCGTCGCGGGCAAGGCCAGCGCGAAGACCTCGGGCGCGAGGCGGGCGGCGGTGTCCTCGACACGCACAAGCCGGCCGATCATCGAGCCGATCTGCGGAACGGCGCGAGCCACCCAGCCACCGGCGCGCGGCGCGGTGAGATCGGCCTTCTCGGCGACCTTCAGCATGCAGACGCTCAAGGGGCGGTTCCGCTCGCGGGCGCTACGGGCCAGGCGCATCAGGTGACCGGCGAACAGGTCGCGGGTGAAGAGACCGGTGGCGGCGTCCATCAGGCCGGAACCCCGCGCCTGTTCCAGGGCGGCGCGGACCGACTTCTGACGGCGGAATGCCCGCGCCAGCTCGACGACGCGCAGCGCGGTCTCGCTTTCGGAGGTCTCGGGCGAGGCCACATCGGAGATGCCCCGGTGATAGGCCTCGGCCGCCGTCACGGCCGATTCGGCGCGCATGTAGAGCAGGGCGGGCGTGTGGTAGAGGCGCGTGTTGCGGCGCAGGCCCGCCGCGATCGACAGCGCCTCGTGCGGGTTGTCGCCGGCCCAAAGCACCACGGCGTCGAACGGCCGCTCGTGCAGGTAGTCGAACGCCGTAAACGCGGTGAAAGCGCCGACCACCTCCGCGCCGTTGCGCGACAGGGCATTGGACAGCGCCAGGAACTGGGGGGCGGGCTCGCCGATGGCCAGCACGCGGAACGGCGTCGGGTCGGCTTCCGGCGAATCGAGGCCGTGGCCGCGCTCGGCGAACGTTTCGAGCCGCACCTCGAACTCTTCCTCGGCCACCGCGGTGCGCACGAGTGATTCGAGGCGCATGGCCGCCTGAGCGGGATGCAGCGGCGCGGCGAGGGTCAGGTCGTAGCCGTGATCGTTCTGAAACGGATCCAGCGCGCCCATGGCCATGATCGGCAGGCGACGCGGATAGCAGGCCTCGCGCAGGCGCTTGGCGAGGCCTACGGCGCTGTCGTCCATGTCGGCCAGATCGACGATAGCCGCTTGAATTTGCAGGTCGGACAGGGCCGCGGCGGCCGCGGCTTCGCTGCGCGCGGTGACCGTGCGCCAGCCAAGACGGTCCAGCCCCTCGGCCAACGGGCCGGCCGTGGAATCGTCGCGTGCGACGATCAGCACTCGCGCCTGGACCCCTACCGCCATATCCCCATCCAATCGCGCCCTGATCTGTCCTAAAGCACGGAATCGCGCAGGGCCGGAAGAGTTGTCCCATACCCGCGCGCAGGTTGCGGAAGAGTTTCATTGTCGCAGGAGGGTGCGTCTTGGCTGTTGATTTGACGGGAACGGTGGCGGTGATCACCGGCGCGAGCGGCGGGCTGGGTGCGCATTTCGCCCGATTGCTGGCGGCCCGGGGCGCCGCCGTCGCCGTAACCGCGAGGCGGGTGGACAAGATTCAGGCGCTGGCGGACGAGATCGCCAAGGGCGGCGGCCGGGCGATGGCGCTGGCCCTCGACGTGGCCGACGCTGCGGCGATCGGTCCCGCCCTGGATGTTGTCCAGGCCGAGCTCGGGCCCATCGGCATCCTGGTCAACAACGCCGGGATCGGCGGGGAGGGGCTGGCGCTGGACATCTCGATCGAGGATTTCGACGCCACGTTCGACGTCAATGTTCGCGGCACCTTCTTCGCCGCCCGAGAGGCCGCCAAGCGGATGATCGCGGCCAAGGTCGAGGGGCGCATCGTCAACATCGCCTCGATCGCCAGCCATACGGTGCTTCCCGGCCTGTCGGCCTACTGTGGTTCGAAGTCGGCGGTGGCGATGCTGACCCGCAGCCTGGCGCGGGAGTGGGCGCGGCGCGGTATCGCGGTGAACGCCCTGGCTCCGGGCTACATCGAGACCGCGATCAACGACGCCTGGTGGCCGACCGAGGGCGGCCAGCGGCAGCTCAAGGGCTTCCCGCGCCGCCGGCTGATGGATGCCTCTGAGTTGGACGAGGCCTTCCTGCTGCTGGCCGGCCCGGGCGCGAAGGCCATGACCGGCAGCCTGATCACCGTGGACGACGGCCAGTCGCTGCCGGGCGGCGGCTGACGGGTTGGCTGACCGAAGGGCAACGCGGCTAGCGTCAGCGCGATATCGAAGGAGAAACGCATGCGCCAGGGTCCGCTCACCGGCCTGAAGATCGTCGAGTTCGCGGGCATCGGCCCCGGCCCGTTCTGCGGCATGCTGCTGTCCGACCTGGGCGCCGACGTCGTGCGGATCGACCGCAAGGGACAGGGTCGCGGCGCGCCGTCGGACATCACCTCGCGCGGCCGGCGCTCGGTGGCGCTCGACCTCAAGACGCCCGAGGCGGTCGAGGCCTGCCTGAAGCTGATGGACGCCGCCGACGCGGTCATCGAGGGCTTCCGGCCCGGCGTCATGGAGCGCTTGGGCCTGGGGCCGGACGTGGCGCTGAAGCGCAATCCCAAGCTGGTGTTCGGCCGCATGACCGGCTGGGGACAGACCGGCCCGTACGCCATGGCCGCCGGCCATGACATGAACTACATCGCCATCACCGGCGCGCTGCACGCCATCGGGACCGAGGACAAGCCGATCCCGCCGCTGAACCTGGTCGGCGATTTCGGGGGCGGGGCGCTCTATCTGGCCTTCGGGCTGATGGCCGGCGTGATCCAGGCCCGCGAGACCGGCAAGGGCCAGGTCATCGATTGCGCCATGAGCGACGGCGCCGCCTCGCTGATGGCCATGTTCTACGGCTTCAAGGCCGCCGGCATGTGGAAGGAAGAGCGCCGCTCCAACCTGCTGGATGGCGGTGCGCACTTCTACGACACCTACCAGTGCAGCGACGGAAAATGGGTCTCGATCGGGTCGATCGAGCCGCAGTTCTACGCCCTGTTGCTGGAGAAGACCGGCATCAACGACCCGGAATTCCAGAAGCAGCACGACCGCTCCGCCTGGGGCAGCCTGCGCCAGAAGCTGGCCCATGTAATCGCCCAGAAGACCCAGGCCGAATGGACCGCGATCATGGGCGGCACCGACGTCTGCTTCGCCCCCGTCCTGGACCTCGACGAGGCGCCCAAGCATCCGCACAACGCCGCGCGGCAGACGTTCGTGGAGTTGGGTGGAGTCGTGCAACCGGCCCCTGCGCCGCGCTTCTCGGCCACGCCGGGCGCGATCCAGGGTCCGCCGCCCGCCATCGGCGCCCACGATCGCGAGGCGCTCAGCGACTGGGGCTTCTCGGACGCCGAGATCGGCGCGCTGCAGACCGCCGGCGCGCTGGCGTAACACTCAGCCGGAACAACACGTTACCTGAAGGACGCGTTCAGACCCGGTTCAGCCGGGAAATCGCACCTTGGGGCTCGGATCGGTCGTCGCGCTCTCCCGTCCCTCGAAGCGGCGGCCGGCCCGGATGGAAAGACACGCCCATCGGCGGCGCGCCACCTACTAACCCGGGTGGCGCGCCGTTACCATTTGGGCCAAGGGTTGCCCGACCCTGAGTCGAGCCCCAATTTCTCCGCGCATGACATTCCTTGAGCTGATCCGCCGCGTCCGTGAGGGGCAATGGGACCCCGTCCATGGACTTCGGCTCAGCCTGACCGTGCTGGGCAAGGCGCTGTCGCGGCTCTGGGGTCGCGACGTGATGCTGTACAACGGCGGCGTCTCGTTCTTCGTCATGCTGGCGATCTTCCCGGCTCTGGCGATCATGATGGGCCTGTACAGCCTGCTCTCCGACCCGACCCAGGTGGCGGCGCAGGGCGAGGCCATGGCCCGCGTCATGCCGGACGCCGCGCGGCTGATCTTCCAGAGCGAACTCATGCGCCTGTCGCGCGCGCCGCCCGAGACCGTGTCGGTGCAGAGCGGCATGGCCCTGCTGATTGGCGGTTACGCCTCGCACCGGGGTTTCAAGGCGCTGTTGGCGGGCCTGTCGTTCATCCACGACGAGGACAAGCCGCGCGGCTTCCTCAGCTTCAATCTGATCGCCCTGGCGGTGACCATCGCGGCCCTGGCGGCGCTGGCCATCCTCTCGATGGTGTTCTTCGGCTTCCGGATCCTCGGTGAGACTTTCGACCTGCGGCCGCTGCGCGGGGCGCTGTGGCTCTACAGCGAGTGGACCTGGGCCAGCGTGGGCATGACCCTGGGCATGGCGCTGATCTATCGCTGGGCGATGTCGCGTGAGCCGGTTGAGTGGCGTGCCTCGCTGCTGGGCGGCGCGGCGGCGGCGGGCCTGTGCATCTTCGCCTCCTGGGCCCTCGGGTACTACGTCACTGACATCGCCGAGCTGGGCGTCACCTACGGCTCCGTCGCCACCGTGGTGATCTTCCTGATCTGGCTGTCCTGGAACGTGAACGCCGTCTTCTTCGGCGGGGCCCTGGCGACCGAGGTCGAGATCGCGGTGCATCGCCGGCGCGTCCCCCTGGCGTCGGAGCTGGTCGGCCTGCGCGACTAGGCCTTGGCGATCAGGAAGCTCAGGGCTCCTTCCAAGTCGCTTTGCTCCAGCACGGTCGCGCCCGCCTGGGTCGCAAAGTGGGGAACGTCGATCCGGGCGAGGGGATCGTCGGCCAGCAGCCGCACCCGCGCACCGGCCGGAGCCGCCTCCAGCGCGCGCCGCAGCCGCAGCGTCGGCACCGGACAGCGGTGACCGCGCGCGTCGACCAAGATCTCGTCGGAAGCCATGGGGCCGCATACACCAGCGCGCGCATCCGACCCAGGCCTGACCTGCAGCGCGGGGAGGGCGGTCCCGGACATGGAAACGGGCGGCCCCACCGGTGTGGAGCCGCCCGCCATCGTCTCAACCGGTCTAGCGCGCCAAGTGGAGCGCGGCGATCTGGCCGGCGATGCTGGCGAACACCGCGGTCAGGGTCGAGGAATTTGTCACGTTGTAGAAGTTGTCGCGCGAGCTGGCGCAGTTCTGCAGCAGGGTGCTGGAGCCCGCCTCGACGCGGATCGTGTAGATCTCGATATTCTTGGCCTTCATGTTCGTACACAGCAGGCCCAGCCGGTAGTCCAGCGCCTGGGTCCGCGTGTCGTTGTTCACGCCGTTCGACAGCGGCTGGCCGTTGGATTTGATGACCCGGCCCTGCCAGATGTAGGCGGTGCCCGCGTAGGTCCCGTCGTTCGGGGTGTCGCGCGTCGAGATGGTGTTCTCGCCGTCCGTCATCAGGACCAGGATTTTCTGGTGCTTCGGCGTATTGTAGGCGACGCCGTCGGCGAACGGACCCTGCGGCGATAGCGTGTTCCAGCCCCACGACATCCCGATCGGGATGTTGGTGTTGCCATCGGCGGTCAGGGCCTGGATGTCGTCGCGGATGGCCTGGAAGCTGGTGGACAGCCGCCGCATCTTCGACACGCCGCACCCGCGGTTGGGGCCGAAGGTCGTGCTCATCGAGCCCCGCTTCGTGCCGCCGTACTTCGTGATCGAACCCTGCTTGACCCGCCAGTTCGTGGTGCTGCCGGTGCCGTCGGGAAGGTAGTCGTTCTCGTAGTCGTCCGAGTAGCCGCTGGTCTTGCTGTCGGGCTCATCGGGCGCGAAGTAGGGGGTGTAGAGGGTGGCCGGCGTGCCGGTGCTGGGCGCGGTGTCCTGGACGTCGTAGGGCGCCTTGCGCATCTCCACGCACCCGCGCCAGGCCGTGCCGATCTGCGAGAACAGGGTGAGGCGGTTGGCGTGCTGGGTGCCGCTGGCCTTGGTGAAAATCTCGTCGTTGATTGGCGAGGCGCCCGCCTGATCCACCCACGGCGCGTTGAGATAGGCCGCGCCATCGACGCGGACCGTGTTCGAGAAGGGCACCAGCGAGATTTTCACCGAGTCGGGCTCGACGCTCTTGTTGGCGGCCTCCTCCATCTTGGTGACGAAGTCCTTGGCCGCCTTCTTCATGTCCGCCAGCTTCGTGCCGTCGTTCATCGAGCCGGTCGTGTCGAGGACCAGGGCGATCTCGACCTTGACGCTGGCGCGCACGACTTCGCTCGTCGCCTCGATGGAGATCACGCCGTTGCTCAGCAGGCCGGCGACGAACGGCCGGACCTCCAGCGACGCCGAGGCCACCACATTGCCGTTCTGGCCGAACTTGAAGCTGGTGGTCCCAAGCTTGAAGTCATCGCCCAGCGACAGGTTCTGCGCCAGGAAGCGGTCGCCGGCCGTCTTCAGCTGCGCATCCGTCGTCGATGTCGTGCGCGCGGAGGCCAGGGCGGCGGCGTCCAAGGCGTCCTGCAACTCGGCCTTCGCATTCGTCGCGCGCGCCAGGTCTACGGCGCCCAAACCCGCGACACAGATCGGCCCCATGGCCAGCGCGGCCACGATGGCGACATTCCCGCGATTGTCGAAGCGGCGGACCAATCGCCCGATGCCGGCAAAGCGTGACCTGCGCATGAGTTATCCTGCGAACCGTTGTTATTGGTGACGCTGAATATCGCAGGACGGCTAATCTCTCCTTATCCGGGACCGTTAAGTTCCCTTCACCGTGTTTCGCAACCTGATGTTT
Organism: Alphaproteobacteria bacterium; assembly: GCA_018821435.1. Lineage (GTDB taxonomy): Bacteria > Pseudomonadota > Alphaproteobacteria > Caulobacterales > Caulobacteraceae > Phenylobacterium. The sequence continues at coordinate 208,944 of JAHJME010000012.1, forward strand.
GTGTAACCGCGCCACGTTGCGCCCATGCTCAAGATCGAGGCGCACAAGGCCCGCGCCAAGGCCTTCCATCGCGACGAAAACGGCGCCGCGGCGATCGAGTTCGCCTTGGTCGCGCCGGTGCTGTTCTTCGCACTGCTTTCGCTGTTCGAGATCGGCGCGCTGGGGATGATGACCAGCGGCCTGGACAATGCCGTCATCGACGCCTCGCGGCGTATCCGCACCGGCCGAAGCGACGCGGCGACGACGGCGTCGACCTTCGAACAACAGATCTGCGACCGGATGGGTGGGGCGGTCACCTCCTGCCGCGACCGACTGGTGGTCAGCGTCCAGAAATACTCGGCCTTCGCCAGTGCGTCGGCCGCGGCGACCTCGCAGCCGGCGGGGCAGTTCGACAAGGGCCGGGCCAGCGACATCATCCTGGTCAAGGCCAACTACAAATGGCCGCTCATGAGCCCGTTCCTAGCCACGGCCTACGGACGCAACGGCCCGATGGATATCACCATCGCCTCTCGCGTCGCCTTCAAGAACGAGCCGTTCGAATGATCGTGTTCCTGCGCCGCCTCGCGGCAGACCGAAAGGGCGCCTCGGCCGTTGAGTTCGCCCTGATCCTCCCGATCCTGTTCCTGCTGCACATCGGCGCGGCCGAGGCGCTGCAGGCCTATGTCGCGCAGCGCAACGTGGCCCACATCGCCAGCACCATGGCCGACATCACCGCCCGCAACCGGACGATCAGCAACGCCGAGCTGAACGATGTGCTGAGCGCCAGCGTCGCGGTGATGTACCCGTTCCCCAGCGTGCGCCTGCAACAGCGGGTCTCCAGCATCAGCGCCGACGGCTCCGGTACGATCACGACGGACTGGACCGCCAAGAAGGACTACACGGCGGCCGGCTCGCCGAGCTTGCCGCAGGGCTACCTGCGCTCCAACGAGAGCGTGATCGTCACCGACGTCATCTACGACTACAAGCCCACCTTCGGCTTCTTCCTCCCGGACACGATCCGGATGGTCCGCCACGCCTATGTGCGGCCCCGCCTCTCGGCCAAGGTGGAAAAGGTCAGCTAGGCCCATTGGAGCCTGGGCCGCGCGCCTGCTAGAAGCGCCCGCGCTGGACAGGTGGCCGAGTGGTTTAAGGCAGCGGTCTTGAAAACCGCCGTAGGTGAGAGCCTACCGTGGGTTCGAATCCCACCCTGTCCGCCAAACACCGGGGTCTGGTCGTCGAACCCACAACGTCAAGCAAAGATGTGCGGCGCAGCCGCACAGGGGTTCGAATCCCACCCTGTCCGCCAAGCCTAAGGTGCAGCTCGGCAATTCCCGGTTAACCCTGTCGCAAGCTTCCCCGCCCAAGATTCGGCGTGAGTCGGAGGCGGATATGACGAAGTCCCAGAACGTCGGGCGGTGCGCCCGGATCGCGGTCATCCTGTTGGCGGGCGCGTCGCTGACCGCCTGCGTGACGCCGCGCTATCCCAGCCGCGCCGACGGAACGGGCAAGGCTCCCGCGCCGATGGGCCAGGGCGCTTACAAGGTGGGCAAGCCCTATCAGGTGGGCGGTGTCTGGTACGTGCCGCGCGAGCAGCCGAACTACGACGAGCGGGGCGTCGCCTCGTGGTACGGCGACGAGTTCCACATGAAGGCCACCGCCAACGGCGAGACCTTCGACATGACGACGGCCTCCGCGGCCCACACGACGCTGCCCTTGCCCTCGATGGTCGAGGTGACGAACCTCGACAACGGCCGGAAGCTGGTGGTCCGGGTCAACGATCGCGGCCCGTTCGTGGATAATCGCATCATCGACCTCAGCCGCGCGGCGGCGCACGAGCTCGGCTACGACCGCGCGGGCCTGGCCAACGTCCGCGTCCGTTACCTCGGCCCCGCGCCGCTGACCGGCCGCGGCGACGGTGTCCGCTACGCCAGCGCCGCCCCGCTCGCGACCCGCCTGGCGCCGGCCGCCATCGCGCCCCTGGCGGCGGCGTCCTCGACGTCGGACCCGGCGATGGAGATCGCGGCCGGCGGACCGTCGCGCGCCATGACGGTGCGATCGGACCGTGCCGACATCTCGGTCCAGTCGCTGCCGCCGATCACCGGTTCGGCGATCTCGAACACGCCCATCGCCGGCCAGACCGTCATGGCCTCGGCCGTCTCGACATCGGCGCTGCGCATCCAGGCCGGGGCGTTCTCCAGCGAGATCAACGCCCAGCGCGCCGTGGCCCAACTTTCCCAGGCCGGCCGGGCGTCGATCGAGCCGCTGCAGCGCAACGGCACGACGCTCTATCGGGTGGTCATGCCCGCGCCGGCCGACGAGGCCGCGGCCTATGCCCTGCGCGATCGCGTCGCCAGCATCGGCTTCGCCGACGCGCGCGTGGTCAGCAGCTTCTAGACATCCGCGCCGAACGCGCCAATTTGGCCGCGTGACACGCGGTTGTTTCATCACGTTCGAAGGCGGCGAGGGCGCCGGGAAATCCACCCAGGTCCAGCGCCTCGCCGCGCGCCTGACGGCCGACGGCCGCGAGGTCGTGACCACCCGTGAGCCGGGCGGCTCGCCCGGGGCGGAGAGCATCCGCGACATCGTCCTGCGCGGCGACGCCGACCGCTGGAGCCCGGTCACCGAGACCCTCCTGATGTACGCCGCGCGGCGCGACCACATCGAACGCGTGATCCGTCCCGCGCTGGACCGTGGCGCCTGGGTGATCTGCGACCGCTTCGCCGATTCAACGCGGGCCTATCAGGGCGCCGCCGGCGGCGTGGACCCCGCCTTCATCACCGCGCTCGAGACCTATATCCTGGAGACCACCCGGCCCGACCTGACCCTGGTGTTCGACCTGCCGTGCGAGACCGGTCTGGCGCGCGCCCATGCGCGGGCCGGCGCCGAGATGCGGTTCGAGTCCAAGGGCATGGCGTTCCACGAGCGGCTGCGCGCCGGCTTCCAGGCCATCGCCGCCGCCGAGCCCGACCGCTGCGCCGTCATCGACGCCACGGCGGCCATGGACGCGGTCGAGGCCGCCATCTGGACGACAGTCCAGGCCAGGCTGGCCGTGCATGGCTGACGTCGAGGTTCCGCATCCGCGCGATGTCCAGCAACTCCAGGGCCAGGACCTGGCCGAGGCGGCCTTCGAGGCGGCCCGCGCGCGGGGACGGCTGCACCACGCCTGGCTGCTGACCGGTTCGGAAGGCGTGGGGAAGGCGACCTTCGCCTACCGCGCCGCCCGTCGCTTGCTGGGCGCGCCCGCCTATCCCGCCAACGGCATCCTGGGCGCCGATCCCGAGCACCCCGTCACCCGTCAGGTCGCCGCCCGCAGCCATCCCGACCTGCTGGTGCTGGAGCGCGAGGGGCCGGACGGCAAGGCGCGCAAGGTCATCCCGGTGGACGACGCCCGGAAGCTGGCCGAGTTCTTTTCCAAATCGCCCGCCAGCGCGCCGCACCGGGTGGCGATCGTCGATGCCGCCGACGACCTGAACGTCAACGCCGCCAACGCCATCTTGAAGACTCTGGAGGAGCCGCCGCCGCGCGGCGTTCTGCTGATGGTCTCGCACTCGCCCGGCCGCCTTCTGCCCACGATCCGATCCCGCTGCCGGCGTCTGGCGTTCCAGTCGCTGGGGATCGAGGCGACGGCCGAGTTCGTCCGCGCCCGCACCAGCGTCAATCCGGAGGACGCGTTGCGGCTGGCCCACATGGCCGATGGCGCGCCGGGCCAGGCCCTGTCGCTGGCCGCCGCCAACGCCCTGGCCATGGACGACGCGGCCCGCGACCTGCTGTCCGAGCTGCCGCGCATCGACGAGACCCGGGCGCTCTCGATCTCCGAGAAGTTCCGGGGCGGCGAGGGGCAGGCCCAGTTCAATCTGCTGTTTGGCCGCCTGGCCGACCGGGTGCATCGCTTGACGCTGGACCAGGCGGCTCAAGGGTATGGTCGCCTTGATCGCTGGGCGCAGGCGTGGGAGACGCTCAACCGCCTGCCGCGCGAGGTCGAGGCGCTGAATCTCGACCGCGCCGACGCCCTGTTCACCGCCCTTACGGAGCTGCGCCAGGCCGCGCAGAGCTGACGCCCCACCGATGCTGATCGACAGCCACGTCAACCTGCACGCCCCGCAATTCGACGAGGACCGCGACGCCGTCATCGCGCGGGCCCGGGACGCCGGCGTGCAGCTGATGGTCAACATCTCCGACCGGGTCTCGAATTTCGCCGCCTGCCGTGCCCTGGCCGACCAGCCGGACATCTGGTGCACCGTCGGCACGCACCCGCACGAAGCCAAGGAGAACCCAGAGCTCTCCGCCGCGACCCTGGTCGAGCTCGCCGCCGATCCGCGCGTGGTCGGGATCGGCGAGTGCGGCCTGGACTTCCACTACGACCTCAGCCCGCGCGACATCCAGGCGCAGGTGTTCCGCGCCCACGTCGCCGCCGCCCGCCAGACCGGCCTGCCGCTGGTGGTCCACACGCGCGAGGCCGACGCGGTGATGGGCCAGATCCTGGAAGAGGAATACGCCGCCGGGCCGTTCCGTCTGTTGATGCACTGCTACACGTCGGGCGGGGATCTGGCGCGGCGGGCGGCGGCGCTGGGCGCCTGGTTTTCGGTCTCGGGCATCGCCACGTTCAAGGCCGCCGAGGATGTGCGCGCGGTGATCCGCGATATGCCGGCCGACCGGATCATCGTCGAGACCGACTGCCCGTACCTCGCGCCCGTGCCGTATCGGGGGCGGCGGAACGAGCCGGCTTACGTCCCGCACATCCTGGCCAAGCTGGCGGAGGTGCGCGGCTGGTCGCTCGACGAAGCCGATCAACGCACCACGGATGCCTTCTTCGCCCTGTTCGATCGGATTCCCCGGCCATGAGCGGCACGCTGGAGGTCACGGTCCTGGGCTGCGGCTCGTCCGGCGGCGTTCCGCGCGCCGACGGCGACTGGGGCGTTTGCGATCCCGCCGAGCCGAAGAACTTCCGCACGCGCTGCTCCCTCCTCGTCCGGCGACTGGGGGAGGGGCCGCAAACCACGGTCCTGGTGGACGCCTCGCCCGAACTGCGGATCCAGACGGCGAAGGCCGGCGTGAAGCGATGCGACGCCGTGCTGCTGACCCACGACCACGCCGACCAGGTGCACGGCCTGGACGACGTGCGCGCCTTCTACCTGCGCCAGCAGGCGCGGATCCCGTGCTGGATGGACGCCGCGACCGACACCACGATGATGCGGCGGTTCGGCTACATCTTCGAGGGCGAGGGCGGTTATCCCGCGATCTGCGACCGGCAGCGGATTCCCGATCACGGCCAGCCTTGGCAGGTGGACGGGCCGACCGGCGTCATCCCGGTGACCACCTTCGATCAGGACCACGGTGGCGTGAGGTCTGTCGGCTATCGCTTTGGCGGCGTTGCGTATTCCAGCGACGTGGTCGGCCTGGACGAGGCGGCGTTCGAGGCGCTGGCGGACCTGGACATCTGGATCGTGGACGCGCTGCGCCGGCGGCCGCACCCGACCCATGCCCATTTGGACCTGGCTCTGGAGTGGATCGCGCGGGTGAAGCCCAAGCGGGCGATCCTGACCAACATGCACATCGACCTGGACTTCCAGGCGCTGAAGGCCGAGCTGCCGGAGGGCGTCCAGCCTGCGTATGACGGTATGGTTCTCCAACATGAGCTCAAGGCCGAAAACACGTGATATCCCGGCCGCTTAAGCTCGGTTTCCTCGCGTCCGGAAACGGCTCCAGCGCCGAGACTATGGTGAACGCCATCGCGGCCGGAGCCTTGGCCGCCCGGGCCTGTCTGGTGGTCAGCAACAAGCGGACCGCGCCGGCCTTGGCCTGGGCCGAAGCGCGGGGCGTTCCGGCGCTGGCGATCCCGACGATCGGTGATCCCGATACCGCCGACCAGACCCTGGCCGACGCCATGACGGCGCACGGCGTCGAACTGATCGTCCTGTCGGGCTATCTGCGTCGCCTGGGACCGGTGACGCTGTCGCGCTACGCCGGACGGATCGTCAACATCCATCCGGGTCCGCTGCCGCGGTTCGGCGGCGACGGCATGTACGGCGCGCGCGTGCACCAGGCCGTGCTGGCGGCGGGTCTGACCGAGAGCGCCATCGTCATCCACCTGGTCGACGAAGAGTACGACCACGGGCCCGAACTGGCCCGGCGCGCGGTGCCGGTGTCCGCCAACGACACGCCGGAGACGCTGGAAGCGCGCGTGAAAGCCGCTGAGCCGGCGTTCTTCGTCGAGACGCTGCAGCGGATCGCGACGGGCGAGCTGGAATTGCCCACCTAATATTTCCGATAATCTTCCTTAGGCGCGAAACAGATTCGCGGAGCGGGAGGCTACTCGGCGGCCCCTTTCCAGCCGATCCAGGTGATTGACAGGCTCGCGCGTCTGCCGCCTGCTTTGATTATGACCCAGTCCACCTTCGTCACCGCCCTGGCGGCCGCCGGGATCCTGGCCGTCGGCGTCGCCGCCGGCGGCGTCTTCATCGGCAAAGGCGTCGAGAACGCGCGTGTCGGCGATCGTAGCGTCACGGTGCGCGGCGTGTCGGAGCGCCAGGTGAAGGCCGATCTGGCCGTACTGCCGCTGAAGTTCGCCGCCGCCGGCGACGATCTGGCGGCCGTCCAGGCCGAGGTCGGCGCCTCGCTCGGCGTCGTGGGTCGCTACCTGGCGCAGCAAGGCTACGCGAAGTCCGAGATCGACCTCGGCCGGTTCGAGGTCACCGACCAATATGCCCGCGAGTACCAGGCCAGCGAGATCCGGGCCCGCTACCGCGTGGCTCAGACCGTGATCGTCCGAACCACCAATGTGGACCGCGTGCAGGCCACCACCCGTTCGCTGGACGCCTTGGTGCGCCAGGGCGTGGTGCTGCAGGACTACAACGGGCCCTCCTACATTTTCACGAAGCTTAACGACGTGCGGCCCAAGATGATCGCCGAGGCGACGGCCAGCGCACGCACGGGCGCCCAGCAGTTCGCCAAGGACTCCGGCACGCCGCTGGGCGGAATCGCTTCGGCCACGCAGGGTTCGTTCGAGATTCTGGGCCGCGACGACGTGGGCGAGGAATCGTCCCAGGTGTTCAAGCGTGTCCGCGTGGTGACCACGATCACCTATCGCCTGCGTTAGCCTGCCCCCACGGCGATCAGGCTCTTCGCGGTCTCGACCACGGTCTCGCGCCCGGGTCGCGGCGTCCAGCCCAGAACCCGTTGCGCTTTCGCCGAATTGAACGCGTGCCGTCGCCCGAGGGTCGGGGTGATCCCGCGCAGGCCTGGGTCCCGCCGCGCGGCGATCCGCACCAGGAAGCTGGGGAGAACCCATCTGGGCGCCCTCGCCGCCTGCGCGGTCGGCAGCTCGGCCCGCAGCGCCCGGGCGATATCGGCCATCCACATGAACTCGCCGCAGGCGATGAACCGTTCGCCGGCGGCTTGCGGGTTGGTCATCGCCAGGGCTTGCGCCACCGCCAGGTCGCGAACGTCCACGACGCTGAAGCCGATCTTCGGCACGCCGGGCATCTTCCCGCTGAACAGCCGGCCGACCACCAGCACCGACCCCAGCGTGTCGCGGCTCAGCACCGGGCCGAAGATGGCGCTTGGCAGCACGGTCGTGAACTCGGTCTTGCCGCCGTGCGCCGCCATGAAGTCCCAGGCGGCCTTCTCCGCCACCAACTTGGAGCGGCGATAGGCGTTGCTGTCGGGGTCGCCGATGTCGGCCCACACCGTTTCGTCGTTGTTGCTGTCCGGCCCCTGTAGCCGTGAGGCGCAGGCGGCCGTGGACGAGGTCATCACCACGCGCTTCACCCCGGCGGCCACCGCGGCGCGGAGCACCCGGATCGTCCCGTCCCGCGCGGGTGGGATCAGGGTCGCGTCGCTGGCGTCCTCGCCGCCGCCCAGGGGCGAGGCCACATGCAGGACGTAGTCGCACCCGGCCATCGCCGCGGCCCAGCCCGCGTCGCCCATCAGGTCGGCCTCGACGAAGGTCAGTCGCGCGCCGGGCTCCACCACGGTGGCCACCGCCGCCCGCACGCCTTCGCCCTTGGCCAAGCTGCGCACCGTGGCCCGGACCGCGTAGCCGCGCTTCAGCATCTCGACGATCTGCCAGCTCGCGACGTAACCCGTCCCACCCGTCACCAGCACCGTTTCGACCATCCGCGGACTCCCTCTTGAAGCCGCAATCTAGGCGCTGGTCGTTGATGTGATAATCCTCACCAAATTTGTTGGGTTCATGCGAGTTTCCGCACAATGGCCGGCCTGTCGCTTCAGGAGCTGAACGCCCTGACCGCCGTCGCGGGCCGCCGCAGCTTCCGCGCCGCCGCCGGTCATCTCGGCGTGTCGCCCTCGGCGCTCAGCCATCAGGTGGCCAGTGTCGAGCGGCGGCTGGGCGTTCGCCTGTTCAACCGGACGACGCGCAGCGTCTCGCTGACCGAGGCCGGCGAGCATTTCCTGGCACGGGTCAGCCCCGCGCTGCGCGAGATCGCCGACGCGGTGGAGACGGTGAACCGCTTCCGCGACACCCCCGCCGGGCTCCTGCGCTTCAACGCCTCGGAGGGCGGCGCCGAGCGGATCCTGCCGACGGTGATGGATTTCATGGCCGCCTATCCCGACATGCGCGTGGACCTGGCGGTGGATGGCCGCATGGTCGACATCGTGGCCGAGGGGTTCGACGCCGGTGTTCGCGGCGGGTCGGCGGTGCCGCAGGACATGATCGCCCTACCCTTCGGCGTGCCGGAAACCTTCATGATCGTGGGCAGCCCGGCCTACCTCCAGGCGCACGGCCGGCCGATCGCGCCCGCCGATCTCCTGCGCCACGCCTGCATCCGCGTGCGCATGCCCAGCGGCGTGCTGCTGCCGTGGGATTTCGAGCGGCGGGGCGAGACGGTCAGCATCGAGCCGCCGGGCCGCCTGGTGGTAGGAAGCCCAGGCTTGGCGATCCAGGCGGCGGTCGCCGGCGGCGGCATCGCCTATGTGATCGAACGCGCCATGACCGACGAACTGGCCTCCGGCCGCCTGGTCCGGGTGCTGGAGGACTGGACCCCGCCCTTCCCCGGCGTGTCGCTTTACTATCCGCGACAGCGCCTGCCGTCGGCGGGCCTCGCAGCGTTCATCGAACACTTCAAGGCCGCGCGGCGGCGGACGGCCTAACCCGCGGTCGCGGCCTGCAGGCTTTCGCTCGGCGCTTTCGCCTCCGGCGCCTGGAGCAACTCGATCACGTAACCGTCCGGATCCTTGCCCAGGCCGACCATCGCGCCGCCGAAGGCCGCGAGCGGCGCGGGCTCCAGGGTGATCGTCCCGCCGGCCTTGCGGATGCGGTCCGCCACCGCCACCGGATCGGTGACGTAGAAGACCAGCTTCACCGGCACATCCTTGTAGTTACGCGCCGATCCGTCGGTCCAATGCATCAGCACCACTGCGGTGCGTCCTTCATGGGCCAGGATGATCTCGTCCATGTAGTCGAGCTTGTAGGTGCGCAGTTCCTGGAGGCCGAGCGCGGCCTTGTAGAAGGTGGCCGAGGCCTGGAGGTCGCTGACCCCGATGCCGGTCGCGCCGAGGAAGTCCGGTGATCTGGCCATGTATGCTCCGCCGCGTTGAGCGCGGAACCTAGCCGAGTAACCGCGCCGCGATCCAGAAGATCCCGCCCCAGAGGCTCAAGGACGCGGCGGCGGCGATCGCCAGGCCATAGCTGACCGGCAGGCGCCCCGCCCGCTTCGACGACCCGATCCGGCGGACAGCCGGGTTACGCTGGAAGACCGCATCGCTCATGGCGTCGCATCCCAGGTCCGAGGAAGCTTCACGATACGAAGATTCGCCTGAGAGGCGAATTGTGTCTGCACTCAACCTGCGACGCCGCCTTGTGCGATATCGAACGACGCCCTATCTGTATCCAGTAATTACTGTTGTCCGCTCGGAGCCTCCCCATGCGCCTCCTCGCCCTCACGGCCGCCGCCCTGCTCGCCAGCGCCTCGGCCGCCTTCGCCGCCCCGGCCTCGGTGAACGTCACCGTGGGCCCCGAGCTGCAGAAGAAATTCGAGAAGACCCTTGGGGTGCGCGAGGCCGACGTCCTCACCAGCGACTTGCGCACCGCGGTGGAGCGGGCGCTGGCGAAGAAGGCGGCGCACGACGGCGCGCGGATCGAGCTGATCCTCACCGACGTGAAGCCGAACCGGCCCACCTTCAAGCAGCTTGGCGACACCCCCGGCCTGTCGTTCGAGAGCTTCGGCGTCGGCGGCGCGGCGATCGAAGGCCGCATCGTCGCGGCAGATGGCACCGTCAGCCCGGTCGACTACAAGTGGTTCGAGACCGACATCCGTCAGGCGCGCGCCAGCTGGGTGTGGAGCGACGCGGAATGGACCTTCGACCGCTTCGCCCGTCGTCTGGCGCGCGGCCAGGAAGTCGCCGGCCGCTGATCGGCTTCGCACGGCTTGCGTCATAGTGCGGGGCGCGGTCTGATCGCCGCGCGCCGTTTCCTGTCGAGCTGAGCCCCCATGACCCGCCCTGCCCCGCCTGCCGATCTGGCGCCCCTCGACCGGCTGCTGGCGATCATGGCGCGGCTGCGCGACGCCAAAGATGGGTGCCCGTGGGACCTGGAGCAGACATTCGAGACCATCGCCCCCTATACGGTCGAGGAGGCCTATGAGGTCGCCGACGCCATCGAACGCGGCGACCTGTCAGACTTGAAGGACGAACTGGGCGACCTGCTGCTGCAGGTGGTCTTCCATTCGCGGATCGCCGAGGAACAGGGCGCGTTCGCGTTCGACGACGTGGCCCGCGCCATCAACGACAAGATGGTCCGCCGCCACCCGCACGTCTTCGCCGACGAGACCTATGCCTCGCTCGACGACCAGAAACAGGGCTGGGAAGACCTCAAGGCGGTCGAGCGCGCGGGCAAGGGCAAGGCGCAGAGCCTGTTGGACGACGTGCCCATCGGCCTGCCTGGTCTCACCCGCGCCGTGAAGCTGTCCAAGCGCGCCGCCACCGTCGGCTTCGTTTGGCCCACCGTGCAGGATGTCGTCGCCAAGCTGCACGAAGAGGTCGGCGAGATGCTGGTCGAGATCGAGGCCGGCGACCTGGAGAAGGCCAAGGCCGAGATCGGCGACGTGCTGTTCGTCGTCGCCAACCTGGCCCGCACGCTGGACGTCGACCCCGAGGACGCGGTGCGCGCCACCAACGCGAAGTTCGTCCGGCGCTTCAGCTATGTGGAACAGCGGCTGGCCGAGCGGGGCAAGAGCCCGGCCCAGTCGGACCTGGCCGAGATGGACGGCCTCTGGGACGACGCCAAGGCCGCCGAGCGCGCCTAGGGCTCGTCGGGGTCTACCGTCGGCAGGCCCAGAGCCGCAGCGACGCGTTTGGCGTAGCTGGCGCCCACGTCCACGACCGCGCCGTCTTCGGTGTGCAGCCGCATCAGGCCCCGGCGATTGCGTTCCACGCGGCGCACCGTGGACAGCCGAACGAAGGCGCTGCGGTGGACCCGGACGATGTCCTTCGGGTTCAACCGATCCTCCAGCTCCCGCATCGTGGTGCGCAGGATGTGCGTGCGCAGGTGGGTGTGGATCAGGGCGTAGTCCTTGTCGGCTTCGATGCGGCGGATGTCGGCGACCAGCACACGGACCAGGCCCTCCCGCTGGCGCACCCAGAAGCCGGCCTCGAAGGTCGATGGCGTCGCCAACGCCGTGTCCGGCGCGACCAGGCGGCGCTGGGCGCGGTTCATCGCCTCTTCCAGGCGGTCGGCGCGCACGGGCTTCAGGAGATAATCCGCGGCGTCCAGTTCGAACGCCTCCGCCGCCCAGTGGGAGAAGGCGGTGACGAAGACCACCTCGGGGCGCGCCCGCCGGGCCAGCGCGCGCGCCACCTCCACGCCGCTGCGGCCGGGCATCTGGATATCCAGCAGCACGACGTCCGGGTCGAGCGCCGCGACCCGCTCCAGCGCCGCGTCGCCGTCGGCCGCCTCGCCCACGATCTCGATGCCGTTCAGCCGCCCGAGGCAGGAGCGCAGCCATTCGAGCGCCAGGGGTTCGTCGTCGACGATGAAGACCCGCATCATGCCGCGGGCCGCGTGAAGCTGAGCGGAACCGCCACCTCGGCCAGAAAGCCCCGCGCCAGGCGCTCCGACCTGAGGTTGGCGCGATCGCCATAGTGCGCCTTCAAACGCGCCGACACGTTGCTCAAGCCGACGCCGCCGGGCTTGCGCGTGGGGGGCGCGCCACCCGCGCCGTCGTCGCGAACCTGGACCACGAGCAGATCGTCCGCGGCCCGCGCGCTGACCGTCAAGGTGACCTTCCGCTTGCTGGGCGCAACGCCGTGCTTGACCGCGTTCTCCGCCAGGGGCTGCAGCAGGAAGTGCGGCATGCTGGCCCTGGCCAGATGGTCGGGCAGGTCGATCACCACGTGCAGGCGCTCGCCGAACCGCGCCGCCTCGATATCGAGGTAGGCGCCCAGGACATCCAGTTCCTCCTCCAGGGTGACGATGGCGTTCGGTTCGCTGGACAGCGTCGCGCGAAAGAACTCGGCCAGGCGCGCCACGACGGTTTCGGCGTCGCGGTTGCGGCCCGAACCGACCAGCGACATCACGGCGTTCAGGCTGTTGAACAGGAAGTGCGGATTGATCTGGAAGCGCAGCGCCGCCAGTTGCGCGTCCTGCGCCGCCGCCAGGGCGGCCGCCAGCCGTTGCTCGCGCTCGTAGACGGCCCGCATCGAGAGCCCCATCCCGACCCCGAAGACGTAGGTGATGTGGGCCGGCGTCAGCAGGAGCACATTGTTGAGAAACAGCAGTTCGGTGCCGCTGAGGATGGCCTTCGCGGTCAGCACCGGTCGAGCCCGGAGGTAGTGCTCGATCATCAGCAGATCGACATAGGCGTGCAGCAGGACGATCGCCAAGAACAGCGCGACGGCGAGGTACAGGCGCATGCGGCCGCTCAGCTCACGCGCGGCGGGCACGACGCCGACATAGAAGAGCATCGACAGGATGAAGCCGATGATGACCGTCGCGCCGAGGTAGATCACCTGCCGCTGACCGGCATGTCCGGTGGCGACTTCCGGCGCGATGTAGCCGGCAAAGGCCGCGATCCAGAGCAGGACCGCGAAGCCGGCGGCCACCGTAGCGGGCTTTCGCCGCAGATCGATCTTCAACTCAGGCTCCCCGACCCCGTCTCACCGCTGTCATGTCGCTCGCGCGACAAGACCACCGACGTGCGACGAAGGGTGCGGTGAGCGCGACGAATGGAGCGCTAGTGGGTGCGGATCTCGGCCTGCGGGTAGAGCTGTTCGAACTGGCCCATGGCTTGCGCGGTCAGGCTGACGGCCAGCCGGACGGAGCCGTCCTTGCCGTCGTTCCGCTCGATCACCCGGCCGTGGCGATACAGCCAGGCGATGGCGGCGCCCTCGCCGGCCGGCGCATAGACATCCACCGGCGGCGCCTCGTCGACCAGGCCGGCGATCATGGTCAGCAGATCGTCGCAGCCGACTCCGGTCACGGCGGAGACCAGAACGGCTGGCGGCTGGGCGCGGCGGGCGTCGTGCCTGGCTTCCTCGCGGCCCTCGGCGGGCAGCAGGTCAGCCTTGTTCCACACCTCGACGATGCGACGCTCGTCCATGTTGACGCCCAGGCGCTCCAGCACGGTGCGGACGTCGGCGGCCTGGGCCTTGGTCTCCTCGCTGGCGATGTCGCGGACGTGCAGGACCACGTCGGCCTCCTTCACCTCCTCGAGGGTGGCGCGGAAGGCCTCGACCAGTTCGTGCGGCAGGTCCGAGATGAAGCCCACCGTGTCGCTCAGGATCGCCGGACGGCCATCGGGCAGCTTCAGCGAGCGCAGGGTTGGATCCAGGGTGGCGAACAGCATGTCCTCGGCGACGACCGTCGCGTTGGTCAGGCGGTTGAACAGGGTCGACTTGCCGGCATTGGTGTAGCCGACCAGGGCCACGGTCGGGAACGGCGTCCGCCGGCGCGCCGACCGCTGTAGTGTGCGCGTGCGGCGCACCTCGATCAGCTCTTCCTTCAGCTTGCGGATCTTCTCGGCGATCAGCCGCCGGTCGGTCTCGATCTGGGTTTCGCCGGGGCCGCCCATGACCCCGAAGCCGCCGCGCTGGCGCTCCAGGTGGGTCCAGGTTCGGACCAGTCGCGACTTCTCGTAGGTCAGGCGCGCCAGCTCGACCTGCAGCCGGCCCTCCCGCGTGCGGGCGCGAAGGGCGAAGATCTCCAGGATCAGCCCGGTGCGGTCGATGACCTTGGCGCTCCAGGCCTTCTCCAGGTTCCGTTGCTGGACGGGAGTTAGAGCGTCGTCGATGACGACGGCGTCCAACTCCTCGACCTCGATCAGGACGCGGATTTCCTCGACCTTGCCCTTGCCGAACAGGGTGGCGGGGGTCAGCTGGCGCAGGTTCACGACCATGCGCTCGCTGACCTCGAGGTCGAGGGCGAGGGCGAGGCCGACGGCCTCTTCCAGTCGGGCGTCGGGATGGCGCGCGGAGCCGCGGCCGTCCCGAGCCGGATGGATCACCAGGGCGCGCTGGACGGGCGCCTCACGGTCTACGGATTTTGAAGTGCTCAATCGGCCTCGTCGTCGGACGGCTCGTACAGTTGAACGGGCTGGGCCGGCATGATCGTGGAAATGGCGTGCTTGTAGACGAGTTGGGACTGGCCATCGCGCCGCAGCAGGACGCAGAAGTTATCGAACCAGCTCACCACGCCCTGCAGTTTGACCCCGTTCACCAGGAAGATGGTGAGTGGCGTCTTGGACTTCCGCACGCTGTTGAGGAAGGTGTCCTGCAGGTTTTGTTTCTTGTCGCTCACGGCTTTCCGCCTTTTCGTTTTGATCGGGCGGAAGATCCGCCCACACACAAGGTCACGCTAAGCCGCAAACTGCGGCCGTTGCAATCGCGGGCTCGACTTAGATCGCCGTCGCCTGCGCGCGCTCGATATAGAGGCGACGGAGCCTCTGCGCCACCGGTCCCGGCGAACCATCGCCTACCGGCTTGCCGTCGACCGCGATCACCGGCAGCACCAGGGTGCCCGCGCCAGTGATGAAGGCCTCCTTCGCCGCCCGCGCTTCGTCGGGCGTGAACGGGCGCTCCTCCACCTTCAGACCGGCCTCGCGGGCCAGGTCCAGCAGGCTGAGGCGGGTGACGCCGCGCAGGATGTTGGCGTTGGTGTCGCGCGTGCGCAGGATGCCGTCGCCATCCACGATCCAGGCATTGGACGACGCGCCCTCGGTGACCAGGCCCAGGTCGTCCACGTACCAGGCCTCGACCGCGCCCGCCTCGCGCGCCTTCTGCTTGGCCAGGGCGTTGGGCAGCAGGCCGACGGTCTTGATGTCGCAACGGCCCCAGCGGTTCTCCGGCGTGGTGACGACCGAGACGCCCTTGGCGGCGCGGGCCTCGGTGGCCTCGCGGTCCACGCGGCTCACCGTCACCACGATGGCCGGCGCGACGGCCGGGTTCGGGAAGGCATGGTCGCGGGTGGCGACGCCGCGGCTGACCTGCAGATAGACCAGCCCTTCGCGGATGCGGTTGCGGCGGACGGTCTCCTTGAGCACCACGGTCAGGGCCGCGCGGCTCATCGGCATGTCGATGCGCAGTTCCGACAGGCTGCGTTCCAGACGGGTGAAGTGCCCCTCCGGATCGGCCAGCTTGCCGCCGAACAGCGCCCAGACCTCATAGACCGCGTCGGCGAACTGATAGCCCCGGTCCTCGATATGGACGACGGCCTCCGCCTTTTGGACGAAGCGGCCATTCACATAGGCGATGCGACTCACTTGGCTTACGCCTCCTCGGCTTCCAGCGCCCGGGCGCCCGACAGGCCCAGCGACTTCAGCTTACGGTGCAGCGCCGAGCGCTCCATGCCGATGAAGGCGGCTGTCCGTGAAATATTGCCCGAGAACCGGAGCATCTGGGCGTTCAGGTACTCGCGCTCGAACACTTCCCGCGCCTCGCGCAGGGGCAGCGCGATGATCCGCTCGGCGCCCAGCGACGTGGCGTGATCGTTCACCGAGGCTTCCGGCGGCAGCATGTCCGCCGTGATCGGGTCGGAGGCCACGCCCGAGGCCAGGATCAGCATCCGCTCCACGTTGTTCTTGAGCTGGCGCAGGTTGCCCGGCCAGCCGCGCACCTGGAGCATGGCCAGCGCATCGTCAGACAGCTTGCGCCGCGGCAGGCCGGAGGCCTCGCAGATGCGTTCAATGAAATCGTCGATCAGTTCCGGGATGTCCTCCCGTCGCTCGGACAGCCCCGGCACGTTGACCGGCACCACGTTCAGCCGGTGGAACAGGTCCTCGCGGAACCGGCCCGCGGAGATCTCCTCGCGCAGATCCTTGGAGGTGGATGAGATCACGCGGACGTCCACCTGCACGTCGGCGTCGCCGCCCACGCGCCGGAAGCGCTGCTCGACCAGGACCCGCAGGATCCGCCCCTGGGTCTCGCGCGGCATGTCGGCCGCCTCGTCCAGGTACAGGGTGCCGCCGTGAGCGCGTTCGAAGACGCCGATCTTGGCCGGGCGGCCGCTGGCCCCCTCCTCGCCGAACAACTCCACATCCATCCGCTCGGGCGTCATGCCGGCGGCGCCGATGGGCACGAACTCGTTGCGGGCGCGATGGCTGGCGTCGTGGATCAGGCGCGCCACGGTCTCCTTCCCCGAGCCGGCGGGACCCGAGATCAGCACCCGGCTGTTGGCGCCCGCCAGCTTGGCGATCATCTGGCGCAGTTGCTGGGCAGCCATCGACTTGCCGATCAGCCCCTCGGGCGTGATCGCCTGCGCCCGCAGCCGGCGGTTCTCGCGGCGCAGGTTGGTGGTTTCCAGCGCGCGCTCGACCACCAGCAACAGGCGGTCGGACTTGAACGGCTTCTCCAGGAACTCGTAGGCCCCGCGCTTGATGGAGCTGACGGCGGTCTCGATGTTGCCGTGGCCGGAAATCATGATTACCGGAAGGTCGGCGTCCAGCGCCTTGACCATGTCCAGCAACTCCAGGCCGTCCATGCCGCCACCCTGCATCCAGATGTCCAGGATCAGGAGCGCGGGTTTGCGGGCCCGGACAGCGGCCAATGCGCTTTCCGAGTCGTTCGCCGTGCGAACATCATAGCCCTCGTCGGTGAGGATCCCCGCGACCAGCTCGCGGATATCCGCCTCGTCGTCGACCACCAGAACATCAGCTGCCATCAGGTCTTCCTCATTTCGCCGTCGCGACCGCGGTGGGCTTCGCCGTGCGTGGCGCCGGCGCGGCCGGCAGGCGCAGGATCGCCAGCGCCCCCTGCCCGCGCCGCGCATCGGCCAGTTCCAGCTCGCCGCCGTGGTCTTCCAGAATGCGTTTGACGATCGCCAGGCCTAGGCCGGTGCCCTTCTCCCGCGTCGTCACATAGGGTTCGGTCAGGCGGTCGCGATCCTTCGCGGGCAGCCCGATGCCGTTGTCCTCGATCTCGATCGCCACCGAGGCGTCCTCGACGATCAGGCGGGCGGTGATCCGGCCCTTAGGATTGGGGGATTTCGCCCGGCGCGCCTCGACCGCCTCGGCGGCGTTCTTCAGCACATTGGTCAGCGCCTGGCCGATCATCCGGCCGTCGGCATAGAGCGTGGCGTCGGCCGACATCTCCTCCAGCTCGACGGTGAAATCAGGGCTGGCCACGCGCTGGGCGAAGACAGCGGCGCGCACCAGTTCGCCGGCTTCCAGCTTGGCGAACTTCGGGGCCGGCATCCGGGCGAAGGACGAGAACTCGTCCACCATCCTGCCGATGTCGCCGACCTGCCGGATAATCGTGTCGGTGCAGCGATCGAACGTCTCCAGCTCGCTCTCGGCGATGTCCTTGCGGTACTTCCGGCGCAGCCGCTCGGCGGAGAGTTGGATCGGGGTCAGCGGATTCTTGATCTCGTGGGCGATGCGGCGGGCGACGTCGCGCCAGGCGGCGTTCCGCTGGGCCGCCACCAGCCGCGTGACGTCGTCGAAGGTCAGGACCAGGCCGCCCTCGCTCTGGCTGGCGCGGACCCGCAGGCGGCGGTTGTCGCGCCCGCGCACCACGTCGATCTCCTCCTCGGCCTCGCCGCTGCGCCCGGCGGCAGCCAGTTCGGCGAACTCCGGCACCACCTCGGACAGCTTGCGTCCGCGCCCTTGGTCCCCCGGCAGCGCCAGCAGCACGGCGGCTTGGCGATTGGCGACCGAAATCAGGCCGTCGGGCGACAGGCCGATCACCCCGGCGCTGACCTCGGTCAGCACGGTCTCGATGAACTGACGGCGCTCCTCGGCCTCCTCGCCGGCGCGTCGCAGCGCCTCCTGCTGGGCTTGAAGATCGTGGGTCATGCTGTTGAACGCCCGCGACAACACCGCGATCTCGTCGGGGTCGGCATCGGCGTCGACACGGGCGCTCAGGTCACCGCCGGCCACTCGTCCCGCTGCCTGCACCAGCCGCGCGACGGGCGCCGAGATCGCGTTCGCCGCCGCCAGGCCCAGCCAGACCGCGCCCACCAGCACCAGCAGCGCCGTCTCGGCGTAGCTGAGGGTGAAGATCGTCTGGATCCGGCCGCGGTTCTCCTTCACCTCGCGATAGGAAACCAGGGAGCTCTCCGCCTCCCGCAGATGGGCGACGATCCCGGTCTCCAGCGGACGCGCCGCGTAAACATAGACGTTGTTGTAGTCCGGCAGCCGGTACAGCGCCCGGATGACGTCGTCGGCGTGGACGTAGATCTCGCCCTGATCGGCCGATTCATAGGCCGACGCCGGGAGTGGCTCGAACGCCGGCGCGCCGGTGGCTTCGGCACGGGCGATAACCTGCCCCTGCTTGTTCACCAGATAGAGCGCGGGGATCTCATGGTACGACGCCAGCGCCTGCAAGGCGGCGGTCAGCCGGGCGGGCTGACCCTGCAGCGAGGGCGCCTCCCGGTTGAGGTCCAGCGCCATGGCCGTGACCCGGTTGGCCGTCTCGCGGGTCTGCTCCTCGATATAGGATCGGAAGACGGTCGCGGAATTCTCCACGACGGTCTGCACGCGGGCGCTGAACCAGTTCTCCACCCCCTGGGTGACCAGCACGCCGTAGAACAGGAAGACCACGGCCGCGGGCGCCACGGCAGCCAAGGCGAACAGTCGCACGAAGCGCACGTGCAGGCGGGCGCCGGCGTCGCGCGACCGGGCGTCCAGCAGTTCGAAGATGCGCAGGGCCACCGCGATCATCAGCGCGATGATCAGGATCAGGTTGAACCCGAGCACCGCCAGGATCAGCTCGCTGGCGGGACCCAGCGGGCCCTTCTCCGGCGGCGAGGCGGCAAGCAGGATCGCCACGCCGGTGAGCGTGGCCGCGATCCCGTAGCCGACGCCGAGGACAGCGCGGGATCTGAAGGCGGTCCGGATGCGGGCCAGGGCCGGATGTCGGAACGCAGGGTGCGTAAGCAACGCCATTAACCGTGGAGCCTAGGGTGCTGTGCCCCAAAATCAACAGCTATGTTGCCGCGCTGCAAGGCAACGGTTGAGGCCCTCGGCCGCCGTCGCCCTGCCAATTGCGTGCGCGACTAGCGGCGGCCGCGCGCCATCTCGACGCCCAGGTCGTGGATCTTCTTGCGCAGGGTGTTGCGGTTCAGGCCCAGGATCTCGGCGGCGCGAACCTGATTGCCACGGGTGGCGGCCAGGGTGAGCTGAATCAGGGGGCGTTCCACCTCTTCCAGCACCCGATCGTAGAGCCCGGCGGGCGGAATGCCGTCCGGCTGGTCGGCGAAGTAGCCGGCCAGTTTCTGCTCCACCAGCTGCGACAGGGTCGCGGGACCTTCCTGGCCCTGAACGGTCGGTTGCTGGTCGGCCAGTTCCTTCTCGATGATCCGGGCGCTGATCAGCTCCTCGCCGTAGAGGGCGCAAACGCGGCGGATCAGGTTTTCCAGCTCACGGACGTTGCCCGGCCAGGCGTGGCGCTTCAGCCGCTCCAGGGCGTTGGCGTCGATGGTCTTGGCCGGCAGGCCCTCGCGGTTGGCGCGTAACAGGAAGGCGCGGGCCAGGTCCGGGATATCCTCCGAGCGGTCGCGCAGCGGCGGGATTCGCAGGGGCGCGACATTGAGCCGGAAGAACAGGTCCTCGCGGAACAGCCCCTGCTGGATCAGCGCGCGCAGGTCGCGGTTGGTCGCCGCGATGATGCGGACGTTCGGCCGGCGGTTGGTCTTCGGGTTCAGCGTCGGCTCGGACCCGTCGATCACCCGCAGCAGTCGCGTCTGGGCGTCCAGCGGCATGTCGCCGATCTCGTCCAGGAACAGCGTGCCGCCGTCGGCGTCGATCAACTTGCCGTGGTCGCTGTCGTCCTTGCCGAACAACTCGGTCTCGACCCGCTCGCGTGGGGTGGCGGCCAGGTTGATGACCACGAACTTGCCGTCGCGGCGGCGGCCCATGTCATGCAGGGCGCGGGCGACCAGCTCCTTGCCGGTGCCGCTCTCACCGGTGATCAACACGGTCAGGTCGGCGCCGACCAGCCGGGCGATGGTGCGGTAGACCTCCTGCATCGGCGCCGAGCGGCCGATCAGTGGCAGGCGGTCGTCGCGCACCGCACGGGCCTGGGCCTTGGAAGCCTCGGCGTCGGCCGGCCGCGACAGCGCCCGGCGTGCGGCCGAGGTCATGTCGTCCAGGTCGAAGGGCTTCGGCACATATTCGAACGCCCCGACCTCGGCCGCGTTGACCGCGGTGATCAGGTTGTTCTGCGCGCTCATCACGATGATCGGCAGCTTCGGCCGGTGCTTCTTGATGCGCGGCAGCACGTCGAAGACGTTCTCGTCGGGCATGACCACGTCGGTGACGACCAGGTCGCCCTCGCCGTCCGTCACCCATTTCAGGAGCGTGGTGGCGTTGCCGGTAGCCCGGACCTGGTACCCCAGCCGGGTGAAGGCCTGGGACAGGACCAGCCGGATCGAGCTGTCGTCGTCGGCGATCAGGATTTTCTTGGAGGCGGCGTTCATTTAGGTGGCGTCCTCATGAGCCGCGATCGGCAGCAGCACCCGGAAGACGGTCCGGCCGGGCTCCGATTCGAAATCGATCAGGCCGCCGTGTCCGGCGACCAGCTTGGCGACCAGCGCCAGGCCCAGGCCCGCGCCGTTGTTCTTGGAGGTGACGAAGGGCTGGAACAGGCTTTCGCGAATGTGGTCCGGCACGCCCGGTCCGTTGTCGACGATGCGGACCTCCAGCGGCGCGCCACGCAGGGCTTGACCCTTGGCCGAGCGCACGCGCACCCCGTGACGATAGGCGGTGTGGATCGAGACCTCGCCCCGGCCGTCGTTGCGCGAATGGGCGGCCTCGGCGGCGTTCTTCACCAGGTTCAGGAAGATCTGGATCAGCTGATCCTCGTCCCCCGGGACCGGCGGCAGCGAGGGGTCGTAGCTTTCCTTCAGGCCCAGGCCTTCGGCGAAGCCGTTGGTGGCCAGCGCGCGCACTCGGTCCAGGATCTGGTGGATGTTGATCGGCGCCAGCGTCGGCAGGGCGTCGTCCGAGAACGCCTCCATCCGGTCCACCAGGCGGCGCACCCGGTCGGTCTCGTCGACGATCAGCTGCGCCAGCGGCACGTCCTCGGCCTTGGCCCCGGACTTCAGCAGCTGCGCCGCGCCACGAATCCCGGCCAGCGGGTTCTTGATCTCGTGGGCCAGCATGCGGCCCAGGCCCACCAGCGAGCGCAGGCCCGCCGCCTCGTGGGCGCTGCGCTCGTTGCCCAGGCCGTTTTTGACCGTGAGCGTCAGCAGCACCGAGCCATCGCCCAGCGGCGCCGCGGCGCCATCGGCCTCGAACGGCGGCAGGCCGAACAGGCTGATGTGAATGCCCCGCTCCCGGACCCGGGCGTCTTCTTCGATGGCGCGGTTCAGCAGCGACACCAGCGCCGACCCGTGCGGTAGGGCGGCGCGGAACCGACCGCGGGCCAGCAGCCCGAGTCCCTGTCCGAACAGCGCCTCGGCCGCCTCGTTGACCGCCGTCAGCGAGCCCTCCGCATCCACCACCAGGGCGGGGTCGGGGCTGAGCTCGAAGGCCGCGGCCTTCAAGGCGTCCATATCGACGCCCTTTTCCTGAAACTTGATCTTCCCACTCATGCAGCAAGCCTGTGGTCTGGAGGTCCCCAGAGGGCCGTCAGCCCCCTCTCGACCGATTGGGCGTCCTCCAGGCGGCACAAGGCCGCGCGCGCTTCTCTCCGGACCTGCGCGTCAGCGGGCCAGGGGGCGTTTTCGATGTAGGCGGCCAGGTGCTTGCGGAAGATCCGCAGGCCAAGGCGTTCGCCGTAGAACTCGAGACTCTCACGCAGGTGCGCGATGGCGATGGCGAGCCGGGCGTCAGCGCCGGGCGCCTCGAAGGTCAGGCCGTCCAGCTCGGCCTCGAGCTGGGCTGCGATCCACGGCTTGCCGTAGACGCCTCGGCCGACCATCACCGCGTCGGCGCCGGAGGCGTCCAGGGCGGCGCGGGCGGTGGCGCCGTCGACGATGTCTCCGTTGGCGATGACCGGAATCGACACCGCATCCTTGACCGGTCGGATGCCGGCCCAATCGGCGGCGCCCTTGTAGAATTGGCAGCGGGTGCGGCCATGGACCGTCACGGCCTTCACGCCGATTTCCTCAGCCATGGCGGCCAGCTCGGGCGCGTTGCGGCTGCCGTCGTCCCAGCCCAGGCGCATCTTCACGGTCACCGGGACGTCTACGGCCTCGACCGCCGCCGCCATCAACTCGGCGGCCAGTCCCGGCTCGCGCATCAGGGCCGAACCGCCGTGTCCGCCGACGACTTCGCGTGCGGGACAGCCGAAGTTCAGATCAATGATCTCGGCGCCCGCCTCGGCCGCCAGTCGCGCGCCCTCGGCCATGTGTTCAGGATCGCGGCCGACCAGTTGGACCACCATCAGCGGCAGACCCTCGCCCACCGCGGCGCGGCGCACGACGTCGGGGCGGCCCTTGGAAAATTCGGCGCAGGCGACCATCTCGGTCGCCACATAGGACGCGCCCAGCCGGCTGGCGGCGCGGCGGAACGGTAGGTCGGATATGCCGGTCATGGGCGCGATCCAGACGCGACCCCCAACCTTCACCCCACCGATGTCGAGCACGGTGCTCATTTAATAATCATCCCCATCGCTGCCTTTTTAGGCAGATGTAACAGCCGCGTAAAGCGCGAAAGCTGGAACAAAGCCGCGCACTTCCCTAAGACGCCGGGCATGACTTTCTCCGCGGTGATCGTGGCGGCCGGTGACGGCCTGCGTGCTGGGCCTGGCGAACCGAAGGCGTGGCGCGCCCTGGGTGGTCGGCCGATCGTGCGCTGGTCCGTTGAGGGTCTGCTGGCGGCGGGGGCCCAGGAGGTGGTCGTCGTCGTGGCGCGGGACCGACTGGCCGACGCCGACGAAGCCCTCGTCGGCCTTGACCGCTGGAAGGCCGTCCCCGGCGGCAAGACGCGGGCGGAGTCGGTCCAAGCGGGGCTCTCCGCGCTCACCGCAGAGGCCGACCAGCCGGTGCTGATCCACGACGCAGCGCGGCCGTTCGTCGGCCGGACGCACGTCGATCGGCTGCTGGCGGCGCTGGACGGCGCCGACGGCGCCATCCCCACCCTGCCCGTCCCGGACACACTGAAGCGCGGCGACGGACGGGTGGACGAAACCGTCTCCCGCGAAGGCCTCTGGCGTGCGCAAACGCCGCAGGCGTTTCGCCTCGGCAAGCTGCGGGCCGCCTACCTCAGCTGGCCGGCGGGCGAAGAGCCCACGGACGACGCCTCCGTGATGGAGCGCGCCGGCGGCCAGGTGGCCATGGCGCCGGGCGATCCGATGCTGATGAAGTTGACCTATCCAGAGGATTTCATGCTGGCCGAACAGCTCTCGGGCGGCCGGCGGATCGTGCGGATGGGCCAAGGCATCGACGCCCACCGGTTCGGCCCCGGAGACGCCGTCTGGCTGGGTGGGGTGCAGATCCTGCACGACATGGGACTGGTCGGGCACTCCGACGCCGACTGCGCGCTGCACGCCCTCACCGACGCCGTGCTGGGCGCCATCGCCGACGGTGACATCGGCGAGCACTTCCCGCCCTCGGATCCGCAGTGGAAGGGCGCGTCGTCCGACCGCTTCCTGGTCCACGCCGTGAGCCGGGTCGCCGCCCGGGGCGGCCGCATCCTCAACGCCGACCTAACGCTCATCTGCGAGCGGCCGAAGATCCGCCCACACCGCGACGCCATGCGCGCCCGGATCGCCGACCTCCTGGGAATCCCTATCGACCAGGTCAGCGTCAAGGCGACGACGACCGAAGGCATGGGTTTCACCGGCCGCGAGGAAGGCCTGATGGCCCAGGCCGTCGTCGCGGTGGAAACGCCGCTCTAGCTTACGGCAACCAGGTCCAGCGGCCCTTGAGGTTCGCGTAAAGCGAGCCGGCCAGGTTCGTGTAGTCGTCGGTCCAGGGCCGCGTCTTGAAGGGGTCGCCCTGGCGCCATTTTCCGGTCGCCAGATAGCCGGCCAGCGCTTCGTGGCTCTTGGCGATGATCACGGCGTCTTCCGACGACTCCCACGTGCCCTCGGGGTCCTTTTCCGGTGAGACGTAGTTCTGCGCCAGGCCCCAGCCGCCGGCGGCCCGCGCCACGGCCTGGGCCGGGTGCATCAGGTCCAGATTTCGGTTGGACAGGTGCAGGATCAGGATGCCGTCCGGCTTCAGCTTGGTCAGGTAGCCACGCACGGCCTCCACTGTCAGCAGGTGCGCCGGCACCGCGTCCGACGAGAAGGCGTCGATCAGCAGGATGTCGAAGCTGCCGGCCGGTTGCCGGGCCACGGTCAGGCGCGCGTCGCCGATCACATAGTCCACCGGCTGCTTGGCGCATTCTGTCGTGTAGGTGAAATTCCGCGGATCCGTGGAGACCTTCACCACCAGCGGATCGATCTCGAAGAAGGTCAGACGGTCGCCCGGCCGGACATAGGCGGCTACCGAGCCGGTCCCCAGGCCAACCGCCCCGATCCGCAGGTTCTGTGATGCGTTCTGCTTGGCGGTGAACACCTGCCCGATGGGTGTCCGGGGGGTGTAGTAGACCATCGGCCGGCAGCGATAGCGCGGGTCCTGCGCCTGGCCGCCGTGCAGCGTCGTGCCGTGCGCCAGCATCTTCACGTGGCCGATGCTGGGGACGTAGGTCTCGGAGAGTTTCAGCACCCCGAAGAAGCTGCGCCAGCTCTGGCGGGTGTCGGTGCGGTCGGCCGTCGCCTCGGCGGAGTAGGACAGCAGCGCCAGGATCGCGAAGAAGAAGATCGCGTGGCGCCGCGCCATGAAGGCCGCGACGACGGCCAGCGCCAGCAACGCCTTCATGAGCATGTCGAACAGTTCGGCCCGGTCGAGGGCCCCGATCACCGGCTGGGTGGTGAGGTGGCTGTTGGCCAGGGTCATGGCGATGGGCATGGCGACCGCGGCCGTGACGCCGAGGAGCAGCATCGCCCAACTCCAGCGGGGGATCTTGTTGAGGTCGCCACAGGGCCGCGCCAGGCAAGAGAGCGCCAGGACCAGCGGATATTCCCAGACGTCATTGAAGATCACCGGCGCCAGGAAGGCGTTGAACGCCCCGCCGACCACGCCGCCCAGGGACAGGCAGAGGTAGAACTCAGTCAGGTGGGCGGGGTCCGGCCGACGCGCCACCAGCCGCTGGTGGCACATCAGCGCTGTCAGGAAGAACGCCGCCAGGTGGACGAAGAGCTGAAGGGCGAAGGTCGTCGCCTTGAACGGCAGCAGCGCCACGCAGGCCGCGGCGGCCGCCGCCTGCAAGGTCAGGGTCAGTTCCGCCGGGATCGCCGGCTTTTCCTGGAACGCGATGATGAAGGTGACGAGGTACAGCGCCAGCGGCACGACCCACAGGAACGGCGCCGAGGCCACGTCGGTGGTGATATGAGTGGTCACGCCCAGCATCAGGCTGGAGGGGATCGCCGCCAGCGCCACCCAGGCCGCACGCTCGCGCCATTTTGGGGCTGGCGTCGCGGCGCGCGTCTGTTCCACGGCCGCGGACCGCCCGCGCATCACCGTCAGGGCCAGCGTGCCGATCACCAGGATGAACAGGCCGTAGCCGATGCTCCAGCCATGGCGTTGCGCCGCGAGGGTCGTGAGCGGCTCCACGATGATCGGATAGGCCAGCAGCGCGATCAGGCTGCCGAAGTTGCTGGCCGCGTAGAGGGCGTAGGGTTCCTTGCCTTCCGTCGCGCCGATGGTGCGTGCGTGCCAGGCCTGGACCAGCGGGGCGGTGGCGGACAGGACCGCGAAGGGCGCGCCGATCGACAGGCCCAGAACCGCCAGCAGCCACAGGTTTGGATGGTCGGACGACGGCGGGCCAGCCAGGCCGTTCACCCGCAGCGGCAGGGCGATGGCCGCCACGACCAGCGCCGCGATGTGGGCGATCGCCTGCCCCCGCACCGATGGGATCCGCTGCAGCAGGTGGGCGTAGAAGTAGCCGGCCAGCAGGGCGAGCTGGAAGAACGCCATCGAGGTGTTCCACACCGACGGACTGCCGCCCAGCAGCGGTAGGACCAGCTTGGCGACCATCGGCTGAACCAGGAAAACCAGCGCCGCGCTGGTGAACACCGTCAGCGCGAAAAGCGCCGGGGGGGCGGTGCGGGACGAAGCTCCAGCGTCAAGCGTGGTCATCGGGTCTCGAATCGCCTTGATCGAAGGGGACGTGCGATGCTCAGTGATGCCGCGCTAGTAAAGGAACCCTCAAGCCGATGTTCAACCTGGAGATCGTCACCCTGGCGCGCCTCTTGATCGACGAGGCGCGGGAGCGGTCCCTGCGCATCGTCACCGCCGAGAGTTGCACGGGCGGCCTGGTGGCCGGCGCCATCTGTTCCATCGCCGGATCGTCCGACGTGTTCGAGCGCGGCTTCGTCACCTATTCCAACCGCGCCAAACAGGAACTTCTGGGTGTGCCCGGCGACCTGATCGCCGACCTGGGCGCCGTGTCCGAGCCCGTGGCCCGGATGATGGCCGAGGGCGCACTCGAGGCGTCCAACGCCCATCTGGCGGTGGCCATTACCGGCGTGGCCGGCCCCGGCGGCGGCACGCCGATGAAGCCGGTCGGCACCGTGCACATCGCCACCGCCCGCACCAATCAGCGCATCGTCCACGAAGAACACTTCTTCGAGCTGGACACCCGGGAAGGCATCCAACTCGCCGCCGTCCAGGCCGCCCTGCAGATGATGCGGGACCGGCTGGCGTGACCGCGCGCAGCCGAGCGGCCTGAGCCCATGAGCATCGCGCCGTCCCACCTCATGCGGGTTTTGCGGCGGCGCGATCTGGTCGGCATCCTGCTGAACGCGATGATCGGCGCCGGCATGCTGGCCGCGCCGGCCAAGGTCTATGCGCTGGCCGGGGACTGGAGCTTCGTGGTCCTGGCCGCCGCGGCCGCGTTGCTGGTCCCGCTGGTCCTATGTTTCGCCGACCTGGGCAGCCGGTTCTCCGGCACCGGCGGCGCCTATCTCTACGCCCGCGCCGCCCTGCCCCCGTCGCTGGCCTTCGCCGTCGGTTGGCTGCTGTGGCTGAGCCAGGCGCTGTCGGTAGCCACCCTGGCCAACCTGCTGGTCACCTACCTCGGCGGCTTCTTCCCGGCCGTGGAGAGCGGCTGGCCCCGGGTCGCCGTGCTGGTGGGCCTGGGCCTGATCCTCACCGGCATCGTCCTGGCCGGCATCCGCCAGTCCGCCGGCGCCAGCAACCTGCTCATCATCATCAAGGTAACCTTTGTCGTGGCCTTTCTCGCCGCCGGGATCGCCTTCGTGCAGCCCGAGCGGCTGTTCATCGACCACGCGCCGCCGCGGGTCGCCACCTTCGCCCAGGCGATCCTGGTCTACCTCTTCGCCTATTCGGGCTTCGAGCGCGGGGCGGTCGTCGCGGGCGAGGCCAAGGATCCGCAGCAGGATGTGCCCCTGGCTCTGCTGGGCAGCGCGGTGATCGTCACCTTCGCCTACGCCTCGGTGATCCTGGTCTGCGTGGGCGTGCTGGACCAACCGGCCGCCACAGACCGGCCCCTGGCAGAGGTGGGGCGCCAACTCTATGGGCAGGCCGGGGCGATCATGGTCTCGGCCGGCGCCATCGCCGTCATCGTCGGCACCATCTTGGTGATCACCATATCGATGCCGCGCATGCTGATGTCGCTGGCCGAGCATGGCCAGCTTCCGGCCGGCCTGGGCGCCGTGCATCCCGTCTGGCGCACGCCCTACGTCGCCATCCTGGTCTCCAGCACGATCGCGTTCGGTTTCGCCGTGGCCAGCGACCTGATCAGCGCGCTGACCTTCGCCACCGCCACGCGGCTGCTGGGCTACATCCTGTGCTGCATCGCCCTGTTCCGGCTGAGCCGGCAGAAGGACGCGCCACCGGCGATGTTCAACCTGCCGGCGCGTGGATTCGTGGCCTTGGTCACGGCGGCGCTGTTCACTGGCGTCTTGTTGATCGGCGCGACTAAGGAGCTGCCGTCCCTGGCCGGCGTGCTTGTGATCGGCTTCGTGCTGCTGGCCGTGACCAGCCTGGGCCGGCGTCAAGCGCCGTAGAGCGCCTTCGCCCGGTCCTCGAAGCAACCCATCAGCTTCTCGACCGCCTTGTGGAAGTTGGCGGCAAGCAGCCCTTCCAGCAGGCGGGACTTGAACTGGAAGTCGATGTCGAACTCGATCCGGGTCCCGCCCTCGTCCTCGAAGAACCGCCAGGTGTTGGCCAGCTTGCGGAACGGCCCGGACAGCAGGCTGACGTCGATCTGGCGCTGGCCGGCGTCGCGGCGCACCCGCGTGGCGAAGCGCTCCTTCAGGAACGAGAACCCGACCCCGGCCTCGGCGTCCAGGGTGCTGGAGCCTTCGCCCACGTCGCGGGCGTTCCAGGTGCGCATGGACGTGATCCACGGCACGAACTCGGGGTAGCGGTCCACGTCCCCGACCAGCGCGAACAGCTGGTCCGGCGTATAGGGCAGCAGCCGTGAGACGTGGTGGTGCAAGGCGCTCTAGGCCGCCGCGTCCTTGGCCCGGCGCGCCGCCTGCAGCCGGGCGAAGTCCTCGCCGGCGTGGTGCGACGAACGGGTCAGCGGGCTGGCCGAGACCATCAGGAAGCCCTTGGCGCGGGCGATCTCTTCGTAAGCCTTGAACTCGTCGGGATGCACGAAGCGGTCGATGGCGGCGTGCTTGCGGGTCGGCTGCAGGTACTGGCCGATGGTGATGAAGTCGACGCCGGCGGAGCGCATGTCGTCCATCACCTGCATCACCTCCTCCTTCGCCTCGCCCAGGCCAACCATGATGCCGGACTTGGTGAACTGTGTCGGATCGCGCTCCTTCACCCGCTCCAGCAGGCGAAGGGAATTGTAGTAGCGCGCGCCCGGACGGATCGAGAGGTAAAGCCGCGGCACGGTTTCCAGGTTGTGGTTGAACACATCCGGCCGCGAATCGATGACCTCGTGCATCGCCGCGATCGGCTTGCGCAGGAAGTCCGGCGTCAGGATCTCGACAGTCGTGCCGGGCGACGCCGCGCGGATCGCCAGCACCACGGCGGCGAAGTGCGCCGCCCCGCCGTCGGTCAGGTCGTCACGATCTACCGAAGTGATCACGACGTGCTTGAGGCCCATCTTCGCGACCGCGTCGCCGACGCGCGCGGGCTCGGTGGGATCCAGGGCGTTCGGCTTGCCGGTGGCGACGTTGCAGAACGCGCAGGCCCGCGTGCAGATCTCGCCCATGATCATCATGGTGGCGTGGCTCTTGGACCAGCACTCGCCGATGTTCGGGCAGGCCGCCTCCTCGCACACCGTGACCAGGCCGTGGCCCTTCACGATGTCCTTGGTGGCGTTGTAGCCGGGCGATCCCGGCGCGCGGACGCGCAGCCACTCCGGCTTTCGCAGCAACGGCGTCTCGGGCCGGTTCTGCTTCTCGGGGTGACGCGGGCGTTGGGCGCCCAGGGAGTTTACGGTGTCGATGACCACGGCCATGGTCCCTAGATCGTCTCTCCGGGCCTTCGGATCAAGCGCGCGTGACGCCGCGGCATAGCTGGAGCGCCGATCACGCCCAGTTACCGATCTTTTCACGAGCGCAACCGCCGGATACGCTCACGCTAACGATAACAACGGGAGGCGATGGCCTTTGAGAGCCTTCGACACCGCCGCGGCGCATGTTTCCGTGTTCGACGCCCTGATCTCGGCGTCGCGCAAACACGGACCGAAGAAGCTCATCCTGGAGGACCAGGAGCGCAATCCCCTCAGCTATACAGACCTGCTCCGGGGCGCCTTCGCCCTGGGCCGCAAGATCAGCGGCTTCACGAAGAAGGGCGAGCGCGTAGGCGTCATGCTGCCGTCCAGCGTCGGCGGGGTGGTGACGTTCTTCGCTCTGCACGCGTTCGGACGCGTGCCCACCATGCTGAACTTCACGGCCGGGATCCGGAATTTGAAGGCGGCCTGCGAACTGGCGGGCGTCAAGACCGTGCTGACCTCCCACCGCTTCGTGGAACAGGGCAAGCTGCACGACCTGATCGACGCGCTCGAGACCCTGACCAACGTCGTCTACCTGGAGGACGTGCGGAAGACCGTCGGCCTGGCCGACAAGCTGTTCGCCGCCGCCGCCGGCGCCTTGCCGCCCCAGTTCCGCACGGCGCTCAATCCGTCGGACCCCGGCGTGATCCTGTTCACTTCGGGTAGCTTCGGCGCGCCGCGCGGCGTGGTGCTCAGCCATGCGAACCTGGTGTCCAACTGTCACCAGATCAATCAGCACATCCCGCTGGACACCAACTGGGTGTTCTTCAATCCCCTGCCGATCTTCCATTGCTTCGGCCTGACCGGCGGCGCGCTGCTGCCGATCCTGACCGGGCTGAAGGCGTTCCAGTACCCCTCGCCCTTGCATATCAAGCAGATCCCGCAACTGGTGAAGGACACCAAGGCCAACGTGTTGTTCGCCACGGACACCTTCCTCAACCAGTACGCCCGTTCCGCCGACCCCGACGAACTGTCGGGCCTGACGTTCGTGGTCTGCGGCGCGGAGAAGGTGCGTGAGGAAACCCACAACCTGATCCACGACAAGTTCGGCCCGATCCCCATTCTCGAAGGCTACGGCGCCACCGAGGCCTCGCCCGTGATCGCGGTGAACAAGCCGGAGGACAACCGTCGCGGCACCGTCGGTGGGCTGGTGCCCGGCATGGAAACCCGGCTGGAGCCGGTGCCCGGAATTCCGGGTGGCGGGAAGCTGCTGGTGCGCGGCCCCAATATCATGTCGGGCTACCTCAATGCCGATGGCTCGGTGGAGCCCCTGCCCGGCGGCTGGCACGACACCGGCGACGTGGTCTCGCTCAGCGACGACGATTGGATCAAGATCCTGGGCCGGGTGAAGCGGTTCGCCAAGGTGGGCGGCGAGATGGTCTCGCTGACCGCGGCGGAGGACTTGGCCGCCGCCGTGTGGCCCGAGTGCCGCCACGCCGTGGTCGCCCTGGCCGATCCGAAAAAGGGCGAACGGCTGGTCCTGGTCACCGACCGCCGTGACGCCCATGCCGCCGCCCTGGTCGCGCACGCCAAACAGATCGGCGCGCCGGAACTGGCGGTGCCGCGCAAGATCATCAAGGTTCAGGAGATCCCGGTGCTCGGCACCGGCAAGACCGACTACGTCGCCCTGCAGCGTATCGTCGATACGGAAATGCAACGGGCGGGCTGAGGCCAAGGGGAACCCTCCATGCCGAACCTGACACTTTGGGCGCCGCGCGTGCTCAGCCTGCTGCGGATCATCGCCGCCCTGCTCTTCATGGAGCATGGCCTGATGAAGCTGTTCCACTTCCCGGCCGCCCAGCCTGGAGCGCCTGATCCCCTGCCGACGATCCTGCTGGCGGCGGCCTCGATCGAGATCGTGGGCGGGGTGTTGATCGCGGCGGGGTTCTTCACCCGGCTTGCGGCCTTCATCTGCTCCGGCCAGATGGCGGTGGCCTACTTCATGGCCCACGGCAGCCAGGGCTTCTGGCCCGCGCTGAACGGTGGCGAGGGCGCCATCCTGTTCTGCTTCATCTTCCTGTACCTGGCCTTCGCCGGCGCCGGTCCGTGGAGCCTGGACGCCATCGTCAGGAAGCGGACCTGACCAGCGGATCGCCGCCCAGGCTCTCGTAGAGCGCCACCAGGTTCTGGGCTTGCGCCAGCCGCGTCGCGGCTAGCGCCCGGCGCGCGGCATACAGCGTGCGCTGGGCGTCCAGGGTGCTGAGGTAGGGATCGACTCCCTCGCGATAGCGGGCGAGCGACAGCGTGTAGCTCTCGTTCGCCGCCGCTTCGAGCGACGCCTGGGCCGCGAGCTGTCGGTCGATCGTGCCGCGTCGGGCCAGCGCATCGGCCACATCGCGGAACGCGGCCTGGATCGCCTTTTGGTACTGCGCCACCGCCAGGTCGCGCTCGCCCTTGGCCAGCGCCAGGCCGCCGGCATTGGCCCCGCCCGCGAACAGCGGCAGCGACGCGGCGGCCTGTCCTTGCCACGCGAGTGTCCCGCCCGAGAACAGCGCCCCGAGCTCCGGACTGGCGACGCCGGCCAGCGCCGTCAGGTTGATGGTCGGGAAGAAAGCCGCGCGCGCCGCGCCGATCTCGGCGAACGACGCCTTCAGCCGGTGCTCGGCCTCTTCCACATCGGGGCGGCCAAGCAGGATGTGGGAGTCCAGCCCGGCCGGGACCTCGGCCAGGCTCGCATCGAGACCCTCGATGGAAGCCGGCAGCTCCGCGTCCGCCACCGGCCCGCCGACCAGGAGCTGCAGCGCGTTGCGATCCTGGGCGACCTGGCTGGTGAGCTGGGCCTGATCGGCAAGGGCCTGGTCCAGCACCGTCTGCGCCTGGCTGAGGTCGGAGCGCGGGGCCACGCCGCCCGACAGGCGCACTTGGGTCAGGTCGACCGTCCTGCGCGCGCTGGCCTCGGTGTCGTCGGCGACGCTAAGCAGGCTGCGGTCGGCGGCCAGGGTCAGCCAGGCGTCGGCGACATCGCCCACCAGGGTCAGCCGCGCCATCCGCGCGCCGGCGTCGCTGGCCAGATATGCCTCCTGGGCCGCGTGGCTGAGGCTGCGCAGCCGGCCGAATAGGTCGAGCTGGAACGCGGGCAGCTCCAAGCCCGCCTGATGATCGCGGGTCGTGTCGCCCCGCGCGCGGTCCTCGCTGGCCGACGCCGTGGCGTTGAGGTGTGGAAGCTCCTCGGCGCGCTGCACGCGGTACTGCGCCCGCGCGATCTCCACATTGGCCAGGGCGGCGGCCAGATCCTGGTTCGCGGTAAGCGACCGGTCGATCAGAGCCTTGAGCCGGGGATCGCGGAACACCTCGACATAGGTCAGCGACGGCGACGCCGCGGCCTGGACCTGCGGATAGGCGGCGCCCACCGGCCAGGTCGTCGGCGCGGCGGGCATGGGCCGCACATAGGCCGGCTCCAGCGTGCAGCCGCCCAGCGCCGCAGCACAGAGCAGGATGACGAGGCGCCTCATGCCCGCACCGCGCGATGCCGCATCGGGAAGTATCGCCGGACCAAGACGAAGAACATCGGCACGAAGAAGATCGCCAGCACCGTGGCCGTGACCATGCCGCCGATCACCGCCGTGCCGATCTCGACCCGGCTGCGGGCGCCGGCCCCGGTCGCCACGGCCAGCGGCAGGACGCCGAAGATGAAGGCGAAGCTGGTCATCAGGATCGGTCGCAGCCGCAGCCGCGCGCCCTCCAGCGCCGCCTCCACGGCCGTGCGTCCGCGCCGTTCGGCGGCCTCGGCGAACTCGACGATCAGGATCGCGTTCTTGGCCGAAAGCCCCATCGTCGTCAGCAGGCCGACCTGGAAGTAGACGTCGTTGGACAGTCCCCGCGCCGCCACCGCCACCGCCGCGCCCACCAGCCCCAACGGGATCACCAGCAGAACCGAGAACGGCACCGACCAGCTCTCGTACAGGGCCGCCAGGCACAGGAACACGACCAGCAGGGAGATGGCGTACAGCAGCGGCGCCTGACCGCCCGACAGCCGCTCCTGATACGACAGGCCGCTCCAGGCCACCGAAATCCCCGGCAGCTTGGACGCGATCTCGGTCACCCGCGCCATGGCCTGGCCGGTGCTCTTGCCCTCGGCGGCGTCGCCCTGGATCTCGTAGGCCGGGACGCCGTTGAACCGCAGCAGGCTGGCCGGCGCCTGGGCCCAGCTCAGCCGGGCGAAGGACGAGAATGGCGCCATCTCTCCGCTGGCCGAGCGTACGAACCACGAGCTGAGGTCTTCCGGCCGGCTCCGGTATTGGGTGTCGCCCTGGACGTAGACCCGCTTCACCCGGCCCCGGTCCACGAAATCGTCTACATAGTCGCCGCCCCAGGCCGCGCTCAGCGTCGCGTCCACCTGGGCCTGCGACAGGCCCAGCGCCCCGATCTTCTCCTCGTCCATGTCGACGTGCAGGGTCGGGTTATCCTCCAGGGAATTCTGCCGCACCCCGGCCAGCAGCGGATCGGTGCGCGCCGTGTCCAGGAACTGGTTCACCCGGGCCTTGAAGGCGGCGCGGCTCAGGCCGCCGGTGTTGGTCAGTTCGGCTGTGAAGCCGCTGGACTGTCCCAGCCCCCGCACCGGCGGCGGGTTTAGCGCGAAGAACTGCACGTCCCGCAGCTTCGACAGGGCCTTGCCGGCCCGCCGGGTGATCGCCTGGGCGGTGTTGGCCTGGCCATGGCGGTCGTCCCACGGATGCAGCGAGATGAAGCCCCGCCCGGCGTTCTGACCGGCGCCCGCCTGTCCTTGGCCGATGACCGTGTAGATCGCGCCGACGTTGTCCTTCTCGCGGGTCAGGAAGTAGTGCTCGATGGCCTTCGCCGCCGCCACGGTCCGCGCCATGGTCGCCCCGGGCGGCAGGGTGAACTGGAGTTGCGCCAAGCCCTGGTCCTCGGACGGCAGGAAGCTGGTCGGGAGGATGAAGAACGCGCCCGCCAGCACGGCGACGATGCCGGCGTAAGCGATCATGGACAGCGAGGTCTTCTCGATGACGCGGGCGACGCCCCGCCGATAGCGGTCGGCGTTGCGGTCGAACCAGGTGTTGAAGCGGTCGCCGAAGCGGGCCAGAGCGCGATCCAGGCGGCTGGTCTCCTCCCCCGGTGGCTTCAGCAGCGTGGCCGCCAGCGCCGGGGTCAGCACCAGAGCCACCACCACGGACAGCACCATCGACGAGACGATGGTGATCGAGAACTGCCGGTAGATCACGCCCACCGAGCCGCCGAAGAACGCCATCGGCAGGAACACTGCCGACAGCACCAGGGCGATGGCGATCAGCGCGGTCTGCACCTGCTCCATGGACTTGATCGTCGCGTCGCGGGCCGAGATGCCCGGCTCCTCGGCCATCACCCGCTCGACGTTCTCGACCACGACGATGGCGTCGTCGACCAGCAGGCCGATGGACAGCACCAGACCGAAAAGCGTCAGGACGTTGATGCTGAAGCCGGCGGCGGCCAGCACCCCGAACGTGCCCAGCAGCACCACCGGCACGGCGATGGCGGGGATCAGGGTCGCCCGCCAGCGCTGCAGGAAGACGAACATCACCACGACCACCAGGGCGATGGCCTCGAACAGCGTCAGCACCACCTCGCGAACGGAGACCTTGATGAAGGCCGTGCTGTCGTTGGGGTAGGCGTAGCGGTAGCCGGCCGGGAACGCGCCGGCCTGGCTCTCGATCTCCTGGCGGACCAGCTTGGCGGTCTTCAGCGCGTCCGCGCCCGGCGCGAGCTGCACGGCGATGCCCGCGCCGGGATGACCGTCCAGGCGGCTGATGGTCGTGTAGTTCTCACTGCCCAGTTCCACCCGCGCCACGTCCTGCAGCAGCACGCGCGATCCGTCGGACTGCGCCTTCACCAGGATCTTCCTGAACTGGTCCACGCTGGTCAGCCGGGACCGGGAGGTCACCGTGGCGTTCAGCATCTGGCTGTCGGGCGACGGCTGGCCGCCGATCTGGCCGGCCGCGACCTGGGTGTTCTGGGCCTCGATGGCCGGGATCACGTCGCTGGGCATGAGCTTGAAGCTCGCCAGCTTGAACGGGTCCAGCCAGATCCGCATGGCGTACTGCGAGCCGAAGACGCTGACGTCGCCCACGCCGGGGATCCGCCCGATCGGCTCTTGCAGGTTGGAGACCAGGTAGTCCGAGACGTCGGCGCTCGTGGCCTTGTCGCTGGCGTCGTAGATCGACACCACCATCAGGAAATCGGCGTTGGACTTGGTGACCACCAGGCCCTGCTGCTGCACCTGCTGCGGCAGCCTGGGCAGCGCCTGCTGCACCTTGTTCTGCACCTGCACCTGGGCGATGTCGGGGTCGGTCCCCTTGACGAAGGTCACCGTCACGTTGACCTGCCCGGCGGCGTTCGAGTTGGACGAGAAGTAGATCAGCCCGTCGATGCCGGTCAGCTGCTGCTCGATCACCTGGGTGACGCTGGCCTCCAGCACCTCGGCCGACGCGCCCGGATAGCTCGCCCGGATGTTCACCGACGGCGGCGCGATATCGGGGTACTGCTCCACCGACAGCGTCGCCATACCGGCCACCCCGGCCAGCATGATCACGATGGCGATGACCCAGGCGAAGACGGGTCTGTCGATGAATACGCGGGAGATCATCGTCTCAGCGTCCCTTCCCGCCCGACGTCGGCGGCGAACCCGCCGGAACCGGGTGGACGACCTGGCCGGCCTTCAGGCGGTCCAGGCCCTCGACGATCACCTTGTCGCCGGCCGCGAGCCCCTGCGTGACCAGCCATTTGTCCCCGACCGTGCGGTCCGCGACGATCGTCCGCGCCACGGCCTTGTCGCCCGGCCCGACGATCATGACCGTGGCCTGGCCGCGTGGATCGCGGGTGACGCCCTGCTGGGGCGCGAGGATGGCGTTGTGCACCGTCGCCTGGGACAGCTTGGCCCGCAAGAACATGCCGGGCAGCAGCAGCCCCTGCGGGTTGGGAAACTGGGCGCGCAGGGTCACCGAGCCGGTGTCGGGATCGACCAGCGCTTCCGAGAACTGGACCTGTCCCGCGTAGGGATAGGGGCTGCCATCCTCCATCGTCAGGCGCACGGCGGCGGACGAGGCGGTGACGCCGCCGGTCGACAGCTCGCGCCGCAGGGCGACCAGGTCGGCGCTGGACTGCTGGATATCGACGAACATCGGGTCCAGCCGCTCGATGTTGGTCAGCGGGTCGGCCTGGCCGCTGGTGACCAGCGCCCCCGTCGTGGCCAGCGAGCGGCCGATCCGGCCGGTGATCGGCGCCGGCACGCTGGTGAAGCGCAGGTTGATGCGGGCAGTGTCCAGCGCCGCCTTGGCCTGCCCCACCTGGGCGGCCGCCTGTTTCGCGGCGGCGGCGGCGTCGGTGTAATCCTGACGGCTGACGGCCTCCAGATCGGCCAGTGGCTTGTAGCGCGCCGCCTTGGCCGCCGCGGCCTCGCTGGCCGCCTCGGCGTTGGCGAGGTTGGCCTCGGCCTGGCCCTCCGCCGCGCGATACAGGCTGGGGTCGATCTCGTAGAGCGTCTGGCCCTTCTGGACGACGCCGCCCTCCTCGAAGCGGCGGGCCAGGATCACCCCGGACACCTGCGGCCGGACCTGCGAGGTCTCGTAGGCGCTGGTGCGTCCGGCCAGCTCCAGCTCCAGGGGCGCGTCCTGGGTCGTCATGACCACATAGCCGGCCTCGGGCGGCGGCGTCTCCTTCTGCGCCTTGGCGCCGCACGCCGAGACAAGCAGCAGGGCCGCGAGCGCGGGCCAATGGGAGAGCTTGAGACCTGTCGGCATGCGGACGCCTAGGCGGCGGCGCCGGCCCGGCTATCGGGCAAACGTCACCGCAGGGATCAGGTCGTCCCCAAAGGCGGCCTCAGCATGACCCTATGTTTCCGCCCTGCCGCTCGGATGCTGCGGCGGCGAAACAGATGCGTGGCAATCCGCAACGGATCAGGTGTGCAGGACCATCCCGTAGGCGTCCAACGAGGCCTCATGCATCGCCTCGCTCATGGTCGGGTGTGCGAACACGGTGGCCTGCAGCTCGGCCTCGGTCGCCTCCAGGGTCATGGCGATCACGAAGCCCTGGATCATCTCGGTCACCTCGTGGCCGATCATGTGCGCGCCGATCAACGCCCCGGTCTTGCCGTCGAACACGGTCTTCACGAAGCCGTCCAGTTCGCCCGCCGCGATCGCCTTGCCGTTCACGCGGAACGGGAAACGGCCGACCTTGGGGTCCAGCCCCTGCTCCTTGGCCTGGGCCTCAGTCAGGCCCACCGACGCCACCTGCGGGGTGGTGTAAGTGCAGCCGGGGATCGGCGAGGTGATGTTCGTCGGCTTCAGCCCGGCGATGTGCTCGATGCAGTGAACGCCCTCGTGGCTGGCCTTGTGCGCCAGCCAGGGCGGGCCGGCCACGTCGCCGATGGCGTAGAGGCCCGGGACGCCGGTCGCCCCGTGACTGTCGGTGACCACGTGGGTCCGGTCGATCTTCACGCCCAGGGCCTCCAGGCCCATGTCCTCGACATTGCCGACGATGCCGACGGCGACGATGGCGACCTCGGCGTCCAGGGTCTCGGCCTTGCCGCCGACCTCGATCTCCAGCTGCACGCCGGCCTTGAGCTTGGTCAGCTTCTTCACATTGGCGGGCACGCGGAACTTGATGCCGCGCTTCTCGAACGCCTTGTGCGCGGCCTTGGAGACCTCCTCGTCTTCGACGGGCAGGATCCGCGGCAGCATCTCGACGACGGTCACGTCGGAACCCAGGGCGCGGTAGAAGCTGGCGAACTCCATGCCGATGGCGCCGGAGCCGACCACCACCAGGGACTTCGGCGCGAACTTGGGCGTCAGCGCCTCGCGGTAGGTCCAGATCCGCTCGCCGTCCGGCTCCAGGCCGATGGCGGGGATCGTGCGAGCCCGGGCGCCCGTGGCCAGGATCACGTGCTTGGCGGTCAACTTGCGGTCGCCGACGACCACGGTGGGGGCGCCCTGCCCCTTTTCGAGCTTGGCCGAGCCGACGACGACCTCGACCTTGTTCTTCTTCATCAGGAAGGTGACGCCGGAATTCAGCGTCGCGGCGACCTTGCGGGAGCGCTGGACCACGGCGCCGAAGTCGAAGCCGCGCTTCTCCACCGACAAACCGTAGTCCTTCAGATGGTCCAGGCTCTCGTACAGCTCGCCCGACTTCAGCAGCGCCTTGGTCGGGATACAGCCCCAGTTCAGGCAGATGCCGCCCAGTTCGGCCCGCTCGACGATCGCGACCGTCATCCCCAGCTGCGAGGCACGGATCGCGGTGACATAGCCGCCGGGGCCGGACCCGATCACGATCACATCGAACGCATCAGCCATCAGAGCAAAGCCTCGATCGCGCCTTCCAGCGCCTTGGGTTCAACATTGGGGGCGAAGCGGCGGGTGACCTGGCCGTTCCGGTCCACGAGGAACTTGGTGAAGTTCCACTTGACGCCCTCGGTGCCGAGCAACCCACGCTTCGTCTTCTTCAGATAGGCGTAGAGCGGGTGCGCCTTGGGGCCGTTGACGTCGATCTTCCGCATCATCGGGAACTGCACGTCGTAGGTCAGCGAGCAGAAGGTCGCGATCTCCTTGGCGTCCCCCGGCTCCTGCGATCCGAACTGGTTGCAGGGGAAGCCCAGCACCACCAGGCCACGGTCGCGGAAGCGCTTGTAGAGCTTCTCCAGGCCCGCGTACTGGCCGGTGAACCCGCACTTGCTGGCGGTGTTGACGATCAGCACCACCTTGCCGCGATAGTCCGCCAGCGGCGCGGGCTGGCCGTCTAGCGTCTCGGCGCTGAAGTCGTAGATGCTGGTCAAGTCGAGTCCTCAGACAATCATGTTGAGCGGGTCATCGATCAGCGGCTTGAAAGCCGCCAGCCACTTGGCGCCCGTCGCGCCGTCCACCACCCGGTGATCGCACGTCAGCGTGACGGACATCACCGTGGCGATCGCCAGTTCATTGCCACGCACGACGGGCCGCTTCTCGCCGGCGCCCACCGACAGGATCGCGCCCTGCGGCTCGTTGATGATCGAGGCGAACGACTTGATGCCGAACATGCCCAGGTTGGAAATCGAGAAGGTGCCGCCCTGGAACTCCTCGGGCTTCAGCTTCTTGGTCCGCGCCCGTTCGGCTAGGTCCTTCGCCTCGGTGGCGATCTGGGCCAGGCCCTTGGTCTCGGCGCTGCGGATGATCGGGGTGATCAGGCCGCCCGGGACCGCGACGGCCATGGCGATGTCGGCGTGGTGGTGCATGGCGATGCCTTCCGGCGTGTAGGAAGCATTGGCTTCCGGCACCCGCATCAGGGCCACGGCGGCGGCCTTGATCACCATGTCGTTGACGCTGATCTTCACGCCCTGCTTCTCCAGCATGGCGTTGATCTTGGCCCGCGCCGCCAGCAGCTCATCGATCTCCAGGTCGATGGTCAGCGGGAAGTGCGGCACGTCGCGGAAGCTGTCGGTCATCCGCCGCGCGACCGTCTTGCGCATGCCGTCCAGGGGGATCAGGTCGTAGCTGCCGGGCGCAATGCCCATCTGCTCCAGGGTCTGATGCGGACGCGGCGCCGAGGCCGGAGCGCCGGCGGCGGACGCGGCGGTCGGAGCCGCCTTGCTCTGGCCGGGTTGGGCCTTGTCGATATCCAGTTTCACGATCCGGCCGTGCGGGCCGGAGCCGGTCACGCCCGAAAGGTCGATCCCCTTCTGCTCGGCCAATCGGCGCGCCAGCGGCGAGGCGAAGATGCGGCTTCCCTCGGCGGCCTTCGCGGGGGCGGCGGCAGGAGCCGCTGGGGCCGGCGCGGCGGCCTCGACCTTCGCGGGCTCAGGCGCTTTCGCGGGCGCGGGTTCCGCCTTGGGCGCTTCGGCTTTGGGGGCCTCCGCCTTCGGAGCGGGCGCGGGCGCTTCGCCCTCCCCGGCCAGGCGCGCGATCGGGGTGTTGACCTTCACGCCCTCGGAGCCCTCGGCGATCAGGATCTCGTCGACGACGCCCTCATCGACCGCCTCGACCTCCATGGTCGCCTTGTCGGTCTCGATCTCGGCGATCACATCGCCGGACTTCACGGTGTCGCCCTTCTTCACGTGCCATTTGGCCAGCGTGCCCTCTTCCATCGTGGGCGAGAGGGCGGGCATGAGGATGTCCGTCATGCGTGTTCCTTGGAGAGATGAGCGAGGGAGGCCCCGTTGGCCTCCCAGTTCTGGCCGTCGAAGGCCTCGATGACGAGCTCCAGCCCGTCAACCGTATCCAGACAACGGCCGTTGACGCTCCAGCCGTCGGGGTTGGAACGCGGGCGGTAGAAGCTCTTGATGCCGCATTCCGAGCAGAACAGGTGCTTCGCCACGCGGGTGTTGAACGTGTACTCGGCCAGCCGGTCCGCGCCCTTGGTCAGGCGGAACCGGCTCTCCGGCACGATCACGTGGACGTAGCCCGTCTTGGCGCACATCGAGCAGTTGCAGCTCTGCGCGTCGACGCGGTCCGGCAACGCCACCTCGAAGCGGACGCCGCCGCAATGGCAGCCGCCCGCACGCCAGGCGAAGGCGTCGTTCATCCCCAAACTCCGCTCATCCCCGCGCATGCGGGGACCCAGGCTTCGTTTGCCCGCGCCCGCCGCCCGCGTCCGGGTGGTGAGATCGAGTCTGGGTCCCCGCATTCGCGGGGATAAGTAGGAGGAGAGATCACTTGTAGCTGACGGCCTTGGCCGCCTTCACGATCTTGGCGACCGAGGGCATCGAGAGCAGCTCCAGGTTGGCCGCATACGGGAGCGGCACGTCCTCCTGGTGGACCCGGGCCGGAGGTGCGTCGAGGTAGTCGAAGGCCAGCTCCGTCACCTTGGCCGCGATCTCGGCGCCGATGCCCATGGGGCCCCAGCCTTCCTCGACGGTGACCAGGCGGTTGGTCTTCTTCACGCTCTCGACCACGGCCTCGATGTCCATGGGACGGATCGTGCGCAGGTCGACGACCTCGGCCTCGATGCCGTCCTTGGCCAGTTCCTCGGCCGCCTGCAGGCAGAAGCCGACCATGCGGGAATAGGCGACGAGGGTGACGTCCTTGCCCTGGCGGCGGACCTTGGCCTTGCCGATCGGCACCACCCAGTCGACGTCTTCCGGCACGTCGAACTCCTGGCCGTAGAGCATTTCGTGCTCCAGGAAGACCACGGGGTTCGGGTCACGGATCGCCGCCTTGAGCAGGCCCTTGGCGTCGGCGGCGTCGTAGGGCGCCAGCACCTTCAGGCCCGGCACATGGCCGTACCAGGCGGCGTAGTCCTGGCTGTGCTGGGCGCCGACCCGCGCCGCAGCGCCGTTCGGACCCCGGAACACGATCGATGTCTTGATCTGGCCGCCGGACATGTACAGCGTCTTCGCGGCAGAATTGATAATATGATCAATGGCCTGCATGGCGAAGTTGAACGT
Source organism: Alphaproteobacteria bacterium (assembly GCA_018821435.1). GTDB lineage: Bacteria > Pseudomonadota > Alphaproteobacteria > Caulobacterales > Caulobacteraceae > Phenylobacterium. Next base: position 251,121 of record JAHJME010000012.1, read on the forward strand.
CATGAACTCGACGATCGGCTTCAGGCCGGCCATCGCCGCGCCGACGCCCAGGCCGGCGAAGCCGTACTCGGTGATCGGGGTGTCGATGACGCGCTTGGGCCCGAACTCGTCCAGCAGGCCGCGGCTGACCTTGTAGGCGCCCTGGTACTGGGCGACTTCCTCGCCCATCAGGAAAACGTCGCTGTCGCGGCGCATCTCCTCGGCCATGGCGTCGCGCAGGGCGTCGCGCACGGTCACCTTCACCAGCTTCACGCCCTCGGGCAGCTCGGGGTCCCGCAGCGCCGGCTTCGGCGCCGGCTCGGCCTTCGGCGCCTCGGCCGGAGCCCGGACGGGATCGCCGGTGGCCTCGGCCCGCGAGGCGGGCTGCGGATCGGCGGGCGCTTCGGGCGCAGGCTCGGCCTTGGGTTCCGGCTTGGCTTCCGCCGCCGCCCCGGCCTCACCGCCCAGACGGGCGATGGGCGTGTTGACCTTCACCTCCTCGGAGCCTTCCGGCACCAGGATCTCGGAGATCACGCCCTCGTCGACGGCCTCGACCTCCATGGTCGCCTTGTCCGTCTCGATCTCGGCGATGACGTCACCGGACTTCACGTTGTCGCCGACCTTCACGTGCCATTTGGCGAGGGTGCCCTCCTCCATCGTCGGAGAGAGCGCCGGCATCAGGATGTCGGTCACGCGAGGCTCTCCGTATAGACGTCGGTGTAGAGTTCGGACGGCTCCGGCTCGGGGCTGGTGCGGGCGAATTCCGCCGCGTCGGCCACGATCTTCTTCACCTCGGCGTCGATGGCCTTCAGCGTGGCCTCGTCGGCCCAGCCGTTCTTCTCCAGCAGTTCCTCGACGTGGTCGATCGGGTCGCGGGTCTTGCGGACCTCGTCGACCTCCTCCCGCGTCCGGTACTTCGCCGGGTCGCTCATGGAGTGGCCGCGGTAGCGGTAGGTCTTCATTTCCAGGATGTACGGGCCGTTGCCGGACCGGGCGTGCTCGGCGGCCTTTTCGGTGGCGGCCTTGACGGCCAGTACGTCCATCCCGTCGACTTCCTCGCCGGGGATGTTGAACGACACGCCGCGCTTGAACAGCCGCGTCTCGGACGACGAGCGCTGGATCGCCGTACCCATGGCGTACTGGTTGTTTTCGATCACATAGACGACCGGCAGCTTCCACAGCTCGGCCATGTTGAAGCTCTCGTAGACCTGGCCCTGGTTGGCCGCGCCGTCACCGAAGAAGGCGAAGCTGACCCGGCCGTCGCCACGGTAGCTGTTGGCCAGCGCCAGGCCGGTGCCCAGCGGCACCTGGGCCCCCACGATGCCGTGGCCGCCGTAGAAGTTGGCCTCGGTCGAGAACATGTGCATCGACCCGCCCTTGCCCTTGGACGAGCCGCCGCTGCGTCCCGTGAGCTCGGCCATCACTTCCTTGGGGTCCATGCCGCAGACCAGCATGTGGCCGTGGTCGCGGTAGCCGGTGATGATCTCGTCGCCCGGCTTCTTGCCGGCCTCGACGCCCACGGCGATGGCTTCCTGGCCGATATACAGGTGGCAGAAGCCGCCGATCAGACCCATGCCGTAAAGCTGGCCCGCCCGCTCCTCGAAGCGGCGGATCAGCAGCATCTCGCGATAATAGCCAAGGAGCTGTTCCTTGGTGACCGCGGCCGAGCCCGTCTTGGGCTTGTCAGCCGCGCCGGTGGCTTTCCGCCGACCGGTCGTACCGGTCTGCCCGCGCGCCATGCGTCACTCCGTGATCTTCTTGATGGCTCTTAAGACCGACGAACCGGTCCTAAGGTTTCAGTCGGATCACATAATCCCTCGGGTCCGCGAAGCCTAGCAGGGAGCGCGCCCTTTCCTCCAGGAGATCGGCGGAAAGGCTGGTGTCGCGCAGGAGTTGAGCCCGAACTTCCAGATCGTGACGCTGGACGGTCAACTTCGCCAGGTCGCGGGTCTTGCTCGTCAGCGCCTCGTCACGCTGGTTTGAGCGCAACAGCCCGCCCTCGCCCGTGAAGGCGTGCACCCCGAAATAGAAGATGAGCAGCGCCAGGGCGGCGGTGGACAGGTACGGGCGGAGGCGAGCAAGCACGGCGAATCCCAGAACAGCTACGACTCTTCTCGCGCCGATTCCCCTAACGCCGCGCTAACCACGTCTTCAGAGGTTCCGAAGCGCGCCCTTGCCGGCATAGACGGCCTGGTCGCCCAGCTCTTCCTCGATGCGGAGGAGCTGGTTGTATTTGGCGGTGCGGTCCGAGCGGGCCAGCGAGCCGGTCTTGATCTGCCCGCAATTGGTGGCCACGGCCAGGTCGGCGATGGTCGAGTCCTCGGTCTCGCCCGAACGGTGGCTCATCACGGCGGTGTAGCTGTTGCGGTGCGCCAGATCGACGGCGTCCAGGGTCTCGCTCAGCGTGCCGATCTGGTTGACCTTCACCAGGATCGAGTTCGCCAGGCCCTTGCCGATGCCCATGCCCAGGCGCTTCGGGTTGGTGACGAACAGGTCGTCGCCCACCAGCTGGATCTTGCCGCCGAGCCTGTCGGTCAGCAGCTTCCAGCCTTCGAAATCGTCTTCGCCGCAGCCGTCCTCGATGGTGACGATCGGGAACTTGTCCACCAGGCCCGCCAGGTAGTCGACCATGCCGGCCGGATCCACCGTCTTGCCCTCGCCCTCCATGACGTACTTGCCGCCCTTGAAGAACTCGGTGGAGGCGACGTCCAGGCCCAGGTGGAAGTCCTTGGCGGCCTTGTAGCCGGCGCTCTCGCCCGCCTTGACGATGAACGCCAGGGCCTCTTCGGCCGAGCCGATGTTCGGGGCGAAGCCGCCCTCGTCGCCGACGTTCGTGTTGTGGCCGGCGGCCTTCAGCTGCGCCTTCAGGGCGTGGAAGATCTCGGCGCCCATCCGCAGGCCTTCGGCGAAGGTGTCCGCGCCGGTGGGCAGGATCATGAATTCCTGGATGTCGATCGGGTTGTCGGCGTGGGCGCCGCCATTGATGATGTTCATCATCGGCACCGGCAGCACGCGGGCCGAGACGCCGCCCACGTACTTGTAGAGCGGCAGCGCCGCCGAACTGGCCGCCGCCTTCGCCGTGGCCAGGCTGACGCCCAGGATCGCGTTGGCGCCCAGGCGGCTCTTGTTCTCGGTGCCGTCCAGTTCGATCAGCAGCCGGTCGATCCGGCGCTGGTCCTCGGCGTCGGAGCCCGAGAGGGCGTCGTAGATCTCGCCGTTCACGGCCTCGACGGCCTTCAGCACGCCCTTGCCGCCATAGCGCTTCTTGTCGCCGTCGCGCTTCTCCACCGCCTCGTGGGCGCCGGTCGACGCACCGGAAGGCACGGCCGCGCGGCCCATGGAGCCATCCTCGAGGATCACGTCCACCTCGACCGTCGGGTTGCCCCGGCTGTCCAGAATCTCGCGGGCGGTGATGTCGACGATCTCGGTCATGGTCTTCCTCTGGCGGCGGGAGCGGCTGGTGATTAGCCAGCTTCTTCCTCGCGGGCAACGCCTCGCCCTTGACGCCCCCTGCGGCAGCGGCCCATCCGGGACGCGCAAAACGGAGTGCGCCATGCTGCTGGTCGAGAAGCCCTTGGACGGCGTCGCCGTCGTCACCTTCAACCGCCCCGAGGCGATGAACGCCCTGTCCAAGGCGCTCCGGGCCGAGCTGCAGGCCGCGTTCGTCGCCCTGGGGGACGATCCCGAGGTCCGGGTGATCGTGCTGACCGGCGCAGGGGAGCGGGCGTTCACGGCGGGCCTGGACCTGAAAGAGCTCTCCACCGATCCGCTGGGCATGGGCGCCGCCAACGCCGTCGATCCGGCCCAGAACCCGGCCCGCGCCGTCCTGGCCTGTCCCAAGCCGATCATCGGGGCGATCAATGGCGTGGCCATCACCGGCGGCTTCGAGGTCGCCCTGGCCTGCGACGTGCTGATCTGCTCGACCAACGCCCGTTTTGCCGACACCCACGCCCGCGTCGGCATCACCCCCGGCTGGGGCCTGTCGCAGAAGCTGTCGCGCTGTATCGGCCCCTATCGCGCCAAGGAGCTGTCGCTGACCGGCAACTTCCTGGACGCCGCCAAGGCCTACGAATGGGGCCTGGTGAACCGGGTGGTCGCGCCGGAAGAGCTGATGCCCGCCGCCCTGCAGCTGGCCGCCCAGATGGCCGACATCGATGCCGACATGCTGGTGACCTACAAGGCGATGATCGACGACGGCTACGCCATGGCCATGGGCGAAGGCCTGGAGCTGGAGCATAGCCGCTCGGTCGTCCATAACCGCGAGGTGACGCCGGAGATGGTCGCCGCCCGCCGCGCCGCCGTGCAGGCCAGGGGTCGCAACCAGTAGGCGTCAGGCCCGGAGCCGGCTCCACGGCCCGGTGATGGCCAGCGTCATGCCGGGCCAGTAGGCGTTGACGAACATCGTCGTTCCGTCCGGCGAGAAACAGACGCCGGCCAGTTCGGTGTTGGCGCCGACGTCGCTGTTCCCCGGCTGGGCCTGGCGGCCGACGGTGTAGACCTTGCCGTCCGGGGTGACGCCCTTGAGGTAGTTCACGCCGTTCGGCTCGGCCTTGTCCTCGCAGACCATCAGGTGGCCCCACGGCGCCACGGCCAGGTTGTCGGCCATGTGCATGACCCGTTTGTCGCCGGGCTGGACGAAGAGCTGCAGCTTGCCCGGCTCGCTCGTCTCGCCCGGCCCGCCTTCGAAGCGGCTGGGCTTGTAGCGCATGATCTGGCCCAGCCGGCCGGGGCCGCCGCTGGTGCAGGTGAAATAGAGCTCGCCCTGGCCGTAGTGCACGCCCTCGCCGCGCGCGAACCAGGCGGCGCCCTTGGCGTGGCCGCGCGCCCGCAGCGCCTCATCGGGGTTGTCGACGCCATCCAGGTCGATCCAGACCGTGTCGCGCCACTGTCCGACGGCCCAGTCTTCCTGGTCCCAGTTCCGGCTGTCGCCGTAGTCGGTGTTGTCCTTGAACCCCAGCGCCTGCAGCCGGCCGCCCGTGTGCAGGTTGGTCCGGTCCTCCGGCAGGTAGCGGTAGAACAGGCCGTACCCGTCGCCTTCGTCCTCGGTCATGTAGGCGACGCCGGTGTGGGGATCGATGCAGACGGCCTCATGCTTGAAGCGCCCCATCGCCGCAATCGGCGTGGGCTCGACCACGCCGCGGTGGGCGCTAGGCACTTCGAACACCCAGCCATGCGACTTCTGCGTCCCCTGCCCGTTCGTCTGCGGTCCGGCGGACTGAACGATCTCCTCGCAGGACAGCCACGACCCCCAGGGCGTTATCCCGCCGGCGCAGTTGGTGCTGGTGCCCGCCAGGCTGAGGTAGGACGTCTCCATCCGCCGCTTGCGCAGGTCGTAGATCATGGTGGTCGTACCGCCCGGCAGCGCGCGGTCGTCCTGGCCGTGATCGTAGATCAGCCGGCGCTCGACCTTGCCGGCAAGGGTGTGGCCGACGCCGAAGGCGCTGTAGTCGGCGGTGGCGAACTTGAGCTCATGGTTCCGCACCAGGACCACCCGGCCGGCGTCCAGCGGAAAGCAGCCCATGCCGTCCATGTTGTAGGGCGTGACCAGCCCATCGCTCATGGGATCGCCGGCCCGCGACACGATCGTGTACGCAAAGCCTTCGGGCAGGTCGAACAGGCCGAACGGATCGGTCTTCAGCGGTCCGTAGCCCGCGACCTCGTTCACATAGACGTTGGCCTCGACGTCCGCCGGCGCCATGTCGGCGCGGGCGTAGCGGGCGAAGCCCATGAACGCCGCGCCGGTGGCGGCGGCGGAAATCAGGTGGCGGCGTGACAGGGACATGGGGGCGCTTATTCCGCGCGGCCATGACGCCCTGATGACAGGCACCAAAGCAAAACGCCGGCCTTTCGGCCGGCGTCTGGACTTGGCGGTCGACCGCGCGTGGAAGCGCTAGTCTTCCTTGGGCGTCAGGACCTGACGGCCCTTGTACATGCCGGTCTTCAGATCGACATGGTGCGGACGCTTCAGCTCGCCCGTTTCCTTGTCCTCGTGGAACGAGTTCGGGCCGAGCGCGTGGTGCGAACGACGCATGTTGCGCCGCGACGGCGAAGTTTTGCGTTTAGGAACAGCCATCGGAGTATCTCGCCGGCGTGGAAAATGATTGCGGCGGCCGGGGTGGGCCGCCTGCGTGAGCGGGGGCTTATGCATGAAACCCCGCGCGCGATCAAGCCGCCTGAGTTAGCTTCCGCCGTCAGTCGACAGAGAGACCCTCATGCCGCAGGACCTCATCTTCGCGCCAATGGGCGTCTTGGCCTTTCTGACCTTCGCCGTGCTGGGCCTGATTCCCGTCACGCGTTTCCGCGCGGGGGCCGCCGGCCACATCACGACGGACGATTTCAAGCTGGGCGAATCGCCTCGGGTGCCGCCGAACGTGGCGATCACCAACCGCAACTATATGAACCTTCTCGAAGTCCCGATGCTCTTCTACGTCGGCGGGTTGATGTATTTCGTCGCTGGCCGCCTGGACAGGACGGCCCTCGTGATCGCGTGGATCTACGTGGCGCTGCGGGCCATCCACTCGCTTATCCATCTGACATCGAACGACGTCCGCCAACGGCTGGTCGCCTTCGGCCTGTCCAACGTCGCGTTGATCGCGTTCTGGGCCGTGTTCTTCATCCGATGAGGCCGTCAGGGTGCGATGGCGGCGCCATCCACCAGGATCAGATTCCGGCTCAGCGCCTTGTCGCGCACCGCCAGCGCCTTGGCGTAAGCCGGCGAGGCGTACCAGGCGCGCGCGGTCGCCATGTCCGGGAATTCGACCATCACCACGGCCGTTGGGCTCCAGTCGCCCTCCAGCACCTCGATGCCGCCGCCGCGCGCGATGTAGCGGCCGCCGTGTATGCGGATCGCCTCGGCCGCGAGCGACCGGTACTGCTGGAACTCCGGCGCCTCGCGCGGGATCAGGTCGGAGATGAGATAGGCAGGCATGGCGGCGCTCCTGATGGGGCCGCCACTATACTCAGACCAGCCGGCTCCGGCTGCGCGCCGCGCCGATGAAGCTGGCGAACAGCGGATGCGGGTCGAAGGGGCGGCTCTTCAGTTCCGGGTGGAACTGGACGCCGACGAACCACGGATGGTCCGCGCGTTCACAGAGCTCGGGCAGCACGCCGTCCGGCGACAGGCCCGAGAACCTCAGGCCGGTCTTCTCGATCGCCTCGCGGTAGCCGATGTTTACCTCGTAGCGGTGCCGGTGGCGCTCGGAGATCGTCGGCGTGCCATAGATCTCGGCCACCCGGCTGCCGGGCGTCAGCACCGCCTCGTAGGCCCCGCAGCGCATGGTGCCGCCCAGGTTGTCGCCCTCGCCGCGGATTTCCTTCTCGTTGCCGCGCACCCACTCTGTCATCAGGCCGACGATGGGCTCCGACGTCGGGCCGAACTCGGTGGACGAGGCGTTCTTGATCCCGGCCAGGTTCCGCGCCGCCTCGATCATCGCCATCTGCATGCCGAAGCAGATGCCGAAGTATGGGATCGCGTGCTCGCGGGCGAAGCGGACGGACTGGATCATGCCCTCCGAGCCGCGCTCGCCGAACGCGCCGGGCACCAGCACGCCGTGGACGTTGGTCAGCCGCTCGCTGATCATCGCCTCTTCGCGCTCGAAGACCTCGCCCTCGATCCAGTCGAACTTGACCCGGACGTTGTTGGCGACGCCGCCGTGGATCAACGCCTCGATCAGCGATTTGTAGGCGTCGGTCAGCGCCGTGTACTTGCCGACGATGGCGATGTTCACCTCGCCGTCGGGATGGCTGAGCGTGTGGGAGATCTCCTCCCAACGGGTCAGGTCCGGCTTGGGGGCGCTGTCGGCCAGGCCGAAGACATCCAGCACCTCGGCGTCGAGACCCTGGCGGTGATAGTCCAGCGGCACGGCGTAGATGTTGTCGCTGTCCATCGCCTGGATGACGGCGCTCGGGCGCACATTGCAGAACAGGCCCAGCTTCCTCCGCTCGCTCTCCGGGATCGGCATCTCGCAGCGGCACAGCAGAATGTCGGGCTGGATGCCGATCGACCGCAGCTCCTTCACAGAGTGCTGGGTCGGCTTGGTCTTCATCTCGCCGGCGGTCTTGATGTAGGGCAGCAGCGTCAGATGGATGAAACAGGCGTGCCCGCGCGGCAGCTCCTGCCCCAGCTGGCGGATCGCCTCGAAGAACGGCAGGCCCTCGATGTCGCCGACCGTGCCGCCCACCTCGACCAGGACGAAGTCGACGCCCTCGCCCGGATCGCTGAGCACGAAGTCTTTGATCTCGCCGGTCACGTGCGGGATCACCTGGACGGTGGCGCCGAGGTAGTCCCCGCGCCGCTCCTTCTCGATGATCGTCTTGTAGATCTGGCCCGTGGTGATGTTGTCCGCCCGGGTCGCATTGACCCCGGTGAACCGCTCATAGTGGCCGAGGTCCAGATCGGTCTCGGCGCCGTCGTCGGTGACGAACACCTCGCCGTGCTGAGTCGGACTCATCGTCCCCGGATCCACGTTGAGATACGGGTCGAGCTTACGAAGGCGGACCTTGTAGCCTCGCGCCTGCAGGAGCGCGCCGAGAGCGGCGGACGCGAGACCCTTGCCAAGTGAGGAGACCACGCCGCCGGTGATGAAAATGTACCGGGCCATGGGCGTTCAGAGTAGCGGTGATTCGGACCCGAAACCGCGGTGGGATTCGAGTCTATCCACGGCTTACTTCTTGGCCGGAGCCGCCGGCGCGGGGGCCGGAGCGGACGCGGGCGCGTCGGGCGTGCCGAAGGGGTTGTTGATCGTGGGCGTCGGCGCCTGCAGCGGCGCGGGCGCGCTGCCCGCGGGGCCGGGCTGGGCCGTGCCGGCCGGCGGCTGCGGCGGTTCGCGGGTCAGGTCGGCCGGGTTGACCGCATTCACCTTCATCCGGTCGACGACCGAGGCCGCGCCGCGCTCGCGGCCGGCCACGATGGTCAGCAGCAGGCCCAGGATGAAGAACGTGCTGCCCAGGATCCAGGTGATCCGGGTGAGCAGGTCGCCCGCGCCGCGCACCGAGACCAGCGAGTTCGTGCCGCCGCTGACCAGGCCGCCGCCCTCGGAGCGCTGCAGCAGCACCACGACGACCAGGAAGAATGCGACGATGACCTCGATCACCAGCAGCAGGTTCAGCAGCATTGGGCAGTCTTTCCAGTGCGGTACGCGAAAAGGAACGCGGTTGCTCGAAGTGCGGTCAGGCGGACACACCCCGCCGAAATGAAGCGCGCGCTCTATCACCGCGCCCGCCGCAACGCCATAGCTAGTGCGTCGCACCCGGGTAACAAAGGGTGTGGGGGCCTACCGATGATTCTCGACCTGAAGCGTCTTCCGATCCTGGAGACGGAACGGCTGCGGCTGGAGCCCCTCGTCGCCGCCGACGCCACGCATCTCTATCCGATCATGGGCGACCCGGAGGTCATGGCCTACTGGGACGTGCCCGAGATCGACGACCCTGACGTGGTGGCCGAGGTGGTCCAGGGCCAGGTCGAGGGCATGGCCGACGGCCGCGCCGTCTATTGGGCTATGCGAACCCTGGGCGATCAGGCGTTCGTCGGGTCCTGCGACCTCTCCGAGATCGACCGTCGGCATCGCCGGGCCGAGGTGGGGTTCATGTTGGGTCGTGAGGCCTGGGGCCAGGGGTATGCCCTGGAAGCCGTTCGCACCGTCATCGCCTTCGCCGCCGGCGGGGGCTTGCGTAAGCTGACCGCCCGCACCCACCTGGGCAACCGCCGCTCCGAGGTGCTGCTGGCGAAGCTGGGGTTCACCGAAGAGGGGCTGCTGCGCGGCCACGTCTTCAAGGACGGCGAACGCCGCGACTGCCGCGTCTTCGGACTTCTGCTCTAGCGGGCGAGCGCCTATCTCACGCCCATGATCCATCCCATCGCCATCCGGGCTTTCGATCACATCGTCCTGCGGATCCGCGACAAGGATCGGATGCTGGCCTTCTACACCGGCGTGCTGGGCCTCTCGATCGATCGCGACCGTCCGGAGCTGGGCCTGACCCACGTCCGCGCCGGGCCGCAGATGATCGACCTGGTCACCCTCGACGGCCCGCTGGGCAAGAAGGGCGGCGCGGGTCCGGCGGAGACTGGACGCAACCTCGACCATTTCGCCCTGCAGGTCCGGCCCTTCGACGAGCCCGCCATCCGCGCGCACCTCTCGGCGCACGGCGTCGAGGTCATTGAGGAAGGCGACCGCTACGGCGCCGACGGCGACGGCTTCTCCCTCTACATCCGCGACCCCGAGGGCAATGTGGTCGAACTGAAGGGGCCGAGCGCCGCCTGAGCCGGGGCTTGCGGAGCCTGATCGACTTGGCCATTGGTCGAGCCGATGCCGCGCCCCAAGCTACATTCGGATGACGCTGTCCTTGAAGGGGCGAGCGCGGTCCTGCTCCGGACGGGCCCGATCCAGTTCACGCTCAGCGACGTGGCCCAGGCCGTAGGGATTTCCCGCGCGGCGCTTATCCAGCGCTTCCAGAACAAGACGGTGCTGTTGCATCGCCTGGCGGACCGCGACGTCGCGCTTACGCGCGCCTACCTGGACAGCTTTCCGCCCGGCCGATCCCTCGACGACCTGTGGCGCTTTCTGTCGGATATCGTCCTCGGAATGGGCGACGGCGCCGGGTTCCAGGTGCGCCTGTTGATTGCCTGGAGTGAGGCTGTGGACCCCGTCTTGAAGCGCCGTGGCGCGGAACGCTATCGGATGGTCCAGGCGGCCATCGCGCAACGGATGCCGGAAGAGGTCTCGGATCCCGCCGTCACGGCGGAGCATCTGCATGCGGTGATCGCGGGCGCCACCATGCAATGGCTTGTCGCGGATGAGCGGCCGCTTGGTGCGTTCGTGCTGGAACGGCTGGCCGCCGCGATACGAATCGCATTTCCGGACTACCGGCCCGCGACATGACCAACTCCGATTGAAAGCGCCCGCAACTTATTTATAACCGTCGTGACGGTTATAAATGTTTGGGAGGCTTTCAGTGCCCATCGTCCGTGACGAACGCGTCCTCACGACCGAGGGCGTGAGCCTCGCCACCCAGGCTTTCGGCCGCCCCCAGGATCCTCCAATCCTCCTGATCATGGGCGCGACGGCGTCGATGCTCTGGTGGCCCGAGGGCTTCTGCGAAGCGCTGGCCGCGCAGGGATTTCAGGTGATCCGATACGACAATCGCGACACCGGCCGTTCCACGACCGGCGCCATCGGCGACCCGGTCTATAGCCTGGACGACATGGTCGAAGACGCCATGGCCGTGCTGGATGGCTACGGCGCCGCGCAGGCGCACATCGTCGGCATGTCGCTGGGCGGCATGATCGGGCAGCTTGCCGCCCTCGCGCATCCCGATCGCGTCGAGACTCTGACCGTGATCGGCGCGTCGGCTTTCGACGAATCCGATCCGGACCTGTCCGGCATCGACGAGAGGTTCCTCGCCCACTTCGCCGGCCTTGCGGCGCTGGACTGGAGCGACCGCGGCGCAGTCACCGCCTTCATGGTCGAGGCGGCCCGACTTTCGTCAGGGCCGGCGCGGCCCTTCGACGCCGTCGCAGCACGGCGACGGGCCGAGCGCGAGTGCGATCGCGCGCAAAACATCGGCAGCGCGTTCAACCACGCCAGCCTGGCTGGGGGCGAGCGCTGGGCGGGGCGCCTGTCGGAGCTCGCGGCCCCGCTTCTGGCCATTCACGGCGCGGACGACCCCATTGCGCCCCTGGCCCAGGGTGTCAGGCTGGTGGAAAAAGTTCCCGACGCCCGGCTCGTCCGGCTGGACGGCGCGGGTCACGAGCTGCATCCCGACGACTGGCCGGCGATGGTGGATGCCATCGCCGAGCACTGTCGCCGAGCGCCTAGACGGCCCGGATGATCCCCAGAAAGTCCTCGGCCTTCAGCGCGGCGCCGCCGACCAGGGCGCCGCCCACTTCGTCGGCGTGCAGGATCTCGGCGGCGTTCGAGGGTTTCACCGAGCCGCCGTACAGGATCGGCATCGCCCGGCCGGCCTCGCCGAACATCTCGACCAGGGTCGCCCGGATGGCCCGGTGGACCTCTTCGATCTCCGGGGTGGTGGGCGTGAGGCCCGTGCCGATCGCCCAGACGGGCTCGTAAGCCACGGAATAGGCCTTGCCGGCCAGCTCGGCGGGCAGCGAGCCCCTCACCTGCCCGGTCACCACCGCCAGGGCCTCGCCGGCCTTGCGCTGCTCCAGGGTCTCGCCGACGCAGACGATAGGCTCAAGCCCCGCCCGCAGCGCCGCCAGCACCTTCGACGCCACCAGGGCGTCGGTCTCGCCGTGGCCCGCGCGACGCTCGGAGTGGCCCAGGATGACCAGACTGGCGCCCGCGTCCTTGATCTGCTCGGCCGCCACGTCACCCGTGAAGGCGCCGGACGGCTCTGCCCGGCAGTCCTGGCCGCCCACCGCGACGGCCGTGTCCTTCAGCGCCCAGGCCATCTGGGCGATCAGCGTGGCCGACGGACACAGCGCCACCCGGGCGGACGTGGACCCCAGTCCGGCCGCCACGGCCTTGGCTTCGGCGAGCGAGGCCGAGACCCCGTTCATCTTCCAGTTTCCGGCGATCAGGGGCTGCGGCGTGGTCATCGGTCCTCCGGTGAAATGGTCGCCCGGCGGTTAAGGCATGACGCTCGCGCTGTCACGCGCTTGCCGGACGGAAGCCCCCTCCACTATACCGGCGCCCACGCCTCTTCCGGGAAAGGACCCGAATGCTCGCCAATATCCGCAACTTCGCCAAATCCTGGCCTGCCAGGATCCTGATGGCCGTGCTTGCGGTGAGCTTCGTCGGCTGGGGTGTGAACCGCGGCGGCGCGGGCGTCGTCGCCGGCGACAGCGTCATCAAGGTCGGCTCGCGCACCATCAACACGCCTGAGTTCCGCAACGAGTATGACAACTACAAGAAGCGCCTGGAGCAGCAGCAGGGCCAGCCGATCACGGTCGAGCAGGCCCAGGCCGGCAACCTGGACGCCGTCGTCCTCAACGGCGTGGCGACCCGCGAATCGCTGGCCGAGCTGATGTCGCGCATCGGCATCAAGCCGGGCGACAAGCTGATCCTGGACCAGATCCAGAAGATCCCAGCGTTCTTCGACCCGATCTCGGGCCGCTTCGACAAGAAGACGTTTCAACAGCGCCTGGGCGAAAACGGCATGACGCCGGAACGCTTCGACGCCGTCCTGCGCGACGAGATGGCGACCCAGCACTGGGCCGTCGCGGTCCAGAACGGCCTGGTCGCCCCGCGCTCGTACGGCGCCCTGGCCGCGGTCTTCGCGCTGGAATCGCGTGACCTGGCCTACCTGACCCTGGGCGTGAACGCCGTGCCGAAGCCGGCGCAGCCCACCGACGCCCAGCTCCAGGCTTTCATCAACGAGAATAAGGCCCAGCTCAGCCTGCCCGAGATGCGCATCCTGACCGTCGTGCCGTTCACGCCGCAGGCCGCCGGCGCCGCCACCGCACCGGTCGATCCGGCCGAGCTGCAGAAGCGCTACCAGTTCCGCAAGGACACGCTCTCCAAGCCCGAGACCCGCACCATCGTGCAGATTCCGGCCAAGGACGCCGCCACGGCGCAGAAGATCACCGCGGCTCTGCGCGCCGGCCAGCCGCCCGAGGCGGTCGCCAAGGCCGCCGGCGTCGACGCCATCGCGTTCCAGGATCGTCCGCTCACCGCCATCTCCGACCGCAAGGTCGGTGAGGCGGCGTTCAAGATGCAGGCCGGCGAAGTGGCCACGGTCCAGGGCGACCTGGGCGCGGCCGTCGTGAAGGTGGTCAGCGTCGTCCCCGGCCGCGAGGTCACCCTCGAGGAAGCCCGTCCGATGCTCGAGGCCGAGATCCGCAAGGATCTTGTCGCCGAGAAGGTCTACGCCCAAACCCAGGCCTATGACGACGCCCACCAGGGCGGCGCCAGCCTGGCCGAGTCGGCCCAGAAGGCCGGCGTCACGGCCACCACGGTCGGTCCGATCACCGCCCAGGGCGTGAACGACAAGGGCGGCCAACTCCAGGGCTTCCCGCCGAAGATCCTCGAAACCGCCTTCGCCCTGCCCGCCGGCGGCGAGAGCGAGGTCACCGAGTTGGGCGACGGCGCGTACTTCGCCGTCCGCGTCGAGCGCATCGTCGCCGCCCACGTGCCGCCGCTGGCCGAGATCCGCCCGATGGTCACCCAGGTCTTCATGCAGCGCGAGATCGTCAAGGCGCTGGAGGCCAAGGCCGACGCGATCAAGGCCCGCCTGGACAAGGGCGAGACTCTCGACGCCGCGGCCGCCGCCTCCGGCGTCTCGGTGTCGCGCCTGCCCGGCCTGACCCGCCAGACCGCCAACGCGCACCAGGACCTGGGCCGTGACGTCCTGGGCCGCACCTTCGCCTCGAAGACCGGCGAGGCCTGGATCGCCCGCGCGCCGAACGGCATCGTCATCGGCCGCGTCGAGAACGTGCACACCGATGCGGGCCCGACCGCCGCGCGGCTGGCCGACGAGAACCGCGGCGCACTGGCACAGACCATTTTCCGCGAAATGGGCGAGGCCGCGCAGCTCTACGCGCGCACGACCATGAAGGCGAAGGTGGACGCCGCCCGCGCCCGCGCCGCCGCCGGCTTCGAGCCGGTGGTCGACAAGAAGGGCGCGGCGGAGAAGAAGAAGTGACGTCCGAGCCGCCGTTCGAGGCCTTTCATTCGACCTACGACGGCGGCGCTCCCCAGGTCGTCTGGACGCGCCTGGTCGACGACCTGGAGACCCCGGTCTCCGCCTTCCTGAAGATCGGCCACGGCAAGCCGTACGCCTTCCTCTTCGAGTCGGTGGAGGGCGGCGCCTTCCGGGCTCGCTATTCGATCATCACGCTGAACCCCGACCTGGTCTGGCGCTGCCGGGGCGACCAGGCCGAGGTGGCCAAGGGCGCGGCCGACATCGCCGCGGGCCGCTTCGCCCCCCAGGACGGCGGCGCGCTCGACAGCCTGCGCGACCTGCTGGCCGCTTCTCGGATCGAGCTGCCGGCGGGCCTGCCGCCCATGGCCGCCGGCGTCTTCGGCGCCCTGGGCTACGACACCATCCGGCTGGTGGAGAAGCTGCCGAACGTCAATCCCGACCCGCTGGGCCTGCCCGACGGCGTGATGGCCCGGCCGTCGATCGTCGCCATCTTCGACGCGATCGCGCAGGAGATCGTGCTGGTGACCGCGGTCCGCCCGGACGGCGCGTCAGCGCAGGACGCCTACGCCGCCGCCCAGGGCCGGCTGCAGGCCGTGGCCGAGGACCTCAAGAAACCCGCCCCGCCGCTCACCGGGGCGGGCCAGCCGCAGCCGGACCGCTTCACCACCCCGGTCAGCCGCGAGGACTACGCGGAGATCGTCGCCCGGGCGAAGGACTACATCCGCGCCGGCGACATCTTCCAGGTGGTGCCCAGCCACCGCTTCCGCGCGCCGTTCGAGCACGACCCGTTCGCGCTCTATCGGTCGCTCCGGCGGAGCAATCCCTCGCCGTTCCTCTTCTTCCTCGACTTCGGCGACTTCCACCTCGCGGGCTCCTCACCGGAGATCCTGGTCCGCCTGCGCGACGGCCAAATCACCATCCGCCCCATCGCCGGCACCCGGCCGCGCGGCGCCACGCCCGAAGAGGACCGCCGCCTCGAGCAGGAGTTGATCAACGACCCTAAGGAACGGGCCGAGCACCTGATGCTCCTGGACCTTGGCCGCAACGACGTGGGCCGCGTGGCGATGCTGAAGCAGCGCGGCGCCAACGAGCCTTCGGCCCTCTCGCGTGCCCCGCGCGTGCGCGTCACCGCCAGCTTCTTCGTCGAGCGCTACGCCCGGGTTATGCATCTGGTGTCCAACGTCGAGGGCGACGCCCCGAACGGCCTGGACCCCGTGGACGTGGTCATGGCCGCCCTGCCCGCCGGCACGCTCTCGGGCGCGCCCAAGGTGCGGGCCATGGAAATCATCGACGAGCTGGAGATCGAAAAGCGCGGCATGGGCTACGCCGGCGCCGCCGGCTACTTCGGTTCGGACGGCTCGGTCGACACCTGCATCATCCTGCGCACCGCGCTGTTCAAGGACGGCGTGATGTACGTCCAGGCTGGCGGCGGGGTGGTGGCGGACAGCGATCCTGACGCCGAGTACGACGAGACCATGCACAAGGCCCGCGCCCTCCGCGACGCGGCCGTGGAAGCCTGGCGCTTCATCTGAGCCGAGGCGCCCGGATCGAAACTGGACCGTAGGCGTTGCAAGAAGACGCCAACGGAGAGTTGTCCTTGGGTCGATCTGAGTTCCAGTTACCGTCAGCCTGGTCGAAGGCGACGGAAAGCGTCTCCAGCCACCACGAAGGCAAGACCTTCACAGGTCGAGTTCTGCTCGACGGCAGTTCATTCGAGCGTTGCCGCTTCCAACGCGCCGTCCTGATCTACGCTGGCGGCGCTCCTCCCCGTCTTTCCGACTGCGTCTTCACCGACGCAACCTTCGAGTTCCAGGGCGCGGCGGCGCGCACGCTGACGTTCCTGCAGGCCATGTCGGCGCCGTCCAGCGGGCTGGCGGCCGTCTTCAAGGCCTCGTTCAACCGGCTGTTCGGGCACTAGCCCGGGTTGGACACCTTCATCAGCACCAGCCCGGAGACGATCAGGGCCGCCGCGCCGAGCCGGGCCGCGTTCAGCGGTTCACCGAGCACCATGACGCCCACGGCGAACGCTCCGACGGCCCCGATGCCGGTCCAGATCGTATAGGCCGTGCCCAGCGGCAGGCTCTTCATCGACAGCGACAACAGCGCGAAGCTGGCGATCATCGCGACCAGGGTAATGAGGCTGGGGACCAGGCGGGTGAAGCCGTTCGACTGCTTCATCGAGAACGCCCAGACGACTTCCAGCAGTCCGGCGACGAACAATATGATCCAGGCCATGGGCGGCCCTCCTTGCAAAGGGCCGGGCCGTCCCGGACTTCATCCCTTTCGGGCGGAGGACGTGGCCTCGCAAGCGCTAGATATGGCGTCGGTGCGCGGGGATCAATGCCGGCTAGAACGCCAGCTGCAACCGCGTCGTCAGGCTTTCGCCGTCGTCCGTGCCGATGAAGGCGCCGGCCTGGTTCTCGGTCGTCCAGCGGCTGGCGTTCACGGTCACCCGCAGCCATTCCTCCAGCCGCCAGGATACGCCCAGCGTCACTGCATCGCCCAGGCCGCCTTGCGGGGCGTCGGTGTTGTCCAGGTGTTCGATGCGGCCGGAGACCTCGATCGCGCCCGGTCCGCCGTGCGAGACCGGCTCACGAGGCGCCATCCGCATGAACGCGCCCGTTCGGGCCGTATAGGGCGCGTGCTCGCCGGTCAGGAACCATCCCGCCTCCGCCGACCAGGCGCGCACGGTCACATGGCCGGCGCTGGCGGCGATCTCGCGCTGCCCGTACTCCACGAACGACCAGGCGGGTCCCGTCAACGCGCCGAGCTCCAGGCCATAGCCATCGCTGGTCCTCGGTCCCGCGATCGCGCCCAGCGAGACCTGCAGCGCGTCGTCGAAATGCTGGCCGCCCCAGAACGTGTTGCGGCTGAGCCGGGTGACCCGATCGGTGAAGTCCTCGTGGAACGCCCAGCCGCCCACATGCACCAGCAGCGCCGGTGATTTCACCGGGTTCCAATGCCCCCTGACGCTGGTGGTCACCGTGTCCCGCGTGACCTCCGGATTGTTGATATCGTCGCCGGCCACCTGCGCCGCCAGATGCCAGTTGGCGCCGTAGAGCTTTGTCATCACGCCCAGGCCGTACGAGCCCTTGAGCGGGATGATCGCCTGGGCCACCACGTTCCGCTCCAGGAACGGGGTCGCCTCGCTGGAACTCGAGCCTTCCAGCGACCGCTCGGTCATCCGGTTGCCCAGGGTCAGCTCCCACTCGCCGACGGGCGCTTGGCCTCGCCAAGCCAGATAGGCGTTGCGGACATTGGACTGGTGGTTGGCGAAATCGACGTTCACCGCGTAGCTGACGCCCTTCACCGCGCCCTCGACTCCGAACAGCAGCGATCGCACCTCGGTCCCCGACCGGTTGCGATCGGGGAAGGCCGAATCCTCGGTCACCGATCCATCGACCTGCACCCGTGCCCGTGGGCGAAGGCGGAAGGCGCCGTCGGCGCTCTGGATCTCAGGGACGACGCCGTTCCAGCGCAGCGCCACGGGAGCCTCGAAGGCGTCGCCGGCCATCGCCTGGCCGCCGGCGCTCATCGCCGCCGCCAGCGCCAGCCCGACACCGGCAATCCCGACCGGCCATCCTGCCCGGTCACCCCCACCCCGCACGCCCATCTCACGCCCCTAGATCCCAGGGACGCTTTGCCTGTCCGGTTGATCGCTTCAAACGCGGAATGGCCACCGACGGGCGGCTGGTGGGCATCGCCCACAAACTAGACGCCTAGCTGGGCGCGCCCTGGGCCACGTGCTCGGTCTGCAGCGGCGGCGCCAGCACCATCACCGTGGCGAAGGCCACCGAAGTGACAGCCAGCGCGGTGGCGGCCAGCAGGGCCGGCCACATGGGGTCGCGACGCGCCGGAGGATTGAGCAGCGCGCGCGCCCGCTCGACGTCCGCCGCATCCAGAGCCGAATCGCGCAATCCCATGTGCGCACCATCCCGCTTGGCGGGCGGCGCGGCAAAGCCTATGGAACCGTCATGATCCTGGTGATCGATAACTACGACAGCTTCACCTACAACCTCGTCCACTATCTGAACGAGCTGGGGGCGGAGACGGTTGTCCATCGCAATGATGCGATCACCGTCGAAGAGGCCTTCGGACTGCGGCCGGAAGCGATCCTGCTGTCCCCCGGGCCGCGTACGCCAAATGAAGCCGGCATCTGCCTCGGGCTCATCGGCGGGGCGCCGGAAGCCCTCCCAATCCTGGGCGTCTGCCTCGGCCATCAGGCGATCGGCCAGGCGTTTGGCGGCGACGTCATCCGCGCCCGCGCCCTCATGCATGGGAAGACCAGCCTTATTCATCACACCGATACCGGTGTCTTCGCGGGGTTGAAGAACCCTTTCACCGCGACCCGCTATCACAGCCTTTCGGTCGAAACGGACGATCTGCCGCAGGTGCTGGAGATCACCGCCCGCACCGAGGACGGCGAGATCATGGGCATCCGCCACAAGACCCGTCCGATCCACGGCGTGCAGTTCCATCCGGAATCCATCGCCACCGAATGCGGCCACGAGTTGCTGGGCAACTTCCTCGACCTGGCCGGCGTGAAGCGTCTGGCCCAGATCTGACCCCGCCAGACCATGTCCGACGCTTTCAAGCCGCTTCTCTCGCGCCTCGCCGACGGCGGCACGCTGTCCGAGGATGACGCCGGCGAGTTCTTCGCCGCCTGCCTCCGTGGCGAACCCACACCGGCCCAGGTGGGCGCCGCGCTCACCGCCATGCGGATGCGCGGCGAGACCCTGGGCGAGATCACCGCCTGCGCCCGCGCCATGCGCAAGGCCGCGATCCACCTGGAACCGCCCTACCCCACCATCGACGTCTGCGGCACCGGCGGCGACGGCCTGCACACCCTGAACATCTCCACCGCCGTGGGCTTCGTGGCCGCGGGCGGGGGCCTCAAGGTCGCCAAGCACGGCAACCGGGCGCTCTCGTCCAAGTCCGGCGGCGCCGACGTCCTGTCCGAGCTGGGTGTGGCGATCGATGCCGGCGCCGAGCGCCAGCTCAGGGCGTTGGACGAGGCGGGCATATGCTTCCTCTACGCCCCGGCCCACCACGGGGCGATGCGCCACGTCTCGCCGATCCGGGGCGAGCTGGGCTTCCGCACCATCTTCAACCTGCTGGGTCCGCTGACCAATCCGGCGGGCGCCAGGCGCCAGGTCGTGGGCGTCTTCGCCGAGCGCTGGGTGGCGCCGCTGGCCCAGGTGCTGGGGGCGCTCGGCTCGGAGCGCGCCTGGGTCGTCCACGGCGGCGGCATGGACGAGATGACCACCACGGGCGAGACCAGCGTGGCCGAGTACCGCGAAGGTCAGGTCCGCCTGTTCACGATCACGCCCGAGGCCGTCGGCCTGCAGCGCGCGGCCCTGGCCGACCTCACCGGCGGCACGCCCGCCCAGAACGCCGACGCGCTCCGCCGACTGCTCGCGGGCGAGCCGGGCGCCTACCGCGACGTGGTGCTGATGAACGCCGCCGCCGCCTTCCTCGTCGGCGAGCGGGTGGAGACCCTGCGCGAAGGCGTCGAACTGGCCGGCGCGGTCATCGACGACGGCCGCGCCCAGGCCGCGCTCGCCAAGCTGGTCGAGATCTGCGGCCAATGAGTGACATCCTCGACAAGATCGCTGCCTACAAGCGCGAAGACGTGGCCGCTCGAAAGATCGCCCGGCCGAGCGTCGCGATCGAGAATGTCTCCGCCCCCCGCGGCTTCCGCGCCGCGCTGGAACGCGCCCACGGCCCCGGACGCCTGGCCCTGATCGCCGAGATCAAGAAGGCCTCGCCGTCCAAGGGGCTCATCCGCGAGGACTTCGATCCGCCGACCCTCGCCCGCGCCTACGAAGCCGGCGGCGCGGCCTGCCTCTCGGTATTGACCGACGCGCCCAGCTTCCAGGGCGCCGACAGCTTCCTGACGGCCGCGCGCGACGCGGTCGCCCTGCCCTGCATCCGCAAGGACTTCCTGGTCGACCCCTGGCAGGTGGCCGAAAGCCGCGCCCTGGGGGCCGACGCGATCCTGGTGATCCTGGCCATGGTCGACGACGCCCTGGCCGCCGATCTGATGTCCGAAGCCCGGCGCTTCGGCATGGACGCGCTGGTCGAGGTCCACGACGAGGCCGAGATGGCCCGCGCCGGAACGCTCGGCGCCGATCTCGTGGGCGTCAACAACCGCGACCTGCGAACCTTCACCGTCGACCTGGCGATTACCGAGCGCCTCGCGGCCCTGGCGCCGAAGGCGGCGCTGCTGGTCACGGAGAGCGGCCTGTTCACCGCCGCCGACGCCGCCCGCCTCGAACGCTCCGGCGCCAGGGCCATGCTGGTCGGCGAGAGCCTGATGCGCCAGGCGGACGTCACGGCGGCGACTCGCACCCTGCTCGGCTGAGTCGCTTCACCTCGGGAATTTCCCCAGCGTTTTCAGCGGCCCCGGGTGTAACTTGACATTAACGCGGAACACCTAGAGAACATCGGCAGAAGTTGGCGCTTTGTTCTTCGAGGTCCGCAATGCTTACCCGCAAACAACATGAACTGCTCATGTTCATCCACGAGCGGATCAAGGAATCGGGCGTTTCCCCCTCGTTCGACGAGATGAAGGAAGCGCTGGATCTGGCCTCGAAGTCGGGCATCCACCGCCTGATCACCGCGCTGGAGGAACGAGGCTTTCTGCGTCGCCTGCCGCACCGGGCCCGCGCCCTGGAAGTGGTGAAGCTGCCGCAGCAGGCCACACCCGCCGCCCCGCCCAAGGGTCGCGCGCCGTTCAAGCCCCAGTTCGTCGAGGCCGGCGCCGCCGTCCCTGCCGCCGCCAACGACACCCGCGAGCTGCCGATCCTCGGCAAGATCGCCGCTGGCACGCCCATCGAAGCGATCCAGCAGGAACGCGACCGCATCCAGGTGCCTGAAAGCATCCTGGGCGCCGGTGAGCACTTCGTCCTCGAGATCGCCGGCGACTCGATGATCAACGCCGGCATCCTGGACGGCGACTTCGTGGTCATCCGCCGCACCGACAGCGCCGTCTCCGGCGACATCGTCGTGGCCCTGGTCGATGGCGAGGAAGCCACCCTGAAGCGCCTGCGGAAGAAGGGCGCGTCCATCGCCCTGGAGGCCGCCAACCCAGCCTACGAGACCCGCATCTTCGGTCCCGACCGCGTCGCGGTGCAGGGCAAGCTGGTCGGCCTGATCCGCCGCTACCACTAGGTCCCGGATCTCAGCCTGGGACGAACACGAAGTCCACGAGGAACACCCGCTCGCCGCGCCCGTGGCGGGCGGTCTCCATGAGGCTCTCCAGGCTCGCGAAGCCGCCATCGCGCGCCATCGCCTCGGTCACCTCGTCCAGGTCGATCTCCTGAAGACGCGTCACCTCGATGTGCCCATCCAGCAGCCAGTAGCGTCCGCCGATCTTCACGCGCGGAGTCAGCCAGATCCGCACGCTGGTGGTGATCTCGCCCGACCGGATCCGTTCCCGCAGCGGCTTGGCGAACATCATCGCGGGTCGTAGCCCCAGGTCCAGGGCCGGTGCCCACGCAGGCCCTGCGCCCAGACGATCCGCCAGCTGGCTCCGGCGCGATAGAGCTCGGCCGACCCGCCCTTGGCGAAGTCCTCGCCGGTCAGCACCAGCGGCGCCGCGCAACTCGCCGGCCGGACGGCATTCCGCAGCACCAAGACATCGGCGCCGGCGCACAGGGCCTCCAGGCGGCCCGGCTTCAGCGGCCGCTTCAGGTTCCAGGCGGCGGCCAGCCTCACCGGCGCCCCGCGCTCGGGCGCACAGCTCCACGCGTCGCACGTGAACCGCTTGTCCCGCTCCATTTCGCTGATCAGCGGCGTCAGCCCGCGCCGCCGCGACCATAGCTCGGCCCCGAACAGCTTCACGTCCGGCCGCAGCAGCACCGCGTCGCGGCCCTCGCGCACGGCCACGGCCGCCCCGTCCGCGGAGATCCAGACATCCGGCGCGGCCGGTCGCGGCGCCCACAGGATTGCCAGGGCCAGCGGCAGGCCCGCCCACCGCAGCGGACCTTTCCAGAGGCAAACGAAGAGCAGGCCCAGGAAGCTGACCGGCAACACCCAGTCCGGCGCGCTTGGCACCACGATCTGCGCCGCCGGGGCGCCCGCCGCCCAGGCCGCGATCCGGTTCATCAGCCCGATGGACCAGCCCGCCACCTCCAGCGGCGCCTGGCCCAGGCCCAGCGGCGTCAGCGCCGCGCCCAGCGCCAGCCCGGGCATCATCAGGAACGACGAGATCGGCGCCACCGCCAGGTTGGCGAACAGGCCCCAGGTCGACACGCGGTTGAAGTGCTGGATGGCGAACGGCCCGGTCGCCAGCCCGGCGACGAAGCTGACCGCGATACTGGCAAGCGTCCAGGTCACCGCCCCCTGCACGGCGCGGATCGGCCAGGGGACCTGGATCTCCTTCACCGGACGCGGCCAGATCTCGGCCAACGCCACAAGGGCGGCCGTGGCGGCGAACGACATCTGGAAGCCGGGCTCGGTCACGGCCTCGGGTTGCAGCAACAGCACCGCCATGGCCGCCAGGGCCAAGGCGTGCAGGCTGATCGCCTGTCGGTCCACCAGGATCGCGGCGAACGCCACCGACGCGGTGATCGCCGCCCGCTCGGCCGGCGGCGGCGCGCCGGACAGCAGCAGATAGCCTCCCACGGCGACCAGGCCGAACAGCGCCGCCACCTTCTTGCCCGGGACCCGCAGCGCCAGCCACGGCCAGGCCGCCACCGCCAGCCGCGCGAAGGCGAAGGCGAAGCCGCCCACGATGGCCATGTGCAGACCGCTGATCGAGATGATGTGCGCCAGGCCGGCGGCCCGCAGATTGTCCACCTGCTCGCGCGGGATGAACGCCTCGTGTCCCGTGGTCATCGCCGCCGCCAGCCCGCCGGTCTCCGGCCCCAGCGCCGCAACGATCTTCTTGGTCAGCGCCCAGCGGGTGGCGTTCACCGCCATGGTCAGCCGCAGCCGCCACGGCGCCTTTGTCCCTGGCGTCACGATCTCCGGGTCGCGCAGCGCCAGACCCACGGCGCCCACGCTCTCGAAATAGGCGTCGCGGGCGAAATCGTACGAGCCGGGACTAGCGGGCGGCGGCGGCGGATTGACGATGGCCAGCAGGCTCACCGCCTCGCCCGGATTGGGCAGCGCCATGTCGGGCCGCAGGGTGACCCGCGTTCGGATCGGCGTCGCCTCGGCCGGCCAGTCGCCGACGCGCATCGGGGCCAGCAGCAGCCGCTGGCCGCTCACCCCCGGCTGAGCGATGTCGACGACCCAGGCCTCGATCGCCTGCGGCCGCGCCCCCGCCTGCGCGACCGGCGCCTTCACGGCCTCGGTCCTGAGCTTGGCCACCGCGAACCCGCCGATGGCGCAGGCGCTGAGCGCCAGGGCGATGGTCGTCGCCCGCCAGGCGCTCCAGCGCAAGGCGATCAGCAGCGCCGCCACGACCGGCAGCAGCGCCCAGGCCATCCAGATCTGCGGCTCCCGCGGCAATCCGAAATAGAGGCCGCAACCGCAGCCCAGCGCCACGGGCGTCCACAGGGTCCAGCGATCCGCCTGTCCCTCGACCTGATCGACCAGCCAGGCGCCAAGCCGCGGGCGGCGGCGCGCGGGCGCCTCGTCGAACGTCGCGTCGGTCGTTGTTGCGCTCAAGTCCGTCCCCGTCCCCGGCCCTCAGATTGCAACGAACAGGCCGAAGAGGCCAAGTCGGCCTTGTGGGGATTTCGTGATGTTTCGTTTTGCTACAGTCGCGGCCGCAACGGCCGCCGTGCTCGCCTTGTCCGTACCGGCCTCGGCCTCCGCCGCCGTCACCTTCAACCTGGGCGGCGCGAGCACCACCCTGGCCACGGGCGCGGCCCTGACCCAGACGCAGAGCGGCGTCACGGTTTCAGCCACCGGCTATACGTTCGCCGCCTCGCCGCTCTCGTTCCAGACGCTGATGGACGGCGCGGACGCCGCGATGGTCCTGTCGACGCTGACCGCGAAGAGCATCCGTCGTGAAGCCGCCGGCATCGGCGTGTGCTGGCAGGGCGAAGCCCCCAATCAGTGCAACCAGGTCGACGCCGATGGCCCCAACGAGATTCTGCGCATCGTCGTGTCGGAAGGCGTCTCGCTGCTGACCGCCACCTTCGATCGCGTCGACAACAACGACACGCTGAAGCTCTACGGCGTGACGATGGACAACAAGCTGGTCCACCTCGGGTACGGCGGCATCTTCGACGGCCCCGGCACGACCATGGGCATCACCGGCGCCGGCGGCGGCGCGTGGCTCAGCGGCACGGGCGAGGATCAGGTCTACAAGGTCACGCTGAACACGGGCGTCTACAAGGAGTTCTGGTTCGGCAACAACAACGACTCCGCCGACGGCTATCGCCTCGACTCGATCAGCCTGGCCCCAGTGCCGGAACCGGCCAGCTGGGCGCTGATGATCGCGGGCTTCGGCCTCTCGGGCGCGGCGCTGCGTCGTCGTCGCACGCTGGGCGCCACCGCGGCCTGACGTCACTCCGCCACCGGAGAAACGCCGCCGGCCATCAGGCCGGCGGCGTTTGCCGTTGAAGACCGCCCTGTCGTCTAGGCGAACGCCAGCCGCCGGCGGCGGATCGCGTAGCCGATCGTGCTGAAGCCGAGCAGCAGCATGGCCCAGGTCGTGGGTTCCGGCACCGGCGCGCTCGGCTGACCGGCCCAGGCCGCGGCCTGGGTGTGGCCGATGATGACGGCTCCGTTGGCCAGGCCCGTGCCCAGGGCGAAGTTGTTGAAGCGGACCGCGATCGCGTTCGTCGAGATGCCGCTGAAGGTCACACCATCGCCCGACGCGACCTGCTCGTTCAGGATGATCGACAGACCCGCCAGATTGAACAGCACGGTGTTGGGGTTCGGGTTCACGAAGAGGCTGGCGTCGAACACCAGATTACCCAGCGCGGACCCACTCAGGCTGAGCCCCGCGATCGTGGTGTGCCCCGAAGCGTCCAGCCCGCCGACCGAGTTGGCCTGCGAGTACGACTGGATCGTCGTCGCCGATATCTTCAGCAGGCTGAGCGGGATGATGAACAGGCTGGAGTCCAGTCCGAAAGACAGCCCGTCGATGGTCGCCGTGGACTCCGCCGCGAGCGCGGAGCCGGTGGCGTTGGTCGTCAGCAGGCCCGTCCCGAGAGTCTCCTTGATACCGACCCGCGGCGTCCCGATCAGGGTGGCGGACTGGCTCAGGGAGGCGAGCTGCCCGGAGACGTTGTAGTTCGGAGCCGCCGCTCCCGACACCGACGCAACCGGGGCGACAGTGACGTTTACCTGGGGTAGCAATGGCGCTGCAATTTGTACATTTGCACTTACGGATTGCGCAGAACTAGATGCCGTTTGTGCAATAACGGGTGAGGCCGAAAGCAATACGCCGACGCCAAAAAGCGCCATATATCCCTTATGCATTGTACATCCCTCTGAGGTTAATCGACCCCCCGGCCCCTCAGAACTACTAGTTACTTGGATATACATCCGCTGAGCTTGACGCCGCACAACGTCAAACAACCTGGAGGGGATCGAACTTCAACCCTCACCGTATCCGCGCGCAGCGGCCCATGGGGGGCAATCGCCCTCGCCACGACGAACCGCGGCCTAACACCGGCTTGGAACGCTGTGGTAAGAGGCGCCCCTTTCGCGGGGGTCCTCCCCGCCGCAACCTGATCCGAGCCTCATGACCAGCCGCCCCGTCCGCACCCGCATCGCCCCCTCGCCCACGGGCATGATGCACATCGGCACGGCGCGGACCGCGCTGTTCAACTGGCTCTACGCCCGTCACACCGGCGGCCAGTTCCTGGTCCGCATCGAGGACACCGACCGCGAACGCTCCACCGAGGCCAACGTCGGCGTGATCTTCGAGGGCCTGGACTGGCTGGGCATGACCTCGGACGAGCCGCCGGTCTTCCAGTTCGCCCGCGCCGACCGCCACCGCGAAGCCGTCGCCGAGCTGGTCGAACTGGGCCAGGCCTACCGCGACTACATGACGGCCGAGGAGCTGGAGGCCGAACGTGAGTTGGCGCGCGCCGAGGGCCGCGTCGTTCGTTCGCCTTGGCGCGACGCCGATCCGGCCACCTGGCCCGACCGGCCCTACGCCGTGCGCCTGAAAAGCCCGCTGGACGGCGAGACCATCGTCGCTGACGCGGTGAAGGGCGACGTGACGTTCCAGAACGCCGGCCTGGACGACCTGATCCTGCTCCGCTCGGACGGCAACCCCACCTACAACTTGGCCGTGGTCGTGGACGACCACGACATGGCGATCACCCACGTCATCCGCGGCGACGACCATCTGAACAACGCCGCCCGCCAGACCATCATCTACAAGGCGCTGAACTGGGAGGTTCCGGTCTGGGCCCACCTGCCGCTGATCCACGGCCCCGACGGCGCCAAGCTGTCGAAGCGCCATGGCGCCCAGGCGGTCAGCGAGTTCGACGCCATGGGCTACCTGCCCGAGAGCCTGCGCAACTACCTGGCCAAGCTGGGCTGGGGCCACGGCGACGACGAGATCTTCTCGGACGCCCAGGCCATGGACTGGTTCGACATCAAGGATGTGGTCAGCGCGCCGGCGCGGCTGGACTGGGCCAAGCTGAACCACCTCAACAACCACTACATCCGTCAGGCCGATCCGGCCCGGCTGGCCGCCCTGGTCGTGAAGATCCTGGCCAGCCGCGGCGTCACGCTGCGCCAGGGCGACGAGACCCTGATCGCGCGGACCATCCCGTTCGTCCGCGACGGGGCCAAGACCACGCTGGAACTGGCCGACGCCGTGGCCTTCGTGCTGAAGACCCGCCCCCTGGAGCTCGCGGAGAAAACCCGCACCCAGCTGGCCGAAGACGAGATGCGTGGCCGTTTCACCCGTCTGCGCGCTGCGCTTGCGAACGTGAGCGACTGGGCCGTCCCTGCCCTTGAGGAAGCCCTGCGCAACTTCGCCGAGGCCGAAGGCGTCGGCCTGGGCAAGTTCGGCCCGCAACTGCGCGGCGTGCTCTCGGGCGGCGCGCCCGCGCCGGACCTCGCCGGGGCCATGACCGCGCTGGGTCGCGACGAGAGTCTGGGCCGCATCGACGATGCGCTTTCGCTCCCCGCGTAAAGGGGTATAAGCCCGAACAAGTGTTTCATCTCGCAGGCGCGAAGGGGCTTCTATGGGCGATAAAGCCAAGTTCGAAATCGACGGAAAATCGGTCGAGCTCCCGGTTCTGCGCGGCACCGAGGGGCCGGCGGTCGTCGACATCCGCAAGCTTTATGCGGAAGCCGACGTCTTCACCTACGACCCCGGGTTCACGTCGACGGCGTCTTGCGAAAGCAAGATCACCTTCATCGACGGCGACAAGGGCGTGCTGCTGCATCGGGGCTACCCGATCGACGAACTGGCCGAGCAGTCCAGCTTCCTGGAGGTCTGCTACCTCCTGCTGCACGGGGAACTTCCGAAGGCCGGCGAGTTCGCCGACTTCGAGAAGAACATCATCTACCACACGATGCTGCACGAGCAGTTCGACCGCTTTTTCCAAGGCTTCCGTCGGGATGCTCACCCGATGGCGATCATGACCGGCGCAGTCGGCGCCCTGTCGGCCTTCTATCACGACAGCACCAACGTCGAGGATCCCGAGCAGCGGATGATTTCCGCCCATCGGATGATCGCCAAGATGCCGACGATCGCGGCCCGGGCGTTCAAGTACTCGCGCGGCCAGCCGTTCGTGTACCCGCGCAACGACCTCTCCTACGCCGAGAACTTCTTGCGCATGTGCTTCTCGGTTCCGGCCGAGGATTGGGTGCCCAATCCGGTCCTGACCAAGGCGATGGACCGGATCTTCATCCTGCACGCCGACCACGAGCAGAACGCGTCCACCTCGACCGTCCGCCTGGCGGGCTCGTCGGGCGCCAACCCGTTCGCCTGCATCGCGGCCGGCATCGCCTCGCTCTGGGGTCCCAAGCACGGCGGCGCGAACGAAGAAGCGCTCAACATGCTGAAGGAAATCGGGACGGTCGATAAGATCCCCGAGTTCGTTGAGGGCGTGAAGAAGCGCGAGCGCCTGCTGATGGGCTTCGGTCACCGGGTCTACAAGAACTACGACCCGCGCGCGAAGGTCATGCAGACCACCTGCCACGAAGTCCTGGCCGAAGTCGGCCACGGCGACGACCCGCTGCTGAAGGTGGCCATGGAGCTCGAGAAGATCGCGCTCAACGACCCCTTCTTCATCGAGCGCAAGCTGTACCCGAACGTCGACTTCTACTCCGGCATCACGCTGCGCGCCCTGGGCTTCCCGCCCGAGATGTTCACCGTGCTGTTCGCTCTGGCCCGCACCGTCGGCTGGATCGCCCAGTGGAAGGAAATGATCGAGGATCCGTCGCAGAAGATCGGCCGTCCGCGCCAGATCTATACGGGCGCTCCGCTCCGCACCTACACGAAGGTCGAAACGCGCTAAGCGCGCTTCGACAACAGTTCCAGCACGGCAATCGCGGCGGCCTCGTTCGGATCGGGGCCGCCGCGACCCATTTTGAGCAAGGCCGCCGTCTGCCGCTCGACCTGCCGCTGACGCAGCGCGGCGTCGTCCAGGCGTCGTCTGACCTCCCGCGCCAGCGCCTCTCCGTTGCACGCGTCCTGAATCAGTTCGGGCGCCACGAAGTCCTGGGCGGCGATGTTGAACAGGGTCACGTACTTGGTGCGGATCAGCCGCTTCAGGATCGCGTAGGTCACCGGCGCCAGCCGATAGCCGATCACCATTGGCGTCCCCGCGACGGCCAGCTCTGTCGTCACCGTGCCGGAACAGGCCAGCGCCACCGTCGCGGCCGCCATGGCGTCACGCTTGGCGGTATCGCCCTCGACCACATGCGCCTTGTGCGGCCAGCCGGCGACACGGGCCTTCACCAGCTCGGCCACCGTCGGCGCGGCGGGCACGACCACGTGCAACTCCGGCCGCTCGGCCTTCAGTCGACGTACGGCATCCTCGAACGCCGGCAGCACGCGCTCGATCTCGGACGGCCGACTGCCGGGCAGCACCAGCAGGATCGGATCGTCCGGCCCGGCCCCGATCTCACGCCGCAGCCGCGCGGGGTCCGCCGAGGCGAAGTCGATGGCCAGGGTGGCGTCGCCCACCAGCGTGGTCTTCAACCCCTCCCGCTCGAACGCCGGCGCGTCGAAGCTGTGGATGGTCAGCAGCAGGTCGAACCATTTCGCCGCCGTCCGCGCCCGCCCGGGCCGCGACGCCCAGACCTGTGGCGCGACATACTTCACCAGCGGCAGCGTCGGCGCCTGTCGCCGCAGCCGGTGGGCGACGCGCAGGGTGAACCCCCACGAGTCGATCAGCACCGCCACATCGGGCGTTTCGCGCGCCGCCAAGGCCGCGGTCTCGTCGGCGCGGCGCACGACCTTGCGATAGGCCAGCAGGCCTTCCAGCAGGCCGAAGATCGACAGGTCGGAGATATCGAACGGGCTGTCCACGCCCTCGGCCCGCATCCGCGCGCCACCGACGCCCACGAACCGCACCCCGTCGCCCAGCCGCCGCTTCAGCGCCCGCGCCAGCCCCGCGCCCCGGTCGTCGCCCGAGGCCTCGGCCGCCACCAGCATCACGGTGAGCGGCCGCCGGGTCACGACGGATCCGGCTCGACGCCCAGGATGAACACGCCCAGCTCGTCGGCCAGGGCGATGGTCGCCTCGCGGTCCAGCACCAGCAGGCGGCCCGCTTCCCCGGCGATCCCCTTCAGCCCGGCGCGCGCCACGCCCTGGACCGTGGCCAGGCCGATGGTCGGCAGGTCGACGCGGGTTTCCTGGATCGGCTTGGGCGCCTTGGCCAGCACGCCCAGGCCCGCGCCGGGCTTGCCCTTCAGATGCGCCGGCAGGTCCGCCACCCGCGCCAGCAGCGCGTCCGTGCCCTCCTGCGCCTCGACCGCCAGCACCAGGCCATGGGCCACCACGCTCGCCTGGCCGATATCCAATTGGCCGATGGCGCGGGCCACCCGCAGCGCGTGCCGCGCATCGGCCAGGTCGTCCTCGCCGGGCGCGTGGCGGCCCAGCACGCCGGCCGGCAGCGAGAGGTCCTCCATGACGTCGTGCGCGCCCTCGACCGCGAAGCCTTCCTTCTCGAACTCGCCCACCAGCAGTCGCAGCAAGGCGTCATCGCCCTTCCGCGCCGAGGCGATCACCTTGGGCAACAGCATCAGGCCGCGCAGATCGGGAACCAGGCTGGTGAAGTCGGGCCGCGCCACGTTGCCGGCCAGGCAGATGGAGCGGCACCCGGCGCGCTTCAGCGCCTTCATGCACTTGCCGATCTCCGCCAGCCCGACCTCGGCGCCGGCGTAAGGCGCGAGGCCCGTGCCTGCGAAACCCTTCAGCCGGATCACGAACAGCGGCCGGCCGGACCGCTCGCAGTGCTGGGCGATCTCCACCGGCAGGCCCCCGCCGCCGGCGATCAGGCCCAGTTTCTGCATCAGACTTCGCGTTCCGGCAGGCAGAGCGGACGGCTGGCGTCGGCGCGGATGAAGTCGATGATCTCCATCACCGGGGCCGAGTGGCCGAAGGTGTGGGCGGTGTCCTCGATCCGCTCCTGGAAGGTGCCTTCCTCGGCGAACATCAGCCGGTAGGCCGAGCGCAACTCGCTGATCGTTTCGCGCCCGAAGCTGCGGCGCTTCAGGCCCACCAGATTCAGGCCCTCCAGGTGCGCGTGGTTGCCCCACACCAGGCCGTACGGGATCACGTCCTTGGTCACCGCGGCCAGGCCGCCGATGAACGAATAGCGCCCCACCCGGCAGTATTGGTGCACCGCCGCCAGCCCGCTCACCATCACGAAGTCGCCCACGTGGACATGGCCGCCCAGGGTGGCCGAGTGGGCCAGGATCACGTTGTCGCCCACCGTGCAGTCGTGTCCGACGTGGCTGGTGGCCATGAACATGCCGTCGTCGCCAACCCGCGTCACCGCCCCGCCGTCCGGCGTGCCGATGTGCATGGTGACGTGTTCCCACATCTTGTTGCGGTCGCCGATGACCAGCTCGGTCGGCTCGCCATTGTAGCCGGTGTGGTGCGGCGGGCCGCCCAGGTTGGAGAAGTTGCGGACCGAACAGTCCTCGCCGATCGTCACGCGGTTCTCGATCACCACATGCGACAGGATCTGGGTGCGCGCGCCGATCCGCGCGTGCTCGCCGACGATGGAATAGGCGCCGATGCTGACGCCGTCGGCCAGCTCCGCGCCCTTGGCGACCAGCGCGGTAGGGTGGATTTCGACGCCCAAGGGATCAGGTCTCCACGACCATGGCGGCGAACTCGCATTCGGCGGCCACCTTGTCGCCGACCATCGCCTGGCCCGCGAACTTGAACACGTCGCCGCGGTGGCGGACCACTCGCACCGGCATCCGCACCACATCGCCCGGACGGACCGGCGCGCGGAAGCGGCAGTTGTCGGCGGACATGAAGAAGATCGCCTTGCCCGTGGTGTCGACTTCCAGCGACTTCGACATCAGCACGGCGCCCGTCTGGGCCATGGCCTCGATCAGCAGCACGCCCGGCATCACCGGATAGTCCGGGAAGTGGCCCTGGAAGAAGGGCTCGTTCACGCTCACGCACTTGATGCCGACGATGGATTCGTTCTGCTTGTACTCTTCGCAGCGGTCCACCAGCAGCATGGGGAACCGGTGCGGAATCCGCGCCAGAATCTCGGTGATGTCGATAACGGTGGGATCGCTCTCCACCGGCGCTTTGCGCGTCATGCGTCCCCCCTACCCTTGCGGCTCGCCATGCGGGCCAGCCAGGCGGTCTCTTTGAGCCAATGGCGGATCGGACGCGCGGGCATGCCGCCCCACGTCTCGCCCGCCGGAATATCCTTCATCACCCCGGCCGCCGCGCCCACGCGCGCACCCACCCCGATGATCACATGATCCGCCACGCCGGCGCGCCCGCCGAACTGAGCGCCGTCGCCGATCGTCACGCTGCCGGAGATGCCGGTGTGAGCGGCCATGACGCAGTTACGTCCCACGCGCACGTTGTGGGCGATCTGCACCAGGTTGTCGATCTTGGTGTTCTCGCCGATCACGGTGTCCTCGAACGCCCCGCGATCGATGGTGGTGTTGGCGCCGATCGAGACGCCGTCCTGGATGATCACCCGGCCCAGCTGGGGGATGTCGATGAGGCCCTTGGGACCCGCCGTGGCGCCGAATCCGGGTTCGCCGATCCGCGCGCCGGCCATGATCTTCACCCGGTCGCCGATCAGGGCGAAGCCGATGGTGACGTTGGGGGCGATGTCGCAGTTCCGACCGATGGTCACGCCGGGTCCGATGGTGGTGTTGGCGCCGATCCGCGTGCCTCGGCCGATCTGGGCGGCGGGGCCGACGACCGCCCCGGGGCCCAGCACCACATCGGCCTCGAGCAGCGCGTCCGCGGCGACCGCCTGCGTTCCGGCGGCGCGAGGGCGATGCAGCCGCTGCGCCGCCAGCGCATAGGCGCCCTGCGGATTGGCCGTGGTCAGCACCGCGCAATCGGGCGGCGCCAGCGCCTCCAGCCCGGGCGGCAGGAAGCAAGCCGCTGGCCGTGCCTCGGCTAGCGCCTGCGCGTACTTGCGGTCGGCCAGGAAGGTGATGGTCTCCGGCCCGGCCTGGGCCAGGACCGCGACGCGGCTGACGCGCCGTTCGGCCACGCCGGCGTCGGCGAGCACGGCCCCGGTCAGGGTCGCGAGCTCACCCAGGGCGGCTGGGCCGAGATCCTCGAAGAAGCGCGGGTCGGGCATGAATCGCTTTTAGGCGGACTCGACCCGCGCGTCGTCCTACTTGCGCGCCGCGGCGGCGGCGGCGGGCGCCGCTTGGTCGAGGCGTTCACGATCGAATGTGAACTGGGTGATCTTGGCGTTCAGCGCCGTGACGACCGCGGGCGTGATATCCGAGGCGGGGTTGCCCAGGATGATCGAGTTGCGGTTGATCAGGATCGAGCACTGCTTGGCCTGATAGGCTTGGCGGATCAGCGGCTCCATCTCGGTGCCGACCCGGTTGACCGCCTTTTGCTCGGTCGCCTGGATCTCCTGGTCGCGCTGCTGGGCCTTGCGCTGCAGGGCGTTGGCGCGGACCTGCAGGGCGGCGGCGCGCTGTTCCAGGGTGTTCTGGTCCAGCGTGGTGCGTTGGCCGTCCAGGGCCTTGGCGTCGGTGTCGATCGAGGTCTTCTCGGCGTTCAGCTCGGCGTTCACCTGGGCCACCAGTTGCTGGAGGCGGGTGTTGACGAACTTGCCGACGGTCGAGGCGCCGATGGCGTTCTCCACCGACACGATGCAGAGGCCGGGCACCGGAGCGCCGTGGGTCACCGCGGGGGCCGCCGCTGCGGCGGGAGCCGCCGCTGCGGGAGCCTGGGCGAAGGCCGGGGCCGCGCCGGTGAGCGCGAGAGCCATGGCGCTACCGGCCACGGCGAAAGTCTTGAAGGTCATGTTTCCTAGAACCTAGTTGAAGTGGAGAACCGGAAGGTTTCTTCCTTGTCGTACGTTTCCTTGGCCAAAACGCGGCTGAAGTCGAAGCGGATGGGACCCATCGGCGACTTCCAGAAGACACTGACGCCGGCCGACGCCCGGAGGGACAGGTCGTCGCGGATACAGGTGTTCCGCGCGCCCGGCGTGGCCAGGTTTGGGATCTGCGTCGTCGGGTCTGCCGGGTTCGCGACCGTGGGCTGCAGGCAGTCGACGTCGCCGACCTGATAGACCTTGTCCGACTTGTCCAGCTTGCCCAGCGTCCCGAAGTCGGTGAACAGCGCCGCCTTGATCCCGTATTGCTCGGGCAGGAACGTCGGCACGGTCAGCTCGACGGTGCCGATGGCGTACATCTTCCCGCCAAGCGCATCGGCGCGTTGCAGGGACGTGTCGCGCGGGCCGATACCGGCCGTCTCGAAGCCCCGGAAGTTCAGGCCGCCCTTGTAGTAGCGGTCGTTGATCCGCACCGAGTCGCCGCCCCAGCCGACGACGTAGCCGCCCGACCCGGTCACCGACAGGATGAAGTCCTTGTTGAAGCCGTGGAACCAGCCGCTTTCCAGGTCGGTGCGGACGAAGTTCACGTCCCCGCCCAGACCGGCGAGGTCCTGGTTGAAGTCCACGTACCAGCCACGGGTCGGGTTCAGATAATCGTTCCGACGGTCGATCCGCGCGCCATAGCCGACCAGCGACGTCAGGAAGGTGCCGACCTGCTGGCAGAACGCCGCCGAGACCACGGCGCCGCTGGCGCGGTCGCAGTAGAAGCTGTCGATCTGGATCTCGTCCTGGCGCAGCGTGTAGCGCAGGGCGCCGCGACTATCGATGCTGAGCGGGAAGTTGGCCCGGAAGGTCACGCCGTAGGTCGTGGTCTTGTAGGCCGAGAAGTCCGACAGGTCGTAGCGATAGCCGTAGAGGTCGACGCCGGCGGCCACGTCGCGGTTCAGGAAGCGCGGCTCGGTGAACGAGAAGTCCAGCTGCTGGCGCAGCGACCCGACGGAAATCCGCGCGCGGACGTCCTGGCCGCGGCCCCGGAAGTTGCGCTGGGTGATCCCCAGGTCCAGCACCAGCTGGTCGACCGACGAATAGCCGGCGCTGAACGAGAGCTCGCCCGTGGGCTGCTCCTCGACCTTCACCTGCAGCGCCGTGCGGTCCGGGGCCGAGCCCGGAACCTCCTGGATGTCCACGTCCTTGAAGTAGCCCAGGGCGCGGATCTGGCGCTTGGACCGGTCCACCAGGGCGCGGTTGTAGGCGTCGCCCTCGACCACGCTCATTTCGCGGCGGATGACGTAGTCCAGCGTCTGGGTATTGCCGACGATGTCGATGCGGTCGACGTAGACCCGCGGCCCTTCGCGCACGGCGAAGGTCACGTCCACGACGCCCTTCTCCCGGTCGGGGGTGTAGCGCGGGCGCACGTCCACGAACGCGAAGCCAGCGGCGCCGGCCGCGAAGGTCAGGGCGTCGGTCGAGGTCTCGATGGCCTCGTCCTGGTACTCCTGCCCGGTGCGGATCGGGATCAGGGCGGTCAGGACGTCCTTGTCCAGCTTCTGCAGCTCGGTCTCGACGGTGACCTTGCCGAACTTGTACTTCGGGCCTTCATCGACGTTGTACGTGACGACGAAGCCGTTCTTGTCCGGCGCCAGCTCGGCCACCGACGAGGTCACCCGGAAGTCGTAGTAGCCGCGGTTGCGGTAGTGCTTCCGCAGCTGCTCCTTGTCGTATTCCAGGCGATCGGGGTCGTAGTTGGCGTTGTTCGAGAAGAACTTGAACCAGCGCGTCTCCTCGGTGACCACGACATCGCGCAGGTCGTTGTCCGAGAACGCCTTGTTGCCCAGGAAGTTGACCGACAGGATGCCGCTCTTCGGGCCCTCGTCGATCTTGAAGATCAGGTCGACGCGCTTTTGCGGCAGTTCGATGATCTGCGGCGTCACGGTGGCCGAGATCCGGCCGGACCGGCGATACAGCTCGACGATTCGCTGAACGTCGCCCTGCACCTTGGCGCGGGTGAAGATGCCGCGCGGACGCACGGTCACCTCGTCGCGCAGCTTGTCTTCCTTGAGCCCCTTGTTCCCCTCGAAGATCACCCGGTTGATGATCGGGTTCTCGACCACGGTGACGATCAGGTCTCCGTTCTGGAAGTCGATCTTCACGTCCGAGAACAGGTCGGTGCGGAACAGCGCCTTCAGCGCCAGGTCGATCTTGGCCGAATCGACGGGTTCGCCCGGCTGGATCGGCAGGTACGAGATGACGGTCGACTGCTCGATCCGCTCGTTGCCCTGCACCAGGATGCGTTGGATCACGCCGCCCTGCGCGGCTTGCTGGGCAAGCGCGGCTCCAGGCACGACGAGAGCGGACGTGCCCAGCAGTAGGGCAAGACCGGAGGCAAGCGCGGCGCGGGAGGCGCGGGTTCTAAACATCGAATCAGCCGGTTGAGGGACGAACGGGCCTAAGAGAATAGGCCGCCGAACAGATTGAACACACGCAGGCGCTGCAAGTCGTTCCAGGTGGCGAACAACATCAAACCGAGGACAAGCGCAAGACCCACTCGGTAGCCTGCCGCCTGAACCTTGGCGGCAAGAGGGCGCCGCGTCACAGCTTCGTAGGCATAGAACATCAGATGGCCCCCATCCAGGACGGGGACCGGCAGCAGATTCATGAAGCCGATGCTGACCGAGATGATGCCGATCAACTCGAACATCATCAGCGCGCTGTTGGCGAAGAACGCCCCCGTCGTGGGCGAGACCTCCCGCGCCTGCTTGGTGAGATCGCCGGACATCTGGGCCATGCCCAGCGGACCCGCGAGCTGATCGGCGTTTTCGCGGCCCGAGAACAGCCGTCCCACATAGGTGAGCGTCGTCGAGATCGTCGACACGGTGCGCTGCGCCCCGCCGACGATGGCCTCAGGCAGATTGTAGCGCCGGATGACGACATCGCCCGGCCGGGTCTCGTGTCCCAGGCCCAGCTTGCCCATCATATGGGTCTTGCCCAGGCGGTCCACGATAGGGCCGCGCTGCGGCGTGGCGTTCAGCGCGACCTCTTGAGACCCGCGCCGGACCACGAAGGCCATGGGGGTCTCTGAACTCAGCAGCACCTTGGAGGTGATGTCCTCGAAGCCGGCCACCGGCTTGCCGTTGAGTTCCACGATCACGTCGCCGGGCCGGAACCCGGCCTGCTCCGCGCGGCTGCCGGCCACGACCGTGTCGATTCGCGTCGAGTTCGTCGGAACCCCGAACGCCAGCAGCAGGATGGCGAAGACCACGGTCGATAGGACGAAGTTCGAGAACGGGCCGGCCCCGACGATGATCGCGCGCTGCCAGAGGGGCTTGAAATGGAAGTACCGGTCGATCTCGGCGCCGCGGCCCTTGTCGATCAGGTCCCGGCGCATGGCGGCCAGGTCTTCGGCGTCCGGAATGCTGGCCGCGTTCTCGTCCCCCGCGAAGCGCACGTAGCCACCGATGGGGAGCCAGCCGATGCGCCACTCCACCCCCGACTTGTCGGTCCAGTGGGCGATGGCGCGGCCGAAGCCGATGGCGAACCGGTCGATCTTCGTCCCCAGCGCCTTGGCCGCCAGGAAGTGGCCCAGCTCGTGCACCGTCACCACGACGCCGATGACGAACAGGAACGGAACGACGTAGAGAAGGATCGTCTGCAGCAGCTGCATCAGGCGCTTCTACTCCATCAGGCCGCGACGAGGCCGCCGACGACCTCGTCTGCGACACGCCGGGCCGCGGCGTCGGTGTTGCGGGCGCGTTCTACCGCGTCGCCGTCCAGCGCGCCGCCCGATTCGGTACGGTCCATGCGCTCGAGAGTTTCCGCCACCACGTTGGGGATATCCAGAAAGCGTATCCGCCGGTCAAGGAAAGCCGCGACGGCGCGCTCGTTGGCCGCATTCATCGCCGCCGGGGCCTGACCGCCCGCGGCCAGCGCCTGCTTGGCGATGGAGAGCGCCGGGAACTTCTGCGGATCGGGATGCTGGAAGGTCAGCGGTCCCGCCGTCACCAGGTCCAGCTTGGGCGCCGGCCAGGGCAGCCGGTCCGGCCACGCGAAGGCGCAAGCGATCGGCGGGCGCATGTCCGGCAGGCCCAGCTGGGCCAGCGTCGAGCCGTCGGCATATTCGACAAGGCTGTGGATGATCTGCTGCGGGTGGACCAGGACGTCGATCCGCTCCGGCGGCATTGAGAACAGGTAGGCCGCCTCGATCACCTCGAGGCCCTTGTTCATCATGGTCGCGGAATCGATCGAAATCTTGGCGCCCATCGAGAAATTCGGGTGGGCCAGCGCCTGCTCCAGCGTGGCGGCGGCCATCTGCTCGCGGCTGGCGTCGCGGAACGGGCCGCCGGACGAGGTCAGGATCAGCCGCGTCACCTGGGCGATGGCCAGCGGGTCCAGCACCTGGAAGATCGCCGAATGCTCGGAATCCACCGGGATCACCGCCCCGCCCGCCAGCTTGGCGATCCGCAGCAGCGTCGGCCCGGCGCAGACCAGGCTTTCCTTGTTGGCCAAGGCAATCACCGCGCCGGCCTTCGCCGCCGCCAGTGTCGGCGCCAGGCCCGCGAAGCCGACGATGGCCGACATCACCCACTGGGCGTCGGCCGCGGCCACGTCGATCACCGCCTGGGCGCCCGCCGCGGAGGCGATGCCCGAACCCTTCAGACGCTCGCGCAGCTCAGGCAGCAGGGTTTCGTCCTGGATCACCGCCACCTGCGGCCGCCAGCGCAGGGCCTGCTCGGCCAGGCGCGCGACGTTGCGCCCGGCGGTCAGGCCCACGATCTCGACCTCGACCCCGGCCTGATCGAACAGGTCCAGGGTGGAGACGCCGATCGACCCGGTGGATCCCAGGACGCTGACCTTGCGCGGAAGGCTCAATGTCCCCATCCCAAATGGTTCGCGAGCCGCAGCGCGGCCATCACCACGACAGCAAACATCAAGCCATCCACCCGGTCGAGCAATCCGCCGTGGCCGGGGATCAGGTCCCCCGAGTCCTTGACCCCGAAACGCCGCTTGATCGCCGATTCCCACAGGTCGCCGGCCATGGTCGCCAGCCCGACGGCCAGGCCGATGAACGCCGCCGCCCAGGGGTTCAGCTGGAACACCGACATCCCGGCCATCAGGCTGCCGGCGGCGGTGGCCGCCGCCAGCCCGCCGATGAAGCCGGACCAGGTCTTGTTGGGCGAGAACCGGGGCCACAGCTTGGGGCCCTTCAGCGTGCTGCCAACGGCGAAGGCGCCGATGTCGGCGGCCCAGGTCGCGGCGAACAGCATCATGATCCACCAGTGCCCCTGGTGCGACATCACCTTGTCGCTGTCGCGCAGCCACACCAGGCACAGCGCCGCGGGCGCGATGTAGAGCACGCCGAACGCCGCATCGGCCGGCCGCTCGGCCACGCCGCGCGCGATGACCGCCGCGAAGGCCGCGGTCAGCAGGATCGCACCCCAGGCCCAGATGAAGTCGCCGCGATAACCCACGAAAACAGCGATCAAAACCGCCGCCGCGACCGCCGCCGCCACGCGGGTCGGCGAGACCGGCGCGCTCATCCCACCCCACTCGATGGCCAGCAGCGCCACGCCGATCGCGATCAGGACGAGGTAGGGCCAGCCGCCGAACCACGCGGCCGCCAGGACAGCCGGAACCAGCACCGCGGCCGACGCAACGCGCAGGCCGAGGTTGTACCAGTCGAACCGCTTAACCTGCGGCGAGGACGTCATCGGCAACGATTGCGCCATAGCGCCGATCCCGCGCGGCGAATTCCGCCAGCGCTGCTTTCAGATGCTCTTCGCCGTAGTCGGGCCACAGCACGTCCTGGAACACCAGTTCGGCGTAGGCCGCTTCCCACAGCAGGAAATTGGACAGCCGCTGCTCGCCCGAGGGCCGCACGATCAGGTCCGGGGGCGGCGTGCCGGCGGTGGCCAGCAGGCCGGAGAAGATCGCCTCGTCCAGGTCTTCGGGCCGACGTCGACCCTCGGCCACGTCCTCGGCGAACCGGCGGGCCGCGTCGACGATGTCGGCCTGACCGCCGTAGTTGAAGGCGATGTTGAGATTGAAGGCGTCGTTGGCCTCGGTGCGCGCGTGGGCGTCGTCGATCAGCTTCAGCAGCTCGGTCGACAGCCCCTGGCGGCGGCCGATCACCCGCACCCGCACGCCTTCGCGGTGCAGCCGGGCTAGGTCGGTTTCGAAATAGCGCTTCGGCAGCGCCATCAGCTCGGCCACCTCGGCGGCCGGACGGCTCCAGTTCTCGGTCGAAAAGCCGAAGACCGTCAGCGACCCAACGCCCAGCTTCGCCGCCGCCGACACCGTGCGCTTCAGCGCTTCGACCCCGGCCCGATGGCCCAACGACCGCGGCAGGCCGCGCTGCTTCGCCCATCGTCCGTTGCCGTCCATGACGACCGCGACGTGCAGGGTCGACGCCGTCCCTCCCCCGTCAGGTTTGGGCGCGTCCGCGGACGATGACTTCTCGGCGGCTGCCATGGGGGAACGCTAAGTCCTTACGCGGGCGTCAAACGTGCATGATCTCTTGTTCTTTTGTTTTCAAGGCTTCGTCCACGCGCTTGATGGCTTCGTCGGTGATCTTCTGCACCTCCGTCTCGAAGCGCTTCTCTTCGTCCTGGCTGACCACGCCGTCCTTCTGGGCCTTGCGGCAGTCGTCGTTGGCGTCGCGGCGCACGTTCCGCACGGCGACTTTCTGCTGTTCGGCGTATTTTCCAGCCAGTTTCACCAAGTCCTTCCGGCGCTCTTCCGTCAGCGGCGGGATCGGCAGGCGCAGGGTCATGCCGTCGACCACGGGGTTCAGCCCCAGGTCGGACGCCCGGATCGCCTTTTCCACTGAGACCACCAGCGCGCGATCCCAGACGGCGATATTGATCATCCGCGGTTCCGGGACACTGATCGCGCCCACCTGATTCAGCGGGGTCAGCGAGCCGTAGGCGTCCACCCGGATCTGATCCAGCAGGCTGACCGAGGCGCGACCGGTGCGCAGCGAGCCGAACTCTTCCTGCAGCGCCGCGACGGCCTTATCCATGCGGTCCTTGTACTTCGAAAGCACGGGCTTTTCGGTCGTGGCCATGGGGCGTCTCCGTCGTTCTATGTCGTGGGCGACTGTAGGGCTTAGGCGATGGTCGTGAAGACACCTTCGCCGTTCAGCACCTTCAGCAGATTGCCCCGTTCGCGGATGTTGAACACCACGATCGGGATATGATTGTCGCGCATCAGGCTGACCGCCGACGAGTCCATGACCCGCAGGTTCTTCGCCAGCACTTCCTGGTAGCTGAGGGTCTCGTAGCGCTTGGCCTCGGAGTCCTTCTTCGGGTCGGCCGAATAGACGCCGTCGACGCTGGTCCCCTTGAACAGCGCGTCGCAGCCCATCTCGGCCGAGCGCAGGGCCGCCGGGGTGTCCGTGGTGAAGAACGGCGCGCCCAGTCCGGCGGCGAAGATCACCACCCGGCCCTTTTCCAGGTGCCGCAGCGCGCGGCGGCGGATGTAGGGCTCGCACACGGCTTCCATCGGGATCGCCGACTGCACGCGGGTGTAGACGCCCGCCTTCTCGAGCGATGCCTGCAGCGCCAGGGCGTTCATCACGGTGGCCAGCATGCCCATGTAGTCGGCGGTCGCACGCTCCATCCCGGCCTCGGCCAGGGCGGCGCCGCGGAAGATGTTGCCCCCGCCGACGACCACGCAGACCTGCACGCCGGCGTTCACGACCTGGGCGATCTCCTCGGAGACCGCCGCCAGGGTCTTGGGATCGATCCCGAAGCTGTCGCCCCCGACACCCGCCTCGCCCGAGAGCTTCAGGAGGATGCGCTTATAGCGGGGGGCGGCGTCGGCCATGGGTGAGTCCTGGATTATGCGGGGAACATACAACAAGGGCGCGGCGCGTCTAACGCGCCGCGCCCTTGGGAGTCAGTCAGGCCGGTTTAGGCCTGGCCGGTCATCGACGCGACTTCCGCCGCGAAGTCACCTTCCGGAGCCTTCTCCACGCCTTCGCCGAGGGCGAAGCGCACGAAGGCCTTCAGGACGACCGGCGAGCCGGTTTCCTTGGCGGTTTCGGCGATAAGCTGCTCGATGGTCTGATCCGGGTTCATGACGAAGGGTTGCTTCAGCAGCACCACTTCTTCCTGCCACTTCCGAATCCGGCCCTCGACCATCTTCTCGGCGATCTCGCGGGGCTTGCCCGATTCGATCGCGGTCTGGGTCTGGATTTCGCGCTCCTTGGCGACGACGTCCGGGTCCAGCTCGTCCGAGTTCAACGCCAGCGGCGGGGTCGGCGTACCGGCCACGTGCAGGGCGATGCGACGCGCGACTTCCTTCAGCGCGGCCTGATCGCCCGCGCCTTCCAGAGCCACCAGCACGGCCAGCTTGGCGACGTCGTCGCCC
This sequence comes from Alphaproteobacteria bacterium, assembly GCA_018821435.1. Lineage (GTDB taxonomy): Bacteria > Pseudomonadota > Alphaproteobacteria > Caulobacterales > Caulobacteraceae > Phenylobacterium. The sequence goes on from JAHJME010000012.1 coordinate 293,459, forward strand.
TGCTTGTTGTGCAGGTAGAGCGCCACGGCGCCCTCGCTCACCGACAGCTTGGCCGAACGGCGCAGGCGCATGTTCTCGCCGATCGTCGCGATCATGTTGGTGATCGCGTCGCTGACGAGTTCGCCCTTGGACGTCTTGGCCGCCGTGATGGCGTCCACGCCGCCATCGACCGCCAGCGCGACGTCCGCGAATTCGCGAGCGGCGGCCTGGAAGCCATCGTTCTTCGCCACGAAATCGGTCTCGGCGTTGAACTCGACCAGCGCGCCAGTCTTGCCATCCGCCGAGATCTTGCCGGCGACGAGGCCTTCGGCCGCGGCGCGGTCGGCCTTCTTCGCCGCCTTCGCCATGCCCTTGGTCCGCAGCCAGTCCATGGAAGCTTCGACGTCGCCGCCGTTCTCCTGCAGGGCCTTCTTGCAGTCCATCATGCCGGCGCCGGATTTTTCGCGCAGGTCTTTGACCAGCGCAGCGGTGATTTCCGCCATGGTCAGCTCCTCTTAGGTCTCTGAATAACGACGGACCCTCCTATGAGGGCCCGTCGCCAGGGTTTTGTGTCAGCCAGATCCCCGAAGGGTCTTAGCCGGCCTGTTCTTCGCTCGCCGCGGCAGCGCCATCTTCGGCCGTCTCGGCCTCCGCGGCGGTGGTCTCGGGCTCGGCGGCCGGGGCGGCCTCCGGCGCGGCGGCGCCGGTCATCTCGGCTTCGAGGGCCGCGGCCTCCGGAGCGGAGACTTCAGGCTCGGCGACGACTTGCGGCGTCAGCTGACGGGCCAGCGTCGGCTCCATCGGAGCTTCCGAGGCGCCCAGGTCGACACCCGAGGCCGACTGGCCGGCGGCCAGACCGTCCAGGACGGCGTCGGCCAGCAGGTCGCAGTACAGCTGGATCGCGCGGGCCGCGTCGTCGTTGCCGGGGATCGGATAGGTGATGCCGTCCGGGTTCGAGTTGGTGTCCAGGATGGCGATGACCGGGATGTTCAGCTTCCGGGCTTCCTGGATCGCGATCGCTTCCTTGTTGGTATCGATCACGAACATCAGGTCGGGGATGCCGCCCATGTCCTTGATGCCGCCCAGGGACAGTTCCAGCTTGTCGCGTTCGCGTGTCAGCTGCAGCAGTTCCTTCTTGGTGCGGCCTTGGCCTTCGCCGGCCAGCAGGCCGTCGACTTCGCGCAGACGCGCGATCGAGCCCGACACGGTGCGCCAGTTGGTGAGCGTGCCGCCCAGCCAGCGGTGGTTCACGTAGTACTGGGCGCAACGCTTGGCGGCCACGGCGATCGGATCCGACGCCTGGCGCTTGGTGCCGACGAACAGGATGCGGCCACCGGCGGCGGCGACTTCACGCACCTTCACCAGGGCCTGGTGCAGCAGCGGAATCGACTGCGACAGGTCGATGATGTGGATGTTGGAGCGCGAGCCGAAGATGTACTTGTCCATCTTCGGGTTCCACCGGTGCGTTTGGTGGCCGAAGTGGGCGCCGCTTTCCAGCAGCTGGCGCATAGAGAATTCGGGCAGAGCCATAGTCTGTGTCTCGTCTTTCTTCCGGTTGGACCGCCGCAGGTAAACCCTCCGAAGAGGACCGGAACGGACTTGGACGGGATGTCTCCCCGACCAAGCCGAACACCTGCGTGTGGATTGGAGCGGCGCATGTAGGGCCAAAAGCCCTGAAAATCAAGCCGCCGGCGCCCCGGCGGCCGACGCCTCAGCGCTTCTTCTTGCCGTCCGGCCCGAAGACGCTGCTGCCGGGGTTGGTCTTGTAACCCTCGTAGGGCTTGAAGCCGGGCGACGTCGGGGCCTCCGGCGCGCCGTAGGTCTTGCGAGCGCCCGGCGTGGTGACCGTGCCCGGCGCGGGTACGCCATAACTCTTGGGCGGGGTCGGCGCGCCGACGGTGCTGCCGGGGCTCCAGGTCTGTTTCGGCTTGGAGCCGAAGGTGCCTTGAGCGGCGGCGGGGCCGGCCGCGAGGGCCAGGGTCAAAATCAGTCCGATGTGTCGCTTCATATCCAAGCTCCTGCAGGAATTCGGCCAACCGGTCATGAGCCAACGCGCCTCTACCTTGACGGCGGCGGCGGCGGCGCGTCCAGCCGCAGGCCCTTCTTCGCGGTCTCGCACATGGCGTCGATCGCCTGCTCCGAGATTTTGTCGCGCGCCAGCCACACCGGCGGCGCGGTCTCCCGCTCCGAGAGCTGGCCCTTCAGATTGTTCCCGGCATACAGCGTCATCCGCAGCACCGCGTAGCGTTGATGGGCGCAGTCCACCGTCCACCGCGCCGTGGTCGAGCGCATGACCTGGCCATCCAGCTCGACCGGCTCGAAGAACTCCTGGCGGATGTCGCCTTCGATCAGGCCGCTGGGCCGCAGCATCGCCCCCTTCGGGCTGGCGAAGGTGATCCCAAGCGCGTTGAAACCCAGCATCGGCAGGTCATCGACGCCGCTCAGGCTCCGGTCGGCCCAGGCCACCACCTCCTGTAGCGTGGCCGGCGGCGGCGCGGCCTGCGCCAGGGTCGCCAGGGACAGGGTCGCCGCGGCCAACATCGCCGCGCCGAGACCCGTCGCGAGCCCGGCCGATCTCATAGCTCCTCCACGAAGACGACCCCCGGCGCGGTCTTGATCGCGCCCCGCACCGCCCCGTCCAGGGTGAACCGGCCCGGCAGCTTCAGCTCCACCTCGCGCCCGCCGCCCAGCTGGGCCGTCAGCACGATCTCGCCGCCGCGCGCGTTGGTGACCCCCAGGCGCTTCTTGATCGCCTCGATCTCGGCGCTGTGCGGCGCGATGTGCACGCGCAGGCCGGCCACCACGTTCTCGATGGTCTTTTCCACCGGCTCGACGCTCTCGCCGAAGAACCGCACCTCGCCGTCGCTGGCCTTGCAGCGGACGCGGATCGACACCGCCTTGCCCGGCTCCAGCAGGTCGCGACACTTCCGCAGCGACTCCGGCGGGAACAGCACCTCGTACTCGCCCGTGGGGTCGGAGAACGTGACGAAGGCGAACTTCTCGCCCGAGCGCGAGGGCCGTTCCTGCTTGCGCCGGATCACCCCGGCCATGCGCAGCGCCTCGGCGCCGCCGATGGCCTTGGCGATCGCGTCGGTCAGCAGGTCCGTGCGCTTGCGACGCAGCGACTCCACCATGTCGTCCAGCGGGTGGCCCGACAGGTAGAAGCCCACCGCCGCCAGTTCCTCGTCCAGCCGCTCGGTCGGCGTCCAGGCGTCGCGCCGGGGCATCTTCCGCTCGATGGCGTTGCGGGCGTCGCCCTTGTCCGAGGCGAAGAAGTCGGTCTGGTCCGACGTCTCCCGCGCGTTCACCCCCTGGCCGTGCGCGACCAGTACGTCGGCCGCCTCGATCAGCTGGGCCCGGTTCACATGGATCGCGTCGAACGCGCCGGCGCGGGTCAGGGTCTCGAACGTCCGCTTGTTGATCTGCTTGGGGTCCACGCGCTCGACGAAGTCGAAAATGTCGGCGAACGGCCCGCCCTCGCGGCGCACCTGCACCACATGCTCCATCGCCTGCTGGCCGACATTGCGGATCGCCCCCAACGCGTACAGCACCTCGCCGCCGCCCGCGTCGTTCACCACCACGTCGAAGTCCGCCATCGAATGGTTCACGCACGGCGGCCGGATCTTCACGCCGAAGCGCTTGGCGTCCTGGTAGAAGACCGACAGCTTGTCGGTGTTGGCGATATCCAGGCTCATCGAGGCGGCGAAGAACTCGACCGGCGCGTTCGCCTTCAGCCAGGCCGTCTGGTAGCTGACCACGGCGTAGGCGGCGGCGTGCGACTTGTTGAAGCCATAGCCCGCGAACTTGTCGACCAGATCGAAGATCGAACCGGCCTGCGCGCCCTTCACCCCCTTGGCCTCGGCCCCGGAGACGAACCGGGCCCGCTGGAGGTCCATCTCCTCCTTCTTCTTCTTGCCCATGGCGCGGCGCAGAAGGTCGGCTTCGCCCAGGCTGTAGCCCGCCAGGATCTGGGCGATCTGCATCACCTGTTCCTGGTAGACGATGATCCCGTAGGTCTCCTTCAGCACGCCTTCCAGGCTGGGGTGCAGGTAGTCGATGGGCTTGCGGCCGAACTTGCAGTCGACGAAGGCCGGGATGTTGTCCATCGGGCCCGGCCGGTACAGCGACACGATGGCGGTGACGTCTTCGATCGACCCCGGCCGCAGCTGGCGCAGGGTGTCGCGCATCCCCTGCCCTTCAAGCTGGAAGACGCCGATGGTCTGGGCGTTGCTCATCAGCTCGTAGGACGGCCCGTCGTCCAGCGGCAACGCCGCCATGTCGACGCCCGCGCCGCGCTTCTCCAGGTACTTCTGCGCCCGGTCGATCACCGTCAGGGTCTTCAGGCCCAGGAAGTCGAACTTCACCAACCCGGCGCTCTCGACCCACTTCATGTTGAACTGGGTGGCCGGGAACTCCGAGCGCGGATCGCGGTAGAGCGGCGTCAGGTGGGTCAGCGGCCGGTCGCCGATCACCACGCCGGCCGCGTGGGTCGAGGCGTTGCGGTAGAGACCCTCCAGCTCCAGGGAGATCTCCAGCAACCGGGCCACGCCGTCGTCCCGCTTGGCCTCCTCGCGGAGCCGGGGCTCGATGTCGATGGCCTGCGCCAGGGTCACCGGGTTGGCGGGGTTGGCCGGCACCATTTTCGCCAGCCGGTCCACTTGGCCCAGCGGAAGCTGCAGCACGCGCCCCACGTCGCGCAGTACGGCGCGGGCCTGCAGGGTGCCGAAGGTGATGATCTGGGCGACCTTGTCGCGGCCGTAGCGCTGCTGGACGTAGGAGATCACCTCTTCCCGCCGCTCCTGGCAGAAGTCGATGTCGAAGTCGGGCATCGATACCCGCTCCGGGTTCAGGAACCGCTCGAACAGCAAGCCGTACTGCAGCGGATCCAGGTCGGTGATGGTCAGCGAATAGGCCACCAGCGAGCCGGCGCCCGAGCCCCGGCCCGGCCCCACCGGGATGCCCCGCGCCTTCGCCCACTTGATGAAGTCCGACACGATCAGGAAGTAGCCGGGGAACCCCATCTGGCTGATCACCTGGATCTCGCGTTCCAGGCGCGCCTCGTAGTCGGCGACGGGGAAGATGTTGGCCCGGCCCGCGGCGATCCGCAGCTTCAGGCCCTCGCGCGCCTGATAAGCCAGCTCCTCGGCCTCGGTGCGGCCGTCGCTGCCCGGGAACCGCGGCAGCAGCGGGTCGCGCTTGGCCACCGTGAACGCGCAGCGCCGCGCGATATCCAGGGTGTTGTCGCAGGCTTCCGGCAGGTCGGCGAACAGCGCCCGCATCTCGGCCGCCGACTTGAAGCCATGCTCGGGCGTCACCTTCCGCCGGTCGTCCTGGCCCACGAAACTGCCGTCGGCGATGCACAGCAGCACGTCGTGCGCGGCGTAGATCTTCGAATGCTTGAAATAGACGTCGTTGGTGGCGACGAGGGGCACGTCCTCCTCGTAGGCGAAGGCCACCAGCCCGCCTTCCGCCGCCGCCTCGGCCGGGGTCCCGTGCCGCTGCAGCTCGACATAGAAGCGGTCGCCGAACACCCGCTTCATCTCGGCCAGCGCCGCGCGGCCCTCCTTGACCTTGCCGGCGGCCAGCAGGTGGTCGACCGGACCGTCGGGACCACCCGACAGCAGGATCAGCCCCTCGGAATAGTCGCAAACCCGCTGCCAGGAGACATGCGGCTCCTCGCTGGCGTCGATCTCCAGATAGGCGAAGGACGAGAGTTCGCAGAGATTGAGATAGCCCCGCTCGTTCTGAGCCAGCAGCATGATCGTCGGGGTCTTGGCCCAGCGCTCCGGCAGGCCCTCGCCGATCCCCTGGACCGGCAGGGCGCAGCCAATGATCGGCTGGACGCCGTCACCCTTCGTGGCGACCGAGAATTCCAGGGCTCCGAACAGATTGGCGCGATCCGCGATCGCCACCGCCGGCATGCCGTCGGCCTTCGCCAGCCCGCCGATCTTGTCGGCTTTGGTGGCGCCTTCCAGCAGCGAATAGGCTGAGCGGACCCTCAGGTGGACGAAGCCGTTACCGTCGCCCTGCACCTCAGCCGCCTCTCCCATTCGCACGGCGGTCAGCCCATATGGCCGGCCACCGAGCAGACCATCCAGACAAAGCTCGCCACCGACGCAAAGGCCAGCGATTCCCGGGCCAGACGAACCATCTTCGGTATCCTTCTGTGAGCCCCCTGTGGAGAACCTGGGGGTCGTTCTGTTTTCGTTCTTATTCCTCTTTTGTTCTCATGGTCAAGCGGCTAGTTTGGCCACCATCCACAGGAGCCCCGCATGGACCAGCGTATCTCCCTGATCACCCTCGGCGTGGGCGATCTGGCCCGCGCCCGCCGCTTCTACGAGCAAGGCCTGGGCTGGACGCCGCTCAGCGCCCTCGACGAGGTGGCCTTCTACCAACTGCCCGGCCTCGGCTTCGCCCTGTTCGAACGCAAAGCCCTGGAGCTCGACGCGGGCCGCCCCATCGACGGCGCCTTCAGCGGCTTCGCCGTCGCCATCAACGAGCGCTCGCGCGACGCCGTCGACGCCACCATCGCCCAGGCGGTCGCCGCCGGCGGCAAGGTCACCAAGCCGGCCGAGACCGCGCCCTGGGGCGGCTACTCCGGCTATGTCGCCGACCTGGACGGCCACGCCTGGGAAGTCGCCTGGAACCCGGGGTGCACGATCCACCCCGACGGCTCGACCACGTTCGGCGGCGCCTAGGCCAGCGCCGCCGTCATCGCCGCGAAGAATCCGGCCCGGTCCACGGCCTTGATCACCCGCGCGTTCGGGGGCTTTCGCACCAGGTCCGGGTCGGCCAGTTCGATGTCGGGCAGGATCGGGTGCGAGACGCTGAGGTAGCCGCGCGTCAGCTCGCCCTTGGTCTCGACGTCGACGACGCAAAGCTCGCTCTCGGTGATCAACCCCGCGTCCAGCGCCACCGCGCAGGTCAGGGCGTCCGGGTGCAGGCTGCCACCCAGCCCCTGCGTCTGCTGCGAAAAGGCCAGCGACGCCCGGTTCACCGCCGTGAAGTAACGGGAGCGCGGCGTGTCCAGCGCCTCCAACTCGGCCAACTGCTCCAGGGTGAACAGGCCGTCCCGCAGGGTCTCGGTCCAGGTGATGATCGACACGTCGAACCCCGCCGCCAACACGATCTTCGCCGCCTCGGGATCGACGTAGAAATTGTACTCCGCCGCCGGGGTGACGTTGCCCACGCCGTTGTCGGTTCCGCCCATGATCCACAGGTGACGGCACGTTTGGGCAATCCGCGGCTCCATCATCACCGCCAGCGCCAGGTTCGTCAGCGGCGCCTGGGCGATCAGGGTGATCTCCCCCGGCGCGGCCATGATCCGCCGCACGATCTCGTCCGGCGCGTCGCCCGCCGCCGGGCGCTGGACCGCGGCTGAGAACCCGCTGTCGCTCATCCCGTCCGCGCCGAACACATAGCTCGCCGCCAGCGGCGCGCGGCTCAGCGGCCGCGGCGCGCCCAGATAGACCGGGACCGCCCCGCCCTTCCCGCAGACCTCGATCGTCTTCAGCGCGTTCTCGGCGTGCCGTTCGAAGCCGACGTTGCCATGGGCGATGGTCACCGCCTCCACGACCACGCCGGGCCGGGTCAACGCGATCATCAGCGAGAAGACGTCGTCGCCGGCCGTGTCGGTGTCGATGATCAGGCGCATTACCGCTGACCTATCCTCAGGCGTCAGGCGAGTGAAGGTCCCGCGTCCGGAGAACATGATTTCCAACGCCGTCGTTCGGGCTATGCTCGCGGCGGGGAATGGGAGGCTTCGGGGTGTCGCACGCGTACCAGCCACCGCTCGAGACGATGTGGGCCGGCGCCTCACGGGGCGAGCCGCGCGCCCGCGACCGCCTGCTGGCCGCCCATTACGCCGAGTTCCGCCGCATCGCCCGCCGCGTCCTGCGCGAGGACGCCGGCCGCCTGGCCATCCAGCCCACCGATCTCGCCCACGAAGCCGCCGTCCGCATCCTGAAGCTGGAGCGGATGGACTGGCGCGACCGCACCCACTTCCTGGCCATGTCCGCCCGGATCATGCGCCAGACCCTGATGGACGAGGTGCGCCGCTACCGCGCCAGCAAGCGCCAGATGCCGCCGATCCTGACCTTCTGGTGCGAGCCCAAGCGCGGCGGCGCCTTCGACCTGGAAGAGTTCGACGCAGTCCTGGCCAAGCTGTTCGAGGTGGACGAGGCGCGCGCCCGCGTGGTCGAGCTGCGCTTCTACGCCGGCCTGACCCTGGCGGAGGTGGCCGTGGCGCTCGACGTCTCGGAGAGCACGGTCGAACGTCGCTGGCGCGGCGCGCGGGCGTGGCTGCTCAGCGCCCTGGAGACCGCCGCCTGAAATGGATCCCGGCTTCGAGCGGCGGGTCCTGGAGATTTTCGATGAGGTCATGGCGTGGCCTCCGGCCGGACGTGAGGCCGAGCTCGACCGCCGTCACGGCCGCGACCCGGCGCTGCTGGCGGCCGTCCGCCGGCTGATCGCCGCCGAGACCCGGTCCGACCTGCTGCCCACCCGGCCGCCCGAGCCGATCACCCCTTTCGACATCGCCCCGCCTGAGCGCATCGGCGCCTATCGCCTCGCCGAGGAGATCGGCCGCGGCGGCATGGGCTTGGTCTATCGCGGCGAACGGATCGAGGGCGGCTTCGAACAGACCGTGGCCATCAAGCTGATGCGTGGCAGCCTGTTCTCCCAGGCCGCCGCCGACCAGTTCGCCCTGGAGCGGCGCATCCTGGCCCGCCTGCGCCACCCGCATATCACCCAGCTCTTCGACGGCGGCCTGACCGTCGACGGCCTGTCCTACATCGTCATGGAACTGGTGGACGGCCTGCCTATCACCGACCACGTCGAGGCGGCCGGCCTCGGCCTGCGCGAGCGCCTGGGCCTGTTCCGCGAGGTCTGCGCCGCAGTCGAGCACGCCCACGCCAACGGGGTGGTCCACGCCGACATCAAGCCCAGCAACGTGGTGGTCGATCGCGGCGTGGGCGTGAAGGTGCTGGACTTCGGCATCGCCGCCCTGATCGACGCCGACCGCGCCTCGCGGCCGCGCGCCGCCAGCGCCCGCTACGCCAGCCCGCAGCAGCAGGCCGGCGATCCGGCCGGCGCCGGCGACGACGTCTTCGCCCTGGGCATGCTGCTGCAGGACCTGGTCCCCGCCCCCGACCCCGAACTGGCCGCCGTCGCCGCCAAGGCTGTCGCGCCCCACATCGCCGACCGCTATCCCGGCGTCGGCGCGCTGTCCCGCGACGTCGAGCGCTGGCTGGCCCGCTATCCGGTCAGCGCGCGGCCGCCCAGCGCCGTGCGCTCGGCCGGACTGTTCAGCCGCCGACACCCATTCGCACTCAGCGCCGGCGCCCTGGCGACGGTCGCCCTGATCCTGGGCCTCGTCGTCACCACCACGCTTTACCTTCGGGCCGAGGCGCGGTTCGGCCAGGTCCGCACCCTGGCGGTCTATCTGCTGGACGACTTGGTCCCCGCCCTGCAGCGCGCGCCGGGCACGGCGCCCCTCCGTCACAGCGTGGCCGACAGCGGCCGGGCCTACCTCGAGGCCCTGGACGCCGGCAGTTCCCGCGCCGACATCCAGATGGAGGTCGCCCAGGGTTATGCCCGGATGGGCGAGGCGCTGACCCAGGTGGCCGGCAATTCCGTCGGCGACATCGACGCCGGCAAGGCCGACCTGGCGCGGGCCGAGGCGGCGTTGCGCCAGCTGGTGAACGGCCCGCACCGCACCGACGCCGCCGAGCTCAGCCTGGTGCGCACCCTCAACGCCCGCGGCGGCGTGCTCCAGAACATCGACAACGACAAGGCCGCCGCCACGCGCGTTTACGCGGAGGCCTGCCGCCGGGCCGACGACCTGATCCGGCGCACCCCCGCCAGCGCGCCGGCCCGCATGCTCAAGCTGGACTGCAGGCTGGGCCAGGCCAACCTCATGGACTACGAGGGCGAGTTCGCCCCGATGCCGGCCTTGCTGGAGGAGACGATCGCCGGCTACCGCGCCCTGCCGCCCGGCGCCGATCCCGACGACGTGGCCCTGGGCCTGGCGCGCGCCTACACCCTGCTGGGCGACGCGCGGTACTTCCTGGGCAGCCCGCCCGACGCGCTCAGCCTGTACCAACAGTCCGCCCAGGTGCTGGAGACGGCCCACGCCCAGCGGCGCGACGTGCGCATGCTGTCGCCGCTCGCCTACGCCCAGTTCAACATGTCCAGCACGCTGCAGGAGTTGAAGCGGCCCAAGGAAGAGCTCGCCACCATCGAGCGGGGGGTCGAGGTCTCCACCCTGTTGAACGCGGTCGAGCGCAGTCCCCAAGCCACCCACGTCGACAATATCGTGCGCATGCAGCGCGCCGTGGCCCTGTCACACAACGGCCGCCATGCCGAAGCCATCGCCGCGGCCCTCGCCAGCCTGGCCAGTCGCCGCGCCGCCGCCGCCGCGCGCCCCGAGGACTACAACGCCGCCCGCACCGTCGCCGTCGGCATGACCCCGCTCGGCGACATCTACCTGGCCGCCGGCCGCCGGCGCGAGGCCTGCGGCGCCTACCAGGAGGCCCGCCACACCTGGCTGGCGCTCAAGAGCCGCGTGGGCTTGAACGGCTTCGACGACGGCCCCGGTCTGGTCGAGATCGAAGGTAAGGTGAAGGGCGCCTGCGCGGCTTAGCGCGTCTGTTCTTCCAGGTGGCCGTCCTTCAGGGCGAAGACGCGGTCCATGTGGCTGGCCAGTTGCAGGTTGTGGGTGGCCACGACGGCGGCGACACCTTGGCTGCGGGCCAGGGCGTAGAGGCTGTCGAACACTGCGCCGGACGTGGTCGGGTCCAGGTTGCCCGTGGGCTCGTCGGCCAGCAGCAGGCGCGGCGCATTGGCCAGGGCGCGCGCGATGGCGACCCGCTGCTGTTCGCCGCCCGAGAGCTGGGCCGGCTGGTGCTGCACGCGGTCCTTCAGGCCCAGGTCGCCCAGCAGCGTCCCCGCCCGCTCCCGCGCAGCCTTCTGCGTCGCGCCGGCGATCATCATCGGCAACGCCACGTTATCCAGCGCCGAGAACTCCGGCAGCAGGTGGTGGAACTGATAGACGAAGCCGACCGTCGCCAGCCGCACCCGGCTGCGCTCGCGGTCGCTCAGGTCGGTGCAGTCGCGGCCGAGGATCGAGATGCGCCCGCCATCGGCGTGCTCCAGCAGGCCGGCGGCGTGCAACAGGCTGGACTTGCCCGACCCCGACGGCCCGATCAGCCCGACGATCTCACCCGGCTGGACGTCCAGGTCGACCCCGCGCAGCACGGTCAGCGATCCGGCCTCGGTGACATAGGTCCGCTCCAGTCCGCGGATGGACAGCACCGGCTCACTCATAGCGAAGCGCCTCCACCGGATCGAGACGCGAGGCCCGCCACGACGGCGGCAGGGTGGCCAGGAAGCTCATGCCCAGGGACCACGACACGATCAGCAGGACCTCGCTCCAGTCCACCTTCGCCGGGATACGCGACAGGTAGTAGACGTCGGACGAGAACACCGCCTGGCCGGTGACGTACTCGACCACGCCCTGGATCGGGCCGATGTAGATGCAGAACAGCGTGCCGATCGCCAGGCCCGCCAGGGTGCCCAGGGCGCCGACGCCGGCGCCGGCCATGAAGAAGATCCGCAGGATCGAGCCCTGCCCGGCGCCCATGGTCCGCAGGATGGCGATGTCGCGGCCCTTGTTCTTCACCAGCATCACCAGGCCCGAGATGATGTTCATCGCCGCGATGGCCACCAGCAGCATCAGGATCAGCCGCATCACGCTGCGCTCGACCTTCAGCGCGCCCCAGAAAGAGCTGTCGCGCTGGGTCCAGTCGTTGACGATGGCGCCCGGGCCCGCGGCCTTGTTGATCGCCGCCTTCATCCGCTCGGCGTGGTCCGGGTCGGTGACCCGCACCTCGATGGCGTCGGCGGTGTCCTCGCGCCCGAAGAACAGCTGGGCCTGGGCCAGCGGCATGTAGATGTAGGCTTGGTCGTACTGGCTCATGCCGACGCTGAACGTGGCGCCGACGGTGTAGGCCTTCTGCAGTGGGGTGCCGCCAAACGCGGTGGCGCCGCCCGAGGGCGAGATCAGGGTCAGGGTGTCGCCCGGCCGCACGCCCAGCGACTGGGCCAGCCGCTCGCCCACGACCACGACATCGCCGCCGAACTCGCCGTCGCCGAAGCCCTTGAGCGAACCCTTGGTGATGTTGCCCGCCACCAGCTTGGTGCCGCGCAGGTCGACCGGACGGATGCCGCGCACTAGCGCGCCGGTGATCTGGCTGGGGCCGATGGCGATGGCCTGGGCCTCGACGATCGGGGCGGCCTGGGTCACCCCCGGCACCTTCAGGATGGCGGCGGCGGCCCGGTCGCGCTCGGCGCCGTCCAGCACGCCGCCGGTGACGAACACATGGCCCTGGAAGCCCAGGATCCGGCCCAATAGCTCGCTGCGGAACCCGTTCATCACCGACATCACGATGATCAGCGTCGCCACCGCCAGCATGATACCGACGAACGAGATGATCGAGATCAGCGCCACGCCGCCCTGGTGCTTCTTGGCGCGCAGATAGCGGCCGGCGAGCATCCGTTCCCACAGGCCGAACGGCCGCGCACGGCCCCCGGCGACGGCGGGGTGGTCGCTCATCCTCCCGCGCTCCTGACGGAGCTTCGGAGGACCTGTCCTGCGAAGCCTTGGCGAAGCAGGATCACCCGATGATGGCCTTCAGCGCGGCGTCCAGCGGCAGGGTCTGGCGCTCGCCGGTGGCGCGGGTCTTCAGCTCGACCACACCGTCGGCCAGGCCCTTGGGGCCAATGATCAGCTGCTGCGGGATGCCGACCAGGTCGGCGGCCGCGAACTTGCCGCCCGGCCGCTCGTCGCGATCGTCGTACAGCGGGTCCAGGCCAGCGTCGGTCAACGCCTTGTAGGCCGTCTCGCAGGCTGCGTCGCAGCCGGCGTCGCCGGCGCGCAGGTTCAGCACCGCCGCGCCGAACGGCGCCACGCTGGCCGGCCAGATGATCCCGGCGGCGTCGTGACTTGCCTCGATGATCGCGGCCACCAGGCGCGAGACGCCAACGCCGTACGAGCCCATGTGCACCGGCGCGTCCTTGCCGTCCGGCCCGGTCACGTGCGCCTTCATCGGCTTCGAGTACTTCTCGCCGAAATAGAAGATATGGCCGACCTCGATGCCCCGGGCGGTCATCCGCTTGTCTTCGGGCATCGCCGCGAACCGGGCGGCGTCGTGCATCTCGTCCGACGCCGAATAGAGGCTGGTGCGGCGGGCGACTTCGGGCTCCAGGTCGCCGTCCCAGTCCACGTCGGGACCGGGCGCGCCCATTTCCACCAGGTCGCGGTGGGCGAAGACCTCGCTCTCGCCGGTGTCGGCCAGGATCATGAACTCGTGGCTCAGGTCGCCGCCGATGGGACCGGGGTCGGCCTTCACCGGGATCGCCTTCAACCCCAGCCGCGCATAGACGTTGAGGTAGGCCAGGAACATCCGGTTGTACGACTTGCGCGCCGCCGCCTCGTCCACGTCGAACGAATAGGCGTCCTTCATCAGGAACTCGCGCCCGCGCATCACCCCGAACCGGGGCCGGCGTTCGTCGCGGAACTTCCACTGGATGTTGTAAAGATTCTTCGGCAAGTCCTTGTACGACTTGATATAGCTGCGGAAGATGTCGGTCACGACCTCCTCGGCCGTGGGTCCGTACAGCAGATCGCGGTCGTGGCGATCCTTGATGCGCAGCATCTCGTCGCCATAGGCGTCGTAGCGGCCGCTCTCGCGCCACAGGTCGGCCAGCTGCAGGGTCGGCATCAGGATCTCGATGGCCCCGGCGCGGTTCATCTCCTCGCGCACGACCTGCTCGATCTTCTTCAGCACCTTCAGACCCAGCGGCAGCCAGGCGTAGATCCCGGACGCTTCCTGCCGGATCAGACCGGCGCGCAGCATCAACTGGTGCGAAACGATCTGCGCATCCGCGGGCGCGTCGCGAAGGATCGGCATGAAGTATCGCGAAAGGCGCATTGGAATCCCGTCAGATCAGGCAAGGGTGCCCTGATACCCTTGCCGGGAGAACCTTGGCAACGATGAGGCGGCCGGGCCCGGTCCTCAGTAGGTGCTGGGGAAGCTCGGCAGGGTCACCAGGCGCAGCTTGATCACGATCGCCAGGGCGATGAACAGGACGATCGAGATCAGGGTCGTGGTGATGAACTTCTTCTTCAGCTTGGGATCCACCGGCGCGCCGGGATCGCCGCCGTCGCCTTTGTCGATCCCCGCCTCCGCATGGCTGGTCACACCGATGGGCAGGACCGCGAAGAGCACGGTCCACCAGATGGTCAGGAAGATCGCGACGGAGGTGAACGGTCCCATCAGTGGGCGCCTTTCGGGGTTTCCATGAGTTCGACCAGGACGCCGCCCATGTTCTTCGGATGCACGAAGATCACCGGGGTGCCGTGCGCGCCGATCCGCGGCTTGCCGCCGTTCAGCACTGCGGCGCCCTTGGCGACCAGATCGTCGCGCGCCGCCTCGATGTCGGCGACCTCAAAGCAGATGTGATGCTGGCCGCCGGCCGGGTTCTTCTCCAGGAAGCCCTTCAGCGGCGAGGCGTCGCCGTGCGGCTCGATCAGCTCGATCTGACTGTTCGGCAGGTCGACGAAACAGACCCAGACGCCCTGCTCGGGCATGGCGAATTTCTCGCCGATCTTCGTGGCGCCCAGCATGTCGCGGTACATGGCGACCGACTGTTCGATGGAGGGCGTGGCGACGCCCACGTGGTTCAGTTTCCCGATCATCCGGTGCCTATACGCCGCCCCGCGCCTCGGCGCGAGATGCCCTCGGGTCATACTTTCACCGTGTCATCCCGGTTTTCGCCGGAGGCGAAAGACCGGGACCCCGATGTGTTGAGCCAGCCGATCTATCGCGGTGTCGCCGCCGCGAGCCATTTTCAGCGTCGGTGATCGGGGTCCCGGTCTTCGCGTTCCGCGAAACCGGGATGACAGGTGAGACTTAGAACACGGCCCCCACCGCCATCAGCGCCGCGATGCGCTCCGGCGCGATCCCGTACGCGCTCAGGATCGCCGCCGAATGCTCCGCAAGGTCCGGCGTCGGGTGGCTGAACCCGCTGGGCGTACGCGAGAAGGTGGCGTAGCTACGCGCGGTGATCATCGGCCCGAGGCGCGGGTGATCCCAACCCTCGACGAAACCGTTCTCGGCGAGCCACGGATCGTCCAAAGCCTCGCCGCCCCGGATCACCGGCGCGGCCGCTACGCCGGCGGATCGAAGCGCGACGAGTATCTCCGCCCTCAGCCGCTCGGCCAGCGTCGCTTCGATCCGACCCGCCAGGTCGCTATCGCGCGCCGCCGCCAGCGGCTCGGACCCGAGGTCTATCCCCAGCACCCGACCCACCGCCAGCGCCGCTGCCTCGGTCTCCGCCACCAGCCCGATCCAGCCATCGGCGCAGGCGTAATAGCGGTGCAGCGCCGAGACGCCTAAGCAGTCCACGCCGCCCAGGTCGTTCGCCGGCCGGCCCCCGTAGGTCACCATCTCGCCCAGCTGGAACAGCAGGCTCTGGGCCATCAGGCTGGTCAGCACCTCCTGCCCCTCCCCGGTGCGTTCGCGGGCGTTCAGCGCCGTGATCACCGCGCCCGCCACGGTCGCTGCCGTGGCGATGTCGTTGACCGCGATGGTGTGGAGGATCGGATCGCCGTCCCCGCCCTGCGCCGCCATCATCCCGCCCTCGGCCTGCAGCAGGGGATCGAACCCCGGCAGCGCCGCCCGGGGCCCGCTCTCGCCATAGGCGTTGATCGAGCACGAGATGATCCGCGGGTTCGCCGCCTTCAGCGCCGCATAGTCGATCCCCAGCCGCCCGCGCACGCCCAGCCGGTAGTTGTCGATCACAACATCGGCCGTTGCCACCATCTCCAGGAACAGCGCCCGCGCCTCGGGCGTCTTCAGGTTCAGCCCCAGACCCCGGACGCCCCGGTTGTAGGCCAGGAACTGCGAGCCGTCGGAGCGGAACGGATCGGCCTCGCGCGGCTCGATCTTGGTCACCTCCGCGCCGAGCTGGGCCAGGATCGAGCCCGCATAGGCGCCGGCGATCACCGTGCCCAGGTTCAGCACCCTCACCCCCGCCAGCGGCTGGCCGCCGACCGGCGATCCGGCCAGCGCGGTCTTCGCGGGCCACGCCGGCGCGACGGCGGCCTGCGGCAAGCTCCGGATGCTGGCCGGCGTGGCGCTGAACCGGGTCGAAGGCGCCGGCATCGCCACGTCACCCAATGTCGGATGGGCCAGCACCGTCCGCAGCCCGCCCTCGGCCACCGCCGCGCCGGCGAACCAGGCCTCGCGCCGCCCGATCGGTGCGCAGGGCACGTCGTTCGCCCGGAGCGCCTCCAGCCATTCGTCCCGCGTGCGGCTGAGGAACATGCCCTCCAGCAGGTCGCGGGCGGCCAGCATGTCCGCCTCCAGCGCGTCGAATGCGTCCTCCAGGTCCAGCACCTGGAAGACTTTGCGGTAGAAGTTCGTGAACAGCGTCCCCAGGAAGAACCACTCCCGATCGGCGCACTGATAGAGCCGGTAGCGGGGGTTGGACCCGGGCGGGGTCCCGCGCGGCAGCGGCGCCTCGCCCAGGATCAGCGACGGCGGCGCGGCCTCCGCCGACCCGTGCAGCCCGCTGACCGTCAGCGCCTGGCCCCGGCCGCTGCGGCC
This sequence comes from Alphaproteobacteria bacterium, assembly GCA_018821435.1. Classification (GTDB taxonomy): domain Bacteria; phylum Pseudomonadota; class Alphaproteobacteria; order Caulobacterales; family Caulobacteraceae; genus Phenylobacterium. The sequence goes on from JAHJME010000012.1 coordinate 310,108, forward strand.
GCGCTCGTACAGCGCCGCCCCGATGGCGCCTGCCCCCAGCACCGCCTGCGAATACCAGGCGATCGGCAGCACCAGATGGATCGGCTTGTCCTCCCAGGCGCCCTGCCGGAACGCCACGCCCGTCAGGCCCGCCAGCAGGCTGTGATGCGCCGGCAGGTCGCTCCACGCGCCAGCGGTCCCGTAAGGCGGCATCCAGGCATGGACCAGCGCCGGATGCGCGGCCGTCAGCGTCGCCCCGTCCAGCCCCAACGCCTCCAGCCGGCCGGGTGCATGGTCGAACAGCGCCACGTCCGCCCCGGCGATGAGCGCCTTGGCCGCCGCCAGTCCTTCAGGCGTCTCCAGGTCCAGGGACACGACCTGCTTGTTGCGGTTCCAGGCCAGGTAGCCGGGATGATCTTTCATCCGGTCGCCGCCCGGCGGTTCCACCTTGACCACCTCGGCCTCGAAGTCGCCCAGCAGCATGGCGGCCATCGGCCCGGCCACGCCCTGGCTGAAATCGGCGATCCGAACGCCCCGATACGCGGACATCTGCGGCGGCCCTCCCCGGCCGAACCGGCCGCGCGGTTTCCGCGTCTCGCCGCCGGCCATCAAACCCGGCCTTCGAACCCGCGGCAACATGCTAGCCTCCGGAAAACGGGAGGACGCGGATGCGCACGGCCATACTGGGACCGCTTGGCGAGGTCAGCCGCCTGGCGCTGGGCGGCGGCGGCATCGGCCAGATCTGGGGCGAGACCTCGCGGGAGGAGGCGCAGGCCACCCTGCACGCCGCCCTCGACGCCGGGATCACCCTGCTGGACGCCGCACCGATCTACCGCAACTGCGAGGCCTTCATCGGCGAGACCTTCGACGGCCGCCTGCCCGACGGCGTGAAGATCACCACCAAATGCTATCTCGGCACGCCGCCGCCCGGCGAGACCGCCGCGCGCCTGACCCAGTCGCTGGAGGCCAGCCTGGCGGCCATGCGCCTATCCCGCGCGGACTTGTTCTTTCTGCACTCGAACCTGCACCTGGACGGCTTCGCCTACGCCCATGGCGACGACAGCAAGGACCGCTTCTCCACCAGCTGGTCGATCTATGAGACGGAAGTCGTCCCGGCGTTCGAGGCGCTGAAGGCCCAGGGCCGCATCGGCGCGTGGGGCATCACCGGCATCGGCGTGCCCACCGCCGTGCTGCGGGCGCTGGACCACACCCCCGCCCCCGACGTCGTCCAGGCCATCGCCAATCTGATGGACAGTCCCGGCGCCCTGAAGCGCTACGCCGAACCCGCCCGGCCCCGCCAGATCGCCGCGACAGCCAAGGCGCGGGGTGTGGGCGTCATGGGCATCCGCGCGGTGCAGGCCGGCGCGCTCACGTCCGCCATCGACCGCGAGCTGTCGGCCAACAGCCTGGATCGCGCCGACTACGACCGCGCCCAGTCCTTCCGCGCGCTCTGCGCCCGCTGGGGCGAGGATCCGGCCGGCGTAGCCCACCGCTACGCGCTCAGCCTGCCCGATATCGACACCGTGGTCTTGGGGGTAAAGAACCGCGCCGAGTTGGACCAGTGCGTCGCGGCGGAGGCCGCCGGCCCGCTCGAGCCTGCCCAGATGGCCGAGATCGACGCCCTGGGTCTGGCTCCGGCCTAGATCCTCAGCACCGTCGTCTCGACGACCGGCCGCCGGCCCCATATCCGCTGGCTGGCCTTCTTCACGCCGCGCGAGATGGCCTTCTCGATATTCTCGTCCATTTCCAGATCGTGGCCCTTCAGCCGCTTCAGCGAATGCTCCGCCTCGTCGGCCAGGGTGTTCAACACGTCGTCCAGGTGCTCTTCGTTCTCGGTGGGCAGGCCCAGCGCCCGCACCTGCGGCCCGCTGACGATCTTGCCCCGCTCGTCCAGCACGACCGACACCGCCAACACCCCGTTGAACGCCGCATGCCGCCGCTCGCGCAGCGCGTCGCCGTTCTCGGGCGTCAGCACGCCGGCGTCCATGAACAGGCGGCCCGCATGCACCTCATCGATGATCTCGGCGCGGCCGGGCGCCAGGCGCACCATGTCGCCGTTGCGCGGGGTCACCTGCTGCGGCACCTGCAGATCGCGGGCGAAGGCGGCGTGCTCCATCAGGTGGCGCCGCTCGCCATGGGTCGGCACCGAGATCTCCGGCCGGGCCCAGGCGTACATCTCGGCCAGCTCGTCGCGGCACGGGTGGCCGGAGACGTGGATGCCTGGGTGGTCGCGCTCGGTGTAGAGCCGCACGCCGCGCTCGGTCAGCTTGTTCTGCACGTTGCGGATCGGAATCTCGTTGCCCGGGATCACCCGGCTGGAGAACACCACGCTGTCGCCCGAGTTCAGATTCACGTGCGGGTGCGTGCCTTCGGCGATCCGGGCGAGCGCGGCCCGCGCCTCGCCCTGGCTGCCGGTGCAGAGGTACAGCACCGCGTTTTCCGGCAGGTGCTTGGCCTCGTGGTCGTCCAGGAACGGCTTGATGTCCTGCATCAGGCCGACGGACTTCGCGCCCGCCGCCATCCGGTGCATCGAGCGGCCGGCCAGGCAGACGCGGCGCCCTGCGGCCTCGGCCGCGCGGATCACGCTGTCCATCCGCGCCACGTTCGACGCGAAACAGGCCACCGCCACCTTGCCCTTGAGGCTGGCGATCAGGGTTGTCAGCGCGGTGCGGACGTCGGCTTCCGAACCGGCATGGCCGTCCACGAACACGTTGGTCGAGTCGCAGACCATCGCCAGCACGCCCTCGTCGCCCAGCTTGCGGATGGCGTCGATGTCGGTGGGGCCGCCCAGCAGCGGGTCCGGGTCGATCTTCCAGTCGCCGGTGTGCAGGATCGTGCCCAGCGGCGTGCGGATCGCTAGGCCGTTCGGCTCGGGGATCGAGTGGGTGAGCGTGATCAGCTCCAGCTTGAACGGGCCAAGCTCGATGGTCCCGCCCAGCGGCACCTCGGTGATCACCGCCTCGTCCAGCAGGTCCGCCTCGCGCAGCTTCTCGCGCAGGATGAACGCGGTGAACGGGGTGGCGAAGATCGGCGCCTTGAACCGCGGCCACAGGTGCGCGACCGCGCCGATGTGATCCTCGTGGGCGTGCGTCAGCACGATGCCCAGCAGGCGGTGGGCGTTCTCTTCCATGAATTGCGGGTCGGGCAGGATCACCTCGACGCCCGGCGTCGTCTGATCGCCGAACGTCACGCCCAGGTCGACGACGATCCACTTGCGGTCGTCCGCCGGCCCGAAGCCGTACAGGTTGAAGTTCATCCCGATCTCGTTCGAGCCGCCGAGCGGCAGGAAGACGAGTTCGTCGTTTTGGTTTTTTGCCATCAGGCCTTCGTTGAATTGCGGCGCCAGATTTCCAGCATGCCGCGAATGGTGAGGTCGGAGTCGAAATGGTCGATCGCCATTGTCGCCCCGTGGAACAGTGAAGCGACCCCGCCCGTGCCGATGACGGTCATCGGGCGGTCCCACTCCGATTTGATGCGGGTGATCAGCCCTTCGATCAGGCCGATGTAACCCCAGAACACGCCGGACTGCATTGCGCCGACCGTGTCCTTGCCGATGATCCGCTGCGGCTTCTGGATGGCCACACGCGGCAGCTTCGCGGCCGCCTGGTGCAACGCCTCCATCGACAGGTTGATCCCCGGCGCGATGGCGCAGCCTTCCAGCCCGCCGTCGGCCGCCACCACGTCGAACGTCGTGGCCGTGCCGCTGTCGATGACGATCAGGTCGCCAGGATACACGATATGTGCGCCGATGGCGTTGACCAGTCGGTCCGCGCCGGCCTCGGAAGGCTTCTCGATGCGGACCGGGATGCCCAGCTCGACGTTCTCGCCGATCACCAGCGGCTCCACATGTAGGTATCGCCGCGCCAGATTGCGAAGATTGAACACCGACTGCGGCACGACGCTGGAGATGATGCAGCCGCTGAATGCGCCCATCGCCAGCCCGCCCATGGCCAGAAGCTGCGACAGCCAGACGGCGTATTCGTCGGCCGTGCGGTTGGAATGGGTGGCCGCCCGCCACTGGGCGATCCACTCCGTGCCGTCATGCACGGCGAAGAGGGTGTTGGTGTTGCCCTGTTCGATGGCCAGCAGCATTCACGCCTCTCCAGAACCGAAAAACACGTCGCCCGCCGTTATGCGCTCAAGGGTCCCGTCGTCCAGACGCAGCCGCAGCGCGCCGTCGGGATCCAGGCCTTCCGCCACGCCGCTAAGCGTTCGGTTGGGCAAACGGGCTTCACAGCGTTGGCCCAGGCCCGTCGCGCGCTCGGACCAGCCGGCGGCGATGGGCGCGAAGCCCTGGGTCGCCCAGGCCGTCCGCCAGCGCTCGAACGACGTCGCCAGCACGTCCAGCGCCACCAGCGGCTCGGGCGGCGGCCCGGCCATGTGGTCGGCGAAAGCGGCGGCGGGCCGCTCCACGTCCTGCGGGGCGTACTTCAGGTTCACGCCGATGCCCACGGCCAGCCACAGCCGACCGTCGGGCCGCGCGCCGGACTCCACCAGGATGCCGACCGCCTTGCGGCCATGCACCAGCACGTCGTTGGGCCACTTCAGCCGCGCCGCGCCGGGACCCAGGCAGGTGTCGGCCAGATCGCAGGCCGCCAGCGCCGCCACGAAGGACAGTTGCGCGGCTTCGGCCGGCGGCCGGTCGGTGAGGCTCAGCAGCGTGGCCGCCAAGTTGCCCGATTGTGTGGCCCAGGCCCGGCCGCGCCGTCCCCGGCCGGCGGTCTGCACGCCGGCGCTGATCCACACCGGGCCGGTGTCACCCGCCTCGGCGCGGCGGCGCGCCTCGGCGTTGGTGGAATCCAGCTCGACGTAGGACTCGATCGGCGGGCGGGCGGCCAACCCTCAGGCCAGGCCGAAGGCGTGCGCCGCACGCTCGGCCAGGGGGTTCAGCCAGGTCAGAGCGACGATCACGACCGGGAAGGCGAACAGCGCCGTGGCGATGGCGATGGTCTTGGCCTCGACCGGCGGCTTGTCGGTGGCGCCGGCGCTGCCGTCGAACCACATCACCTTGATGAGCTTCAGATAGTAGAACGCCGCCACGACCGAGCCCACCAGGCCGATCACCGCCGGGCCCCACAGGCCGGCGTCCAGCGCCGCCTTGAACACGAAGATCTTGGCGAAGAAGCCCGAGAACGGCGGCAGGCCCAGCGCCGACAGCGAGAACACGGTCATGGCCAGGGCGATGCCGGGGCGTTCCTTGATCAGGCCCGCCATGTCGTCCATCGTTTCCATCGGCCGGCCGCCGCGCGACAGCGCCGCCAGGCAGGCGAAGAAGCCGGTCACGTCGATCATGTAGAGGATCATGAAGACCAGCATGGCCTGCACGCCCTCGCTGGTGCCGGACGCCAGGCCCAGCAGCGCGTAGCCGATATTGGCGATCGACGAATAGGCCCACAGCCGCTTCAGGTTCTTCTGAACCAGGCCCGCGAACGCGCCCACCGCCACCGAGAGCAGCGCCAGCGCCACCAGCACCTGTTGCCACTGGCCCGCCGCGCCGGCGAAGCCGTCGGCCAGGACCCGGGCGAACAGCACCATGGCCGCCAGCTTGGGGGCGGCGGCGAAGAACGCCACGACCGGGGTCGGCGCGCCTTCGTAGACATCGGGCGTCCACATGTGGAACGGCGCGGCCGAGACCTTGAAGCCCAGGCCGCAGATCAGGAAGATCAGGCCGAACAGCAGGCCGGTGTTGGCCTGGCCGCCCGCGGCGACGGCGATCTCGCTGAACACTGTCGAGCCGGCGAAGCCGTAGATCAGGCTGGCGCCATACAGCAGCAGCCCGGACGACAGGGCGCCCAGCACGAAATACTTCAGGCCGGCTTCGGACGCCTTGGCGTTCTCGCGATGCATCGCCGCCAGCACGTACAGCGCGAGCGAATGCAGCTCGACGCCGACATACAGCGAGATCAGGTCGCCCGAGGACGCCATCATGCCCATGCCCAGCGCGGCCAGCAGGATCAGCACCGGGAACTCGAAGTTCTTCACCCCACGGCGCTCGAACCAGGGCTGGCCCAGCGGGATGGCCACGGCCGAGGCGATGTAGATCGCGACCTTGGAGAAGGTGGCCGCCGCGTCCGAGACCAGGGCGCCCGAGAACGCCACGCCGAAAGGCTGGGTCGCCGAGGCGACCGCCGCCGCCAGCAGCACCAGTACGCTGGCCCCGCCGACCAGCGAGGTCTGCTTGGGCATGAACGCGCCGATGACCAGCAGGGCCAGGGCTCCGACCGCCAGGATCAGCTCGGGATAGGCGTACGCCAGTTGGGTGGAGATGGTCATGAGTGGCCCCTCACCCGCCGATCGCCGCCTGGTAGACCCGCACGAGCTGGTCCACCGAAGCCGAGGTCAGGTTGAACACGGAATTGGGCTGGATGCCCAGGTAGAGGGTCGAGACGATCAGCGGCGCGAAGATCGCCACCTCCCGCCAGTTTAGGTCTTGGATGGCCGCAAGCTTGGGGTTGGTCATCGGACCGAACACGACACCGCGATAGAGGGTCAGCATGTAGACGGCCGAGAGGATGACGCCCGAGGCGGCCACGATCGCCGTCCAGGTCGACACCTGGTAGACGCCGACCATCGACAGGATCTCGCCGACGAAGCCCGAGGTGCCCGGCAGGCCGACGTTGCCCATCGTGAACAGCATGAAGATCGCGGCGTACATCGGCATCCGCGTCACCAGCCCGCCGTAGAACTTGATCTCGCGGGTGTGCATGCGGTCGTAGACCACGCCGACGCAGAGGAAGAGCGCGCCGGAGATCACGCCGTGGCTCAGCATCTGGTAGATCGCGCCCTGCTCGCCCTCGGCGTTGCCCGAGAAGATGCCCATGGTCACCAGGCCCATGTGAGCCACCGACGAATAGGCGATCAGCTTCTTCATGTCGGTCTGACGGAAGGCGATCAGCGACGTGTAGACCACGGCGATCGCGCTCATGGCGAACACCAGCGGGGTGAAATAGTCCGAGGCGTTCGGGAACATCGGCAGCGAGAACCGCAGGAAGCCGTACCCGCCCATCTTCAGCAGGATCCCGGCCAGGATGACCGAGCCGGCCGTCGGCGCTTCCACGTGGGCGTCGGGCAGCCAGGTGTGCACCGGCCACATCGGCATCTTCACCGCGAACGAGGCGAAGAACGCCAGCCAGAGCCAGGTCTGGACCTCCGGCGCGAAGTGGTGGGTCATCAGCTCGGGGATCGAGCTGGTTCCGCTGGTGCCGATCATGAACAGGATCGCCGCCAGCATCAGGACGGAGCCCAGCAGGGTGTAGAGGAAGAACTTGAACGCCGCGTACACGCGCCGCTGCCCCCCCCAGATCCCGATGATCAGGAACATCGGCACCAGGCCGAACTCGAAGAAGACGTAGAACAGCACGATGTCGAGCGCGCAGAACACGCCGATCACCAGCGTCTCCAGCAGCAGGAACGCGATCAGGTACTCGTGCACCCGCTTGTCGATCGAGGTCCACGACGCCGCGATGCAGATCGGCATCAGGAACGCGGTCAGCAGTACGAACAGGACCGAGATCCCGTCGATGCCCATCCGGTAGCTGAGGCCCATGAACCAGGGCGCTTCTTCCACGAACTGGAAGCCCGGGTTCTTCGGATCGAATTCGACGACCATGACCACGGACAGCGCCAGCGTCGCCAGGGTGACGATCAGCGCCACCCACTTCGACGTCTCGGCCGACTTGGCCTCGTTCCCGCCGAACAGCTTCAGCGCCAGGATGGCGACGACGCCGGCCAGCGGGGCGTAGGTAATGAGGGAGAGCAACGGAAACATCTCGGTCGTCCCCCTCAGACGGCCCACGCCCACAGCGCGTAGGTCAGAAGACCCGCGACGCCGAGGAGCATGACAAAGGCATAGTGGTAGACGTAGCCGGACTGCAGGCGGCCGGCGCCCTTGCCGACCTTGACCGACAGCGCCGAGACCCCGTCGGGACCCAGCCCGTCGATGATCTTCTGGTCGCCGCCCTTCCAGAACAGGTCGCCCAGCAGCTTGGCGCCGCGGACGAAGGTCGCCTGGTAGATCTCGTCGACGAACCACTTGTTGTAGAAGAAGACGTACAGCAGGCCCTGGTTGGCCGCGAGCTTGGCGCCCAGGCCTTCGCGCCAGATGTACATGTAGGCCGCGACCAGCAGGCCGCCCACCGACACCACCAGCGGCGCCCAGACCACCCACAGCGGGGCGTGATGTTCGCCGCCGCCCTCATGGGCCACCGGCGCGTGGAAGATCGCGCCCTTCCAGAAGTCGGCGTTGTGCTCGCCGATGAACTGATGGTGGAACAGGAAGCCGGCGAAGATCGCGCCCAGCGACAGGACGATCAGCGGGATACGCATCGTCCACGGGCTCTCGTGCGGCTGGTGATCGTGGCCGTGGCCGTGATCGCCATGGCCCGCATGCACGTGATCCGTGTCCGGCTCCGAGTGGCTTTCGGCGTGCGCCGCGTCGGCGTGGGCGTGATCGTCGCCATGCGCGTGGTCGCGGTTGTGCCAGTGGTGCTCCAGGTCTTCCGGCGTCCAGCGGGCGTGGCCGTTGAACGTGAAGAACGCCACCCGCCAGGAATAGAAGGCGGTCAGGCCGGCCACCAGGATGCCGATGCCGAAGGCGAAGTAGCCCATCGGGTGCCCGGCCCCGCCGGCCTCGTAGGCGGCGTGGATGATGGCGTCCTTGGAGTAGAAGCCGGCGAAGCCGATCTCGATGCCGGGGATGCCCAGGCCGGTGATGGCGATCGTGCCGATGGTCATCACCGCATAGGTGATCGGCAGGAACTTCTGCAGCGCGCCGTAGCGGCGCATGTCCTGCTCGTGGGCCATGCCGTGGATCACCGAGCCGGCGCCCAGGAACAGCAGCGCCTTGAAGAACGCGTGGGTGAACAGGTGGAACATCGCCGCCTGGTAGGCGCCGACGCCAGCCGCGAAGAACATGTAGCCCAGCTGCGAGCAGGTCGAATACGCGATCACCCGCTTGATGTCGTTCTGGGTCAGGCCGACCGTCGCGGCGAACAGCGCGGTCACCGCCCCGATCACCGTCACGATGTTCTTGGCCACCGGGGCGTACTCGAACAGCGGCGACAGCAGGCAGACCATGTAGACGCCGGCGGTCACCATGGTCGCCGCGTGGATCAGCGCCGACACCGGCGTCGGGCCTTCCATGGCGTCCGGCAGCCAGGTGTGCAGGAAGAACTGCGCCGACTTGCCCATGGCGCCCACGAACAGCAGGGCGCAGGTCAGGTCGATCAGCGAGAAGTGCCCGCCCGCGAAGTCCCAGCCCTCGCCGACGGCCGGCGCGATCAGCGGGAACAGCTTGGCGAACTCGATGGTCCCGAACGCCCAGTAGGCGGTCATGATGCCCAGCGCGAAGCCGAAGTCGCCGACGCGGTTGACCACGAACGCCTTGATCGAGGCGGCGTTGGCCGTGGCCTTGTGGTGCCAGAAGCCGATCAGCAGGTACGACGCCAGGCCCACGCCTTCCCAGCCGAAGAACAGCTGCATGAAGTCGGCGGCGCTGATCAGCGCCAGCATGGCGAAGGTGAACAGCGACAGGTAGGCGAAGAACCGCGGCTTGGCCGGGTCGTCCGCCATGTAGCCCCACGAATAGAGGTGGACCAGCGACGACACCGTGGTCACGACCACCAGCATCACCGCCGACAGGCCGTCCAGGCGGAACGACCAGTTGGAGATGAAGTCGCCCACGTGGATGAACGGCGCGTAGGTGAGCGTGAACGGCTCCAGGCCGCCCCACGTCCACTGGCTGAACACCACCCACGACAGGATCGCCGACAGGAACAGGAAACCCGTGGTGACGGCCATCGACGGCTTGTCGCCGATGACCTTCCCGAACAGGCCGGCCACGGCCGCGCCGATCAGCGGGCCGAACAGGATGATGGTGACGAGAGCTTGCGGATCCACGTGCGCTTAGCCCTTCATCATCGAGGCGTCGTCCACGGCGATGTCGCCGCGGTTGCGGAAGAAGGTGACCAGGATGGCCAGGCCGACGGCGGCTTCGGCCGCGGCGACCGTCAGCACGAACATCGCGAAGATCTGGCCCGTCAGATTTCCCAGATAGACCGAGAAGGCGACGAGATTGATGTTCACCGCGAGCAGCATCAGCTCGACCGACATCAGGATGACGATGATGTTCTTGCGGTTCACGAAGATCCCGAAGACCCCGATCGTGAACAGGATCGCGGCGACCGCGAGGTAGTGCGCGAGGCCGATGATCATGCGTCGATCCCTTCGCCGGGCTTGGGGTCGCTCATCCGCATGCCGGTCTTCGGCGTGCGCAGGACCTGGTTCATGATGATCTGGCGCTTCACGCCGGGCTTATGGCGCAGGGTCAGCACGATCGCGCCGATCATCGCCACCAGCAGCACCAAGCCGGCGGCCTGGAAGAAGTAGATGTAGTCGGTGTAGAGCACCCGCCCGATCGCCTCGGCGTTCGAAAGCGTCGAGCCCGCGCCGGAGGCCACCGGCCCGACCGCGTCCCTGGCCGCGCCCTTGGTCGCCACCGTCGAGGCCACCAGCACCATCTCGGCGGCCAGGAAGACCGCGATCAGCAGGCCGATCGGCATGTAGCGGGCGAAGCCCTGTCGCAGCGACGCGAAGTCGACGTCCAGCATCATCACGACGAAGAGGAACAGCACCGCGACGGCGCCCACGTAGACGACCACCAGCAGCATCGCCAGGAACTCCGCGCCCATGAGCACGAACAGACCGGCGGCCGAGAAGAAGGCCAGGATCAGCCACAGCACCGAGTGCACCGGATTGCGGGCCGAAACCACGCAGAATCCGGACGCCAGGGTCACTGCCGCCATGAGGTAGAATGCGATCGCCTGCAGGGCCATTCGGCTCTTCTTTATCCCTCGGTTTACTCAGGTCCGCCGGTGGCTTTCTGGGCCGGTCCGACAGGTCGTTTGCAGTGCTCTGAATCGCGCCGCGGTCTTAGCGGTACGGCGCGTCCAGTTCCAGATTCTTCGCGATCTCGCGCTCCCACCGGTCGCCGTTATCCAGCAGGCGCTCCTTGTCGTAGTAGAGCTCCTCGCGGGTCTCGACGGCGTACTCGGTGTTCGGGCCTTCGACGATGGCGTCCACCGGGCAGGCCTCCTGGCACAGGCCGCAGTAGATGCACTTCACCATGTCGATGTCGTAGCGGGTCGTGCGGCGGCTGCCGTCGGCGCGCGGTTCGGCCTCGATGGTGATCGCCTGGGCCGGGCAGATGGCCTCGCACAGCTTGCAGGCGATGCAGCGCTCTTCCCCGTTGGGATAGCGGCGCAGCGCATGTTCGCCGCGGAAACGCGGGCTCTGCGGGCCCCGTTCGTGCGGGTACTGCACCGTCTTCTTCGGCGCGATCATGTACTTCATGCCGAGCCCGAAGGCGCCGATGAAGTCCATCAGCGCCGCGCCCTTCAGCGCCTGTCCGATCCGGTTCAGCATCACTTCTTCTCGCAGGCGTAGTCGTCCAGGTACTGGACGTCGCCGTTCTTCTGGAGCTTCAGGGATCCGCCCTTGTCGGCGCAGGCCTTCTGGGCGGCCTTCAGGTCGTCATAGGTCGCGATGCCGCCGCTCTTGCCGAAGCCCGCGCCGGCGGCGCAGGCGCTCAGCGACAGCGCGGCCAGGATGATCAGCGCGGTCCTCATTGGCCCACCGCCACCGGGAAGCCCGTGTAGACCAGCCAGCCGGCCACGCCGAACACCGCCACCAGCGAGGTCGGCAGGAACACCTTCCAACCCAGGCGCATCAGCTGGTCGTAGCGGTAGCGCGGCACGATGGAGCGGACCATCGCGTTCATGAAGAACACGAAGAACGTCTTGGCCGCGTACCAGAACAGGCCGTGCAGGCTGGCCAGCCACGCGGGCCAGCTCTCCAGATAGCCCGCCGGCCAGGGGGCGTTCCAGCCGCCCAGGAACAGCACCGCCATCAGGCCGCTCATCAGCACGATGTTCGAGGTCTCGGCCAGGTAGAACAGCATGTACGGCGTCGAGCCGTATTCCACCGCGTAGCCGGCCACGAGCTCGGACTCGGCCTCGGGCAGGTCGAATGGCGGACGGTTGGTCTCGGCCAGACCGGAGATGAAGAAGATCACGCCCATCGGGAACATGATCAGGATCAGCGGCAGGTTCTTCAGCCCGCCGCCGAACATGTACCAGTTCCAGAACCCGCCGGCCTGGGCCTCGGTGATCTGGTTCAGGTTCATGGTCCCGGCCAGCAGGATCACGGTGATGATCACGAAGCCGATGGAGACCTCGTAGCTCACCATCTGCGCCGCCGACCGCAGCGAGCCCAGGAACGGATACTTCGAGTTCGAAGCCCAGCCGCCCATGATGATCCCGTAGACGCCCATCGAGCTGACGGCGAACAGGTAGAGGATGCCGACGTTGATGTTCGAGACCGCCCAGCCGGGCGCGATCGGCATCACCGCCCACGCGCCCAGCGCCAGGGTCACGCTGATCAGCGGGGCCAGCAGATAGACCGCCTTGTCGGCGCCCGCCGGGATAACCAGTTCCTTGATCAGGAACTTGCCCAGGTCGGCGAAGGACTGCAGCAGCCCGAACGGCCCCACCACGTTGGGACCCTTCCGCGCCTGGACGCCGGCGAAGATCTTGCGGTCGCCGTAGATGACGAAGGCGATGGTCAGCAGCAGGACGACGGTGATCGCCAGGATGTGGGCGATCGTCAGGATCGTCCAGCCGATGGGGGTGGTCCAGAATTCCATGACGCCCCTACTCCGCCGCGATCTTCGTCGCGCCCACGGCGAGCGAGGCGCATTCGGCCATCGTCGTGCTGGCGCGCGCGATGGGGTTGCTCAGGTAGAAGCTCTTCATCGCGCTCAGGAACGGCGCGTCCGAGAGCTCGCCCTTCCGGCCCAGCGCCGCGAAGTCGACCGCCGCCGCCGTCTCCGGCACGTAGTCGATGCGGCCGAACGTCGGGTGGTCGGCGAACAGCTTGGCCCGGAGCTGGTCCAGGGTGTCGTAGGGCAGCTTGGCGCCCAGGCGTTCCGACAGCGCCCGCAGGATCGACCAGTCTTCCTTGGCCTCGCCCTTCGGGAACACGGCGCGGAAGCCCATCTGCACCCGGCCCTCGGTGTTGACGTAGAGGCCGTTCTTCTCGGTGTAGGCCGCGCCCGGCAGGATCACGTCGGCCCGGTGCGCGCCCGCGTCGCCATGGGTGCCCAGATAGACGACGAACGCGTCCGACTGGCTGACGTCGATCTCGTCGGCGCCCAGCAGGACCAGGACATCCGCCCCGCCCTTGCGCGCCAGCTCGCCGGCCGTCTTGCCGCCTTCGGCCGGCACGAAGCCCAGGTCCAGGCCGCCCACGCGGCTGGCCGCCGTGTGCAGCACGTTCCAGCTCATGCCGAACGCCTTGGCGACGCCCGCCGCGGCCTGAAGCACCGCCGCGCCATCGGCCCGCGTCAGCGCGCCCGCGCCGACCACGATGGCCGGCGCCTTGGCGGTCTTCAGGCCGGTCACGAAGTCCGACTTCGACTTGGCCAGGCCGGTCAGCCCCGCCGCGCCGGCGCCCAGATGGGCGTAGTCGTAGGTCAGGTCGGCCGCCTCGCCGATCACGCCGATCTTCAGCGCACCGGCCAGCCAGCGCTTGCGCAGGCGGGCGTTCAGCACCGGCGCTTCCAGGCGCGGGTTGCTGCCAACGATCAGGATATAGTCAGCGTCTTCAAGGCCTTGCAGCGATGAGTTAAACAGCCAGCTTTCGCGCTGACCGCCGCCCAGCGCCATGCCGTCCTGACGGCAATCCAGGCTCTTCACGCCCAGGCCGCCGAACAGGTCCAGCGCCGCCTTCATCGACTCCGCGTCCTGCAGGTCGCCGGCGATCACGCCGATGCGCTCTGGGCTGGTCGCCTGGATCTTCGTCGCCACGGCGTCGAACGCCTCGGCCCAGGTCGCCGCGCGCAGCTTGCCGCCCTCGCGGATGAAGGGCCGGTCCAGCCGCTGGCGCGACAGGCCGTCGACCGCATAGCGGGTCTTGTCCGAGATCCACTCTTCGTTGATCGCCTCGTTGGTCCGCGGCAGCACCCGCAACACCGCGGCCCCGCGCGCATCCACCCGGATCGCCGAGCCCAGGGCGTCCATCACGTCGACGCTCTCGGTCTTCTTCAGCTCCCAGGGCCGCGCGTTGAACGCGTAAGGCTTGGAGGTCAGCGCGCCCACCGGGCACAGGTCGATCACATTGGCCGACAGTTCCGACGCCACGGCCTTGTCCAGATAGGTCGTGATTTCAACGTCTTCGCCGCGCGAGATAAGACCGATGTCCGGCACCCCGGCCACTTCGGTGATGAAGCGGACGCAGCGCGTGCACTGGATGCAGCGGGTCATGACCGTCTTGATCAACGGCCCCATGTACTTCTCTTCGACGGCCCGCTTGTTGTCGGCGTAACGGCTGTCGTCGCGGCCATAGCCCATGGCCTGGTCCTGCAGGTCGCACTCGCCGCCCTGGTCGCAGATCGGGCAATCCAGCGGGTGGTTGATCAGCAGGAATTCCATCACCCCGTGACGCGCTTTGCGCACCATCGGCGTGTCGGTGAAGATTTCCATGTTCTCGGCGGCCGGCAGCGCGCACGACGCCTGCGGCTTCGGCGGGCCGGGCTTCACCTCGACCAGGCACATGCGGCAGTTGCCGGCGATGCTCAGGCGCTCGTGATAGCAGAAACGCGGAATCTCTTTCCCAGCAAGTTCAGCAACTTGCAGGACATTCATCCCAGCTTCGAACTCGACCTCGACCCCGTCGACCTTGGCGATAGGCATGCCGTCTACTCCGCCGCGATCGAGGCGCCGGCGTATGAGCCCTTGCGCGCGCGGTACTGGGTAATGCGGTCTTCCACCTCGTGGCGGAAGTGGCGGAACAGGCCCTGGATCGGCCAGGCGGCCGCGTCCCCGAGCCCGCAGATGGTGTGGCCCTCGACCTGGCTGGCCACGTCGAGCAGCAGGTCGATCTCGGACATCTCGGCTTCGCCGGTGACCATCCGTTCCATGACCCGCCACATCCAGCCGGTGCCTTCGCGGCACGGCGTGCACTGGCCGCAGCTCTCGTGCTTGTAGAAGTACGACGCCCGCGCGATCGCCTTGACCAGGTCCGCGTCCTTGTCGAACACGATCATGGTGCCGGTGCCCAGGCCCGAGCCCCGCGCCTGCAGGTCCTCGTAGGTCATCAGCGCGACCTCGGCCTCCTCGGCGGGGATCATCCGCACCGAGATGCCGCCGGGGATCACGGCCTTCAGGTTGCCCCAGCCGCCGCGCACGCCACCGAAGTGGTCTTCGATCAGTTGCTTGACGCTGATGCCGACCGCATCCTCGACCACGCAGGGCTTGTTCAGGTGGCCGGAACCGGCGAACAGCTTGGTCCCGGTCGACTTCTCGGTGCCGAACTGGGCGAACCAGTCGGCGCCGCGCCGCAGGATCGTGCCGACGACCGCGATGGTCTCGACGTTGTTCACCGTGGTCGGGCAGCCATAGATGCCGGCGCCCGCCGGGAACGGGGGCTTCAGCCGCGGCTGACCCTTCTTGCCCTCGAAGCTCTCCATCAGCGCGGTCTCGTCCCCGCAGATGTAGGCCCCGCCCCCGTGCTGCAGGCCGACGTCGACGTCGTAGCCCAGGATGCTGCCCTTACCGAGCAGCTTGGCGTCGTACGCCTGCTTGATCGCCGCCGTCAGGCGCTCGCGCTCATGCACATATTCGCCGCGGATATAGATGTAGGCCTGCTTCGACCGCATCGCCCGGCAGGCGATGACGCAGCCTTCGATCAGCAGGTGTGGATCGTTGCGCAGGATGTCGCGGTCCTTGCACGCGCCCGGTTCGGACTCGTCGGCGTTGACCAGCAGATAGTGCGGACGCTCGCTCTCGACCTTCGGCATGAAGGTCCACTTCAGCCCGGTGGCGAAGCCCGCGCCGCCCCGGCCGCGCAGGCCGGACGCCTTCATCTGGTCGCAGATCCACTCGGGGGTCTGCGTGACGATGTCGGCCGTTCCGTTCCAGGCGCCACGCGCCTTCGCCCCCTCCAGGCCCCAGTCACGCTGGCCATAGAGGTTGAGGAAGATGCGGTCCTTGTCGGCGAGAATACCAGCCACGCCCTAGGCTCCTTTTCCGGGGCCGCGAAGCCCGGCGATAAACCAGATCTGCGTCGCGAAACCGCCCAGCAGGGCGACGACGAAGATCACCAGCGCCCAGTCGAGCGCGAACTTGAAATAGGCCACCGCCGCCGCCAGCGCCGTCGTCGCCGACAGCACGTTGACGATCATCATGACCGTCCGCCGCTTCTTGATGGTGTCGACGTCCAGGGTCATGCCGGCGCCTTGGTCTTGGTCGGCTTGGCCGGCAGGTTCGGGATCTTGATTTTCTTGCCCAACGAGCCGTCGAACAGCTTGGCGTCGGTCAGCGTGGTCGCGCCGCCCTCGGGCGCCGAGCCCTGGCGACCGATGTACGAGCCCGGCTTGGGCGTCTTGCCCGCAGCGAAATCGTCAAGGATCTTCTCGAAGCTCTCGACCGTCAGGTCTTCGTAGTAATAGTCGTTGATCGCGGCCATCGGGGCGTTCGAACAGGCCCCCAGGCACTCGACTTCCTGCCAGTAGAACTTGCCGTCGGCCGAGCGATGGTTCTGCGCGCCGAACTTGCGCTTGCAGACGGCCATCAGGCCTTCCGCGCCGCGCGTCTGGCACGGCGTCGTGCCGCACACCTGGACCAGGGCGACGTCGCCCACCGGCTCCAGCATGAACATCGTGTAGAAGGTCGCGACCTCCAGCACCCGGATCACCGGCATGCCCAGCAGTTCGGCGACGGCGCGGATCGCGGGCTCGCAGATCCAGCCCTCTTGTTTCTGGACCAGCCACAGGGTCGGCACCACGGCCGACTGCTGCTTGCCGGCCGGGAAGTTGGCCATCCACACCTTGGCGGCCTTCAGCGTCGCGGGGCTGAAGGCGAAGCTCGCGGGTTGGTTCGGCGAAAGCCTGCGGATGCTCACCGATCGATCTCCCCGAACACGATGTCCAGCGACCCCAGGATGGCGGAGACGTCGGCCAGCATGTGGCCGCGGTTCATCCAGTCCATCGCCTGCAGGTGCGGGTAGCCCGGCGCGCGGATCTTGGCGCGATAGGGCTTGTTGGTCCCATCGGAGACCAGGAACACGCCGAACTCGCCCTTGGGCGCCTCGACGCACGCATAGACCTCGCCCGGCGGGGTCCGATAGCCCTCGGTGAAGATCTTGAAGTGGTGGATCAGCGCTTCCATCGAACGCTTCATCTCGCCCCGGCGCGGGGCGGCGATCTTGTTGTCCTCGATCAGCACCGGACCCGGCGACTTCAGCAGGCGCTCGCAGCACTGCTTCATGATCTTGGTGGACTCGCGCATCTCCTGCATGCGGCAGAGATAGCGGTCGTAGCAGTCGCCGTTCACGCCCAGCGGGATGTCGAATTCCATCTCGTTGTAGGCGGCGTAGGGCTGGCTGCGGCGCAGGTCCCAGGCGATGCCCGAGCCGCGCACCATCACGCCGGAGAACGAGCGCTCGATCGCCTCTTCCTTGGTCACGATGCCGATGTCGACATTGCGCTGTTTGAAGATGCGGTTGTTGGTGATCAGGCCTTCGATGTCGTCGCAGATGCGCGGGAAACCGTCGCACCAGTCAGCGATGTCGCGGATCAGCGCTTCGGGCAGGTCCTGGCGCACGCCGCCGACGCGATAGTAGTTGGCGTGCATCCGCGCGCCCGACGCCCGCTCGTAGAACACCATCAGCTGCTCGCGCGGCTCGAAGCCCCACAGCGGCGGCGTCAGCGCGCCCACGTCCATCGCCTGGGTCGTGACGTTCAGCAGGTGATTCAGGATCCGGCCGATCTCGTCGTACAGCGTGCGGATCAGCTGCGCGCGATACGGTGCCTCGACGCCCAGCAGCTTCTCGATCGCCAGCACATAGGCGTGCTCCTGGTTCATGGGCGCCACGTAGTCGAGGCGGTCCATGTACGGGATCGTCTGCTGATAAGGCCGGGCCTCCATCAGCTTCTCGGTCCCACGGTGCAGCAGGCCGATGTGCGGATCGACCCGCTCCACCACTTCGCCGTCCAGCTCCAGCACCAGGCGCAGCACGCCGTGGGCCGCGGGGTGCTGCGGGCCGAAGTTGATGTTGAACTTCCGGACCGGGGTCTCGGGGACCTTCGGATCGTGGAAATAGTCGGTGGCTTGAGCCGGTGCGTTGTCGCCGGTCATGACTTGCTCTTCTCGTCCCGGGACTTCTCGTCACCCGGCAGGAGGGCGGCGAAGCCCCTCTCCGCACCTTCCCACGGGCTCAGGAAGTCCCAGTTGCGCCATTCGACGGACTTCACCGGCTCGTAGACCACCCGCTTCAGCTCTTCGTCGTAGCGGACCTCGACGTAGCCGGTCATCGGGAAGTCTTTGCGCAGCGGATGGCCGTGGAAGCCGTAGTCGGTGAGGATCCGGCGCAGGTCCGGGTGCCCGTCGAAGAAGATCCCGTACATGTCGAACGCCTCGCGCTCGAACCAGTCGGCGGCGGAGAACACGCCGACGATCGACGGCACGGCCGTGTCCTCGTCGGTCTGCACCTTGATCCGGATGCGGCGGTTATGGGTCATCGACAGCAGGTGATAGACCACGTCGAAGCGCTTCTCGCGCTCAGGATAGTCCACCCCGCACAGGTCGATCAGCTGGTGGAAGCCCAGCCCGTCGCGCAGGTAGGTCAGCGCGGCCACGATCTTGTCGGCCGGCCCGGTCAGGGTCATCTCGCCGTACTGCACGTCGGCGCCCGTCACGAGGCCCTTGGCCTCCTTCAGGATCGTCTTGCCGAGCTTGGAAAGGTCGGCGTCTGTCACCGGCCAGGTCATCGGATGATCGTCCCCGTCCGGCGGATCTTCTTCTGCAGCTGCAGCACGCCATAGACCAGCGCCTCGGCGGTCGGCGGACAGCCCGGGACATAGATGTCCACCGGCACGATCCGGTCGCAGCCGCGCACCGTCGAATAGCTGAAGTAGTAATAGCCGCCGCCGTTGGCGCACGAGCCCATCGAGATCACGTAGCGCGGCTCCGGCATCTGGTCGTAGACCTTGCGGAGCGCGGGAGCCATCTTGTTCACCAGGGTGCCGGCGACGATCATCACGTCCGACTGCCGCGGTGAGGCGCGCGGCGCGAAGCCGTAGCGCTCCAGGTCGTAGCGCGGCATCGAGGCCTGCATCATCTCGACCGCGCAGCACGCCAGGCCGAACGTCATCCACATCAGCGAGCCGGTGCGCGCCCAGGTGATCAGGTCGTCGACGCTGGCGGTGACGAAGCCCTTGTCGGCCAGCCGCTGCGAGACGCCGTCGAAGAACGGGTCGTGCTTGGTCGGGTCATAGCCCTCGACCGTGGACCGGCCGGCGGAGCCCGCGGGCACGATCAGCGCGTCGCGGCCTGCCGGCGCGGGGGGAACGACTACTCCCATTCCAGGGCGCCTTTCTTCCACTCGTAAACGAAGCCCACCGTCAGCACGCCCAGGAACGTCATCATCGACCAGAACGAGAACTGCGCCACGTCCTGCGGCAGCTTCATAAGCGCCACCGCCCACGGGAACAGGAACGCCACTTCCAGGTCGAAGATGATGAACAGGATCGAGACCAGATAGAATCGGACGTCGAACTTCATCCGCGCGTCGTCGAAGGCGTTGAAGCCGCATTCGTAGGACGACAGCTTTTCCGGGTCCGGCGCCCGGGGCGCGAGCACCGTGGCGGCGAAGATGAAGACAATGCCCAACACCGCCGCGATCCCGAGGAAGATCGCGATGGGCAGGTACTCGAGCAAAAAGGCGTTCATGGAGTCTCCGGCAGGGAGTCGCGGCGCCCTTCTAGACCGATCATTCGGGCGTTTCAAACAGCCCTTGTGCGCCGCGAAATGACGTCGCATCAGTCACTTGCGAATGCGTCGCAATAACTCAGTGGTCGCCGCGATATTGGACGTCGCGCACGGCGTCTCGCGGTGTGCCTTGACGTCTGATGTTCAGGGAAATCCACCGCCAAGACGGTGGCGCGAGTGACGGGACTCGAACCCGCGACCTCCGGCGTGACAGGCCGGCGCTCTAACCAACTGAGCTACACCCGCGCAGGACCGTCTGGTCGTGCGAAGGCGGCTCTCATATGGGCGGGTCGGAATCGTGTCAACGGAAGACTGCGCGGCATGACCACGCGGCTGTGCATGGTTCCGCGCCTCACGTCTCCGCCGCCACGCCCAAAGTGTGCAGGTTGGCCGCCCGCACCCGCGCGCCGTCCTCATCGTAGAGGAACGGCAGGGTGGCGTAGCGCGTCCCGCGCGTCACCGGCGTCGCCTCATGCAGCAGCGAGCAGGAGAACACCACGGCCCCGCCCAGCGGCGGCCGATAGGTCCGCCGGCCGAACTCCGGGAACCGCAGGTCGCCGCCGACGAAATTGTCGTTCAGATTGATCGAGACCGCGAACTTGCGGTGCGCCGTGCCCGTGGTGGTGTTGTCCCGGTGCGGCCGGAAATACCCACCTTCCGAGGCGTCGTAGCAGGCCACGATGTAGCGCTCGATTCGAGTCGCGTTGAACTGGAACGCCTTCTCGATCTGCGGCAGCAGCCGCACGCGCAGCCGGTCGCGGATATCGGCCTGCAGCGCCTCGTCTTCGATCATCGCGTCGCGCCGCTTCTTGAAGCTGGAGAGCACCCCCACCGTCCGTCCGTCCTGCTGCTGCATGGTGCCCGACGGCGCCCCGCCCTCCGCGTCGTACAGGGCGATCAGCCGCCGGCAGAGATCGGTCTCCAGCACGCGCGGCACGATCAGCACCGGCGCCACGACCTCGACCCCCGCGTGCTGGTCCGGCGGCGGTCGGCGGCTCAGGTCGGCGAACACCCGGTCGGTTTCCGCCATCAGGCCCATCACCAGCAACCGCTGCATCGGGTCCAGCACCACCCACAGCCCCTCGCCCGCGCCGTACAGCGCTGCGATCTCTCCCTCCGGGTCCATGAACCAGCGCAATCCCCGGGTCACGCCCTGGGCCGCGTACTCCGCCCGGTCGCGCGTCACCACGAAGGTGGTCAGCCGCTCGTCGTCCATCAGCAGGCGATGCCGCTCGATCGCGGCCAGCGCGGCGCGGCGCTCCACCGGGTCCGTCGGCGGGAAGCACAACAGAACATACAGGCCGCCCAGGCTGGACAGCGCGAACTGCGGGTTCGCGTGGTTCTCGGCCGCGAACATCGGCGCCGGGGCGCCAGGGATCAGATGGGTCAAGGGCCGGGCTCCGGGCCAGTCTCGGGGATTGAGACCCGGTCGCTGCCTTCGGACACCTGGGGAAGGCGTGGGGAAACGCGCTCGGCGGCGCCCGGATCTCGCGGCCCTCATCCGCCCGCGCGCGCCGCCGCCCAAGCATAAGAAGCTTATAAGTTTTCTGGCCCTGCGCGGCATAAGCGCGTCATAATTGACGGGGCCGGCCCAGCCGTCACTGTGGCGATGTCCCCGCCCCGCTGGCGATGGACCTGTCGGCGGCCGCGGCCTGGCGCCCCATTGGCCGGGCCGCGCCGCCGCCGATCTGCCCCACGCCGTGGACGCCCTTTGAGACCCCTGAAAGCCACCTTCGTCAGATACGCCGCCGCGGCGGGCCTCGTGGCCCTGTCGACGGTCGCCGCAGAACTGCTGTTCCGGCTGACCGAGAGCCCGCGCCTGTCGATGGCCTTCCTGGGCGGTGTCCTGGTGGCGGCCTATCTGCTGGGCTCGGGCCCGGCCTACTTCGCCGCCGGCCTGGCGTTCCTCGTCTACAATTTCTACCTGGTCGAGCCGCGCTTCACCTTCTCGTTCGAGTCGGAGGACGCCCTGACCCTGGCGGTCTTCCTGGCCGTGGCCATGCTCACCGGCAACCTCACCGGCCGGGTCCGCGACCAGGCCGCCCGCGCGGAGGCCCGCGCCCGCACCACGGACGCCCTGTTCCGCGCCACCCGCGAGTTCTCGGCCCTGTCCGAGGAGAGCGTCATCCGCGAGATGCTGGCCCGCCACCTGGCCGCCGCCGCGCGAGGCGTCGCCTTCGTCCGCGACGGCCTGGCCCTCGTCGGCGGGTCCCCCGACGTCGCGGCCGACGCCGGCCTGCTGCGGGCCGCCGCGGCCCTGGACGCCGAGCCCGGCGACGCCAGCTGGACCACCCCCTCCGGCGCCTGGTCGCTCCGCACCCTGCGCACCGCCGGCCAGTCGCTGGGCGTGGTCGGCTGGCGCGGCGGACCCGAGCACCCGCTCAGCCGCGACGAACAGACCCTGCTGGAGATCCTGGCCGACGCCGGGGCCGCCGCCCTGGCCCGCGCCCGCCTTACCGCCGCCAAGGCCGAGGCCGAGGCCCGCGCCCGCACGGAAGACCTGCGCAACGCCCTGCTCTCCTCCGTCTCCCACGACCTGCGCACGCCGCTGGCCGCGATCCTGGCCTCGGCCTCCAGCCTCGAGCAGTTCGGCGAAGACTTCGCCCCCAGCGTCCGCCGCGACCTGGCCGCCACCATCCAGGAGGAGGCCGAGCGGCTGGACGCCTTCGTCGCCAACCTGCTGAACATGACCCGCGTCGAGGCCGGCGCGCTCAGCGTCCACCCGATTCCGTTCAGCGCCGCCGAGGTGGTGGCCCGCACCGTCGAGCGCCGCGCCCGCACCCTGGGTCGCCAGGCTCGCGTCTCGGCCCCCGCCGACCTGACCGAGGCTCTGGGCGACGCCGGGCTGTTCGAACAGGCCCTGGGCAACGTCGTGGAGAACGCCATGCGCCATACCCCGCCCGACACCGCCGTCGAGGTTCAGGCCTGGGCCGCCGACGGCGACGTGATCGTCGAGGTCGCCGACGCCGGCCGGGGCGTGGCCCCCGACGACCTGCCGCGCATCTTCGACAAGTTCTTCCGGGGCGCCGACGGCGCGGGCCGTCCCGGCACCGGCCTGGGCCTGTCCATCACCCGGGGCCTGATGGAGGGCATGGGCGGCGGCGTCACCGCCCGCAACCGCGCCGCCCCCCACCACGGCCTGGCCGTCACCTTCCGCCTGCCGGCCGCGCCATGAGCGGCGGCCGCCTGCTCCTGGTCGACGACGAGCCGCAGATCCTGCGCGCGTTGACCCCCGCCCTCACCGCCGGCGGCTTCGAGGTCGACACCGCCGCCACCGGCGAGGCGGCGATCAGCAAGATGGCCGCCGATCCGTTCGATGTGCTGATCCTGGATCTCGGCCTGCCCGACATGGACGGCAAGGCGGTGATCGCGCGCATCCGCGAGTGGTCCGACGCCCCGATCATCGTGCTCAGCGCCCGGGACCTGGAGAGCGAGAAGATCGACGCCCTGGATCTCGGCGCCGACGACTTCGTCAACAAGCCCGTGGGGGTCGGCGAGCTGCTGGCCCGGATCCGCGCCGGCCTGCGCGGCCGCGAGCGCCGCTTCACCTCCCAGGCGGTGTTCCGCGCGGGCGACCTGGAAGTCGACTTCGCCGCCCGCCGCGTCCGCATCGAGGGCGAGGACGTCCGCCTGACGCCCCGCGAATACGACCTGCTGCGCACCCTGGCCCGCCACGCCGGCCGCGTGGTCACCCACCGCCAAGTGATCAGCGCCGTCTGGGGCCCCGGCGCCCAGGTCGACGCCCAGTTCGTCCGCGTCCTGGTCGGCCAGCTCCGCCAGAAGGTCGAGGTCGAGCCCTCGTCACCTCGCAACGTGCTCACCGAGCCCGGCGTCGGCTACCGCCTGCGCAGCGACGATTAGGCGCCTTGCGACCCGGCCCGACGCCTGCGCCAGCCCGTCACACGTGATTCTCCGTAGGTAAACGGACGAGATATCGGCCGCCCCCCTCGCCTTGGTTCAACCTGGTTAACGAATGTGAACCGGGACGGGACGCCAGACGCCCACCGGACAACCAGATGGGAGATCCGGTCATGCAAGTCCTCGTCGTCGAAAGCCAGGCCGCCGCCGCCAAGAGCCTGGAATTGCTGCTGACCGCCGAGGGCCACACCGCCTTCGTCACGGGCGCCGGCGAAGAGGCCTGCGACCTGGCTCGCCTCTACGACTACGACGCGATCTTCCTCAGCCTGACCCTCGACGACATGACCGGCGTCCAGCTGATCCGGGCGCTGCGGACCCGCAAGATCGCCGCTCCGGTCATCGCGCTGGGCGACGGCCAGGTGGAGACCCGGGTCGAGGCCCTCGCCGCCGGCGCCGACGACGTCATGACCAAGCCCTTCCACAAGGGCGAACTGCTGGCCCGCCTCGCCGCCGTGGTCCGTCGCTCCTGCGGCCACGCGGACTCGATCCTGCGCACCGGCAACATCGCGCTCAACCTGGCCACCCGCCAGGCCGAGATCGCCGGCCAGCCGATCCACCTGACCCCCAGCGAATACAAGATGCTGGAGCTGTTCTCGCTCCGGAAGAACACCGCCCTCTCCAAGGAACAGTGCCTCAGCCACCTCTACAACGGCATGTCCGAGCCCGAACCCAAGATCATCGACGTCTTCGTCTGCAAGCTGCGCAAGAAGATCGCCGCGGTGAACGGTGGCGACGCCCAGATCGAGACCGTCTGGGGCGGCGGCTACATGCTCCGCGACGCGCCGGCGCAGCGTCTGGCGGCCTAGACCCCAACACGTCCTCCCCAACTGACCCGGCCGCCCTGCGAAGGGCGGCCGTCTTCTTTAGTCACCCGGCCGATACGTCCGCTCGGTGTGGCCGGTCAGTTGCTCCGGATAGAAATAGACCTCGCGCAGCTTGCCGTCGGCATAGCGCTGGACCTGGTCCAGGAAATGCGGGTTCGCCGGATGGCCGCTCTCGCCCCCCGCCGTCACCGCCACCGCGCGCACCTTCGGCCCGAACTCCACCGCCGCGACGAAGCTGTTGCCGCTGGTCCCGTAGTACCGCTTCGTCCCCGGATACCGCTGCGCCCCGAACGAGGCCAGCGACCCCCAGCGCGACGAGGTGAAGCCCACCGGCGTGCTGGGCCCGTCGTCGCGGAAGGCCTGGACGATGTCGCCGTTCAGCCGCTGGAACCGGTTGATCTCGCCCCAGGGCGTCTTCCAGGTCCCGAAGTCCGCCGTCAGCCGGTCCGACGCCTCGCCCAGCGCCGCCAGTCGCTCGGCGTCGGTGCTGCGGGTCGCCATGTAGTCCCAGACGCTCATCCCGGCCGCCTTGGCCGTCGGCGCGGCGTTGGCCCACAGCGCCTCGCCCCAGAACACCGCCAGCGAGGTCTCGGTCGAGCCCGTCGACCATTTGAAGTCCCAGGCCTTCAGCGCCGCGATCTGGCCGGCCAGCTTCACCTTCGACGGATCGCCGGCCGGCGCGGCGTCATAGGCCTTGGTCAGCGTCGGGATCAGCTGCGCGAACGCCGTCAGGTACGGATCGTACGCCGCCGTCACCAGGCTTTGCAGGGTGAAGTCCTTACGCCCCTGCAGCACCCGCACCGCATGCGGCCCGCGCGGGTTGGCCCCGGCGCTATCCATGTACTTCGGGAAATCGGCCTGCTTCGGACTCTCCGGCCCCGCCGCCGCATAGGGCCAGTCGTTGGTGTTGTAGACCCAGCCCACCCCCGGGCTGATCACCCGCGGCGTCTCGGCGAACGCGTGCAGGCCCTGCCAGTCGGCGGCCGGGTTCGAGCCATCCACGGGCTGGGTGTAGTCGAACCGGTCGTCTCGCTTCGGGATGAACTGCGGGTGCAGATACGCCGTCTCGCCCTTGTCGTCGGCGAACAGGGTGTTGTTCGACGAGTTGGCCTTGAAGGTGTCGGCCACCTTCAGGAACGTCGCCAGATCCGTCTGCTTGGTCCGCAGGAACGACTGCTGCAGCGCCTCGACGGGCTTGTTCATCATCGAGAACGCGATCCACTTGTCGCCCGCCGCCCGCACGATCGGGCCGTGGTGGGTGCGATAGACCGTGAAGCTGCGGCGCTGCATCGTCCCGTCCGCACCCTTGAACGGCACGACGATGGTCTCGGTCGTCACCGGCCGCGCCTCTTTCCCGTACCGGTACATCAGCGTGCCCGGCGTGCGGATGATCGTCTCGGCGAACTCGTCAACCACGTCGACGCCGCTGGAGGTGTGCATCCAGCCGGTGTGGGCGTTGAAGCCCTGGTAGATGAAGAACTGCCCCCAGGTGACCGCCCCATAGGCGTTCAGCCCCTCCTCGCTGGTCATCTGCAGTTCCGAGCGGAAGAAGAACGAGGTGTGCGGGTTGATCAGCAGCAGCGCATGGCCGTCCTTGGTGATCTTCGGCCCGATGGCGATGCCGTTCGACCCGGTGGGCTCGCGGAACGCATACGGATCCTCCAGCGTCGCCGAGCGCGTGCCGCCGTAGAACGCCTCCAGCTCCCGCAGCGAGATCCGTTCGATGTCGCCGCCGATGCTGCCCTCGGTGAACGAAAGCGCCATCCATGGTTCAAATCGCGCGATCACCCGCGGCTTCACCTCCGGGTGCGTCGCCAGGTAGAAGTTCAGCCCGTCGGCCCAGGCGTCCATCAGCGCCCTCAGCCACGCCGGGCTCCTGGCGTAGTCGGCCTGCAGCCGCTCGGGGCTCACGTACAGCTTCGCCCGCAGGTCGGCCCAGATCGCGCCCGCCCCCTCCGCCTCGGCCGTGCGGCCCAGGTTGCTCAGATAGTTGGTCTCGACCCGGTTGAAGTCGTCCTCGGCCTGGGCATAGGCCATGCCGAACACCGCGTCGGCGTCGGTCTTGCCCTTCACATGGGCGATGCCCCAGTCGTCCCGCACGATGCTGACCTTGGCGGCCTGGGCGCGCCAGTGGCCCATCTCGTCGGCCCAGGCGGGCGTGGCCAATAGCGAAAGCGCAATCGCAAACGATCCGAACCGCAAAACCGGGACTCCCCACGTGAATGGGTCGCACCTCGCCCGCTCGTCCACAGCTTGTCCAGCCTGCGACCGCCTGTCCCGGGAAGCGCCGCTTGGAACCGCCGGAGACTCAAGGTCTTTTCACCGCGGGGCCAAGTTGGAGTTACCCGATGACCGACGCTACTTACGTCGCCTTCGTGCCCAACGGCAAAAGCGCGAAGCTGCGCTCGTTGCTGCAGGGCGAAGACACCGGCGCGCTCACCTGGCGCGAACGCAAGGTCATGTTCGGCAGCGAGTTCTATTTCTCGGGCCCGCCCAAACTCGCCCGCGCCACCCACGCCTACATCAGCCAGTGGGTCGTCACGCACTAATCTTCCCAGCCGTCTTGGCGCGTAAGCGCCCTCAAAATCCGTCCACGAACCACACGAAAAGCACGAACGGTCCGTGGCGCGGCGAAGCTCGTTCGAATCTCGGCGTGTTCGTGTGGTTCGTGTGGTTCGTGGACAAGAAAAACGGCGCCTGCGGCGCGCGCCGAACGGCCCTACTTCACCTCGATCTTCTCGATCCGCCACTTGAGCTGCTCGGCCGTCGCGCCGGGCACGTTGTTCACCCGCCGCAGCGTGGCCTTGCCCGAGGCGTGGTACTCGCCGCCCGTCGCGTAGCGCCCGTACAGCACGACCGGAACCTCGACGAACAGCGACCCCGCCGCCCCCTCGATCTGCCCCGGCCCGCCGGTCTGGGCATGCAGGCTGGCGAAGGGCTTCAGGTCCTCCTCGCGCCCGTCGACCCTCAGCTTCGCCGCCTCCGCCGTCCGGCCGCTCTCCACCAGCGCGTAATAGGTCTGCAGCACATTGGATGCGCCCTGGGCGCTCTCCGGCGTGAACGGCCGCTCGTCCAGCGGCGTGCGGTCGTCCGGCAACCCGCCGGGCGTGCCGGGCGCGGGCGGCTCCACCGGCGCGCGGGCCGGCGGCACGCAGGTCACGCCCGGATCGGCGGCGATGTCCTCGCCGGGCTTCAGCGGCGCCAGCATCCCCTCGTCGCCCTTGGTCCACCACTGCAGCGCGTCGCCGGTGTAGCGCGCACCGCTGCCCGACTGGGCGACCTTCAGCAGGTGGGTGCTGCCGCCAAGCTTCAGCTGCGCCGTCTGGCTGTCGGTATAGAGCGCGCTCACCGTCCGCCCGTCCGAACAGACGTAGTGGACCCAGGGGATCGACACCGTCTTCGGCTCCGACGTGGGCGAGATCGGCGCGTCGGGCTTCGAACAGGCCGCCAGGGCCAGGAGCGGGATCAGGAACAGGCTGGTCTTCATCATCCCACCCTAACGCACGAACCGATCAGGCGTCGCCGTCCGCCAGCATCCGCAGCGCATCGGGCTTTTCCACCCGCATCTCGGTCAGCGAGACCTGGCGGATCAACCCCCCGCGCTTCAGCCGCGTCAGCGTCCGGCTGACCGTCTCCAGCGTCAGCCCCAGGTAGTCCGCCATCTCGGACCGCGTCATCGGCAGACGCACCAAGCCCGCCGGCCCCGGCCGCAGCGGATCGGCCCCCGGCAGGTCCAGCAGGAACGACGCCACCCGCTCGATCGCCGTCTTCCGGGCCAGCAGCAGCATCTGCCGCCGCGCCGCCGCCAGTTCGTCGCCCGCCCGCGCCAGCAAGGCCGCCTCCAGCTCGCGCCGCTCGGCCATCAACGCCCGGTACGCCACCTTGCGGAACCGGCAGACGGTCGTGGCCTCGATCGCCTCGCCCGACAGCGAATGGGCCTCGGCGGGATCCAGCCCGATGAAGTCCCCGGCGAACAGGAAGCCCGCGATATGCCGCCGCCCATCGGCCAGCAGCCGATAGGTCCGCACGGATCCCGAGGTGACGTTGAAGACATGGGTCGCCGGGTCACCCTCGCGGAACAGCGCCTGCCCCGGCGCCAGCGTCACCGTCTCGGCCAGGGCGTCCAGCCGGTGCAGGTCGGCGTCCGGCACGCTGGCGCACACGCTGAACGGCCGCGCGGCGCAGTGCGCGCACCCGCCCCCGCCGCGCCGCTGCGCACAGTCCGCCGGCAATCCCTGAAGCTCGATCACGGCCCTTAAGTCGCTGACCCGACGCCGCCGCGCAATCCCGCCTTGCGCCGCACGGTGCGTTTGATCTGGATCAAGGCCGAGGTCGCCGGTCCGCGGCATCACGCTCCCAGAAAAAGGAGCCACCCCATGCCCGCCGAATCCATCCCCGTCATCGTCGCGGTCTTCGCCCTGTTCGGATCTTTCATGGTCGTCCTGGCCAGCGTCCACATCTGGTCCAACCAGAAGCCCCGGTAGGATCCGTTCAACCCCTTCCGCTCATCCCGGCGAAGGCCGGGACCCATATCTCGAAGCTGGAAGTCGGATTGGACGGGCTCAGCGCGCCTGGAGCCCACCCCTGAGCTCTTCCATATCGGTCCCGGCCTTCGCCGGGATGAGCGGCATCAAGTACGGACCCTAGGCCGCCTGCGGCATGTTC
Source organism: Alphaproteobacteria bacterium (assembly GCA_018821435.1). Taxonomy (GTDB): domain Bacteria; phylum Pseudomonadota; class Alphaproteobacteria; order Caulobacterales; family Caulobacteraceae; genus Phenylobacterium. The sequence continues at coordinate 339,317 of JAHJME010000012.1, forward strand.
GAGGCGAAACTCGCCCGCGTGATCGCGACGCTCAGCCCGCTCGCCGAACTGGTCACGTCCATCCGCGCGTCCAACTGCTTCACCAGCGCCTGGACGATGACCGTGCCCAGGCCGCCCTTGGTCTCGGCGACGTCGTCCAGGTCCTTGCCGACGCCATTGTCCGAGACGACCAGCTTCCAGTCCTCGCCCCTGCTCTCGTAGGTCACCATCACCAGCGAACCGGCCTTGTCCGTCGGGAAGGCATACTTCAGCGCGTTGATCACCAGTTCGGTGACGATCAGGCCCATGCTCACGGCCTGCGCCGACGTCGCCATGCCCTGATCGGCCATCACCCGCAGGGCGATCGGCTGGTTCTCCCCGATCATCGAGGCGCCCAGGCTGTCGCACAGCTTGGTCAGGTACGAGCCGACCTCGATCTGCTCGATACCCTCCGTGGCGTGCAGGTGCGACTGGACGCTGGCCACCGACATCACCCGCTGATGGGCGTCGCGCAGGTGGCGGCGGGTTTCCTCGGACGTCACCTGCCGGGCCTTGATCATCAGGATGCTGGCGATGATCTGCAGGCTGTTGGCGACCCGGTGCTCCATCTCCTGCAGCAAGGTCTGCTTCTGCCGCAGCAGGTCCTCGGTCCGCTCGTGCCGGAGGTCGCGGGCGCGTTCCAGGGATCGACGGTCGGTCACGTCGGTGAACGCCAGCAGGATCGCGATATCCGGGCTGGTCTCGTAGATCACCTTGCGCGCGTTCAGCAGCATGGTGCGCCGCCCGATGGTCGGGAAGTCATGGACGACCTCGAAGCCGTCCATCTCCGCAAGCTCCGGGATGATGGTCTCCAGCAACAGCCGCAGCCCGGGAATATCCCACTGGCCGTCGCCCAGGCTGTACAGCAGCCGCCCCGTCGTCTGGGCGGGATCGACCTTGAAGATGTCGTAGAACGAGCGGCTGGCCGCCACCACGTGGAACTCCGCATCCAGAACCAGCAGCGGCTCATGGATCGTGTTCACGATGGCCTGGGCCAGCGTCTGGGCGCTCTCGAGTCCTGGCAGGCTAGTGGGCAACGTTAAGCCGATCTCGGCCACGGACGGCCGCGACTCCGCGATCCGGAGCCTGAGGCCCATCCTAAGCTATGCAGTGGGAAATGTCGCAGCGGCCAAGCCCGCGTCGAATGCGCCTACTTCTTCAGCCAGGGCTTGGACTTCGACTGCGACCGCGCGGCGGCGGTGCTTTCGTGCTCCAGCCGGCCGCCGGGCGGGCCGCCCTTGGCCTGGGCCGCCTTCTTCAGGCGCATCGCCTTCTGCATCGGCGTCTCGCCGTCCGGAGCGTCGTCCTTGGTGTCGGCCATCGTCTTGCTCCTGGAATCCGCCGACAAGCCTAACCTGTCCGTCGCGCATGTCGCGCAGAAACGCTGCCCGCCGCGCCGACGTTGCGCTTCGCGGGCGGCTTGCTAGTCATGGCGCAACACAGGGGCCCCCATGAATCTCAAGCTTGCCGCCGTCCTCCTCGCGTCCGTGGCCGTCTCGCCCGCCCTGGCCCAGACGCCGCCGACGACCCAGGCTCCCGCCGCCGCCTCGGCCAAGCCCGCCAAGTGGGACGTCAGCAATCCCCCGGGCGCCGTCATCCGCCAGGTCCCGATCAGCGTGGACGAAGGCACCTGGATGAACGTCGATGTCAGCCCGGACGGCAAGACGATCGCCTTCGACCTGCTGGGCGACATCTACCTCATGCCCCTCGCCGGCGGCGCGCCGACCCGGATCGCCGAGGGCTTGGCCTGGGAGGTGCAGCCGCGCTTCTCGCCGGACGGCAAGCGTATCGCCTTCACCTCCGACCGGGGCGGCGGCGACAACATCTGGATCATGAACGTCGACGGCTCCGACAAGCGCCAGGTGACCAAGGAGGACTTCCGCCTCCTCAACCAGCCCACCTGGAGCCCCGACGGCCAGTTCATCGCCGCCAAGAAGCACTTCACCACGGGCCGCTCGCTCGGGACCGGCGAGGTCTGGCTCTACCACGTGTCCGGCGGCGCGGGCGTGCCGCTGGTCAAGAAGCCGAACGAGCGCCACCAGAAGGAACTGGGCGAGCCCACCTACGCCCCCGACGGCAAGTCGATCCTCTACACGCGCAACATCACGCCCGGCCCGATCTTCGAATACGCCCAGGACTCGAACACCGACCTGTTCAACATCGAGCGCTACGAGATCGAGACAGGCGAGGTCTCCACCGTCGCCTCCGGCCCCGGCGGCTCGGTCCGCCCGACCCCCTCGCCGGACGGCAAGAAGATCGCCTTCGTCCGCCGCGAGAACACCCGCTCCAAGCTCTATGTGAAGGACCTGACCTCCGGCGTGGAGCGCAGGGTCTACGACGCCCTCGACCAGGACGTTCAGGAGACCTGGGCGGTCCAGGGCCTCTACCCCAACATGGCCTGGACGCCCGACAACAAGAGCGTCGTCTTCTGGGCCGGCGGCAAGCTGCGCCGCGTCGACACCGACGGCGCCAATGGCGCGGTGATCCCCTTCAAGGTCGCCGACACCCGCAGCCTGATCGACGGTCCGCACCCGAAGATCCAGGTCTCGCCCGACACCTTCGCCACCAAGATGGTCCGCTTCGCCGCCGTCTCGCCCGACGGCCGCCAGGTGGTCTTCGAGAGCCTGGGCAAGCTCTATGTGAAGTCCATGGCCGGCGGCGAACCCAAGCGCCTGACCAAGGGCGACGAGCCCAGCTTCGAGCTGTTCCCCGCCTGGTCGCGCGACGGCAGGACCATCGCCTTCGTCGCCTGGACGGACACGGGCCTGGGACGGATCCGCACCGTCGGCGCGGCCGGCGGCCAGGCGCGCGACGTCACCAAGGATCCCGGCCACTACGCCCGCCCGGCCTTCTCCCCCGACGGCAAGACCATCGTCTTCGAGAAGGGCCAGGGCGGCTTCCTGACCTCCCGCGACTGGTCCGAGAACCCTGGCGTCTACCGCATCGCCGCCTCGGGCGGGACGCCGGCGCGGATCGCCCGCGACACCGCCGCGCCCCAGTTCGGCGCCTCCAACGACCGCGTCTTCATGACCGCCTCCGACGGCGGCAAGCAGCAGCTCATCTCCACCGACCTGAACGGCGAGGCCAAGCGCGTCCACGCCCAGGGCGAGCTGGTCACCGACTTCGCCGTCTCGCCCGACGGCCGCGCGTTCGCCTTCCGCCAGAACTACGAGGCCCTGGTCATGCCCCTGATGCCGGGCGGCCAGGAGGTGCCGGTCGACCTCAAGGGCGGCCCGATGCCGGTCACTCGCGCCTCGTCCGGCGGCGCCGACTGGATCCACTGGACCAACGGCGGCGCGGCCCTGCACTGGACCATGGGCCCGACGGTCTACAGCGCTCAGACCGCCGCCCTCTTCCGCGACGCCCCTGCGCCTGAGAACGCGCCCAAGTTCGAACCGCCCAAGACCGGCGTCTCGCTCTCGATGCAGGTGGCCGCCGATCGTCCCACCGGCACGGTCGCCCTGGTCGGCGCTCGGGTCGTCACCATGGCCAAGGCCGACGGCGGCGTGATCGACGACGGCGTGGTCGTGATCACCGGCGGCCGCATCGTCGCGGTCGGCAAGCGTGGCGAGGTCCAGATCCCCGCCGGCGCCAAGACCGTCGACCTCGCCGGCAAGACCATCATCCCCGGCCTGGTCGACGCCCACGCCCACGGACCCCAGGGCGTGGACGAGCTGGTGCCGCAGCAGAACTGGTCGCTGATGGTCAACCTGGCCCTGGGCACGACCACCATCCACGACCCGTCCAGCCGCGCCGCCGAGATCTTCACCGCCGCCGAGATGCAGCGCGCCGGCAAGATCGTCGGCCCGCACATCTTCTCCACCGGCGAGATCGTCTACGGCGCCAAACAGGCCCGCAGCTACGCCCAGATCGACAGCTACGACGACGCCCTGGCCCACGTGCGACGCCTCAAGGCCGAGGGCGCCCAGAGTATCAAGAACTACAACCAGCCCCGCCGCGAACAGCGCCAGCAGCTGATCCAGGCCGCCCGCGACGAGAACATGGAAGTGGTGGCCGAGGGCGGCGCCCTGTTCGGCCAGGACATGAACATCATCGCCGACGGCAACTCGACGCTGGAGCACAACATCCCCCAGCTGGCTCTCTACGAGGACGTGCTCAGCTTCTTCAGCCAGTCGAAGACGAACTACACGCCGACCCTGGTCGTCACCTTCGGCGGCCTGGCCGCCGACCCCTACTGGCGCGCCCACACCGACGTCTTCGACCAGCCGATCCTGAAAGCCCACATCCCGCCGGCCCAGCTCGAGGCCGACAACGCGCGCCGCGCCATCGCGCCCGAGGATCAGTACGTCGACGACGACAGCGCGCGCGAGGCCCGCAAGCTGGCCAAGCGCGGCGTCCTGGTCTCCATCGGCGCCCACGGCCAGCAGGCCGGCATCGGCCCGCACTGGGAGCTGTGGTCCTTCGTCCGCGGCGGCATGACCCCGATGGAGGCGCTGCAGGCCGGCACCATCGTGCCCGCGAAGTCCTTAGGGATGGACGCCGACATCGGCAGCCTCGAAGCCGGCAAGCTGGCCGACCTCGTGGTCCTGGACGCCGACCCCACGACCGACATCCGCAACTCCGAGAAGGTCCACCGCGTCATGGTTGGCGGACGGATGTACGATCCCCTGACCCTGAACGAGGTCGTCACCGGCGACCGCAAGCGCACCGCGTGGTGGTGGGAAAAGAAATGAGCGACGACCCTATCGACGCCGGCTTCGACACCGACGACTGGCAGCGCCTGACCCCCTTCACCGGCCGCGTCGCCAACCTGGACGACGTCCAGGCGCGCAAGGCCATCTTCGCGCTGAGCGACACGCGCAACGGCAGGGCCATCGAGATGGACCTGCCCCAGCCGGTGATCTGGTGGGCCGACGACGGCGAACAGGCGGCCATCGCGGTCCAGGCCGAGGCCCACGACGGCGACGACGGCGAGACCATGGAGGTCCTGGGCCTCATCCTGCCCGATGGCGAAGGCGCCGTGGCCCTGCTGGAGGACGTCGACCTGGTCGACGACACCGACCCAACCTGGCGCGGCCTGGTCGAAGCCGCCGTCGGCGACGAAACCGGCGACGACGACTAGCCGCCGCTCAACGCGCGAGCCGGCTCAGGTTGAACACCACCCCGTCCGTCTCGTCCGCCGCCTCGCACAGCCGGTCGCGGCCCGTCCGCTTGGCCTCGTAGGCGGCTATGTCGGCCCGGCGCATCAGGTCCGACAGCGTCTCGTCCGGACGCCGTTGCGCGATGCCGCAGCTGGCCGTCACCCGCGGCAGGTCCAGCGGCAGGCTGGACAGCGCCGCCCGCAGCGGCTCGATCCGCCGGCGCGTCTCGGCGGCGGACAACCCCTGCAGCAGCAGCGCGAACTCCTCCCCGCCCATCCGGCAGACCAGGGCGCCGGCCGGCGCGCCGCCGCGCAGCACGCTGGCCGTGGCGGCGATCACCGCATCGCCCACCTCGTGGCCGTGCACGTCGTTGATGTGCTTGAAATGATCCAGGTCGAACACCGCCGCCGAGACCGGTCGCCCCGCCGCCTGGGCGCCGCTCACCAGCGTCTGCGCCAGCCGGTCGAAGCCCCGCCGGTTCAGCAGCCCCGACAGCGGATCGGTCTCGGACGCCACCTGCGATTCCGTGATCGCCTTCTGCGCCACGATCAGCAGCATCAGCAGCCCCGCCGCCAGCAGCAGGATCCCCGTGCTCACCTGCGAGACCATGGCGTAGGGCGACTGCGTATAGGTCGCCAGCGTCCGCCCGGCGCCGAACGCCAGGGACAGCACCGGCTTGATCATCAGGTTGGCCGCGATCAGCGCGAACACCGCCCCCAGCGCCAGGGTCAGCGGCCGCCCGCCCACCTCCAGCTTCAGCACCGTCCGCGCCGCCAGCACCGCCGCCAGCGCGAACGGGATCTGGTAGGCCAGGCCATAGGCCAGCGTCTCCTGCGGCTCCGGATTGAGCGAGGCGCGGCTCAGCAGGCCCAGCGCCAGGATGACCGACACCGCCCACCACGGCGCCTTCGCCCCATGAAACAGCGGATAGGCGATCGAGACCGACAGGGTCGCCATCAGGAAGCTGACGTAGCTGATCCACTCGGTCACGACCGGGGCGCCGAGGCTGCCCGCCGCCAGGTCGCTGAGCGGCGACACCATGCCGATGAGGTAGCAGACGGCGAAGCCCAGCGCCGCGCGCTGCGACGGGTTGGCGATGGCCAGGATCGCATAGCCGCCCGAGAACAGGCACGCGACGCCGATATTGACGACCAGTACGCCTTCCGCGCCGTTCACCACCACACTCCGGCCTGGGGACGAAACGCATCCCGCCAATCCACATCCTGCGGCGCCAGGCTGAAAGCGCCGTAAAGAATGGCATTGGAAAATCGCCGGTCATAGGCCGACGATCTGTCGTCTGGCGCCAATCGCTTGTCGTCCCGTCTCACGCCCGGGACCGGCCGACGCCCGCCCTTGCGTCATGACGGGGGTCGGGTTCAATCCGAGGCCACATGGACCGATCGCAGATCATCGAGACCCACGCCTTCGAGACCGACGTCCTGGCGCCGGAGGAACAGTTCGCGGCCTGGGCTCGCTTCACCGCCCACTCCGAGGTCCTTCGCCAGGGCCAGGGGCCGTTCCACGCCAGCGCCCGCTTCTGGCGGCTGGACGGCATGATGGTCTCGGCCCAGACGGTCGATCCCTTCATCATGGACCGCGACCAGGCCCATCTCAGCGCCACGGCGGCCAGTCACTTCATGGTGGTGATCCCCCGCGACGGTCACAGCCGGTTCACCGCCCCCGGCGTCGATCAGGAATGCCAGGCCGGCGACATCATCCTGGCCAACCTGCGGATGCTGGGACGCTGCGACAACCGGGGCCGGCAACAGACCATCGCCGTCTCCATCGCCACCTCGTTCCTGGAGGCGGTCACCGGCCGCGTCGAGGTCCACGGCCGCCTGCGCCGCTCGCCCGAGACCCGGCTGTTCGTGTCCTTCATGACCGCCCTGGTCCAGCAGCTGCCGTTCACCCCGCTGACCGCCGTCGCCTCGCTGTCGCGGATTCTGCGCGACCTGCTGGCCAACGCCGTCCTCAGCGCCGCGCCGGAAGACAGCGCACCCCAAGGCCGCGCGCCCAGCCTCGCCGCCCGCGCCCGCGCCTACATCGACCAGCAGCCGCCGGGCGAACTGGACGTGCAGCGCATGGTCCAGGCGCTGGCCACCACCCGCGCCAGCCTCTACCGCGCGTTCAGCGAGGACGGCGGCGTCACCGCCTATGATCGCCTGCGCCGCCTCCGCCGCCTGCACCGCGCCGTCGCCGATCCGCTGGACCGCCGCTCGCTGACCGAACTGGGCGCCGACCACGGCTTCCCCGATCCGCCGCATCTGGCGCGGCTGTTCCGGCGCACCTTCGGCTACTCCATGAGCGAGCTTCGCGCCCAGCTCGCCCTGGCCCCGATCTACAACGCCGCCCCCACCGCCAGCGCCGTCGACCTCTACCGCCAGGCCGTCGCCGACCTGGTCTGAGGTGGCGCGGGTCGCCCCATAGAGCCAGCCACAGCCGACCATAAGGATTATCGTTTTGCCCGTGCATGGCGCGCGGTCCTAGGCTGCGTCCAACAAGAAGGAGGCACCCGATGGACGACGCCAGTCCGCTTCACGATCCCAAGAAGGAGCCCGCCGCGCTCCGCACGCTGCTCGGCCGCACCAACCGCGACTGGTGGCCGAACCAGCTCTCGATCGACATCCTCCATCAGCAGGGCGCCACCGGCGACCCGATGGGCGACAGCTTCGACTACGCCGCCGAATTCAAGTCGCTGGACTACGCCGCGCTCAAGCGCGACCTCACCGCCCTGATGACCGACAGCCAGCCCTGGTGGCCGGCCGACTACGGCCACTACGGCCCGTTCTTCATCCGCATGGCCTGGCACAGCGCCGGCACCTACCGTTCGGGCGACGGCCGCGGCGGCTCCTCGTCCGGCACCCAGCGGTTCGCCCCGCTCAACAGCTGGCCGGACAACGCCAACCTCGACAAGGCGCGCCGCCTGCTGTGGCCGATCAAGCAGAAGTACGGCGCCAAGCTCAGCTGGGCCGACCTGATGATCCTGGCCGGCAACGTCGCCATCGAATCCATGGGCGGCCCGGTCTTCGGCTTCGGCGGCGGCCGCGCCGATGTCTGGGAGCCCGAAAAAGACATCTATTGGGGCACCGAGGAGCAGTGGGTCGGCCAGGCCGGCAACCTCACCCGCATCGACCAGGAGGCCGGTCGCGCGCTGGAGAACCCGCTGGCCGCGATCCAGATGGGCCTCATCTACGTCAACCCGGAAGGCCCCGGCGGCAACCCCGACCCCCTGCTCTCCGCCCGCGACATCCGCGAGACGTTCGCCCGCATGAGCATGAACGACGAGGAGACCGTCGCGCTGACCGCCGGCGGCCACACCTTCGGCAAGTGCCACGGCGCCGGCGACGCCTCCAAGGTGGGCGCCGAGCCCGAGGGCGCCGACATCGCCCAGCAGGGCCTGGGCTGGCAGAGCGGCCACGAGAGCGGCATGGGCGACCACGCCATCACGTCCGGCCTGGAAGGCGCCTGGACGCCCACCCCGATCCAGTGGTCGAACAACTACTTCCGCATGCTGCTGGAGTACGACTACGAGCTCATCAAGAGCCCGGCCGGCGTCCAGCAGTGGCAGCCGATCGACCAGAAGCCGGAAGACCTGGCGCCGGGCGCCCACAGCCCTGAACGCCGCCTGCCGACCATGATGACCACGGCCGACATGGCCTTCAAGATGGACCCGAAATACCGGGAGATCTCGGAGCGCTTCTACAGGAACCCCGACCAGTTCGCCGACGCCTTCGCCCGCGCCTGGTTCAAGCTCTGCCACCGCGACATGGGTCCCAAGGTCCGCTACCTGGGCCCGGAGGTCCCGACCGAGGATCTGCTCTGGCAAGACCCGATCCCGCCCGTCGACCATCCCCTGATCGACGCCGGCGAGATCGCCGGGCTGAAGACCCGGATCCTCGCCTCCGGCCTTTCGGTCGCCGACCTGGTCAAGACCGCCTGGGCCTCGGCCTCCACCTTCCGCAACTCCGACAAGCGCGGCGGCGCCAACGGCGCCCGCATCCGCCTGGCCCCGCAAAAGGACTGGGCGGTCAACGAGCCGGCCGAACTGGCCCGCGTACTGGGCGTGCTGGAAGGCATCAAGGCTGACTTCGACAGCGCGGCCCCCGGCGGCAAGAAGGTCTCGCTGGCCGACCTGATCGTCCTGGGCGGTTCGGCGGCGGTGGAAAAGGCCGCCCGCGACGCCGGCCATGCCGTCACCGTGCCCTTCTCGCCCGGCCGCGCCGACGCCACCCAGGCCCAGACCGACGCCGAGACCTTCGACGTGCTGGAACCTCGGGTCGATGGGTTCCGCAACTACCTGGAGGCGCCGTTCAGCGTGCCCACCGAGGAGCTGCTGGTCGACCGATCCCAACTGCTGGGCCTGTCGGCGCCGCAGATGACCGTCCTGGTCGGCGGCCTCCGCGTCCTGGGCGCCAACCACGGCGGCGGCCAGCACGGCGTCTTCACCGACCGTCCGGGCAAGCTGACCAACGATTTCTTCGTCAACCTGCTCGACATGGGCACGGCGTGGAAGGAAGTGGACGACCGCGGCGACGAGGTCTTCGTCGGCACGGACCGCGCCAGCGACCAGGAGCGCTGGACCGCCACCCGCACCGACCTGGCCTTCGGCGCCAACTCCCAGCTCCGCGCCCTGGCCGAAGTCTACGCCGCATCCGACGCCGGCCCGAAGTTCGCCCGCGACTTCGTGGCCGCCTGGACCCAGGTGATGAACGCCGACCGCTTCGACCTCAGCCGCGCCCAACGCAAGGCGGGCTGAACGCGAGAGGGGCCGGAACAGCATTCCGGCCCCTCACCTCTCACAATCCACACGGCCGGCGCAGCACGTCGGACGGGGGCGTCATCCCCCGCCACCCGCCTCCCGTCCGCCGCCGGCGCAATTCGTCCACCCCAGAACCGACGTTCGCGGCGCCACCCGGCAGCGGGACGTGCCGAACATCATCTGGGGGTGGAGACCGGGCGCCTCCTCTCCCCCCGACCCCGGCCTTGAGCCGGGGGAAGAGTGGGGAGAGGGGTCGGGAGAGGGGCGACGCAGGCCTCAACGCTTTCACGATGGTCCAGCCATGACCCCGCCGCGTGGCGGCGACACCAGGCTAGCCGTCCGTCCATGGGTACCGGCTGTACCAGGAGCGGCGGCTGCGATACCTGCGTCGCCCCTCTCCCCTACCCTCTCCCCACTCTTCGCTACGCTCGGGGGGAGAGGAGTGCTTACCTCCGCAACGGGTCAAAAGCGCCTATTGATCGGGCGCCCGAAGCAGCCCTGCGGCGATGTCCGCTGCCGGCATCGGAGGTGATCATCGGCTTCGACCCATTGCGGAAGTTGGGCGCGGGTGGTGTTCTCGCTTGGGGATCGGGGGGACTACATGCTCGTGTCGGTGCTGTTGTTGTTGGCGCTCGGTGAAGCGACGACGCCCGAACCGGAGCACCTAAAGACCTTCCAGGCTGAGTTCAGGCCGCTTAAAAGGTCGGAGCGAAGCTACGCCAAGCTGGGGCCAGCTGGCCCCTTCTATCCTCAGCGAGCATCCGACGCGCGCGCTAGTGGCTATGGGCTAATCAAATGCCAGGTTGCCGACGACGGCGATTTGACCAAGTGCAAACTGGTCAACGAGACGCCATGGAACTCGAACTTTGCACCTGCTGCTCGGATTATGGCTGAGCGCAAGCGCATCTTTGTGACGGGCGCCACGACGGGTGCAACGATCCTGGTTCAGGTCCCCTTCGTGCTCGGCGGACCTGCGGCGGTCGAACCGTAGACGCCCGCTACCCTTTCCTCGCTAGCGTTCGTCGGGTCCGCTCTCTGGCCGAGCGCCATAGGCTGCAATCGACCCTGTGCGTACCTTCAGCACCTCCTCTCCCCCCGCGAAGCGAGAGGGGAGAGGGTTAGGGAGAGGGGCGACGCGGCATTGCAGCCGCCGCTCCAGGTTCAGCCAGGACCCATGGACGGACGGCTAGCCTGGTGTCGCCGCCACGACGCGGGTCATGGCTGGACCATCGTGCAGGCGGCAATGCCGCGTCGCCCCTCTCCCTACCCTCTCCCCACTCTTCCCCCGGCTCAAGACCGGAGTCGGGGGAAGAGGAGGCGCGCGCAATCCACCCCTCGCCGACGCTCGCAGCGTCCGCTTTCGGAATCGGCAGCACGGCTAGGACGCGTGTCACGACCGCTAAGAGACGTGTGCCGGCGCAAGTCCGGCGCACGTCCAGGGCGTGGCAATTTCTGTAGCGCCACGAACCATCTCCCCTTCTCCCGCAAGGGGAGAAGAACCTAGCTTGATACGACCTAAGCCAGCTTGGCCACCGACCGACGACGGATCATCGCCCCGGTCCCCAGGAAGCCCATCAGCATCAGGGCCCAGGTCGCCGGCTCGGGCGCGGGCGAGGCGCCGCCGTCGATCTGCGTCAGGCGCACGTCGTCGATCAGCACGTCCCACGCATTGTCGTTGCCCGTCCCGTTGAGCTTCAGCGTGTAGGTTCCGGGCGCGAGGTCGGCGGTCCAGGTCTTCTCCGACCACGTCCCGTTGCCGCCCAGGTGCGTGAACACCGCCGACTGCGCGACCACGTTCAGGCTGGCGTCCAGGATCTGCGCCTGCAGGGTCGAGCCCGCGTAGCCGGACTCCACGGCCATGAAGACCGCGAAGTCGAACCCGCTGGCGCCGGCGCCCAGCACGAAAGCCTGGGACACCGAGTTGTGCAGGATCACGCTGCCCAGCGGCGACCAGTTCAGCGACAGGAACTGCTGGCCCTCCGCCGCGGCCGCCGGAACCAGCCCATAGACGACTGGCGCGCGGTACAGGTCGGACACCGACGGGTCGCCCAGCGTCCAGCCCGGGACGTACTGCGCGGTCTCGGCCGGGGCGGGATAATGCTGGATGTGCCCGGCGGGCGCGTACTGGTCGTACTGCAGCGGCAGGGTGGGCGTGGCCTCGAAGCCCCCATTGACCAGCAGGTTGGCGGCCAGGGCCGGCGCGGCGGGAACAAGCGCGGCGGTGGCGGCCAGCGCGGCGAGAAACTTCACGGACATGGGTACGGACTCCTGAACAGAGCGCCCTATTCGCCCGTTCGCGCGCCGGCCGCCTCCCTCTTTCGGGGGTGTCGAATACGCGGCCCGGCGCGGTCAGCCCCGTAGCCGCGCCGCGTGCCACGCCACGTGGTCGGCCACGAAGCTGGCCATGAAGAAGTACGAGTGGTCGTAGCCGTCCTGCAGGCGCAGGGTGAGCCTCTGGCCAACGGCCTCGCAGGCCGCCACGAACAGCTCCGGCTTCAGCTGGCTTTCCAGGAAGCTGTCGCCCGTGCCCTGGTCGATCAGGATGTCGTCGAACCGACCCTTCGCCGCCCCGGCCTCGACCAGCCGCGCCGCGTCGTGCGCCGCCCATTCGGCCTCGTCCCCGCCCAGATAGGCTGCGAACGCCTTGCGCCCCCAATCGCACCGCGTCGGCGACACGATCGGCGCGAAGGCCGAGACCGAGCGGTAGAGGTCCGGATGGCGCAGCGCCAGCGTCAGCGCGCCGTGCCCGCCCATCGAATGGCCGAAGATCCCGCGCCGGCCGCCGGCCGCCGGAAACGCCCCCTCCACCGCCGCGATCAGGTCACGGGTGACGTAAGCCTCCATCCGGAAGTGCGGCGCCCAAGGCGCCTGCGTCGCGTCCAGATAGAACCCCGCGCCCTGCCCCAGGTCATAGGCCGGATCGTCGGCCACGCCGTCGCCCCGAGGGCTGGTGTCGCACGCCACGATCATCACCCCGTGCGCGGCGGCGGCCGCGTAGGCGCCGGCCTTGGTGGTGAAATTGTCCTCGGTGCAGGTCAGGCCCGACAGCCAGTACAGCACCGGAAACGGCCCCTCGCCCGGCGGCGTGAACACCGACAGCTTCATCGCCGTGCCCGTCGCCGCGCTGTCGTGCCGGCCATAGGTCAGCACGCCGCCCTGGCTCCGATGCTGCTGAACGATGTCCACCGGGATACTCCGCGTCGCCTGAACCTGATCCGCCGCGTGTATCAGGCGAACGGGGGCGGCGGAAACCTACGTCGCGGCGCGGCGCGCGGATCAACCGGGGGGTGCGGTCAGGCGTCGCACAACGGCTTTTAACCTAACCCCTTCACCACGCCTTTCCCATCGCCGGGCATGTTTCCTCACGTGTCCATGCCCACCCTTCCCCTCCAGACCCTCGAAGGTCGCGAAGCCCTCGACAAGGCCGCCCGGATGCAGCGCCGGTTCTACCAGGCGTGGCAGCGCCAGGGGGGCCAGGCCGCGCGTCGCCATCGCGTCGTGCTGGGTCCGGTCGACCTCGTCCTGCTGGTCTGCCTGACGCTGTGCATGATCGCCATCGGCCTGGGTCTGGACCGCATGTACCCGGTCGTCCGCCCCAGCCTCAGCCACGCCCTGCACGAGGACCTGCCGGTCCGCCCCTTCCCCGACTGCGCCGACGCCCACGACGCCGGGGTCTTCGACATCCCCGCCGGCACGGCCGCCTACACCATCGACCAGGATCCCGACCGCGACGGGCTGGCCTGCGAACGCTTCTGAGAACTGGCCCTATCGCCGGCCGGCCGGGCTCCGCATCCTCCGGTCCGTGAGTCGCCCCAGCCCCTTCGCCGCGTTCCTGCCCTTCGCGGCGGTCATCGGGGCCACCTGCGCCTTCCAGGTCGGCGCCTCGCTGGCCAAGTCGCTGTTCCCCCTTGTCGGCCCGCAGGGCGCCGCCGCCCTTCGCCTGATCCTGGGCGCGGCCATGCTGATGGCCGTGCTGCGGCCCTGGCGCCGCTGGCCCGGGTCCCACGCGCTGCCGCAGATGATCGGCCTCGGCCTGGCCACCGCCGGCGCCATCCTGTTCTTCTATCTCGCCATCGGCCGCCTGCCGCAGGGGGTGGCCATCGCGCTGCAGTTCCTGGGGCCGCTGGGCGTCGCCATCGCCGGCTCGCGGCGCGCGTCCGACCTGGTCTGGGCCGCGCTGGCCGCCGCCGGGGTCTGGGGCCTGGTGGGTCACGGCCTGACCCTGGGCGGGCCGGACAAGCTGGACCTGCTGGGCGTCGCCTTCGCCCTGGCCGCCGCCGCCTCCTGGGCCGCCTATATCGTCTGGGGCCAGGCCGCCAGCCGCGCCTTCGGCCAGGCCACGCCGGCCCTGGCGGTCGGCATCGCCACCCTGGTCGTGGTCCCCGTGGGCGTCCAGCACGCCGGCCTGGCCGCCCTGCTCCAGCCCAGCCTGCTGCCCCTGGCCCTGCTGGTCGCCCTGATCTCCACCGCGATCCCGTTCAGCCTCGAGATGTACGCCCTGCCGCGCATGCCGGCCCGCACCTTCGCCGTGCTCACCAGCCTGGAGCCGGCGTTCGGCGCCCTGGCCGGCCTGACGCTGCTGCACGAACGCCTGGCCCCGGCCCAGCTGGCCGGCGTCTGCGCCGTCATGGCCGCCGCCGCCGGCGCCGCCTGGTCGGGCAAGCCTCCCGCGTCGGACATTCCACCCACCTGAAACGGTGCTAGAAGCCGCCCATGTCCACCACGCCCCCCACGCCTGAGTCCGAGCGCCGCAAGAAGCTGGTCGGCCGCCTCGTCGTCATCGGCCTCTGCCTGCTGATCGCCGTCTACCTGGTGCCGATGTTCCTCAGCCTGCGCCACTGAGCCCTAGGCGCGGCCCAGCCGCACGGTCATCTCCACCGCGATCCGGTCCCCGGCCGTCACCGCGGCGGCCCGCCGCACGGCGTCCTTCAGCGGCATGAGATAGCCCTCCGGCTTCGGGAACAGCGAGGTCGTGAACGCCACCTCGCCGATCCGCGCCGCCACCGGGATCATCCCCCAGCCATAGCTCACCGCCCGCGCCAGCCGCTGGACCTCCGCCGCCACCTCGGCCGGCAGGGCTGCGAAGAAATAGGGCGACGGCCCGCGCCAGTGGATGACCTCGGCGTCGAAGCTGAAGGCGGCCAGGGGCTCGGCGTCGTCGGACATCCCCGAACCCTACCCAACCCGCCGGCCCACCGCCACTCGCCGGCTGGCGCCTGCGCCCCCGGCGCCGTACGAACGCGCCACGGCGGGCGCCCGGCGGGACCTCCGTCCGCGCCGATCCCCGCCACCGCCCAGGTCGCCCACCGACCGCCAGAGCTTGCCCGTGCTTCGACGCTGCCTCTTCACCGCCCTGATCCTCGCCGCCGCGCCCGCCGCCGCCCAGGCCGCCGATCCGCCGACCTGGAAGGTCTCCGGCTCCATGCGGGTGCGCTACGAGACAGTGAACAATCAGGTCCGCCCCGGCTTCAACAATTCCGACGACATCTACAGCCTGCGCACCACCCTCTTCGCCGAGGCCGACTTCGGCGCGGTCCGCGTCGGCGGCGAGCTCTACGACAGCCGGATCTGGAACGCCGACGCCCGCTCGCCGGTCAGCACCGCCGAGGTCAATACCTTCGAGCCGGTCCAGGCCTATGTCGCCGTCGACCACGACACCCAGGCGCTGGGCAAGGTGACGCTCCAGGCCGGCCGCTTCATGCTGAACCTGGGGTCGCGCCGCCTCATCGCGGCGGACGACTACCGCAACACCACCAACGGCTACACCGGCCTGCGCCTGGACGGCGCGCCGGCGGGGCTGAAGACCACCCTGATCTACGTCATGCCCCAGATGCGCCGGCCCGACGATCTGAGCGGCGTGCTCGACGGCAAGCAGGCCCTCGACAAGGAGAGCCAGGACGCCGTGCTCTGGGGCGGCATCGTCGCCCGGCCCAAGACCATCGCCGGCGCCACCCTGGAGGGCTCGTACTTCCGCTTCGACGAGAAGGACGCCCCTGGTCGCCCCACCCGCAACCGCCACCTCGACACCGCCAGCCTCCGCGTCATCCGCGACCCGGCGGCCGGCGCCTGGGACTTCGAGGTCGAGGCCATCGGCCAGACCGGGAAAGTCCGCGCCGGCCTGGCCCCCGCCGACCCCTATCGCGATGTCGCCGCCGGCTTCCTCCACGCCGACGCCGGCTACACCTTCGTCCACCCCTGGAAGCCGCGCCTGTCGGCCGAGGTCGACATCGGCTCGGGCGACACTCCCGGCGGCGACGTCACCCGCTTCGACACCCTGTTCGGCATGCGCCGCGCCGACCTCGCGCCGTCGGGCATCTTCGCAGCACTCCAGCGCGCCAACATCGTCACGCCCGGCCTGCGCCTGGAAGTCGCCCCCTCCCCGCGCTGGGAAGGCTTCGTGCTGGGCCGTGGCCTGTGGCTCGACGCGGCCGAAGACACCTTCGCCACCACGGGCGTCCGCGACGCCCGCGGCGCCTCGGGCAAGTACGCCGGCGCCCTCTACGAGGCCCGCGTCCGCTGGTGGGTGGTGCCGACCAAGCTCCGCTTCGAGGCCAACGGCGTCTGGCTGGACAAGGGCCGCTTCCTCCGCCGCGCCCCCAACGCCCCCAAGTCCGGCGACGAGACCTACCTCTCCCTCAACCTCACCGCGACCTACTAGCCCGCCGGCCGACTCACGGCGCCGCCGCCGCGTTCCGCCGCGCCAGCTCCTCCAGGCTGATCCGCCCCTCGCGGATCGCCCGGCGGAAGGCGGTGTTCTCCTCGGGCGACATCCCTCGCACCGCCCGCGTGGTCTCCACCACCTGGTTGTCCGGCGACGCCGCGAAGTGCCGGACCTCGAAGCTGACGACCGTCTTCGCCGGCGCCGCCGGCGCCCCGCCCTCGACGTCGTCCTCCGGCGGCTGCGCCTTGATCGTCCCATAGCGCCGGGGCGCCAGCTTCGCGCACCGCCACTTCAGCGTCTGGATCTTCAACCGCGCCGTCTTGGTCGTCCCCTCGTCCGCCTCCAGCGCGATCCGCCACGCCAGGTCGAACAGCCGGTCCGCCTGCGTCGCCCGCGCCAGCATATAGGCCTCGAGATAGTCCGGCCGTTCGTTGATCCAGCGCATCACCGTCGAATAGGACGGCACGTCGCGCTCGGCGCACACCTCGGTCAGCCCCCGCCCGTCCTCGATCCGCCGCAGCACCTCGGCCGCCACCTCCGGATCCCAATAATGGTACGGGCGACGCGGGCCGAACACCGCGTCCGACGCCGCCCGCGCGTCCTCCACCATCGCCGCCAGTTCCGGGTAGTGCGCCAACCACGAGATCAGGGTGGACCGCTGCGGCGCCGTCGGACAGCGGCACGCCTCGGTCAGCGTCACCCCCGCCGCGACCCGCCGGCACACGGCCTGCACCGCCGCCGTCATCTGCAGATAGTCGCGCATCTCATAGGGCCGACGCCGCACGCGCCCCGCCACAGCCGCTTCAGCGTCCGCCATCGCACACCTCGAAATCTGAAAGCCCGCGGAGACCCTCGCCCCACCCGGGGCGCAGTCCTCAACGCTGCATGAACTCTCACATAAACGCGCGCAAATGTCAAGAACAAAGGCGGAACATATCCGCCCACCCTTGGGGCAAGCGCGACGCTCCCGCTGCGTTCGAGCCTTGCGGCGCCGTCCGACAGCGCGCCAGTCTGCCGGCTGGTCATCGAGGGTTCGAACATGCCGCGCGAAATCATCTACACCCCCGCCGCCCCCAAGCCGCCGCCCACCTACAGCCAGGCCGTGAAGGCCGCCGGCCTGGTGTTCGTCTCCGGGACCGCCCCGACCGATCCGGCCACCGGCCAGTTCGCCGCCGGGGGCGCGGCCGCTCAAACGGCGCAGTGCCTGCGAAACATCCAGCTCATCCTGGAGGCCGCCGGCTCAAGTCTCGACAAGGCGGTAAGCGCCACCATCGTCCTCGCCGACGAGGACGACTTCGCCGCCGTCAACGAGGAGTGGCTGACGTGGTTTCCCACCAACCCGCCAGCCCGCCAGGGCGCCAAGCTCCCCGCACGCATCCCCGGCCTGAAGGTCTCGATCGCCATGATCGCCGAAGCCTAGCGCCCCACCGAGCCACCCCGAAAATTCACCCGCCGGGCGCTGGTCCAGCTTCGTCCTCGCGCGTTACTTCGCCATGACCAGATCCATGGCGCTCCTGCTCGCCACCCTCCTCGCCGCGCCCCTCGCCGCCCAGGCCGCCGCCCCGCACCCGGCCAATGTCGCCGCGGCCTTCGGCAACACCGTGCTGACCATCGACCCCGACGGGCGGTCCCGGAAGATATGGCTCAATCCCGACGGCACTTGGACCGGTCTCAGCCGCCGCGGCCTGGACCTGGCCGGCAAGTGGACGGCGCAAGGCGACAAGGTCTGCCTGAAGCAGTCCAAACCCCGGCTGATCGGCAGCCTCTGCGAGACCTTCCCGTCAAAGCTCGACGCGGGCGTCGAAACCAAGGACCCCACCGGCAAGACGATCCGCCTGAAACTCGTCAAAGGCCACGTCACGAAATAGCGGCCGCCGCCGAACGCCGCTTACATCCATGAGCGAACGTCCTATCGCACCTCCTCTCCCCCCGACCCCGGCCTTGAGCCGGGGGAAGAGTGGGGAGAGGGTCGGGAGAGGGGCGACGCCGGCCTCAACGCTTGCACGATGGTCCAGCCATGACCCCGCCGCGTGGCGGCGACACCAGGCTAGCCGTCCGTCCATGGGTCTTGGCTGAACCTGGAGCGGCAACGGCGATGCCGCGTCGCCCCTCTCCCTACCCTCTCCCCTCTCGCTTCGCGGGGGGCGAGGAGCGCCAGTGTCCGCAACGGGTCGAAGGCACACATCGCCCCAGCCTCAGATAGCAGACCTTCGGACCCTGGCGCCGACGCGGAGCCGGCGGCTAACCCCGCCCCGCATACCCCGCCATCAACCCGCCCCAGGCCTCCGCCGGCGGAAACGCCGGATAGCTCTCCACCGCCGGCGTCGTCACCCAGGCCAGCTTCTCGCTGGTGAACGTCTCCGCATACGGCTCCAGCCCGTCGACCCCATCGTCGAACAGCGTCGAGCGCACATTCACAAACTGCGGGATCGCGCTGGGCCGGGTGAACATCCAGCTCATGCAGTGGGGGCAGAAGAAATGGCGGACGTCCTCGCCGTGCAGCCCGCCGATGACCGGCTCGCCCGCCGTCACCTCGAACGCCTCGGCCGCGAACAGCGCGCTCAGCGAGAACGCGCTGGCCGTCATCCGCTGACAGCCCGTGCAGTGGCACGCCATGGTCACCAGCGGCCCCGCCGTCACCCTGAACCGCACCTGCCCGCATCGGCATCCCCCGACCCACGGCAACTCGCTCATCGCCCTCTCCTCAAGCTGTGCGCGCCGCAGGCGCCGTCATTGACCACGAACCACACGAACACCACGAACGCGCCCTTACCTCGGGCGAAGCCCAGCCAAGCCCCGCGCTCCGGCAGGATTTAGCGCCGCTTCGCGGCTGGCACGACCTCGTTCGTGGAGTTCGTGTGGTTCGTGGTCGACGGCATGCACGCTGACGCACCAACGGCGTCGAAGATCTACTTCTGGATCGGCCGCAACAGCGGCGACTTCACGGGCACGGCGTCCTCCGCCAACGTCTCGCCCAACAGCCCGGTCACGAAGTCCGGCAGCCACGGATTACGCCCCGGCTTGATCCGCTCGGCCCGATAGATGTGGCCGAGATCCAGGTACGCCCGGTCGAAATTCTTGTTCACGATGACGTAGTCGTACTCGCCCCAGTGCTCGATCTCTTCGCGGCCCAGGGCCAGGCGCTGCTCGATGATCTCGTCCGAATCCTGGGCCCGGGCGTGCAGGCGCCGCGCCAGGTCCGACCACGACGGCGGCAGGATGAACACGCGCACGCTATCGTCCGGCATCAGCCGGGCGACCTGGGCCGCCCCCTGCCAGTCGATGTCGAACAACACGTCGGTGCCGGCGGTCAGGGCCTGCTCAACCGGCGCCTTGGGCGTGCCGTAGAGCTGGCCGTTCACCTCGGCCCATTCCAGCAGCTCGCCGCTGGCGATCATCGCCTTGAACTGGTCGCGGGTCTTGAAGAAGTACTCGCGCCCCTCCTCCTCGCCGGGCCGGGGCGCCCGCGTGGTGGCCGAGATCGACAGCATCAGGTCCTGGTGATCCCCCACCAGCCGCCGCGACAACGACGTCTTCCCCGCCCCCGCCGGACTGCTGATCAACATCAGCAACCCCCGCCGCACGGTCTCCCACGGCTTCGAATGGTCGTCCAACGTCAACCGACTGCCCTCATGGCCGCGAAGCGGCGATCTGACACGAAGGCCACCAAGGTCACAAAGCCCACCAAGGGCTCCACCCACATCCGCATCGCGCCGGCCCCCTTCGTGATCTTCGTGACCTTGGTGGCCTTCGTGTCGAGATTGGTCGCCTGCGGCTTATCACTCAACATTCTGCACCTGCTCGCGGAACTGCTCGATGGTGGCCTTGAGGTCCAGGCCGACCGTCGTCAAGGCCGCGAGTTGCGCCTTCGAGCACAGCGTATTGGCCTCGCGCATGAATTCCTGGGTCAGGAAGTCCAGCCGTCGTCCAACGGCGCTATCGCTCGCCAGGAGCGCGCGGGCCGCGTCCACGTGGCCGGACAGCCGGTCCAGCTCCTCGCGCACGTCGGCCTTCACCGCCATGGCGGCGGCCTCCTGGACGATGCGGTCCTCAGTGGCCGCCTCGCCCGCAAGTTCCTTCAGCCGCGCCTCGAAGCGGGCCTTGATCGCCGCCGGCTGGCCCGAGGCGATCTCGGCCGCCTGGCCCTGCCGTTCGCCGATCCGGTCGACCTGGTCGGTCAGCACGCCCAGCAGGGACGCGCCCTCCTCCAGCCGCGCCGTCAGCAGCCCGTTCAGCGCGGCGCCGATGGAGCCGGCGATCGCGGCCTCCAGTTCGGCCTGGGCTTCGGGGTCCAGCCCCGCGTCGTCCGCCTCGATCACGCCCCGCAGCGCCAGCAGGCCGTCCAGCCGCGGCGCCTTGATCCGCCCGTCCTTCATGAACGGCGCGCCCAGCGCCAGGTAGCGCTCCAGCTGGTCCACGTTCACCCGCACGGAGACCGCGCCCTCCGAGCGCTTGGCCTGGACACCGACGGTGATGTTGCCGCGCTGGAAGCGGGCCTGCGCCCCCTCCTTCGCCGCGCGCTCCAGGCCCTCGAACCCCGGCGGCCCCTTGAACCTGACCTCCAGGTTTCGCCCGTTGACGCTCCGCGCCTCGACCGCCCAGGTCCAGCCCCCCAGCGCCCCCTCGGCCCGCCCGAACCCGGTCATCCCCGATATCGGCATCAGCCGCGTCCCCGCTCAGCGCGCGCCGGAGGCGCTGTCATATTCGTCCACGAACCACACGAACCACGCAAACGGGAGTCCAACGCGACGCCGCGCCCGCCGATGGCCCGCGTTGGTGGGGTTCGTGTGGTTCGTGGACGATTCAATCGGCGCTGACGCGCCACGGCGCTCGCCATCATCGTCCCCCCGCCGCGCGTTGGCGTTCGAGGGCGCGCCACCGCTGTACATTCTGCTCGTGGGCCTCGTAGGTCGTGGCGAAGGCGTGGCCGCCCGTGCCGTCGGCGACGAAGTACAGCTCGTCGGTTTTCGGCGGGTTCAGCACCGCCGCCAGCGCCTCGCGGCCCGGATTGGCGATCGGCCCCGGCGGCAGGCCGGCGACCTTGTAGGAGTTCCAGGGCGTGTCGGCCGCCAGCTCCGAGGCGCGGATGCCCCGGCCCAGCGGCCGGCCCTTGGTGATCCCGTAGATGATCGTCGGGTCGCTCTGCAGCAGCATGCCGGCCCGCAGCCGGTTGACGAAGATCGCCGCCACCCGCGGCCGCTCCGACGCCACACCCGTTTCCTTCTCGACGATCGAGGCCAGGGTCACCGCCTGCTCCGGCGAGCTCAGCGGCAGGCCCGGCTGGCGCCCGGCCCACAGCTCCGCCAGCAGCTTGTCGTGGGCGTCGCGCATCCGCTGGATCACCGCCTCGCGGGTCTCGCCGCGCTGGACGTCGTAGGTGTTCGGCAGCACCGAGCCTTCCGGCGGCTCGGCCGCCGTTCCCGTCAGCACGGGCGAGGCGTTGACCGCGTCCAGCACCATGCCGCTGGTCCAGCCCTCGGGGATGGTGATGGCGCGCCGCACGACCTTGCCGGCGCGGATGTCGGCCAGCACCCGGGCCATCGAGGCGCCGGACTTCACTTCGTATTCGCCGGCCTTCAGCTCGCCGGCCGCGCCGGTGATCCGGGCCGCCAGGGCGAACAGGCCGGCCGAGGAGATCACCCCCGCCGCGTGCAGCGTATGGCCGATCTTGCCGACGCCCGAGCCGCGCTCCAGCGTGACCACGGTCAGGTCGCCGGTCTCGGCCTTGGGCCCCGGACCCGCGTAGCTCCACACCCCGGCCAGGGCGACCAGGATCGCCAGGCCCAGGGCGATCAGGGCGCCCCCGCCCGCCGCGCGCTTCGAGATGCGCCGGCGGCTCACTTGTATTTCTTGAAGATCACCGAGGCGTTGGTGCCGCCGAAGCCGAAGCTGTTCGACAGCGCCACATTGATCTCCATCGGCTTGGCCTTGTGGGGCACGAGGTCGATCTTGGTCGCGACGGAGGGGTTGTCCAGGTTGATCGTCGGCGGCGCGATCTGGTCGCGGATCGCCAGGCAGGCGAACGCCGCCTCGATCGCGCCGGCCGCGCCCAGCAGGTGGCCGGTGGCCGACTTGGTCGAGCTCATGGTGGCCTTGTCCGCCGCGTCGCCCAGCAGCCGCTCCACCGCGCCCAGCTCGATCTCGTCGCCCAGGGGCGTCGAGGTGCCGTGGGCGTTGATGTAGTCGACGTCGGCCATCGAGAGCCCCGCGTCCTTCAGGGCCGCCGTCATCGCGCGGTAGCCGCCGGCGCCGTCCTCGGCCGGGGCCGTGATGTGATAGGCGTCGCCGCCCATGCCGTAGCCGATGACCTCGGCGTAGATCTTGGCCCCGCGCGCCAGGGCGTGCTCGAGCTCCTCCAGCACCACGATGCCGGCGCCTTCGCCCATGACGAAGCCGTCGCGGTCCTTGTCGTAGGGCCGGCTGGCCTTCTCAGGCGTGTCGTTGAAGCCGGTCGACATGGCGCGGCAGGCGATGAAGCCGGCGATGCCCACCGGCACCACGCTGGCCTCGGCCCCGCCGGCGATCATCACGTCGGCGTCGCCGTACTTGATGATCCGGGCGGCGTCGCCGATGGCGTGGGCGCCCGTGGCGCAGGCCGTGACCACGGCGTGGTTCGGGCCGGTGAAGCCGTAGCGGATCGAGACCTGGCCGCTGATCAGGTTGATGAGCGCCGAGGGGATGAAGAACGGGCTGACCCGGCGGGGGCCCTTCTCATGCAGCTCGATGGCCGTCTCGGCGATGGTGCCCAGACCGCCGATGCCCGAGCCGATCATCACGCCGGTCCGCTCGCGGCTCTCCGCGTCCTCGGGCATCCAGCCGGCGTCACGCACGGCCTCGTCGGCCGCGGCGATGCCGTAGAGGATGAAATCGTCGACCCGGCGCCGGTCCTTGGGCGACATGGTCTTGTCGGGGTCGAACGAGCCCTCGATATCCGGGCCGCCGCCGCCTCTGCCGTCGACCCGCGGAACTTCGCAGGCGACCTTGCAGGCATAGTCGGACACGTCGAACGCGGAGATCTTCCCCGCCCCGGACTTGCCCTCCAGGATTTTCTTCCAGGTCAGCTCGGTTCCCTGCCCCAGCGGGGTGAGAAGCCCGATGCCGGTGACGACGACTCGACGCATGGCCCTACCTCAGAAACGAAACCGCCGCGCCATCGGGCTCGAAGTGACCCAGGGACGCGGCGGCTCTTGATCCAGTGCGTGAAGAAACGGCCTTAGCCGCCCAGCCGCTCACTGATGAATTTCACGGCATCGCCGACGGTCTGAATGTGCTCAGCCGCGTCGTCGGGGATTTCGATGTCGAACTCTTCCTCGAACGCCATCACCAGCTCGACGTTGTCGAGGCTGTCGGCGCCCAGGTCGTCGATGAAGGAAGCCTTCTCGGTGACCTTCTCGGGGTCGGCATCGAGGTGCTCGATAACAATCTTGCGGACGCGTTCAAGAACGTCGGACATTTGGGTAGGTCCCTCAGGGCTTAGTCAGTGCTTGCATCGACGACGGTGAGGTTGAAGTCAACTATCGCCTTGGTGATCAAATTCGGGGGCCGGGTAGCATGTTCCCCCCGCTTGGCGATAGTCAGATCATCGCCATGCCGCCGTTGACGTGCAGGGTCTGGCCAGTGACGTAGCTGGCCTCGGTGGACGCCAGATAGGCGCACGCGGCGGCCACGTCACCCCCCACGCCCAGCCGACCGGCCGGAATCGTACCCAGGATCTGGGTTTTCTGCTGTTCGGTCAGCGCGTCGGTCATCGGGCTTTCGATAAAGCCGGGCGCCACGCAATTCACGGTGATGCCGCGGGTGGCGACTTCCTGGGCCAGCGCCTTCGAGAAGCCGATCATCCCGGCCTTGGAGGCCGCGTAGTTGGCCTGTCCGGGGTTGCCCATCACGCCCACCACCGAGGTGATTCCGATGATCCGGCCGAAGCGGCGCTTCATCATCCCGCGCATGGCGGCGCGACTCAGGCGGAAGTAGCTCTCCAGATTGACCTTGAGGACCGTTTCCCAGTCCTCGTCCTTCATCCGCATCAGCAGGCCGTCCTTGGTGATGCCGGCGTTGGCCACCAGGATGTCGAGCGGGGCGCCAGCCGCGGCTTCCGCCGTTTCGACCAGGCCGTCGACGGCCGCCGAATCGGAGAGATTCGCCGCGGCCACGGAAACCCGCTCACCCAGCGACCCCGCCAGCTCGTGCAGGACGGCCTCCCGCGTGCCCGAAAGCACCACGTGAGCGCCCTGGGCGTGCAAAGTCTTGGCGATTTCGGCGCCGATGCCGCCGGTGGCGCCGGTGACGAGGGCGGTCTTGCCGGTAAGGTCGAACATGCTGGCCTCTCAGAGCGACTTGGCGAAGGCTTCGAGATCGGCGGGGCCGTTCAGGGGAACGGCTTCCGAGTCGGGCGCGATGCGCTTGGCCATGCCGCACAGAACCTTGCCGGCCCCGGCCTCAGCAAAGCGGGTGACCCCGCCGGTCTCGGCCATCCAGATCATGCTTTCACGCCAACGGACCCGGCCGGTGACCTGTTCCACCAGCATCCGGCGGATGGCCGCGGGGTCGTTGGTCGGCGTAGCGATGACATTGGCCACCAGCGGCGCGCGCGGGCTGACGATCGTCGCCCCGGCCAGCGCCTCGGCCATCTCGTCGGCCGCAGGCTGCATCAAGGGGCAGTGGAACGGCGCAGAGACGTTCAGCGGGATCGCCCGCGCGCCCAGCTCCTTGGCCTTCTCGATCGCCTTGTCCACGGCGGCCTTGTCGCCGGAGATCACCACATTGCCGTTGTTGTTGTCGTTGGCCACGACGCAGACCCCCACCTCGGAGCCGGCCTTGGCGGCCGCCTCGGCCAGCGCCAGATCGGTCTTGGGGCCGATCAGCGACGCCATGGCGCCCTCGCCCACCGGCACGGCCCGCTGCATGGCCTGGCCGCGCAGTTTCAGCAGGCGCGCGGTGTCCGACAGGCTGATCGCGCCGGCCGACGCCAGGGCCGAATACTCACCCAGGCTGTGTCCAGCCACGAAGGCGGCCTTCTCGATCCCCAGGCCGAACTCCTTCTCGAGGGTCCGCATCACCGCCACGCTCACGGCCATCAGGGCCGGCTGCGCGTTTTCGGTCAGGGTCAGCTGGTCCTCGGGGCCGTCCTTCATCAGCGCGAACAGCTTCTGATTCAGCGCGTCGTCCACTTCCTGGAACACCTCCCGCGCCGAGGCGAACGCCTCGGCCAGGTCCTGGCCCATGCCGAGGGTCTGGCTGCCCTGGCCGGGGAAGAGAAACGCGAGGGTCATGCGATCCCGCTCCTAGTGATTCCGAGGCGCGAGGGTTAGGGGATAGAACTGCCAAGAACAAGAATGACGAGTTGGGGAGTAATGCATGAAGGCCGTGATCCGACGCGACAGGCGCCTGGTCTGCGACGAGATCGCCGACCTCAAGCCGGCCGAGGGCCAGGTGCTGGTCAAGACCCTGGCCTGCGGGATCTGCGGCTCGGACCTCCACGCCTTGCACCACATGGAGCACATGATCGACCTGTCGCGGCGCGCGGGCGCTCCCGACAGCGGGTTCGATCCCAGCGCCGACACGGTCTTCGGTCATGAGTTCTGCGCTGAGATCCTCGACCACGGTCCGGGCGCGTCCAAGCTGCTCAAGGTCGGAACCCGCGTGGTCAGCGTGCCCGTCACCCTGCACGGGGGCGGCATGGAGGCCCTGGGCTTCTCCAATCGCCTGCCGGGCGGCTTCGCGGAGCAGATGATGCTGAGCGAAGCCCTGATCCTGGAGGTTCCGAACGGCCTTCCGACCGACAAGGCCACCCTGACCGAACCGTTCGCCGTCGGCGCTCACGCGGTCGCCAAGGCCCGGCTCGAACCCAAGGCCGTGTCGCTGGTGGTGGGTTGCGGCCCCGTCGGCCTGGCGGTGATCGCGGCGCTGAAGGCCCAGGGCCATGGCCCGGTGATCGCCGCCGACTTCTCGCCCCGCCGTCGCGCCGCCGCCGAGCGCCTCGGCGCAGATATCGTCATCGACCCGGCGACCGAGAGCCCGCACGAGCGCTGGGAACAACTGGGCGTTCCCAAGACCCGCGCCGCTCAGACCATGATGCGGATGATGGGCGCCCCGATCGCCCAGCCCGTGGTCTTCGAATGCGTGGGCTCGCCCGGCGTCCTGCAGGCCCTGATCGAGGCAGCGCCGGCGGGCTCGCACATCGTCGTGGCCGGGGTCTGCATGGAGAGCGACAAGATCGAGCCCTCCATCGCCATCACCAAGGAAATCGAGCTGACCTTCGTATTCGGCTACACCCCGGAGGAGTTCGCCATGACCCTGCGCCAGATCTCCGAGGGCATCATCGATGTTTCGGGCCTGGTGACCGGCACGGTGAGCCTGGACGGGGTGGCGGGCGCCTTCACGGCGTTGGGCGACCCCGAGGCGCATGTGAAGATCCTGGTCCAGCCGAACGGCTAGGTGGTCGGCGTCGCCGGGTGGTCCCGCAGATAGGCGGCCGACGCCTGCTTCAGCGCCGGTGACGCGACGCCGTCGATCGGCCCGACGTAGTAGCCTTTGCGCGCCAGCAGCGCCTGGGTCTCGGCCAGGGTCGCGGCCGGCGGGATGATCGCGGCGGGCTCGGACGGCGCCGCCGCGCCCGGCCGGAAGCCGTCGGCGTCGCGGTCGAGGGCGGCGCGCTCGGCGGGCTTCAGTCGGGCTTCCAGCTCCACCTGCTTTTCACGGGCCACCGTGTCGCCCGCGTTGGCGGCGATGGCGTACCAGCGATAGGCCTCCCGCAGGTTCCGCCCTACGCCCCGCCCGGCTTCGTACAGCAGGCCCAAGTTATACTGGGAATCGACCACGCCCCGGTCGGCCGCCCGCCGGAACCAGACGGCGGCCTCATCGACGTCGCGCGATCCGCCGTCGCCTTCGGTCAGGAACAGGCCGAGATTGTGCATCGCGACGCGCTCGCCGCCCTCCGCCGCTCGGCGCGTCCACAGGCGCGCCGCGATCAGGTCGCGCGCCAACCCCGCCTGCCCGCCTTCGTACAGCGCCGCCAGCTGCAACTGGGCCTGGGTGTCGCCCGCCTGCGCCAGGCCCGTCAGTCGGGGCAGCGCCGTAGTGTCGCCGGCTTTGAGGGCCGCAGAAACGGCCGCGAAGCTATCGCCGGCGGGCGCGACCGCGATGGGCTGAGCGCCCCGGACAGGCACAGGCGCTTTCGTGGACGGGGCGGCCTTCAGGCTGGGTCGCAGCGGCAGGTCGATGATGGCGGCCAGGGGCGCGGCCACGAGCCGCGGCAGCGCTTGCGGCTGGGTCACCGCCAGGACACCAGCTCCCACGACACTCAGCGCCGCAGCGGCGCCCGCCGCCGCCAGAATGACCCGGATCGGTCCCGGATCGGGACGCGGCGCGGCCTGCGCGGCGCGCACCTGCGCCAATTCGGACAGCACCAGATCGAGGCGCGCCGCCAGCTGTTCTTCCCGCGCCGCCTGGGCGCCGGCCTGCGCATCCAGGTATTGGGACAGCGAACCCAGAGCGGCGGCCAGTTCGCGCGCCCGGCCCTGGGCCCCGGTCTCGTGGCGGGCCATTCGGCGGGTCAGCGCTTCGAGCGTCCGGATCAGCGCGGCGGCGGTTTCCGGTGGCAGCGGCAGAGGGCCCGAGGCGGCCAGGCGGCGCTCGAGTTCGCCCAGCACCCCGCGCAGCTCGCCCAGCGCCTGGCGTGTGCGCGCCTCGCCCGAAGCCAAGGTTTCCGAGCCCGCCCCCTTCGGCCAGCTCCCGTCGTCCGCCATCTATCCCCCAACCAGCCGCGCGGGCCGGTCACACACGATGCTGCACGCCACAACCGCACCCATTTCGAATCGCGCCCGGCCCCTGCAACTTTGTGGCCAGCTCTCGCGGTCACGCCGGAGCCCGCCGTCGCGGCCGCCAATACAGTCGAGGCCCGGACCGTCGAATACAAGAAACGATCACCGGAAGTTGTACCATTTCAACTGCCAATACCGGCAACTTGACAGTTGGATAACGCAGTTCTACATCGATAATAGGGATAATCGTAGGTAAACGATACGCCTACAACCATAGGCGTCAGCGTTGTTCTTATTTCGCTTTCGGGGGGAATATTCGGCAGTCACGGGCCGGAGAGACCAACAGCAAAGCAACAGGCATTGATCTCGAAGTTCTCCAGGGGGCGCTAAAAATGAAGTTCCGGCTCACTCTCCTCGCCGCCGTCGCGGCGACGGTCGCGGCCACGACGGCGTCGGCCGCCACGGTCAGCGCCAACGCGGTCGCCAACGCCACCATCGTGGCTCCGGCGACGATGACCGCGACCCGTACGCTCGAGTTCGGCACGATCGCCAAGCCGACGACCGGCGTCAGCACGATCACCGTCAACTCCGGCGCGGCCGCCTCGGTCACCCCGGTCCTGTCCGGCGCCGGCAACGCCTTCGTCCCCACCGCGGGCCAGGCGCGCGCCGCGACCTTCCGTTTGGTGGGCACGCCCAACCAGGCGATCGCGGTCAACACCACGTCGCTCAACTTCACCAACCAGGGCGGCAACTTCACCAACGTCGGCCCGCAGAGCCCGGTGGCCTCGGTCGGCACGCTGACACAGCTTCCGGCCGGCGGCATGGACGATTTCTTCGTTGGCGGCCACTTCGACATCTCGCCCACGACCACGGCGCAGGCCTATACGGGGACCCTCACGCTGGCGATTGACTTCAACTGACCAGCACACGCCGGCCGGGCCCGCCCCGGTCGCCGGTCATCGCCAGCCTCGGACGGTCATGGGTCGAGCCGCCTATATCGTCGGCGCCGTCCTCCTGGCCCTTGCCGGAGCCGGCCCGGCCACGGCCGCCACGGCGACCGCGACCGCCCGGGTCACCATCATCGAAGGCAATGTGGTGCGGATAAACTGGACCATGGGCATGCCCAGCGTACAGGTCGGCGGCGGCGGAGCCGCCTTCGTAGGCGCCGTCCCGTCGACGGTCCTCGGCATGCGAATGATGCCCACGGGCGGACGCCTGATGGTCCGCCGCCGGGATCCGAGCGGATCGCCCATGACCGCACCCACCAGCTTCGAAGTGGTTCGCGCCGGAGGGGAGGACGCCGTGATCGTGACGACCGCCAACGACACAGAGACCACCATCGCCCGCGACCGCGTGATCGTCGGCGGCGCATTGCAGGGGGCTGCGGCCGCCAGCATCGAGGTCGCGCGCGGCGTGGCGCCCGAACCGGCCTCGGCCCAGACGCTGGTCGTCGTGGTGCAGTACAACTGATGCGCGCCGCCCTCCTCCTCGGCCTGGCGATCCTGGCCGCCGTTCCGTCGTCCCCGGTGTTGAGCCAGACGCCCGCCACGGCCACGGCCCCCAGCGCTTTCCTCAACATCACGCCCAAGCGGCTGACGTTCGACCGCAACCGGCGCAACGGCACGATCTTTTTGCTCAACCAGGGGACCGAGCCGGTCACCGTCGACCTGTGGATTTCCGACCGGGTGATGCTGGCGGACGGCCAGATCTTCGCCGCGGAGGACGCCGCAAAGCGCGACGACGGCAAGGGCCCGGCGGCGCAGCTGAAGTCGGCCAAGGAACTGCTGCAGGTCTCCCCCCGCCGGGTGACGCTCCAGCCCGGTCGACCGCAGACCGTGCGCGTCCGCCTGACCGGCCTGCCGGACGCCGCGTCCGGCGAGCACCGCAGCCACCTGACCATCACCACCATCCCGCCGCGCGACGCCGGGACGACGCCAGAGGCCGCGGCCGGCGGCGGCTCCAGCCAGCTCAGCTTCCAGATCCTCGCGGTCTACGGCCTGTCGATCCCGCTGGTGGTGCGCCCGACCGACCCGGATGTCCGCGCCGCGATCGAAGGCGCCCATCTGGAACCCGCCCAGGCCGGAAAGCCGCCCGTCGTCGCCCTGGACCTCGTGCGCCAGGGCGAGAGCTCGGCCTTCGGCAACTTCGAGGTCCGCACGGTGGGCGAGCGCAAGGGCGCTGAGCCGCTAGGCGTCGTTCGCGGTGTCGCCGTATATCCCGAGGTCGCCCGCCGTACGGTGCGGATCCTGCTCGCCCGCGCCCCCGCGCCCGGCGAAAAGCTGGAGGTGACCTTCACGGACGACGACACGTCACCGGGGAAGGTCCTTGCGAAAGCCGCCTTCTAGAGGGCTGGCCTGCCTCGCGACCGCCGTCCTGATGTTCGCGGCGGCCGCGCCGGCCACAGCCGCCGAGCCGCCGGCTCAGACGACCTCCGCGTCCGCGGCGGGCGAGGCCTCGACTGACGCCGCCGCCGTCGATCCCGCCGGCCTGCTGCTGTTCTCGGTGTCCCTGGACGGACTGACGCTGTCCGAGGGCCTGGGCGCCTACGGCGCCTCCGACGACCCGCTGATCCCCGTGGGCGAACTGACCCGGCTGCTGGAAGCCGACGTCGACGTCATGCCGGCCGAACGCCGGATCGTCGGCCGCCTGGGCGAGGCCCGTCGCGCGCTGCTGGTGGACCTGAAGGCGGGGATTGCCCGGATTGCCGCGCGCGACGTGCCCATCACCCCCGACGACGTGGCCGTGACGCCGACCGAGATCTACCTGCGCATCTCGACGCTGCAGAAGCTGCTGCCGGTGAAGGCCGAGGTCTCGTCGGAAGAGCTGATGCTCCGCCTCAGCGCGACCGAGAAGTTCCCGATCCAGTCGCGCCTGGATCGGATGGCCAAGCGACCGGACGGCTCGCCTGTCCCCGCCGGCAATCTGGAGACACTCAAGATCACCCAGCCCTACGCGTTGTTCAGCCCGCCCGGCATGGACGTCGTCCTGGACGGGGCGCTGAAGTCGGGCCACCTCGACCGGGCGTTCCGCTACGACCTGCGCCTGGCGGGCGATCTGCTGTGGAGCAACTTCCAGGGCTTCGTCGGCTCCGACGAACAGGGCCGCGCCGCCACCGCCCGGGCCATGCTCCAGCGCCGCTCGCTGGAGGGCACGCTGCTGGGGCCGTTGCACGTGCGGGAGATCACCGCCGGCGACACCTACACGCCGGGCTTGGCCATGGGCCCCCGCAGCATCGCCGGACGCGGGATCTCGCTGTCCACCGCGCCGCTGGAACAGACCAACATCTTCAACCGCATCGACCTGCGCGGCGAGCTGCCGCCGGGCTATGACGTGGAGCTCTACGTTAACGACGTGCTGAAGGGTGGCACGAACCGGGCGGTCCAGGGGCGCTACGAGTTCCTGGATGTGCCCCTGTCGCCCGGCGTCAACGTCCTGCGAGTGGTCACCTACGGGCCGCGCGGCGAGCGCAACGAGGAGGTCCAGGTCGTCAACGTCGGCGCGGCGCTGTTGCGGCCCGGTGAAGCCCAGTTCGCGTTCGGCATCGTCGACCAGAACCAGCCGCTGATCCGCCTGCGCCGGCTGAACGGCCTGGTCATCGGCGACCCAGGGCTGTTCGCTGACGACGGCCTGCGCATGGTCGCCTCGCTGAACTACGGGATCAGCGACCTGCTCAGCGTCACCGCCGGCGCAGCGCGGGTCCCGCGAACCGATGGCGCCGCGACCGGGGTCTATACGCTGGGCGCCCGGACGTCGCTGCTCGGGGTCGCGACCCAGGCCGACGCCGGCTGGGACGGCCGTGGCGGATCGGGCCTGGCTCTTGGGCTGGCCGGGCAGGTCCGCGGTCTCTCGGCGGTCCTGCGCCATGCAGAATACCGCGACGGCTTCGTCGACGAGAACAACATCGGCTTCAGCCCGCGCCTGCAGATGGAGCGCCGCACCGAGCTGACCGCCGACACCAGCCTGGCCCTGCGGGGCCGGATCATGCCGGTGTCCCTGCGGGTCATCCGCAACGCGTACGCCGACGGCTCGCACGAACTGCTGACCGGCGCGCGGGCCTCGTCCAGCCTGGGCACGGTGCTGTTGTCCCTGGGGTGGGAGTATCAGCGTCAGGTCTACCGGCCGCAGGCGGCGGTCGAGACCCTGACCGGCTACATCGCCGCCTCCACCTATCGCAGCTACAAGTGGCAGATCCGCTCGACGCTGGACTACGACGTCCTGCCCGACTTTAAGGCGCGGTTTCTGAGTGTGACCATCGACCGTCGCCTGACCGACGCCTGGTCCCTGCGCTTCGGCCTGGGCCAGCCGCTGGACCGGCTGGATCGCTGGAACGTGGTCCTCTCCTCGATCCTCGCCACCCACTACGGGGACCTGGCCCTGACCGGCGAGTACGACAATTCCGACGCCGACTGGCGTCTGTCCGCCCAATGGAGCTTCGGCCTTGGCTGGGACCCCGACCGGTCGGCCTATGACCTGACCCGCACCGGTCCCGGCTCGGGCGGCTCGGTGCTGTTCAACGCCTTCATCGACGAGAATGGCGACGGCGTCCGCCAGGCGGGTGAAGCCCCGGCCCCCAATGTGGCGCTGGAGGGCGGCCCTCGACGCGGCGCGGTGACCGGTCGCGACGGACGCCTCCTGCTCACCGGCCTGGGCGCGGGGCCAACGGCGCACATGGACGTGAACCTGGAGAAGCTGGACAACAGCTCGGTCTCGACGCCGCCGTCGCGCCTGGAGCTGCGGCCCCGGCCCGGCAGCGTGGCGCGGGTGAACTATCCCATGCGGCCGACCGGAGAGGTGATGATCAAGGTGGAGCTACTGCGCGACGACGGCCGGCGCGTGGGCCTGTCCTCGGTCCGTGTGCAGCTCGTGCGCGACGACACCGCGCCCCTGGAAGGCGTCACCGAGTTCGACGGGTCCGCCGCGTTCGACGGCGTGCCGGTGGGAGCCTGGCGGCTGCAACTGGAACCGCTGCAGGCCCGGCGGTTGCGCATGCGGCTGCTGGAGGCGCCCAGCGTGACGATCCGCGGCGACGGCGCCTTCACGCCCGACGTGGTGATCCAGGTGCGCTTCGATCCCGCGCCGCCTGAGACGACCGTAGCCACGGGCGGGGGCGGCTAGGATGCGCCGGCTCACGGCCCTCGCGCTTTGTGGCGCCCTAGTCCCCGGTCTCGCCGAGGCGGCGACCTACGTCATCAACATCGTCGACCCGCTGAACCTGGGCCAGGTCGCGACGGCCGCCACCGGCGACACCGTCTTCCGCATGGCTCCCTCCACGGGTGCGGTCGCCGTCCAAAGCGGGTCCGGCCGGCGCATCTCGCCGGGCGGCGTTCGCGCCATGGTGACCGTCACCTGCCGCCCCGACCGCGGCGTCGATCCCGCCTGCCAGAACAACAACATCTCGATCCGAATCGGGACCATCGGCGGCGTGACCGGCCGAGCGCGGGCGCTGTCTGGCTTCACGATCGCCATGGGCACGGCCAGCCTGGCGACCCCGCCCACCGGGACCAGCCCCCTCGCCTTCCAGATCGGTCCGGTCGGCGACAACGCCTCCAAGACCTTTTACGTGGGCGCCGATTTCCCGGTGGCCGGCGACGATTCCGGCCTGCCCAGCGGCTCCGGCGAGAACATGTTCTACGCCAATGTGGTCAACAACGGCGGGATCGTCCTGGCGGGCGACACGGACAAGGGTCTGCTGTCCGCGTTCCGCGCGCTGGCCGTCGCCAAGACCGCGGACCTGAGCTTCGGCCGGATCCAGCGTCCCACCGCCGGGACCAGCACCGTCGCCCTCGACGCCGCGACAGGCGCCCGCACCGTCAGCGGGACCGGCGTCGGCTACGCCACGCCGACGGCCACCCGCGCCGCCTTCTCGATCACCGGCGAGGGCGGCCAGCAGGTTTCGCTCTCCATGCCGTCCAGCCTGACGCTGACCGGACCGGGAACGCTCAATGTCGATCTGACCGACACCACCCCCAACGCACCCGTGCTGAGCGGCGGTCTGGGCCAGGCGGGGACTTATGCGTTCAGCGTGGGCGGCAGCTTCACGCTGTCGCCCACCACGCCGACGGGCGCCTATTCGGGCGTGCTGACCGTGACGGTGGACTACAACTGAACCCCTTGCACCCGTCGAAACACGGGTATTCAACTGTCCCGCTTTTCAGAGTCCCCCAAGGAACAGATCCATGCGCCTCGTCCTCGCCGCCGCCACGCTCGCAGCCCTTTGCGCGACGCCCGCCCTCGCCGCCCTCAAGAACGGCGACAAGGCCCCCGACTTCACCGCCGACGGCTACCAGGCCGGCAAGGCGCTGCACTTCTCGCTGGCCGACGCCCGCAAGAAGGGTCCGGTCGTGCTGTACTTCTTCCCCGCCGCCGAGACGAAGGGCTGCAACATCGAGGCGAAAATGTTCGCCGACGCCTCCGACCAGTTCAAGGCCGCCGGCGCGACCCTGATCGGTGTCACCGCCGGCAACCTGGACAAGCTGGCCAGCTTCTCCGCCGACACCGAGAAGTGCTCGGGCAAGTTCCCGGTCGCCGCCGATCCCGGCGCCAAGATCGCCAAGCAGTACGACAGCGTCCTGGCCATGAAGCCCGACTGGTCGGACCGCACCTCGTACGTGATCGCGTCCAACGGCCAGATCGTCCACGCCTACACCAAGATGGACCCCACCGAGCACGTGTCCGAGACGCTGGCGGCAGTGAAGGCTCTCAAGACGAAGAAGTAGGGTTCAACCGAAGGCTGTGCGCGGGCGAAAACCCTTGCCCGCGCACGGCTTTTCGCCTATTTGCGCGCCTCTTCACGGAAGGCGGTCTCTTCGCGGAACGCAAATGGGTCGGGAAACTCCCGGCCGCCGCGCCTGAGATCCATCACGTCCGACGGACTTCCGCCGTCGGCCGCGCCGCCCTCCACAACGGAAGAAGGAAAACATGGCGCTCTACGAGCACGTCGTTATCTCGCGGCAGGATATCTCGCCGCAACAAGCCGAAGCCCTCAACGATCAGCTGAAGACCCTCATCGAGGGCGGTGGCGGCAACGTCGCCAAGATCGAGTACTGGGGCCTCCGCAACCTCACCTACCGGATCAACAAGAACCGCAAGGGTCACTACTCCCTGCTCGCGATCGACGCGCCGTCGGACATCGTGAAGGAGATGGAGCGCCTGCTGTCGATCAACGAAGACGTGCTGCGCTACATGACCGTGCGTGTCGAAGAGCTCGACCTGGAGCTCTCGCCGATCCTCGCCCGCCGCGATCGCGACCGCGAACGCCGCGACGACGTTCCTCAGTTCTAAGAAAGGGAGGCTCTCGCTATGACTGACGAAACCTCCGCCGCCCCGGCTCCGACCGCCGGCGCCGCCGCTGGTGGCCAACGCCGCCCGTTCTTCCGTCGCCGCAAGGTGTGCCCGTTCTCCGGCGCCAACGCGCCGAAGATCGACTACAAGGACGTGAAGCTGCTGCAGCGCTACGTCTCCGAGCGCGGCAAGATCGTGCCGTCGCGCATCACCGCGGTGTCGGCCAAGAAGCAACGCGAACTGGCCAAGGCCATCAAGCGCGCCCGCTTCCTGGCTCTGCTCCCCTACGTCGTGAAGTAAGGGAGACGCACAGATGAAAGTCATTCTGCTCGAACGCCTCGAAGGCTGGGGCGCCCTCGGCGACGTGGTCGTGGTCAAAGACGGCTACGCCCGCAACTTCCTGCTGCCCCGCCAGAAGGCGCTTCGCGCCAACGCGGCCAACCTCAAGGTGTTCGAAGCCCAGCGCTCCGACATCGAGGCCCGCAACGCGAAGGCCAAGGAAGCGGCCGGCGTGTCCGGCGAAAAGCTGGACGGCACGTCCTACATCATGATCCGCCAGGCGGGTGAATCCGGCCAGCTCTACGGTTCGGTCGCCGGTCGCGACGTGGCCGATGCGGTCAACGCCGAAGGCGGCAAGATCGAACGTGCGATGGTCGCGCTCGACAAGCCGATCAAGACGCTCGGCCTGCACGAAGTGAAGGTGCGCCTGCACGCCGAAGTGACGGTCACCGTGACCCTCAACATCGCGCGCAGCCAGGACGAAGCCGAACGCCAAGCGCGCGGCGAGAACGTCATCAACGCGCAGTTCGAGGAAGAACGCGAAGCGGCCGAACAGGCTGCCGCGGACATGCTCGAAGGCGGCGCTGGCACGCACGAGATGTCCGGCTACGACGCCTAGACATCGACGACTTGACGGTTGTTGCGGCGCGGAACCCCGGTTCCGCGCCGTTTCTTTTGCCCCTGTGGCAGATTTATCATTTGCGTCAAATCGGTGACTACCTAGCTTCCCCCGCACAGGCATAGACCGGGATCAAACCCGCACCTTCCGAGGGGAACTACATGCGCTACCGTTATCTCCTGTTCGCGGCCGCTTCGGCCGCGAGCCTCCTGGGCACGTCGGCCGTCGCCCAGGCGCCGTCCGGCAATTCCGAGGTCGAGGAACTCATCGTCACTGGGACCCGCGCCGCGGGCCGTTCGCGGCTCGAATCGCTGGCGCCCGTCGACGTGATCACCGCCCAGTCGCTTCAGCGCCAAGGCACGACCGAGCTGGCCAGCGCGCTGGCGGCGACCGTGCCGTCCATCAATTTCCCCCGCCCGTCCAACACCGACGGCACCGACGCCGTGCGTCCAGCCACGTTGCGCGGACAAGGCCCGGATCAGACCCTGGTGCTGGTCAATGGCGCTCGCGGACACACCTCGGCCCTCCTCAACCTCAACGGATCCGTCGGCCGCGGTTCGGCGGCGGTCGACCTGAACGCCATCCCGTCCACGGCGATCGACCGCATCGAAGTGCTGCGTGACGGCGCATCCGCGCTCTATGGTTCCGACGCCATCGCCGGCGTGATCAACGTCATGCTCCGCCAGGCCGACCACGGCGGCGGCGCCAGCGTCACCTACGGCCAGTACCTGACGCAGTTCGACGGCTTCTACGGTCGTGACGGCCACATCTCCGACGGCGCCACCACGACGGTGAACGGCTGGCAGGGCCTGAAACTCGGTTCGGACGGCTTCCTGACCGTCTCGGCGGAATACCGCGACCGCAATCACACCAACCGCAGCGACATCGACCCGCGCGTCACCCCGCTGAAGATCCGCTCGCGCTTCGGAGATGGCGACGTGCAGGACGGCAGCCTCTACCTGAACGCCGGCAAGCCCCTGGGCGGCGGCTTCGAACTGTTCGGTTGGGCCGGCGGCCAGAAGCGGCATGCCGAATCCGCCGCGACGTATCGCACCCCGACCGACGCCACCCAGAACATCATCGCCATCTACCCCGACGGCTATATCCCGCTGCTCAACACCCACTCGAAGGACGCCCAGGGCGGTCTGACGCTGAAGGGCGAGATCGCCGGCTTCCGATCGACGTTCACCGGCAGCTACGGCTGGAACGAGATCAGCTACGACGTCAAGAACACCCTCAACCCCTCGCTGGGCCCGACGTCGCCGCACGAGTTCTACGCCGGCAAGCTGATCTATGACCAATGGGTCGGCAACGCCGACTTCAGCCGCGACGTCGACGTGGGCCTGGCCGGTCCGCTGAACGTCGCGTTCGGCGTCGAAGGCCGTCGCGAGGGCTACGAGATCGGCGCCGGCGAGCCCGGCTCCTACATCCGCGGCCCCTTCACCACCCTGGCGCTGGGCTCGCGGGGCTTCTCGGGCTTCACGCCGTCGAACGAGATCGACAAGCACCGCACCAACGTCGGCGCCTACCTCGCCCTCGAAGGCAAGGTCACCGACCGGTTCACCGCCTCGGCGGCGATCCGCCAGGAGCACTACTCCGACTTCGGCAACAACACCTCGGGCAAGCTCTCGGCGCGCTATGAGGTCAGCGACAGCCTGGCCTTCCGCGCCTCGGCGGAGACCGGCTTCCGGGCGCCCAGCCTGCAGCAGCAGTACTTCACCTCCACCGCCATCCTGTTCGTGAACGGCGTGCCGTTCGAAACCGGCACCTATCCGTCGGTAAGCGCGGTGGGCACGGCCCTGGGCGGCCAGCCGCTGAAGGCCGAGAAGTCGGAGAACTACGCCCTGGGCGCGGTCTTCCGGAAGAATGGCTTCGAGCTGACCATCGACGCCTATCAGATCAAGGTCGACGACCGCATCGTGCTGTCCGAGACCCTGACCGGCAGCGCCACCGCGGCGCCGGGCACCAACGCGCGTGCGCTGTTCGATCTGCTGTCGCCGCTGGGCGCGTCGGCGGCGCGCTTCTTCCTCAACGGCGTCGACACCGATACCAAGGGCGTCGACATCGTCGCGCACTACGTGATCAACGACGATCAGGCCGGCCGCTTCGACCTGACGGCCGCCGCCAACATCAACGACTTCAACGTCACCAAGACCCCCAGCACCAAGCAGACGGTGCTGCCGGTCCCCGTGTCGCTGTTTGCGCGCCAGGCGGTGCTGCGGTTCGAGAAGAGCGCGCCGAAGTGGAAGACGTCCCTGCAGGGCGACTGGTCGAAGGACGCCTTCGGCGCGACCCTGCGCACCACGTTCTACGGCGACGTGCTGGCGCCCGGCACGCTGGCCGACGGCAGCGCGGACATCAACACCGGCGTGCGGGGCATCGTCGATCTGGAGGCCCGCTACACGGTCGCCGAGCGCGTGACCCTGGCGCTCGGCGCGGACAATCTGTTCGACACCTATCCGCGCCAGATCGTCCCCAACCTGAACGCGACCGGGGCCGCGCCCTTCACGTCGTTCTCGCCGTTCGGGTTCAACGGCCGGTTCGTGTACGGCCGCGTCAGCTATCGCTGGTAGCCGACGTCCGATTCTGACGGAGCGGCGCGGGATTATTCCCGCGCCGTTTTCGTATGCGCCTGACCATCCTGGCGGTGCTTGTCCACAGGGCCGCAATCGTGTGTGGACAGGTCCACAAATGTGTCACGCGCCGCAGTGCTGCGAGGCCCCGCGTTGTCTATCCGTAAAGCCATGGCTCTCGTTCCAGCGCTCGACCTCCGTCCCGTCTCCAACGACATCGCGATCCTGCACGCGCCCTCCAACGTGGAGGCCGAACAGGCGCTGCTGGGCGCCCTGCTCTACGACAACGCCGCCTTCGAACGGCTGGGCGATCACCTCCAGCCCGCGCACTTCTACGAGCCGTTCCACCAGCGGCTGTTCCAGGCGATCTCAACCAATATCCGCAAGGGCCAGCTGGCCGAGCCGATCCTGCTGGCCGAGCAGTTCAACCGCGACCCGGCGTTCGAGGAGCTGGGCGGCGTTCGCTACATGGCCGACCTGGTCGACCGCGCCCCGCCGGCCGCCAACGCTCCGGACTACGCCAACGCCATTTATGACCTGGCGCTGCGCCGCGACCTGATCCGCATCGGCGGCGAGATCAGCACGACGGCCCAGCAGGGCGACGCCGACATGGACGCCCGCGACCAGATCGAGTCGGCGGAACAACAGCTCTACCAACTGGCCGAGACCGGCGGCGTCTCGTCCGGCTTCGTGAACTTCGCCGACGCGCTGCGCGGCGCCGTGGCCATGGCTGCCGAGGCGCACAGCCGCGACGGCGGCCTTGCCGGCCTGTCGACCGGCCTGATCGACATGGACCAGAAGATCGGCGGCATGCACCCCTCCGACTTGATGATCCTGGCGGCGAGGCCCTCGATGGGAAAGACCTCGCTGGCCTGTAACATCGCC
The DNA here is from genome assembly GCA_018821435.1 of Alphaproteobacteria bacterium. Taxonomy (GTDB): domain Bacteria; phylum Pseudomonadota; class Alphaproteobacteria; order Caulobacterales; family Caulobacteraceae; genus Phenylobacterium. Next base: position 379,253 of record JAHJME010000012.1, read on the forward strand.
TTCGACGTCGCCCGCAACTACGCCTGGGAGCCGCAGCCGGACGGGTCGAAGAAGACGGTCCGCGGCGGCGTGGTCGCGTTCTTCTCGCTCGAAATGTCCGCCGAACAGCTGGCGATGCGCCTGCTGGCCGAGGCCTCTGGCGTGTCGGGGGACCGGCTGCGCAAGGGCGAGATCGACGCCATGGAGTTCGGGCGCATCCGCGACGCGGCGCTCGAGATCCAGGAAGCGCCGCTCTACATCGACGCCACCGGCGGCATCACCCTGGCCAAGCTGGTCGCCCGGGCGCGGCGGCTGAAGCGGATGATGGGCCTGGACCTGGTCATCGTCGACTATCTGCAGCTGATCACGACCGGCGCCGGGGGCCCGGAAAACCGGGTGCAGGAGGTGTCGATGATCACCCAGGGCCTGAAGGCGCTGGCCAAGGAGCTCTCGGTGCCGGTCCTGGCGCTCTCGCAGCTCAGCCGCCAGGTCGAGAACCGCGAAGACAAGAAGCCTCAGCTCAGCGACCTGCGCGAATCCGGCTCCATCGAGCAGGACGCCGACATGGTCATGTTCGTCTACCGCGAGGAGTATTACCTCAGCCGGCTGGAGCCGCGGGAAGGCACCGAGGAACACTTCCGCTGGCAGGAACAGATGGATCAGGTGAAGGGCTTGGCCGACCTGATCATCGGCAAGCAGCGTCACGGTCCGATCGGCACCGTCAGGCTGTCGTTCAACTCCGACACCACCAAGTTCGGCAACCTGGCGCGTGACAGCACTCGCTACGAGCAGCACTAGGCGCGGCGTCTATCTCGGAACGTAGGATGCCGAGAGCGGACCGCCGACCTCCGCCGCCTTGGCGGTGATCATCCCGCGTCCCACCGCCAACAGCAGGATGGCGATCAGCACCGCCGCGAACGCCGTGAGCTTGCGCTCCTCGGGCACGCCCATCAGCTTGGGCAGGCCGAGGTACAGCGCATAGAGGCTGTAGAGGCCGGCCAGGATGCCGACCGGAATGCCCAGGCTGGGGTAGATTTCCGAAAGCCCGCCGATCCAACTGGCGGTGGCGGCATAGGCGACCAGGTTCAGCGCCGCGCCCCGGCCGCGCAACCCGCCGAAAGCCGGCGCCGTCAGGTCGATGAACGCCGCCAGCGCCCACACGGCCGCCAGCGTCAGGCCGTAGCTCACCGCGGCGCCCAGGATCAGGCCGACGACGCTCATGTGGACGCCGATGTTGGCGATGTTGAAGCCGAAGACCAGGACGCCGAAGACACCGCAGACCGCGGGGACGGCCGCCAGGGGCACGGCGTAGCGCACGAACAGCGCCCGCGGCTCGGCCGGCGCCTCGGCGATCCTGTCCCAGGTCGCGCCGGGTCTGATCAGCATGCCTAAGGCGCGCGAAACACCGTTCGCCCCGCCCGCGACAACCATCCCCTACCCCTCCAGCGTTACCCGCCGGGCCTAGCCTGCCTTGGCGAGTCCTTCCAGGCGCCGCTGATCGACCGCGCCGACCGCCGCCTTGAGCTCTTCCATGGTCACGCCGTTGCCGCTGGCCTGGACCATGAAGCGCTCGCCGACCAGGACGCTGTATTCGCCGCTCTTGGCCTGGCGGTCATAGTTCTCCTGGGTCATCCGCCCGCCGACCATGCCAACCTTCTCGTAGCCGGTGGCCGTTTCCTTGGAGGATTTCACGTTGAAGGCGCTGGCCATGCCGGCCAATGCGCCGGCCGCGCCCATGTCCGTGACTTCCAAACGCAGGCTGGCGTCGCCCTTGGCGTAGCGGCCCTCGGCCGTCGAACCCTGATAGCCGCCGGCCCCACCGCTGGAAGCGCTGACCTCGTCGCGGTTAAAGCCTGCGACGCTGGCCGGCAGATAGGCCTTGAGCGCCTCGGGGTCGGTCGCGGTCGCCGTGCCGGCCTCGGCCTGCTTGGCGGCCACCTCCATGCGCTTGGAGGCCTCCTGAAGCTTGGCGAGGTCCACGGAGCCGGCGCCCGGGACATTCACCGTCCCCGAGACCGACCCGATGGCCGCGGCCGGGTTCATGGCGCCGCTCAGGGTCATGACGCTGCTGGTCACGAGACCGATGACGATGCTGACCACGATCGCCACGACGATGACGACCGCCGTGTAAGGCAGCGCCTTTTCCTCGGGCGTCTTCATCAGCTTGGGCAGGCCCTTGAAGAACAGGAACAGGCTGTAGAGGCCGCCCAGGATCGCGATGATCCCCAGCGCCGGGATCAGCATGAACACGCCGGCCACCCACGACGCCGTCGGCGCGTAGGCCGCGACCTTGAAGGCCTGGACCCGATCCTTGGCGCCGCCGAAGTTCGGGGCCAGCGCCTCGATGATCAGGGCCATGACGTAGACCATCGCCAGGCTGAGGCCGTAGGAGACGATCGCCTGAACGACGAGCCAGATCGGGGACGGCCGGAACGAAATTCCGAAGCCGCCGATGCCGAAGATCAGCAAACCGACCAGGCTGCAGACCGCGGGGATCGCCGCCAGCGGAATGATATAGCTCTTGTAGAGCCCGGCGATCGTGGCCGGCTCGCGGTCGATCTCGTCCCAGGTCTCGGTGGGCTTCAGCAGGAGGCCCTTCACTCGCGCCACTAGACCCGCCGTCGCGGACCCCGGTTCAATCACGCTCATTGTTGCTCTCCAGCCCTTGTCACGAAAATCCCCGACGCCACGTAACCCTATCGCAGACGACTGCGACGGCAAGCCACCGCACAGAGCCGTCCGGGTCGGCTAGACTTCACGGCATTCGAATCAGGAGACTCCATGGCCCGTGACGGCGCCGTCTATGCCTGCCAGTCCTGCGGGGCCGTGCAGACGAAGTGGTCCGGGCAGTGCCCGGCCTGCGGGGCCTGGAACACGCTTGTCGAGGAACTGACCAGCAGCCGGCCCCCAGGCGCGCTGAAGCCCAGCAAGACCACCCGTGGCCGCCACCTCGCGTTCGAGGGCCTGGACCAGAGCACGCCCGCCCCGCCGCGCATGGTCACCGGCGTCGGCGAATGGGACCGGGTCTGCGGCGGCGGCGTCGTTCCGGGCTCGGCCATCCTGGTCGGCGGCGACCCTGGCGTGGGCAAATCCACGCTGCTGCTTCAGGTGGCGGCCGAGGCCGCGCGGCGCGGCGCGCGCTGCGCCTATATCTCGGGCGAGGAAGCCATCGAGCAGGTGCGCAGCCGCGCCCAGCGCATGGGTCTGGCCGACGCGCCGGTGAAACTGGCCGCCGAGACCTCGTTGCGCGCCATCATCGACGGGCTGAAGGCCGAGCCGTTCGACCTGGTGGTGATCGACTCGATCCAGACCATGTGGAGCGACAACCACGAGGCGGCGCCCGGATCGGTGACCCAGGTCCGCGCCGCCGCCGGCGAACTGGTGCGCCTGGCCAAGAAGGGCAACCTGGCCGTGATCCTGGTCGGCCACGTGACCAAGGACGGCGCGATCGCCGGGCCGCGCGTGGTGGAGCACATGGTCGACGCCGTCTTCGCCTTCGAAGGCGAGCGCGGCTATCCGTTCCGCATCCTGCGCGGCGCCAAGAACCGCTTCGGCGCCACAGACGAGATCGGCGTCTTCGAAATGGGCGATTCGGGCCTGTCCGAGGTGAAGAACCCCTCGGCCCTGTTCCTCAACACCTCGGGCGAGCGGGCGGCTGGCGCGGCGGTGTTCGCTGGCATCGAAGGCTCGCGCCCGGTGCTGGTCGAGATCCAGGCCCTGGTGGCGCCCTCGGCCTACGGTACGCCGCGACGAGCCGTGGTCGGCTGGGACTCGGGCCGCCTCGCCATGATCCTCGCCGTGCTGGAGGCCCGCTGCGGCCTCGGGTTCGGGGATAAGGACGTCTACCTCAACGTCGCCGGAGGTCTCCGCATCTCGGAGCCGGCCGCCGACCTGGCCGCCGCCGCCGCCCTCGCCTCCTCCGCCTTCGACGTCGCCCTGCCGCAGGACTGCGTCGTCTTCGGCGAGATCAGCCTGTCCGGCGAGGTGCGCCCGGTGAGCCGCATGGACGGCCGCATGAAGGAAGCCGCCAAGCTGGGCTTCCGGCGCGCCCTGGGTCCGGCCGATGTGGAAAAGCCCGCGCTGGCCTATACCGGGGCCAATCGGCTGGCCGACGCCATCCAGCGAATCCACGATTCCGCCTGGGAAGATCGCAAGTGACGCAGTTTGACGTCCTCGTCCTGGGCCTGCTGGCCATCTCGGCCTTCGTCGGCTTCGCCCGTGGCGCCGTGCGCGAGGTCTTCGCCCTGGTGGCCCTGGTCGTGGCGGCCGGCCTCGCCATTTTCGGACTGCCGGTCTTCGCGCCGATCTTCCGGGGCGTGATCCAGCCGGACTGGCTGGGCACCGCCAGCGCCCTGATCGTCGTCTTCGGCGTGGCCTTCATCGCCCTGCGTCTGATCGGCGCAGGTATCGCGCGCCAGGTGCAGAACACCCAGATGCTGGGCTTCCTCGACCGCTCGCTGGGCCTGCTGATCGGCCTGGGGCGCGGGATGATCGTCCTGGGTGCGCTGTACCTGATGTTCAACTCGGCCACGCCGGAAGACCTCCGCCCGCGCTGGATCACCGGCGCCAAGACCTGGCCGATCGCCAGCAACATGGGCCGCCTTCTGGAGAGCCTGGCGCCACAGGGATTGGACGTCGCCGGCCGCCTGAAGCCCGCTTTTGATCGCGCCGTTGGCGAAGGGTCAGGTGACAGATCGACGACAGAGGGGTACGAGGCGCGCGTACCGACAGACACCGACCGCCCGGAGCGATCCCGATGAGCCTTACGCACGAGCGTTGGTCACCGACGGCACGCGACCCTGATGACGACACCCCACGGCTGGAATGCGGGGTCTTCGGCGTCTTCGACGTGCCGGAAGCCTCGGGCATCACCGCGCTCGGGCTGCACGCCCTGCAGCATCGCGGCCAGGAAGCCTGCGGCATCGCCTCGTTCGATGGCCAGCGCTATCACACCGAACGGCACATGGGTTACGTGGGCGACGCCTTCGGCGGCGGCGATCTCAACAAGCGCCTACCCGGCCACGTCGCCATCGGCCACACCCGCTACTCCACGGCCGGCGGCAGCTTCATCCGCAACGTCCAGCCGATGTTCGCCGACCTCGAGGCCGGCGGCATCGCCCTGGCCCACAACGGCAATCTCACCAACTTCCTGACCCTGCGCGAGCAGCTGGTGCAGGAAGGCGCGATCTTCCAGTCGACCTCGGACAGCGAGGCGATCCTGCACCTGATCGCCCGCTCGCGCCGGCCCAAGTTCCTGGACCGCTTCACCGAGGCCTTGCAGCAGATCGAGGGCGGCTATGCCCTGGTCGCCATGACCAACAAGAAGCTGGTCGGCGTCCGCGACCCGCTGGGCATCCGCCCGCTGGTGCTGGGCGAACTGAACGGCAAGTCGGTCCTGGCCTCGGAGACCTGCGCGCTGGACATGATCGGCGCCAAGTTCGTCCGCGACGTGGAGCACGGCGAGATGGTGGTCATCGACCACCAAGGCGTCCGCAGCTTCCGCCCGTTCCCGGCCCAGCGGGCCCGCCCCTGCATCTTCGAATACGTCTACTTCGCCCGCCCCGACTCCGTGGTGAACGGCCGCTCGGTCTATGAGGTTCGCAAGCGGATGGGCCGGCGCCTGGCGCAGGAATCGCCCGCCGACATCGACGTCGTGGTGCCGGTCCCCGACTCGGGCGTGCCCGCCGCCCTGGGCTTCGCCCAGGAAGCCGGCGTGCCGTTCGAGATGGGCATCATCCGCAATCACTACGTGGGCCGCACCTTCATCCAGCCGACCCAGGGCGAACGCGAACTGGGCGTTCGCATGAAGCTGTCGCCCAATCGCGCGGTGCTGGCCGGCAAGAAAGTGCTGCTGGTGGACGATTCCATCGTGCGCGGCACCAACTCCGTGCGCGTCGTGAAGATGGTCCGCGAGGCAGGCGCCGCCGAGGTGCACCTGCGCTCGGCGTCCCCGCCGATCAAGTGGCCGGACTACTACGGCATCGACATGCCGGATCGTGACAACCTGTTGGCCGCCAACCACTCGGTGGACGAGATCGCCAAGATCCTGGGCGTCGACTCGATGGGCTACCTGTCGGTCGAGGGGCTCTACTGGGCGATGGAAGCGGTCCGCGATCCGGCAAACCCCCAGTACACCGACCACTACTTCACCGGCGAGTATCCCACGCGCCTGCTGGACCGTGAGATCGCGCTGGGCCGCAACGAACTCGTCGAGCGCCAGCTCTCGTTCCTGGTCGACGCGTGACCAAAGGACGGCTCGGGCGGTTCAAGCCCGATTGGTACCTGGTCCTGATCCTGCTGATGGCCGCGGCCGCGGCGGTCCTGCCCGCGCGGGGCGAGGCGGCGGTCTGGTTCGGCTGGGTGACCAAGGTGGCCATCGCCTTAGTGTTCTTCCTGCACGGATCGCGGCTTTCGCGCGAGGCGGTGATCGGCGGCCTGAGGCATTGGCGGCTGCACCTGTTGGTGCTGGCCTGCACCTTCGGCCTGTTCCCATTGCTGACCCTGGGCGTGGTCGCCCTGCCCGCCTGGATCACACCGCCGGAGCTGGCGACGGGGATCGTCTTCCTGGGCTGCCTGCCGTCGACGGTCCAGAGCTCGATCGCGTTCGTCGGCGTGGCGCGGGGCAATGTCCCGGCGGCCGTGGCCTCGGCGTCGGCGTCGAACCTGCTGGGCGTGTTCCTGACCCCCTTGCTGGTGGGCGTACTGCTGCACGCGCAGGGCGGGATCAGCGCGGAGTCGTTCTGGGCGATCGTCGGCCAGCTCCTGGTCCCCTTCGTCGCCGGTCAATTGCTGCGGCCCTGGATCGGCGACTGGGTGAAGGCGCGCAACGGCGTGCTGTCGAAGCTGGACCGGGGGTCGATCCTGCTGGTGGTCTACACCGCGTTCTCGGGCGCGGTGGTGGCCGGCGTCTGGAGCATGCTGAGCCCGCTGGACCTGATCCGGCTGCTGGTGATCTGCGCGCTGTTGCTGGCCGCCATCCTGGGGCTGACGCTGTTCGCCGCACGGAGCCTGGGCTTCTCCAAGACAGACGAGATCGCCATCGTCTTCTGCGGCTCGAAGAAGTCGCTGGCCAGCGGGGCGCCCATGGCCGCGGCGATCTTCGCGCCGGCCGTGGCCGGCGTGGCGCTGATCCCGCTGATGATCTTCCACCAGATCCAGCTCATGGCCTGTGCGGCGATCGCGCAACGCTACGCCCAGCGGCCTGACACGGAACCCCAAAACGGTTAGAGAGCCGCCCCATGTCCGACCTGCCGCTCAAAGACCGCATCGCCCTCGTCACAGGCGCCAGCCGTGGCATCGGCAAGGCCGCCGCCCTGGCCCTGGCGAACGCCGGCGCGCACGTGGTGGCGGTGGCTCGCACGCCCGGCGCGCTGGAAGCCCTGGACGATGAGATCCGTGCCGCGACCGGCCAGCCGGCGACCCTGGTTCCCATGGACATCGGCGAGGTCGACGGCCTGGACCAGCTGGGCCTGGCGATCCACGAGCGCTTCGGGCGCCTGGACATCCTGGTCCACGCCGCGGCCCTGCTGGGGTCGCTGACGCCGGTGTCGCATATCGAGCCCAAGCACTGGGATCGCCTGGTCGCCGTGAACCTGACGGCCTCGTTCCGGCTGATCCGCAGCGTCGAGCCGCTGCTGCGGGCCTCGGAGCACCCGCGGGCGATCTTCCTGACCAGCAGCCGGGCGTCGGCGCCCAAGGCCTTCTGGGGCTCTTACGGGGCCACCAAGGCGGCGATGGAGGCGCTGGTGCGCACCTGGGCCGACGAGCTGGAGCAGACGAAGGTCCGCGCCGTGCTCCTCGACCCGGGCGCCATGCGCACCCGGATGCGGGCCGAGGCGATGCCGGGGGAGAACCCGGCCCACCTGCCCGACCCGTCCGAGATCGGCCCGCTGATCGTCGACCTGGCCCAGGCCGACATGGGCCTGCCGACCTCTACCGTGGTCTTTTCGGACTGGAAGACGGCCGGGACGCTCGCTTCGGCTTAACGCCGGGACGCAGCAGCTTCGCCGCCCGGCCGCGCGGATTGCCGGCCTTGGGCTTCTTGGTCTTCGGCGCGGACCTGGGCCGGCCTTCCGCGCCCTCCTTGGCCTTGGCGGCGGCGGCGCGGCGGGTCTTCGCCGCCAGGCCGGTCTTGGCCTCGGACGGCTTGGCGCGCGTCAGGCCCGAGCCGCTCTTCTCCTCGCCCTCGGCGAAGGGGTTCTTGTTCGAGCGCACGCTCAGGCGGATCGGCACGCCCGGCAGGTCGAAGCTCTCGCGGATCGAGTTGACCAGGTAGCGCCTGTAGTGGTCCGGCAGCTGGTCGGCGCGGCTGGCGAACAGCACGAACGTCGGCGGTCGGGCCTTGATCTGGGCCATGTACTTGGGCTTCACGCGGCGGCCGCCGACGGCGGGCGGCGGGTGGCGCTCGACGGCCATCTTCAGCCAGTCGTTCAGGTCGCGGGTCTTCACCTTGGTCGACCAGTCGGTGTGGGCCTTGATCACCGCGGGCATCAGCTTGGTCAGGCCATAGCCTGTCTCGGCGGACAGGGCGACCACGGGCGAGCCCTTGAGCTGCGGCAGCAGGCGGGCCGCCTCCTCCACGAACTCCTGGAGCTTGGAGTGCGGGTCCTCGACCAGGTCCCACTTGGCCAGGCAGAAGACCAGGGAGCGGCCCTCACGCTCGACCAGATCGGCGATCTGCAGGTCCTGGATCTCGAAGGGGTGGGTGGCGTCCATCACCAGGATCACCACCTCGGCGAAGGTGATCGCGCGGATCGAGTCGTGGGTGGAGAGCTTCTCCAGCTTCTCCTGGACCTTGGCCTTGCGGCGGAGGCCCGCGGTGTCGACCAGGCGGATGGCGCGCTGGTCCCAGACCCAATCCACGGGGATGGCGTCGCGGGTGATGCCGGCCTCGGGACCGGTCAGCATGCGGTCCTCGCCGATCAGGCGGTTCACCAGGGTCGACTTGCCCGCGTTGGGGCGGCCGACGATGGCGATGCTGATCGGCTTGTCGGCCTCCTCGGCGTCGAGGTCTTCGTCCTCGTCAGGCGCCAGCACGAGGACGGCCTGGTACAGGTCGGCCATCCCCTCCCCGTGCTCGGCGGAGATCGGGATCGGCTCGCCGAGGCCCAGGCCGAACGCCTCCAGCACGCCCGACTCGGACGCCTTGCTCTCGGACTTGTTGGCGCACAGCACGACCGGCTTGCCCTTGCGGCGCAGCACGTCTGCGAAGATCTCGTCGGCCGGGGTCACGCCCTCGCGGGCGTCGATGACGAACAGGGCCACGTCGGCCTCGTCGACGGCGAGCTCGGTCTGGACCCGCATGCGGGCCTCCAGGCTCTCGTCGGTCACGTCCTCGAAACCGGCCGTGTCGATAAGTTCGAGTTCGAGGTCGCCGAGGCGCCCCGTCCCGAAGCGGCGGTCACGTGTGACCCCGGGCTGGTCATCGACAATAGCAAGCTTGCGGCCTGCCAGCCGGTTGAACAGAGTGGATTTGCCGACGTTCGGTCGCCCGACAATCGCGAGTTTCAGCGCCATGTCGGGGACTGTACCTGCCTGATCAGCGAATCGCGATCAGGTCGGCCTCCTCAGTCACAACATAGACGGTGTCGCCCATGGCGATCGGCGAGAGCGTCGAGGCGCCCTTGAGGTCGACGCGCGTCTGGATCTCACCGGTCTTGGCGTTCAAGGCGACCAGCTGGCCGGTCTGGCCGACGATCAGCAGCCGTTCGCCGGCGAGCAGCGGGCCCGACCAGACCGGCTTGTTCTGACGCTGGCCGCCGACCCCCAGGATGCCGCCGACCTTCTTGGCCTTGAAGCCCTCGTTCAGGTTGCGGATCCAGTAGATCTGGCCGTTCTCGCGGCTGGCGCAGATGACGTCGCCGGACTTGGAGACCACATAGACCACGTCGCCGGCGGGCCAGGGCGCGGTGACGCCCACGACCGGCAGCGTCCAGCGGGCCTGGCCGGTGCGCAGGTCGGTGGCGGCGAACACGCCCGAGTGGCTGACCGCGAAGACGTCGCCCTGGTAGATCACCGGGCGGCCGGGGATATCGCGGATTTCCGACAGCGCGCTGGTGCGGCTGGCGCGCGACAGGGCTTCGTTCCAGAGGTCGTTGCCGTTGGTGGCGCGCAGCGCGACCAGTTCGCCGGAGCCGAAGGCCGCCACGACGGTGTCGCCCGACACCGCGGGGCTGGAGGCCGAGAGGATGCGCGCCGTTTCCGTGAGCGCCTGATAGGTCCACGACGCCGCGCCGGTGGCCGCGTCGAAGGTCATCAGGGTGTTGTCGAGGGAGACCACGAACACCCGGCCGCCCGAGACGTTCGGCGCGCCGTGGATCGATTCCGGGGTCTTGGTCCGCCAGCCGACGGCGCCGGTCTTGGCGTCCATCTGCATGACTTCGCGGAAGCCCGACGAGACGTAGAGCTTTCCGTCGGCGTAGGCCACGCCGCCGCCGAACGCGAGCTTGTCGCGCTTGTTGTCGCCGGGGTTGGTGGCGGTGCGCCAGATCTGTGCGCCGGAGGCGGCGTCCACGGCGACGACGCGGGCGTCGGCGTCCATGAGGAACAGCTTGCCCTCGGCGGCGACCGGCGGCGCGGTGATGTAGCGGCCGCGCTTCTGGCCCTGGCCGAAGTTCTTGCGCCAGGCGACCGACAGGTTCGCGCCGGCGGCGACGTTGCCGACCGCCTGCTCGGTGTTGCCGCCCGGCAGCGGCCAGGCCGCGACCGTCTCGGCCGGCGGCAGGGCGAAGTCGACGCCCTTCAGCGCCGCGGCCGGTTCCAGGATCTGGTCGGCGGGGATGATCGAGATGCGCTGGCCTTCGCCCGCGAGCTCGGCCGGACCCTTATCCTTCTTGCCGAAGGGATTGAGGTTGCTGACCGTCGAGCACCCGCTGGCGCCGAGCGCCGCGATCAGGACGGCGGCGAGGATCGTCGAACGGCGGATCATTGCGGAGCGGGACCTTGGGGTTGCGGCTGGCCGGGACCCTGGGGCGGGCCGATCATGGCGCCGGGATCCATCGTCATCGGCGGCAGGGCCTCGGCGGCCTTCACCACGGCCGGCACGGCCTTGGCCGAACCCGAATCGATCAGGCCGATGGCGGCCTGGGCGCGGGCCTGGGCGCCCTGCTGGGCGTCCAGCGACTGCGTGATCAGCACGAAGTCGCCGCGCGCGCCGGCCAGGTCGCCGGCGTTGAGCTTGGCGAAGGCCAGGGCCTCGCGAGCCTGGACCCGATAGGGGTGGCCCTCTTCCATCAACGGCTTCAAGCGCCCCTCCAGATCCTTAAGCGGAGCGGTGTCGAGGAGCGCGAAGGCGGATTTGAGGCGGGCGGCGTCGCCGACGATCGGATCGGGCGCGGCGGCGGCGGCCTCGTCGAACAGCTTCACGGCGTCGGCGGGCTTGCGGGCCTCCAGCGCGAAGGCGCCGAGGTGCATCAGCGACAGGGCCTTGTACGCCTTGGCGTTCGACTTGGAGACCTCGGTCCAGAGCTGCTGGGCCTTGGTCTTGTCGCCGGCGACCATGGCGTCGACGGCGCTGGAATACTGCTCCGAGGCCGTGGCGATCTGCTTGTTGCGATAGCTGTCGTAGCCCCAGTAGCCCAGGGTGGCGATGAGCGCGGCGGCGGCGATCCCCAGCATCCAAGGCAGCGCCTTGCGGGCGAACTGCTTGTAGCGGTCGGAGCGAAGCTGCTCTTCGACCTCTTCGAATAGATCCGTCACTTCAGGGGGGCTCCGGCGGCACAGTCGCTTAAACGAGCGCGGAACCTATAGCGGCCCGCCCCTCGCCTCAAGTGCGCGGCTGTGTTGGCGGTGAGATGGGCAACAGCCGGCTCGCGAAGCTGAGCGCCGCAGGCGCTGTCTCTCAACACCAAGACCCCCAAGAACCCGAAGAGACACGAAGGCGCCGCCACCGCGCGGCCGCTTGGTGGTCTTGGTAGCCTTGGTGTCGGATTGGTCGGCGCTGACGCGCCCCGGGCCCGCCGTCAGGCCGAGCTTTCGCGGGGCCCGACGTGCTCATCGTCGTCCTCGTCGTCCAGCGGCTCCAGGGCCTCGGGCGGCGGGTCGGGGAGTTCGCGCCAGACCAGGGCGGCGGCTTCGTCCAGGCCCAGATCGCGGCAGAGGCGGACGACATGGTCGTCCAGCGGCTCGACGACCCAGGCGTCGTCCTCGACCATCAGCCCGAAGGTGTTGTCGCGCGCACGGATGTCGAGGCGCTGCTCGATCAGGTCGAAGTAGTAGCCGGCCTCGTCGTAATCGGCGTGTTCGTACTCGGACCAGACGACGCGTTGGGCAGGCACGCGAAGGGCGTCGCGGCGGTCCGCGATGCGCTGTGCGTCCCGCTCCGGCGTCGGCGGCAGCGGCCTTGGCGGCGGCGGGTTCTCGCGGGCGTCACGCTCGCGCCCGCGCCTCAGCTGGGCCTGCAGCGCCAGGCTCTGGCGCACGCAGCGGGAGAGCTTCTGATAGGCCTGCGCCAGGTTCACGACTTCCGTCGGATCGTCCGTCGACATGGCGCAGGCATGCACATGC
>JAHJME010000013.1 GCA_018821435.1 Alphaproteobacteria bacterium
CGGGCGCCGCGGCCTCCTGGGCGAGGGCCGTGGACGCCAGCGGCATCCCAGCCACGGCGGCGGCGAGCATCAGCCCCGCCAGCCGCTGTTTTCCAAAGAATTTCATAAGCATTATCCCCTCTGTCCCGTTCGCTAGAGCGCCGCGGCGCCCGTCTCGCCCGTCCGGATGCGCACGGCTTCCGAGACGTCGAGGACGAAGATCTTTCCGTCGCCGATCTTGCCGGTCGCAGCCGCGGCCTTGATGGCCTCGACCGCCTTGGCCGCGGCCGCGTCGTCGACGACGGCCTCCAGCTTCACCTTGGGCAGGAAGTTGATCTGGTACTCCGCCCCCCGGTAGATCTCGGTCTGGCCTTTCTGCCGGCCATATCCCTTGACCTCCGAGACCGTCAGACCCTCCACACCGGCGCCGACGAGCGCTTCGCGCACGTCGTCCAGCTTGAACGGTTTGACGATCGCCATGATGAGTTTCATCCGCTAGCTCCCGCGTCCGGCCCTGAGGGCGGGCCCAACCCCTCTCGATCGTTCTTTGACCGCCGCGCCGTTATCCCCTTGGCGGTGGTCGGAGCGACGCTATGTCGGGGGGCCGCGTGGCGCGGACCGCTGGGGTGACGCTTTGATGAAGAACCCCCGGGGCGCCCATTTTCTAGGCGTCGAAGGGTGCGGACGCCGCGAATTCCAGCAGATATGGCCACCAGACAGGCCCAACAGGTGCTTGACCTGCTCGCCGACCGTCGTAAATCCGGCGCTTTCCACGCCTAGTCTCACGAACCCGTGAGAATGGAACCGCCGCCAGTCTCCAGCGTATGAAACCGCGGCCTGCTGAAGGCCAAGCCAACCGAGGACCTTAGTATGTCGCCGACCCGACTTCTTCTCGCCGCCGCCGCCGTCGCCGCCCTGAGCGCCGCGCCGCTCGCCGCCTCGGCCCAGGCGCCGGCAGCCGCCGCGCCCGTCGCCGTCCAGGGCGATCTGGTCGACACCCTGAAGCTGTCGGGCCAGTTCAACACCTTCGTCGGCGGCATCGACGCCACGAACCTGGCCGGCCTGCTGAAGACCAACAAGAACCTCACCGTCTTCGCGCCCACCGACGCGGCTTTCGCCGCCATGCCGCCGGCCGACCTGGCCAAGCTGAAGTCGGACAAGGCCGCGATGCAGAAGTTCGTCCTGCACCACGTGGTCAACGCGCCGATCGACTCCACCAAGATCAAGGGCGCCAAGGGGCCGATCCCGTCGGGCGCCGGCGACACCATCCTGCTGGACGGCAGCGACGAGGCGGGCGTGCTGAAGGTGGACGGCGCCAAGATCGTCCAGGCGGATCTGCACACCGGCAGCGGCTTGCTGCACGTCGTCGACCATGTGCTGGTCTCGGGGCAGGGGGCGGTCGAAACGCCCGCCGCCGCGCCGCCGGCCGCCGACGCCTCGGCCGCCGCGACCACCAAGTAGACCTGAAAACCTTGCGGCTCGGCGGGAACCAACCACCCGTCTGAGCCGTAAAGGCGTCAGCACATCGAGATGGACAGCCGATCGCGCCGATCGCGCCATCAACCGGAGTTCTGACGATGAAGATTGCCCTTTTCACCACCGCCACCCTCGCCGTCGCCCTCCTGGGCGGCTCGGCCTACGCGCAGGACCAGAAGATGCCCAAGCCGCCGACCCCCGGGTCGGTGACGGGCGACTGGAACGGGGCGCACGCGCCCTCCGACGACAAGCAGTACAGCGAGAAGGTCGTCGTGCCCGTCGGCGCCGCCCCGTCCGACACCGTCGCCGCCCCCCCGATCGACAGCGTCTCGACCTCGGTCGACACCACGGCTCCGACCGACGCGGCCCCCGCCGCGACCAGCTACGCGCAGGCCGCCAGCGTGACGACCACGACGGTGACCAACGGTCCGGTCGCGGACACGCCGGAGAACCGCGCGAAGTATGGCTCGCCCATGTCGCGGGCCGGCAAGCGGACCACGCCCAAGGGCAACTAACCACGCCACGATCTGCCGTTCTTTCGGCGGTTGAAGCAAAGGTCGGCGGGCCCTATGGTCCGCCGACTTTTTTTGCGCCTGCGAACATCCCAATCCGATGGCTGATCAACCACTGTCTTTTCAGGGCCTTATCCTGAAACTCCATGACTATTGGAGCCGTCAGGGCTGCGCGATTCTACAGCCGTATGACGTCGAGGTGGGGGCGGGGACGCTTTCGCCGATGACGGTGCTGCGCACGCTGGGGCCGAAACCCTGGAAAGTCGCCTACGTGCAGCCCTCGCGTCGGCCGGCCGATGGGCGCTATGGCGAGAACCCGAACAGGCTGCACCAGCACCACCAATACCAGGTGATCCTGAAGCCCAACCCCGAGAACCTGCAGGAGCTGTACCTCGGCTGCCTGGAAGCCATCGGCATCGATCCCAAGGTCCACGACATCCGTTTCGTCGAGGACGACTGGGAAAACCCGACCGTCGGGGCCTGGGGCCTGGGCTGGGAGGTCTGGTGCGATGGGATGGAGATCACCCAGTACACCTACTTCCAGCAGGTGGGCGGCTTGGACGTGTTCCCCGTGGCCGGCGAGCTGACCATCGGTCTGGAACGGCTGAGCCTCTATCTGCAGAACAAGGACAGCGTCTACGACCTCAAGTTCAACGACGAGTTCAGCTACGGCGACATCTATCTGCCGAACGAGCAGCAGTTCTCGGCCTTCGAGCTGGAGGTCGCCGACGTCGCGATCCTGAAGCGCCAGTTCGAGGACATGGAGCGCGAAGTGCCGCGCATCCTGAGCCACAAAGGCCGCCAGGGTCAGCCCCTGGCGCTGCCCGCCTACGACCACGTGCTGAAGGCCAGCCACCTGTTCAACATCATGGACGCCCGCGGCGCGATCGCCGTCGCCGAGCGCCAAGCCTACATCGGCCGCATCCGCGACCTCTGTAAGATGTGCGCCGAGGCCTGGGTGGCCTCCGAAGGCGGGAACGCGCCGCTGCCGCCGCAAGCGGCGGCCCTGGCGGAAAAAGTCTAGCCCATGCCCCAGCTGCTGCTCGAACTGCTCTCGGAAGAGATTCCCGCCCGCATGCAGGCGAACGCCGCGCGCGACCTGGAGCGCATGGCGCGCGAACGACTGGCGGCCGAGGGCCTGCTGCCCGAGGCGCTGAAGACGTTCTGCGGCGCGCGCCGCCTGACCCTGGTGGCCGAGGGCCTGCCCGAGGCCCAGAAGGACCGCCACGAGGACGTCAAGGGTCCGCGCACCAGCGCGCCGGACCAGGCCCTCGAGGGCTTCCTCCGCAAGACCGGCCTCAAGAAGTCCGACCTGGTCGACCGCGACGGTGTCTGGGTCGCCCACGTCCACAAGGCCGGCCGTCCGACGCCCGAGATCGTCGCCGAGATGGTCCAGGGGATCGTTCGCGACTTCCCGTGGCCCAAGTCGATGGTGTCGGGGACCAGCAAGCTGCGCTGGGTGCGGCCGCTGCGCCGGATCCTGTGCATCTTCGACGGCGAGATCGTGCCGTTCGAGATCGACGGCATGCCCAGCGGCGACACCACCCAGGGCCACCGGTTCATGGGCTCGGGCCAGTCGTTCAAGGTCAAGGACTTCGACGCCTACGCCGAGAAGCTGGAGAAGCACTTCGTCGTCCTCGACGTCGAGGAGCGGAAGGACCGCATCGTCGACGCGGCCAAGACCCTGTGCTTCGCCCGTAACCTGGAACTGGTCGAGGACCAGGGCCTGCTGGACGAGGTGGCCGGCCTGGTCGAATGGCCGATCCCGGTGCTGGGCGACATGGACCCCGCGTTCCTGGATCTACCGCCCGAGGTGATCCGCACGTCGATGCGGGTGCACCAGCGCTATTTCGCGGTGCGCGATCCCAGGACCGGCAAGCTTGCGCCGCACTTTGTCACCGTGGCCAACATCGACGCCACCGACGGCGGCAAGACCATCGCGCTCGGCAACGCCAAGGTGCTGTCGGCGCGGCTGTCGGATGCCCGGTTCTTCTGGAACGAAGACCGCAAGACCACCCTGGAAGACCGGCTGGAGAAGCTGAAGGGCGTGACCTTCCACGCCAAGCTGGGCGCCATGTACGAGCGCGTCGAGCGGCTGGAGATGATGGCCGCCGCCATCGCGCCGCGCGTCGGCGCCGACGTCGCCAAGTCGGTCCAGGCCGCGCGCCTGGCCAAGGCCGACCTGGGCACGGGCGTGGTGGGCGAGTTCCCGGAACTGCAGGGCATCATGGGCGGCTACTACGCCCAGGCCGAGGGCCTCTCGCCGCTGGTCGCCGAGGCGATCCGCGACCACTACAAGCCCGCCGGCGCGAACGACGAGGTTCCGGACCGCCCGGTGACCATGGCCGCCTCGTTGGCCGACAAGCTGGACACCCTGGTCGCCTTCTTCGCCATCAACGAGAAGCCCACCGGCTCCCGCGACCCGTTCGCCCTGCGCCGCGCGGCCCTGGGCGTGATCCGGGTCGTGCTGGGGTCGGAGCTGCGTATCCCCCTGCGCGGCGCCGTGGCCGACTGGTACCGCTCGCTGCGCTGCTTCGTCGATCCGGGCCGGGCGCTCTGGGTCTCGACCCCGCGCATGACCGCCCACCTGGGCGCGCGCGGCCGGGCCAAGAGCCAGGAATTCGACACCTATCTGCGCGAGTTCGACGAGGCGCTGCTGGAGGGCAAGGCCCAGGTCGTGACCATGGACCGCGAAGTCGACCTGGTCTTCGACCGCATGGAGCGCGAGAAGCCCACCGGCGCGGTGCAGTTCGACTTCCGCCGCTACGACGAGGTGGCCGACGAGGTCGTGGCCTTCTTCGCCGACCGCCTGTCCGTGTGGCTTCGTGACCGGGGCCAGCGGCACGACCTTGTGGCCGCCATCTTCGCCCTGGGCGACGACGACCTGGTCCGCATCGTGGCCCGGGTGACCGCGCTGGAAGCCTTCCTCAAGACCGAGGACGGGGCCAACCTGCTGGCGGGCTACAAGCGCGCCGTGAACATCCTCAAAGCCGAGGAAAAGAAGGGCGCGCTGCCCACCGGCGCACCGGTGCGGATGGCCTCGTCGTCCGAGCCGGAGCTGGCGCTGATCGCCGCCGTCGGCGAGCTGGACGCCAAGCTGGACGTGGCCCTCGACGACGAGGATTTCGCCGGCGCCATGCGCGAACTTTCCAAGCTTCGAGCACCCGTCGATGCTTTCTTCGACAAGGTGTTAGTAAATTCCGACGTATCCGAGGAACGGGACAACCGGCTGCGCCTTCTGGCGAAAGTCCGGGACGCCATGGGACAAGTGGCGGATTTCTCGCAGGTTACGGGCTAACTTTAGGGGACTGACGAGATGGCCGACACGATGGTGAAGACGCGCTGGGTCTATGCCTTCGGCGGCGGCTCGGCGGACGGCGACGCCTCGATGAAGAACCTGCTGGGGGGCAAAGGCGCCAACCTGGCGGAGATGTCGTCGCTGGGCCTGCCGGTGCCTCCGGGCTTCACCGTCACCACCGAGGCCTGCGTCCACTATTATTCCAACGACAAGGCCTACCCGCCGAACCTGAAGGAACAGGTCGCCGAGGGCCTGAAGACCGTCGAGCGGATCACGGGCAAGTCGTTCGGCGACGCCGCCAACCCGCTGCTGGTCTCGGTGCGCTCGGGCGCGCGGGCCTCGATGCCGGGGATGATGGACACGGTCCTCAACCTGGGCCTCAACGACCAGACCGTCGAAGGCCTGGCCAAGCTCTCGGGCGACCGCCGCTTCGCCTTCGACAGCTACCGCCGCTTCATCCAGATGTACTCTGCGGTGGTCCTCGACCTAGACCACCACATGTTCGAGGAGATCCTGGACGACCATAAGGACCGGCTGGACGTCCACGTGGACACCGGCCTGACCGCCGAGGACTGGGAGGCCGTGGTCGCCGACTACAAGGCCGCCGTGCAAAGCGAGCTGGGTAAGCCGTTCCCGCAGGATCCCACCGAACAGCTCTGGGGCGCCGTGGGCGCGGTGTTCGCCAGCTGGATGAACGACCGGGCGAAGTTCTACCGCCGCATGCACGACATTCCGGAGAGCTGGGGCACCGCGGTGAACATCCAGTCGATGGTGTTCGGCAACATGGGCGACGGCTCGGCCACCGGCGTGGCCTTCACCCGCAACCCGTCCACGGGCGAGAACCGCCTGTACGGCGAGTTCCTGATCAACGCCCAGGGCGAGGACGTGGTCGCCGGCATCCGCACCCCGCAGCCGCTGACCAAGATCGCGCGCGAGGAGATGGGCGACACCAACCCGTCGATGGAGGAGGCGCTCCCGGAGGTCTTCCTCCAGTTCAAGGCGGTCGTGGAGAAGCTCGAAAAGCACTACCGCGACATGCAGGACATCGAGTTCACCGTCGAGCAGGGGCGCCTCTACATGCTCCAGACTCGCAACGGGAAGCGCACGGCCAAGGCGGCGCTGCGCATCGCCGTGGACCTGGCCAGCGAAGGCGTGATCGACAAGACCGAGGCGGTGATGCGCGTCGAGCCCAGCTCGCTCGACCAGTTGCTGCACCCCACCATCGATCCCTCCAGCCCGCGCGACGTGATCGCGTCCGGGCTGCCCGCGTCGCCCGGCGCGGCCACCGGCAAGGTCGTCTTCACGGCGGAAGAGGCCGAGAAGCTGGGCGGTTCGGGCGAGGCGGTGATCCTGGTCCGCGAGGAGACCAGCCCAGAGGATATCCGCGGCATGGACGCCGCGCGCGGCATCGTCACGGCCCGTGGCGGCATGACCAGCCACGCCGCCGTGGTGGCGCGCGGCATGGGCCGTCCCTGCGTCTCCGGCGCCGGCGAGATCCACATCGACAGCCGCGCCGGCGAGTTCCGCGCCCGTGGCCAGACGATCCGCGCCTATGACGTCGTCACCATCGATGGCTCGACCGGCGAGGTCCTGCGCGGCGCGGTGAAGATGATCGAGCCCGAGCTGTCGGGCGACTTCGGCACCCTGATGGGCTGGGCCGACGAGGTGCGCCGCCTGAAGGTCCGCGCCAACGCCGAGACCGCGCTGGACGCCCAGACCGCGCGTCAGTTCGGCGCCGAGGGCATCGGCCTCTGCCGCACCGAGCATATGTTCTTCGACCCCGCGCGCATCGCCGCCGTGCGCGAGATGATCCTGGCCGACGACGTGGCCGGCCGGAAACAGGCGCTGGCCAAGATCCTGCCCATGCAGCGACAGGACTTCGTCGAGCTGTTCAAGATCATGGAGGGCCTGCCGGTCACGATCCGCCTGCTGGATCCGCCGCTGCACGAGTTCCTGCCGCACACCGAAGAGGATGTGCAGGCGGTGGCCGAGGCGACCGGTCTGGACGCCGCAAAGCTGATGCGCCGCGCGCAGGAGATGCACGAGGTGAACCCCATGCTGGGCCACCGCGGTTGCCGCCTGGGCGTGTCGTACCCCGAGATCTACGAGATGCAGGTCCGCGCCATCATCGAGGCCGCCTGCGAGGTGGCCGCCCAGGGCCGTCCGCAGCCGATCCCGGAAATCATGCACCCCCTCGTCGCCAAGGGCGAGGAGATGAAGTTCCTGCGCCAGCTGACGGACAAGACCGCCAAAGAGGTCATCGCCGAGAAGGGCGTCGAGATCGTCTACATGGTCGGCACCATGGTCGAGTTGCCCCGCGCCTGCCTGCGCGCCGGCGACCTGGCCGAGTACGCCGAGTTCTTCTCGTTCGGCACCAACGACCTGACCCAGACGACGTTCGGCATCAGCCGCGACGACTCGGGCCGGTTCCTGAACGCTTACATCGAGAAGGGGATCTTCGATAAGGACCCCTTCGTCAGCCTGGACCAGGACGGCGTCGGCGACCTGATCCGCATCGCCGCCGAGCGCGGCCGCGCCGTGCGTCCGGACGTAAAGCTGGGCATCTGCGGCGAACACGGCGGCGATCCGGCCTCGATCCAGTTCTGCGAAAGCGTCGGCCTGGACTACGTCAGCTGCTCGCCCTACCGCGTCCCCATCGCCCGTCTGGCCGCCGCGCAGGCCGCCATCGGCGAGCGCGAGAAGGACCGGTAGAGGCTACAAGTTGCTCCCTTCGGGGGAGCTGTCAGCGAAGCTGACTGAGGGGGTCCGCTCAGACGCCTGGGACGACCCCCTCCGTCGCCTCGGGCGACACCTCCCCCGACGGGGGAGAAATTAGGTCGAAACTACCAACTCCAGTCCTTCGCCGACTTCCGACACCCGCCGTCTTTCCAACCGGTCCAGCCGCGACCGCGCACGACTTGGCCGGGTCGCGCGGCCGTGGGCTCGCCGTTCGCCAGGGCGAGTTGGCCATTGACCACCACCTCGCTGACGCCGGTCGAGAACTGCTGCGGCTTCTCGAACGTGGCGTGGTCCTGGACGGTCGCGGGATCGAAGACCACCACGTCGGCATAGTTCCCGACCTTCAACATCCCGCGGTCGTGCAGGCCCAGGTTCTGGGCGGGCAGGGCGGAGAGCTTGCGGACCGCCTCGCTCAGCGTCAGCCGCTGCTCGTCGCGGACATACTTGGCCAGCAGGCGCGAGAAATTGCCGTAGGCGCGGGGATGGGTGGACGACAGCAGGAACGACCCCTCGGGCGCCTGGCCCTCGGCGTCCGACCCGAAGCTCATCCAGGGCAGGGTCGTCTGGCGGGCGACGTTGGCCTCGTCCATCAGGAAATAGACCACCTGCACGCGACTGCCGTCCTCGATCACCAGGTCGATGGCGGCGTCCTGCGGGCTGACGCCGCGCTCGGCCGCCACCTGGGCCAAGGTCTTGCCGGTCAGCGGCTTCAGCTTGGGGTTCTTGAAGCCGACTAGCAGCGTGCCCTCGGCCCCGGCGTGGCGCTGCAGGTTCTCGAAGCCCACCGGCTCGCCGATCATCTCGGCTTTCACCTTGGCTCGGGTCTCCGGGTCCTTCAGCCGCGCGATCCAGGCTTCCACGCCGCCGGCCTGCACCCAGGTGGGCATCGCCGCGTCCAGCCCCGTCGAACCGGCGGGATAGGTGTACATGTCGGCGGTGATCCGCAGGCCGTCCTTGCGGGCGGCTTCGATGCGGGCCAGCACCGAATCCAGCTTGCCCCAGTTGGGCTTGCCGCTGGCCTTGAGGTGATAGATTTCGGCCGGCGCGCCCGAGCGCCGCGAGATCGAGATCAGCTCGTCCACCGCCTCTTCGAGCCGGTTCCCCTCCGAGCGCATGTGGCTGATGTAGAAGCCGCCGCAGCGGCCGGCCTCGGTGACCAGGGCCACCAGTTCGTCGGTCTCGGCATAGCTGCCGGGCGCATAGATCAGCGACGAGCCGACGCCCATGGCGCCGTCCTCCATGGCCTTCACCACCAGCGCCCGCATCCGCGCCAGCTGGTCCGGCGTCGGGTCGACGTCGTCTTCGCCCAGTACGTGGATCCGCGCCGTGGCCGCGCCGATGAACGAGGCCACGTTCATCGAGACGCCCTTGGCCTCCAGGAACCGCAGGTACTCGTCCAGCGTGGTCCAGGCGATCGGATATTTGATGTCGCCCTGGCGCTGGAGGCCCAGCCGCTTCATCTCCGGGTTCAGCGGTCCCATGGAATCGCCTTCGCCCATCACCTCCAGGGTCACGCCCTGCTTCAGCTCGGACAGGCCGCGCCCGTCGGCGATCAGGCTCTCGGTGGACCAGGACAGCATGTTGACGAAGCCGGGCGCCACGGCCTTGCCCTTGGCGTCCACGACCTTCGCCGCCGAGCCCTTGCAGACGCCGAGGCAGACGATCCGCTGACCCTTGATCGCCACGTCGCCCGTCACCGGCGCGCCGCCCGACCCGTCGTAGATCTGACCGCCCCGGACGACGAGGTCGTAACGATCCGCTGAGCCCGCGGGGGAAGACACCAAGGCCGCGGCCGCCGCGAGCAGAGCCAAGCGAAACCTCATCCAATCCCCTCCATGTCATCCCGGTTTCGGCGCAGCCGAAGACCGGGACCCCGCAGCGCGTGAGTCGGATTGTGCGCACGGCGGCGGCGCCCTGCGCAACCGCCTCGCGCCGAGATCGGGGTCCCGGTCTTCGCGTGCCGCGAAACCGGGATGACACCCGAGGAGACCTCACCGCTTCCGGACGAACACCGTGCCGGCGGAATAGCCGGCGCCGAACGAGCAGATCAGGCCGGTCTCGCCCGCCGCGAAGTCGTCGTTGGCCTTGTGGAAGGCGATGATCGAGCCGGCGGACGAGGTGTTGGCGTACTCGTCCAGGATGATGACGTTCTCGGCGGAGGTGGGCTCGCGGCCCAGCACGCGCTTCCCGATCATCTCGTTCATGTTGATGTTGGCCTGGTGCAGCCACATCCGCTTCAGGCCGTGGGGATCGATCCCCAGATCGCCCGCGTGGTCGACGATCATCTCCGAGACCATCGGCACCACCTCGCGGAACACCTTGCGGCCCTCCTGGACGAACAGCTTGTCGGTGGCGCCGATCCCGTCCGGCGCGGCGCGGTTCAGGAAGCCGAAGTTGTTGCGGATATTGTTGGAGAACTGGGTCTTCAGCCGCGTGCCCAGGATGTCCCAGCCCCCGGTGGCGTCCTCGGCCCGCTCGACGATCACCGCCGTGGCCACGTCGCCGAAGATGAAGTGGCTGTCGCGGTCGCGGAAGTTCAGGTGGCCCGAGCAGATCTCCGGATTGACCATCAGCACCGCCCGCGCCGAGCCCGAGGTCACGAAGTCGGCGGCGGTCTTGATCCCGAACGTCGCCGACGAGCAGGCGACGTTCATGTCGAAGGCGAAACCCTGGATGCCCAGGGCCTGCTGCACCTCGATCGCCATGGCGGGATAGGCCCGCTGCATGTTCGAGGCGGCGCAGATCACCGCGTCGATCTGGGACACGTCCTTGCCCCAGCGGGCGATGGCCTGCTTGGCGGCCTCGACCGCGATCTCGGCCAGCAGCGAAATCTGGTCGTTGGGCCGCTCCGGGATGTTCGGCGCCATCCGCTCGGGGTCGACCAGGCCGGTCTTGTCGACCACGAAGCGCGACTTGATGCCCGAGGCCTTCTCGATGAACTCGGGCGAGGAGGGGGCCAGCGCCTGGACCTCGCCCGACTCGATGGCCGCGGCGTTGGTCGCGTTGAAGCGCGCGACATAGGCGTTGAAGGTCTCGACCAGCTCGGCGTTCGAGAGGCTGTACGGCGGCGTATACAGCCCCGTGGCGGCGATCACCGCGTCCGTCATTCGTCTTCCTTCCGCGCGTTCGCCGCCTGATTAGCACGCCCATCGGCGGCGTCACGGGGCATGTGGCGCGAAGGCCACAGACACGCACTGAACACACCTTCGCCCAAGAACCGTCCGAGCCGGGCCGCGTTTGGCGACGATCCCTCACCGGGCTGGGCGGGCTGTTCAGTACGAGTACGGAGTTCCTCCCCCAAAATGAAAAAAGCTCTCATCGCCGCGGCCTCCATGGCCGCCATCGCCGCCATCGCCCCCGCCGCCGCCCAAGCCCAGGACGCCGCCAGCAACGTCGGCGCCTATGTGAACCTGGGCCTGGCCCATGCCGACGCCGGTACGCCGAACTACGAGATCGTCGGCGGCCGCCTGGGCTACCGGTTCACGCCCTACCTGGGGATCGAAGGCGAACTCGCCACCGGCCTTCAGGGGTACACCTACCATGACGTCGGCGGCACGCCGGGCCTCGACGTGAAGACCAAGGTCGAACACCAGGCGGCCGCCTATGGCATCGGCTTCCTGCCCATCAGCCCCAGCACCGACCTCTTCGCTCGCGTCGGCTACGGCACGACGAAGATCAGCGGCAAGCTGCTGGGGACCAAGGTCGCCGACGACGGCGAGTCGTGGAACTTCGGTGTCGGCGCCCAGCACTCGTTCGACGGGCTGAACGGCATCCGTATCGACTACACGCGCCAGGAATTCACCAACAGCAGCGCCCACGCCAACGTGGTCGGCGCGTCCTACGTCCGCAAGTTCTAGCGGCACGGGCTTTGGGCGCCGGCGCGCTCCCAGTCCCTCCAAGGACGCCGGCGCCTGAAGGGAAGGCCGCTCCGTTGCAGGAGCGGCCTTTTCCTTGACCCCATCCCGGCGCACGCCCAGGCTTGGCGAAACGCACAGGGAGACACCGCCATGGACGAGGCCTTCTTCGTTCAACTCGCCCTTTCGGGGGGCGCCGTGGCGGTTCTGGTCGCCATCGCCGCCTGGGCCAGGATCGCCAAGCCGGCCGGTCCGCTGGACGAGCACAAGGCGCGCGGCATCCTCGAATACGAATTCCCCGGCCGTACGCTGGACGCCATCTGGGTCGCCTCGAACGGCGCCGGGGCGCTGGCGAAGTCCGGCGGCATGGCCCTGGTCATCTGTCAGGTGGGCGATGGGTTCGCGGCCCGCCAGATCCCCTGGGCGCAGGCCATCTCGGCCAGCTTCAAGAACGGCAAGCTGTGCGTCGACCTGACGGACATCTCCGCCCCGCGCGCCACGCTGTCCCTGCCGTCCTGGCCGCCGACGAACCTCGCCGCATGAAGGCCGATTTCGACCCGGTCACGCTCGCGACGCCGTTCTTCATCCTCTCGATCATCCTGGAGATCGTCCTGGCCCGCCTGGGCAAGGCCGACGCGCGCTACGAGCCCAAGGACACCGCCGTGTCGCTGGGCATGGGCCTGTTCTCCGGCGTGGCGGGCCTGCTGACGGCCGGCGTGGTCTTCGCCTGCACCCTGTGGGCCTACGAGCACCGGCTGTTCAATATCCCAATGACGGCGATCTGGGCCTGGGTGGCGGTCTTTCTGCTGGAGGACCTGACCTACTACTGGTTCCACCGGATCAGCCACGAGCGGCGGTTCTGGTGGGCCGCCCACGTCAACCACCACTCCAGCCAGCACTACAACCTGTCCACGGCGCTCCGGCAGACCTGGACCGGCGGCGTGGCGGGCACCTGGGCGCTTTGGCTGCCGCTGGCGTTCCTGGGCTTCCCGCCGGCGATTATCGCCATCCAGAAGGGGATCAGCCTCGTCTATCAGTACTGGATCCACACCGAGGCGATCAAAAAGACGCCGCGCTGGTTCGAGGCGGTGTTCAACACGCCGTCGCACCACCGGGTCCACCACGCGCGCAACGCCGTCTACCTGGACCGCAACTACGCCGGCATCCTGATCGTCTGGGACAAGCTGTTCGGCACCTTCCAGCCCGAGCTGGACGCCGAGCCATGCCGCTATGGACTGGTGAAGAACATGGCGACCTTCAACATCCTGCGGGTGGCCTTCCACGAGTGGATCGGCATGGCCGCCGACGTGGTCCGCCACCCCCGCCACGCCCTGGGCTACATCTTCGGCCCGCCCGGCTGGAGCCACGACGGCAGCCGCGAGACCAGCGCGATGATCAAGGCGCGGTCTAATCCCGTAGAAGCGGCAGGGACAACCCGCTCACCGGCCGGGCCCCAAGGATCTCGCGCCTGAAGCGGAACAGTTCGGCGGGGCGCCCCCCCGTCTCCGCGTCCAGGCGGCCCAGGCCCTCGACCAGTTCGGCGCGTTCCAGGGCGCGGCGGAAGTTCTGCTTGTGCAGCGGGACCCCGGCGATGGCCTCGACGGTGCGCTGCAGGGCCGAGAGGGTGAAGGCGTCCGGCATCAGCTCGAACACCACCGGGCGGTACTTCAGCTTGCCCCGCAGCCGGCCCAGGGCCGTCGCCAGAATCCGCCGGTGGTCGGAGATCATCGTCTCGCCGACAGCGGCGACCAGGGCGTCGGTACGGACCGGGGCGGCCTCGTCGCGGTCGCGGGCGGCTTCCTGGACCAGACCGGCCTCGTAGAGCAGCTCATAGCGCTCCAGCACCCGCTCCTCGTTCCACGGCGCGCCGTCCAGGGCGAACAGCAGGCGCGCGCGGGCCAGCTTCTGGGCGTCGTTGCCGGCCCAGGTGCGAAGCGCCGTCTCGATGGCGTCGAACGCGCCCGGGCGACCGGCGCGCCAGTCCTCCCAGGGGAAAATCCGCGACCAGGGCCGCCACTCACTGCCGGCGAAATGAGTGTCGACCGCCGCCGGGGCCAGGGCCAGGTAGCCCACAGAGATCACCCGGGCCGCCGCGTCGCCGCCGCCCAGGTCGGCCAGGGGCGCGTCGCGGCCCTTGTCGCCGAAGGTGTAGAGCTGTTCGACATAGCCCAGGTCGAACCGGGTCTGCTCGGTCACGAACGCTCTGAGCGCCAGTTCGAAGGTGCGGTGGCCGTCCGGGTCGAACGGGCCGAAGGGCAGGCCGGTCAGGTCGCCGGTGGCGCTCTGCTGGCGCACGGTCAGGGCCACGGCCTCGCCGTCGCGGATCGCCACGACAACGGCCGACAATCCGATGACCAGGGAGCTGTTCATTCGGTGTCGAACGCCTGGGCGTGCGGCGTATAGCCGGCGGCGTCGGACAGCACCTCGAAGCGGCGCACGTAGTGGGCCTGGGCGTCGAACGGCGCCTGCGGGTCGATCTTCAGGTTGTAGCCGGCCGGCGGGGCGCCGAAGATCTCCAGCGCCTCGGCCTGGTTGAAGCCCGCCAGCTGGGTCGCCTCGAAAAACGCGCAGGCGCGGTCGGCCTGCTTAATCAGTTTCTTGATCGCCAGCGGCGTCTTGGCCGGGATGCCGAAGCGGGTGTGGATGGCGTTCTCCAGCCGCTCCTCGAACAGTTTGTAGTCCACGCCCAGCGCCGCCTTGAACGGGCTGATCATGTCGCCGATCACATATTCCGAGGCGTCGTGCAGCAGCGCCGCCAACCGCCAGCGCGGTTCGACGTCGGGCTGGATGTGAGCGACGATCTCCTCGACCACCACCGAATGCTGGGCCACCGAAAACGCGTGCTCGCCGATCGTCTGGCCGTTCCAGCGGGCCACGCGGGCCAGGCCGTGGGCGATATCCTCGATCTCGATATCCATCGGCGACGGGTCGAGCAGGTCCAGCCGGCGGCCGGAGAGCATCCGCTGCCAGGCCCGGGGCGCCTCATTCGTGCGACGCAGCCCTTTCCTCACCCGCGCATTCCTTCCACTGTCGAGGTCGTGAACTGGCCCAGGGACTGACAAAGATCAATCCGGGTCGGATCACCTTACGTGATGATGGGGCGGGAAGAAGGATGCACACATGAGCTGGGCTCGGATCTTGGCGCCGCTGTCGGGCGGGCAGGGCGACGCCGCCACGGTGGCGGCCGCGGCGATGATCGCCAAACCCTTCGGGGCCGAGCTGGCCTGCGTCTACACCCCCGCCGACGTCGCCGACGTCATGCCCTGGATGGGCGAGGGGTTCCTGGGCGGCGTGCAGACCACCGCGCTGGAGTCGCTGAAGGAGGCCACTGCCGTCGGCGAGGCCAACGCCCGCAAGGCCGCCGACAGCGCGAAGTACGCCAAGAGCCAGTTCATCTCGCTGCAGACGCCGGTCTGGGCCGGGCTGTCGGCCGAGAGCCGCCTGTCGGACGTGGTGGTCTTCACCACCGACCCGGCGCGCGGCCGCGGTCCGCTGGCGGAAGCGTTTCAGCAGATGGTCGCCGACGAACAGCGGCCGGTGCTGATCGCTCGCGAGGGGCTGAAGGTCGGCGGCGTCGTCGCCGTGGCCTGGGACGGCGGCAAGGAGGCCAGCCGCGCGGCGCGCCTGGCCATGCCGCTGCTGGAGAAGGCGTCCGGCGTGGTGATCATCGCCGCGCCGAAGGCTAGCTCGCGCACGTTCGATCCGGCCCGGCTGCAGAGCTATTACGCGGCGCGGGGCGTGAAGTCGGAAATCCAGCTTCTGACCGACAGCGGCGACGCCGCGCCGGCGATCTTGCACGCGGCAGCGGCGGCCAGCGCGGACATTCTGGTGGCCGGCGCCTTCGGCCACCCCCGGCTCCAGGAATTCATCTTCGGCGGAACCACTCGCACGCTGCTGAACTCTGACAGCCCAAGCCTGTTTCTATCCCACTAAGTGATTATCTGACCTGCCAGGAGGTGACGTCATGTCCTTGTCGCGCATCGTGATGCGGCTCGCCCGCAACCCCGGAACGGAGTTCGCCGGCGGAGACGACCACCGGGGTTATTCGCTGACCGCGCCGCTGACGCCGGACGGGATGCTGGACGAGGCGGCCTACGGCAAGGCGCGTGACGCCTGCACCGTGCGCCGGTTCGCGCCGGACGAGGATCCGGTCGACGGCCGCCTGGCGCGCAAGGGCCAGCGCTGGTTCTTCGACTATGACGACGAGGACGAGGCCGACGACGAGCCGGTCCATCGCCTGGGCCAGCACAAGTTCGCCGTGGGCGAGTACGTCACCGTCACCGACGAGGATGGCCGCCCGCTGACCTATAAGGTGGTCGAGGTGCAGCCGGCCGTCTGACTGGTGTCGGCCGCACGCGGCACCTGGCGGGGCGTCAGACCCCGCCGTTCTTCCGGACCAGCTTCTTCACGTCCGGATAGAGGTCGCCGCCGTCGGGGCCTTCGGACTTCGACTTCACGACCGCGACGGTGATCGGGCCGCGCTTGGGGCCGCCGGCTTCGTAGCCGACGAACCGATAGCCCTCCGGCAGGTCGTCGCCGGTGTAGAGGAACGTGGCGCGCACGCCGCGCTTCTCCGGGTTGAACGCCTCGCCGCGCAGGCGCACGTCGCGGCGCATCCGCACAGTGGCGCCGTCGTTGCCGGCGTCGATGGTGATCGGGCCGACCTTCACATTGGCGGTGTCGTCGCGGTCGTTCGCGACCACGTGGATGCCGGGCAGGTTGACCCGGGTGGTGCCGTGGCCCTCGGTAACGACGCCGGTGTCGCGGTCCTTTTCGTCGAGCCGGATATCTACGGTCACCCCCTTGGTGTCGTCGGCCGCTTCCTTGGCCGCTCTGGCGGCGTCCTTCGCGGCTTCGCCGCTCGCCTTCGCCGGCGCTTCGCCCTTAGGGGTCTGTGGGTGCGGCGCGCCGCGATTGGCCAGCAGATTGGTCTCGATGGCCGACAAGGTGGCGTCGGGACTTCCCGTCACCGACACCAGTTGCAGCGTCACCTCGGCGCCGCCCTCATTGACGTAGGTGCAGGCCTTGCCGTCCGGCGCGACCGCCGTGCGGGTGAGGTCGCCTTGGGTCGGGGGGCAGTCCAGCGCGGCGCGGGCGGCGGGGACCTTCGGGCCGCACGCCGCGGCGGTCAGGGCCAGGGCCGAGGCGGCGACGAGATATAGCGGCTTCATGGAAAAGGGCTCCGTCCGTTCCTGTAAAAGGTGGTCGGAGCCCTTCGAAAAGGCGAGTGAATTCGCCGTAACGCCCGGAAGAAAGGGCGTTATTGCTGGCCCGGGCGCGCCGCGCCTTCACGCCGCGCCAGGAACGCCAGGCGTTCGAACAGGTGCACGTCCTGCTCGTTCTTCAGCAGGGCGCCGTGCAGCGGCGGAATCAGCTTGGTGGGGTCTTTCTCGGCCAGCGCGTCGCCGTCGATATCTTCCACCATCAGCAGCTTCAGCCAGTCCAGCAGCTCGGACGTGGAGGGCTTCTTCTTCAGGCCCGGAACCTTGCGCATGTCGTAGAAGATGCGCAGCGCTTCGGCGACCAGCTTGGCCTTGATCCCCGGATAGTGGACGTCGACGATGGCCTGCATCGTCTCGCTGTCGGGGAAGCGGATGTAGTGGAAGAAGCAGCGGCGCAGGAACGCGTCCGGCAGCTCCTTCTCGTTGTTCGAGGTGATGATGACGATCGGGCGGACGGCCGCCTTGATCGTCTCGTTGGTCTCGTAGACGTAGAATTCCATCCGATCGAGCTCTTGCAGGAGGTCGTTCGGGAACTCGATGTCGGCCTTGTCGATCTCGTCGATGAGCAGGACGGGGCGGCCGCCGTGTTCGAACGCCTCCCAGAGCTTGCCCTTCTTGATGTAGTTCTTGACGTCCTTGACGCGCTCTTCGCCCAGTTGACTGTCGCGCAGCCGGGTCACGGCGTCGTACTCGTAAAGGCCCATGGTGGCCTTGGTGGTCGACTTGATGTGCCAGGTGATCAGGTCGGCGCCCAGCGCCTTGGCGATCTGTTCCGCGAGGACCGTCTTGCCGGTGCCAGGCTCGCCCTTGATCAGGAGCGGGCGCTCCAGGGCGATCGCGGCGTTGACCGCCACCTTGAGGTCTTCGGTAGCGACGTAGTCGTCGGTCCCTTCGAAACGTTGACGGCTCATCTAGGCTCCCCGCGCGGGCTCCATGCCCACGTTCGAACAGTTGTTTGTCTGAGGGCAACCTATAGCCCTGTACCGGATGTTCAAGCGCGATCACGCCGCCGTTAGGGCAGGGGCGGACCCATTGCCGGAAGGGGAGACGCGGAATAGTCGTGGGTGACGCTGTCGCGACCACGGGACCGAATGCCTTGAACCTGGCGATCCTTCAGGCGCGCATGACCTCCAGCCGGCTGCCCGGCAAGGTGATGGCGCCCGTGCTGGGCCAGCCGATGATTGGCCGCCAGCTGGAGCGGCTGGGCCGGTCCGCGCGCATCGGCCGCATCGTCGTGGCCACCAGCCTCGACGCCAGCGACGATCCCCTGGCCGGCTACGTCGAGGGCCTGGGCCACCTCGTGTTCCGCGGCTCGCTCGGCGACGTGCTGGGCCGGTTCGGCGGGGCGATGGCGCTGGTCCCCGACGCCGACACAGTGGTGCGCCTGACCGCCGACTGCCCCCTGGCCGACTGGACGGTGATCGACGCCACCATCGACCGCCGCGTCGAGGCCGGCGCGGACTACGCCAGCAACACGCCGGCGGCGCGCACCTATCCGCATGGCCTGGACGTCGAGGTGATGACCCGCGCGGCGCTGGAGCAGGCCTGCCGCGAGGCCGCCGAGCCCTATGAGCGCGAGCACGTGACGCCGTTCATCTATCGGCGGCCCGACCGGTTCCGCCTGGCCTACCTCTCGCAACCGGTCTCGCTGGCCCATCTGCGCTGGACGGTGGACCTGCCGGAGGACCTGGCGTTCGTCCGCGACGTCTACGAACACCTCTATCCGGGGAAGCCCGACTTCACGACAGACGACGTGGTCGCGCTCGCGCGCAACAGTTCCGGAGCCGCCGCATGAGCGCGCCAGACATCGCCCTGCGGCTGGTCGAGGCCAGCGACAAGGACCAGCTCCGCATCTGGCGGAACCTGCCCGAGATCTCGGCCTGGATGTACAGCGACCACGCGATCTCCGCAGCCGAGCACGAGCACTGGTTCAACGCGGCGATGGCCGACCCGGCGCGCAAGTACTGGATCATCCAGGTGGACGGCCGGCCGGTCGGGCTGGCCAACCTCTACGACATCGCACCTGCGCACCGGAAATGCGCCTGGGCCTACTACCTGGCCGACGGCTCGACCCGAGGCAAAGGCGTCGGCGCCTTCGTCGAGTTCAAGGTCATCGAGCACGTCTTCGTCGACCATGGCCTCAACAAGCTGTGCTGCGAGGTGCTGATCGGTAACGAGGCCGTCTGGAAGCTGCACGAATCGTTCGGCTTCAAGCGTGAGGCCTTGCTCCGGGCTCACGTCTGGAAGAACGGCCAGCCGATGGACGTGGTCGGCCTGGGCCTGCTGGCGGAGGACTGGGCGGCGCAACGGCCCGAGAGCCTGCGCCGCCTCAGGGACAAGGGCTTCGACCTCTAAGGCTTCGGCTTCGCGTAGCCGAGGTCCCGCAGGTCGGCGTCATCGACCGACTTGGACTCGAAGTTGGTGACGTCGTCCTCGCCGCCCTCGACCGACAGCGCGTCGCCGCTCTCGTCCAGGCCGTCGATATCCGAGGCGGCCACGCGGGCTTCGTCGAACCCGTCCTCGGGACCCTGGCCGTCCAGGTCGTCCTCACGCTCGGCGGCGCCCGCCCGATAGTCGAGCTCGTGATCCTCTTCGGTGTCGTTGTCGTCGATGGCGTCGGGATCGAACTCGTCGGCGTCCAGCGCCAGCGCTTCGTCCTCGTCGCGGTCGCCGTCCAGCTGGGTCAGGTCCTCGACCTGCGGCAGTTCCTCGAACGTGCGTTCCTCGCCCAGGCCGGACTCGTCATCCAGCAGGGCGTCGTAGGCCTCGGCGCCGTCCTGGCCGTCGAGGTCGGGGGATTCGGACATCTCAGGGCTCCTCGCGTCTCGCGCCGTGACGGCGCCTGCGCGATCAATCCCTGGGGGCGATCAGCGTTCCGCCACGAACGCCTCGAGCGCGTCGCCGACGGCTTCCATCACCGGGGTCCAGTTCCCGAAGGCCGGCGTGGTGAAGGTGCGGACCTGGGGATACCAGGGGTAGCGGGACGTCCCCAGCCGGGTCCAGGCGCCGGGCACCGAGATCAGCCAGGTGGGCGCGCCCACGCCGGCGGCCAGGTTCATGGTGGCGTTCGAGAAGCCGACGACCAGATCCACCGCGCGGCAGAGGGCGGCCACGTCGTCCAGGTCCTGCTTCAGGTCGATGCCCGGCGGCGTCCAGATGCTGACGCCGAAGTCGCGCTCGGCCTGGGCGATCTCCTCGGAGCAGTCGCCGTATTGCAGGTTGATCAGCGTGACGCCCTTGGCCTTGAGCACCGGCGCCCAGTCGGCGAACGGCGAATAGAAGCGGTAGCGCGCGCCGGTCTTGATGTTGCTTTTCCACAGCAGCCCGACCTTCACCCCGGCCGGCGCCTTCTCCAGCTCGGCGCGCCAGTGGGCCACGCGCGCGGGATCGGGCGTCAGGAAGCCCACGCGGTCGGGGAAGGCGCTGGTGGTCCGGCGGAACTCGCGCAGCAGCGAGGCGAGCGGCGTCCAGAGGTCGTAGTCGCTGAAGTCGGTGACGAAGGGCAGGGTGCGATAGGTCCGGCCGCCCTTCAGATAGGTCGCGTGCGCGCCGACCGTCGCTTCCGGGAAACTGCGCTGGAACAGGGACACCAGGCGCGGCTCGACCGCCAGGGTCAGGCGCCCCTCCGGGCCCAGGGCCTCGATCACGTCCGGCAGCAGCTGGCCGAACAGGATCTCGTCGCCCAGCCCCTGTTCGCCGATCACCAGCAGCGACTTGCCCGCGAGGTCGGCCCCGGGCGTCCAGCCGGCCACGTCGACCATGAAGTGGGTGACGTCGGGGTGCGAGGGATGCAGGCGCGCCTCGTAGACGTCCCAGCCTTCGCCGATGCGGCCCAGGACCACCAGCATGGTGGAGCGCGACAGCTCCATCATCTGCCGCTCGTCCTCGCTCATCGGGTGAGTGAGGGCCTGTTCGCAGAGCACAAGGGCTTCCTCGGCGTCGCCCTGGGACAGGCGCGCGTTGGCCAGGTTGTAGCGGGCCTTGGCGAAGTTCGCGTCGAGGCGGACGGCTTCGCGGAAGAAGATCTCGCCGTTCTCGTAGTCGCCCTGTTCGGCCATGACCGTGCCCATGGTGTTCCAGAGCATCGCCACCGTCGGATTGGCCACGATCGCTGGGCGCAGCAGCTCGATGGCCTCGTCGTAGGCCAGGCGGTCGCGCAGCACGCAGGCCAGGTTGTTCGACCCCTCGTGGTGGCCGGGGAAGCGGGCCAGGAAGTGGCGGAAGAGCTTCTCCGCCTGCGGCTTCATGTCGATCCGGTAGGCCAGGCGGCCCAGGTCGTTGGCCACTTCCGAGTGGTCGGGCAGCAGCCGCAGCGCCGTTTCATAGGCGGTGATCGCCGAGGTGAAGTCGCCGACGCGCTCGCGGGCGATCGCCAGCAGGTACCAGCCGAAGCCGTTGGTCTCGTCCTTGTCGAGCGCCTTCAGCGCCCACTCCGCGCCTTCCTGGTGCCGCTCGGCCTTGAGCGCCTGGACCGCGCGGTCCAGCAGCGGCTTCACCGAGATGGCCTTCAACTCGGACATGGCCGCGGTCAGTCGGGCCAGCGCCTCCTTGGAGCCGGCCTGGCCCATGGGCGCGCCGACCATCTTGGGCATGGCCGCCGCGGGCGCCGCACCGGTGTCGAGCGCGAGCGCGGACACGACTGTGGTCGGGGCCTTTGGGGACATGAAGGGAACTCTCCAGGGGATAGCCTGCCAATTGCCCTGGTTATGCTTAATCCGCGCTTAAAATGACCCGACAATCCCATCGGCAATCACGCGTTAACGGGTGCGCGTTAAGCGTGGGGTGCGTTCGGGCCTAAGGAGGGCGATTATGGTTCATTCGAATCGCATCGCCGGTTCGCAGGCTCCGACATCAGGGGGCGGGATTTGCCGCTGAAGCTGTCTTTAAGGCCCGGGGAAAAGTTCGTTCTGAACGGCGCTGTCGTTCAGAACGGGGATCGCCGCGCCGTGCTCGTCCTCCAGAACAAGGCGTCGGTCCTTCGCGAGAAGGACATCCTGCAACCCGATGACGTGCAGACACCAGCGCGGCGGATCTATTTCCCCGTGATGATGATGTACCTCGACGAGGGCAACGCCCAACGCTTCTACGACGAATTCGTTCGTCGGCTGACCGAGTTCATGGGGGTGATCCAAAACCCACAGGTCCTCGCCGACTGCGTGAACATCTCGAAGCACTGCATGGCGCGCGAGTACTACAAGGCGCTGATGCTCTGCCGGAAGCTAATCGAATACGAAGACGAAAGGCTGGGGAATGTCCCTACAGGCGTATCAACAGGCGGCCACGCGGGCTGAAAATCCCCGTGACATGGAATACCGTCTGTTCGCCCAGGTCACCCGGGCGCTGATGGAAGCGGCTCAGCTCGATCGCGTCGAGGTCGCCAAGCGGGTGGATGCGCTGGATTGGAACCGCCGCATGTGGGCGACGCTGGGCGCCGACTGCGCGAACCCGAATAACGGGCTCCCGCCCGCGCTGCGCGCGTCGTTCATCTCGCTGAGCATCTGGGTCAGCAAGCATACCACGCTGGTGATCCGGAACCGGGAGGAGATCGAGCCCCTGATCGAGATCAATCGCATGATCATGCAAGGCCTCGCCAGCCAGGGCGCGCAAGCCGCGGCCTGACGCTCGACCCGAACGAACTGCTTGCAAAGGCCGCGGTGATCCGCGGCCTTTTTGATTCTGGATCCAACGGATCGGCAGGAGCTGCCGGGCGGCAGAAAGATCTGACCGGCCTGTGGCGAGTCATAGCTGTCGATCCGGAAAAAGCCGAATGAAATCATCGGGCAAGGCGCTGGTGCAGCGTGGTTAACGCTGGCCCGGACTTTGCGTGGCTATGCGCGAGCGAAAAATCGCTCACCGGCAGAAGCCGGATCACTCCCTCCAGAATGGAAGGCGATACCCATGGCCAATTCGGTCAACACGAACGTCGGCGCGATGATTGCGCTGCAAAACCTGAATCAGACGAATGCGGAACTGAACGTCACGCAGGGGAGGATCAATACCGGTAAGCGGATCAACAACGCCAAGGAGAACGGCGCCGTCTGGGCTATCGCCCAGAACCAGCGCGCGACCTCCCAGTCGTTGAACGCGGTTCGTGAGTCGCTGCAGCGCGGTCAATCCACGGTGGACGTGGCCATTTCGGCCGGTGAAACCGTTTCGGACCTGCTCCTTCAGATGAAGGAAAAGGCCCTGGCCGCCGCCGACTCGTCGCTCGACACCAACAGCCGCACTGCCTTGAACGAAGACTTCAAGGCGCTGCGCGACCAGGTGGCCAAGGCCGTGGACAATGCCGAGTTCAACGGCATCAACATGGTCAAGTCGGGCGGGACCACGATCGCGGCTCTGGCGAACGCCGATGCCACGTCCAAGATCACCGTCGCGGCCAGGAGTCTGTCCCTGGCTTCGGGTGGCTTGAACATCGGCGCGACCGCCTCGATCGGCACCCAGTCGGTGGCCACGGCGATGATCGCTACGATCAACTCCGCGATCACCAACGTTTCGACCAAGCTGAGCCAGCTCGGCACCGGTTCGAAGTCGCTGGGTTCTCACCTGGACTTCATCAACAAGCTCCAGGACTCGATCGATGCCGGGGTGGGCAACCTCGTCGACGCCGACTTGGCGAAGGAAAGCGCGAAACTCCAGGCCCTGCAGACGAAGCAGCAGCTCGGGGTCCAGGCGCTCTCGATCGCCAACCAGTCGTCCTCGATCCTGCTCGGCCTGTTCCGTTAAGTCGATAACCCCGGGCGGGCTTAGGCCCGCCCGGGGCTCCTTTTCCAGCCCCGGCAAAAGCTGCCGGATGGGCGCGGTAAATTCTGCCTACTTGGGCTCATCCTGGGCAAATATTGCCGGGCCAAGGCAACCCTAACAACCAAATAACGCTGAATTATCAGTGCCTTGAGGCTCCGTTCGTTAACGTCGAACTGGCCTGGCTATTGCTGCTTTAGCCGCAGGACAAAACGTCCTCCGGCCGCCAGAAAGGCGCCGGTCCTTACGAACAAGGACTTCCAAGATGGCGAATAGCGTCAATACCAACGTGGGCGCGATGGTCGCGCTTCAGAATCTGAACTCGACCAACAACGACCTGCAAACCACCCAGGCCCGCATCAACACGGGCCGTAAGATCAACAACGCCAAGGACAACGGCGCCGTCTGGGCTATCGCCCAGAACCAGCGCGCGACGTCCCAGTCGTTGAATGCCGTGAAAGAGTCGCTGCAACGCGGTCAATCGACCGTGGACGTGGCCATCTCGGCCGGTGAAACCGTTTCCGATCTGCTCCTGCAGATGAAGGAAAAGGCCCTGGCCGCCGCCGACTCGTCGCTCGACACCAACAGCCGCACCGCCCTGAACGAAGACTTCAAGGCGCTGCGCGACCAGGTGGCCAAGGCCGTGGACAATGCCGAATTCAACGGCATCAACATGGTCAAGTCGGGCGGCACCACGATCGCGGCCCTCGCCAACTCCGACGCCACGTCCAAGATCACGGTTGCTGCTCGCAGCCTGTCGCTTGGTTCGGGCGGCCTGAACGTCGGCGCGACCGCCTCCATCGGCACGCAGTCGGCCGCCACGGCGATGATTGCCACGATCAACACTGCGATCACCGACGTCTCGACCAAGCTGAGCCAGCTCGGCACCGGTTCGAAGTCGCTGGGTTCGCACCTCGAGTTCGTCGGCAAGCTTCAAGACTCGATCGATGCCGGCGTGGGCAACCTCGTCGACGCCGACCTGGCGAAGGAAAGCGCGAAACTCCAGGCCCTGCAGACGAAGCAGCAGCTCGGGGTCCAGGCGCTCTCGATCGCCAACCAGTCGTCCTCGATCCTGCTCGGCCTGTTCCGTTAAGGCCCTGCGCCACGGAGCCGTTCGCGGCTCCGTGGTCCTCGATGCGTCGGCGGGCAGGGGAAACCCTGTCCGCCGGTCGCCTTAGCCAGGAGCGCTGCACTCCGGTTCAGCGAGAGGAGATATGGAAACCAAGGCTGCGACCGTCACGCCCACGCCCGATCCCGGAAAGACTCAAGCCCAACCCGCCGCGCCGCCCGCAAAGAGCGAGTCGCCGGTGGCCCAGGGCCCGGATCCGGCCGAGATGCGACTGGTCATCGAAATGGATCAAGCCAGCGGGTCGTTCGTCTACAAGACGGTCAACCGACTGACCGGCGAGGTCATCCTCCAGCTTCCCAGGGACGAAGTCCTGAAGATGCGGGACGGAGGCCAGTACGAAGCCGGCGCGGTCATCCAGACCAAGGCTTGAGTTAACGCACGCGCGGCCCGCCGCGCGCGCCCAGGACAAATTGTCCCAACCGCCCCAGGCAGGCCTGGCGGCGGCGATCGTCGTTAATCTTGTTAACCATATGAATACCAGCCGAACCTAGCTTGGCGTCACGTCCTGATCGCGAGTCGCGGTCGAGGGGCGTCCCGCCGCTAGGAGAGCGTCATGACGATCAGCGTCAATACGAACAAGTCCGCGCTGACCGCGCTGCAGAATCTTAACAAGACCAACGATGCGCTGGCCGCGACCCAGAACCGCGTCAACACCGGTCTCAAGATCGCAAACGCGAAGGACAACGCCGCCGTCTGGGCCATCGCCCAGGGACAGCGCGCCGACATCGGCGCCTTGGGCGCCGTGCGGATGAGCCTGGATCGGGCGCAATCGATCGCCGAAGTGACGATGACGGCGGGCGAGACGATCTCGGACCTGCTGGTCGAGCTTAAGGAAAAGGTCGTCGCGGCGATGGATACATCGCTGGACACCTCCTCGCGCACCGCGCTGAACTCCGACTTCCGCTCCATCCTTCGCCAGATCCAGCAGGTCACGGGCAACGCGGCGTTCGATGGCGCGAACCTGCTCGATGGTTCGGCCGGCCCGAATATCCAGTTCCTCGCCAATGCCGAGG
Organism: Alphaproteobacteria bacterium; assembly: GCA_018821435.1. GTDB lineage: Bacteria > Pseudomonadota > Alphaproteobacteria > Caulobacterales > Caulobacteraceae > Phenylobacterium. Next base: position 25,964 of record JAHJME010000013.1, read on the forward strand.
CGACGCAGCGCATCACGCTGTCCACCCAGAACCTGTCGCTGGGCGGCTCGATCCTGACGATCGCGTCGACGGCCTCGATCAATACCGTCACTACCGCCACGAATATCCTCGCGTCGCTCAACACCTCGATCACCCAGGTCAACCAGGCGCTGGGCAACCTCGGTTCGCAGGGCAAGCAGATCGAGGCTCACCTCGGCTTCGTCTCCAAGCTGACCGATGTGCTGGAAGCCGGCGTGGGCAACCTGGTCGATGCCGACCTGGCCAAGGAAAGCGCCCGACTCCAAGGCCTGCAGGTCCAGCAGCAGCTGGGCGCACAGGCGCTGTCGATCGCCAACCAGGCGCCGCAGATCGTGCTGCAGCTCTTCCGCGGCGGCTAATTCCCCCGTTTCCGTTGAGGCGTACGCGAGAGCCTGGGCGCCGGTCGCCCGGGCTCTTTTGCTTTGGGGTCTTAGCGACCCGTAAACGATCCTGGCCGTACGCTCCTCGGTGGCGGATTAGCTAGCCGCCGAAGAGCGTCATGGTCACATCGATCGATACCAATCTGCTGCTCAACTACTACAGCGCCCGCGCCGGCCTTAGCGGCGGCGTCGGTGGGAGCACTGGCTCGTCCTCGACGCGGGCGAAAGTGGCGCCGACCGCGCCCTGGACCAAGGATCCCACCCCGGCCGAAGCCTCGGCGGCGGTGAAGGCGGCCCTCGCGGGGCGCAAGGTGATCAACGAGAGCGCCGCCCAGCTCGATCTGCCCGGCGCCAGCCAGGATTACCGGAAGCTCTTTGCCCTCTATCAGGGCCTGTCGACGCTCAACGGCCTCGTTGAGCAAATCCAGAAGAAGGGCGTGACCGCCGCCGAGAAGGCCCGTATCCAGAGCACCTTCGCCAAGGGGTTGGACGAGGTCATGGCCTATTCAAAGGCCGCCGACCTGGACAAGGTCCGGCTAACCTCGGGCGAGGTCGGCACGACGACCAAGACCACCGTGCCGGTCCAGGCCAACAAGCAGGAATACACGACCACGCCGATCTTCTCCGGGACCAGCGCCGAAGAGGTGCCGCAGTTCCAGGGCAACGTGAAATTCTCGATCGCCGTCAAGCGGTCGGGCGTGACCTACAATGTCGACGTCGATCTTAACGACGTGGTCGGCACGCGCTCGATGGCCAATGTGGTCAACTTCATCAACGGTAAGCTGCAGGCCGCCGGCGTCGATACCCGGTTCGCGACCCAGCGCCTGCCGGGCGCCGAGCGGACCGTCACCGCGGGCGGCAAGACCATCAAGCTGGGACCCGGTCCCGACCAGTGGGCGTTCAAGGTCAAGCCGGGCGGTGAAACCGTGTCGTTCAGCGCGGCCGACACCGCGCCCGCCGTCTACATGACCCAGGCCATCGGCGATCCGAACCCCGACGGCAAGGTCGACACCAACGACGGCGTCATCAACCAGCAGCTGCTGAAATTCCAGACCGACACCACCAACGTCGACGGCCCCGTCGCCGGCCAGAACGACGCCAACTGGGTCGACGGCCGCGCGTTCGCCAAGACGCTGGGCGCCGAGATCAAAGCCGTGCGCGCCACCAAGGTCGGGCCGGACGGCTCGGTCTATATGCTGGCCGACGTGACCAACAAGACGGGCGGCCAGGAACTCAAGGGCGCGCAGGACGTGGCGCTGCTGAAGTACGATCCGGCCGGCAACCTGGTCTACACCCGCACGCTCGGCGCCTCGGACACGGCGTCCGGTCTCGGCCTGACCGTCGCGGCCGACGGCCGGGTGGCGATCGCGGGCTCGATCGTCGGCGACCTGAACGGCGCGCAGGAGGGTCCGATGAACTCCAGCGGGGCCTTCGGCAAGGAGACCGACAGCTTCGTCACGGTGTTCAACGCCGAGGGCGAGGAGATGTGGACTCAGCGGCGCGGCGCGCGCCTGGCCGACGAGGCCAGCCAGATCGTCTTCGGCGACAACAACATGGTCTATGTGGCGGGCCGCTCGAAATCGGCCCTGCCGGGCGGGACCAGCCTGGGCGACTGGGATAGCTACATCGAGGGCTTCGGGCCGCCGTCGACCGCCGCCCTTACCAAGGGCAAGGTGCCGGCCACCTTCACCCAGAGCTTCGGCACCGCCGGCTCCGACCGTCCCGCGGGCATGGTGCTGGACGGGACCAACCTGATCACCGCCAGCGTCGAGAACGGCCGCGGCGTGCTGCGCCGCTTCGACATTTCCTCGGGCTCTCCCGTGCTGACCTCGACCCGCGACCTCGGCGACCTGCAGGGTGGCGATATCGTCGGCCTGGCGCTGGATGGCGGCGACGTCGTGATCGCCGGTTCCACCTCGAACGATTCGCTGGACGCCGGCACGACGACCCGCGCCTATTCCGGGGGCGTCGACGCCTTCGCGGCGCGGATCCCCAAGGACCTCTCGCCGGGCGGCTCCATCGCCTATTACGGCGGGGCGGGCGACGACAAGGCGACGGCGATGTCGGTGTCGAACGGGCAGGTGTACGTCGCCGGCTCGGTCGGCACGACCGGCCTGCCGGGCGAAGACGGCGATCCGGACATGGCCGCCGTCGGCAAGAAGGACGGGTTCCTCGTCGGGCTGGACGTCGCGGCGGGCTCCGTCGACTGGGCGCGCCGGTTCACGGGCAAGGAAGGCTATGCGACGCCGGGCTCGATCGCGGTCGATGCGACCGGCGCCAGCTCGCTGGATCGCCTGGGCCTGCCCAAGGGCGTCTTCGATTCCACCGATTCGCAGAAGATCACCGCCGCCAGCAGCATCCGCGCGGGCGAGCAGTTCACCGTGCGCGCCGGCACGGGCCGCGCTCAGACCATCACCATCGACGCCGACGAGACCCTCACGACCCTGTCGACCAAGATCAAGCGGGCCACCGGCTTCCAGGCCAAGGTGGCGATCACGACCTCCGGCGGCGTCCGCAAGCTGACCGTCAGTCCGCTGAACGACCGTACGATTATCGAGTTCGGGGCGGGCAAGCTCGGCAAGGACGCCCTGGAATTCCTTGGCATCCCCGAAGGGGTCGTTCGGAAAACGGTCGTCGATGACAAGGGCGCCAGCATCTCCGCCGACGGCAAGGGCCAGATCTTCGGCCTGGGTCTCGAAGCCGACCTGAAGCTGGATAGCGCCGTCGAGATCGCCCACTCCGCGGCCGACCTCGCCACGGCCATGGGCGTAATCCGCAAGGCCTACAAGGACCTGGTGGCCCAGGCGACGCCCAAGTCCAACCTGCCGGCGGCATCCGCGGCGGCGAGCGGCCCCGTGCCGCAATATCTGACGAACCAGCTCGCCAATTATCAGGCGGCGTTGGCCCGTCTGGGCGGCTGACGCGCTACGCCGCTTGAAAGCCGCCGTGCAGGGGGCTAGCGAGACGCCATGGCGACGACCCCTCCGTCCGAAGATCCGCAACCGCCTCGCAAAGGCCCGCCGCTCGTCGTGCTGGGCGGCCTCGCCGCGCTGGTCGCCGGCGGCGCGATCGCCTGGGCGCTGGTGTCGGGGGATCGCGCCGCGCCGCCGCCGCCCGCCGCCGCCGAGGGTGGCCTGGTCATCGACTCGACCGCCGACGACGGCAAGATCGATCCCGGCAAGCCGCTGCGCTGCTTCGTGCAGGGCCAGTTCGTGGGCGAACTCAGCCTGACCGATTGCGCGCGCCGCAACGGCGTGGCCACCGACGCCCTGGACGTGGGCCTGGACGAGACGGGTGCGCTGGCGGCCGCGCAGGCGGCGGGCGCGCAACTCATTCCGCTGCCGCCGGTGGAGGAGGCCGCTCCGCCCGCGACCGAAGATTCAGCCCCGCCGCCCGCCGACGCCGGGGTTCCGGCGGTCGAAACCGCGTCGGCGGGAACCTGCCTGCGCTATGGCGGCAATCGCTGGCGCCGGGTGGGAGAGGCGACCGACCTCAACGCCTGCGTCCAGAGCCTGTTCGCCGGCCGCTGCGAGCGGCCGGGCGGCGCCACCTATGGCCGCTTTGGCCAGCAGACCCTGCGACTGGTGGCCGGCAAGGTCGAGGTTTCGGACGACAACCGCACGTTCCGCACCCTCGCGCCTCAGGCGCCGGATTGCAGTCTGCCGCCCGTGGGCTAGGTTGGCGAAATGTCGCTCAAGCCGTACCTCGTCCTCGCCGCCGCCGCCCTTGCGCTCTCCGCCTGCGCCAAGAAGACCACGCCGCCCGGCGATGCCGGCGTCTGCTACCACGTGGTGCCGCAGCAAGACGGGTCGATGAAGTACAACAAGCTGGTCCAGGCGGCCTCGTTGGAAGTCTGCGCCGCCAACCTCGAGGCCATGCGGATCAAGTTCCTGAAGCTGGGCGGCAACCAGCAGAAGATCTACGGCGCGTATCAGGCCAACTTCCTGTTCCTGGAGACGACCGGGGTCTTCACCTCCACGTCGTTGGAGGGGCCGCGCTACGTGGCCCTGGTCCGCACCGGCGACGGGCGGCTGGCGATCCCCAGCGCGATGCCGCAGTAGCAGCGATCCGCGGCGGATTATGCTGTGGACGGCCTGGAACAAATATAGAACACAAGCTTGTTAACGCATTTGTTAACGGCTAGCGTGCGCCCAGGGCGTTCGGCCCGCTTTCTACGGAAACCAAGGAACACATCGACATGGCGGGCAGCGTCAACAAAGTCATTCTGGTCGGCAATCTGGGCGCCGACCCCGAAATCCGCTCGCTGGGCTCCGGCGACCGGGTCGCCAATCTCCGCATCGCCACCTCGGAAACCTGGCGCGACCGCAATTCCGGCGAGCGCAAGGAAAAGACCGAGTGGCACCGGGTGGTGGTCTTCAACGAGAACATCGTGAAGGTCTGCGAGAACTACCTGAAGAAGGGCGCCAAGGTTTACATCGAGGGTGCGATCCAGACCCGCAAATGGTCCGACCAGTCGGGCGTCGAGAAGTTCTCCACCGAGATCGTGCTGCAGAAGTTCCGCGGTGAGCTGACCATGCTGGACGGCCGAGGCGACAACGCCGAGCAAGGCGAGGGCGGCTATGGCGGTGGCAGCGGCGGCTTCTCGTCCTCCGGCCCGCGCCAGACCAGCAAGGCCCCCAGCGAAGACTTCTCGGCCAACCTGGACGACGAAATCCCGTTCTAGAAACCGGATTGAGGTCCGCGCGACATCAGGCGGTCGGTTCTCCGGAACCGGCCGCTTTTTCATTGGATTACGTGGCGAACCTGACGCGAAGCGCGGCGCCGACCTCGGCCATGACCTCTGGCCAGTCATAGGCCGTTTGGCCGGTGAAGGCGCGGGCCCGCGGATACCAGGGGAAGGCGTCCGTGCCCAGCCGGGGCCAGGCCTCCGGCGTGGTGATGAACCAGGTGGGCGCGCCGACGGCGGCGGCGATGTTGGTCGTCGCGGTCGCGGGTCCGACGACCAGGTCCAGCGCCTGGCTGAGCGCCCCCAGCTCGTCCAGATCCAACCGCAGATCGATGCCGGGCAGGGTGCGGACCTCGGCGCCCGTGGCGTCGGCGATGGCCCGCAGCTCGTCGTCGCAGTCGCCGATCTGGAGGTTCACGAAGGTGACCCCCGGCGTGCTGAACACCGGATCCCAAAGCTCCAGCGGGGGGTAGAACTTCCGCCGCTGCGACGTCATCACCAGGCTTCGCCAGATCACGCCGACCTTCGGGCCGGGGGCCAGGTCCGCGAGCACGGCGCGCCACTGCTCGACCTGTCGCGGATCGGCCGTCAGGAAGCCCGGCGTCGCCGGGAAGCTGCTGACGTCTGGTCGATAGGCGCCCAGGAAGTCGCCCATATGGGCCCAGACGTCATAGGCGTCGGCGGCGATCTCCGGGGCGTCCCGCACGGTCTTGAGCCCCTCGCGCCGCGTCTCGTGGGCGACCACCTTCGCCGTTGCGAACGACCGCTGGAAGAGAGTCACCAGGCGCGGCTCGACCGCCAGCAGCAGTTGGCCCGCCGGGCCGATGTCCCGCGCCACGTCGGCCAGCACATTGGAGAACAGCACCTCGTCGCCCAGCCCTTGCTCGCCCACCACCAGGATGCGCCGCCCGGCCAGCGGCGCGCCGGGAGCCCAGACCGGCCCCGCCAACGCGTGCTGCACATAGTCCGGATAGGCCGGCGCGTTGCGCACGGCGTAGGCCGCCCAGCCGGCGCCGATCTCGCCCGCGGCCAGCAGCAGGTGCGACTTGGAATACCGGTACATGGCGTCCTGGGCCACGCTGTCGGCCCCGATCGCGATCGCGCGGTCGCAGTCCTCCAGGGCGCCCGGGAAATCCGCCACGGAGCGTCTGGCGTTGGCCCGGTTGAAATAGGCCGCGTGCATCTTGCCGTTCAGCCGGATCGCCTCGTCGAAGAAGACCAGCGACTGGCCCGTCTGTCCGGATTCGAACAGCACGCACCCCAGGGTGTTCCACAGCATCGCCGAGCCGGGGTTGTCCGTCAGGCTGGCGCTCAGCAGTTCGATCGCGGCGGGAAAGCGCGACTGACCGCAGTAGGCGTAGGCCAGGTCGTTGACGATCTCCAGCGAGCCCGGATCCTGCCGCCGCGCGCGCAGAAGGAACCGCTCGGCCAGCTCCGGCAGGTTCAGCAGGCTGGCCAGCCGCGCGATGTCCCGCGCCAGCCCGGCATCGTCCGGCGACAGCGACAGCGCCTGTTCGTAGGCGTCGAGGGCGGCGCCGTAGTCGCCGAGCTTTTCCTGAAACACGGCGAGCAGGCGCCAGGCCTGGCCGTTCTGGGCGTCCGCCGTGGTTGCCTCCGTGGCCAGCCGGGCGGCCAGCACGAAGTTCTTCTTCCCGTCGGCGTCCATGGCCCGCCGGAGCAAATCCGCCGTCTGGCGCTGACCCATCGAACCGATCCTCACAGCGAGAGGCGCAGGATTGCGAGATATGACGACCGCTTGTCGAGCGGGAAGCGTGTTGGCGTCAGAGCCGCGTTCGCACCGACCAGAGCTCGGGGAAACAGCGGCGCTGAAGGGTGCGCTGGAGATAGCCCGCGCCGTCGCTGCCGCCGGTGCCGGGCTTGCCGCCGATGATCCGCTGGACCGTCAGCACGTGCTTGTGGCGCCACGTCAGCAGGGCGTCGTCCAGGTCCACCAGCTTCTCGGCCAGCTGGTACAGTTCCCAGTAGCGCTTGGTGTCGCGGTAGACGGCCAGCCAGGCGTCCTCGACGGCGAGGGACGGCTCGTACGACTGAGTCACGTCGCGGTTCAGCACGTCAGCGGGCACGGGCAGGTCGTGCGCGGCCAGGCGGTGGATGGCGTCGTCGTACAGGCTGGGCGCCTCGAGCGCGGCCTTCAGGGTCTCCAGCGCCTCGCTGCCTTCGTCCTGGAAGGCCAGGAACGAGGCGTCCTTCAGGCCCAGCATGTATTCCAGGGTGCGGAACTGCCAGGACTGGAAGCCCGAACTGGTCCCCAGGCCGCCCCGGAAGCTGAGGTAGTCGGCCGGCGTCATGGTCGCCAGCACGTCCCACGACAGGGTCATGATCGTCTGGATGCGCGAGACCCGGGCCAGCGCCTTGAAGGCGGGCTCCACGTCCTGGGAGCGGATCAGGCGTTTGGCCAGCCGCACCTCGTGGATAATCTGCTTGAGCCAGAGCTCTTTGGTCTGGTGGATGATGATGAACAGCAGCTCGTCGTGGTGGTCGCTCCCCGGGTGCTGGGCGGTGAGCAGCCGGTCCAGGCCCAGGTAGCCGGCGTAGGTGATCGTGTTGGTCACTTCTTCTCTTCCGGCTTGGGCTCTGGGGGCGGGCAGGTGTCGCCGATCCGGCGGGCCTCGGTCGACGCCTTGCCGACGATGTCCAGGCCCAGGAACTCCGCGGCGATCTCGGCGGTCAGGTCGAAGCGGGTGGGCGTGTAGGTCCCAGTGCCCTGCACCGCGATCTTGCGGCCCTTCTTGCTGACGCAGACGCCCTTCAGCGTGATCTTGCCGTTCGAGAACACCTTGGTCGGATAGGTGCAGGTGTAGTGGCGGTTCGACGGGCCACCCATGAACTTGTCCACGTCGGCCGGGGTGATGCAGCGCTTCTCGGTCGAGCTCTGCTTGATCGGCGACAGCAGCTTGTTGGTGGACTCCCAATAGCCGGGCTGGATCAGCGGCGCGGCCGCGACGGCCGGGGTCGCGGAGGCCAGGGCGATGAGGAGGAGGGGCAGGGCTCTCATGTCGCGGCGCACTCTTGGGCTGATTCCGGCGTCACCGTGACGCGTGGCGGATGAACCGCGCCTTAGCGGCTATCGGCGGCCTTTGGTGGAGCGGATTCGAGGAACGCCAGGTTCCGTTGCCGGACGACCTGCTCGGCCTCGCCGTAGAAGAACGGCAGGAAGGCGTAGCGGCGGCCGGACGTGACCGGCGTCGCCTCGTGCTGGAGATTGCAGGCGAACACCACCGCCCCGCCGGTGGGCGGGCGATAGGTGCGCGGGCCGAACTCGGGGAAACGCAGATCGCCGCCCGCGAACTCTTCGGCGTTGAGATTGATCGAACAGGCGAAGCGGCGGTGGATCGTGCCGAGGGTTTCGTTGTCGCGATGCGGGCCGAAGAAGCCCCGGTCGGCCGCGTCGTAGCAGGCCACGATGTAGCGCTCGATGCGCGTGGGCCGGAATTGATAGGTGCGGCCGATCATCGGCACGACGGTGCGCTCGATCCGCTGGGCGATCTCCCGGCGCAGGTCCAGGTCGCCTTCCAGGCTGAGGTCGTCGCGGCGCTTCATGCCGTCGATCACGCCGACGGTGCGGCCGCCGATGTCGCGCATCACGCCGCTGGGCTGACCGCCGCGCGCCTCGTAGATGTCGATGAGCCGGCGGCAGAGTTCGGGGTCGAACACCCGTGGCACGATCAGCGCGGGGGCCACCAGCGGCGTGCCCGCATGCGCCGCCAGCGGCGGCAGTCCGGCGGCGATGCGCGCGAACAGAGCCTCGGGCCGGTCGATCGGCGCGCGGGCCAGCAGGCGCTGCGCCGGGTCGAACAGAAACCAGGCCCCTTCGCCCTCGGCCACATGATAGCGGGGCGCGACGGCCCGCTCGGGGTCGAAGAACCAGCGCTGACCGGGGATCCGGTCCGGCGGCACATCGGGTCCGTCCGCCCGGTTCACCAGGAAGAAGGCGGTCAGGAAATGGTCGTCGAAGCGGGGGCGGATGGCGTCGAACGCCGCCAGCGCCGCCTGGACCGCCGCCGGGTCGCTGGGCATGAACGCCAGCAGGATGTAGCGGCCGGCCACGGTGCTGAAGTGGAAGCGGGGGTTGAGGCGGGTGGCGGCATGGAATTCGGGCGCCATCTCCCCGGTCGTCAGGGGCGGCAGCGCCCATCGGCCACTCATGCCCCGGCCCTTTGCGCCTGTGGCGCCGGGGCCGGCGTGGTGCGGGCGCGATAGGCCTGCAGCACCGCCTCGCCGTCCTCGTCGTAGAAGAACGGCAGGAAGGCGTAGCGGCGGCCC
>JAHJME010000001.1 GCA_018821435.1 Alphaproteobacteria bacterium
CCGCAGCGCCTTCGGCCGCCGGAGCCGCGCCAGCGGCCGGAGCCGCAGCGCCGGGGGCGCGCGAGGGATCGGGGGCCGGAACCGCCAGGGTGCCGCCTTGTGACTTCAGGTAGGCGATCAGGTTGACGCGCTCATCCGGCTTCTTGATGCCGACGAACGTCATCTTGGTGCCGGGGATGTACTTCTGCGGGCCCTTGAGGAACTCGTAGAGGTGGTCGTAATCCCAGGCCGCCTGCTTGCCGCCGAACTCGGTCATGCCGGCCGAATAGGCGAAGCCGCCGTGGCTGGCGGGCTTGCGACCCACGACCGCCCACAGGTCCGGGCCGGTGCCGTTCGGGCCGCCTTGCTCGATCGAGTGGCAGGATTTGCACTTGGCGAACGTGGCCTCGCCGGCCTTCACGTCGGCCGTCGTCAGCACCGTGCCCCAATCGGGCGGCGTATCCGCCACCGCGCCGGCGTCACCGCTCTCTTCGACGACTTCCACCACATAACCCGCCTTGGCGGGATGCTCCGGGGTGAAGACACCCGCCGAGAGCTCACGAAGGCCGACAATGGCCAGACCCGTCGCCAGGACGGCGCCGGCGATCTTGTTGAACGTAAGGTCGCTCATAATCCCCTAGTCACGCCTCTATTCGGCCGTGGAGCAGAGCTCCCGGACGCGCGGGAATCCCGCCCCTTATTGCGTGCGGCTCTCTTACACGCTACCGGCGCTCGCGCAACCGCCCAAGACGTCCCACCCTCACGGCATGAACCCGATCGTCCTCATCCCCGCGCGCATGGCCGCGACACGCCTGCCGGGGAAGCCCCTGGCGGATATCGGCGGCATGCCGATGATCGTGCGTGTGCTGCGTCAGGCCGAAGCGGCCAACGCCGGTCCCGTGGCCGTGGCGGCGGGCGACGCGGAGATCGTCGATGCGGTGCGAGCGGCGGGGGGCCGGGCCGTCCTGACCGACCCCGACCTGCCCTCCGGGTCGGATCGCATCCTGGCGGCCCTGGCCGAACTGGACCCGGCGGGCGCCCATGACGTGGTGATCAACCTGCAGGGCGACATGCCGTTCGTGGCGCCTGGCGTGCTGGCGGCGTGCGCGGGCGTGCTGGAAAACCAGGCGTCCTGCGACATCGCCACCGTGGTGGCGCCCGAGGCCTCGCCCGACGACCGGACGAACCCCGACGTGGTCAAGGCCGTGCTGGCGATGCAGCCGGACGGGCGGACGGGCCGGGCGCTCTATTTCACCCGCTCCACCCTGCATGGCGACCTGCCGGTGTGGCGGCACGTGGGCATCTATGGCTATCGCCGCGCGGCGCTCACGGCGTTCAACGCCGCCCCGCCGTCGCCGCTGGAGATTCGCGAGAAGCTGGAACAGCTCCGCGCGATGGAACTGGGACTTTCGATCTGGGCCGCCGTGGCCGACGATGCGCCGATCTCGGTGGACAATCCGTCCGACTTGGACCGCGCCCGCGCGTACGCAAGGACACTCAATGACTAAGGGACGCATCGCCTTCCAGGGCGAGCTCGGCGCCAACAGCCATGAGGCCTGCACCGCGGCGTTTCCGGAGATGGAGCCGGTCCCCAACGCGACGTTCGAGGAAGCGTTCGAGGCGGTGCGGTCGGGCGACTGCCAGCTGGGCATGATCCCGGTGGAGAACTCGATCGCCGGCCGGGTGGCCGACGTGCACCACCTGCTCCCGTCGTCGGGACTGAAGATCATCGGCGAGCGCTTCAAGCCGATCCACTTCAACCTGATGGCCAATCCGGGCGTGAAGCTGGAGGACGTGACGACGGCGGTCTCCATGCCCATCGCGCTGGGCCAGTGCCGCAAGACGCTGCGCCGGATGGGCCTGAAGACCGAGGCGTCGGGCGACACCGCCGGCGCGGCCAAGGCGCTGTCCGAGCATCCCGATCCCACCAAGGCGGCCGTATCGCCGGCGCTGGCGGCCGAGATCTACGGCCTGGAGATCCTGGCCCGGGACATCGAGGACGAACACAACAACACCACCCGGTTCCTGATCATGACGGCGGACGCCAATCCGCCGCCGCCGGCGTTCACCGAGCCCTGCGTGACCAGCTTCATCTTCCGGGTCCGCAACATCCCGGCGGCGCTCTACAAGGCGCTCGGCGGCTTCGCGACCAACGGCGTCAACATGACCAAGCTGGAGAGCTACATGGAGAACGGCGCCTTCACGGCGACCTTCTTCTATTCCGAGGTGGATGGCCGTCCCGAAGACAAGGAATTGGCCCGCGCGTTCGAGGAGCTGCGGTTCTTCTCGGAACGGTTCGAGATCCTGGGCGTGTATCCGGCGGACCCGTTCCGGAATCGATAACGAAATTGCTCCCCCGATGGGGAGGAATTGAGGGCCTATTCCTCCGCCCAGGCCTTGATGAGCTGGTGGGCGATGGCCATCGGCGGGGGGCAGAAGGTTCCCTCGATCTCGCCTTTGAGCAGCCTGCGGGCCTCGTCGCGGGTGAACCAGCGGACTTCGGACAGCTCGGTCTGGTCGGGCGTGCCCTCGTCGTCCTCGACCTCGGCGATCAGGCCGATCATCAGCGACGACGGATAGGGCCAGGGCTGGCTGGAGTGGTAGCGGACCTTCAGCGTGCGCAGGCCGGCCTCCTCGCCCAGTTCGCGGGCGCAGGCCTCCTCGATCGACTCGCCTGGCTCCAGGAAGCCGGCGAGGGCTGAGAACATGCCGGGGGGCCAGGCCTCCTGGCGGCCCAGCATGCAGCGGTCGCCGTGATAGGCCAGCATGATCACCACGGGGTCGGTGCGCGGGAAGTGCTCGGCGTTGCACGAGGTGCACTGGCGCTTCCAGCCGCCGTCCTTGGCCTGGGCCAGCTGGCCGCAGTTGGCGCAGTTGCTGTGCTTGCGGCGCCATTCGAACATGGCCTTGGCCGTCGCCAGGATGCCGGCGTCGGTCGGGGGCAGCTTCAGCGCGATCTGGCGCAGGTCGATGAATTCGCCCAGGCCCTGCAACACGCCCTGGCCGGGATCGTTCAGGCCCTCCATGTCCAGGGCGAAGATCGCGGTCCCCTTCCAGAGGCCCATGAACAGCAGCCGGTCGTTCCCGCCGGCCAGCTCGCCGATCATCTTGGCGGGCAGGTAGGCGATCTGGACGGCGCCGTCTTTTGTCTTCTCGACGAACGGCTTGCCGTTCCAGAGCGCGATGCCGAGCGACTCGGGGGAGGCGAGCTGTTCGGCGAGCCAGGCGGTGTCGCCGCGTCGTTCGCTGGCGCGATCGAGCGGATTTCCGGCGAAGGTGTTCACGAAGGACTGAAGCGGCATGGCCCCTATCTAAGGGGTCCGCGTCGCCTCGTCAGCCCAGCTTCGCGCGCGACGCCTCTACAGCCGCAACTCGCCTTGATCTTCACCATCCCAATAGTGGATGCGGCTGGCGTGGACCTTGATCATCGCCAAGCCGGGGCTGTCGGGGCCCTGCGGCCACCAGCGCTCCAGGTCCTTGACCCAATGTTCGGCCAGGGTCGCACGGTCGCGCACGATCTCCGCCTCGCCTTCGATGTTGAAGAAGATCGGCGGCTTGCCCAGCAGCCCGCCCTTGCCCTGGGCCGACAGGGTGACCTTCGGGTCGCGGGAGACGTCGGCGAAGGTTCGTGATTCCTCGCCCACGAAGAACCAGCTGTCGCCGTCGTATTCGACGTCGCGGTTGTTGCTCATCGGCCGGCCGGCGATCTGGCCGTCGTCGGTGTGGGTGAGCAGCATCATGAAGTCGATGTCCTTCAAGGTCTTGGCGACCTCGGACAAGGTTTTCTGGGCCATCTGACAATTCCCTTGAGTGGTATGCGGGGCGAGAAAGCGCGAGGGTAGGGATGCGTTCCTCTTCAGGTGCGCCCACATCGAAGAGCGCGCCGACGTCGAGCGCGTCCCCGAGGAAACTGGAGACTGCCGAATGTCCGAGACACCGCCTCCGAACCATCCCGCCGGCTATGCCCCGGACAAGGTCTGGCAGTGGAACAAGGAGAGCGGGGGCCGGTTCGCCGCGATCAACCGGCCGATCGCCGGCCCGACCCACGAGAAGGAGCTGCCGATCGGCAAGCATCCGCTGCAGCTCTATTCGCTGGGCACGCCCAATGGGGTGAAGGTCACGGTGATGCTGGAGGAGCTGCTGGCGCTGGGCCACAAGGGCGCCGAGTACGACGCCTGGCTGATCAACATCGGCAAGGGCGACCAGTTCGGCTCGGGCTTCGTCGACGTGAACCCGAACTCGAAGATCCCGGCCCTGATGGACCGCAGCGGCCCCACCCCGATCCGGGTGTTCGAGAGCGGAGCGATCCTGATCCACCTGGCCGAGAAGTTCGGCGAATTCCTGCCGACCGAGCCGGCGGCCCGCGCCGAGACCCTGTCATGGCTGATGTGGCTGATGGGCAGCGCGCCCTACCTGGGCGGCGGGTTCGGGCACTTCTACGCCTACGCGCCGTTCAAGATCGAATATGCGATCGACCGGTTCGCGATGGAGGTGAAGCGCCAGCTGGACGTGCTGGACCGCCGCCTCGCCGAAAGCGAGTACCTGGGCGGGCCGGAGTATACGATCGCCGACATCGCCACCTGGCCCTGGTACGGACTGGTGGCCAAGGGCGGCGCCTATGAGGCCGGCGAGTTCCTGGACGTGAAGAGCTACAAGCACGTCCAGCGCTGGACCGAACAGATCGGCCAGCGGCCGGCGGTGAAGCGCGGGCGCTTGGTCAACCGCGCCCAGGGCGAGCCGTCGCTGCCGGAGCGGCACGACGCGGCCGAACTGGATGCGCTGCTGGCGGGCAAATAGAGACGTCGCGGGCCGGATAACTTGCTTTTTGCCGATGATGAGCCCATCTAGCGCTGCTTAAAATCGGTATTGGCCCGGCTCTCGTATCCGCCGATCTTGAATCAGCGGAACGAGCCGGCCCGCATCACGTCTTCCGCAATAGGACCGCCCATTGGCCAAAGAAGATCTTGTCGAGTTCGAAGGTGAAGTCACCGAGCTGCTGCCCGAGGGCCGCTTCCGGGTGCGCCTGGAGAACGACCACGAAGTGCTGGCCTACACGGCCGGCAAGATGAAGAAGCACCGCATCCGCTCCATGGTGGGCGACAAGGTGACGGTGGAAATGACCCCCTACGACATGGATCGCGCGCGGATCATCTTCCGTCACCGCGACACCGGCCCGCGGGTCGGCGGCGGCCCGGCCCGGCCGCAATTCCGCAAGCGCTAGACGACCGAGCGGGGCCTTATCGGCCCCGCTTTCATGTCCGGCCTCGTTTCACCAGGTGATTGTGGGGAACTCCGCGCCCTTGTCGGGCGCTGACCTCCCATCGAAACGACTGAGCGTGGGACGTCCCAGCTTAGGCGCCGCAGCCCGCGGCCGAGTCTGGAGATCTCCATGCAGCTTCCCAACGGCGCGACCGTCGCCGTCGCCGACGGCGAGAAATTCAACCTCTTCCGCAACGCCGGCGACGAGGCCGGGCTGAAGCTGGAGCCCCTGGCGCACGATCCGGTCGACGCCAGCCACCAGGGCGCGACCCCCGGCCGCCATGGCAGCTCCGCAAACCCCGACGGCGGGCAGGACAAGGAAGACGGGTTCTCCGCCGGCGTCGTGGAGATCCTCAACAAGAAGGTGCTGTCAGGCGGGATTTCGGCCCTGCTGATCATCGCCGCGCCTCGGACCCTTGGGGCCATCCGGCCGCAGTACCACGCCCAATTGTCAGCGATCCTGGTCGGCGAGATCGCCAAGGACCTGACCGGTCACGCACTGCAGGACGTCGAGAAGGCGATCTCGGCGGCCTGACGGCGACATGGGACGCTGGGGGCGACCTTCCGAAGGTGCGGCCTCCAGCCCCTTGCCCTCGCTCCGCCGATCGGCCATATGCCGCGACGGAGATCGGCGGCGGACGGGCGCCTCGCCAACCTGGTCAGGTCCGGAAGGAAGCAGCCACAACGGGTCACGTCCCGGGTTGCCGTTCGGTCTCCACCTTTCCCCAATTTGAACGGGCTTTCCGCTTCCCCGGGGCATACCCCTCCCGTTAGATGGCGCCATGGGCGACGACGACCTCCCGCACGACGATTCTGACCTGCCGCCGGAGCGCGACCCGAACACGGGCGACATGTTCGGCGGGCCTGCGCCGGTCGTGGCGCCGCCGCCCGCGCACGCCGAGGATTCCGGCGCGGCCTACACCGTCATCGCGCGGAAGTACCGCCCGCGCTCGTTCGAGGACCTGTACGGCCAGGAGGCCATGGTCCGGACGCTGCGCAACGCGTTCGCCACCGGGCGGATCGCGCATGCCTTCATGCTGACCGGCGTGCGCGGGGTGGGGAAGACCACCACCGCGCGCCTGCTGGCCCGGGCGCTGAACTACGAGAGCGACACGGTTCACGAGCCTTCGCTCGATCTGGCGGTCGAGGGCATCCACTGCCGCTCGATCATCGAGGGCCGGCACATGGACGTGCTGGAACTGGACGCCGCCAGCCGGACGGGCGTGGGCGACATCCGCGAGCTGCTGGAGGGCGTGCGCTATGCGCCGGTGGAGGGCCGCTACAAGGTCTACATCATCGACGAGGTGCACATGCTGTCGACGGGGGCGTTCAACGCGCTCCTGAAGACGCTGGAGGAGCCGCCGCCGCACGCCAAGTTCATCTTCGCCACCACCGAGATCCGCAAGGTGCCGGTGACCATCCTGTCGCGCACCCAGCGGTTCGACCTGCGCCGGGTCGAGCCCGAGCTGCTGGTCAAGAACCTGGAGATGATCTGCGAGAACGAGGGCGCCCGCGTCGAGGCCGAGGGCCTGATGCTGATCGCCCGCGCCGCCGAGGGCTCGGTCCGCGACGGCCAGTCGATGCTGGACCAGGCGATCGTGCAGGCCGAGCCCGGCCAGACGGTCAGCGCCGCCTCGATCCGCGACATGCTGGGCCTGGCCGACCGGGCCCAGACCATCACCCTGTTCGAGCAGATCATGCGCGGCGAGGCCGGGCCGGCGATCGAGACGTTCCGCCAGCTCTATGGCTATGGCGCGGGGCCCGACCAGGTGATCATGGACCTGCTGGACCACACCCATGGCGCGTCGGTGGCGAAGGCCATCGGACCCCAGGCGCTGGTGATGCCCAAGGAGCAGGCCCAGCGGCTGGCGGCCGTGGGCGCGGCGGTGTCGGCCGGCACCCTGTCGCGGATCTGGCAGCTGACGCTGAAGGCCTACGAGGAAGTGCGGCGCGCGCCCGATGCGGCGGCGGCGGTGGACATGGCGCTGGTGCGCCTGGCCTATGCGTCGGACCTGCCGGGGCCGGAGGAAGCGCTGAAGCGGCTGCAGTCGGGCGAGAACCCGGCGGGCGGCTCCGGCCCGATCGGCGGCCCCTCGGGCGGCGGCG
>JAHJME010000002.1 GCA_018821435.1 Alphaproteobacteria bacterium
CGCGCCCGAGGCCGTCGCCGCACCGGCGCCTGAGCCGGAGCCCGAGGCCACGCCTGAGCCCGAACCGGTCGTGGTCGTGGCCGAGGAGCCCGCGGCCAAGCCGAAGCGTTCGCGCAGCCGCAAGGCCGCGCCGGCCGCCGAAGCGCCCGAGGTCGTCGCCGCGCCTGAGCCGGAACCGGTTGTGGAAGCGGTCGCCCCGGCGCCCGAGCCTGAACCTGAAGCCCCGGCCGCGCCCCGTGCGCCCGATCCGAACGAAATCTCGGGTCCCGCGCCGGCGCCGAAGCGCGGCTGGTGGCGCCGCGGCTAGATCGTCGCCATGTGATGCGAAGTGTCCCGCCAAACCGGGTTTCCAGTTTGGCGGGATGCAGGCTAGCATCCGACCGGCTTGGGGGCGTCGGACTACGATAGAGTGTCGAGGATGAGCTCCCCTTTCCGATCGGTCTCGCGCCTGGCGCTGACGGCGGTGGCCGCCGCGGGCGTCGCGATGACCGCGGCCCCGGCCTCGGCTCAATCGCTGATCCGCGACACCGAGATCGAAGAGATCCTCTCGCGGGACGCCGAGCCGATCCTGAAGGCGGCGGGCGTCGACCCCAAGAACGTCGAGATCGTCATCGTCGGCTCCAAGGAGCTGAACGCCTTCGCCGGGCCCCGCGTGATGGGCTTCAACACCGGCCTGATTCTCGAATCCGACGATCCGAACGAACTGCAGGGCGTCATCGCCCACGAAGTCGGCCACTTGGCCGCCGGTCACAGCGCCCGTTCGGGCGACATGCAGCAGGCCGGCATGAAGCCTTTCCTGCTGACCATGGGCCTGGGCGTGCTGGCGGCATTGGCCGGATCGCCCGAGGCCGCGGCGGGCCTGGCCGGCAGCGCCAGCTACTTCGGCACCCTGGGCGCCATGGGCTACAGCCGCGAGCAGGAAAGCCGCGCCGACCAGGCGGGGGCCCAGTTGCTCGACAAGGCCGGACTGTCCGGCAAGGGCCTGGCCGACTTCTTCGACAACTTCCGCTACCAGGAGGTCTTCGACGAAGCCCGCCGGTACGCCTACTTCCGCAGCCACCCGATCTCGTCCGACCGGATCGAGGGCCTGCGCCGCAAGGTCGAGGTGCAGCCGAACTACAACAAGAAGGACAGCCCCGAGGCCATGGCCGAGCACGCGGTCATGAAGGCCAAGCTGGACGGCTTCCTCAATCCGCAGGTGGCGATCACCAAGTACGACGAGAAAGCCACCGACTATCCGTCGCGCTACGCCCGAGCCATCGCCTACTATCAGCTCAAGGAGCCGGACAAGTCGCTGAAGCTGATCGACGCCCTCCTGCTGGACCAGCCCGGCAACCCCTACCTCTGGGAGCTGAAGGGCCAGATCCTGTTCGAGTTCGGCCGCACCGAAGAAGCCGAGCTGCCCCAGCGCAAGTCCGTCGAGTTGAAGCCCGAGGCGCCGCTGCTGCGGGTGAACCTGGGCCAGACCCTGATCGCCCTGGACGACAAGAAGAAGGTCGCCGAGGGCGTCACCGAGCTGAAGCGCGCCCTGACCCAGGAAGAAGACAACGCCGTCGCCTGGCGCATCCTGGCCGAGGCCTACGACAAGCTGAACGAGGACGGCCTGGCCCGCCTCGCCACCGCCGAATACAACTTCAACATCGGCGACAAGCGCCAGGCCCGCGTGTTCGCCATGCGCGCCCGCGAGATGCTGACCCGCGGCACACCCGAATGGCGCCGCGCCACCGACATCGTCCTGGTCGCCGAGCCGACCCGCGAAGACCTGAAGGATCTGGCCCGCGAGGGCTCGGTCGCCGGGAACACGCGTTGAGCCGGCCTCTGCCCTGATAAAGCCGGCCCCTGACCTCTATCTGGATCCCATGAAGCTGATCGCTCCCCTCGCCGCCGTCCTCGTGGCCTCGCTCGCCCTGTCCGCCTGCAACAAGCCGGAGAAGGCGGACCCCGCCTTCGGCGCCAAGGTCCGCGCCTATCTGCTCGAACACCCCGAGGTGATCGAGGAAGCGGTGGTGAAGCTGCGCCAGAAGCAGATGCTGGAACAGGCCAAGGCCTCGGCGTCGACCGTGGCCAAGTACCGCCAGCAGCTGGAGCGCGACCCGCGCGACCTGGTGATCAATCCGACCGGCGAGTTCACCGTGGTCGAGTTCTTCGACTACCGCTGCGGCTACTGCAAGGTGGTGGCCCCCGAGGTGGTGAAGCTGATGGCCGAGAACCCCGACGTCCGCTTCGTCTTCAAGGAATTCCCGATCTTCGGCGAGGTGTCGGACAGCGCCGCCAAGCTCGCGCTCACCCCCCAGGGCAAGACCAAGGGCGTCGAGCTCTACAAGGCCTGGATGAGCGACAAGGGCCTGGACGAGGCCGCCCTGGACCGTCACCTGGCCGAGGTGGGCCTGGACCCCGCGGCCGTCCGCAAGGCCGCAAACGATCCCGCCATCGCCGAACAGATTCGCGACATCCGCCTGCTGGCCGGGGCGCTTGGCCTGCAGGGCACGCCGGCGTTCGTGGTCGGCGACTATGTGATTCCCGGCGCCGACGTCGGCTCGGTCCGCGCGGCCCTCGCCAAGGTGAAGGCCGCCGCCATGAAGCGACCCGGCTCGCCCACCTGAGCAGTCGACCCGACGTCAAGATCGGCCTCTGCTACACTGCGCGCCTGACGTCTTTCGGGGTGCGGCATGGTCGAGCGGGTTCTGGTGATGGGCGCGGGGATGGCGGGTCTCTGGACCGCCATGGCCCTGGCGGGGCCTGACCGCGAGGTCACGGTGCTGGATCGCGATCCGCCGCCGCCGGCCGGCGGTCCCGACGCGGCCTTCGACGACTGGCAGCGCCGCGGCGTCGGCCACCTGCGTCACAGCCACGCCTTCCTCGCCCGCCTGCGCACCCTGGCCCGCGACCGCCATCCCGCCCTGCTGGAGGCCCTGCTGGCCGAGGGCGTGCGCGAACTGGGCTTCGAAGGCTCGCTGACCGACAAGCACAAGGAAAACTACGTCCCCGCCCCCATCGACCGCGACCTGGCCATCCTGACCAGTCGGCGCACGACCCTGGAGCTGGTGATGCGCCGCTACGCCGAGGGTCTGCCGGGCGTGACCATGCGGCCGCTGACGTTCGTGAAGGGCCTGACGATCGCGCCGGGCGCGCCGCCGACCGTCACCGGCGTCGTCCTGGAGGATGGGACCGAACTCGCCGCCGACCTCGTGGTCGACGCCCAGGGCAAGGGCTCGCTGGCCTATGAGTGGCTGAGCGAGATCGGCGTCACGGTCCCGGAAAGCGCCGAGTCCTGCGGCGTCATCTACTTCACCCGCCACTACCGCCTGCGCCCCGGCCAGGCCGAGCCGGCGCGCGGCGCGGGCGCGACCACCGGCGACCTGGGCTACCTCAAGTTCGGCGTCTTCCCGGGCGACAACGGCTGCTTCTCCGTCACCCTCTGCGTGCCCGAGGTCGAGGAGGAGATGCGCAAGGCCATCGTCGACCCCGAGGTTTTCGACGCCATGTGCCGCGAGCTGCCCGGCCTGGTCCCCTGGATCGACCCCGAGCGCACCGAGGCCACCAGCCGGGTCTTCGGCATGGGCCAGCTGGAGAGCCGCTGGCGCGAGCTGGCGGCCGAGGGCCAACCGGCCGTGCTGGGCTTCTTCCCCGTGGGCGACTGCGTGGTGCGGACCAATCCGCTGTACGGCCGGGGCTGCTCGTTCGCCGCGGTCAGCGCCCACTTGCTGCTGGACGCCTTGCAGGCAACGCCCGATCCGGCCCAGCGCCTGATCCACTATCGCACCGGCATCGAGCGCGAGCTGCGGCCCTACTACGACGTGATGCGCAAGGCCGATCGCTCGGCGATCCGCCGGGCCCGCGCGGCGCTGCTGCCGCCGAAGAAGCCCACGCTGAAGGGCAAGCTGGCCAAGAGCTTCCTGGAGGACGGCGTCGCCATCGCCATCCGCGAGGACGTGGACCTGCTGCGCAGCTTCCTGCGCGGCTTCCACATGCTGGAGCACCCGCAGGCGTGGCTGAAGCGGCCCCGCAACCTGGCGAAGATCGTCCGGGTCTGGGCGCGGGGCAAGGCCGCCAACGCCGCCCTCTACCCGGCCCAGGGCGCGCCGGGCCGCACCGAGATGCTGCAGGCGGTGGGCGTGTCGCCGGACGCCGACGTCCAGCGGGTGCGCGCCCAGGCCGCTTGACCGCCGCTGGGTAAGGGGCGTTGCCTGCGGCCCAACAATCTCGCGGGAGGACCCCCATGTCCGGATACAAGCTGCTCATCAACGGCGCCCTCGTCGACGGCGACGCCTCGCTCGACGTGATCAACCCGTCCACCGAGGAGCTGGTCGCCACCTGCGCCCGGGCCTCCAGCGCCCAATTGGACCAAGCCGTCGCCGCCGCCAAGGCCGCCTTCCCCGCCTGGAGCAAGACGACCATGGACGAGCGCCGCACGGTGCTGCTGGCCATCGCCGACGTCCTGCAGGCCAACGCCACGGAACTGGCCCGCCTGCTGACCCAGGAACAGGGCAAGCCGCTTGGCGACGCCACCGGCGAGGTCTATGGCGCGTCCGCCTTCTTCCGCTATTTCGCCAGCCTGGACCTGCCCGCCAAGGTGGTCTCGAACGACGACAAGGGCCGCGTCGAGGTGCGCCGCCGGCCGCTGGGCGTGGTGGGCTGCATCGTCCCATGGAACTTCCCGGTGATGCTGATGGCCTTCAAGGTGCCCGCCGCCCTGCTGGCCGGGAACACGGTGATCCTGAAGCCGGCGGCGACCACGCCCCTGACCGCGCTGAAGTTCGGCGAGCTGATCAAGGACCTGGTCCCGCCCGGCGTCGTCAACGTCATCGCCGACAACAACGACCTGGGCGGCGCCATGACCTCGCACCCGGACGTCCGCAAGATCAGCTTCACCGGCTCCACCGAGACCGGCAAGAAGGTGATGGCCAGCGCCGCCAGCGCCCTGAAGCGCATCTCGCTGGAGCTGGGCGGCAACGACGCCCTGATCGTCATGAGCGACGTCGACGTGGCGGCCACCGCCCCCAAGGTGTTCGGCGCCGCCATGCAGAACGCCGGCCAGGTCTGCATCGCGGCCAAGCGGATCTACGTCCACGAAAGCATCTACGACGCCATGTGCGACGAGTTCGTCAAACTGGCCGACGCCTGGGTGGTCGGCGACGGCCTGGAGCAAGGGACCCAGATGGGCCCCCTGCAGAACAAGGCCCAGTTCGACAAGGTCATGGGCTTCCTGGACAGCGCCAAGAAGGACGGCAAGGTCATCGCCGGCGGCGGCCGCAAGGGCGACAAGGGCTACTTCATCCAGCCCACCGTCGTGCGCGACATCGCCGAGGGCTCGCAATTGGTGGACGAGGAGCAGTTCGGCCCGGTCATGCCGGTGATCAAATACTCCGACCCCGCCGACGCCGTGGCCCGCGCCAACGCCTCGATCTACGGCCTGGGCGGCTCGATCTGGGCCAAGGACAGCGACCGCGCCTGGGACCTGGCCGAGGGCATGGAGTCGGGCTCGGTGTGGATCAACAAGCACGCGGACCTGCGCCCCGACCTGCCCTTCGGCGGCTCCAAGTTCTCCGGCATCGGCAGCGAGTTGGGCGAAGAGGGCCTGAAGGAATTCACCCAGGTCCAGGTCCTGAACATGGCGCGGTAAATCCTGTCCGCCCGGGCGCGTCAGCGCCGTTAAGACCGACCACGAGCCACACGAACCACACGAACGCGTGCCCGACGTCCTCTGCGGTGCTCGCGGCAAGGTTCGTTCGTGTGGTTCGTGTGGTTCGTGGTCGAATAAGCCCGCCTGCGGCGCACAACGTGTCCCCGCTGGCCCTCGCGGAAAGAGGCGGGCGGCGGCGTTGGAGGCGCGCCGCCCGCAAATCCTGATCCTTGGGCGCGGGCGCGCCGGGACCTGGCAAGTGAAGTCGCGGTGGGCCTTGGGGGACCGGCTACGACTGAGGCCAGGATGTCCCCCGAGCTCTTGGCGCAGGCAGTACTGAACGGTTCCAGACGCGTTACAGTCCGTTCTAGAACCGGTAGGTGGCCCCCACCCGCACCGTCCGCGGCTCCACCACCCGGCTCATCCGACCCTCGGTCGGCGCGGCGTCGAAGGCCGGGATGTAGGCCTCGTAGAAGTAAGCGATGTCCTTGTCGCGGCTGTTGAAGATGTTCAGCAGATCGCCGTAAACCTCTATATTCGCGAACTTTCTGGCCGCGCGCAGGTTGACCACCGTACTGCCCTTGTCGCGAACGGAATTGTCCTCGACCAGCGGCGACGGCCCCAGGTGGCGCAGGCGCACGCTGCCTTCCCAGGTGTCGGAGACCGCCGAGACGCCCAGCGAGGCCGAGTTCTCGAACGCGTTGGGGATATGGTCGCCATTGTCGTAGCGCGCGTGGCTGCCGGTGTAGTTCCCGTCGATGGCCAACCACGGCAGCGGCCGCCAGAAGCCAACGATCTCGTAGCCGCGCCGCTTGCTGGCGCCTGTCGGCTCGACCGCGTTGGAGTCGCCCACGAAGCGCAGTTCGCTGCCGACGTTCAGCCACCAGTAGGTCGTGGTCAGGGTGAGGTGCCCGGCCTGGAACCGCGCCCCCAACTCCTTGCCCGTCCCCTTCACCAGGATCGGCACGGGCGTCGTGGTGAAGTTGCCGCGCACGTCGTTGGAGTGGAAGCCCCGGCCCCAGTCCGCATAGAGCTCGATGTTGTCGTTGACCTTGTAGGCGACGTCGATCTTTGGCGAGACGACGCTGTCGTGCGCCTTGCCCGTGCCCAGCGCCGCCGCCTCGGCGTCCTTCGCCGCCACGTCGGCGTTATAGTAGTCGCCGCGCAGGCCGCCGATCACCCGCAGGGCCTCGATCGGCTGCCAGGTCAGCTCGCCGAACACCGAGGCCGACGCCTCCTTCACGCGATACAGCCCGAACGACTCCACGAACACCCGGTCGTCGGTGTGCTGCACGCCCACCTTGCCGATGTCGTCGTAACGGTTCTCGGTCCCGGCCCGGAAGCTGATCGTCGGCGAAATCTCCCAGGTCTTCTCCGCCTTGAACCCGACGATCCAGCGGCGGTCGAACTGGTGGATCTGGGCGCTGGTCCCGTCCGCGTTCGCGTAGGTTGGATTGGAATACATGTTCCAGTCGTAGACCTGACCGTACACATTGCCCTTCCACCCCTGGCCGGTCAGCTTGGCGTTCGCGACGAACCGGGTCGTCTCGCCGGTGGCGGTCGGATCGGGCGAGCAGAACACGTCCTCGCAGACCGCCGAGCCCACGATCCGCTCCGGGATCTGCTCGGTCGGCCGCCAGGTCCCACGATAGCCGTGGCCGCTCAGCTCCAGCGCCCCTAACGCCGTGTCCCGCGTATATTTCGCGAAGGCCGCGTAGTGGCGCAGGTGCTCGCCCTCCTGCCACGGTCCGTCATAGATCCGCCCCTCGCCCACCAGGGTCAGCTGGCCGCCGGCCACATCCCGCAACGTGCCCCCGGCCGCCAGCCGCGCGTAGCCGTACGAGCCACCCTCGGCCGCCGCCCAGTTGCGGTCGTAGCTGTCCACGGTGGTCATGTAGGCCGCGCCGGCCAGGGCGAAGTCGCCGCCGTCCGCGCGGTACGGCCCCTTGCGAAAATCCTCGCGGGTGATGGTCTCGGGGATCAGGCCGTTCAGGTCTAGATAGCCCTGCCCGTGTCCGTGCGTGCGGAAGTTCATCTGCACGTCGTCGATGTAGGTCGTGAAGTCCGACCCGTGGTCCAGGTTGAAGCCGCGCAGGAAGTACTGATTGGCCTTGCCAGACCCCGAATGCTGGGCCGCGATCAGCCCCGGCACCGCCTCCAGCAACTCCGCCGTCTTCAGCAGCGGCCTGACCAGCATGTCGGCGCCGGCGATCGTGCCCTCGCTCGCCGCATGGGCGACCCCGATCTTGGCCTCGCCCCGCCCGAAGACGACCACCTCCTGCACCCCGGTGTCGGCGGGCGCGGTGGCCCCGGCCTCCTCCGCCGAGGCCTGACCGCAGACACCCATGGCCACCACGGCGGCCAGACCCAAAACCCGCATCACGCACTCCCCAACCTATCGGGGCGCTCTTCGCGCGGGCGCGGGCGTCGGCTCAGTACGGAACGGTTTCAGCCGGCGTTACAGCGTAACAGGGCGTCGGATATCGGCAGACTGGCGGACATCAGGAAGCTCAGGGATGGATGGAGTACGGACGCCTCCTCTCCCCCCGACCCCGGCCTTGAGCCGGGGGAAGAGTGGGGAGAGGGTAGGGAGAG
>JAHJME010000014.1 GCA_018821435.1 Alphaproteobacteria bacterium
AGGTCGCCGCCGCGCCGCGCGTCGCCCCGCCGAAGCGCCTGGTCCTGCCCGCCGCGCCCCCGGCGCCCGACCCCGCGCCGGTGATCGCCTTGCCGCCGCCCGCCGCCATCGCGCCCGAACCCCAGCCGCAGTACACGCCGCCGGTCGCGCCCGATCCCAACGCCCCGCTCAGCAACCAGCGCCGGGACTAGGCTCCGACTCCAAAGCGACTCATCCCCGGGCGCTACTCATCCCCGCATGCGCGGGGATGAGTAGATCTAGGCGGCAGCGCATCAACGCGCCGGCGATCCCAGCGCGCTTTCCACCAACTGCGGGAAGACCTTGGCCACCTTGCCCAGCAGGTAGTCGCCGTAGGTCCCCTCGAACTCGTGGACGCTGGCGCCGTCCCAGCGCGAGGCGCGGTCGAACAGGGCGGACATGTCGATGATCGGCAGCGTCTCCATGGCCGGACCCTAGGCGACGGCGGCCAAAGAAAAAGGCGGCCCGGATTGCTCCGGACCGCCTCCATCCTGATCGCTCGGATGCTCAGGCGCGATCAGTACTTCAGGCGAAGCGTCACGCCGTAGGTGCGCGGAGCGCCCAGGAAGGCGTCGTAGACGCTGACCGCGTCGTTGTTCTCGTCCACCTGGTAGGGGCCGTTGAAGCCGACCTGGATGTAGTCCTTGTCGAACAGGTTGTTCGACCAGAGCTCCACGGCCCAGCGCTCGTCCTTCGAGCCCACGCCCACCCGGCCGTTCACCAGGATCATCTCGTCCTGGAGCTTGGACGGGTGCAGGTCCGAGCCGGTGTTGTAGCTGGACGTGTACTTGCCCGAGAGGTTGGCCCGGAACATCAGGCCGTTGCCCATCTCGCGCTGGTACGACCCGGCCAGGGAGGCCGACCACAGGGGCGCGAACGACAGCCGCGCGCCGGGCAGGCGGCGCAGGCTGTTGAAGCGAGTCGGGTTGATCAGGTCGGCCGCCGCGAACTTGCCGATCTCCGTCTCGGCGTAGGTCACGCCGCCCTGGAAGGTCAGGCCGTCGACCGGCGGCAGGTAGATGAAGTCCAGGTCAACGCCCTTGGAGACGACCTGGGGCAGGGTCTCCACCACGAAGGCGGTGCCGACGAACGTGTTGAGCTGGAAGTCCGTGAACTTCTGATAGAACGCCGCCACGTTCAGCAGCAGGGTCCGATCGAACCAGCTGGTCTTGGCGCCCAGCTCGTAGCTGTCCACGAACTCGCCTTTGAACCCGGTGTCCGCGTCGGCCGTGAAGTTCGGGCCGGTCGGCGTGACAATGATCGCCTGCTCGCGGTCCAGGTTGAACCCGCCTGCCTTGTAGCCCCGCGAGTACGACGCATAGGTCATCACGTCGGGGTTCCAGCGGTAGGCCAGCTTGGCCGTGCCGGAGAACTCGTCCTCGGTGTTCTTCTGCTTGAAGTTGCCCAGGGCGTCGAAGTCGTTGTTCTGGGCGTTCAGGCAGAGGCCGCCGACGATGGTCTGGGCCGTGGCCTGACCCAGCAGGCCCGCCAGCGACCCGAACGCCGCCTCGCCCTGGTCGCACGACGAGCCGGTGGTGTTGTACCGGGTCGTCAGCGTCTTCTCGTCACGCGTGTAGCGCAGGCCCACGGTCAGCTCGAGCTGCTCGGTGATCTGCAGGCTGTTGTTCGTGAAGAGGGCGAAGGTCTCGCCAGACTGGCTGTAGCGGTCGTCCGAGCCGTTGTTGGCCTGGAAGATCGTACCGGGCGTGAGGCCGATCAGGCCGGGCACGCCGCCCAGCACGCGGCCGGCGAAGTAGGCGTAGTAGTCCGTGCCATAGCTCAGGACCGAGCGGCTCTGCAGATCCTCGTTGGCGTAGAAGCCGCCGAACAGCCAGTTGAGCTTGCCGCCGAAGCCTTCACCCGCCAGGCGCACCTCCTGGCTGAATTGGTCGAACTCCACGAAGTTGCGGCCGTCGTTGGGCCGGAACACCAGGTCGGCCGCGGTGAAGTCGCTGTCCTGGCCGGTCTCGGCGCGCCAGTTGCGGCCCGCCGTGATCGAGGTCAGCGTCATGCCGCCGCCCAGCTTGAAGTTCGCCTCCAGCGAGACACCCTTGTCCTCGATGTCCTGGTCGGTCGGACGGTTGGCGAAGCCCAGCCGGTCGAACGGGGTGTTGGTCGGGTCCAGGGAGCCGGGGCGCACGGCGTTCACCAGGTTGGCGCGGCTGTTGGCCGCCGAGCCCACGAACAGCTGGGTGCCGACGCAGCACATCTCGCTGCGCTTGGTGAAGTCGGCGATGAAGCGGAAGTCCGCCACGTCGTTCGGCTCGAACGCCACCTGGCCACGGAAGGTGTAGAAGTCCTGGTCGTTGTCGCGGCGGTCCGTGCGCGGGCCGGGGCCCGTGACGATGTTCTGATAGCCGTCGCGTTGCCGCGTGCCGGCGAACAGGCGCGCCGAGAAGGTGTCGCTGAGCGGGCCGCTGACCGAGCCGGTCAGGCCCCACTGGTCATAGTTGCCGTAGGTGGCCTCGCCCTCGGCCTGGAAGTCCTTGGTCGGACCGGCGGTGATGATGTTGATGACGCCGGCCGAGGTGTTCTTGCCGAACAGGGTGCCTTGCGGACCCTTCAGCACCTCGATGCGGCTCATCTGGCCCAGGTCGCCGAACGACACGCCGTTGCGCGGACGATAGACCCCGTCGATCACCACGCCGACCGAGCTTTCCAGGCCGGGGTTGTCGCCCACGGTGCCGACGCCGCGCACGCGGGCGGTGACGATGGTCTCGTTCGAGGTCGAGGTGACGGTCAGGCCGGGCGTCAGCACGGTCAGGTCGCGGATGTCCCGGACGCCGGCGTCCTGCAGCAGCTTGCCGCTGATCGTGGTCACCACGATCGGCACGTCCTGCAGGCTCTGCTCGCGCTTCTGGGCGGTGACGACGATCTCTTCGATTTCTCTGTTGGCCTCTTGGGCCTGGACGGAGGACGCAAACGCGCCCGCCAGCACGACGGCCAGCGCCGACGTGCGGAACAGCATTCCAGATTTCATTTCGGTTCGTTCTCCCCGATGTGGTCCTGCTTATGGGGGAGGGCGCAGGACCTTCGCTCGGAGGCGCGCCGGTAGTCGAGGCCATCCCTTGTGCGCAAAGGGATTGCGGCGTTCGACGCGGCTAACGCAGTGGCGCTGTGGCCCGTTTGTCACGAAAGCGTCGCCCCGGGCCCGTGTTTGTTACGCATCGCCATAGCGAAGGTCGGCGAACGCAAATCCTGACCTAGCGTCAATTTGCCGACGCGGGCCGGTCAGTAGAAGGCGATGCCGGGGCGCAGAACCACCTGGAACACGGCCAGCAGCAGGCCCAGGGCGACCAGCAGAACGGGAACGGACCAGCCCGCTCGCGGCGGGTCCGCCGGCGCGCGCGGCGCCACCCAGGACCAGGCCTGCAGCCAGGTCACGGCCACCAGCGTCGCC
The DNA here is from genome assembly GCA_018821435.1 of Alphaproteobacteria bacterium. GTDB lineage: Bacteria > Pseudomonadota > Alphaproteobacteria > Caulobacterales > Caulobacteraceae > Phenylobacterium. The sequence continues at coordinate 3,419 of JAHJME010000014.1, forward strand.
ACCACCGGCGGGAACAGGATCTCGATCGGCGCGCCGGGCACGCGGAAGGGCACGATCAGGGCCACCGCCGCCAGCGCCGGCAGCACCGCGAACCGGAAGACCGTCCTCGCCCGGCCGCGCGGACCCTGCGCCTCCGCCCCCGGAACCAGGGTGAGCAACAAGGGCGCGATCACCCCGCAGGCCAGCGCCATCGCCAGCATGGCGGCGACCGACGCCGCGATCTTCGCCCCCGGCTGGAGACCGAGGTAGGTCATGGCGCGACCGACGTCGTTCTGCGGGATCACCGAGCCGATCAGCACCTGGGGCAGGGCCTCCAGCAGGCCCAGCAGCGCCATCCAGGTCGCGAACAGCCTGAGCGCCCGCGACCGAGGCGGCCGCCGGGTGACCCAGACGGCGAAGGCCAGCCCGACGACGACGGTGGCCAGCGCCCCGGTCCCCTGGAACAGCTCGGCCAGCGGGTTGTCGCCGGTCCAGTCGTGGTTGTTGTGGAACAGGGTCGGCTTCAGCCCCGGCGTCAGCGCCTTGGGAACCACCAGGAACAGCTCCTGGACGAAGAAGATCAGGTTGAACGCCAGCGCGTAGGCCAGCGTCGAGGCCGCGCTCAGCCCCAGGTCCCACCCGGCGCGCGGTCCCGACCAGCGCGGGCTGCGCACCAGCATGACCAGCGACAACAGCACGGGCGCGCCCAGGAAGACGGCGGCCATCGCCAGGACGATGTCGGCGGAACTCATACGGCGATCGACCCCAGCGGTTCGCGAAGCGGGGGATATGGCCCGCGATTCCCGACTTGGGGAAGGGGCCGGAAAGGGGATTGAACCCACGGCGGCGCCCGTGGGAGCCTCCCCGCTCAACGGGTGGGCGGAGACGGCAATGGCGCGATCAGTGGTGATCACCGGGGTCTCGACCGGGATCGGGTTGGCGGCGACCCAGGTGCTGGTCGCCCGCGGCTTCCACGTCTTCGGCAGCGTGCGCAAACCCGCCGACGGCGCGCGGCTCAAGACCGAGCTCGGCGACGGTTTTACCCCGCTGGTGTTCGACGTCACCGACGCCCCGGCGGCGCAGGCGGCGGCGGAACAGGTCCAGGCGGCGCTGGCCGGCGCGACCCTGGCCGGCCTGGTCAACAACGCCGGCATCGCGGTGGCGGGGCCGCTGCTCTACCTGCCCGTCGACGAGTTCCGCCAGCAGCTGGAAGTGAACCTCACCGGCGTGGTCATCGCCACCCAAGCCTTCGCGCCGTTGCTGGGCGCCGGCCGCCCGGCGGTCCGCGACCCCGGCCGGATCGTCAACATCTCCTCGGTCGGCGGCCGGACGGCCAACCCGTTCATGGCCCCCTACAACGTCTCCAAGTTCGGGCTGGAGGGCCTCTCGGAATCCCTGCGCCGCGAGCTGCTGCCGTTCGGGGTCGACGTAGTGGTGGTCGCGCCCGGCGCCGTGGCCACGCCCATCTGGGACAAGGCCGACCAGGTCGACGTGGCCCGCTACGCCAACACGCCCTATGCGGCGGCGCTGGAGCGGATCCGCGCCTACATGCTGCAACTCGGCAAGTCCGGCCTGCCGCCGGAGAAGATCGGCCAGGTCATCCACCACGCCCTGACCGCGCCCAAGCCCAAGGTTCGCTACACCGTGGCGCCGGACATGCTGCAGATTTTCCTGGGCGAACACCTGCCCAAGCGCATGCTGGACCGGATCGTCGGCAAGCGCCTGGGCCTGCTGCCGAAAGCCGACTGAGTGCTCACGGGCTCGGTTAGGTCCGCGCGATGAGCCTGTCGCTGCTCGGCTTCGCCATGGTCGCCACGTTCATGACGCTGATCATGACCGGACGGCTGGCGCCCCTGGTGGCGCTGATCGTGGTTCCGGTGCTGTTCGGCCTGTTCGCCGGCCACGGCCTGGACCTGGGTCCCATGATGCTGGAGGGCGTGAAGAAGATCGCGCCCACCGGCGTGATGATCATGTTCGCCATCCTCTACTTCGGCCTGATGATCGACGCGGGCCTGTTCGATCCGGCGGTGCGGCGGCTGCTGATCGTCGTGCGCGGCGATCCCGTGCGGATCGTCATGGGCACGGTGATCCTGGCGGTGCTGGTCTCGCTCGATGGGGATGGCTCGACGACCTACATGGTCACCGTGGCGGCCGTGCTGCCGCTGTACCGGCGCCTCGGCCTCAATCCGCTGATCATGGCCTGCCTGATCATGCTCTCCAGCGGAGTGATGAACCTGACGCCCTGGGGCGGGCCGACCGCGCGGGCGGCGGCGGCGCTGCAGGTCGAGGCCGGCGCGCTCTTCCTGCCGATGGTCCCGGCCATGGCGGCGGCGATCGCGTGGCTGCTGGCCCTGGCCTGGCTGTACGGGCGCAGCGAGCGCAAGCGCCTGGGCGTCCTTCGCCTGGATGGCGCGCCGCCCGACGGCGGCTTCGACGACCTCAGCCTGTCGGCCGACGGCGAGGTGACGGTGTCGTCCGATCCGGCGGTGCGCAGGCCCAAGCTGCTGCTGGTCAACGCGGCCCTGACCATCGCCCTGCTGGTCACCCTGGTGTCCGGCCTCGTGCCGCTGCCGGTGCTGTTCATGGCCGGGTTCGCCCTGGCCACCCTGATCAACTACCCACGGCCCGCCGACCTGCGCGCCCGCATCGCCATGCACGCCCCCAACGCCATCGCCATGGTCGCCCTGATCTTCGCGGCGGGGGTGTTCACCGGCGTCCTCTCCGGGACCGGCATGGCCGAGGCGATGCCGCGCAGCCTGCTGGCCCTGGTTCCGCCGTCCATGGGGCCTTGGATGGCCTCGATCACGGCGGCGCTCAGCCTGCCGATGACCTTCTTCGTCTCCAACGACGCGTTCTACTTCGGCGTCCTGCCGGTGCTGGCCGAGGCCGGCGGCCGGTTCGGCATCAGCCGCGAGGCCATCGGCGCCGCCTCGCTGATCGGCCAGCCGTTCCACCTGCTCAGCCCGCTGGTCCCCTCGACCTACCTGCTGGTCAGCCTGGCCAACATCGAGTTCGGCGACCACCAGAAGTTCACCGTCAAATGGGCGCTCGCCACCTGCGCCGTACTGTTCGCGGCGGGCGCGCTGACCGGGGTGTTCCCGGTGGTGGCGTGAGGTGCGGTCTGGGGGAGAAAAATGGTGGATGCGACAGGGATTGAACCTGTGACCCCCTCGGTGTGAACGAGGTGCTCTCCCGCTGAGCTACGCATCCGCCGGTCACGCCTCACGGCGCGGGAAGGCGGGGGCTATAACTGACCGGCTTCGACCTCGCAAGCGCCCAACAGCCGCGCGCAGGCGTCGGGCAGCGCATCGAAGCTGTGGATGAGGATGTCGGGGTTCAGGTCCGCCGCCGGGATCTCGGTGTAGCCGAAGCTGACCAGGATCAGGTGGGCCTTGGCGGCGCGGGCGGCGCCGGCGTCCGTCGCGGCGTCGCCGACCATGATCGTGCGGGCGATGTCGCCGCCGACCGCGTCGACGGCCGCCTGCAGGTGGCGGGCGTCGGGCTTGATGGCCGGAGCCAGGTCGGCGCCGATCACGGCCTCGAAGCGGTCGGCGATGTTCAGCGCCTCCAGCAGGACCACGGACAGGTCGGTGAGCTTGTTGGTGCAGACCACCAGTTTCGCGCCCTGCGCCTTGAGGGCGTCCAGCGCCGCCTCGCAGCCCGGGAACGGGCGGCTCTCGTCGGCGATGTGCGCGCGATAGTGCACGAGGAAGCGCTCGAACAGCACCTGGAGCCGCGCGGCGGCCAGGTGTTCGCCGGCCGCCTCGAAGCCGCGTTCGATCATCCAGCGCGCACCACGGCCGATGAACGGCCGGGCGCTGTCGAGGGGCAGGGCGGGCAGGCCCTCTTCCTTCAAGAGCACGTTGAGCGTGCCGATCAGGTCGGGGGCCGTGTCGACCAGGGTGCCGTCCAGGTCGAAGGCGATGACGGCGCCCGCAAGAGCGTTAGCCGCCATTGATCACCGTGGTCGCCGCGTCCAGGCCGGCCGCGTAGTCGCTCAGCGCCTCGGCGGTCAGGCCCATATAGGTGACGGCGTCGTCGAACCGCCGCTCCTCGATCGCCTCGCGGATGCCCGGCAGGGTCTTGGCGCCATAGCCGGTGAAGCGGCCCGGGGCGTAGATCATGTTCTTGTAATAGGGCCGGAACGGCAGGCCCTTCTCCCGCAGCAGGCGCTGCTCCAGCGGCTGGAGGGTCGCGTCCAGCGTCTTCTTCTGCGCGGGCGAGAGCGCGGCGCCCTTGGCCGCCAGCGCCGTGTCGAAGGCCGAGGCGCTGGCCTTCAGCTTGGCCACCGCGCCGTCCATGACGGCGAAGTCCAGCTTGGGCGAGGCGGCGAGGGGGCCGGGGTCGGCCCGCGAGATCGTCGGGTCGTCGGCCAGCTTGTAGGCGCCGGCCGCCAGCAGGCGGGTGCGGGCGACGGCCTGGTCGCGGGTGGCGACGTCCAGCTTCTTCACCTCGTCCAGATAGCCCGCGACCGTGTCGGCGAAGTCGCCGTAGCGCTGCACCGTGGTCTCGGTGTCGGCCATCCGCATCACCAGGCGGCCCGTGTACTTGGCCAGGGCGCCCGCATAGGCGTGGCCGGGGTCAACGAAGCGGCTGTGGTGCTCATAGGTGTCGTAGGCCGAGTGGTAGACTCCGCCCGAGCTGCCTTCGCCGCCGAAGCCGACGTTCAGCGACGCGATGCCGAGGTACTGCAGGAAGGTGGAGTAGTCCGAGCCGGAGCCCAGGGCGTCGATCGGCAGGTCCTTGCCCGGATCGGCGGCGATCTTGCCCAGGGCCACCGCGCGGGGGTTGGCGCCGGGCGCCTCGCCCTGGACGGCCAGCTCGGCGCGCTGGCGCTGGCCGACGGTGACGCCGGTCTGCGGGTCCTTCACGTCGGCGGCCACCTCGTTGATGAAGTGCTGCAGCGAGTGGCTGCCGCCCACATCCAGGAAGCCTCGGCCGTTGGAGTCGGAGTTGATGTAGACGACCGCCTTCTTCTTCAGCTCTTCGGCGTGGGTCTCGGCCCACTCGGTGGAGCCCAGCAGCATGGGCTCCTCGGCGTCCCAGCTGGTGTAGATGATCGTCCGCTTGGGCTTCCAGCCGGCCTTGACCAGCGCGCCCAGCGCCTTGGCCTCGCCCATCATGGCCACGTGGCCGGACAGGGGGTCGCTGGCGCCGAAGACCCAGCCGTCGCGGTGATTGCCACGCACGATCCACTCGTCGGGCTTGGCCTTGCCCTTCAGCGTAGCGATGACGTTGTAGGCGGGCTTCAGGCTCCAGTCGGACTCCACCTTCAGGTGGACCTTGGCCTGGTCGCCGCCGCCCACGTGATAGGTGATCGGCAGGCCGCCCCGGAAGCTGGCCGGCGCCACCGGCCCGTCCAGCGCCTTCAGCAGCACCGTCGCGTCGCCGTACGAGATCGGCAGGGTCGGGATCTTCAGGATCGTCTCGGCCTGCTCGCGGGGCACGCGCTTGGCGTCCTTGCTGGAGCCGTAGCCCGGCGTGGTCGGGTCGCCGGGGAAGACGGTCATGTCGGCCACCGAGCCGCGCTGGAAGCCGTTCGCCGGACGCGAGGCGCCCTTGGGATAGACGTCGTCGATCGAATAGCCGTCGTCGCGCGGGTCGGAATAGATGATCGCGCCGACCGCGCCGTGCTCCTGGGCCAGCTTGGGCTTCAGGCCCCGCCAGCCGCCGCCGTATCGCGCGATGGCGATCTTGCCCTTCACCGAGATGCCCAGGCGCGCCAGGGCCTCGTAGTCGGCGGGCATGCCGTAGTTCACATAGACCAGCGGGGCGGTGACATCGCCGTCCCCCTGGAACGCCACATAGGCCGGAAGCTGGTCCTTGGTGCGGCTGGAGCTTTCGTCGCCGGGAACCGGCGCCTCGGTCAGGGTCGCCTTGAACGGCGCGCCGGGGCCGCTGGCCAGCTCGAGCAGCACCTCCTTGGGCGTGGGGTACATCACCCAGGCCGTCTCGATCTTGGCGTCCCAGCCCCAGGACTTGAACTGGGCCAGGGTCATCTCGGCGTTCAGCTTGTTGTGGGGCGAACCGACGTGGTTGGGCTCCGCCGCCATGGTCTTCAGCCAGCCGCCCATCTCGGCGTTGTCGATCATGCCGTCGAACTTCGCTTCCAAGGCTGCGTCGGCAGCCCCGCTTCCTGCAGACTGAGCGGCGGCGGGCATGAGCGCGACGAGTGAGGTGGCGGCCAACAAGCTGGCCAGACGCGAACCGATTTTCATGGAGATTCCCCCGGGAGAAGGCCGGGACGCTAACCCCTTGTCGCGCGCCGCCACAAGGCTTGCTAAGCGGAAGCCTCAAGAAGACTCAATGTCTGCCCCGGGAGAGCCGAATGACCGCCAGAGCCGCCGTGATCATGGCCGCGGGCCACGGCACGCGGATGAAGTCCAAGGTTCCGAAGGTGCTGCACAAGGTGGGCGGCCGCATCCTGCTGGATCGGATCATCGACACGGTGCAGGCCGCCGGCTGCGAGCGCATCCATGTGGTGGTGGGCACGATCCCCGAGGTGCGGGCGCTGGTGGTGAACCGCCTGGGCGAGGCCGCGGTGGTGCTCCAGGACCCGCCCAAGGGCACGGGCCACGCGGTGCTGTGCGCCCACGACGCTCTGGCCGACTTCGACGGCGACGTCCTGGTGGTCAACGCCGACCCGCCGCTGCTGCAGGCGCACGACCTGGAGCCGCTGTTCACGCTCCGCCAGAACGGCGCCGCCCTGGCGATCCTGGGCTTCGAGCCGGTCGATCCGCTGCTTTACGGCCGGATCATCCGGGGCGCCGACGGCCATGTGATGCGGGTGGTCGAGCCCAGCGAGGCCAGCGACGACGTCAAGCAGGTCAAGCTGTGCAACGCCGGCATGTACCTGGCCGGCCGCGCCGACCTGTTCCGCTGGCTGTCGCGGCTGACGGACGAGAACCCCAAGCAGGAATACTTCCTCACCGGCATTATCGCCGAGGCGGTCCACGAGGGCGTCCTGGTCCGGGCCAGCGTCGCGCCGGAGACGGCCGTGATGGGCGCCGACACGCCCATGCAGCTTTCCCAGGCCGAGGCCGAGTTCCAGAAGCGCCGCCGCGCGTATTTCCTGGCCGAGGGCGTCGCGATGACCGGGCCGGAGACGGTGTTCTTCGCCTGGGACACCGAGATCGCCGCCGGCGCCACCATCGAGCCCTATGTCGTCTTCGCGCCGGGCGTGACGGTCGAGACCGGCGCCGTGATCCGCGCCTTCAGTCACCTGGAGGGCTGCATCGTGCGCGAGGGCGCCCTGATCGGCCCCTATGCCCGCCTGCGGCCGGGGGCCGACATCGGCGAGGAGGCCCACATCGGCAACTTCGTCGAGGTGAAGAAGGTCACGGTCGGCCGGGGCGCCAAGGCCAACCACCTCAGCTATCTGGGCGACGGCACGGTGGGGGCGGGGGCGAACATCGGCGCCGGCACGATCTTCTGCAACTACGACGGCTTCTTCAAGTACGACACCCATGTGGGCGAGGGCGCCTTCGTCGGCTCGAACTCGGCGCTGGTGGCGCCGGTGACGATCGGGGCCGGGGCCTACACCGGCTCGGGCTCGGTGATCACCAAGGACGTGGCGGCCGATGCGCTGGGCCTGAGCCGACCGCCGCAGGTGGAGAAGGCCGGCTGGGCGGCGCGCTTCCGCCAGGCCATGGGCGCGAAGAAGGCGGCGAAGGGCAAATGAGCGATCCCGACGCGCAGAAGCGGGCCGCCGGCGAGGCGGCGGCCGCCCTGGTGAAGAGCGGCATGGTGGTGGGCCTGGGCACCGGCTCGACCGCCGCCTGGTTCGTTCGCGCCCTCGGCGACCGCAAGCTGGATATCGTCGGCGTGCCGACCTCGCAGGCCACGGCGGACCTCGCGGCCAGCCTGGGCATCAAGCTGGGCGAACTGGGCGAGACCAAGGGCATCGACCTCACCGTCGACGGCGCCGACGAGATCGGTCCCGGCCTGTCGCTGATCAAGGGCGGTGGCGCGGCCCTGCTGCGCGAGAAGCTGGTGTGGGAGGCCTCGCGCTCGTGTGTCGTCATCGCCGACGCCGCCAAGAATCTGAAGTTCCTCGGGAAGTTCCCGCTGCCGATCGAGGTGGTGGCGTTTGGCCACAAGACCACGGCCAATCGCATCTGCGACGCCCTGGCCGAATGCGACCTCGAGATCGTCCCGGTGCTGCGCCGAAAAGACGGCGAGCCTGTGAGAACCGACGGCGGCAACCTTATCTATGACGCTCACTGCGGGCGGATCGAGGAGCCCGCGGCCCTGGCGGCGGCGCTGAAGAGCGTCACCGGCGTGGTGGACCACGGCCTCTTCCTCGACCTGGCGGACCGCGCCCTGATCGGCACGCCGGACGGCGTCGTCGAGCTTGAACCTTAGGAGCCCTCCGGTGGCTGAATACGACTACGACCTCTTCGTCATCGGCGCCGGTTCGGGCGGCGTCCGCGCCGCGCGCGTGGCCGCCATGTCGGGCGCCAAGGTGCTCGTCGCCGAGGAACACCGTGTCGGAGGCACCTGCGTCATCCGCGGCTGCGTGCCGAAGAAGTTCATGGTCTATGCCTCTGAATATTCGAAGCAATTCGAAACCGCGCGCGGCTACGGATGGGACATCGGCGAGACCAGTTTCGATTGGCCTCGGTTCCTGATGTCGAAAGACAACGAGATCGCCCGCCTCTCGGGCATCTACGTCCGCAACCTGCAAAACGCCGGCGCCGAACTGGCCCACGGCAAGGCCCGGCTGATCGACCGCCACACCGTCGAGGTCGAGGGCCACGGCCGGGTCACCGCCGACAAGATCCTGGTCGCCACCGGCGGCCGCCCCTGGATGCCCGCCGACCTGCCGGGGGTCGAGCACGCCATCACCTCGAACGAAGCCTTCCACCTCACCGAACTGCCCAAGCGGATCGTCATCGTCGGCGGCGGCTACATCGCGGTCGAATTCGCCGGCATCTTCAACGGCCTGGGCGTCGACACCACCCTGGTCCACCGTGGCCCCAACGTGCTGCGCGGCTTCGACGACGATGTCCGCGCCCACGTGGCCGGGCAGATGGAAGAGCGCGGCATCAAGATCCGCCTGGGCGCCCAGATCGGCAAGATCGAGAAGACCGCGGACGGCCTGGTCGCCGCCTGCGTCGACGGTCACAACCTGGACGCCGACGTCGTCATGTTCGCCGTGGGCCGGGAGCCCTACACCCAGGACCTGGGACTGCAGGCCGCCGGCGTCGCGCTGGACGAGGCGGGCGCGATCAAGGTCGACGACTATTCCAAGACCAACGTCGACAACATCTGGGCCGTCGGCGACGTCACCAACCGGATCAACCTGACCCCCGTGGCGATCCGCGAGGGCCACGCCTTCGCGCTCACCGAGTTCCACAAGCAGCCCACCCGCTTCGACCACGAGATGGTCGCCTCGGCGGTGTTCTCGCAGCCGCCGGTGGGGTCGGTGGGCCTGTCCGAGGCCGACGCCCGTCATCAGTACGGGGCCAAGATCGACATCTACATGGCCAACCTGCGGCCGATGAAGGAGACCTTCTACGGCGGCCAAGTGCGCTGCCTGATGAAGCTGGTGGTCGAGCAGGGGACCGAGAAGGTCCTGGGCTGCCACGTGGTGGCGCCGGATGCGCCCGAGATCATCCAGATGGCCGCGATCGCCATAAAGATGGGCGTGACCAAGCAACAGTGGGACTCGACCTGCGCCGTCCACCCGACCCTGGCCGAGGAACTGGTCACCATGCGTGACAAGCACATGCCGCCATCGCTCGGCCAGGTGGCGTGACCGACACCACGACCAGAACCGACGACCGCCTGGGGGTCTGGTGCGGCTGGGTGATGGCCGGAACGGCCGCGCTGACGCCGCTGCTCGCCTGGCTTGGGCCGCTGGGGTTCGCGCCGTTGCTGGGCCTGGCCGGGCTGCTTTGCGTGCCGGCGCTCAAGATCGGCCGGCGCGAGGCGCCGCTGGCGGTGGTGTTGCTGGCGGCGGTGGCCTGGGCCGCGTTCTCGACCTTCTGGAGCGTCCACAAGGCCGACGAACTCGAGGACAGCGTCGCGCTGAAGCTGTTGCTGCAACTCCCCCTCTACTGGGCCGCCTGGCAGGGCGCGCGGCGGGCCGACCCCAGGCTGCGGCGGCTGGCGCTGCGGATCTTCGCCTGGGGGCTCGCGGCCTATGGCGCGCTGCTGCTGGTCGAGGCGTTCACCGGCGCGGCGATCTACCGGGGCCTGCGCGACCTGCTGAACGATCCCATCCGCCCCGACTTGGGCCGCAAGAATATCGCCCATGGCAGCTTCGTGCTGGCGCTGCTGTGGCCGGTGGCCGCGGCGGGCGGCTTCCGCGCCGGCGCGCCGGCCTGGCTGGCGTTGCCCATGGCGGCGGGCACGGCGCTGCTGGCCCACAACTTCCTGTCGGACGCGCCGGTGCTGGCGGTGTTCCTGGCGGTCGCCGTCGGCGGCCTGGTCTGGGTCTGGCCCCGGACGGGTCCGAAGGCGCTCGCGCTGGCCGCGGCCGGCCTGGTGCTGACGATGCCGCTGCTGATCCTGGCCGTGCGCCTGCTGGGCCTGGGCCAACATCTGCCGGAGTCGTGGGAGCAGCGGGTCGTCTACTGGACCTATGCGATGGAGCGGATCGCCGAGCATCCCTGGCGGGGCTGGGGCTTGGACGCCAGCCGGGCGTTCAGCCCGCATATCCAGCTTCACCCGCACAACGGCGCGCTGCAGATCTGGCTGGAACTGGGCCTGCTGGGCGCGGCGGCGGCCGCGCTGGCCTGGGCCTTCGCGTTCCGGCGGCTGGCGCGGGACGAGCGCAGCCTTGTCGCGGCGGCCACCGCCGGATCGGCCGGCGTCTATCTGCTGTTCGCCCTGGTCAACTTCGGCGTCTGGCAGGAATGGTGGCTGGCGCTGGCGGCCCTGGTCGCCGTGATCGCGGCCCTGGGCGACGCCGAAGAGGCCGCAAGCCGCTAGGGTCGACGCTGCGGGTCATTGCGCGTAAAACGCCCGGCCCGTCGAACAACCGGCGGTTCTGAGTGAAGACGATGACCGAGCATTGGACGCCTGCATCCTGGAGAGGAAAACCCGCCAAGCACATCCCGTCCGACTATCCGGACATGGCCGAGCTTTCGCGTGTTGAAACCACCCTTCGCAAGATGCCGCCCCTGGTGTTTGCAGGCGAGGCCCGTCGCCTGAAGAGCCTCCTTGGCGACGTCGCGGCCGGCAAGGCCTTCCTGCTTCAGGGGGGCGACTGCGCCGAGAGCTTCAAGGAATTCGCCGCGGACAACATCCGCGACACCTTCCGCCTGATCCTGCAGATGGCGGTCGTCCTGACCTTCGCCGGCGGCAAGCCCGTGGTGAAGGTGGGCCGCATGGCTGGCCAGTTCGGCAAGCCGCGCTCGTCCCCGGTCGAGACGATCGGCGGCGTCGAGCTGCCGTCGTATCGCGGCGACAACATCAACGGCATGGAGTTCACGCCCGAGGCGCGAATCCCGGACCCGCAGCGCCTGGTGCAGGCCTATGGCCAGTCGGCGGCGACGCTGAACCTGCTGCGCGCCTTCGCCGGCGGCGGCTACGCCGACCTGCACAACATCCACCGCTGGACGCTGGGCTTCGTGGCCGACAGTCCGCAGGGCGCGCGATACCGTGAGGTCGCGGACAAGATCAGCGAGACGCTGCAATTCATGGAGGCCATCGGCGTTACGCCCGAGAGCCAGCCGACCCTGCATCAGGTGGAGTTCTTCACCAGCCACGAAGGCCTGCTGCTGGGCTACGAGGAGGCGATGACCCGCGTCGATAGCACCTCGGGCGAGTGGTACGACACCTCGGCCCACCTGCTGTGGATCGGCGAGCGCACCCGCCAGCTGGACGGCGCGCACGTGGAATACTTCCGCGGCATCCGCAATCCGATCGGCATCAAGTGCGGCCCGACGATGGAGGGTGACGACATCCTGCGTCTGATGGAGGTGCTGAACCCGAAGGACGAGGCTGGCCGCATCACGCTGTACGGCCGCTTCGGCCACGACAAGATCGCCGACCGCCTGCCGGCCCTGCTGCGCGCCACCAAGGCGTCGGGCCGGAACGTCGTCTGGGCCATCGACCCGATGCACGGCAATACGCTGACGGCCGCCAACGGCTACAAGACCCGGCCGTTCGACCGCATCCTCTCCGAGGTCAAAAGCTTCGTGGAGATCTGCAAGGCCGAAGGCGTTCATCCCGGCGGCGTGCACCTGGAGATGACCGGCCAGAACGTCACCGAGTGCCTCGGCGGCGCCCGGTCGGTGCTGGAAGGCGATCTGGCCGACCGCTACCACACCCACTGCGACCCGCGCCTCAACGGCGAGCAGGCCCTGGAACTCGCGTTCCTGGTGGCCGAGAAGCTCAAGGACGAACGCACGGACCTGTCGCAGCGCGTGGCGGCGAACATCTGATACGCGCTGGCTCCGCCGTGTGCCCCACGGACCACGGCGGAGCACAGTCGGCTGACGGCGGCCAAGCTGCGCTTGCCCATTTTTGACGCGGGCGCCAGTGTCCGCGCCTCTTTGAAAACCCAGGTTGCATCGTCATGGACCGCACGGCGGCCCAGAAGCCTTCGCTCGTCCGCACGGATCTCGCACAGCTTCTGACGCTGTCGGGACCGGTCGTGCTGTCGCGCCTTGGCATCATGGCGATGGGCCTGTGCGACGCCATCGTCGTCGGCAACTATTCGGCCAAGCACCTGGGCTATCATGCGCTGGCCTGGGCGCCGACCAGTGTGATCCTGACCATGGCCGTCGGCCTGATGACTGGCGTGCAGGTGATGACCGCGCGGCGGATCGGGGAGGGGCGGCGCGACCTGACCGGCGCGGTGCTGCGGCGCGGGCTGGTCTACAGCTTCTGGATCGGCATCGTGTCGACGGCCGTGCTGCTGCTGGCCGGACCGACCTTCATGCAGGCGATCGGCCTGGAGAAGGACCTGGCCGCAGGCGCCACCCGCGCCCTGCTGGTCTTCGCGCTGTCGCTGCCGGGCTACACCCTGAGCGTCACGGCCAGCTTCTGGCTGGAAGGCCTCTCGCGTCCCGGCCCCGCCGCCTGGGCCATGTGGATCGCCAACATCGTCAACCTGATGCTGAACCTGTTGCTGGTGCCGGGCACGTTCGGCCTGCCGGCGCTGGGCGCGGTGGGCGGCGCGTGGGCCACGTGCGGCGCGCGGACGTTCCTGGCGCTGGCGATGCTGGTCTACATCCTGCGCATGCCCGAGGCCCGCGCGCTGGGCGTCTTCACCAAGCCTGAGATCGACCGGCCAGCCGCCATCCAGCAGCGGCGGATCGGCTACGGCGCCGGGATCTCCAACTTCTTCGAGGTCGCCGCCTTTGCCAGCATGAACGTCATCGCCGGCTGGATCGGCGGCCTGGCCGTCGCCGCCTGGGCCATCGTGCTCAACGTGGCCGCAATCGTCTTCATGGTGCCGCTGGGCCTGGCGACCGGCGCGGCGGTGCTGGTGGGCAAGGCCTACGGCGCGCGGGACCTGGCGGGGGTGAACCGGGCGGGCGTGATCGTCTTCGGGGTGACCTTCGTGTTCGGCGTGCTGATCTCGATCTCCATCCTGCCCACCGCCGAGCTGATCTCGCACGGCTACACCCGGGACGCGGCCACGATCGCCATGGCGGCGCCGGCGCTGATGCTGTCGTGCCTGTTCTTCGTGCCCGACGCGCTCCAGGTGGTGACCGCCCAGACGCTGCGGGCGCGGGGCGACGTGTGGCTGCCCACCACCACGCACCTGGCCAGCTACATCGGCGTGATGATGCCGCTGGCCTGGTGGCTGGCGATCCCGATGAAGATGGGCCTGATGGGCATCACCTGGGCCGTGGTCGCCGCCAGCTTCCTGGCCTGCGGCTTCCTGATGACCCGGTTCTGGGTGCTCAGCAGAAGGCCGCTCTAGGCCCCGGCTCCCAAGATCCAGCCCTCTTCACGCTCAGCGTCGGCCACCACGTCGGCCGGGGCGCCCTTCGGCGGACCGAAGGCGGCGCCCAGCTTGTTGGCTTCGTCCAGGCGGGCGAAGTGTTCGGCCAGCGTACGCACCTGCTGCAGATCCTTGACCTCGCCGACCGTGCCGACCGGCTTGACCAGCGACGGGTAGACCTCGGCCAGCACGACCAGCACACCGTCGAGGTCCGCCTCGGTCAGCGGCTTGAAGCCGGTCTCAAAGGGCCAGACCCTGGCGGCGTCGCCGCGGGCCAGTTTGATGCGGCGCACGGCCGGCATGCCCAGGATCGCCTGACCCCCGACCGAGCCGTTGTAATAGGTCTTCCAGATCGACGAGGCGCCCTTGGCGGCGAGCTCCGCGTGACGCATCTCGGGCAGGTCGTCGGGGCCGTGGTCGCGCGTCTTTTTGGGCTGGAGCGTCGTCAGCGCGTCCTTGGGCGGGCAGCCCCAGAACGGGAAGGGGCCCTCCGTCAGCCGCCGGTTGATGCCGGCCGCCACCCCGAAGCGGTTGTTGGTGTTGTCCGGCTTGTCCTTCACGAAGCGTTCGAGGTCGTCCCAGGCCGCGCGCCAAGGCTGCTCGCCCGGAAGCTTCAACGCCGCAGCGTAGCCCCGCGGGAAGCCGAGCGGGAAATCGAATCCCACCAGCGCCCGTTCCGAGCGTTTGGCGAAGTCGTCCAGCAGCGCGGCAAGCTTCTTCTCCGCCTCCGCCCGCGTAGGGGGATTGAAGGCTTCGAAGGACAGGCGGAAACGGACGTCGCGCTTCAGCACGCCGATCCAGACGGAGTCTGCCCCGGTGTTGGGCTTGGAGGACGCGCTCCAGTCGACGATCACGTAGGCGCTAAACAGGCGCGGCAAGGCCGGCTCCAATACTCTGGGGGGAGGGACGAGGGCTTATTACGCCCTCGTCCCGGACCGTCCAACCTTAGCCGAGCTTGACCAGCATCTTTCCCAGGTTCTCGCCGGAGAACAGGCCGATGAAGGCTTCGGGAGCCTTCTCGAGGCCTTCGAACACGGTCTCCTTCCAGGTGACCTTGCCGGCCTTCACCCAGCCCGACAGCTCCTCGATGTACTTGGGCATCAGGTCGAAGTGGTGGGAGACGATGAAGCCTTCCATGCGGATGTTCTTGCCGATGAGCTGGGCCAGGTTGCTCGGGCCGGGCTCGGGCTTGGTGGCGTTGTAGATCGAAATCATCCCGCAGATGGCGAAGCGGGCGAACATGTTGGCCGAGTTCAGCGCGGCCTCCAGGTGGGCGCCGCCGACGTTGTCGAAATAGACGTCGATGCCGCCCGGAGCCGCTGCCGCCAGGGCTCCGGTGAGATCCTTTTCGACCTTGTAGTCGATGACATGATCGACCCCGATCTCCTTCAGGAACGCCACCTTGTCGGCGCCGCCCGCCGAGCCGATCACGGTGTGGCCCTTGGCCTTGGCGATCTGGGCGACCATCGAGCCGACCGCGCCGGCCGCGCCGGAGACGAACACCACGTCGCCGTCCTTCAGCGCCGCGACGCGCAGCAGGCCGGCGTAGGCGGTGACGCCGGGCATGCCGGCGGCGCCCAGGAACGTCTGCGGCGGTAGGCCGCGCGGATCCAGCTTCTGCAGCTTGTCGCCGGCGGCGTTGAAGCCCTCACGCCAGCCGAAGCCCGACTGCACCAGGTCGCCCACCTTGAGGTTCGGGCTGTTCGAAGCCGTGACCTCGCCGATGGCGCCACCGTCCATGACCTTGCCCAGCGCGAAGGGCGGGCTGTAGCTCTTCACGTCGTTCATGCGGCCGCGCATGTACGGATCGACGGTCATCCAGAGGTTCTTCACCTGGACCTCGCCCTCGCCGGGCGCGGGCAGGTCCACCGTCGCCAGTTCGAAATTATCGGCGGTCGGCAGGCCGCTGGGGCGGCTCTTCAGGCGGATTTCACGGGCGGCGGTCATCGGGGCTTCCTTCCAGGCTTCTGTATTTCAAACAGCTGTACGACTCCGGCCGGGTGGCGTCGAGGCCGCGGCGCGTGGTAGGCGCGGCCCATGACTGACACCTTGCGCGGCGGCGTGATCGGGGCGGGCGTGTTCGGCGGCTATCACGCGCGCCAGTACGCGCGGCTGCCGGGCGTGACCTTCTCCGGCGTCTATGACATCCACCCCGATCGTGCGGCGGCGGTGGCCATGCCGCTGGGCGGCCGCGCCTTCGCCGACATCGAGGCGTTCTTCGACTCTGTCGATGTGGTGACCGTGGCCTCGCCCGCGACCCACCATGCCGAACAGGCGCTGGCCGCCATCGCGGCGGGCAAGCCGGTCTATATCGAGAAGCCCATCGGCGTCGCCGTGGCCGAGGCGGACAAGGTGCGCGCCGCCGCCGCCGCCAAGGGCCTCATCGTGGCCTGTGGTCACCAGGAACGGGTGATCTTCCGCGCCATGGGCCTGCTGGACGTGCCGGAACAGCCCCTGCTGCTCGAGGCGCTGCGCCACGGCCCGCCATCGGACCGCAGCCGCGACGTCTCGGCCGTCCTGGACCTGATGATCCACGACATCGACCTGTGCCTGGCCATCGCCGCCGCCAACCCAGTAACCGCCGAGGCCGAGGGCGCGCGCGGACCCGACGGCGTCTGGGACGCCATCCGCGCCGAGGTCAGTTTCGAGAGCGGCTTTTCGGCGGTGTTCGACGTCTCGCGACTGGCCGAGGCGCGCAAGCGGACCATGCGCATCGTCTATCCGTCGGGCGAGGTCGAGGTCGACTTCATGGCCCGCACCTTCCGCAATACCACGCCGTTCGCGCTCAACCCCGACTTCGCCGACACCCCGGCCGCCAGCGATCCGCTGGGCGCCAGCGTCGAGGCATTTCTGCAGGCCGTGCGCGGCGAGGCCCCCCGGCCCATCGTCACCGCCGACGAAGCCATCGCGGCGCTCGATCTGGCGGTGGCGGTTGAACAGGCGTTGGAGGACGCCGCGTAAGGCGGCTAGCGTGGCGAAAACCTCCGGGAGATCGCCCATGTCCAGCGCCTACGATTTCGCCTTCGACAGCCTCGACGGCCAGCCGCTGCCGCTGACCACCTTCAAGGACAAGGTCGTCCTGGTCGTGAACACCGCGTCCAAGTGCGGGCTGACGCCGCAGTACGATGGGCTGGAGAAGCTCTACTCCGAGTACAAGGACAAGGGCGTGGTGGTGCTGGGCGTGCCCTGCAACCAGTTCGCCGGCCAGGAGCCGGGGACGGCGGAAGAGATCCAGACGTTCTGCAGCACCACCTTCGGCATCGACTTCCCGATGACCGCCAAGGTCGATGTGAAGGGCGACGGGGCCCACCCGTTCTACAAATGGGCCGAGGCCGAGCTGGGCGAGCCGGCCGTGCCCGTCTGGAATTTCCACAAGATCCTGATCGGCAAGCACGGCGAAGCGATCCGCGCCTTCGGCCCGCGCACCGAACCGCTGGATGGCGACGTGACCGCGGCCATCGAGGCGGCGCTCTGAGCATCGACCTGATCGAGCGCTCGCTGGAGCGGGTGGGAGATCCGACCGCCCTGGTCTACGCGCGCCTGTTCGCCGAATTCCCGGAGACCGAGGAGCGGTTCTGCCGGGACGTGACCGGCGCGATCCGGGCCGAGATGCTGACCATGGTCTTCGACTGCCTGATGAACCCGGCGGGGCCCTATCAGCTGCATCTGGTGCGGGCCGAGCGGGTGAACCACGACGGCTTCGGCACGCCGAACGAGGTGTTCGACCGGTTCTTCTGGATCGTGCTGGATGCCTGCCGCGAGCTGGCCGGCGCGGACTGGACGCCGCAGACCGAGGCGGCGTGGACCGCACAGATCGAGCGCGTGCTGGCCGCCTCCCGATAAGAAAAAGGGCGCCCCACCTTGCGGTGGAGCGCCCAGTGGTCTCGGTCGTTGGGGTTTAGAAGCGGTACTGCAACTCGATGCCGTAGAGGCGCGGCGGGGTCAGCTCCAGGTTCTGGGCTCCCGTCGCGAACCGGTCCGACGCCACCAGCGGGTTGTTGTTGCGGTTCGACGCGGCGAGCGCGGCGTCATAGCCCTCGGTGTCGAACACGTTCTTCACGTAGGCGATGACCGTGTACTTGCCGCCGGTCGGCGCCCAATAGGCCCGCAGGTCGACCTGATCCCAGGACGGGGCCTTGTTGTACTCGCGGGTGAAGACGTTGGCGTAGGATTCCGAGCGGTAGAGGTAGGTGGCGCCCAGGGTGAGCGCGCCCGGCTCCATCTCGAACGTGTAGCTGCCGTTGACGGCCACCTTGTGCTTCGGGGCCTGCGGCAGCCTGTTGCCGACGATGCTGATCGCGGCTGTGTTGATGTTGTCGTTCACGTCGACCAGCGGGACGCTCTTGCGGATCTTCGTGGGGTTGAACCCGTAGTCCAGGGTCAGCCGAACCGGTCGGATCGGCTGCCAGATCGTGCTGAACTCGACGCCGCTGGAGCGCGACTTGGCGATGTTGATGAACTGCCCGACGTTGGTGGGGCCCACCTTGATGGTCACCGGAGCCTGAAGGTTCCGGTAATCCAGGTAGAACACCGCCAGGTTCACCTGCAGGTTCGAGAAGTTCTTCTTCAGGCCCAGTTCGTACGAGTTCACGAACTCCGCGTCGGCCTTGGGAACCGCCAGGAAGCCGCCGGCGGAGAAGCCGAACGCCTTGTAGCCGCGGCTGTAGCGGCCGTAGGCCATGGTGTCGTCGTCCGGCTCCCATTGCAGGCCGACGGTGCCGGTGGTGGCGTCGGAGCCGTCGCTCAGCTCGCGGCTGGCGATGCCGTTCGGGCCGATGACGTACTGACGGCAGACCTGCGCCGCCCCGGCGCCGGTGCAGACCGACGGCGTCTTCACGCCCTCGATCGCGCCGGTGGTGCTCTTGGGCGCCAGGGTGTCGGTGAGATCGAAGGCGCCGTTGCCCAGACCACCGAGACCGGCCAGGGCGTTGCCAAGGCCAAGCGCCTGGCCGACGGCGGGGAGGGCGCCGAGGTTGCCCAGCAGGCTACCGTAGTTCGCGGCGGTGCCGGGGCCCAGCGCGCCGAGGCCCAGCGCGGTGTAGAGGCCGGGGTAGCAGGCGTCGGAGTTGCAGACGATCCGGCGGTACTCGGTCCCGAACTTCTTGTCCTTGGTGTAGCGCAGGCCGGCCGTGAACTTGATGGTCTCGGTGGCTTGCCAATCGACCTGGCCGAAGACCGCCTTGCTCTCGGTGGTCAGGCCGTAGTTGCCGGTCGACCAGGTGCCCGAGGGGTTCGCCGCCGCGCCCAGGACGGGCGTCTGCAGGCTGTTCGGACCGCGGACGAAGAAGTCGGCGGTGCTGCCCGTGCCGGTGTATTTTTCGTGGTAGTAATAGGCGCCGGCGATCCACTGCAGCGGGCCGTCGTGCGTCGACGAGATGTTGACCTCGTGGCTGAACCACCGCGGGTATTCGAAGTAGTGGTAGGTGTTGTCGGCGTTGACCGTCAGCGGCGTGCAGTTGACCGTCGAGCGTCCCGCCGCGAACAGCGCCCCGATATTGGCGCAGACCCCGCCGGGCGCGATCGGCAGCTGATAGGATTGAACGTTGGTGCCGTCCGTGTCGCCATACAGGTCGTACTTGTACTCCTGAATCCCGCCGACGTAGCGGATGTCGACGGTGGGCAGGTGATAGACGAAGTTCGCCGTCAGCGAGTTCACGTCACGCAGGCGCACCCGCTGGGGGTTGTTCGCCTGGAAGTCGCGGGAATCGGCGAGGGCGGGGTTGGTGGTCACCCCCGTGCCGCCGAACTGGCGAAGGCTGCCGGGCACGATGCCGTCCAGGCCGGTGGCGGGCGTGTAACCGTGGGCCGGGTTGTAGACGATCGAGAAGTTCGGGTCCGTCAGGCCGGTTTCATAGGGGCCGTTCAGATAGCCGGCGCGCGCGCCGGGGCCGCCCCGGTTGTGCCAAACCAGCGTCTTGTATGAGACCCACAGGTCGGCGTTCTCGCCGAGTTGGGCCTGCAGTTGCGCCTGGACTTGGTATTCGTCGCGTTTGCTGCCTTCCGAGGGGCCGCCGGCGACGTTGGTATAGTAGCCCTTCCGTTGGTCCAGCTTGTAGCCCGACACCCGGAACTGGAGGTTGTCGGCGATCGGGCCGGACACCGCCGCCTGGAAGTTCGTGAAGCCGTAGTTCTCTGCGATCGCCCGGACCTCGGCGTAGAACTCTTCCGTCGGTCGCACCGAGAGGACGTTCAGCGCGCCGCCGATGGCGTTGCGGCCATAGAGCGTGCCCTGCGGACCCCGCAGGATCTCGACCCGCTCCACGTCCAGCGGTGGGCCGCCGGCCAGCACGGTCGAGGTGGTGAAGAGGCCGTCGATGTAGATCGAGACGGCGCCGTCCACCGAGTGGACGTTGGTCAGGCGGCCGATACCGCGCATGCTGGCCCGGTCGTTGGCCGATTGGTAGGTGAAGCCTGGCGTGAAGTTCGTCAGGTCCTGGACCGTGCTGATGCCGACCAGGTCGCGTTGCTTGCTGGTGAAGGCCGAGATGGCGACCGGCACATCCTGAAGGCTCTGCTCCCGCTTCTCAGCGGTGACCACGAGTTCTTCGATGACATTGGCGGCTTGCGCGTAGGCCGTGGCCGGCGCGCCGAGAACGACGGCCAGCAGAGCACTGGACGCCAGCAGACTGGGTCTGAAATTCATAACTGCCTCCCCGCAGCTTCAATGGCGCTTATTAACTGCGCTTAATGTCGAAGCTGAAGCAGGCTTGCGAAGGCGTCAACGCAAATACGGGGTCTGAATGCCGATAACTGAATAAGAGTCATATAGTGTCAAAACCGTTGGAAGACGCGTATCGCAATATGCTTGTAAGGGCGTCGGTTTTGAGCAAACCTCTATCGGTTTCTGACTTTGTTCATCCCAAGAACAACCTTGAGGCGCGCACATTGCGCGCCTTCTTTGTTCTTAGGCGCCGCGAATAAGTCGCAACAAGGCTGCAATTTCGCATCCGCGAAATAATCGCGAGACCTTACGAAATAAGGGATTGGCGTATCGTTCGGCGACCCTTGTTACCTGCGGTGCAGCATGGTTGCGCGCGCACCGTGCGCCCACACGTTCAGGTCGAGTTCGCGACTCCGGCGCCATCCGCACTTCCGCCCCGCGCCGGCCGCCCGTAGACAGGGCGCTCCCCAGACCTCGGAGGCTACCCATGCATCGCAAGCCGGACGGATCCTGGGATAAATCCCGACTCCCCAGCCGCCACACGACCGAGGGCCCGTCGCGGGCGCCGCACCGGTCGTACCTCTACGCCATGGGGCTCGGGTCGCGGGAAATCGCCCAGCCCTTCGTGGGCGTGGCGTCGTGCTGGAACGAGTCGGCGCCCTGCAACACGGCCCTGATGCGCCAGGCGCACGCCGCGGCCGAGGGCGTGAAGGCCGCCGGGGGCACGCCGCGCGAGTTCTGCACCATCACCGTCACCGACGGCATCGCCATGGGCCACGAGGGCATGCGCTCGTCCCTGGTGAGCCGCGAGGTGATCGCCGACTCGGTCGAGCTATCGATCCGCGGCCATGCCTATGACGCCCTGATCGGCGTCGCCGGCTGCGACAAATCCCTGCCGGGGATGATGATGGCCATGCTGCGCCTGAACGTGCCCAGCGCCTTTATCTACGGTGGGTCCATCCTGCCGGGTCGCTGGGGCGGCCGCGACGTGACCGTGCAGGACGTCTTCGAGGGCGTCGGCAAGCACTCGGCCGGCGAGATGAGCCTGGAAGACCTCTGCGACCTGGAACAGCACGCCTGTCCCGGTGACGGCGCCTGTGGCGGCCAGTACACCGCCAACACCATGGCCTGCGTCTCGGAGGCCATCGGCCTGGCCCTCCCGCTCAGCTCGGCGCTGCCGGCCGCCTACCTGGACCGCGACCAGTATGCGATCGCCAGCGGCAAGGCGGTCATGGCCCTCCTGGAACGCAACATCCGGCCGCGCGACATCTGCACCCGCGAGGCGTTCGAGAACGCCGCCGTGGTGGTCGCGGCCACCGGCGGCTCCACCAACGGCGGGCTCCACCTGCCGGCCATGGCCCACGAGGCGGGCATCCGCTTCACCCTGCGCGACGTGGCCGAGATCATGCGCAAGACGCCGTACCTGGCCGACCTGATGCCGGGCGGGCGCTATCCGGCGAAGAAGATGGGCGAGGCGGGCGGCATGCCCATGCTGCTGCGCACCCTGCTGGACGCCGGTCTGATCCACGGCGACTGCATGACGGTCACGGGCCGGACCATCGCCGAGAACCTGGAGGGCGTGGTCTTCGACGAGAGCCAGGACGTGATCCGTCCCGTCTCGAACCCGCTGTCGACCACCGGCGGCGTGGTGGGCCTCTGGGGCTCGCTGGCGCCCGAGGGCTCCATCGTGAAGGTGGCCGGCCTGAAGCACACCAAGCATCGCGGGCCGGCCCGGGTGTTCGATGGGGAGGAGGCCTGTTTCGCCGCCGTCGAGGCGCGCGACTACAAGGAGGGCGACGTCCTGGTCATCCGCTACGAGGGTCCCAAGGGCGGCCCGGGCATGCGCGAGATGCTGTCGACGACCGCCGCCATCTACGGCCAGGGCGTGGAGAACATCGCCCTGATCACCGACGGCCGCTTCTCCGGCGCGACGCGGGGCCTGTGCATCGGCCACGTCGGGCCGGAAGCGGCGGCCGGCGGCCCGATCGCCCTGGTGAAGAATGGCGACATCATCGCCATCGACGCCGATGCGGGGACGATCGAACTTGAGGTCGATCCGATCGAGCTCGAACACCGTGCCCATCTGTTGGCCCAGGAGCCGCCGCGCCGGACCAACTACAACTCCGGCGCGCTGTGGAAATTCGCCCAGGGCGTCGGTCCCGCTTACCTCGGTGCGACCACCCATCCGGGCGCCGAGTTCGAAACCCACGTCTACGCGGACCTCTGAGCGTGAAGACCATCGGCGTGCTGGGCGGGATGAGCGCGGAGAGCACCGCCGTCTACTATCGCGAACTGAACCGCCTGGTTCGCGAACGGCTGGGCGGGCTGCATTCGGCCGAGTTGCTGATCCGCTCGCTGGACTTCGCGGTCATCGCGGCGCTGCAGGCGGCCGACCGATGGGACGAAACCGGCGCGATCCTGGCCGAGGCGGCGCGGCGGCTGGAGGCGGCGGGCGCGGACATCATCGTCCTGGCCACCAACACCATGCACCTGAACGCCGACGCCATCCGCGCGGCGGTCTCGGTCCCGTTCCTCCACATCGGCGACGCCACCGCCGGCGCGCTGAAGGCGAGGGGGGTGACCCGGCCGCTGTTGCTGGGCACCCGGTTCACCATGGAGAAGGCGTTCTACAAGAACCGCCTGATCGCTGCTGGACTTGCGCCCCTGGTCCCCGGCCCGGCCGACCGCGACCGGTTGCAGGCCATCATCTACGACGAGCTTTGCCAGGGCGTGGTGCGCGCAGAGTCCAAGGCCGCCGCGCTGGCGATGATCGTCAGGGGCCGGGCGGACGGCGCGGATGGCGTGATCTTCGGTTGCACCGAGGTGGGCCTGCTGCTGTCGCCGGACGACGTCGACCTGCCGGTGGTCGACACGACCTTCGTGCACTGCGAGGCAGCCGTGGACTTCGCCCTGGCCTAGCGGCTCAGCGAACCGCGTCTTCTTCGTCGTCCTCGAACGCGTCGTCGCCGAACAGCGGGCCGACCGGTTCGTAGGTCACCGGCGGCGCGCGCGGCGCGGGTGGTGGTTGCATGACGGGCGCCGGTTGCACGGGCTGGGCCTGGACGGGAGCCGGCGCGGGCTTGGCGACGGGGCGACGCAGCACCGACTCCATGCGCGCCATCCAGCGGTTGGCCTCATGCAGCGCCTCGTCGGCGTCGAGGCGGCGGTGTCGGCCCTGGTCCTCGGGGCGCCACAGGTCCAGCTCGAAGTCGGGGTGGCCAGGGTCGTCGAAGACGAAGCGCAGTCGCACGCGCTCCTGGGGATCGGTCAGGTGGTCCAGCGCCCGGCGCGGCTCGCCCCGGAAGGCGCGGGCCGACACCTGGCGATCGACGATCAGCTCGACGCCGACCAATTCGTCCAGGCGGTAGGTGAGCTGCCAGCCGCCCCGGTCCCAGGTCACGGCGACCAGGTTTTTGGTCAGATCGAAGCCGATGCCGACGCCTCGGCCGCGCGCCGCCAGCATCGGTTGCGGCACGGCGCCCAGCGCCTGGGTCAGGGTGCGACGGATCCGGCGGGTCTCGTCCAGAAACCAGACGCAGGCGCCTCCCAGGAGCGTCATCGCGCCACCCAGGAGCGCCAGCAGCGTCAGGAGCCGCGCGACCTCATCCATGGCGAACGAGGCTACGCCATTCCGGTGAGTCGGCTAAGCGCGCCGCTAGCCGTCCAGTTCGACGACCAGGGGCACGTGGTCGGAGGGCTTTTCCCAGGCGCGAACATCGCGGTGGATCGAGACCCCCGTCAGCCGGTCCGCGGCCTGGGGCGAGAGCAGGGCGTGGTCGATGCGGATGCCGTTGTTCCGCTGCCAGGCGCCGGCCTGGTAGTCCCAGAATGTGTAGCCCCCGGGCGCGCCGTCGGCCTGGAGATAGGCTTCCGTGAGGCCCAGGTTCTTCAGCGCCCGGAAGGCCGCGCGGGTCTCGGGCCGGAACAGGGCGTCGCCCACCCAGTTGTTCGGGAATTCCGCGTCGCGCGGCTCGGGGATGACGTTGTAGTCGCCGGTGAGGACGAAGGCTTCTTCCAGCTCCAGCAGTTCGCGGGCGCGGGCGTTCAGGCGCGCCATCCAGGCCAGCTTGTAGCCGAACTTCTCGGTCTCGACCGGATTGCCGTTGGGCAGATAGAGACAGCCCACCCGCACGGGCTCGGGCCCCGAGATCACCGCCTCGATGTAGCGGGCCTGTTCGTCGGCGTCGTCGCCGGGCAGACCTTTGCGGACATCCTCCAGCGGCGTCTTCGACAGCAGGGCCACGCCGTTGTAGGCCTTCTGGCCATGGACGGCGACGTTATAGCCAAGGCGTTCAAAGGCTTCGGTGGGGAACTTCTCGTCGACGCATTTGATCTCCTGCAGGCAGGCGACGTCGGGCTTGGCCTCCTCGAACCAGCGGATCACCGTCTCCAGCCGGGCGTTGACCGAGTTCACGTTCCAGGTAGCGATACGCATCGAGGGCTCCGGCGAAGGTGAGGGGAACCTAGGGGCGCGGCGGGTCCGGCTCAACGCCTTTGGGCGGCTCGGCGCAACATCATCCGTCGCGCCAGGGTTCGCCTGCGCCGCGCATCGCCTTGACCACGGCGCCCGCGCGTGGCCCCTGATCGTCGCCATGGCCAATTTGAAGTCCCTCGCGCTTGTCATCGCCCTCGCGGCCGGATCCGCCAGCGCCGAGGACATCCCGCCGATCATCGCGCCGCCGAAGCCCGACGTGGCCGCCGACGTGCCGCCCTGCCAGCCCCGCTCGCTGATCAGCATGACCATCCGCAATGTTACGCCCGGACTGCAGGCCGTGGACCCGCGCGCCCAGCCGAAGCAGCTTTGGCGCAAAGGCGGGCGGTTCCTGCGCAGCCTGGAGCAGCCGGTCGTCTCCGCCGCGATCCAGGACCCGAAAGCCCCGATGGCGCGCCAGGCGCTGGTGATCATCTCCGAGCCCGACGTCTGGGTGATCGACCAGGCCAGCCGGGAAGGGCGGCACACGCTCGACAAGGGACCGGTGCTGGAGGTGCGCGCGCCGATCCTGCAGCCCGGCGCCGCGCCGCAGGAGTTCATGAGCCTGGAGTACGGCTGCGAGGCCGAGTTCGTCACCGTACGCGCGCCGATGGCGCAGAAGACCATCCGCTGGGGCGGCGTCGATGCGGGCATCCACACCTACACGGTCGGCGCCGACAGCCTGGCGATCCTGATGAACGACCGCACGGGCGAGCCGCTGATGATCACCCACGTGCGCGAGGGGCGCCCGGTCTATATCGTGCGCTACGACGCGTATCTGCAGGGGCTGCCGGACCAGCCGGACCTGTTCCGCCCACCGGCGGACATCAAGATCACGACGGCGGAGAAGGCCCGCTAGATCGAGAAGCTGACGCCGCAGCCGCAGCTGGACTTGGCGTTGGGATTGCGGATGCGGAACTCCGCGCCGGCCAGTTCGTCGACATAGTCGATCTCCGACCCCTTCAGCAGGGCCAGGGAGACCACGTCCACCAGGGCCGCGGCGCCGTCGCGCTCGACCTTCAGGTCGTCGGGCTGGACCTCGTCGACCAGGTCGAACTGGTACTGGAAGCCCGAGCACCCGCCGCCTTCGACCGCCACGCGAAGCATGACGGCGCGGCCTTCCTTGGCCCCGATGGCCTGGATGCGTTGCGCCGCGGCGGGCGAGAGGGTCAGGTCGGTGGTGGTCATGTTGTTAGACGAATGTCCTTCGCGCCCTATATGAGGGCCTGAGCGGCTTCGACCAAGGGGCCATGAGTTAGAACGGTTCGATGGCTTCAACGATACCTGCGCGCGCACCCTACGCCGAAGATCCCGCCGCGTCCCGCGGGCGCAAGGTTCCGGAGGCGCACAGCCGCACCCGCACCGACTTCGCCCGCGACCGCGACCGCATCATTCACTCCACGGCCTTCCGAAGGCTGAAGGAGAAGACCCAGGTCTTCGTGGCGCACGAAGGCGACCACTTTCGCACCCGCCTGACCCACAGCCTGGAGGTCGCCCAGATCGCCCGGTCGCTGGCCACGGCGCTGGGGCTGGACCCGGACCTGGCCGAGACGATCGCCCTGGGCCACGACCTGGGCCACCCGCCGTTCGGCCACGCGGGCGAGGATGAGCTGCAGGTCCAGATGCAGGGCTTCGGCGGCTTCGACCACAACGTGCAGACGTTCCGCGTGGTGACCAAGCTGGAGCGCCGCTATCCGCGCTTCGACGGCCTGAACCTCTGCTGGGAGACCCTGGAAGGGGTGATCAAGCACAACGGCCCCGTGATCGACCAGCTCAGCAAGCCGTCGTGGAGCGCCATCTCTGAGTTCGACGCCCAGTACGGTCTGCGCCTGGACACCTGGGCGTCCGCCGAGGCCCAGGTCGCGGCCCTCGCCGACGACATCGCCTACAACAACCACGACGTGGATGACGGCGTCCTGGCGGGCCTGTTCAACCTGGACGAACTGGCCGAGGTGCCGCTGATCGGCCCGCACGTGATCAGCGCGCGCGCCGACTATCCCGACTGCGATCCCGGCATCCTGCGCCTGGAGGCGGTGCGGCGGATGATCGGGGCCATGGTCGACGACGTGCTGACCGAAACCCGGCGCCGCGCCCAGGCCGGCGACGTGACCTCGCCCGAGGCGGTGCGCATGCTGGGCCACGCCCTGGTCGCGTTCTCGCGGGACATGGTCGAGGACCTGGGCGCGCTTCGAGCCTTCCTGATGGAGCGGATGTACCGCCACTGGAAGGTCAACCGCACCCGCAGTCAGGCCCGCCGCATCCTGGCCGAGATGTTTCAGCTGTTCATGGCCGAGCCCGACGTCCTGCCGGCCGAATGGTTCGGCCGCGCCCAGGGCCGTGACGAGGCCGGGCGGGCGAGGGTGGTCTGCGACTACATCGCCGGTATGACCGACCGCTACGCCATCGAGGAGCACAAGAAGCTCTTCCATCTCGACGTCTGGAGCTGACGGGTGACGATCCTCTCGGTCCGTGGGCCGATCTTCAACTCGCCCGGCGACGAGGGCGCGTTCTTCAGTTGGCTGAAGAAGATCTCCGCCGTGCAGCGCGCTTCGGGACGGGGCCGCAACGTCGAGATTCAGCTTCGCCCGGGCCAGGCGTCCGGCGACGAACTGCGCGAACTGCGCGCCCTGTTCCACCGCTACGGCATGGACACGACCGACCTCGAGCCGCTGGGGCGGTAGAGCCGCCCACAGAAATCGTCGCGCGGCCACACTCCGGTCCTTGCGACCTTCGATAGACTGCCTCGGAACGCGCGCGATTCGCGGGCGCTGGAAGTCCCTCGGAGCCCCTCGCGATGTCCGACCATGAGCGCGGCGCCTACACGCCCCCGACCGCCGATGCGCCGCTCAGCTTCGATCCGCGCCAGCCGGTGCGCGGCGCGCGGCCGATCCCCTTCACCCTGATCCTCAGCGTGCTGGTGCTGGCGGCGCTGGTGGCGGCGATCTTCGTCTTCTACCAGTCCGGCGTGCGCCAGGCGGGCCAGGCCCCGCAGACGGTGGGCGAGCCGGTGGCCGGCATCAAGTCCGCCGCGCCGGAGGGCGCCCAGCCGCAGGATCCCGCCGCGGGGCTGCAGATCTATCGCTCGGACGAGGGCGCGCCGATGGAGACCGTGGCGCCGACCTTCACGCCCGAGCCGGAACAGCCCCAGGCGCGTCCGACGCCCAAGGTGGTAGTGACCCAGGCGCCGCCGATCCAGGCCGCGCCCGCGCCGTCCGCCGCCACGTCCCAGGCGCTGAAGCCCGCGATCCCCGCGGCCGCGCCGGTCCAGAAGATCGCCCCGCCGCCAGCGCCCGTGAAGGTCGCCGCGGCCCCGCCCGCGCCGAAGCCCGCGCCGGCGCCGGCCCAGAAGGCCGCCGTGGCGCCGCCGAAGCCGACCCCGGCCGCGACGCCGGCGCCCAAGGCGGCGTCGGGCGGCGCGGTGGTGCAGATCGGCGCGGTGTCCTCGACCGCCCTGGCCGACAAGGCCTGGAACGACGCCGTCGGCGTCGCGCCCGGCCTGGGCGCCGGCAAGGGCAAGAGCGTCGAGAAGATCGAGAAGAACGGCGGCACGCTGTATCGCACGGCCGTCACCGGCTTCGCGTCCAAGGCCGACGCCCAGGCCTTCTGCGCCAAGCTGCAGGCCAGCGGGAAGAGCTGCTTCGTCCGGTGAGCGTCAGCGCCTGCATCCTGGGCTGCGCTGGGCCAACCCTGACCAAGGCGGAGAAGGCCTTCTTCGCCGACGTCCGGCCCTGGGGGTTCATCCTCTTCGCCCGGAATGTCGAGACGCCGGACCAGGTGCGGGCGCTGACCTCGGCGCTGCGCGAGACGGTGGGGCGACCCGATGCGCCGATCCTGATCGACCAGGAGGGCGGGCGCGTACAGCGCCTGGGCCCGCCCCACTGGCGCCGCTACCCGCCCGGCCGCGCCTACGGCCAAGCCGCCGACGCCCGTGAGCTGACCCGTCTGGGCGCCCGGCTGATGGCCCATGACCTGAGCGCGCTGGGCATCAACGTCGACTGCCTGCCTGTGCTGGACGTGCCGGACCCGCAAGGCCACGCCATCATCGGCGACCGCGCCTATAGCGACACGGCCGATCAAGTGGCGGTGCTGGGCCGCGCGGCCTGCGAGGGCCTGATCGCCGGCGGCGTGCTGCCGGTCGTCAAGCACATCCCCGGCCACGGCCGCGCCAAGGCCGACAGCCATCTGGAACTGCCCGTGGTGGACGCGGCCTGGGACGACCTGGAGGCTCGCGACTTCGCCCCGTTCAAGGCGCTGTCCGACATGCCGATGGCGATGACGGCCCATGTGATCTTTTCCGCGGTCGACGCGAAGCGCCCGGCGACGACCTCGCGCAAGGTCCTGCGCAAGGTGGTCAGAGGGACCATCGGCTTCGACGGCCTGCTGATGAGTGACGACCTGTCGATGAAGGCGCTGCGCGGCGACGTCCGCGACCGGGCCGAGGATGCGCTCCGGGCGGATTGCGACGTGGTCCTGCACTGCAACGGCGACATGGCCGAGATGAAGGCCGTGGCCGCCGGGACGGGCGCGCTGAAGGGCCATGCCAGGCGCCGCGCCCACGCGGCCCTGGCGCGCCTGCCGACCCGCGTCGAGCCGTTCGACGCCGCCGAGGCCCGCGCGCGTTTCGACGCCGCGTTCGAAGGCAGGTTCGCGGCATGAGCGGCGGCGGCTTCCAACCCTCTCTCGACTTCGCGGCTGCCACCAACGCGGCCGAGGACGGCGAGGCGCTGATCGTCGACATCGAGGGCTACGAAGGCCCGCTGCACGTCCTGCTGGCCTTGGCGCGCAACCAGAAGGTCGACCTGCTGCAGCTGTCGATCCTGAAGCTGGCCGAGCAGTATCTGGCCTTCGTCCAGGAGGCGCGGCGGCGCAGGTTCAGCCTGGCCGCCGACTATCTGGTGATGGCCGCGTGGCTGGCCTACCTGAAATCGCGCCTGCTGCTGCCCAAGCCCGAACAGCCCAAGGCCGAGGAACCGCCGGCCGAGGAGATGGCCCAGCGCCTGGCGTTCCGGCTGGCCAAGCTGGAAGCGATGCGCCAGGCGGCCGACCGCCTGCTGACCGGCCCACAGCTGGGCCGCGACGTCTTCGGGCGCGGCGACCCCGAGGCCATCCGGATCATCCCCTCCGGCCAGATCGAGGGCGATCTCTACAGCCTGATGAGCGCCTACATCGGCCAGCGGCAGAAGGAATCCCAGCGCAGCTACAAGCCGCGGATTCCCACGACCTATGCGCTGGAAGACGCCCGCGATCGCTTGCGCCGGCTGCTGCCCGACCTGGAGCGCTGGACGCCGCTGACCGGCGTCGCGCCGATGGGCACGCCGACCGCCGGCCCCAGCCGGGCCTCGTACGTGGCCTCGACCCTGTCCGCCAGCCTGGAGCTGGTGAAGGAGGGGGCGCTGGAGGCGCGGCAGCTCGAAGCGTTCGCCGACCTCTACTTGCGGGCCCGCAAGGGCGGAGCGCCGGCATGAGCGACACCGCTCGCGAGATCGAGGCTCTGCTGTTCGCCGCCGCCGGCCCGCTGACGGTCGAGGATCTGGCCAAGCGCCTGCCGCAGGGCGCGGACATCGCGGCCGGCTTGGCCGACCTCTCGGCGCTCTACGAGGGCAGGGGGGTGGTGCTGGTCAATGTCGCGGGCGGCTGGCGCTTCCAGACTGCCGCCGACCTTGCCTGGCTGATGACCGAGGAGCGCGAGGAGCCGCGCCGCCTTTCCAAGGCCGCCCAGGAGACGCTGGCGATCATCGCCTATCACCAGCCGGTGACGCGGGCCGAGATCGAATCGGTGCGGGGGGTGGCCGCCAGCCGCGGCACCCTGGACGTGCTTCTGGAACTGGGCCTGGTGCGCATGCGCGGCCGCCGCCGCACCCCGGGGCGGCCCGTGACCTTCGGCACCACCGACGCTTTCCTGGAGCACTATGGCTTGGCGAGCATCGCGGACCTACCGGGCCTGTCCGAGATGAAGGCCGCCGGCCTGCTCTCGCTGGACCTGCCGCCGGACTTCGCCGTGCCCGACCCCAACGCCCTGGCCGCCGACGAGGACCCCCTTGAGGCCGACGCGCCGGAATTCCACGTGGACTTCCTGGGTGACGACGAGTCGGCGCACTAAGTCGCTCATGCCGCGTTGGCTTGGACGCGACGGACGGACTATATAGCCACACGAGACAACGGGCGGGCGGCATCGGGGCCGCGTTTCACCGCCCAAGGAGAGTTCCGCGCATGGGCGCACTCAGCATCTGGCATATCCTTCTGATCGTGGTCGTGGCCGCGCTGCTGTTCGGCGGCCGGGGCAAGATCTCGGGGCTCATGGGCGACACCGCCAAGGGCATCCGCGCCTTCCGCGACGGCCTGAAGGGCGAAGACACTCCGGACGAGACGGCCGCCAAGCCGCTTCCGAAGGACGAGAAGGACAGCGCGCGCGGCTAAAGCCGGCACGTCCACTGCAATTCGCGCCGGCCGCCTTGATCGTGGCCGGCGCTTCTGTTTAGGCCACGGCCATGCTTCCCGAAGTCGGCGCGACGGAATACCTGGTCATTGCGATCGTCGCCTTGATCGTGATCGGTCCCAAGGACCTACCTATTCTGATGCGTCGCATGGGCCAGTTCGTGGCCAAGCTGCGCGGGATGGCGTCCGAATTCCGCTCCAGCTTCGACGAGATGGCGCGGCAGTCCGAACTGGACGACCTGCGCAAGGAGGTCGAGGCCATGCGCCGCGGCCAGTTCGGCGACACCACCGACTATAACCACGAGATGCGCTCCACCATCAGCGACATCGAGAGCAGCATGTCGGACGTAGGTGTCCAGCTGCACCCGCCGATGAGCTACCAGTACGACACGACCGAGGCTCCACCGCCGCCGCTGCAGATCGCCGAGGCGCCCGCGCCGGTGAAGAAGCCGCGCGCAAAGAAGGCCGCTGCGGCCGCGTCCGCCGCCAAGCCGCCGGCCGCGAAGAAAGCGGCGCCCAAAGCCAAGGCCCCCACCGTCGAGGGCGGGCCCAAGCCGCGTAAGCGCGTCAGCAAGACCGTTGAGGGTGGCGCGTGAGCTACGAACACGACGAAACCGAGATCGAGGCGTCCCGCGCCCCGCTGCTCGACCACCTGATCGAACTGCGCAAGCGGCTGATCATCTGCGTGGCGGCGATCATCGTCGGGTTTGCGATCTGCTTCGCCTTCTCGCCTCAGATCTACTACTTCCTGCTACACCCCTTCAAAATGGCCGCGGCGATGTACGCGGCCTCGAAGCAGGGGCATGCAGCTGGACCGTTCGATCTGCTGTTCGTGCTGCTGGGGCTGAGGGAAGCGCCGGTTCCGACCGGCGACCTGCGCCTGATGTTCACCGCGCCGCTGGAGTTCTTCTTCACCAAGTTGAAGCTGGCTGGCTTCGGCGCGGTGGTGATCACGTTCCCGGTGCTCGCGTGGCAAGTCTACGCCTTCGTAGCGCCGGGACTGTACAAGCGCGAGCGCTATGCCTTCTTGCCATTCCTCATCGCGGCGCCGCTCCTCTTCCTGCTGGGCGCGGCGCTGGTCTACTACATGATCCTGCCGTTCGTTCTGTGGTTCTCGCTCTCGCAGCAGATCATGGGAGCCGGGATCGCGGTGGAACTGCTGCCCAAGGTTTCCGACTACCTGACCCTGGTCACGACCCTGCTGCTGGCGTTCGGGCTCTGTTTCCAGCTTCCGGTCGTGCTGAGCCTGCTGGGCCTCGCCGGCATCGTGAACTCGGCCATGCTGTGGAAGGGCTGGCGCTACGCCGTCTTCGCCGTGGTGGTGGTGGCCGCGATCGTCACCCCGCCGGACCCGATCAGCCAACTCATGCTCTCACTGCCGATCATCCTGCTCTACTTCGTCTCGATCGGTTGCGTGAAGCTGATCGAACTGCGGCGAAAGAAGGATGACCCGAGCCCCGGGACGGACATCGTCGCGACCTGAGCTTGGCGCCCCTTACGACGCGCTCTAGAGAAACCGCTTCCCTCAGTCCCCAGCGGCGCCCATGCACGATATCCGAGCCATTCGCGAAAACCCTGAGCTTTACGAAAAAGCCTGGGCGGCGAAGGGCTCGTCGGGCCGCGTCGCCGAAATCCTGGACCTCGATACCCGCCTGCGCGCCGCCCAGACCGCCGGGCAGGTGGCCCAGGCCGCCCGTAACGACGCGTCCAAGAAGATTGGCCAGGCCAAGGCCCAGAAGGACGAGGCTCAGGCTCAGGCCCTGATGGCCGAGGTCGAGGCGCTGAAGACCGACCTGGCCAATCACGCCGAGATAGAGCGCCTGGCCGGCGAGAGCCTGCAGACGATCCTGGCCTCGCTGCCCAACATTCCCGCGCCGGACGTGCCGGTGGGCGCCGACGAGCACAACAACGTCGAGGTCCGCCGCTGGGGCGAGCCCTTCGCCATCTCCAGCCCCAAGGATCACGTCGACCTCGGCGAGGGTCTGGGCCTGCTGGACTTCGAAGCCGCCACCCGGATGAGCGGCGCCCGGTTCGCCGTGCTGAAGGGGCAGTTGGCGCGGCTGGAACGCGCCCTCGGCCAGTTCATGCTGGACCTGCAGACCGAGGAGCACGGCTACCTTGAGGTCGCCCCGCCGCTGCTGGTCAACGACGCGGCCGCCTATGGCACCGACAAGCTGCCCAAATTCGCCGACGACCTGTTTCAGACCACCGACGGACGCTGGCTGATCCCCACCGCCGAGGTGCCGCTGACCAGTCTGGTCATGGGCCAGATCGTGGCCGAGGAAGAGCTGCCGCTGCGTTTCACCGCGCTGACGCCGTGCTTCCGCTCCGAGGCCGGCGCGTCGGGCCGCGACACCCGCGGCATGATCCGCCAGCACCAGTTCAACAAGGTCGAGATGGTCTCGATCGTGGCGCCCGAGAAATCGGACGAGGAACACGAGCGGATGGTCGGCTGCGCCGAGGCGATCCTGAAGCGCCTGGACCTGCCGTTCCGCACCATGCTGCTGTGCACCGGCGACATGGGCTTCGGCGCCCGCAAGACGTTCGACCTCGAGGTCTGGCTGCCCAGCCAGGGCAAGTACCGCGAGATCAGCTCCTGCTCGAACTGCGGCGACTTCCAGGCCCGGCGTATGGATGCGCGGACCAAGAAGGCCGGCGAGAAGGGCACGCGCTTCGTCCACACCCTGAACGGCTCGGGCCTGGCAGTTGGCCGGACCCTGGTGGCGGTGATGGAGAACTACCAGGACGAGGACGGCCGGATCGCCATCCCGCAGGCGCTGCACCGCTATCTGCCTGGCCTGACCCACATCGGGGGTAAAGTTTGAGGATCCTGCTCACCAACGACGACGGCATCCACGCGGATGGCCTGGAGGCGCTGGAGCGGATCGCCGCCAAGCTGAGCGACGATGTCTGGGTGGTGGCGCCGGAGTACGAGCAGTCGGGCGCCAGCCGCGCGCTGACCCTGGCCGACCCGATCCGCGTGCGTCAGCTGTCCGAGCGCCGTTTCGCCACGACGGGCACGCCGACCGACTGCGTCATGCTGGGCGTCAACGACCTGGTCCCCGGCAAGAAGCCCGACCTGGTGCTCTCCGGGGTGAACCGCGGCGCGAATCTGGCCGAGGACGTGACCATGTCCGGCACGGTGGCCGGCGCTATCGAGGGCATGGCCCTGGGCGTGCCGTCCATCGCCCTGTCGCAGATGGGCTTCTACGAGGACGGCCAGAGCTTCGAGGCCTCCGAGGTGTTCGGTCCGGGCATCATCAAGCGGCTTGTCGAGATCGGCTGGCCCAAGGACGTCGTGCTGAACATCAATTTCCCGAACGGCGCCGTGGACGACATCAAGGAAGTCGAGGTCACGCGCCAGGGCTTCCGCGACACCCAGGTCCGCCACAACGAGAAGCGCACCGACCTTCGCGGCCGGGACTACTACTGGGTGGGCTTCAAGCCGCTGCGCTCCAGTCCCCAGGATGGCACCGACCTCAAAGCCCTCTACGACGGCAAGATCTCGGTGACCCCGCTGCACATCGACCTGACCCACATGCAGACCGTCCATGACCTGAAGGGTCAGCTGGGCGGCGTGCCGCCGAAAGCCTGACGCAGATGGCCGAAGCGGAGAACGACACGCCCGAGACGCGGATGGCCCGGCTGATCCTGGCGCTGCGCTCGCAGGGCGTGATCGAGCCCAAGGTGCTGTCGGCCATCGAGACCACGAACCGGCCGATGTTCACCCAGGCGCTGTTCCGGGAGCGGGCGTTCGAGGACTCGGCCCTGCCCATCGCCTGCGGTCAGACCATCAGCCAGCCCTTCGTGGTGGGGCTGATGACCCAGGCGCTGAAGATCGACAAGCGCGACCGCGTGCTCGAGATCGGCACCGGCAGCGGCTACCAGACGACGATCCTCTCGAAGGTCGCTCGGCTGGTCTACACCGTGGAGCGCTATCGCACGCTGATGAAGGAGGCCGAGGGCCGCTTCAAGGAGCTGGGCCTGACCAATGTCATCACCCGCTTCGGCGACGGCGGGGAGGGCTGGCCCGAACAGGCGCCTTTTGACCGCATTATGGTCACAGCCGCGGCGCCAGGTGAGCCGAAGGCTCTGCTTTCGCAACTGAAACCCACCGGGGTTCTGGTGGCGCCGATCGGGAAGGGGCCGGTCCAGGTTCTTCGCCGCTACACGGGCGACGGGCAGGGCGGGTTCCAGATCGAGGACCTGATCGACGTTCGCTTCGTGCCGCTGTTGGACGGCGTGGCCAAGGAACTCTGACCTTTTCGTGTTGCGGGGCTTTTGAGTTGGCGGGGGCGCCGGCTCGCCGCCATCATCCCACCTCACGCCCCGAATGATTCTTGTTCGAGCTACTCCGGAGCGGCGATGACGCATCTCTTCGAACGTACGGCCCTGATCCTGCTCGCTGGCACGGCGCTGACGGCGTGTGGCACGCCGCGCTATGCGGTGAACCCGCCGCTGATCGCGCTGCCGCCCGCTGTCGCCCCGCAGGCGCCGCCGTCGCAGGTGGCCGCCGTACAGCCGGACTCCGCGCCCCAGGCCGCGCCGTCCGTGGCGCGGGTCGAGTCGCAACAGCTCGCGCCCCTGGCCCCGGCCCAGCCGGCGGTGGCCCAGGCGTCCGCGCCGCCGCTACTGGCCTTCGCGCCCCCCGCCGAGGATGCCTTCGCCCGTGCCAAGGCGCGCGGCCCGGCGGCCACCTACACGGTCAAAAAGGGCGACACCCTCGCCGAGATCGCCGACCGGCTCGATTCCGATATCGAGACTGTGGCCAAGGCCAACGGCCTCAAGAAGCCCTATCGGCTGCAGCCCGGCCAGGTGCTGAAGAACCCCAAGGCGCCCAAGGCGGCCGCCGCGAAGAGCACGAAGGCCTCCGCCGCCAAGGCCGAGGCCCAGACCTACACCATCCGGTCCGGCGACACGCTCTATGGCATCGCCCAGCGCTTCGGGACCACGGTGGACGCCCTGCGCGAGGCCAACGGCCTGGGCCGCAGCGCCTCGATCGTGCCCGGCCGCAAGCTGAGGCTGTCGGGCAGCGCGGCCGAGGAACGCGCCGACGCCGCCGAGGACGAGGTCGCGCCGGCCGAGCGTCCCAAGCCTTCCTCGCGCCGCACGCCCGCCGCGACGTCCCCTGCACCCGCGCCCGAGGAGCAGGAACCGGGCGGCCGCACGGTCACCAATCGCCAGGTCACCGGCCGGGTTGTCGAGATCTCGACCCCGGGCAAGGCCTACACGGTCAAGAAGGGCGACAATCTGGATCGGGTGGCGAGCCGCCTCGACAGCGACATCGCCGAGCTGGCCAAGCTCAACAAGCTGAAGAAGCCCTACCGCCTGCAGCCCGGCCAGACGATCCGCGGCCCCGGCAGCTCGGCCAAGGCCTATGTGGTCGGCCGCGGCGACACCGTGCCCGAGATCGCCCGCCGGTTCGGCGTCAGCGAGTCCGAGCTGCGCAGCGCCAACGGTCTGCGTCGCGGCGCCAGCGTGGCCCCCGGGCGCAAGCTGCGCCTGCCGGCCGGCTATCGCGACCGTGGCCCGCTGACCACCACCACCCGCGTTCCGGAGGCGCCGCAGACCGAGCCGACGCCGCGTCCGCAGACCCAGTATCCGCGCCCGCAGACCGACTATCCGCGTCCGCCGTCGTCATTCGACACGCCGGCGCCGGTGGGTCAGACCCTGCCGCCGCCGCGCTCCGCGCCGCGTCCGCCGCAGGTGGTCATGCCCGACACGCCGCAGCCCTATCGCACGCCGCCCGGCGGTGTGACCGGCGCGCCCACGGCGACGCCGGCGCCGTCCGACGCCCAGATCAGCCAGATGGGGGCCGGTGTGTTCGCCTGGCCGCTGCGGGGCCAGATCATCTCCAGCTTCGGCGGTCGCGGCTCGGGGCCGCGCAATGATGGGCTGAATATCCGCGCCAACGCCGGCGACCCCGTGCGGGCCGCGGCGGCGGGCGATGTGGTCTATGCCGGCGACCAGGTGCCGGGCTTCGGCAATCTGGTGCTGATCAAGCACGCGAACGGCTGGGTCACGGCCTATGGCCACCTGGGCCGCGTCGAGGTGCGGATGCAGCAGCGGGTCGAGCAGGGCCAGCAGATCGGTCAGGCCGGGTCCAGCGGCGGCGTCTCCGAGCCGCAGCTGCACTTCGAGATCCGCTACGCGCCCAGCCCGCAAGAACGTGCGAGACCCGTGGATCCCGCGCTGGTTCTGCCGAAATAGAGAAAGGCGTCAGGCCGCGCCGCGGTCCAGAACGCTCTCGGTGACGCCGCCCTGTTCGACCTTCACGCCCAGGTAGCGCATGACGCCGCCCGTGAAGCTGATGTCGGCCAGCGGCACCGTGGCGTCACGCTTGAGCTTGGTGAGGTCGGTCAGGGTCAGGCGCAGCGTCATGTCGCTGATGTTCACCCCATCGACGATGGCGGCGTCGATCTGCGTACGGAAGCGCGCGGCCGGAGGACCGAGGGGGCGCGGGGCGGAGGATTGGGCTGCGCGGCTCATTCCCTTCACGCGGCGTTGAAGAAGCCGTGCTCGCCGACGACGCGGACGAGACAGGGCTTTCCAGCGTCTTGCGCGGCGCGAGCGCGCTTGTTGGCGGCGGCCTTGGCCACTTCCTTGTCCGGGCTCATGTCGGAGAATTCACCATCATGCTCCACGGCCCACCCGGTATCGTGGCGAACGACAGTGAAGATCGCGCGGTCGGGGGCGTTACGCATGTGAAGGTGCTCCAATGAAGCCGTCGCGCCGCGATCTGGGGCCGCGCTGATCCGCGAAGGCGTAAACACCCATACTACAGTTAAATGAGGAACTTGTCGCGGCATCCCCCAAATTTTAAGGGCTCAGCTTGCACGCATGACAAAATAAATTATGTTTCGAGTATCGAATATCGCACTGGATCGCGAGCTTTCCGCGTTGGATTTTTCGAAGTCCCTTGTCGCGGATCTACCCCGACCTCTCCGAGAATTTGATGCAAGCGTCGATGGGCGGCGCAAAACATTGGCGCCCGGAAAGGGAACAAAATGGCTGTAGGTACTGTGAAGTGGTTCAACGCCACCAAGGGTTTCGGTTTCATCCAGCCTGACGACGGCGGCGCGGACGTGTTCGTGCACATCTCGGCGGTCGAGCGCGCGGGCCTGGGCTCGCTGAACGAAGGCCAGAAGGTCAGCTTCGAGCTGGAGCGCGACAAGCGCAGCGGCAAGAACTCGGCCGGTCAGCTCCAGGCCGTCTAAGACGTCCAGAGCTTTGCGTTACGAAGGCCGGTGCGGAAGCGCCGGCCTTTTTCGTGTCGGGCCTAGAGCGGCAGCGGCTTGCCCAGTTCGCCGGCCAGGTCGCGGATGAACTGCCAGGCGACGCGGCCCGAGCGCGAACCGCGAAGCTGGGCCCACTGCAGCGCGCGGCGGTCCAGGTCCGGAACCGCCAGGCCGAACCGTTCGGTATAGGCCGCCACGGCCGCCAGATAGGTGGGCTGATCCATCGGAGGGAACCCCACCCACAGGCCGAAGCGGTCGGAAACGCTGACCTCCTCCTCGGCGTCCTCGTGGGCGGCGACCAGTCCGCGGTCCTCCTGGTGGCCGCGCGGCATCAGGTGGCGGCGGTTGGACGTGGCCACGAACAGCACATTGGCCGGCGGGCCCGAGACGCCGCCCTCCAGCGCGGACTTCAGCGCCTTGGCCGCGGCCGCGCCTTCCTCGAACGACAGGTCGTCGCACAGCACCACGAACAGCTCCGGCCGGCCGCGCAGGCCGTCGAACAGCGCGGGCAGGGCGGTGACCTGGTCGCGATCCACCTCGACCAGCTTGAGGGCGGGGGTCTTGGCGGCGACCGCCATGAACGCCGCCTTGGCCAGCGAGCTCTTGCCCGTGCCGCGCACGCCCCAAAGCAGGGCATGGTTGTAGGGCAGGCCGCCGGCGAACCGCTCCAGGTTCTCCAGGAACCGCGCCTTCTGGCGGTCGACGCCGATCAGGCTGCCCAGGTCCAGCGGATAGTCGGGCGCGCCGTGGAAGGCGCCGGTCGCCGGGTCGTGCCGGAACAGCCGCGCGCCCGCGAAGTCCGCGCCGGTGTTTACGGGCGGGGCCAGCCGTTCGAGAGCTTCGGCGATGCGGGTGAGCAGGGGCGTAAGGTCGCGATCCATGGTGCGCAGGCCATACACGTAGGCGTTCCATTGCAAAAGCAGGCCTGTCCGCATAGCTTCCGCCGACTTTGGCGGGCCCCTACATGCAGAGGCGCTCGCTTGCCCATTTCCGGAGAGGCCATGTTCGCCACCCCTGCCTATGCCCAAGCCGCCGGCGGCGCCGCTGGAGGCGGTCCCGAAGCGATGCTGCTGCAGTTCCTGCCGCTCGTCGCCCTGGTCGTGCTGTTCTACTTCCTGATGATCCGCCCGCAGCAGCGGCGGATGAAGCAACACCAGGCCATGCTGGGCGCGCTGAAGCGCAACGACGTGGTGGTGCTGTCCTCGGGCATCGTGGGCAAGATCGTCCGCGTCGAGGACAAGGAAGTCGGCGTCGAGATCGCCACGGGCGTCACCGTCAAGGTGGTCAAGACCATGATCTCCGACGTCCGGGTGCGCGGCGAACCCGCCCCCGCCAACGACTCCAAGGCGTAAAGCACCCTCTCGATGATCACCGTTTCTCGCTGGAGGATCATCCTCGTCGCCCTGGCGGCGCTGTATGGCTTCCTCTTCACGCTGCCCAACGTGCTGCCGGCCTCGGTGCGCGACAGTCTGCCCGGGTTCCTGCCCAAGCAGACGCTGAACCTCGGTCTCGATCTCCAGGGCGGGTCCTACCTGCTCTATGAGGTCGACACCGACGCGCTGCGCACCGAGCTGCTGACCAATCTGGTGGAAGACAGCCGCACCGCCCTGCGGGGCGCTGAGATCGACTTCACCGGTCTGGGCGTCGCCAACGGCGAGGTGAATGTCCGCATCAACAATCCGGCCCAGGTCGAGCAGGCCGCCAAGATCCTGCGCGAGTCCCTCGGCACGGTGATGGCCAGCGGCGGTCGCGATGTGGTGGTCAGCGTCGCCGCCGACCAGCGCATCCGGGTCAGCTTCGTCGCCCAGGCGCTGAACGCGCAGGCCGCGAAGGCGGTGGATCAATCGATCGAGGTCATCCGGCGACGGATCGACGAACTCGGCACCAAGGAGCCCGACATCCGTCGTCAGGGCTCGAACCGGATCTCGATCGCCGCCCCCGGCGAAAGCGACCCGAAGAAGCTGCAGGCCATCGTCGGCCAGACGGCGAAGCTGACGTTCCAGATGGTCGATGAGACCGCCGACATCGCCCAGGCCCAACAGGGGCGCTTGCCCCCGGGCACGATGCTCGTTCCGGGCGATGACATTCAGCCCTTCTACGTGGTCAAGAAGCGCGCCGAGGTGACGGGTGAGATGCTCACCGACGCCCAGGGCAGCTTCGATCAGCAGACCGGGCGGCCGGTGGTCACGTTCCGCTTCAATTCCATCGGCGCGAAGCGGTTCGGCGCGGTCACGACGGCCAGCGTCGGCAAGCGCTTCGCCATCGTCCTCGACAACAAGGTGATCTCGGCGCCGAACATCATCAACCCGATCACGGGCGGCAACGGCCAGATCAGCGGTAACTTCACCACCGAGAGCGCCAACAACCTGGCGATCCTGCTTCGCGCCGGCGCGCTTCCCGCGCCGCTGACGATCCAGGAACAGCAGACCGTCAGCGCCGAGCTGGGGGCCGACGCGATCCGCGC
This sequence comes from Alphaproteobacteria bacterium, assembly GCA_018821435.1. Taxonomy (GTDB): domain Bacteria; phylum Pseudomonadota; class Alphaproteobacteria; order Caulobacterales; family Caulobacteraceae; genus Phenylobacterium. Next base: position 44,573 of record JAHJME010000014.1, read on the forward strand.
CGGCGCCATCTCGCTGATGATCGGCGGCGTCGCGATCATCATCTTCATCGTGCTGGCCTATGGCCTGTTCGGGGTCTTCGCGGCTGTCGCGCTGATCGTGAACGTGCTGCTGATCCTCGGCATCATGTCGATGACCCAGGCGACGCTGACCTTCCCGGGCATCGCCGGCCTGATCCTGACACTGGCCGTGGCGGTCGACGCCAACGTGCTGATCTACGAGCGGGTCCGCGACGAGGCGCACGCCGGGCGAACACCGATCATGGCCTTGGAGCACGGCTACAGCCGCGCCCTGGTCTCTATCCTGGACGCCAACATCACCAGCGCCATTTCCGCCATCATCATGTTCCAGTTCGGCTCCGGGCCGATCCGCGGCTTCGCCTGGACCCTGCTGATCGGCGTCGTCACCTCGGTGTTTACGGCCGTGGTCATCACCCAGGTCCTGATCGGCTTCTGGTTCCGCGCCACGAAGCCCAAGTCCCTGCCGATCGAATAGAGACAGATCATGCCTTGGCCCCTCATCCGTCTGCTGCCGCGTGAGTTCCACGTCGACTTCGTGCGTGGCGCGCCGATCGCGGCGATCATCTCCGCGATCCTCATCGCCGGCTCCATCGGCTCGTTCGTCGTGCAAGGCCTCAACTTCGGCATCGACTTCGTCGGCGGCACCGCCATCGAAGTGCGCACCAAGGGCCCCGTGCCCCTGGGCGATCTGCGCGCGGCGGTTCCGGCCGCCGGCGGGCACGACGCCCAGGTCCAGGGCTTCGGCCGTCCGGACACCGCCATCGTCCGCTTCCGCACCGAGGGCTCCGACACCTTCAAGGCCGCCGACGAGGTGAAGCAGAAGCTGGCCGCCAAGTTCCCCGGCATGGAATTCAAGCCGCCGGTGGTCGTGGGACCCAAGGTCTCCAGCGAGCTGATGAGCGGCGGCTTCATGGCCCTGGGCATCGCGATGGCGCTGATGCTCGGCTACATCTGGTTCCGGTTCCAGCTCCAGTTCGGCCTGGGCGCCGTCGTCGCCGTGCTGCACGACGTGATCCTGACGCTGGGGTTGCTGTCGCTGACCCAGATCGAGTTCTCCATGACCTCGATCGCGGCTCTGCTGACCGTCATCGGCTATTCGATGAACGAGAAGGTCATCACCTTCGACCGGCTTCGCGAGAACCTGCGCAAGTACAAGACCACGGCGCTTCGCGACGTGATCAACAAGTCCGAGAACGAGCGTCTGTCGCGCACCCTGATCACCGGCTCGACGGCGATCCTGGCGCTGTCCGGCGCGCTGTTCCTGGGCGGCCCCGTGCTGTTCCCGCTGGTCTCGACCATGGTGTTCGGCGTCATCATCGGCACCTATTCGTCGGTCTACGTCGCCCTGCCGATCATCCTGCTCTGGGGCGTGAAGCGGAACGACGACCCGGCCGAGCCGCTGCGGCCCGCCACCGCCCGCGCTTAGAGCGCGCGCCGTGGCCCGCGACGCACCCACCATCGACGCCTATGGCGACGGCGGGTTCCGCCTCGCCGGACAGCGGCACGACGGCTCGGTGCTGATCCTGGCCGATACGGCGCGGACGTGGGACGTGACGGCCATGGCGGACCTCAAGCTGTCCGACTTCCAGGCCGTGCTCGACGCGGGCGTGACGGACGTGGAGTTCGTGCTGCTGGGCACCGGCGCCCGCAACGCGCTGCCCCCGCGCGAGGTCCGCGAGGGCCTGCGCGCCGCCGGGATGGGCCTGGAATTCATGGACACGGCGGCCGCCGCCAAGCTCTACAACCTGCTCACCTCCGAGGGTCGCAGGCTGGCCGCGGCGCTGATTGCGATCTGACCGCGGCCGGGGGCACGCAGCGTCAGCTTTCAGCCTGAAACGAAACGCCCTATACCGTCCGCTTAAGGGCAGGGACTCAGAGGGTTAGTTACATGGCTGGACTACTCGCCAATTTCCGCAACACGATCATCGTCAGTTTCATTCTGGCGCTGGTCATCATCGGCGCCTACGCCACCGGTCCGCAAGGGACGGGGCCCGCGTTCTGGCAGGCGGTCTTCCGCTGGCTGCACGTCTTCTTCGGCATCCTTTGGATCGGGCTGCTGTACTACTTCAACTTCGTCCAGATCCGGAAAATGCCGGAAATCCCCGCCGAGCTGAAGCCGGCCGTCTCCAAGTACATCGCGCCTGAAGCGCTGTTCTGGTTCCGCTGGGCCGCGCTGGCGACCGTGGTCATGGGCCTGGCGATCGCCGGCGTCCGCGGCTACTCGGCCGAGACGCTGTCGCTGGGTCTGGCCGGCGGCTACGACCCGATGCTGGACAAGCAGTACACGCTGCTGGGCCTGGGCATGTGGCTGGGCATCATCATGATGCTGAATGTGTGGGGCATCATCTGGCCGAACCAGAAGCGCGCCCTGGGCATCGTGGAAGCCGACGCCGACACCAAGGCCAAGGCGGCGCGGATGGCCATGCTGGGCTCGCGGACCAACCTGCTGCTGTCGATCCCGATGCTGGCGTCCATGACGATGTCGCAGACGATCTTCAACTAGGGCGACAGACCTTTGCGAGAAGGCCCGCCCACCGGCGGGCCTTTTTCGTTTTAAGACGACCATGAGCGACGATCTCGACGACCTGATCCGCCGTGTGGACCCCGACCGCTGGCTCTCCAGCCGGTTCGTGGGCGATGCGGGCCTGCGCGCCGACGTGATCGCCATCTACGCCTACGACCACGAACTGGCCCGCGCGCCGAAGGTGGCCTCGAACTCCCTGCTGGGCGAGATCCGCCTGACCTGGTGGCGCGAGATGCTGGACGAGGCCTACGAGGGTCGCCACGTCCGCCACCACCCTACCGCCCAGGCGCTGGCCGACGTGATCCAACGCCACAGCCTGCCGCGCGAACCGCTGGAGGCGATGATCGACGCGCGCTACCGCGAACTGGACGCTACGCCGCTGTCGAAGGCCGATGCCTCGGCGCTCGCCTTCGGCACCGCTGGCGCAGCCGCGGATCTCGCCATTCGGGTTCTCGGCGGCGCTTCCGAGGGGCGTTTTGCCAGCGGCTGGTCGGCGATGTGGGCGCTCTCGCGCCTGATGGCCGACGGACGCGTTGGCGCTGCGGATATGCCTGAGGCGCTGGCGGAAGTCCGGGTGAGCATTGCGGAGGCTAGGACCGTGGAGCGCCGCGATGTCTCAAGCGACGGCTTTCCGGCCGTCGCGCACGCGACGCTGGCGCCACTCTATGCCGCCGGAAAAAGGTTCGGCCCGCTCGAGAAGCAGCTTCGCCTGGTCTGGGCCGTTGCGATCGGACGGATCTAGCTTACTCCGCCAGCTCCAGCGCTGGTTCGCCCTCGACCCAGGTCTTGAGATCAGCCAACGCCCGTTCGCCCATCATTCGCTTCTTGATCCGGGTCTTTTCCTTGGAGCCCAGCCGGTTGCCGTCGGCGTCGCGCTTCGGCGGCTCCATCGGCGGCAGCAGGCCATAGTTGATGTTCATCGGCTGAAAGCTGCCCTTGCCGCCTTCCAGGTGGCCGCCCGTGATGTGGGCGACCAGGCCGCCTAGGGCCGTCGTCGCCGGCGGCGCCTTGATCGGTCGGCCCAGGCGCTCGGCGGCGGCGAAGCGGCCGGCCAGCAGGCCCACGGCCGCGCTCTCCACATAGCCCTCGACCCCCGTTACCTGGCCGGCGAACCGCAGGCGCGGCTGAACCTTGAGCCGCAGCGACGTGTCCAGCAGACGGGGCGAGTTGATGAAGGTGTTGCGGTGCAGGCCTCCCAGGCGGGCGAATACGGCCTTCTCCAGCCCGGGGATCATCCGGAAGATGTCGCTCTGGGCGCCGTGCTTCAGCTTGGTCTGGAAGCCGACCATGTTCCACAGGGTGCCCAGCGCATTGTCCTGGCGCAGCTGGACGATGGCGTGGGCCTTCACCAGCGGGTCGCGCGGATTGGTCAGGCCGACCGGCTTCATCGGGCCGTGGCGCGGGGTCTCGCGGCCCCGCTCGGCCATCACCTCGATGGGCAGGCAGCCATCGAAGTAGGGCACGTTCTCCCAGTCCTTGAATTCGGATTTGGGGCCTTCCAGCAGGGCGTCGATGAACGCCTCGTACTGGTCCTTGGTCATGGGACAGTTGATGTAGGCCGCCGCGTCGCCGCCAGGGCCTTCCTTGTCGTAGCGCGACTGGCGCCAGGCGATGTCCATGTCGATGCTGTCGAGGTTCACGATCGGCGCGATGGCGTCGAAGAACGACAGCTGGCCCTCGCCGGTCAGGTCCAGGATCGCCGCCGTCAGGGCGGGCGAGGTGAGGGGGCCGGTGGCCACGATCACGCTGTCCCATTCGGCGGGTGGCAGGCCGGCCACTTCCTCGCGGGAGATCGTCACCAGGGGGTGGGCTTCGAGCCGGGCGGTCACGGCCTCGGAAAAGCCCTCGCGGTCCACGGCCAGCGCGCCGCCGGCCGGCACTTGGTGGGCGTCGCCGGCGCTCATTATGATCGAGCCCAGGGCGCGCATCTCGGCGTGCAGCAGGCCCACGGCGTTGCCGGTCCAGTCGTCGGCCCGGAACGAGTTGGAGCAGACCAGTTCGGCCAGCTTGTCGGTGTGGTGGGCGTCGGTGCCGCGCACGGGACGCATCTCGTGCAGGACGACAGGCACGCCGGCCTCGGCGATCTGCCAGGCGGCTTCCGAGCCGGCCAGGCCGCCGCCGACCACGTGAATTGGGTTCTTTGTCATGCGTGGCCTAGTAGCAACGAACGCGAAGGATCGCGAGCGGGGCCTTGCACGCTTAAGACCACGCACGGCAAGGTCCCAGCCGAAGGGGCTGACCGAGTCGCGCTCGGATCAAGCAGGACGGATGACCAAGTTTTCTCCCAGTGACGCCGCCATGGAAGGCTTCCGCCTGACCAAGGAGCACCCGGGCGTCATGCTCGCCTGGAGCGCTGTCTATCTCGGCGGGATCCTCCTGATCGGTCTGGTCATGATGGCCAGCCTCGGGCCCCAGTTCATCGCCCTGGCCCGGAAGGGCCAGCTCTCCTCGCCCGACGACGTCGAGGCGGTGGCCAACATGCTGGTCCAGTCGTGGCCAGCGTTCCTGCTGGTGCTGGTGATGACCGCCGGCCTGATGTCGGTCATCACCGCCGGGGTCATGCGCTTCGTGCTCAAGCCGCAGGAGCACGGCTTCGCCCACCTCAAGCTGGGCAAGACCGAGCTTCAGCTCACCCTCGCCAACCTGGCCTGCATCGGGCTCTACGCCCTGTCGGTAGTGCTTGGCGTGATCTTCACCGCCGGCGCGGCGCAGTTCGGGTCGGTGGGCGCGGCGATCGCCATCGCCTTGGTCGCCGCCTTCGGCATCTGGATCGGCGTGCGCCTGTCGCTGCTGGTGCCGTCCGTCTTCCACACCGGCAAGATCTCGTTCCCGACCGCCTGGGAGAAGACCAAGGGCCACTTCTGGCCGCTGCTGGGCATGATCCTGCTGGCGGTGGTCTTCTATGTGATCGTCTACATCCTGTTCAGCATCATCAGCATCGCCCTTGTCGAGCTGTCGGGCGGTCAGGCGGCGATCCAGGACATCTCGCGGCTGACGCCGCTCACGGCCATCGCGGCGGTCATCTACCTGGTGCTGCAGTTCCTCCTGCAGGTGCTGCAGATCGTGATGATCTACGCGCCGTTCGCCGTGGCCTACCGTGAGCTGGTCCTGAGCGAGGACAAGCCCGCGGTCGACGTCGTCGTCTAGACCATTCGGCGCTTGGGTTGGTTCGATCCCGGCACGACGAATGGTCTATTTTCCAAGCAAGGGTCTTGAGCAAGCGACGGTTCAATCGAACCGACGATTGCTCTAGGCGGCGGCGCTGGGCCGGGCGCTGACCCGGTCGTGCCAGGCCTTCAGGTTCGCGAGCCCGTCCTCCAGCGGCAGGCCGATCCAGCCCGCGAAGTCCACGGTCGTGAGCAGGCAGATGTCGGCGATGGTGTAGCTGTCGCCCGCGACGAACGGCGTGACGGCCAGCTCACGGTCCAGCCACTTTTGCGCGCCTTTGTAGGTCTCGGGGTTGCTCTCGCCGAAGTCCTTGTACTGGGTCAGCAGGGCCGCCGTCAGCGGATGGGCGTGGCGCCAGTACATGCCCACGGGCGTCATCACCGTGAATTCGATCCGGCGGACCCACATGTCCACCAGCGCCTGTTCGATCGGGGTGGTCCCGAACAGCGGCGGCTCAGGATTGGTGGCCTCGAAGTAGCGGCAGATCGAGACGGTCTCGGAGATGCAGGTTCCGTCGTCCAGCTCCAGCGTCGGCACCTGGCCCATCGAATTGCGGGCCTTGTGCTCGTCGCTTTTGTGCTCGCGCTTCATCAGGTTCACCCGCGTCTCGGGCAGCTCGATGCCCTTCTCGGCGAGGAAAATGCGCACGCGTCGCGGGTTCGGCGCCGGATTGGGCGCGCCATAAAGGATCATCTCGGTTTCTTCCCCTTGTTGTTGGCGGCTAGGCTATTTCGAACAACTGTTCGCGACTAGTGCCGGAGTCCCCATGCCCCATCGCCGCAACGTTCTTCTCGGCGCCGGTGCGCTCGCGGCCCTGGCGGGCCGGGCAGGGGCCGCGCCCCCCGACGACGCGGCGCTGACCGCGCTGCTTTCGCGGCACATGGATGAATATCTGGCGATCTCGCCGGAGGCGGCGGCTTCCCTCCTGACCGATGCGCGCGGCAAGGCGGCGCGCAGCAAGCTCAACGACCGCTCGCCGGGGGGAAAGGCCGCCGACGTGGCCGCCGCCCGGCGCTGGCGCGCGGAGCTGAAGCGGATCGACCGCCAGGCGCTGAGTTCTGCCCGGCAGGTGGACTACGACAGCGCCGCCTTCGCCTACGAGATGCTGGACGAGGTGGGCAGCCGCTACGGCTTCCAGGACCACGCGCTCCGGCCGGGCCCCTACCTCGTCAACCAGATGGCCGGCGCCTATTACTGGCAGCCGCAGGACTTCGCCCGCGAGCCAATCGCCAGCCGGGACGACGCCGAGGCCTATCTCTCGCGCCTGGACGACTTCGCGCGGGTGCTGGACGGCGAGACCGCCGGTATCAAGGCGGACGCGGCGGCGGGGGTCGTCCCACCGGACTTCATCATCGACCGGACGGTCGGACAGCTCGTCGACCTGCGCTCCAACGCCTCGGCCGCCCTGACCGACGGCCCCGTCGCGCGGGCCGAGGCAGCTGGGTTGCCGGGTGTCGCCCTGGCGGCGCGGGAGATCCTGGATGGACGGGTCATGCCGGCCCTCAACCGCCAGATCGCCGCGTTGCGATCCTACCGCGCGAACGCCTCGTCCGAGGCCGGCGTCTGGCGCCTGCCCGACGGCGAGGCCTGGTACGCCCTGGCGCTGCGCTCGAACACCACCATCGCCACGCCGCCCGAGGAGATGCACCGGATCGGCCTCGACACCTTCCAGGCGCTGAAGGCTGAGCTGGACGGCCTGCTGCGAGCCCAGGGCCTGACGGGCGGCGCGGTGGCCGAACGGATCAAGGCGCTGGACCACGACCCCCGCTTCCTGAAGCCCAACACCGACGCCGGCCGCGCCGAGATCCTCAAGTTCTCGCGCGACCATCTGGCAGGCCTGCACGCCAAGCTGCCCCGCGCCTTCCGCACCCTGCCGGACCGCGACATCACCGTGGATCGCATCCCGGTGGCGATCGAGGCCGGCGCGCCGGGCGCCTACTACGACGGCCCGCCGGCGGACGGGTCGCGGCCGGGCGTGATCTCCATCAACCTCAAGGACACCGCCGAGTGGCCGACCTGGCGGCTCAAGACCCTGATCCACCACGAGGGCGACCCGGGCCACCACCTGCAGAACGCCGTGTTCGTGCGCGCGGCGGGCCCGGACATGCCCCTCTACAAGCACTTCGCCCAGTTCTCATCCTACGTCGAGGGTTGGGCGCTCTACGCTGAGCAGGTGGCGGTCGAGATCGGCGCCTACGAGAACGACCCGTTCGGCCAGATCGGCGCGGTGCAGTCGGCCCTGTTCCGCGCGGCCCGGATCGTCGTCGACACCGGCATTCACCACAAGCGCTGGTCCCGCGCCGAGGCCACTCGTTGGATGGTCGAGGAGGCGGGCGAGCAGCCGGTCTCCGCCCAGCGCGAGATCGACCGCTACTGCGTCTACCCGGGCCAGGCCTGCGCCTTCATGGTCGGGAGACTGGAACTCATGCGCACCCGCGCGGCGGCGAAGCAGCGGCAGGGCAAGGCCTTCGACGTGAGGGACTGGCACGAAGCCGTGCTGCGGGCCGGGCCGATGCCGATGGAGGTGTTGGCGAGGACGATGGGGTAGGCGGGGCTTACGCCCCGACCAGCTTCTTTTTCCGCTCGGTCCTACGCGCCCGATGCCGCTCCAGCAGCTCTCCCAGATACCGCCCCGTCCAGCTCTTCGGCTCGGCGGCCACGTCCTCGGGGCTGCCCTGGGCCACGATCTCGCCGCCGCCGTCGCCGCCTTCGGGGCCGAAGTCGACGATCCAGTCGGCGGTCTTCACGACGTCGAGGTTGTGCTCGATGACCACCACGGTGTTGCCCTGGTCGGCCAGTTCATGCAGCACCTCCAGCAGCTTCTTGGTGTCTTCGAAGTGCAGGCCGGTGGTGGGTTCGTCCAGGATGTAGAGGGTCTTGCCGGTGGCCCGGCGCGACAGTTCCTTGGACAGCTTCACCCGCTGCGCCTCGCCGCCGGAGAGGGTGGTCGACGACTGTCCGACCTTCACATAGCCAAGGCCCACGCGGTTCAGCGTCTGCATCTTCTCGCGCAGCACCGGCACCGCCTTGAAGAACTCGGCGGCCTCGTCGACCGTCATGTCCAGCACGTCGGAGATGCTCTTGCCCTTGAACAGGATCTCCAGGGTCTCGCGGTTGTAGCGCTTGCCGTGGCAGACATCGCAGGTGACGTAGACGTCCGGCAGGAAGTGCATCTCGATCTTGATCAGGCCATCGCCCTGGCAGGCCTCGCAGCGGCCGCCCTTGACGTTGAAGCTGAACCGGCCGGGGCCATAGCCCCGCGCCTTGGCCTCCGGCAGGCCGGCGAACCAGTCGCGGATCGGCTGGAAGGCGCCGGTGTAGGTGGCCGGGTTCGACCTCGGGGTGCGGCCGATGGGCGACTGGTCGATGTCGATGACCTTGTCGAAGTTCTCCAGCCCCTCGATCCGCTCGTGTGGGGCCGGCGCGTCCGAGGCGTTGTGCAGCCGGCGCGCGGCGGCCTTGTAGAGCGTCTCGATGGTGAAGGTGGACTTGCCGCCGCCGCTGACGCCGGTGATGCAGGTGAAGGTGCCCACCGGGATCTCGGCGGTCACGTTCTTCAGGTTGTTGCCGGTCGCGCCGACGACCCGGATCACCTTCTTCTTCGAGATCGGGCGACGGTCGTCCGGCACCGCGATCTCGCGCGTGCCGACCAGATATTGGCCGGTGATGCTGTTCGGGTTGGCCATGATGTCGTCGGCCGTGCCCTGGGCGATGATCTCGCCCCCGTGGACGCCGGCGGCCGGGCCCATGTCGATGACGTAGTCGGCGGTCATGATCGCCTCCTCGTCATGCTCGACGACGAGCACCGAATTGCCGAGGTCGCGGAGACCCTTCAGCGACACGAGCAGCCGCGCGTTGTCGCGCTGGTGCAGGCCGATCGAGGGCTCGTCCAGCACATAGAGCACGCCGGTCAGGCCCGAGCCGATCTGGCTGGCCAGGCGGATCCGCTGGCTCTCGCCGCCGGACAGGGTGCCGGAGTTGCGGCTGAGGTTCAGGTAGTCCAGCCCGACGTTGACCAGAAACCGCAGGCGGTCGTTGATCTCCTTCAGGATGCGGCGGCCGATCTCCAGCTGCTTCTCGGTGAGCTGGCCCTCCAGGCTCTCGAACCAGGCCTGGGCCTTCTTGATCGCCAGCCGTGAGACTTCGCCGATGTGCTGGCCGGCGATCTTCACCGCCAGGCTCTCGGGCTTCAAGCGATAGCCCTCGCAGGCCAGGCACGGCGTCTCGGACTGGTAGCGGCCCAATTCCTCGCGCACCCAGGCGCTGTCGGTCTCCCGCCAGCGGCGCTCCAGGTTCGGCAGCACGCCTTCGAAGGTCTTGTTGACCTCGTACTTCCGAGCGTTGTCGTCGTAGATGAAGCGGATCTTGTCCGTGCCGGAGCCGTACAGCACGACGTTCCGAGCCTTCTCCGGCAGTTTCCAGAACGGCTCGTCCATCGAGAAGTCGTAGTGCCGCGACAGCGCCTGCAGCGTCTGGGTGTAGAGCGGCGAGGGGCCCTTGGCCCAGGGCGCGATCGCCCCTTTGTGCAGGCTCTTGTCCTTGTCCGGCACGATCATGTCGGCGTCGAAGGCCAGTTTTGCGCCCAGGCCGTCACAGACCGGGCAGGCGCCGTACGGATTGTTGAACGAGAACATCCGCGGCTCGATCTCGCCGATCGTGAAACCGGATACCGGGCAGGCGAACTTCTCGGAGAACAGGAGCTGCTTGCGAACCTTCTCGCCCTCGGCGAGGTCGGCCCATTCGGCCACGGCGATGCCGTCCGCCAGCTTCAGCGCCGTCTCCAGGCTGTCGGCGTAGCGGGCTTCCTGACCGGCCTTGGTGACGATGCGGTCCACGACGATGTCGATGTCGTGCTTGAACTTCTTGTCGAGGACCGGCGCGTCCTCGATCAGCATCAGCTCGCCGTTAACCTTGACCCGCTGGAAGCCGGACTTCTGCCACTCGGCGAATTCCTTGCGGTACTCGCCCTTGCGGCCGCGCACGACCGGGGCCAGCAGGTTCAGCCGCGTGCCGTCGGGCAAGGCGTTCAGCTTGTCGACCATCATCGAGATGGTCTGGCTCTCGATGGGCAGGCCCGTGGCCGGCGAATAGGGCACGCCCACCCGCGCCCACAGCAGGCGCATGTAGTCGTGGATTTCCGTCACCGTGCCCACGGTGGAGCGCGGATTGCGGCTGGTGGTCTTCTGCTCGATCGAGATCGCCGGCGACAGGCCTTCGATCAGATCCACGTCCGGCTTGCTCATCAGCTCCAGGAACTGGCGCGCATAGGCCGACAGGCTCTCGACGTAGCGGCGCTGGCCCTCGGCGTAGATGGTGTCGAACGCGAGCGAGCTCTTGCCCGACCCCGACAGGCCGGTGATCACCACCAGCTCGCCGCGCGGGATGTCCACGTTGACGTTCTTCAGATTGTGCTCGCGCGCACCGCGCACGCGGATGAGATTGTGCTGGTCGGCCATGCTGTCCCGGAAACACGAAGAGCCCGCGAAAGGGTCCTTCGCGAGACCGCCTAATGTAGGTGACGGGACTCAGGGATAACACAGGAACGGATCGCGAACAAAGCGCCTGCGACCACTTGGACCCCCAGGCTGCTGACAGGACGGTGTCAGCAGGGCGGCGACACTGGCCCGGTCGCGCGAAGCTGCTACCTTCCCGGCGGGGCGATTGCGAAAGGTCGGCATGGCGGAGACGGCGCGGGTTGTGCCGCTGCGGGCGGAGGCGACGCCGCACCGGGCCACGGTGCTGGGCGGCTTTCGGCTGACGCTGCCCGACGGATCCGACGCTACGCCCCGGGCGCGCAAGACCCGCGCGCTGCTGGCCTTCCTGCTGGTCACCCGCCGCGCTTGGACTCGCGAGCGCTTGGCCAACCTCCTGTGGAACGACCGCGCCGACGAGCAGGCCAAGGCCAGCCTGCGCCAGGCGCTGTACGAACTCCGCGACCTGGCCGCCGGCCCCGACGCCCTGCTGGTGGTCAAGCGTGACGAGGTGGCGGTGCGCGCCGAGGCCTTCGCCCTGGACCTGGACCATGTGACCGATCTGGCGCAGGCGGGCGATGTCGGGGCGCTGACGGCGGCGCTGGACGGCGCGCACCTCGATCTGCTGGCCGGCCTGGACGGCGCCGGCGCCGGCGGCGACTTCGACGACTGGCTGACCTGGGAGCGGTTCCAGACTCGCGAGAAGCTATTGTCCACGGCGGTGGCGGCGGGCGAGAGCGCCCTGGCCGTCGGCGGTGCGGCCGAGGCGCGGCGGCTTGCTGACATCTTGGAGGGGCTGGACGGCCTCAATGAGCCCGCGGTACGCCTGGGCCTCGCCGCCGATCGGGCCGTCGGCGATCTGTCCGCCTTGCATCGCCGCTACGAGCGCTTCGCCAAGCGGCTGAAGTCCGAACTCGATACTGAGCCGTCGGCCGGGACCCAAGCGCTGCTCCTGCGCGCCGACCGGCCGCCGACCACGCCCGCGCCAACCGTGACGCCCGCCGCGACCTTGCGCCAGGCTCCAGTCGGGCCGACGCGGCGCAGGGTGTGGCCGTGGCTCGCCGCGCTGGCGGTGATCGTCGCCCTTGCCGCCGCCTTCGGATGGAGCCGGCTGGGTGAGGCCCCGCCCGCGCGGTCGCTGGCGGTGCTGCCCTTCAGGACTGGCACGGCCCAGCCGGCCTACTACGGCGCCGGCGTCTCGGAGGCCGTCTCCAACCTGCTGGCCCGGGACAAGACGTTCGAGGTGCTGGGCGCAGTGTCGGCGCGCCAGTTCGGCGCGGCAGCCCGGCCCATCGACGCGGCGCGGCGGCTGGGCGTGGGCTACGTGCTGCAAGGCGAGGTGCAGGTCATCGCGGGCCGCACCGACGTCAACGCCAGGCTGGTCCGCGTGCGCGACGGCCGCGCTGTCTGGCGCGCGCGCTACCAGCGGCCCGTGGCCGACATCTTCGCCGTCCAGAACGAGATCGCGGCGGCCGTGGCCCAGACGGTGGGGGCCCGCATCACCGCCCGCGACAACCCGCACCTGAAGACCCGGCCCGAGGTTTACGACCGCTACCTGCAGGCCCGCAGCCTGGCGCGCGAGCGTCGCGTGCAGCCGCTGCAGGAAGCGCGCCGGCTGCTGCTGGAGGCCGCGGCCCTCGATCCCGACTTCGCCCCGGGCTTCGCGACCCTGGCCCAGGTGACCATGCTGCTGTCGGACCACCCCACGTCGTACGGTCTGGTCCCGGTGCTGGTCGCCCAGGACGAGGCGCGCCGCTACGCCCAGCGCGCCATGGCGTTGGCGCCGGAGCTGGGTGAGGCCTACGCCGCCTATGGCCTGCTCTCGATGGCCGATGCGCAGTCCCTGCCGTTCTACGCCCGCGCGGTGACCCTCGACCCCCAGCGGCCGGATTTCCACCGCTGGTTGGGCCAGGCCTACAGCGCGGTCGGGCGCGAGGCCGACGCTCTGGCCGAATTCCAGCGGGCCGCCGCGCTGGATCCGCTGTCGTGGTTGTCGGCCGAGCATCTGGTCGGCCAGTTCTTCCTGTTCGGCCGTACCGCCGAGGCCCAGGCCGTCGCAGACCGCTTCGCCCGTATCTCGAACGATCCGCACGGCGTCGCCCGGGTCCGCGTCACACTTGCCCGCGAGCAAGGGCGGCTGGCCGATTACGTCCGCCTTTCGGACGAGGTGGTGCGGCGATGGCCCGAGCGGTCGCCGCGCGGCGACCTCGCCAAGGCCTGGCTGCTGCTGGGCGAGCGCCAGCGGGCGATACAGGCGCTGGGACCGGACCAGCCGGCCGCCCGCGCGGCGTTGGCCGGCGACGGCGCGGCGGTGGCGCGCGAGACGCTGCGGATGGGCCGGGCGTTCTGGGAGACCGAGCCCGGCTTCTGGGACCTGGCCGACAGCCTTGTGCTGACCGGGCACGGCGCAGCGCTGCTCAGTGTCTACGACGCCGAGTTCAAGTCCGTGGACGACTTCTATGCGAGGGCGTCGGCGAAGGTGCTGCCGGTCGGCCCGCCGCTTATCGCCGCGATGACCGAAGCCGGGCGGGCGGACGAAGCCAGGGCCATGGCCGGACGCCTGCTGCAACGAGTGGACGCCGACGCGCGGATGGGCGTGGCGCCCGCGGTGGTCGACTATGAGCGGGCTCAGGCCCTGGCCTTGACCGGCCGGCGCGACGAGGCGGTGGCTCAACTCGCCGCGTCGGTGAACGTCCACTGGATGCGCGCCGCCTGGCCGGGGGGACGGCTGACCGACCGGGTCGGGTTCCGCGGCCTGCGCGGACATCCTGGCATGGTCGCCATCGCGGCGAAGCTCGACGCGCAGATTGACGCTCAACGGGCGCTGCTGGGCTTGCCGCCCCTGAAAAACTAGCTTTCCGCGTCGCTTTTGACGGAGCTTTGACGCTCGCTTGCCGGGCCGGCTGACGGCGTCCGCCACACCTGGACGCGAGGCCGGAAGGGTCTCAGCGACCAAGGACTTATTCGGACATGCGTATTCTGCACGCAGCAGCGGCCATCGCGCTCATGGGCTCGCCCGCTTGGGCGCAGCGGGCCGACGACAACGCCGTGAAGTCGGCCGACGACGCCTTCGGCACCACTGTCGGCAACGAGGACATTGGGCTCTACTCGCCGTTCGAGATCCGCGGCTTCAGCGCGGTTGAAGCCGGCAATGTGCGGATCGAGGGACTCTACTTCGACCGTCAGGCCGACCTGACCGCCGCCCTGGCGCCGACGAGCGCGATCAAGGTGGGCATCTCAGCCCAGGGCTATCCGCTGCCGGCGCCCACCGGCGTGGTCGACAACAGTCTCGTACGGGTGGGCGACAAGCGGGTGATCAGCCTGATCGCCAGCGCCGGACCGTTCGACGGCCGCGCGGCGGAGGTGAACGCCAAGCTGCCGATCACCGAGACCCTGGGCGTGGCCCTGGGCGGCGCGGTAGCCCGCTTCGCCTTCGAAGGTGGGAACAGCGACATCGAGAAGACGGCGACCATCGCGCTCAACTGGCGTCCAACAGGCCGCCTCGAACTGATCCCGTTCTACGACCACTTCCAGGTGTCCAGCGCCGAGGGGCAAACCTCGATCTTCATGGGCGGGCCGTACCTGCCGCCGAAGTACAAGCGCGGCCGCTTCTTCGGCCAGGACTGGGCCAGGGGCGAGAGCGCCGGTTCGAACTACGGCCTCTTCGCGGCGGCCGACGTCGGCGGCGGCTGGAAGGCCAAGGCCGGGGTGTTCCGCTCGATCTCGACGGTCGACCGCGGCTTCGCCGACCTGTTCCTCAACACCACGCCGACGGGCGAAGCCGATCACGTGATGGTCGTCGATCCGTCGCAGCGCTTCGCCTCGACCTCGGGCGAGCTGCGCCTGTCGCGGACCTTGGAGGAGGGCGGCCGACGGCACACCGTCCACCTCGTCGCACGCGGTCGCGATCAGACCCGGCGATTTGGCGGCTCGGACGTCATCGCGTTGGGTCGGGCGGTGGTGGGCGTACCGGTCGACTTGCCCGAGCCGGCGTTCGACTTCGGCCCGCAGACGCGAGATCGCGTCCGCCAGGCGACGGCCGCCTTGGCCTATCAGGGCTACCTGGGCCATGGTTTCGAGATCAGCCTGGGCGGCCAGCGCACGCGCTACCGCAAGACGGTGATCGAGCCTGGGGATTTGCGCCAGGAGAGCCGCGACAGCGCCTGGCTCTACAACGCCGCGGCGGCGTGGCGGGCCAACGATCGGCTGGCGTTCTACGGCGGCTACGCGACCGGCCTGGAGGAGGGCGGCGTCGCTCCGCCCAACGCGCTCAACAAGGATTTCGCCCCGCCGGCCATCCGCACCCGCCAGTGGGACGCCGGCGTTCGATATGCGCTCAGCCCCGACCTGCGGCTGGTGGCCGGGGTCTTCGACGTGCGCAAGCCCTACTACAACGTCGACCCCGCCAACCTATACCGCCGCCTCGGCGCGGAGCGGCATCGCGGGGTGGAAATCTCGTTGTCGGGCCAGCTCTTCAAGGGCCTCAACGTGGTGGCGGGAACGATCCTGCAGCAACCCCGCGTCACCGGCGAGGAGGTGGAGGCCGGCCGCATCGGCAAGATCCCGATCGCCCAGGCCAAGCGGATCACGATCCTGGCGTTCGATTACCAGGTCCCCGCACTGGCGGCGCTGTCGCTGAACGCCAATGTGCTGAGCGTCGGCGCCCGGCAGGCCAGCGCCGACAACAGCCTGGAGGCCCCGCCCCGGACCACCCTGGACATGGGCGCCCGCTACCGGTTCAAGATCGGCGACGCTCCCGCGACGCTGCGCGTCACCGTGGCCAATGTGTTCAACCAGTACGGCTTCCGGACCAGCCCAGCGGGCGTGCTGACGCCCAACGCCCAGCGCCGGTTCAGCCTTACCCTGGCCGCGGACTTCTAGATCCGTTTGCGCCCGGCCCAGGCGTAGAGGCCCGCCATGATCCCGACATAGGCCACCAGGGCCAGGATCGGCGCGGGCGCAAAGTCTGCGGGGACCAGGGCCAGCGGGGCGCCGGAGTTGGTGGCGACGATCAGCCCGGCCAGGGCGACGTTGAACAGGCTCTCGCCGACGATCAGGCCCGAGACGACCAGCACGCCCAGGCGCTTGGCCGCCTCGCCGTCGGCGCGCTTGCCGACGCGCCGGTCGTAGACCCATCCGGCGACGGCGCCGAAGACCACCGGCAACGTCACGGTGGCGGGCAGGTAGATCGCCATGCCGACGCCGAGGGGCGGCAGACTGAATCGTTTCGTCCGGCGAAGACCCTCGTCGACCACGATCAGGCCGATCCCGACCAGGACGCCGACACCGATCAGGCCCCAGTCCAGCTGCCCGCCGATGACGCCCTTGGCGATGGTCGAGATCAGGGCGGCCTGGGGCGCGGGCAGGGGGTCGTCGGAGATGGCGGCGAGGTTGGCGGCGCCGGCGAAGCCGTTGGACTTGTTCAGCAGGTCCAGGATCGGCGGGATCACCGCCGAGCCCGCGATCACGCCGACCACCAGGGCCGCCTGCTGGCGCCAGGGCGTGGCGTCGACCAGTTGGCCGGTCTTGAGGTCTTGCAGGTTGTCGTTGGCGGCCACCGCCACGGCCAACAGGGCGCTCGTCACCAGCAGGGCGAAGGCGACCAGTGGCATGGGGTCGCCCAGGGCCGCGCCGGCGCCGATAGCCGCGACGATCAGCGAGGCGCCCAGCACCGCCAGGATCGCCAGGCCCGACACAGGGCTGTTCGACGAGCCGATCAGGCCGGCCATGTAGCCGCAGACGCCGGCGACGGCGAAACCGGCCACCGCGATATAGACCAGCGATGCGGCGGTCAGCGGCGCGGCCACCGAGGCCAGCGGCCCGGCGTTCAGGAAGTTGAAGATCAGCACGCCCAGAGGGATCAGACACAGCGCCGACACGGTCGCCACGATGCCGATGGGGATGTCCTGCTCGGCCCGGTCCACGCCGGTGCCGGCGGCGCGCAGGTTCTGGGCGCTGAGCGCGCCCATCAGGCCCTTCCAGACCGGCGCCGCCAGCTTGGCCAGGGTCCAGATCGCCGAGATGGCGATGGCGCCGGCGCCGATGAAGCGGACCTTGGTGCTCCAGATCGCCCCCGCAGCGTCGGCTGCCGAGGCGGCCGCGTCCGGATACATCGTGGTCAGGATCGGCACGGCGACCCCCCAGGCGATGACGATACCGGCCAGCATCGCCATGCCCACGGCCACGCCCATCAGGTGGCCGGCGCCGAACAGGGCCAGGGACATGGAGGCGCCGACGCCGGTCGCGCCCGCGCCGACCCGGAAGAAGGCGGCGACCTCGCCGGCGAACGCCCGCGTTCCGACGACCAGAGCGAACAGGGCCGAGCCCGCGCTGCCCAGCAGGATGGCGGTCAGGCCGCGCTTGCCGTCGGCGGCGGCCTCGGCGCTGTCGCCGCGCATGCCGGAGCCGACCTTCAGCACCTCCGCGGCGGCGACGCCTTCGGGATAGGGCAAGGGCGAGTTGGTCACCAGCGCCCGGCGTAGCGGCACCGTGTACATCACCCCCAGCACGCCCCCGATCGCGCAGATGCCGAAGGTGGTCCAGAACGGAAAGCCGCTCCAAGCGCCGACGATCACCAGGCCCGGCAGCACGAAGATCACCGAGGCCATGGCCCCGGCGGCGGACGCCACCGTCTGGACGATGTTGTTTTCCCAGATCGTCGCGTCCTTGAACGCGCGCAGCAGGGCCATGGAGATGATCGCCGCGGGGATCGAGGTGGCGACCGTCAGGCCGACCTTGAGGCCCAGGTAGACGTTGGCTGCCGTGAACACGAGGCAGATCAGGATGCCCAGGAAGATCCCCCGGACCGTCAGCTCCACCCGCCGGGCCTGCGCCCCTGCCGCCACCGTCATGCGAACTCCCCCACTTGGTGGCAGTTAGAGCGCGAGCCGCGGCCGCGCTCAAGCCGTCAGCGGGGTCAGCGGGTGCGGCGCATCTCCAGGATGTCCAGCTTCGACTCGTAGGCGGGCCAGGGGAAGGCGATCCGCCAGCGGTCGTCGCCGATCCGCCGCACCTCGCCGATCAGGTCGCGATCGGCGTCGGCGCCGTAGCGGGGCGTGCGAACCTCGTCGCCCAGTTCCAGCACGCCGACGAAGCGCGCCTTGTCGCGGTCGTCGGGGCAGACCAGGCCCACCGGTCGCTGCGAGCCGGTGGTCTTACGCACGATCAGGTCGCCGCCGGGCGTCAGCGCCACCTGGCACTTGAACCAGCCGTACGCGATGTAGGGCAGCATGCCTTCGCTGGCCGCGCCCAGCTTGATGGTCCGGCATTGGTAGCGGCCGGGCGTCGGTTGCGGGCGGTTGAGGTTCACGCGCGGATCGGCGGCGGGCCCCAGGGCGCGAAGTTGCGCGCCGGACCCGCTCCGGATCGCCTCGGCGCGGCCGTCGCGCCACGCCTGGTCCAGTCGGGAAAGTCGTTCGGTGTCGGCGCGGGTGGGGACGCAGGTCATCTCCTGCGCGGCGGCCGTGGTCGCCAGCGCGCTCAGCGCCAGCGTCAGGATCTTCAGCATCGTGGCGGACCGTCGGCGCAGGCGGTCAGAACCTGCTCTTGTACGCTAGCTTCGTCGGGCCCACCCGCAAGCCCTGGTCGTCGCTCCACTCGGCCTTGGGGCGCACCTCGACCTCGGGAATATCGTCGGCCTCGGTGGCGCGGTTCAGCTTCAGCACGGGCGCGTGGTCGCTGGTGGTCGAGCCGCTGGCGGGACGGATCGGCGTCACGTCGCGTTGGAAATTCAGCGCCGGCGCGCGCGATGCGGTCGTCATCTGCGGGGCCAAGGCGACGACCGTCGACGGCCAGACCTGGGCCAGGGCGGGGATCGGGGCCGATGCGATCACGCCGGCGGCGATCAGCAGGTTCAGCGAGCGGGACAATTCAAGCTCTCCAGCAGGGTTCCGCCCGGCAGAACCCCTCGGGATCACTTTGGTTTCACGTTGTTACGGCCCTCGAAACATCAGCTGCGGTCAATGCGCGCAGCGAAGCAGCCCGCGCCGGGGTAGTGGGCGTGCAGATAGGCGACCTGCGAGTCGGCCAGCAGGCGGGGGATCGCGGTCTCCAGGTCGATGGTCGGAACCAGATCGGCGTCGATCATCATCCCGGCCTCGTCGAACGCCCGCAGGGACAGGAACTGGCGCGCGCTGAACGCCGGCGGGATCTCGCCCGGCGCGAAGGTCGTGTCGGCCGCGTCCTTCCGAACGAAGATCGCGTGGCGCGAGCGGAAGGGCGTGTCGGCCGGCTGGTGCTCGTAGTTCAGCAGCAGGACGGTCTCGCCGGGCTCGGCGTCCTGCAACGTCACGCGGCACGGCGCGCCGGGGCCTTCGACCGTGCGGCGGACAATGCCGCGCTGGGTCAGTTCGGCGTCGGAGAGGTCGAAGAGCGGACGGAATGGCGCCATGGGCAGGGCGCTGACGACGAAGGACATCTGGGGTCTCCTGTGTTGCGCCTGAAGATCGGTCGCGCTGTCGCCGGAGCCAATGTGGCGAGGCCAACACAAGTCCGAAAGCCGCTAGGTCGCGTCGTGAAAGATGAGGCCCAGCGTGTGGCGGCGGCCGGCGCGGAGGCGGCTGACGCCGTGGCGCAGGTTCATGCGATAGACGCCGCGCCCGCCGGTCACGGGGCGGTGATGGACCGGGAAGATCGCCGCGTCGCCCTGGCGCAACGGCACGACCTCGGCGCGGGACTGCATGCGTGGCCGCTGCTCGGTCAGCACGAACTCGCCGCCTTCAAAATCGCGGCCGGGTTCGGACAGCAGGATCGCCACCTGCAGCGGAAAGACGTGCTCGCCATACAGGTCCTGGTGCAGGCAGTTGTAGTCGTCCGGCCCGTAGCGCAGCAGCAACGGCGTGGGTCGGGCCTGGCCGGCGGCGTGGCAGCGGGCCAGATAGTCTCCATGGTCGGCGGGGTAGCGCGCGGCCTCGCCCAGCGCCGTGTTCCAGCGGTTGGCGATCCGGGCCAGCGGCGGATAGAGCGCGGTCCGCAGTTCGACTACCGGATCGGGCAGCGGATAGTCGAAGTAGCGGTACTCGCCGCGCCCGAAACCGTGCCGCGCCATCGTGACGGTGGAGCGGAAGCCGTCGCCGTCGTAGCGCGCCGCCATGGCCTCGCATTCGGCCCGTGAGAGCAGCCCCGGCACGTGCGCGCAGCCGTGGGTATTGAGCTCGCGCTCCGTCGCGGTCCAGTCGATGTCTTGCAGCGTCATGTGGCCGAGATGGCCGGCGGTCGGCGCGGCGCCAAGCCCTTCGCCGACGCCACGTCCGGATTGCGCGATCCGCCGTCCGACCCTAGATAAACGCCTTCGCGTAGGGAGCAGACCGATGCGGTCGACGCTGGACAACCCGATCACCCGTTGTGTCCACGTCTCCGAGATCGCTCATGTCTTCGCCCTCCGTCACCCTGGACAGCCTCAGCTTTTCGACGCCTGACGGCCGTTCGCTCCTCGACAACCTGACCCTCACCTTCGGGGCCGAACGCACCGGCCTCGTGGGCCGCAATGGGGTGGGCAAGTCCACACTGCTGCGTCTGATCCTGGGAGAGGCCGCGCCGTCAGCGGGCGCCGTCACCCTGCGCGGACGTGTCGGGGTGCTGCGCCAGGCGCTGGTTCCGCCGCCCGGAACCAGCGTGGCCGACCTGATGGGCGTGGCCGAACCCATGGCCCGGCTGGCGCGGATCGAGGCGGGCGAGGGGACCGGCGACGATTTCGACGACGCCGATTGGACGTTGCCGGCGCGGCTCGAGGCGGCCCTGGCCGAGGTCGATCTGCCGGGCCTGGATCTCGACCGGCCCGCTGCCACCCTCAGCGGCGGGCAGGTCACGCGCGCCAGCCTGGCCGGCCTGATCGCCGCCGAGCCGGACCTGTTGCTGCTGGACGAACCCACCAACAACCTGGACGCCGACGCCCGCGATCTGGTGGCGCAGGTGCTGGGCCGCTGGAAAGGCGGTGCAATCGTGGTCAGCCACGATCGGACCCTGCTGCGCCAGGTGGATCGGATCGTCGAGCTTTCCAGCCTGGGCGCCCAGGTATTCGGCGGCGGCTACGATCTCTATGCCGCGCGCAAGGCCGAGGCTGAGGCCGCCGCCGTCCGCGACCTGGCGGATGCCGAGAAGCAGGCCGCCCGCGTCGCCCGCGAGGTTCAGGTCGCCACCGAGCGCAAGGCGCGCAAGGACGCCGCCGGCAAGCGCTCACGGGCCAAGGGCGACCAGCCCAAGATCATGCTCGATTTCCGCGCCGAGCGGGCCGAGTCCAGCGGCGGCCGCGAGACTCGGCTGGCCGAACGGCTGAGCGGCGAGGCGGCCGAGGCGCTGTCGGCGGCCGACGCGCGGGTCGAGCGGGTACGCCGCCTGGCCTTCGACCTGCCGCCTTCCGGGCTGGCGACCGGGAAGACCGTGCTGGCGTTGGAGGACGTGGCCTTCGGCTATCCCGGCGCCGTGCTGCTGTTGGCCGGCCGGTCCCTGCGGATCGCCGGGCCGGAGCGGGTGGCGGTGTCCGGGCCGAACGGCTCTGGCAAGACCACGTTGCTGCGCCTGGCCGCAGGCGACCTGGAGCCCACCGCCGGCAAGGTCGTCCGGGGCGTGAAGGCGGCTTTCCTGGACCAGCAGACGGCGCTGCTGGGCGACGACGCCACCCTGGTGGCTGCGTTCCGGCGCCTGAACCCGGCGTCCGGCGACAACGCCGCACGCGCGGCCCTGGCCCGCTTCCTGTTCCGCAACACGGCGGCGGAGAAGCCCGTGGCGGCGCTCAGCGGCGGCGAGCGGCTACGCGCGGCCCTGGCCTGCGTGCTGCTGGGCGACGCGCCGCCGCAACTGCTCATCCTGGACGAGCCCACCAACCACCTGGACCTGGACTCCATCGGCGCCGTCGAAGCCGCCTTGGCGGGTTACGACGGCGCCTTGCTGGTGGTCAGCCACGACCGCGATTTCCTGGCCGCGATCGGGGTGGAGCGGGAGATCGGCCTGGGTTAGCCGAACCCCTCCGTCATCACGATCTCGCCCTCGGATGCGGCGTGGCGATGCTTGGCGATCTCGCGGTACTCGGGCGACCCTGCCCAGGCGAGCGCGGCCTCCCTATCCGGGAACGCCAGGATGACCAGCCTGCGGGCGTCGGGCGGACCCTCCAACACTTCCGGGGCGTCATTCACCCCCAGCACCTGGCCGCCGTACTTGGCGAAGATCTCCATGAATCCGGCCTCGTACTGGCCATAGCGTTCGCGGTCGTGGATCGCGATGCGGGCGACGATGTAGTGGGTCATGCGGCAACCTGCTTTCTGACGACGCGGAACACCGCATTTGCCCGGGCGCTCGGCTGGCCGTCGGCGGTGACGAAGGCCTGGGTGAAGCATAGCGTGCCGCCGGGCTTCACGAACACCGTGTCGAATTCCAGCCACTGGCCGGTCAGCGCCGAACCCAGGAAGTCGACGGTGAGGTTCACCGTCACCAGGCTGGCCAGGTCGCCGAGACGGCGGGCGCAGGACAGGCCCATTGCGTTGTCCGCCAGGGTCGAGATCAACCCGCCGTGGACGAAACCCCGGCTGTTGGTGTGCGCCTCGCCGGCCCGCAGGCCCAGGATGACGGTATCGCCGGAGAGTCGCCGGTACAGCGGCTCCCACGGGTTGGTGACGGGGCTCTTGCGGTCGTGCCGCTCGAACCCCTCCGGGACGGTCAGGAGGGCGTCCATGAGGTCACGCCGCCGCGAGCCGGGCGAGGCTCTCCAGCGTCCCATGGCAGGCCCGCGCGGCCTCGGCGCCCTTCAGCCGGAAGTGGCTCTGGAAGAAGCCGTTGTGCGCCTCGGTCTCCTGGTAGTGGTGCGGGGTCAGGACCACCGAGAACACCGGCGTTTCGGTGGAGAGCTGCACCTGCATCAGCCCCTGGAGCACGGTCTGGGCCACGAAGTCGTGGCGATAGATGCCGCCGTCGACCACGAACGCCGCGCCGACGATGGCGGCGTAGCGGCCGGTGCGCGCCAGGGTCTGGGCATGCAGCGGGATCTCGAACGCGCCGGGGGTCTCGAAGCGTTCGACGGTTTCGGGCGGAAAGCCCAGCTTGGCCATCTCGTCCACGAACCCCGTGTACGACTCGCGGACGATGTCGGCGTGCCACAGCGCGTGGACGAAGGCGACGCGGCCGGCGCGGAAGGCGCCGTTGGCGGTGGGGAACTCCAGCGTCGGCTTGGAGGCAGGCATAGACCTGGAGGCAGATTGGGTCATGGTCTTCTCCCTGACCGGGTTCAAAGGACCACGACTCAGGGGCAGGCCGCCCGCGCGCAGGCGCAATCCGCCAACGACGCGTTCGACCGTTCTCATAACCGGACTCTAACCGTCGGCCCCGGGATCGCACCGGAATCTGCTCGTCCCTTTCAGCCGAAACCGAAAGGCGCCCGCGGGCTCGTCCCCCGAAGGGGCATTACCGCCGGTGGGGAGTTTCACCCCGCCCTGAGAACGTAGGCCGCCGGAACGTCCGACGGCGTCGCCAAGATAGGCGCCTTCCGCTCCGTGAAACAAGTGTTTGAAACGCAGGCGTGGCCTTGTTCGGTCATATCGCCGTGCACAGCTAAGGTGGAGTTTGGCGGAGGCTTCCCATGTTCGACCACCTGTCCCTCGGCGTTCGCGACCTCGACGCGGCCCGCGAGTTCTACGACGCCTTCTTCGCTCCGCTGGGCGCGGCGGTCTCCTCGGCGACGCCTAAGGAAGTGGCCTATGGCCCCGGCGGGCAGGCGGGCCTGTTCTATCTCTATCCGGTGGAAGGCGCTCAGGTCGCGGGCCTGGGCGCCCACCTGGCCTTCACGGCCGACAGCCACGCGGCCGTCGATGCGGCCTATGAGTCGGCGATGGAGCGTGGCGCGACGGCGATCCGCGTCGCCGGTCCGCACCCCGACATCGCGCCGGCCTACTACGGCTGCGTGATCCTGGATCCGGACGGTAACAAGCTGGAGATCGTCGCCGGCACGATGCACTGAGCCGGGCGGGTCAGGCCCGCTTGTTCAGGGTGATGGCGGTGGCGGTGGCGCCGGCGGTCTGCAGGCCGGTCGCGCCGTAGGACGAGGCCTTGGTGCGCTGGCTGGCCACCTCCTCGGCGATGCACTTCACCAGACCCTCGGTGACCGTGCGGGCCGCCTCGATCGCGCGGCCCTGACGGGCGAGCACCGAGTCGAAGGCTTCGGTGGCGCGCACCAGGCGGGTGCGGGCTTCCAGCGGCGCCGATTCGACCATGCGCGGGTCGGCGCGCACGCGGGCGCTTTCGTGGCGGTACAGGTTGGCCAGCCGCGAGGTCTCCTCCAGCATCGAGGCGGCGTCCTGCGGGCGGCGCTGTTCGAAGGCCTGGGCCTGGTTGGCGATCAGCTCGGTCAGGCGCTCGGTCAGGATGACGAGCTGCTCGACGCGGTCGGTGGCGTCGGTTGCGGCGATGGCCATCTACTGGAGCCCCTGCATCTTCAGGATTTCACGCTGGACGGTGTCGGCGAGGCCGATGCCGCCGGACTTGGCCACCTGCTTGCCCATGGCCTCGGTCATCATCGAGCGGAACATCTCCTCGCCCGCACCGCCGCCGAAGGGGCCGTTGGTGTCCAGGCCTTCGAACATGTGCTGGAACATCGTCGACAGGAACTGAGCCTCGAACTTCTGGCCGGCGTCCTTGGCCTTGCTGTGCGCCAGCGAGGCCGTGGTGGTCTGCGCCGTCGGCGACAGCAGGTTGGGCGAGATCGAGGTCGGCGAGAACAGGTCGGCCATTACATCACCTCGATTTCGGCTTGGAGCGCGCCTGCCGCCTTGATGGTCTGCAGGATGGAGATCATGTCGCGCGGCGTGACGCCAAGGGCGTTCAGGCCGGCGACCAGGTTGGAGAGCGCCGCGCCGGACTTCAGCGTCAGGAACTGTTTGCCGGTCTCTTCCTGCACCGAGACATCCGACTGCGGCACCACCGTGGTCTCGCCGCCGCGAGAGAAGGCGCCGGGCTGGCTGACCGCCGGCTGCTCGCGCACCGTGATGGTCAGGTTGCCCTGCTGGATGGCGACGGTTGAGACGCGGACCGCGTCGCCCATGACGATCACGCCGGCCACCTCGTCGATCACCACCTTGGCGCCGCTATCGGGCTCGACGGTCAGGTTCTCGATCCCGGCCATGAAGCTGACCATGTTCTGGCCGGCCGGCGGGCGGATCGCCACGATCGTCGGGTTCTCGGCCACCGCGGTGCCGGGGTAGGCGCCGTTGACCACATCGGCGATGCGGCGGGCGGTGGTGAAGTCGGGATTGCGCAGCGTCAGGCGCATCTGCGCCATGCTGGAGAGCTGGAAGCCGATCTCGCGCTCGACGCTGGCGCCGCCGGCGATGCGGCCGGCCGTGGGGACGCCCTTGAGGACGGTCGAGCCCGAGGCGCCGCCGGCGCTGACCGAGCCGGTTTGCACCGTGCCCTGCGCCACCGCATAGGCCTGGCCGTCGGCGCCCAGCAGCGGCGTGACCAGCAGCGTGCCGCCCAGCAGGCTCTTGGCGTCGCCCAGCGCGGAGACCGAGGCGTCGATCTGCGCGCCCGGCGCGGAGAACGGCGGCAGCTTGGCGGTGACCATCACCGCGGCCACGTTCTTGGTGTTGAGGTTGGCGTCGCGGACGTTGACGCCCAGCCGCTCCAGCATCGCCTCCAGGCTCTGCTTGGTGAAGGGCGCGTTGCGCAGCGCGTCGCCGGTGCCGTTGAGGCCGACCACGATGCCGTAGCCGACGAGCTGATTCTCGCGCACGCCTTCGAACTCGACGATGTCCTTGATGCGGGACTTGGCCAGCGCCGGGTGGGCCACGAGGGCCGCCGCGGCGAGGATCAGAGCGGAGAGGAGACGGACCGGACGCATGTCGACCTTCGGGCGCAAATGTTCGCAGTCCGCAATGCCAGAGCCGTGCCAGTCGAAAAGCGTAATGAAATCAGCAACACGGGTCGCGTGCCCGGCAAGTTCGACTAGGCAGAAAAAGCCGCCTGTTAACCATGCTTCAAGCTTGCGGGCCGAAGGTGCCCACTGAGAGTAAAAGGACCGGCTTCCATCCCATGAAAGTCTCCGGAACAGGCGGTCTGTCGCAAACGTCGGGCGCCAAGCCCGCGCGTGGCGCGAGCGGCGGCGGCGGATTCCAGATCGCGGGCCCCTCGGCGTCGGCCTCGCCGACCCAGGTGTCGGGCGCCTCGGGGGTGTCCAGCGTCATGGGCGTCGAGGCGTTGCTGGCGCTGCAGGACGTCGAATCGCCGACGGAGCGCAAGCGCCGCTCGGTGAAGCGGGCGGGGCGTCTGCTGGATGAACTGGACGGGCTGAAGGTGGCGCTGCTGGGAGGCGAGCTTTCCCAGGGCCAGCTCGACAATCTGGCGCGGGCCGTTCGCGAGCAGCGGGCGGGCACCGACGATCCCAAGCTGGAAGCCGTTCTTGATGAGATCGAAACCAGGGCCGCCGTGGAGCTCGCCAAGCTGGAATCAGCCAATCGGGTGCGCTAAAGCCCTGCGGCGTTTCAGCGACGTTGAAACCACCGGTCGATTTGCTATACAGCCGGCGCGTGTCTAAGGGGTCCTTCGGGGCGTGAGGTTTCCATGAAAACAGCCGCTGTACTGGCTGAGGTTACCGCTTACCGTCCTTCCGAGGACGAAGAGTTCATGAATGAGCGTCAGCTTGAATATTTCAAGCAGAAGCTCAACGCGTGGAAAGAGGACATCCTCCGCGAATCTCGCGAGACGCTGTCCCATCTCCAGATGGAAACCGAGAACCACCCGGACGTTGCTGACCGGGCTTCCTCGGAGACCGACCGCGCTCTTGAACTTCGTACGCGTGACCGGCAGCGTAAGCTCATCTCCAAGATCGATGACGCTCTGCGCCGTATCGAGGACAACTCGTACGGCTACTGCGAAGAGACCGGCGAGCCGATCGGCCTGGCCCGACTCGACGCCCGTCCGATCGCAACGCTGAGCCTGGAAGCCCAGGAACGGCACGAGCGCCGCGAACGCGTCCACCGCGACGACTGATCTCGTCTTCGCGAGGAGAGGGCCGGCGTTGCCGCCGCCGCAGGCTCAGCCGTGCGCGTTCGCGTGGGGCGCCGGAAGCGTCAGCGTCTCCCAGGTCGCCACAACGATCAGCACGGCCGTGGCCGCCGCCGACAGCATCAGCGGCGTGAGGTGCGGCGCGGCCAGGGCCACCAGACCCAGCAGCGCCAGGCCGGAGGCCCGCGGCGCCGAGATCACCCTGAACACCGCGTGTTTGAACCAGACGCCACCCGCCAGAAACAGCGCCGGGCCGCCCAGGATCAGCCACATCGTCGCCGGCTCGATGTGGCCGAGCGGGTGGGCGAGGGCCAGTTCGTCGCCCGCCGCTGTCACGATGATCCCCGCTACGATCGGGATGTGGGCGTAGGTATAGGCGATCCGCGCGATCCGGCCCGGGTCGTCCGAGTGGGCGATGGCCGCGGCCGCGGCCTCGGCGTGGGCGTTGAAATAGATCCACCACATGGCGATCGCCGCCGCCAGCGCGGCCAGAGCGGCGCCGATCAGCGGCGGCTCCCACGCGTGCTGGGCGAACGTCGCGCCCGTCACCAGCACCGACTCGCCCAGGCAGATGATGATGAACAGGCCGCAGCGCTCGGCCAGGTGCGCGCCCTCCACCGTCCAGCCGCTGGTCGCCGAGCCCTTCAGCCCCGGCGTCCAGAAGCCCGCCGCCGGGCCCACATACTCGATCGCCAGCGCCACGACCCATAGCGCCAGGCGCAACTCGGGCTGGAATGCGCCCGCGATCCAGAACGCCGCGGCCACGATCATCCACGCCGAAATCCGGGTGAAGTTCAGCCGGATCAACGGATCCGCCCGCGCCGCCCAGCGCATGAACAGCGAACGCCCTACCTGCATCCCGGCGTAGGCCAGCGCGAACGGCACGGCCCGCGCCTCGAACGCCTCGGGCACGGACGTGGACATCACCAGCCCCACGGCCATCAGCACGAACAGCATGACGCGGACGTTGCGGTGGTCCGGATCCAGCCAGTTGGTGATCCAGGCGGTGAACACCCACACCCACCACACCGCCATCATCAGGAAGCCCGCGTGGATCGCGCCTTCCAGGTTCAGATGCGCCAGCAGGCTGTGGCTGAGCTGCGTGATCGCGAACACGAAGACCAGGTCGAAGAAAAGCTCCAGGTTGGTCACCCGGGCGTGGTGGCCGTGGACCCGTTCGCGCAGCATGGTTCGTGTCATCGGCTCTCCCAGGGAAACGTTAGCCTTCGCCCGCGCGCTTCGCCAACCTCGCACAGCTGCCGAGTCGGCCTGGGCTTTGCCGTTACGGCTTCTGCAACTATATATGCTCAAACTGAGCATTAGTCCGAACGGGAGTGATCGGTGACGAAGGCGTTCCACTCGATCCACGCGCACGGCTTCGTCCGCGCCGCCGTCTGCACGCCGGCGGTGCTGCCCGGCGATCCGGGCTTCAACGCCGCCGAGACGCTGCGCCTGGCGCGGCAGGGCGACGCGCAGAGCTGCGACCTGATGCTGTTCCCGGAACTGGGGCTGTCGGCCTACGCCATCGACGACCTGGTCCTGCAGGACGCCTTGCTCAAGCGGGTGGAGGCCGAGATCGCCGCCCTGGCCGAGGCCAGCCGCGACCTGAAGCCCGTGCTGATCGTGGGCGCCCCGGTCGTCTGCAATGGCCGGCTCTACAATGGCGCCATCGCCATCTCGCGCGGGAGGATCCTGGGCGTCACGCCGAAAAGCTTCCTGCCCAACTATCGGGAATATTACGAGAAACGCTGGTTCGCGCCCGGCGTCGGCGTCACCGGCATGACGATCACGCTGGCGGGCCAGCAGGTCCCGTTCGGCACGGACCTGGTGTTCGAGGCCGAGGACCTGGCCGACTTCGTCTTCCACCTGGAAGTCTGCGAGGACTTCTGGGCGCCGCTGCCGCCGTCGACCGCGGGGGCGATGGCCGGAGCGCTGATCCTCTGCAACCTGTCGGCTTCGAACATCGTCGTGGGCAAGGCCGACGACCGCGAGGTGCTGTGCGCCAGCCAGTCCATGCGCTGCCAGTCGGCCTATCTCTATTCCGCCGCCGGGCCGGGCGAGAGCACGACCGACCTGGCCTGGGACGGCCAGGCCTCGATCCACGAACTGGGCCGCCGGCTGGCCCAGACCGACCGTTTCCCGTCCGGCTCGCAGATGGCCGTGGCCGACATCGATGTCGGCCGCCTGCGCCTGGAGCGGATGCGCACGCCGACGTTCAATGATGGCGCGGCCGCCGCCGGTCACCCGGAGCAGCGCTTCCGCCGCATCCGCTTCGCCCACCAGCCGCACCTGGACGACGTGGGCCTGATCCGCCCGCTGGACCGCTTTCCCTTCGTGCCGGACGATCCGGCCCGCCTGGACAAGGACTGCTACGAGGCCTTCAACATCCAGGTCCAGGGGCTGGTGAAGCGCATCCAGTCGACCAAGACCCAGCACATCGTCATCGGCATTTCCGGCGGCCTGGACAGCACCCACGCCCTGATCGTCGCCGCCAAGGCCTTCGACGCCGTGGGCCTGCCGCGCGCCAACATTCTGGGATTCACCCTGCCAGGCTTCGCCACCAGTGACGGGACCAAGGCCAACGCCTGGGCGCTGATGAATGGCCTGGGGATCACCGGCGCCGAGATCGACATCAAACCCACCGCGCGGCTGATGCTGCAGGAGATCGGCCACCCGTTCGCCAATGGCGAGCCCACATACGACATAACCTTTGAAAACGTGCAGGCGGGCCTGCGCACCGACTACCTGTTCCGCCTGGCCAACCAGCGGAACGGCTTCGTGCTGGGCACCGGCGACCTCTCGGAACTGGCCCTGGGCTGGTGCACCTACGGCGTCGGCGACCAGATGAGCCACTACAACGTCAACGGCGGGGTCGCGAAGACCCTGATCCAGCACCTGATCCGCTGGGTGGTGAAGACCCGCCAGTTCGACGACGCGGCCGACGCGACCCTGCTGTCGATCCTGGGCACCGAGATCTCACCCGAGCTGGTCCCTGCCGACGCCACGGGGGCGATCCAGAGCACCCAGGCCAAGGTCGGCCCTTACGAGCTGCAGGACTTCAACCTGTTCCACATCACCCGCTTCGGCCTGGCGCCGTCCAAGGTGGCGTTCCTGGCGTGGCATGCTTGGCGGGATGTGGCGACCGGACAGTGGCCCGAGAACTTCCCCGACGAGGCGCGCAACGCCTACGACCTAGCGACCATCAAGAAGTGGCTGGGAGTGTTCCTGTTCCGCTTCTTCGAGATCAGCCAGTTCAAGCGCTCGGCCATGCCGAACGGCCCGAAGGTGATCTCCGGCGGCGCGCTGTCGCCCCGTGGCGACTGGCGCGCCCCCAGCGACGGGACCGCCAAAGTCTGGCTGGACGAACTGGAAGCCAACGTTCCGTAGCCTTCTCCCCTTGCGGGAGAAGGTGGCTTGCGAAGCAGGTCGGATGAGGGGGTGCTCCGACCGTTGAGCTGACACCAAGAAGGGGTCGCCGGGCATGCCGTGCGACCCCTCATCCATCGACCTTCGGTCGCCACCTTCTCCCGCAAGGGGAGAAGGGCTCAGTGCGGTCCCGACAGTTGGTTCAGACCCGCCGGCGTGACATCGGCCACCTTCCGCTCGGCCCATTTCCGCGCCAGCCAGCGATAGGCCGGCACAACCCAGTCGACCCAGTAGCCGAAGGGAACGTCCTTATGGATACGATGCAGCTCTTCCATGACCATCTCCCGTCCGGGGCAATTCGTTGCCAGGGAAAGTGGTCTTCATAGCGCCAGTGTTCAAAGCGGTTCTCCTGCTGTATTCATAAGCCAGACTTATGTCAGACCCGCTCGCCAACATTGCGCTCAGCGCCATCCGCGTGTTCGAGACCGCCGCGCGCCTTGGCAGTTTCACGCGCGCCGCCCAGGAGCTGGGCATGACCCAGGCGGCGGTGTCCTGGCACGTGAAGGCCCTGGAGAAACGCCTGGACCAGCCGCTGTTCCGCCGTCTGCCGCGCGAGGTCGCCCTGACCCCGGCGGGCGAGCGGCTGGCGCGGGCGGCGACCGAGGCCATGGGCGCGTTGCGCAGCGCCATCGGCGATATCACCGACAGCGGGACGGGGGTGTTGTCGATCACCGTGCTGCAGACCTTCGCGGCCCTGTGGCTCGCGCCGCGTCTGGGCGCCTTCCAGATCGATCACCCTGAGATCGCGGTGCGGCTGGATTCCGCCCAACGTCTGGCGGACCTGATGCGCGAGGAGTTCGACGTGGGAATCCGCGTCAGCGACAAGGGCGAATGGCCTGGGCTGGAATCGATCTTCCTGTTCCCGGCGACCCAGACCGTGCTGGTCACCCCGCAGGTGCTGGCCGCGCTGGGCCCCCATCCGCGGCCGGAAGACCTGTTGAAGGTCGACTGCGTGGGATCGGATCCGGAGTGGAACGGCTGGTACGCCAAGGCCGGCGTCGTGCGCCTGTCGGCCGAAGCCGGTGGGCGCCCGCGGATCGCGGCGGACACGCAGGTGCTCGAGGTCGCGACCGCCATGTCCAACGGCGCGGCGGCCATCGGATCGCCGGTGATGTTCGGGGCCGATATCGCAGCCGGGCGGCTGAGCCAGCCCTTCGAGATCTATATCGGGGAGGGCGGCGGCTACTGGCTGGCCTATCCGCAGGATCGCCGCCGGACGCGCAAGATCGCGGCCTTCCGCGAGTGGCTGCTGGACCAGGTCCAGGCCGATCCCGCGGCCCAGCGCCAGTTGGCGCGCCGGGCCGCGGCGTCGAAGGTCTAGAAGCGGTAGCTGGCCGTCACGCGATAGCTGTCGAACTTAAACTTGTCCGACGTGCGCAGGAAGTCCGTGCCGGCCGTGTTGGTCAGCAGGAACGGGTTGGTCGCGGGCGTCGTGCCCGAGTTGCCGGCGCGGACGGTGTAGTCGTCGTCCTTCAGGCTGGTGCGGATCCATTCCACGCCCACCGTCACGTTCGGCATCAGCTTGCGCTCATAGCCCAGGCCGACCTGATAGCCGTTGGCGTCGCCGCCGCCGTCGCGGGTGAAGCTGTTGGCCGTGTTGGTGGTGTTGAAGCTGTGCTTCATGTTGCCCCGGGCGTAGCCGCCGGTGGCGTAGAACAGGTTGTCGCCCATGGCGTAGCCGCCGCGCGCGCGAACCGCCCACAGGTCGTTGAGCTTCCGGTTGAACGCGTAGCCGGCCGGCGTGGTCGAGAACGCCGTCACGGCGTCGTTCAGCTGGACCTGGGTGTATTCCACCAAGCCGCCGACCACGAACGACCCGATCTGGTAGTCGTAGCCGAGGCGGGCGCTCATCTCGATATCGGTGTCGTCGTCCTTGCGGCAGCCACCGCCGACGGCGTTCGTCTGATACGAGCCGCCGCAGAAGCCGGGCGAGAAGGCGTTGGCGCCGGCGGCCGTGTTCACGGTGTTGTTGAACACGCCGTCCAGGTTGGTGTCGAAGCCGATCGACTCGGACCCGCTTTCCTTACGGTCGGCCAGGCCGGCCGACACGCCGACATAGGCGCCGGTCCAGGACGAGTCCTGGGCGTGGGCGGCCCCGGCGAGCAGGGTCAGGGAAGCGGTCGCGAGGAGAAGTTTACGCATAGGGGGGAGGTCCATCTTTCAGTGGGGGACGGCCCTAGGCGCGTCCGACCCAGGCACTACGCGTGGGATCGGAGAGTGGATGCGTCAGCCTGCCGCATCCGTTTGGTTGTGTGGCTTTCAGCCCACAGTCGCGCGGGTCAGCCCCGGCGACCGACCGCGGCTTCGGAGGGGTAGGGCTCGCGGCCCTGGCCCAGCAGCGCGGGGACGATGCCGTCGACCGTATCCACGGAAACCCAGGCCTGCATGAAATCGGGCGGCGTCAGCTTCTCGTCGACCGTGTGCTGGAACAGCCTGAACAGCGGCTCCCAGAAGCCGCGCGGATTGTAGAACACCACCGGCTTGGCGTGCAGGTCCAGGCGGCGCCACGACAGCAGCTCGACCACCTCTTCCAGGGTGCCGATCCCGCCCGGCAGGATCACGAAGCTGTCCGAGCGCTGGAACATGAGCATTTTCCGCTCATGCATGTTGTCGACGATGATGTGCTCCACCGTCTCGAGCGCGCGTTCCTTGCCGACCAGGAAGGTGGGGATGATCCCCAGGACGTCGCCGCCGGCGTTGTGCGCGCCGCGCGCCACCGCGCCCATCAGGCCCACGCCGCCGCCGCCGTAGACCAGCTTGATGCCGGCATCGGCCAGAGCCTTGCCCAGGACGCCGGCCGCGCGCAGGAAGTCCGCGTCGGCCTCGTCGGAGGATCCGCAGAACACACAGGCCGATTCCAGGCGTTGGCGCTCACGCCGCATTACGCTTACTCCAGAGGAAAACAGGGTGGGCCGCTTGCTTAAGTGGCGCGCAAGCCCAACTAGCTATCGTCAGGGTTAAGGAGTTTCGAGCAAGTCGTGAAGAGGGCCTGGGTTTCCACTTCTGCGTGTCTGCCGCGCGTGACGGCGTTTGAGGCCTAGGTTGGCCCACGCGCACTCGGGCCATGCCCACTTCAGCGGACCGGGGTCCGTCGAGCCCAAGGAAGCCAAGTTCAACTTCTGGGCCTCGATGGCCGACCTCGGCGCGCTGGTCATGCGCTCGGGCGCGCCGCAGCTTCGCCTGCGCATCGCCGCGGCCCTGGTGCTGGTATTCGTCGGCAAGCTGTGCGGCGTCCTGGCGCCGGTAATGCTGGGCGACGCGATCAACACATTGAAGCCGGCTCAGCAGGGCGCAGTGGTCCTGGGCGCCAGCTTCGTCGGCGGCGCCGTGGCCTTCGCGGTCCTGCGGTTGGTGGCCGCTTGCGCGCCCTTCGCCCGCGACGCGGTGTTTACCCGGGTGTCGCAGTCCACCATGGCGCGGGCGGCGGTCGAGAGCTTCGGCCACGCGCTGTCCCTGTCCCTGGATTTCCACCAGACCAAGCAGAGCGGGACGCTGTCGCGGATCATCGACCGCGGTGCGCGCTCCACCGACTTCCTGATCCGCAGCCTGATCTTCAGCCTGGGCCCCACGTTCGTGGAGTTGATCCTTGCGATCGCGGTGATGGTGGTGCGGCTGGACTGGCGGTTCGCGATCACCGCCTTCGCGACGCTGATGTTCTACGCCGTGGTGACGTTCAAGATCACCGACTGGCGGCTCTCGCACCGGCGCGACCTGAACGAAGCGGAGAACCGCGCCGCCGGCCTCTCGTCCGACGCCCTGATCAACTATGAGACGCTCAAGGCCTTCGGCGCCGAGGATCGGCTGGTGGACAGCTATGGCGCGGCGATGAACCGCTACGTCGACGCCAGCTCCAAGGCCAACGGCTCGCTCAACATGTTGAACGGCGCCCAGTCGCTGATCCTGAACGTGGGCCTGGCCGCCATGACCGTGATGGCTGGCTATGAAGTTTCGAACGGTCGGCTGCAGATCGGCGACATCACCATGGCCATCCTGCTGCTCTCGGGCCTCTACGCGCCGCTGGGCATGCTGGGCTTCCAGTACCGCGAGATCCGCCAGGGCCTGATCGACATGGAGCAGATGGTGGCGCTCCAGCAGATCACCCCGGACATCACCGACCCCGCGTCCGCCAAGCCCCTGCCGCCGGCCAGCGGGCAGGGCGCCGCCATCGCCTTCGAGCACGTCAGCTTCCGCCACGACGCCCGCTCGTCGGGCCTGCTGGACGTCAGCATCGACGTGACGCCGGGCCAGACGGTCGCCCTGGTCGGCCCCTCGGGGTCGGGCAAGACCACCGCCGTGCGCCTGGCCATGCGCCTGCTGGACCCTCAGGAGGGGCGGGTGACCATCGACGGCGTCGACATGCGCCAGGCGCGCCAGGCCGAGTTGCGTCGGGCCGTGGCCCTGGTGCCGCAGGACGTGGCCCTGTTCAACGACACCCTCTACGCCAACATCGGCTTCGCCCGCCCCGAGGCCAGCGCCGAGGAGGTGAGGGCCGCCGCCGCCGCCGCTGAACTGGGCCCGTTCATCGACGGCCTGCCGAACGGTATGCAGACCCGTGTCGGGGAACGTGGCCTCAAGCTGTCGGGCGGCGAACGCCAGCGCGTCGGCATCGCTCGCGCCCTGCTGGCCAACCCGCGCCTGCTGATCCTCGATGAGGCCACCAGCGCCCTGGACGGCCCGACCGAGGCGGCGATCCAGGAGACGCTGCGCAAGGTGAAGGCCGGGCGCACGACCCTGGTGATCGCCCACCGCCTGTCGACCATCGTCGACGCCGACCAGATCCTGGTCCTGCGCCGG
Source organism: Alphaproteobacteria bacterium (assembly GCA_018821435.1). Taxonomy (GTDB): domain Bacteria; phylum Pseudomonadota; class Alphaproteobacteria; order Caulobacterales; family Caulobacteraceae; genus Phenylobacterium. Next base: position 79,958 of record JAHJME010000014.1, read on the forward strand.
GGCCGCATCGTCGAGCGCGGAACCCACGCCGCGCTGCTGGCCAACCAAGGCGAATACGCGGCCCTGTGGCGCCGCCAGACGCGGGAAGCTTAGGCTCGCTCGGCCGCGCCACATTCTCGCTTGCGTGACTCATATCTCGTCGGTTATTGGTCCGATCAATAGCCAACGAGTTATGTGTCACATGTCGAGCGCCCACGATGTGCTTTTCAGAACGCTCGCCGACCCGACTCGACGGGCGCTTTTCGAACGACTTTGCCTCGAAGGCGAGCAGACGGTCGTAGCCCTGACCGCCCGGGCGGGGGTCTCGCAACCGGCCGTCTCGAAACATCTCGCGGTCCTGAAGCAAGCCGGTCTGGTGCGCGACCGGCCGGAAGGGCGGCAGACGCACTACAGCGCCCAAGTCGGCGCCCTTGGCCCGCTGGTCGATTGGACCAGCCAGATGGCCGGCTTCTGGGAAAATCGGTTCGACGGCCTCGAGGACCTGCTGAAGAGGATGGATCAATGACTGAGGTCTCGCCCGAAACCCGCACCGTCGTCGTCGAGCGCGACATCCCACATCCGCCTGAGAAGCTCTGGCGCGCGCTGACCCAACCGCACCTCATCGAGGAATGGTTGATGAAGAACGACTTCGCGCCGGTCGTCGGCCACCGGTTCAATCTGCGCGGCGACTGGGGCGGCGTGCTGGACTGCGAGGTCTTGGCCATCCAGCCGTTCACGACGCTGTCCTACAGCTGGAACTTTGACCACGACGATCCGGCCTACGCCCTGCGGAGTGTGGTGACCTTCACACTCACCCCGACCGGCGACGGCACGCATCTGCGGATGGAGCAGTCGGGCTTCCGGCCGGGTCAGAAGCAGGCCTACGGCGGCGCGTTCGCCGGCTGGCGGCAGTTCTTCGCCAACCTGGAACAGGTCCTGGGCCGCGCCGACTGACCCCGGATCCTATCCCTTTGGCGCGTTTTCAAAAGGAGAGTCCCTTGAACGTCAACACCTGGATCCGGCAGATCCACCGATGGGTGTCCATCGCCTTCACGGTGGTGGTCATCGCCATCTTCGTCACACTGGGCCTGGGCAAACAGCCCGCGCAGTGGGTGTACTTCGTGCCGCTGCTTCCGCTGGCTTTCCTGACGCTGACCGGCCTCTACATGTTCGCGCTGCCGTACGTCGCCAGGCGGCGCGGCTAGCGCTGGCCTCCGTGACCTAGCGCCTTGCCCATCCGCACCAGGGGCACGGCCGCGCCGCCGCGCGAGTCCTCGATCGCCTCGATGTCGCGATAGCCGCACTGGCTGTAGAGCGCGCGGCCGGACAGGGTGGCCATCAGCTCGACCCGGCCGAAACCCTCGGCGCGGGCGGCGGCTTCGCAGAGATCCAGGATCAGCCGGCCCACGCCGCGCCGGGCGAAGTCGGGGTGTGTGTACATCGCCCGCACCCGGGCGGCCTCGGTCGCGGGATCCAGCAGGGCGGCGTCGCGGCCGGGGGTGTGATCGCCGCCGTACAGCGTCGCGCGCCGGCTCCAGCCGCCGCAGCCGGCGATCCGGCCGTCCGCCTCGACCATGAAGTAGGTGCCGTCCAGCAGCAGCTGGCGATCCAGCCCCATGATCATCCGGCTGGAGGCGATCTGCGCCGGATCGAGGAAGCCGCGCTGCAGCTCCGCGATCGCGGCGTCCATCACCACGGCCAGGGCCGGGGCGTCGTCGGGTCCCGCGATGCGGTGCGTCAGCCCGGCGGCCACGGCCTATTCCGCGGCGCGGGGCAGGTCGTCGTTGCCGACGGCGGGCGGGATCGGCGTGCGTTTCGGCTTCGGCTTGCCCAGCGTGTGGTCGCGCACCCAGCCGAAGCGGCGGGAATAGACCTTGGGCGCGGCCAGCATCACCGGCGTCAGGATCAGCGTCAGCAGCGTCGCGAACGACAGGCCCCAGACCACCGACGCCGACAGCTGCACCCACCACTCCGACCCCGGCGCCTTGTACTCGATGTGGCCGGTATGGAAGTTCGGGTGCACCTGGAACATCAGCGGCAGCAGCCCGACCACCGTCACCAGCGTGGTCAACAGCACGGGCCGGAATCGCTGGGTGGCGGCGCGGACGGCGGCCTCGTCGGCGGCGTGGCCCTCGCGGCGCAGGTGGTAGAACGTATCCACCAGCACGATGTTGTGGCCCACGACAACGCCGAACAGCGCGACGATCCCCGTGCCCATCATGATCACGGAGACGTAGCTGAATGTCCCGGCCAAGTTCACCTGGACCCCCAGCAGCACCCCCACGGTCGAGAGGATCACCGCCGAGAGCGTCACCAGCACGCCGTAGAAGCTGTTGAACTGCCAGAGCAGGATCACCGACATCATGAAGATGGTGGCCAGGATGGCGACGACGAAGAACTGGACGGCCTTCTGGCCTTCCTCGTCGGCGCCGACGAACTTGGACGTCACCGCGCTATCGATCGGCGCCTTCTCCAGCCAGGGCTTGAGCTGGGCGATCTTCTGATTGGCGGCCACGCCGTCGATGACGTTGGCCTGGACGATGACGATCCGCTGGCCGTCGCGGCGCATGATCTGGGTGACCTGCTGGGCCGGGACGCGCTTGATGAAGTAGCTGGCGGGCACGGCCCCTGTGGGCGTCGTGATCTTCAGCTGCTCCAGCGCCGCGACGTTGCGCGCCGAGGGCGGGAAGCGGACGCGGATGTCCAGCTCGTCCTCGGCGTCGTCGGGGCGATAGCGGCCCATCAGCACGCCGCCGGTCAGGAACTGGATCGTCTGGCCGACCGACAGCACGTCGACGCCGTAGCGGCCGGCGGCCTCGCGATCGACGGCGAGGTTCCACTCGATGCCGGGCGAGGTGCGGTTGTCCTCCAGCTCGATCAACTGCGGGTCGGACCCCAGCTTGGCCTTCACGATATCGGCCGCCTGGTTGAGCGCGGCGGGGTCGTGGCTCTGCAGCTGGACCTGGATGTCCTTGCCGATCGGCGGGCCGTTCTGCGGGCCGCGCACTTCGATCTGCAGGCCGGGCATGTCCTTCACCCGGTCGCGGACGGCGTTCTCGATATCCTTGCCGCGCAGGCCCAGCGCCAGGCGTCCTTCATAGTCGTCGAAGTCGACGCGGATGCGGCCGATCGTGTCGTTGGGCGCCGAGTTGGGCCCGCCGTTCGAGGTGAACCCACCGGCGCGGACCGAGAAGGACTCCACGCCCTTGAGGCCTTCCAGCCGGCCTTCCACCTGGCGCACCAGCATGTCCTGGGCTTCGGGCGAGAGGTTGCCGCGCGCCTTGACGAACACCTGGGTGAACTCGGGGTCGTCCTCGAAGAAGAACTCGGTCCGGTGCGGCGTCTTGCCGAACCAGACGAAGATCCCGACCACCACGATCAGCGCGGCCAGCAGGCTGCGCGTGGGGTGCGAGGCCAGGACGGTGAGGGTCCGGGCATACCAGCCCATGAACCCCCGCATTTCCCGGGGATCGCCGTGCTCGGACTTCACGATCTCGGCCAGGTGCTCTTCGTCGATCGCGGTCTTCCGCGCGAAGATCGAGCCCAGGGCCGGGGTGAAGATCAGGGCCACGAAGATCGACGCGCCCAGCACGAAGAACAGGGTCAGCGGCAGGAAGCTCATGAACTTCCCGGCGATCGAGTTCCAGAACATGAACGGCACGAAGGCGCACAGCGTGGTCAGGGTGCCGTTCAGCACCGGCCAGAACATCCGCTTGGCGGCGGCGGCGAACGCCTCTTCCTTCGGCAGGCCCTCGGCCATGCGCCGGTCGGCGTACTCCACCACGACGATCCCGCCGTCCACCAGGATGCCGACGGCCAGCACCATGCCGAACATCACCATCATGTTCAGCGTCACGCCCATCCCGTTGATCATCAGGAAGGCCAGCAGGAAGCAGATCGGGATCGACGCGCCGACCATCAGGCCCTGCCGGATTCCCAGGCTGGCCACGATGATCATCATCACCAGCAGGCTGGCCATCATCAGCCCCGACTCCAGCACCACCAGGGTCCGGCCGATGAACTCGCTCTCGTCGTAGAGGTAGCCCAGCTGGACCGTCGCCGGCCAGCGCTTGGCCTCGGCGTCCGTGGCTTTCTTCACCGTCTTCACGGTGTCGAGGATGTTGGCCCCGCCGCGCTTGGAGACTTCCAGGATGAACGCCGGGTGGCCGTTGAAGCGGCTGATCGAGCTGGCTTCCTTGAACGTGCGGCGCACCTCGCCGATGTCGCCCACGGTCACCAGCCGGTCGCCGTTCTTCTTGATCGGCAGAGCCAGGATGTCCTTGGGGTTCTCGACCACGCCGGGCACCTTCACGGCGAACTGGCCGCTGCCGGAGCGCAGGCTGCCCGCCGGCACCAGCTGGTTGTTGCGGCCGATGACCTGCGCCAGCTCGCCGGTGGTGACGTTGTACGCCTCCATCCGCAGGGGATCGATCTCGACCTCCAGCACCTCCTCGCGGCCGCCGCTCATGAACACTTCCAGGACGCCATCGGTACCCTCCAGGCGGTCCTTCAGGCTCTGCGCCACGGCGTGCAGCTCGCGTTCGGGCGCGGCGCCGGAGATGACGATGCCGATGATCGGCTCGCCCGAGAAGTTGGCCTCCTGGATGATCGGTTCTTCGGCGTCGGGCGGGAACTTGCCGCGCGCCAGGTCGACCTTGGCCCGGACGTCCTCCAGGGCCTTGTCCTTGTTGAAATCGGCCTCGAATTCCAGGGTGACGATGGCGGCCGACTGGCGCGCCACGCCGTTCATCGACTTGATGCCCTGGATCGTCTGGAGCTCCAGCTCCAACGGCTTGACCAGCAGGCGCTCGGCGTCCTCCGGCGACACGCCGGGGTAGGGCACCACCACCGAGATGTAGGGCAGGTCGATGTCGGGCTGCGACTCGCGCGGCATCGACAGATAGGCGAACAGGCCGAAGATGGCCGCGATCAGCGTCACCCCCAGCACGACCTTGCGCCGCTTGATGGCGCCGTCGATCAGCGGACCGATCATCTCAATTTCCCCTCGATCGCCTGGGTCCTAGCGGACCTGGGCGACCCGAACCTTCTGGCCGTCAGCCACGAAGGACTGACCGACGGTGATGACGTTGATCGAGCCCTTCAGGCCGCTGACCCACATCCCCTGCGACGTCTCTTCCAGCACCGTCACGGGCGCGAACGCCACGACGCCGCTGGCCAGGACGTGGCGCACGCCCTGGCGGCCGGCTGAATCCAGCACCAGGGCCGACACCGGCACCAGGTGCGCCGCGCCGGCGCCCGCGGCGATCCGCAGGTCGGCCGACAGGCCAGAGCGGACCGCGTTGCCGGGGTTCGGGACGGTCGCTTCCACGCGGTAGGTGCGGGTCTGCGGATCGGCGTCGCGGGCGACATAGCGGACGCGGCCGGTCAGCATATGGCCGTCCACCAGCCGCGCGCTTGCCAGGGCGCCGGCGCGCAGGCGACCGGCCTCGGTCTCGGGCGCATCGCCCACCACCAGCATCGGATTGAGCTCGATCATGGTGCCGCAGGGCTGGCCCGGCGACAGATAGGTCCCGACCTCGGCGTCGCGCTTGTCGAACACGCCGGCGAACGGCGCGCGGATCTCGACCTGCTTCAGCGCGATCTCGGCGGCGCGGACGCCGGCCATCGCCTGGTCCAGGTTGGCCTGGGCCTCCAGCACCTGGGTTTCCGAGCGATAGCCCTTGGCGGCCAGTTCGGCGGCGGCCTTGCGTTGCAGCTGGCGCGACTTCAGCGCGGCGCGGGCCTGGTCCAGGCTGGCCTGGCGGGCATCGACGGCCAACCGGCACAGCACCTGGCCTTCGCGCACGAAGCTGCCTTCGAGGGTCGGGGCCGCGGCGACGACGCCGGCGGTTTCCGAGCGGACGACAACGGTGCGGGCCGCCTCGGTGCGGCCGCGGATCGCGACCGTGACCTCACGCACCGTTTCGGGGGTCAGTTTGGCCTGGACGCTGGGGGTCGGATTGGCCGCCGGCGCCTTGGCCTGCGCCTTGTCCGAGTCGCCGCCAAACAGGCCGCGAACAAGGAAGAAAAGCACCACCACGCCCACCAGGACGATGATGAAGACGTACTGCGACTTCAAACGCATAGAGCTGTATCCCCAGTCTCAGCCACGTGCGCGACAGGCCCCGCTACGCACGGTTGCCGACTTTGCGCGGCTTGCCCTGCTTTTGATGCCGCCGTTATGTCAGCGCAAATGAATTTGCGGTCACGAACGGGGCCGGGTCTAATCTGACGCAGCGAGCCTAGATTGCACTGCAACGAGGATTCGCGCGAGGCGCGAGCCCATGGCTTTTGTTTTACGCGGTATAGTGACGCTTCGCCAGTCGGCGTCGGATTTGAGGACGAAATTCCTGTGAGATATCTGCACACCATGGTCCGCGTGACCGACCTCGACGCCTCGCTTGCGTTCTACTGTGACAAGCTTGGGCTTAAGGAAGTGTCCCGCGTGGAGAACCAGGCCGGCCGGTTCACCCTGGTGTTCCTCTGCGCGCCGGGGGACGAGGCGGCCGCCCGCGAGACGCGCGCGCCGACGGTCGAGCTGACCTACAACTGGGACCCCGAGGCCTATCAGGGCGGGCGGAACTTCGGCCATCTGGCCTATGCCGTCGACGATATCTACGCCGTCTGCCAGCGCCTCAAGGATGGCGGGGTGGTGATCAACCGGCCGCCGCGCGATGGCCACATGGCCTTCATCCGCTCGCCGGACAACATCTCGGTGGAACTGCTCCAGGCCGGTCCGGCGCTGGCGCCGGCCGAGCCCTGGGCCTCGATGCCCAACACCGGCGTCTGGTAGGCCCCTAGCTCAGCCAGCGGGCGATGTTCTCGAAGTAGCGCAGCGCCTCGGCCTGGGCCGACGGGTCGCGGATCATCCCGTCGCCCGGCGGCTCGTCGACGAAGCTGGGGCAGCCGTCGCGCGGGTCCAGGTTGTAGTCGCAGTAGTGGTGGAAGGTGCTCTCGGCCAGCGCGCGCCCGCCGTCCGCGCTCGCCTCGAACGCCACGGCGATGTTGAACGGCCGCCTGGTGGTCTTGCTGAGCCCCCGCGCCACCACCCGCGCCGACGGATCTTCCGGCGGGGCGCCGACCGCGCCTTCGTGCGGATGCGAGGGCAGGCGGCTCACCCCGGCGTACAGCGGGTGCGGCGCGCCGATCAGCTCGACCGTCTGGAAATCCCCGTTCGCGCCCGAGTGATAGTTGGGCCAGTCGATGTTGGTGGTGAACGGGTCGTCCCGGGCGTGGCGGCTGGCGTCAGGGTCCAGGTTCCTGGAGTGGAAGTAGTGGGCCGCGCCCACGCCGCCCAGGGTGCAGACCGAGGACCCGAGGTCCATGTGGTCCCGCGTCACCATCAGCCCGCCGCCCGCCTTGCGGAACCGGCCGATCGCCGCGCATTCGTCGGTGTTCAGCCCGTCGCCCACATCCACCGCGAACAGCCAGAGCTGGTCGAAGTCCGAGGTGTCCAGGGCGCCCAGCACCGGATCGGTCCGGCCGCCGGGGACGGCGCGGTCGCGGGCGGTCACCTCGACCCCGTCCAGCCCGGCGAGATGGTCGCGCAGGCGGCTGAAGCGGCCGATGTGCCAGTCGTCCACGGTGGGGGTGATCGTGGTCTGCAGAAGGATGCGCGTGGGGGAAGCGGCCATGCGGCCCAAGATGGAGGCTCGCAGCGCCAGCGCAAGGAAGAAGGGGGCGGTCGGGGGGCCGCCCCCTCCAGGGTCAGCGTCCGGTGAGCACGACGCCGAGGCCGCCCAGCAGGCCGCCCCCGGCCGTGACCGGTCCGACGCTGGCCGCGCCGCCGGCGCCGCCGGCGGCGATCAGCCCCAGGCTGCCGGTCGGGAGGAGGGCGGGGAGGCCCGCTCCCGATGCGCCGCCCGTCAGTCCGCCGACCAGGCTGGTCGCCGAGGCCACCACCGGCGTCAGGCCGCCGATCGGCGAGGTCGCGCCGGACGGCACGCCCAGGGTGGCCGCCGTCCCGGTCGCCTGGGTGGGCGACAGCACGCTGGCGCCGACCAGGGCCGTGCCGCTGCCGCTGCCCAACAGCTGCGCGCCGCCCAGGCTGAGGTTGGCGACCTGGGTCGCGGTTCCGCCGTTCAGCAGGCCGACCGTGGCCGCCTGGCCGGGGGTGTTGGCGTTGGACAGGGCGCTGACGCCGACCAGTTGCGGCGAGCCGGCCGTGCCGGAGCCGACGACCGTCTGGTTGACCAGGGTCAGCTTGGCCACCGGGTTCAGGCCGGAGTCCACGGCGCGGACTGTGCTCTCCACCGCGCCGCCCACCAGGGGCAGGCCGCCAAGGCCATCGCGGGTCAGGTCGCGGCCGGTTCCGGTGAGGATCGGCCCGAGGCCGGTCGCGCCGGAAAGGACCGCGTTCCCGGTCACCGCGATCAGGCCACCGGTCAGGTCGCCCACCGCATCGCCCACCCGCACCAGGGTGCCGGTGTTGTTCATCGCGGCGGTCGAGCCGCCGGTGTTCATGCTGGAGGTGGACGTGCCCGCGCCGCCGGTCGTGGTCGTCGTGGTGGTTGTTCCGGTTCCGGTTCCCGCGCCCCCGGTCGAGCCGGTCCCGGTCCCCGCATCATCGCCGCCGTTCGCCGCCGACAGAGCCGAACCCAGCGACGTGCCGGCGCTGAACCCGCTCGTCCCGGACGAGCAGGCGCCCAGGCCCAGAACCGCGCTGGACACGCAGCCGAGCAGAGCCAGTCTCAAGAAATAAGTCTTCGCCATTAGTGGTCTCCCTAAGCTACGCCGTAAGCCCCAGTCTTCCCCGCCAAAGTTGGAGCGGAGCAGAGTTCGTGGCGAACGATCTACTGTGCAAAGGTCGGCCGGTTTCGAAATATGGCAACAAGTATTTGAACTTGTATATTTAACGCCGCAAATAGTTAGCGTTCTAAGGTAACTACTATTGTGTAGTTGCTATCCGAGCGTTTGCCGAGCTTGCACAATTCATCGTCTGCGGATTGTGCGAAACGCGCCGTTTTGCGCAATCGTCGGACGGATTGTGCAAGCTCAGGTGGCCTCGCCGCGGACCACATTTTTTCGGCGATCGGGCCGATGAAGGCCCGTCAGACGGCGTCCAGGTGGAAAAACGCCATCGCGCCTTCGGGCGCGGGCCCCCGCCAGATGGGCGCCAGGGCCATCTTCACGTCCACCGCATCGCCCGAGGCGGTCAGCATCGTCGTCGGGAACCGGGCCGGCCGGCCGCCCGAAAGCACGTCGTCCAGCCGTTCCAGGATCTCCGCGCGCGCATCGGCGCGCAGGATGTCGGTGAAGATCAGGTGCGGCCGGGCCTTGGGGTCGAAGCCCATCAGGCGGGTGAACTGCGGACTGGCCGACTCGATGAACGCGCGCAGGTTGATGCGGACATAGGCGGCGTCGGGCACGACTCCGAAGCTGGCCGCCAGGCTGCGGTATTCCTCGATCTGCTGCCGCATCTCGGTTTCGACCGTGCGGTTCATGATCAGCGCCGCGACGCCGTGCTCATGGGGGAAGACGCTGAGCGCATATTGGCGGCCGTCCGCCATCATAGAGGGTGTTTCGAACTGCACCGACGCGCCGGTGCGCAGCACGTGGCGGAACTGGTCGCCCACCAGCGAGGTGGTGGCCTCCGGGAACAAGTCTTCCCAGCATTGACCCACCAGCCGCGCCGCGTGGCGCCCGACCATGTCCTCGAAAACCCGGTTGACCGCCAGCACGCGCAGGTCCCGATCCAGGACCAGCAATCCTTCCGAGGAATGCTCGGGGATGGCCGCGATGGCGTTCTGCACGAGGTCGAGCGGCTCTTCCTTGCCGGCGCCGTTGGTGAAGTAGTGCTCGGCCGAGGTCAGGACCAGGCGGGGCTTGCCGTGGCGCGCCACGACGACCGGCGCGCTGAACGCGCGTTCCTGCCAGACACCGAAATTACGCCGCAGGTCGGCGGCGGAAACGGTCTCTAGGCCGCGTAGGGGAGGCAGGTCTGAGGGCATCACGGTCCCGGGGTTTTGGACTGCGTACCCTAACGGTCACAACTAAATGAAGAATTGCCAGACTAGATTTTTCCGGCGGCGTCCCGGGCCCGGCGCTTAAGGCGCCAGCCGTTCCTGGGAGATCCAGACCCGCCAGCGCCAGAACGCGACGCCCAGGACCACCGCCACCACCGCCACGCCGGCCGCGATCGGGGCGGCGTGGGCGAAGATCGCGCTCAGCAGGCTCATCACCGCGGGGCCGAACGCATAGCCCAGCGCCACGAAGGCGCCGGCCCAGATGCCGGCGGCGATGGCGTTCAGCACGGCGAACTTCCGCGTCGAGATGCTGGAGACCCCGACCGCCACCGGCCCGGCGGCGCGCAGGCCGTACAGGAACCGGAAGCTGAGGATGAACCCGGCCGGATAGCGCTCGATCAGCACCAGCGCCTTGTCGAACGCAGGCTTGGCCGCGATCTTCTTGACCCAGCTGGTGTGGCGGAAGCTGCGGCCCAGCACGAACAGCAGATAGTCGACGATCCCCGAGCCCAGCGCGGCGGCCAGCACGACGACGGCCGGCGACAGGATCTGCGAGCGCGCCATGACGCCCCCCGCGATCACGGCGGTCTGGCCTTCGAACGCGGCGCCCAGCGCAATCGCGAACGGACCCAGGGCGGCCAGATGTTGGGTGAACTCGGTCATACTCGCCGTCGGGGAGGAGTGGCTGGGCTCATATGGGCCGCCCCGACCTCCAGGACCAGATGCCACGTGTGCGACAAACGCAACGAAGCCGCCGGCCGCTTTCGCCGAGGGCGGCGTCTGCCATGTCTGGAGGGTCTCGATGGCTCCCGGAGCAGGACTCGAACCTGCGACAAGTCGGTTAACAGCCGACTGCTCTACCAGCTGAGCTATCCGGGATCAGGCCGTCGAGAGGGCGGGCATATAGACCGCTCTCTCGGGTCGCGCAAGCGTCGCCGAAACCTGTTTCGGATCGCCCTGGCGCGGCCCCAGAAAAAAGCCCGGCGCGGACGCCGGGCTGAAAAGTTCGGTGATGGTGGGTGTCTTCGAAAGAAGACGGCATCAGGGTCGGCCGCCGTGGTTAAGGGGCGATTAATCCGCCGGACCGGCGCCAACTTTCCCTTAAGGCCACGGTCAAGCTGGCCCGGCGTTCGATTGTCGCGCGGGCTGGACGAAGCGCGCGGATCGGTCGATCACCTGCCCTAAGACGTTGAGAAGAGGGGACGATGCGCATCCATTTCACCGGCATCGCGGGCGCGGGCATGGCCGCGGCGGCGCTGATGATGCGCGAGGCCGGGCACGCGATCACCGGCTCGGACCAGGACGTGTTCCCGCCGATGTCCACCTATGTCGAGGGGCTGGGCTTTCCGATCGCCTGGCGATTCGATCCTGCGAATCTTGTGAGTGGGCTGGATCTCCTGGTGCTGGGCGCCAGCGCCAAGCTGGGCGGCGAATCGAACGTCGAGGTCCAGGCGGCGCGGGCGCGCGGCGTGCGGGTGACGACCTTCCCTGAACTGGTCGGCGAATCGACGGCGCTTCGGCGCAACACCGTGGTGGCGGGCTCGTTCGGCAAGTCGACGTGCACGGCGCTGATGGCCCACATCCTGCGCGAGTCGGGCCGCGACGTCGGCTGGATGATCGGCGCCATCTCGCCCTCGCTCCCAGACACCGGTCACTGGGGCGCGGCCCCCGAGGTGGTGCTGGAGGGGGACGAGTACATCGTGGGGCCAACCGACCGCCGCTCGAAGTTCGTGCTGTACCATCCGCGCGACGTGCTGCTGACCTCGCTGATCCACGACCACGTCAACGTCTTCCCGACCTTCGACGACTACGTGAAGCCGTTCGGCGAGCTGCTGCGGCTGTTGCCGCCCGAGGGCCTGCTGATGGCCCGCGAGCACCCGGCGATCCGCGCCATCGCCGGCGAGGCCGCCTCTCGCATCGTCTGGTACGACACCGCGCCCTGCGACGGCTGGTATCCGGAGGCGATCACCTACGGCGAGACCTCGCGCTTCACCCTGGTCGGTCCCGGCGGACGGCGCGTCGCCCTGGCGACCACCCTGCTGGGCGAGCACAACGTCGAGAACATCGTCGGCGTCGGCGGCTATCTGCTGGAACGCGGCCTGGTGGACGAGGCCCAGCTGGCCCGTGCGGTGGAAAGCTTCGGCGGCATCCGCCGTCGGCTGGACCGCCTGACCAAGCGCTCGGCCATCCCGGTCATCGAGGGCTTCGGCAGCTCGTACGAAAAGGCCCGCTCGGCCATCGAGGCCATGCTGCTGCACTATCCCCACCGGCCGCTGACGGTGGTGTTCGAACCGCACACCTTCTCCTGGCGCAACCGCGACGCGCTGCCCTGGTACGACACGGTGTTCGAGGGCGTGGCCAAGGCGTTGATCGTGCCACCGCCGCACCACGGCGAGGCCAGCCACAGCCAATCCAGCTTCGCCGAGATCCTGGCCCGCGTCGCCGCGGCCGCTGTGCCGGTGGAGGGCGTCGAGACGGCCGAGGCCGCCACCGCCGCGCTGACCCGCCTGACCGGCGAGGAAGTCGTCCTGCTGCTGTCGTCCGGCCCGCTGCTGGGCCTGCCCGACAGCTTGCCGCCGGTGTTCGACGCGCGCTACGGCGCGCGGGAAGCCGCGGCCTAAGCGGGCTCCGGCCTCAGGGCGTAGATGTGGGCCTGTACGGCATAGGTCCCAAGGTCGACGTCCACCGGCACGCGCTCGTATTCGTCGCCCTCGAACGCGTCCAGCCGCTCCCAATGGTCCGGCAGGTCTTCCGAGGTGAAGAGCTGGACCATCACCTCCGGCCCCAGCGGGTCGGGGCGCAGGCCGGGGAACCCCTGCGCCGCGCCCCAACCCGATTCCACCAGCCATCCGCGAACCATCCCCGGCTGCCAGCCGCCATCCAGCCCGTCGAGCTGGTGGTGGTTGGCCTTGCCCGGCGCCAGCGAGCCATAGACCGCCAGGCGATGGTCGCGGTTCATGTCACGGCCGCGCCGGGACGGGCTGGACGTAGTCGCCCGCCTTCGCCGCCTTGTCCGCCGCGTTCTGGTCCTTGAACTCTTCGCGCTTGGGACCGAGGTAGCCGAAGAGGTAGGCGGCCACCTTGCGGATCTGGATCTCCTCCGAGCCCTCGGTGATCCGATAGCGGCGGTGGTGGCGATAGATGTGCTCGAACGGCTTGTGCCGCGAATAGCCCATGCCGCCATGCACCTGCATCGCCCGGTCCGAGGCCTCGCAGACCAGCCGGTTGCCCCAATAGTTGCACATGGAGACCTTGTCCGAGATCGTCCGCTCGATCTCCTTGTGGTCCATGCTGTCCATCTGCCACGCCGTCTTGCGGATCAGCAGGCGCAGCATCTCGCATTGGGTCTGCAGCTCGACCAGCGGCCACTGGATGGCCTGGTTCTCGGCCAGCGCCTTGCCGAACGGCTTGCGCTGGCGGGCGTACTTCACGCTCTCGTCGATGCAGAACTGCGCCGCGCCCAGGCTGGAGGCCGCCTGGCGGATGCGGTTCTGGTGGACGAAGCTCTGGCCCAATCCCAAGCCGCGGTCGATCTGCCCCCAATAGCTGTCCTCGGGGATCCAGACGTTCGTGAAGCTGACCCGCGGGTGGTCCGTGGGCATGTTGAACGTCCACATATACTCTTCGATCTTCACCCCGGGGGTATCGGCCGGCACGATGAAGCAGGTGATGCCGGTGGCGTCGCCGTCCTTGCCGGAGGTGCGCGCGAAGACCATCACGTGGGTCGCCACGTGCATCCCCGTCGTCCACATTTTTTCGCCGTTGATCAGCCAGCCGGGCTTGCCGTCCTTGTCCTGGCGAACGCCGACCGTCTCCATGAAGGTGGCGTCCGAGCCGTGGTTGGGCTCGGTCAGGCCGAAGCCCGTGCGCATCTTGCCGCCCAACAGCTTCTCGGCGTCGCGGTCGTACTGGGCGTTGGTGGCGAACTCCTTGAACATCAGGATGAAGGGGTTGTTGCCGACGATCGAGTGCTCGGTCTGCAGGTCGTTGAACAGGCCCAGGCCCTTGGCGGCCAGGTGTTCGCGGATCACCGCCATGGCCAGCTGGCTGCCGCCCTTGCCGCCCATCTCCGGCGGCCAGGCGAAGCGCAGGTGGCCGGCGTCGTCGGCCAGCCTGCGGGCCTTGGCCAGCAGCTCCTCCCACTCCTTGCGCGGCAGGCCCTGGTTGTCCCAGTCGGTTCGGGCGTGTTCGCGGCGGTGGTCGAAGAACCGCTCGTTGTCGTCCTGCGCCTGCAGCGGGGCGATGACGTCCTCGATGAAGCGGTCCAGCTCGGCCAGGTAGTCCACGAGGTCCTGGGGCAGGTTGAAGTCCATGGCCTTTTTCTCCCAACGCGTTCTTGGGCGGGATTGACGTCGGGAGAGGCGTTTACAAGCCGTCCCATCGCCCGCCAGATCATGGCGGCAGGTTAGACCAAGGTTCCGTCAGGTCATGGAATTGGATGTTCGCGCAGGCCTCGAGAAGCTTGCCGGAAGGCTGGGCGGCGAGGGCGCCAAACTCACCGAGGCCGGTCGGCTGTCGGGCGGCGCCAGCATGGAAACCTGGGCCTTCGGGTTCGAGGGCAAGGATGGGCCGGAGCGCCTGATCCTGCGGCGCCGCAGCGCCCCCTTCGACGAGGAGACCGCGCGCTCGGTCAGCCTGGCCACCGAGGCCAAGCTGATCCAGGCCACCGGCGCCAACGGCGCGCGCGTGCCCAAGGTCCGCCATGTCTGCGACGACGCCGATGGCCTTGGCGAGGCCTATGTGATGGTCCGGGTCGACGGCGAGACCCTGGGCAAGAAGATCGTCCAGGACCCGCGCTTCGATGCGGTCCGGCCCAGCCTGGCGCGCCAGTGCGGCGAGTCGCTGGTGGCGATCCACAAGACGCCGCCGCCCGCCGGGTTGAACCTCAAGACCGTCGACGGTGTGGCCGAGCTGGACCGCTACGAAGAGGTCTATCGCGCCACCGGCGCCGAGCGGCCGATCCTGGAGCTGGCGTTCCAGTACCTGCGCAAGCACGTGCCGACCTCCGTGGAGCCCACCCTGCTGCACGGGGACTTCCGGAACGGGAACATCATGTTCGACCCGGAGGTCGGCGTGGCCGCGGTCCTGGACTGGGAACTGGCCCACATCGGCGACCCGGCCGAGGACATGGGCTGGATCTGCACCAACTCCTGGCGGTTTGGCCGGCCCGACCGGCCGGTGGGCGGCTTCGGGGAGTACGCGGACCTGCTGGCCGGCTACGCGTCGGCGGGCGGCCGGCCCATCGAACTCAGTCGCGTGCGGTTCTGGCAGATGCTGGGCTCGCTGCGCTGGGGCGTCATGTGCCTGACCATGTACCTGAGCTGGCGTGACGGGGTCACCAAGTCGGTCGAACGGCCGATGATCGGCCGTCGCGTCTCCGAGACCGAGGCCGACCTGGTCGTGCTGCTGGAGGAAGGCCTGTGATCACCCATCCCCGGACGGAAGAACTGGCCGAGTCGGTCCGGCTGTGGATCGACGAGATCCGCCCGACCCTGGACCCGCGCAACGCCTTCCTGGCCCGCGTCGCGGCCAACGCCATGGCGACCATCGCCCGCGAGATCACCCAGGGCCCGGCCGCGGAGGCGGCCGCCATCGCCGGCATGGCGGGGGTGCTGGGCCAGGAGGGGACCTATGCCGAGCTGAACAGCGCGCTCTGCGCCCGCATCCGGTCGGGCGAACTGACGGTCGAGACGCCCGGCCTGCTGGCCGCGCTGACCACCATGGCCCGCGACCAGATCGCCATCGACCAGCCGAGCTACAAGCCCGAAGGGACCGTTCGGTCCGAATAAGCCACCCCATGAGTGTCATCCCGGTTTTGGCGAAGCCAAAGACCGGGACCTCGATGTGATGAGGTCGTGACGTCGCCGGACGGCGCCGCAGCGCTTCGGCCTCAGACGCAACAGATCGGGGTCCCGGTCTTCGCGTGCCGCGAAACCGGGATGACAACGTGTGAGATGGGGGCGCGTCTAAGCCGCCAACCGCGCGTCGCTGCCTTCCAGAACCCGGATGATCTCGCTCTCGCGCTCGTTCCACAGGATGGCGACGTTGGCGGCGCGGCGCGTATCGCCGCCCAGGGCCGCGACGACCTGCGGTTCGCGCAGCGCACGGTCCGAGAGACGCAGCAGGGTGCGTTGCCCGCCCTGATCGACCTCCACATCGCGGAAGCGAAGGATCGCATCCACCACCGCGGCCGGCGGCAGCGGCAGGGTCCTGGGCTGCGGCGTCTGCACGGGGCGAGGGGCGAAGCGGGCCGGGCTGAAGCGGTCGGGACGCCGGCGGGGTTGGAAGCGGGTGGCCATCGGTTTGGTCCTTGCGGGATGTCGATGGTTCTGGTTTTGTCTGGTCCCTACGACAAAAGCGGACGCAGGAAATCATGCGGCACGAAAAAGGAGCCCGGCTGCTGGAGTTGGCGCGGATGCTGGCCAGCAGCGCCGAGGGGCTGACGCTCGACGAAATGACCGAGCGGCTGGGTGTCAGCCGGCGCACCGCCGAGCGCATGCGCGACGCGGTCTGGGAGATGTTTCCCCAGCTGGAGGTCGTGGACGATCCGCCCACCCGGCGCTTCCGCATCCCGTCAGGCCTGGACGGCCTGTTCCAGGCGCCGACGGCGGAGGAATTGGCGGCGCTGTCGGCCTCGGCCGAGCTGATGGACCGCCAGGGCGCCGCCGCCCGCGCCGCGGCGCTGCGATCGCTGGAGCAGAAGGTGATGTCCGCCACCCGCGCCGCCGCCCGCCGCCGTCTCGCGCCGGACCTGGAGGCGCTGCTGCAGGCCGAGACCATCGCCGTCACCGCCGGCCCGCGCCCGTTCGAGGAAGAGAGCGTCCTGGCCGCCGTGCGCGGCGCGCTGAAGGCGATGTCCACCCTGCGCTTCCGCTACGAGGGCGGCTCCAACCCCGGCCGCACGCGGGAGGTCACCGCCTACGGCATCCTGTTCGGCCGCTCGAACTACCTAGTGGCCGAGGAGGTCGGGATGGGGACCGGGCCGCGCAACTGGCGGCTGGACCGGATATCCGACGTCGCGGTAACCGGCTCGCCGGGCGCGCCGCCCGAGGACTTCTCGCTCCAGGCCTATGCCGACGAAAGCTTCGGCATCTACCAGGACGACACCGAGGACGTGGTGCTCCGTGTCCTGCCTCACGGCCGCGACGATGGCCTGCGCTGGCGCTTCCATGCCCGCCAGAAGGTGGAGGAACAGGACGACGGCGGCGTGATCATCCGCTTTCGCGCCAGCGGCATGCGCGAGCTGGCGTGGCACCTGTTCACCTGGGGCGACAAGATCCGCGTGGTCGGACCGCCGGCGCTGCAGGCGATGCTGGAAAGCGAAATCGAGGTCGCGCGAAAGGCCCACGTCCGGAACTGACGTACCCAGGCCCGAAAAGTGTCTCCATCAGCTCAGGAGAGACGCCGTGACCACCCTCGACTACGCCCAGGTTTTTGAGAACGAGTACCGACCCGGCCGCCGTATCCGCCGCGCCGTGGCCCGGGTGATCTGGGCCGGCCTGTTCATCCTGCGGCCCGGCGTGGCGCTCGACATCCTGCACGACCGGTAGGCCACCCCTCCAACGCTCGTCGTGGCCGGGCTCGACCCGGCCATCCATTCCAGAGCGCCTTGTTTCGCGGTCAGAGCGTACCCGCCCGCCGCATGGATGGCCGGGTCAAGCCCGGCCATGACGAGCGGAGAGGGCATTTTTCCCCCTTGAGCTTCCCCCCGGCTTCTCGTCTATCGACAGCCTGGTTCAAGTTCGGGGTTCCATATGCAAGCGCGGCTGATCGCGACGGTCCTGGCGGGAGTGTTTCTCATGGGGGCTGCTGCGCCTGACAACGATCCGTACACCTGGATGGAGGAGATCGAGGGCGCCCGCGCCCTGGATTGGGCCAAGGCCGAAAACGCTCGCTCGCTGCCGCAACTCCAGAACGACGCGCGCTACGCCGGCCTCTATGCCGACGCCCTGAAGATCGCCACCGCCAAGGACCGCATCCCCAACGTCGGCTTCGGCGGCGACGGGTCCTTGCGCGACTACTGGCAGGACGCCGAGCACGTGCGCGGCGTGTGGCGCACGGCCAGCCTGGACAGCTACCGGTCGGGCAATCCCGACTGGAAGCCCATCCTGGACATCGACGCCCTGTCGAAGACCGAGAACGCCAACTGGGTCTGGAAGGGCGCCGACTGCCTGCGGCCCGACGAGCGCTACTGCCTCGTGAACCTCTCCAACGGCGGCAAGGACGCCGTTGAGATCCGCGAGTTCGACACCGTCACCGGCAAGTTCGTCGACGGCGGCTTCAGGCTTCCCGAGGGCAAGCACCGCGTGGACTGGCTCGACAAGGACACCCTGCTGGTCGCCACCGACTGGACCAAGGCCGACGTCACCACCTCGGGCTATCCGTTCATCGCCAAGATTCTGAAACGCGGCCAGAAGCTCGCCGACGCCAAGCAGGTGTTCACCGGGACCAGGGACGACGGCGGCTACGGCGTGCAGTCGATCGTGCTGCACGACGCGGCCGGCAAGGTGCAGGCCGTGGTGATCCAGCGGCCCTTGGACACCTTCAACGCCGAATACTATCTGCTGGTCGGCGACCGGCCGCTGCGGCTGGACCTGCCGAAGAAGTCGTCGATCCAGGGCTATCTCGATGGCCGCCTGCTGGTCAGCCTGGAAGAGGGCTGGGACGCCAAGGGCATGAAGGAAGGCGACCTCGTCGACTTCGACCTGGCGGCCGTGAAGAAGACGCCGGGCGCGCTGACGCCCAGCCTGGTCCTGCGCCCGACCGAGAGCCAGAGCGTCGAGGACGTCGGCACCACCAAGACCCGCCTGGTGATCACCTTGCTCGACAACGTGAAGGGCCAGGTCCTCAGCTTCCAGCGCAAGGGCGGCGCCTGGACCTCGACCAAGCTGGACCTGCCCAAGGACTCCACCATCGGCATCGCCTCGGCCTCCGACGTCGACGACAAGCTGATCGTCAATGTGGCCAGCTTCCTCACCCCCAACAGCCAGTGGCTGGCGGACGCCGCGGGCGGCAAGCCGGTCGAGCTGCGCAAGCTGCCGGACCGCTTCGACGCCTCGAAGTTCGTCGTCGAACAGGCCTGGGCCACCTCGAAGGACGGCACGAAGGTCCCGTACTTCGTGGTCCACGCGAAGGGCCTGAAGCTGGACGGGACCAACCCGACCCTGCTGAACGCCTACGGCGGCTTCCTGGTCAGCCAGTCCCCCAGCTACTCGGGCGCCCTCGGCAAGCTGTGGCTGGAGAAGGGCGGCGTGTTTGTGGTCGCCAACATCCGCGGCGGCGGCGAGTTCGGCCCGCGCTGGCACAACGCCGGCCTGAAGCTGAAGCGCATGGCCGTCTATGACGACTTCTTCGCCGTCTCCCAGGACCTGATCGACCGCAAGATCACCAACCCGAAGAAGCTGGGCATCATGGGCGGCTCGAACGGCGGCCTGCTGATGGGCGTGGCCCTGACCAAGCACCCGGAACTCTACAATGCCATCGTCATCCAGGTGCCGCTGTTCGACATGATCGGCTACGACCACATCGGCGCCGGCGCCTCCTGGATCGGCGAATACGGCGACCCCAAGGTGCCTGAGGAGCGGGCCATGCTGATGACCTACTCGCCGTACCAGAACCTGAAGCCCGGCCAGCCCTATCCGCGCGTGTTCATCGAGACGTCCACCAAGGACGACCGCGTGCATCCGGCCCACGCCCGCAAGGCGGCGGCGCGGCTGAAGGAATACGGCTACGACTACCTCTATTACGAGAACATCGACGGCGGCCACGCGGCCGCGGCCAACCTCAACGAACGGGCCACCCGCCAGGCGCTGGAATACACCTACCTCATGCAGCGCCTGATGGACTAAGAGACGCCGGCAGCGGGGAGACCGACGGTGAGCTTGATCCAGAACCTCGAGGATCTGGTCGGCCCCCGGTCCGGGCTCCTCTACGCCTACCGCTTCGCCGACGGCCGCGCCGCGCCGGAGCCGGACCCTTCGTTCGCCAAGGACGCCGACGGCGCCTGGACCTGGCTGCACTTGGCCCTGGGCGACCTGCGCTCCAAGCTGCTGCTGGACAAGGTGACCGGCCTGCCGGCCGACGCCCGCGAACTGTTCGTCCAGCGCGAGACGCGCGTGCATGTGGAACAGGCCGGCGGCTGGGTGTTCGGCGTCCTCCCCGACCTGGAACGCGACCTGGCCGGCCAGGCCCAGGGGGAGGGGCGGCTGGTCTTCGCCCTGGACGGCGCGCGGCTGATCACCGGCCGGCTGCACGCCCTACGCGCCATCGACGATCTCCGCCGCGAAGTGGACGGCAACGTCGCCTTCGAGAGCCCGGCCGAGGCGTTGGCTCGGCTGATCGAGCACTACGTCGACCGGCTGGAGACCATCTTCGAAGGTCTGGCCGTCACCCTGGCCGAGGTGGAGGACTACGTCCTGACCGAGCCGCAGGACCTGGCCGACACCGGCCTCACCCCCGTTCGCCGCAGCCTGTCGAAACATCGGCGCGAGGTGCAGGCCCTGCGCGGCGCCCTGATGCGGGTGCACGCCGGCCGGGGCTCCCGACGCGCGGTGCTGCTGGCCGAGTGGCTGCCCGACCTCATCTCCGCCGTCGAGGACCTGGACCGCGAGGCCGGCGCCCTGCAGGAGCGCGGCCGGCTGCTGCACGAAGAGGTCGACACCCTGATCACCAGCGCCACCAACCGCAGCATGCGGACGCTGACGGTCATCTCGACCCTGCTGATCCCGCCCACCCTGGTGGCCAGCGCCTTCGGCATGAACGTCGAGGGCATCCCCTTCGCCCATTCGCCCACCGGGTTCATGACGGTCGGCATCCTGTGCGTGGCCATCGTCGGCGCCGCGCTCTGGATGCTGCGCCGGATGGGCATGTTGCCGTAGAGGTGGTGATTGAGCGGTTGGCCCGACGCCGCTAAGCCCCTTATTCCTTGCTTTGCGTGCCCTCCGGGCGGCGAACCGGTTCCCACTTCGCCTGAGGGCGCGCGTCATGTTCTGCGAGATCCCCGACCTGCTGACGCCCGCCGAGGTGGCCGAACTCCGCCACCTGGCCACGCGCCTGCGCTTCGTCGATGGCAAGGTCACCAACCCCGGCAGCCTGGTGAAGAACAACCTGCAAGGCGACCTGGGCGACCCCCAGCATGAGCGCGCCTCGGCCATCCTGCGGGCCGCGCTCAGCCGCAGTCCGCTGTTCGTCGCCTTCGCGTTTCCGAAGCTGATGGCCCCACCCTCGCTGTCGCTCTATCGCCTGGGCATGAACTACGGCGCCCACGCCGACGCCGCCTTCCTGCCCATCGGCGGCCGGCCGATCCGCGCCGACCTGTCCTGCACGATGTTCCTGACCGATCCGGCCGACTACGACGGCGGCGAGCTGTCGGTGCGGCTGGGCACGCGGGAGATCGACTTCAAACCCGCGCCCGGCGGCGCCGTGGTCTATCCCTCGACTACCATCCACCAGGTCCGCCCCGTGACCCGCGGCGAGCGCCTGTGCGGCATCACCTTCATCGAGAGCGACATCGTCGACCGCAACGGCCGCGAGCTGCTGTTCGAACTGAATGACATCCTGGCCGCCGAAGGCGAGCGCCTGACCTGGGAGGCCCGCACCCGCCTCAGCCACGTCGCCACCTCCCTGCATCGCCAGTGGGGCGACGCGGGTTAGCGACATTCAGCTTGGGAAGCTGACGGTCACCGACAACAAGGTTCCTTCTCCCCTTGCGGGAGAAGGTGGCGTGCGAAGCAAGTCGGATGAGGGGTCGCGCCGCGCTTTCAACCGCCGTGGCGCGCCAGCGCCGATAAGATTCGTACACAAACCACACGAACCACACGAACAGGCAGAAGACGCCACGACGCTCGATCCAGGCTGGGCGCGTTCGTGTCGTTCGTGTGGTTCGTGGATAAACTGGACAGCGCCTACGGCGCGCGCGGAATTCGGACGGCGGAGCACGACCCCTCAGCCGCCCGCTACCGCCCGTCCCCTGTCGCCCGCGCCTCGGCCGCCGCGCGGACCAGCTGCACGAACTCGGCCCGCTCGCCGTACGGGTCGGCGCCGCGACCGCCCTGGGCCAGGGTGACGATGTCCCCCCAGCCGAAGGCGTCCGAGACGCGGGGGTCGCCCTTCAGCTTCTGGCCGAAGCCCGCGACCGCCACCGCCCAGCGGGTGGGCTCAGGCGCGGCCGGCAGGATGGGCGCGCCGTCGCTCCGCGTGATCGGCCGCTCGATCAGCTTCGAGGTCGTTCCACCGGGCAGCTTGTAGCGGATCTTCAGGAACGCCAGCTCACCGCCCGCGGAGGCCGCCGGCGCGCGCTTCCCGTACCGCAGCGGATCGCCCGAAGGCGCCGCGCCGACGGGGGTGATCTCGTACAGCGCCGTCACCGACGCGCCGGCCCCGACCTCGCCCGCGTCCACCTGGTCGTTGTTGAAGTCCTCGCGGTTCAGCATCCGCGTCTCGTAGCCGATCAGCCGGTACTCGCTGACCTGGGCCGGGTTGAACTCGACCTGGATCTTCACGTCGTCGGCGATGGGGAACATCGATTTGTTGAAGTCGTCGCGGAACAGCTTGCGCGCTTCCTGCAGGCTGTCGACGTAGGCGGCGGTCCCGTTCCCGTTCTGCGCCAGCGTCTGCATCATCGTGTCGTTGTAGTTGCCGCGGCCATAGCCGTAGACCGACAGATAGACCCCGTCCTTGCGCTTCTGGGCGACGAAGTCCTTGAGCTTCGACGGGTCGGCCACGCCCACGTTGAAGTCGCCGTCGGTGACCAGGATCACCCGGTTCACCGCCTTCGGGTCGAAGTTTTCCTTGGCCAGCGCATAGGCCAGCGACAGGCCCTGGCCCCCGGCGGTCGAGCCGCCCGACTGCAGCGCGTTCAGCGCGCAGCGCATCTTCAGCTTCTGGCTGCCGTTCGTCGGCGCCAGCACGGCGCCGGCCGATCCGGCGTAGGCCACCATCGCCACCCGGTCCTGCGGCCGCAACTGGGCGATCAGCAGGTTCAGCGACTTCTGCGCCAGGGGCAGGCGATCCTCGGAATTCATCGACCCCGAGGTGTCGATCAGGAACACCAGGTTGAGCGGCGGCTGCTCGCTCTTGGCGACGTCGAAGCCCTGGATGCCGATGTGCAGGATCTGGCGCTGCGACGACCAGGGCGAGGGGGCCAGGGCGACGTAGCTGCTGAACGGCGTCGCCCGGTCCTTGGGCCGCGCATAGCCATAGTCGAAGTAGTTGATCATCTCCTCGACCCGCACGGCGTCGCTGGGTGGCCGCACGCCATCGTTCAGGAAGCGGCGGACGTTGGTATAGGCGGCGGTGTCCACATCCACCGAGAACGTCGAGACCGGGTCGCTGGCCACCTGCCGGATCGGATTGGCCACGGCCCCCGGATAGCGCTCGGTGTCCAGCGGTTGGGACGGGGCAGGCTGATAGACCGACGCGGGGGCCATCTGCGGAGAGGCCACGTGGCTGCCGGTGACGACCAGTTCCTCGACCCGGCGCTGGACCGGCGGCACGGGCAGGGGCGGGATCGTCGGCGCGGCCTTCGATTGCGCCATCGACGGTGCGGGCGGGGCCGGGGGCGGCGGTGGCGCCGGGAAGGCCATCCGGGGTGCGCCGGGCATCCGGCCGCGGTCCTGGCGCGCGACGGGCGCCCTGAACCCCAGTTCGGCGCAGGCGTCCGCCGACGGAGCGCCGTCGATCATGCTGCGCGGCTGGGCGACCACCGGCGCCCCCGCCTGGGCGGCCAGTACGGTCAGGAACAAAGCACGCAGGCGATAGGCCATCCGGAACCTCCATTTTCGCGTCTGTCTGCAACTACGCGCCCCGTTGGAAATCGGGGTTAGAGGGACGGTCGCGCCGAGATCGTGGCCAAGAAATGACGCGTGTAAATTATCGGACGAAGCTGGCCCCGTTGATGTCGATCACCGCCCCGGTCATCGACGGCGGCGCCTCCAGCGCGAGATAGGCCGCCGCGCTGGCCACCTCCGCCGGATCGGCCACCCGGCCCAGGGGGATGTCGGCCAGCAGCATGTCGCCGCCACGGCTGGCCAGATAGTCCTCGGCCATGCCCGTCATCGTGAAGCCGGGGCAGACGGCGAAGGCAAGGATGCCTTCCCGGGCGAAGCCGCGGGCGATCGACTTGGTCATCCCGACCATGCCGGCCTTCGACGCCGCATAGTGCCAGTGCGCCGGGCTGTCGCCGCGATAGGCCGCGCGGCTGGCGATGTTGACGATCCGGCCGCCGACCCCGCGCTCCCGCCAGTGCAGGATCGCGCGGCGGCACAGGTCGGCGGAGGCCTGCAGGTTGATCTGCATCGTCCGGCCCCAGCCGGCGTGCCAGTCGTCCAGCGGCGCTTCGACCGCGATCGGCTCGAACACCCCGGCGTTGTTGATCAGCACATCGACCCGGCCGAACCGCGCGATGGCCGCGTCCCACAGGCGCTCGGCGCCTTCGGGGTCGGACAGGTCGGCGTCGGCGCTGCCGTGGCCCATGACGTGGGCGCGGCCGGCCAGGGCCTCGACGATCGCGGCGCCTATGCCACGGGTCGAGCCGGTAACCAGAACGTATGGGAGATCATCGGACATGCTTCCGGTTAAGGTGCCCGCATCGGACGTTCAAGCACTGGACGCCCAGCCGTCGGGGACATCGCCATGACCTTCTATCTCGCCGCCCTGTTGTTGGGCGTGATCGCCGGCCTCAGGGCCGTGACGCCCGTCGCGGCGGTGAGTTGGGCCGCCTCGCTGGGCATCCTGAAGCTGACCGGCACGCCCCTGGCTTTCCTGGGCGCGACCATCACTCCGTGGATCGTCACCCTGATCGCCGCCGGCGAGCTGCTGAACGACAAGCTGCCCAAGACCCCCAGCCGCAAGGTCCCGATCCAGTTCGGCGGCCGGATCGCCACGGGCGGGCTGTCGGGCGCGGCGGTCGGCCTCTCCACCGGCGCGCTGATCCCGGGCCTGGTCCTGGGCGTCATCGGCGCGGTGATCGGCACGTATGGCGGCGCTGCGGCGCGCGGCAAGCTGGCCGGGGTGTTCGGCCGCGACCTGCCGGCGGCCCTGATCGAAGACCTCGTCGCCGTCGGCGGCGCGGCGCTTATCGTCGCCTACTTCCTGTGACGCGCCCCTTCGACGCCATCGTCATCGGCGCGGGGCAGGCGGGTCCGGCCCTGGCCGAGCGCCTGACCAAGGCCGGCCAGACCGTCGCCATCGTCGAGCGCAAGTATCTGGGCGGCACCTGCGTCAACACCGGCTGCATGCCGACCAAGGCCCTGGTGGCCAGCGCCAAGACCGCCCAGGTCGCCCGCCGCGCCGCCGACTATGGCGTGGTCCTGACCGGCGAGGTGGCCGTGGACATGGCCCGCGTCCGCGCCCGCGCGCATCAGGTCACGATGAACGCCCGCAACGGCCTGGAGTCCTGGATCGGCGGGATGACGGGCTGCGAGCTGATCCGTGGCCAGGCGACCTTCGTCGGCCCGCACGAGATCGAGGTGAACGGCCAGCGGCTGACCGCGCCCAGGATATTCATCAACGTCGGAGGCCGCGCGGTGGTCCCGGACTTCCCCGGCGTCGGCGAGGTCCCGCACCTGAACAACACCTCGATCCTCGAACTCGACACCCTGCCGCGCCATCTGGTGGTCGTGGGCGGCAGCTACATCGGCCTGGAGTTCGCCCAGATGTACCGCCGCTTCGGCGCGCAGGTCACCGTGGTCGAAAAGGGCCCGCGCCTGGTCGGCCGCGAGGACGAGGACGTCTCCCAGGCCATCCGCGAGATCCTGGAAGGCGAGGGGATCACGGTCCGCACCGGCGCCGAATGCATCGGCTTCAAGCCCCACGCCGATGGGGTGGAGGTCGGCGTCGACTGCAACTCAGGCGAACCGACCGTTGTGGGCTCCCACGTCCTGCTGGCCGTGGGCCGCCAGCCCAACACCGACGACCTGGGCCTGGCCGCCGCCGGGATCGAGGCGGACGCGCGGGGCTACATCAAGGTGGACGACCAACTCCGCACCACGGCCGACGGCGTCTGGGCCCTGGGCGACTGCAACGGCAAGGGCGCCTTCACCCACACCTCCTGGAACGACTACGAGATCGTCGCCGCCAACCTGCTGGACGACGATCCGCGCCGGGTCAGCGACCGGATCGAGACCTACGCCCTCTACATCGACCCGCCGCTGGGCCGCTGCGGCATGACCGAGACCCAGGCGCGCGCGGCGGGCAAGACCGTCCGCGTCGGCAAGCGCCCGATGACCCGCGTCGGCCGCGCCACCGAGAAGGGCGAGACGCAGGGCTTCATGAAGGTGGTCGTCGACGCCGACACCAACGCCATCCTGGGCGCCGCCATCCTGGGCATCGAGGGCGACGAGGCGATCCACGCCATCCTCGACACCATGGCCGCGAAACAGCCCTACACCACCCTCATGCGCACCATGCACATCCACCCCACGGTGTCGGAACTGATCCCGACCGTGCTGGGCGAACTGAAGCCGTGAAGACGCTGACCGCCGCCGGCTACCGTCCGTCTCGCGAATGCGTTAGATTGAATGGTCATGGGCAAGCAGCAGCCGATTTTCGATGAAGCCGACACCGACGACGAAGCGGCGGACGCTGAAGCGTTGGCCGAGCTCGACGCGGGTCGGGTGATCAGCCACGACGACATGAAGGCATGGCTGTTGACGTGGGGAACCCCCGCGAAACCAGCGTCGTAGCTACCGAAGCGATCCCATCGCCAAGATGTCGGGGCGGCGTGTTTCGGTCATGACCAAGCGGGAAGCTCTACACACCTATCGAATCGAATGGTCGCCCAGATCGCGCGGCGACCTTGAGGCCATTCGCGCCTACGTCGAGCAACACGCACCCCTCGCGGCCTTGCGTTTGGCCGCTGCGCTCGTGGAGACGGCGGAAAGTTTGGCGGCCCACCCGCATCGAGGCCGCACGGTCTATGGCCCGGTGCGGGAGTTGGTGGTCGTCCGTCCGTATTTGATCCGCTACCGGATCACGCCCGACGCCGTGCAGATCATGCGCATCAAGCATGGTGCTCGGCGCTAGGATGGCCGCCCTGACCGACACCCGGCGCGCGAGTCGCAATGCATCGGGGGAAACACTTGGAGGCCCGACCGAGAATCGAACTCGGGTGCACGGATTTGCAGTCCGCTGCGTCACCACTCCGCCATCGGGCCAACCGGAAGCGAGGCGCGGTGCTATCAGAACGGCCCATAGGCCGCAATTGCCTTCCAGGCTCGCCGGCCTATAACCCGCCGACAAACCCATGCGCCCTCAAGGATTCCCGATGGCCGACTACGCCGCCGCCCGCCTCAACATGGTGGAGAGCCAGGTTCGGACCCAGGACGTCACCGACGTCCGCATCCACGACGCCATGCGCGCCGTGTTGCGCGAGGGGTTCCTGCCCGAGGCCAAGGCGCATCTGGCCTATGCCGACATCGAGGCCGAGTACGCACCGGGTCGCTGGCTGCTGAAGCCGCGCGACGTGGCCAAGCTGCTCCAGGCGTTGCGCCCCATGCCGGGCGAGCGCGCGCTGGCGATCGGCGCCCCCTACGCGGCGGCGGTGATCGAGCAACTGGGCGTGCCGGTGACCCGCATCGAGCCGGGCGAGGCCCTGCCGGCCGGGGAATTCGACATGGTCATCTGCGAAGGCGCCGTCACCCGTGCGCCCGAGGCCTGGACCGGCGCTCTGGCGACCAACGGCCGGCTGGGCGTGGTCGAGCGCGACGGACCGGTCGGCAAGGCCTGTCTCTATGTGCGCGCCGCCGACGGCATCGGCCGCCGCGATCTCTTCGACGCCTTCCCCCCCGTGCTGGCGGGCTTCGAGCCGCGACACGGTTTCGCCTTCTAGGCCGAGGCGCCTGAAACACCCTCGAAACGGTGGCGTGAAAAAAGCTTAAGGTGACGCCGCTTGGCCCAAGCGGCAGACGAACGCATATAAGGGCTGCATCTCTCGCGAGATCGGGGATTACGAATGTCGATGAAACTCCGTGGCCGCCTGTTGGCCGCGACTGTGTGTGCCGCCGCCATGAGCGCTGTCGCGGTCCCGGCCAGCGCCGAGACCCTGGCCGATGCGATCGCGCTCGCCTACCAGAACAACCCGACCCTGCAGGCGCAACGTGCGACGCAGCGGGCCCTCGACGAAAACTACGTCCAGGCGCGCTCCGGCTGGCGGCCGACGCTGGGGTTCAGCGCGAACGCGGGCTACAGCGAGACCCGCATTCCCGCTGCGGCCGGTGGGTCGGGCATCGACCGCAACGGTGACGGCATCCCCGACCTGGTTCGTGGGCAGATCTTCGAAAACAACTCCTCGCGCATCGGCCTCAGCTTCACTCAGCCGATCTGGACGGGCGGCCGTGTCGCCGCCGCGGTGAACGCCGCGAATGCGGACGTGCTCGCGGGCCGTGAAAACCTGCGCCGGGTTGAGGCGCAGACGCTGGCCTCCGTGATCCAGGCCTATTCCGACACCCGGCGTGACGTGGAGACGGTCCGAATCCGTCAGGAGAACGTCAACGTCCTGACCCGGCAGCTTCAGGAATCGAACGCCCGCTTCGACGTGGGCGAGGTGACCCGCACCGACGTCGCCCAGTCCCAGGCGCGCCTGTCCCAGGCGCAAGCCCTGCTGCAGTCGGCCGTGGCCCAACTCGCCATCACACGCGCGACCTACGCCACGCTGGTTGGCCAAAATCCCGGCGACCTCGCGCCGGAGCCATCGCTGGCGTTCCTGCTGCCGACCGATCCAGACGAGGCGTTCAAGCTCGCCGAACAGTTCAACCCGCAGCTTCGGGCGCAGGAATTCACCGAACAGGCGAGCCGCGCGCGTCTCGCGGGCGCCCGCGCCGAGCACATGCCCAGCGTTTCGGCGTCTGCCACCTATGGCTTCAATGGCCCGGCGATCCCGGATCGCCCGTCCGATGTGTTCCAACGCGACCTCTATTCGCGCGGGATCACCGGTCAGGTGACGGCATCCGTTCCGCTGTTCACGGGGGGCCTCACCACCTCGCGCGTCCGTCAGGCGGTAGAGCGCAACAACGTCGACCGCATCACCATCGAGGGCGTTCGCCGAAACGTGCTGCAGAGCGTGACCACGTTCTGGAGCCAGCTGATGGCGGCCCGCGCCAACATCAGCTCCAGCGACGAGCAGGTGCGCGCCTCGCGCATCGCCGCCGAGGGCACGCGCCAGGAGCAGCAGGTGGGCCTGCGCACCACCATCGACGTGCTGAACGCCGAAAACGAACTGCGGCAGGCCGAGCTCAACGCCGTGACCTCGCGTCGCGACGAATATGTCGCCGCCGCCAACGTGCTGGCCGTCATGGGCCGCCTCGAAGGCAAGAATCTGGTGCCCGTCGTGCCCCAGTACGACGCCGCCAAGAACTTCCGGAAGCTGCGGATCACCTGGGGCTGGGTGCCGTGGGAAGAAGCGGTCGGCATCATCGACAACGCCGCCACGCCTTGGCCGTCGAAGGTTCCCGTGGAAAAGGCTGATGAAAAGGCCATCGGCCCGGGCCTCGAGCCTGCCCCCGCGGCGGCGCCCCCGGCGACCCGTTGACGCGTGTCGCCTAGGGAAATTGCAGGATCGTCCTCACGCGCTTAGGGTCCAAGGCGCAGACTCAACCGCGGCGGCCGATTCATGTCCGAACAGACGTCCCAAGAACCGACGATGGAGGAGATTCTCGCCTCCATCCGCCGCATCATCTCCGAGGATGAGCAGCCCGCCGATGGCGCGGAAGCTCCGGCGGCAGAGGCCGAACCGGAACCCGTCGCCGCCGAGGCGCCGCTGCCGATTCCCGAGCCGGAGCCCGAGCCCGTGGCCGCCGCGCCCGAGCCGGATGCCGAACCGGAAGACGAGGATGACGGCGACCTGGAGCTGACCCAGAAGGTCGAGACCCACGGCGACCTCGATTTCGTCGCCGCCGATCCCGAACCCGCGGCCCCGCCGCCCGCGCCGGTGTTCGACGCGCCCGCGCCGGCGCCCGCCGCCAATCTGGTGAGCGAGCACGTGGCCGCCGCCGCCGCCGCCACCTTCGGCCAGCTCTCGTCCAGCCTTCTGATGCCGGCCGAAGGCCGCACCCTCGAGGACGTGGTCCGCGAGATGCTGCGCCCCATGCTTCAGCAATGGCTCGACACCAACCTGCCCGGCATCGTGCAGGAAGCCGTCCAGTCCGAGGTCGACCGCATCTCCCGCGGCCGAGTACGCTAGACCGCCCAAGGTGCTCCCCCGCTGGGGGAGCTGTCAGCGAAGCTGACTGAGGGGGCTTCCGCTCGGAAGGTCCGAACGCGTGCTTTCGAGCCGCCCCCTGTCACTCCCCCGACGGGGAGGAATTGCGGTATCGACGCCGCTCGTTCAGAAGACCCGCACCATGCTCGACAAGAACTTCGATCCCAAGACCGCCGAACCGCGCCTCTACGAGGCCTGGGAGAAATCCGGCGGCTTCGCGCCCATCGACGACCCGAACGCCGAGCCGTTCTCGATCGTCATCCCGCCGCCGAACGTCACCGGTTCGCTGCACATCGGGCACGCGCTGAACAACACCCTGCAGGACGTGCTGATCCGCTTCGAGCGCATGCGCGGCAAGGCGGCCCTGTGGCTGCCCGGCACCGACCACGCCGGCATCGCCACCCAGATGGTGGTCGAGCGCAAGCTGGCCGAGGCCGGCAACCAGAGCCGCCGTGACATGGGCCGCGACGACTTCGTCGCCAAGGTCTGGGAGTGGAAGGCCGAGTCGGGCGGGACCATCGTCAACCAGCTGCGCCGCCTGGGCGCCTCCTGCGACTGGTCCAGAGAGCGCTTTACCCTGGACGAGGGCCTCAGCGCCGCCGTCCGCAAGGTGTTCGTGAAACTCCACAAGGAAAAGCTGATCTACCGCGACAAGCGGCTGGTGAACTGGGACCCGCACTTCCAGACCGCCATCTCGGACCTGGAGGTCGAGCAGCGCGAGGTCGACGGCCACTACTGGCACTTCGCCTATCCGCTGGAGGACGGCTCCGGCGAGATCGTCGTCGCCACCACCCGCCCTGAGACCATGCTGGGCGACACCGCCGTGGCGGTCCACCCTGACGACGAGCGCTACAAGGCGCTGGTCGGCAAGGCCGTGCGCCTGCCGATCGTGAACCGGCCGATCCCGATCATCGCCGACGAATACCCCGACCCCGAGAAGGGCTCCGGCGCGGTCAAGATCACGCCCGCCCACGACTTCAACGACTTCATGGTCGGCAAGCGCCACAACCTGCCGATGATCAACGTCTTCGACGACTTCGCGCGGATCAACGACAACGCCCCGCCCGAGTATCGCGGCCTGGACCGCTTCGCCGCGCGCAAGAAGGTGGTCGAGCAGTTCGAGGCCCTGGGCCTGCTGCGCGAGATCGAGAAGACCCGCCACACGGTCCCGCATGGCGACCGCTCCGGCGTCGTCGTCGAGCCCTACCTGACCGACCAGTGGTACGTCGCCGCCGACGTGCTGGCCAAGCCCGCCATCGCCGCCGTGGAGTCGGGCGAGACCGTCTTCGTGCCGAAGAACTGGGAGAAGACCTACTTCGAGTGGATGCGGAACATCCAGCCGTGGTGCGTCTCCCGCCAGCTCTGGTGGGGCCACCGCATCCCGGCCTGGTACGGCCCCGACGGCAAGCCGTTCGTCGAGGAGACCGAAGCCGAGGCGATGCGCCAGGCCGAGGAGCACTATGGCCGGCCGATCCCGCTGCGCCAGGATGAGGACGTCCTCGACACCTGGTTTTCGTCGGGCCTCTGGCCGTTCTCGACCATGGGCTGGCCCGAGCAGAGCAGCGATCTGGCCCGCTTCTACCCGACCCACACCCTGATCACCGGCTTCGACATCATCTTCTTCTGGGTCGCCCGGATGATGATGCAGGGCATCCACTTCACCGGCGAGGTCCCGTTCAAGCGGGTCTTCATCAACGCCCTCGTGCGCGACGCCGAGGGGAAGAAGATGTCCAAGTCCAAGGGCAACGTCATGGACCCGCTGGAGCTGGTCGACGACTACGGCGCCGACGCCCTGCGCTTCACCCTGACCGCCATGTCGGGCCAGGCCCGCGACATCAAGCTCAGCCGCCAGCGGATCGAGGGCTACCGCAACTTCGGCACCAAGCTGTGGAACGCCACCCGCTTCACCCAGATGAACGGCTGCGCCCGCGCCGAGGGCTTCGACCCCGCCCACGTCAAGGTCGCGCTCAACCGCTGGATCGTCGGCGAGACCACCCGCACCGCCCAGGCGGTGACCGCGGCCCTGGCCGACTGCGGCTTCGGGGAGGGGACCGAGCAGCTCTACCGCTTCATCTGGAACCAGTACTGCGACTGGTACGTCGAGCTGGCCAAGCCCCTGCTGACCGGCGACGACGCGGCCGCCAAGGCCGAGACCCAGGCCACCGCCGCCTGGGTGCTGGACGTCATCCTGACCCTGCTGCACCCGGTCATGCCCTTCATCACCGAGGAGCTGTGGGCCCAGACCCAGGACCTGGGCGCGGCGCGGGCGCACAAGGGCTTCCTGATGACCGCCCGCTGGCCGGACCTGGCCGACAGCCTGATCGACCCGGCCGCCGACGCCGAGATCGGCCTGGTCATTGAGGCGATCTCCGAGGGCAGGTCGGTCCGCTCGGGCCTGAACGTGCCGCTCTCGGCCAAGCCGCCGCTGCTGGTGGTCGAGGCCACCGACGCCCAGCGCGCGACGCTCGCCGCCAACGCCGCCCAGATCGCCCAGCTGCTGCGGGTGTCCGAGGTCCAGGCCGTGGACGCCGCCCCCGCCGGCTCGATCCCCTTCGTGGTCAGCGGCGCCACGTTCGCCCTGCCGGTCGCCGAGTTCATCGACCTCACCGCCGAGCGGGCCCGCCTGACCAAGGAGGTCGGCGCCCTGACCGGCGAGATCGCCAAGATCTCCGGCAAGCTGAACAACGCCGACTTCGTCTCCCGCGCCCCGGAAGAGGTGGTCGACGAGAATCGCGAACGCCTGGCCGAGGCGCAGACCGCCAAGGCCAAGCTGGAAAGCGCCCTGTCGAGGCTGAGCGGCGCGTCCTGACGGTCAGCCGGCGCGGAAGCTAAGCTAGCCCGGCGCTCTCACGCCCGACGGCAGGCCGCCCGATCGACGCCTGCGCCAGGGCGGCTTCGATCCCGGCCAGCAGGCTGGCGGCCGTGATCGGCTTGGCCACGTGCAGGTCTGCGCCGGCGGCCACGGCCGCGGCCTGGTGCTCGGCCATAGCATTGGCGCTCAGCATCACCACGGGCGTGTGCGTGTCGCCGCGCGCCGCTTCCAGGCGGCGGATGGCGCGGGTGGCCGCCAGGCCGTCCATGCCGGGCATCTGCATGTCCATCAGCACGATGTCGAACGTCTGGGCCTCGAACGCCGCCACCGCCTGGAGGCCGTCGTCCACGGTGACGAGGTCGGCGCCGACCCCCGTCAGGATGAGCTGCACCACGCGCTGGTTGGTGGGGTGATCCTCGGCCAACAGCACCCGAAGCGGACGCTCGTCAAAGGCGCTCGGCGCGGCCGCCGTCTCCAGGTCGCGCGCGCTGTACGCCTCCAGCGTCTCGGCGCGCGGCAGGCGCAGGCCGACGGTGAAGCAACTGCCCGCGCCGGGCTGGGACGTCGCGGAGATCTCGCCGCCCATCATTCTCGCCAGCGATTGGCAGATCGACAGGCCCAGGCCCGTCCCGCCGAAGCGGCGGCTGATCGTCTCGTCGGCCTGGCTGAACCGGTCGAACAGGCGCTTGGCGTGCTCGGGGCCGAACCCGACGCCGGTATCCTCGACCGACAGGGTCAGCTCCGCGACCTCGTCGGTCTCGACCAGGCCGATCCGAAGGGTGACGCTCCCCTTCGGCGTGAACTTGATGGCGTTGGACAGCAGGTTGCCCACGATCTGGCCGATCCTGGCGCCGTCGCCGACGAAGCGGCCCCGCGCCGCCGGCGCGCGCTCGACGTGGAACGCCAAACCGCTGTCCTCAGCCCGGTGGCGCATGACCTCGATGCATGGCCGCAGCGCCTGGTCCAGGTCGAACGGACGGGTCTCCAGCCGCAGTTCGCCGGCCTCGATCTTGGACACGTCGAGCACATCGGACACCAGCCGCTCCAGGGCCACGCCCGAGTCGCGAACCAGGCCGACCATCTCGGCCTGTTCCGGGCTGAGCGACGTGCGTGACAGCGCGTCGACGATCCCGATCACACCGTTCAGCGGCGTGCGGATCTCGTGGCTCATGTTCGCCAGGAAGTCGGACTTGGCGCGGCTGGCCGCCTCGGCGGCGGACTTGGCCTCGATCAGTTCGCGTTCGGTGGCGATCCGGTCGGTCACGTCCCGCGCGACGCCATAGATCCGGTTCCCGAACCGCTGGGCCCGCCACTCCAGGGTTCGATAGTGCCCGTCCTTGTGGCGATAGCGGTTCACGAAGCCCAGCACGGGGTCGCCGTCCCGACGGTTCTCGACTTCCTGCACGCTGCCGTGCGTGTCCGGCATATCGTCGGGATGCACCAGCCGCAGCAGCGGGCGGCCTTCCATCTCGTCCGGATGATGACCGAGGGCGGTCAGCCAGGAGCGGCTGGCCTTCAGCACCACGCCTTCGATGTCGCGGATGACCAGCAGGTCGAGGGCGACCTCGAAGAAGGCCGCGACCTCATTGACCTTCGCGTCGATCCCGCGAACGGCGCCGGCGGCAAGGTCGGGCGGCGAGGGGGGCATCAACGGGGATCCTTACGCGTGCCGACACCGGCCCTCACCACGTAAGCGGCTCAACGTTAAGCCGGGATTGCCAACCCGCTAAATGGCCGAAAAGTCTGACGTTTCGCGCTACAACCGGCGCGCGTGACCCAGCCCGCCGTGATTGAGGTGGAGGGCAGGGCAGCGCTCCCGCGCCGAAGCGCGGGAGCGCGCAGGGATCAGTAGGTGTAGCGCAGGGCCACGCCGTAGGTCCGGGGCTGGCCCAGGAAGGTGTTGTACGAGCCGCTCTGCAGGACGGCGTTGAAGCCGACCTGATAATAGACGTCGTTGAACAGGTTCTGGGCGAAGGCCTCGACCGCCCAGCGCTTGTCGGCCGAGCTCAGGCCCACCCGCGCGTTCACCAGGGTGAAGGCGGGCTGGTTCTTGACCGGATCCAGGTCGGAGCCGGTGTTGAAGCCGGACACGCTCTTGGAGTTGACCGCGATGCGCCCGACCAGATCGTCGGTCAGGTTGTGCTCATAGGTGATCCCCAGCGAACCGGACCACAGCGGGGCCAGCGACAGGCGCGAGCCCGGCAGGTTGGCGCCCAGGAACAGCGGCGTGCTCTTGGGATAGTAGGTCTCGGCGTAGGTGACACCGCCGTTGAAGCTCAGCCCCTCGATCGGGCTCTTCCAGATGAAGTCGAGGTCGACCCCCTTCGAGATCA
The DNA here is from genome assembly GCA_018821435.1 of Alphaproteobacteria bacterium. GTDB lineage: Bacteria > Pseudomonadota > Alphaproteobacteria > Caulobacterales > Caulobacteraceae > Phenylobacterium. The sequence goes on from JAHJME010000014.1 coordinate 115,241, forward strand.
CCTTCGGCACCGAGGCGACCGAGAAGACCAGGCCGTTGAAGGCGTTGAGCTGGAAGTCCTCGTACTTCTGATAGAACACCGTGGCGTTGAGCAGCACGCTCCGGTCGAACAGGGTGGTCTTCGTGCCCACTTCGAACGAGTCGACCGTCTCCGGCGCGAAGCTGGTGTCCAGCACCGGCGTGGTCGGCTGGCCGGCCACCGTCTGGTTGGTGGTGGCGATGCGGTCCAGGTTGAAGCCGCCGGCCTTATAGCCCCGCGCATAGGACGCGTAGGTCATGACCTCCGGCGAGATGCGGTAGGCCAGCTTCGCGGTGCCGGTCAGCTTCTCTTCGCTCAGCGACTGGTTGTTCGTGCCGATCCGGCCGAACGCGGGGCTGTTCGAGGCCGCGCACAGCACCTGGTAGGGGCCGGAGGCCAGCGTACCGTCGGCCCGGATCAGCGAGGTCGGCACCAACCCGCGCAGGGCGGACGCCCGGGCCAGTGCGGTGGTGCAGCCAGAGCCGCCGTCCGTGTTGCTCCAGGACGTCTTGAGGTCCTTGTCCTCCCACGTGTAGCGGAGGCCCACCGTCAGCTCGAGCGCCTCGGTGATCTGGTAGCTGTTGTTGGTGAACAGCGAGAAGCCTTCCTCGCGCTGGTTGTAGAGGTCGTCCTGGCCCTGGCCGGTGACGAACGTCGTGCCCAGCGGCCGGCCGGTGAACACCGTCGACAGCGTGTTGCTGAAGAGTGCGTTCACGTACTGCTCGTACTGCGTGCCGTAGGTGACCGTGCGGACGTGCAGGCCCAGGTCTTCGCGGGTGTAGAACGCGCCGATCAGCCAGTTCAGCTTGTCGGTGGACCCCGCCAGCCGCAGCTCCTGGGTGAAGGTCTGGAACTTGCTGGAGCCCGGGTTCGAGCTCTGCTTCAGCGTCGGCGCGTACAGGATGTCGGCCGCCGTCCAGTCCACGTCCGACCCGCCCGTCTGCTTCCAGTTCCGGAACGCCGTGATCGAGGTCAGTTTGGCGCCGCCCAGCCAGGGCGTCTTCCAGTTGGCTTCCACCGCCGTGCCGCTGTCGATCACGGTCTTCAGGAAGCTGCGGTTGCTGTAGTCGCGGAACGAGTCGGGGTCTGGCGGGCTGGACAGGCCACCGGGCGCCAGGGCCAGGATGATCGCCTGGGTCGGGCCGTTCTGGATCTGCACCGCGCCGCAGCAGCGCTCGTCGCGCTTGGTGTAGTCGACCGACACATTGACGTCCAAGGTCTCGGTCGGCGTGAACAGGACCTGGGCGCGGCCGGTGTAGAACTTCTGGTCGTTGTTGTCGGGGCCGGCGGACTTGTAATAGCCGTCCCGCTCGCGCGCCGCGGCGAAGATCCGGGCCGCCACGACGTCCTTCACCACCGGGCCGGTCAGCGAGATCGAGGCGCCGAAGCCGTCATAGTTGGTGAACTGCGCTTCCGAAGTGGCGCCGACCTGGAACGACGGCCGCTTGGTGAAGACGTTGATCACGCCGGCGGTGGTGTTCTTGCCGAACAGCGTGCCTTGCGGGCCCTTCAGCACCTCGATGCGCTGCGTCTCGCCCAGGTCGCTGAAGGCCACACCGTTGCGCGGGCGATAGACGCCGTCGATCACCACGCCCACGGACGATTCGAGGCCGGGGTTGTCGCCCACGGTGCCGATGCCGCGGATCCGGGCGGTGGTGACGGCCGAGCTGCTGGTGGAGGTCACCATCAGGCCCGGCGCGACGATGGTCAGGTCCTTGATGTCGCGGACGCCGGCGTCCTGCAGCTGCTGGGCGTTGACCGACGTCACCACCACCGGGACGTCCTGCAGGCTCTGCTCGCGCATCTGCGCCGTGACCACGATCTCGTCGACGGTGGCCGACGGCGACGTCTGCGCCAGGGCGAGGCCGGGGGTTCCCAGGAGGAGCGCGCCGGCCACGAGGGGGCTCACGCCCGCGAAAAGAGTGCGGTTCATTCTGCTTGTTCCTACCCAATCGCGCTTCTGGAGAGCGCCTGTAGAGGTAGTTCACGGGCGTAACGGGCCGGGCGCAACGCCCGATTGCTTCAAGAAACACCGGTATGTTTGCGCTGCGGCAGGGGAGACACACGAAGCGGCGAGGACGGGCGGATGCCGCGCGACGTCCAGGTCTTGACGATTGACACGTAATGTTCTATCTTTGTTCTCATGCTCGACGCCGATCCCCGCAGCCAGATGCTCTTCCAGATGGGCCAGTGCGCCTATCGGCTGGGGATGGCGTTTGGCGCGGCGGCGGAGGGGGCGGGGACCCATGCGGAGCGGCTGGAGCATTTCCAGCTGTTCGAGCGCTGTTCCTTCGCCGCGCGCATGTCGATCGCCCTGGAACTGCGTCTGCGGCGCGAGACGCGGGCCGAGGCGCGAGGTGGGGCTTACGCTGAAGCCCGCGAGCACGAAGACGAGGCGCGCGACGAGCGCGACCCGCCCGAGACCGAGCGCTACACCGAGACCGACTGGGAGCGCGAGCGCGAGTCGGTCAGCCTGCCGCTGCTGCTGAGCACCCTGAATAGCATCGCCGTCGACGCCCAGGCCCTGCGGGGGCCGCCGCCGGCCGAATTGCCCACCCTGCGCGAGTTGCTGGCCCGGGTGAAATCCGACGCCGCCCCAACGTCGAAGCCACAGGCCGCGCGATTGCGGACCCGTCTCGCGGCCTCCGCCACGGCGCCTGTCCCGGGGACGTTCGCCCTGGCGTCATCCGCACCGCCGCCAGCAGGTCGCCACGGCCTGACGCTCCGCCGCGCCACCGGCCCGCCGCGCTGACGCCGCAGGCCCTGGATTTCCACGTCCCGCACCTCGACGACCGACGGGCCCGCGCCCGGCGGCGCGACCCGTGCCGATCACCTACTCCGGCTTGCGGAACCGCAGCATGAACTGGTCGGTCTTGCCGCGGACGTCCGGGGCGAAGACCATCTTGGTGTGGTCGTCGGCCGGGTTGACGAAGGCGTTGCTCTCGCCGTCCAGCTTGAAGCCCGCGGCCAGGACGTCCGCCTTCACCTGAGCGATATCGATCCGATGCAGGGTCTCGGTCACGTTGATCGGGGCGCCGGCGGCCGCGGCGTGGTCGAGGATCACATAGACGCCACCGGGCTTCAGCGCCGCGTAGACCTGCTTGTTGAAGCCGGCCACGTCCGCCGGGCCCATGAACTTGTCGTAGAGGTCGTGGTAGTTCTGGCGGATGAACACCGCGTCCAGGCTGTTCGCGGCCAGGCCCATGGCGTTCACCGGCGGCGTCGAGACCACGATGTTCGAGCCCGGCGCGCTCTCGCCCGCCTTCAGCATCGGAACGACCTCGGGGTGTGCCTTGACCACCTCGGCCGGCATCACGGCGTAGAGCTTGCCGTTCGGCCCGACCGCGGCGCTCAGCGCGCGCACGAACCGGCCGGCGACGATGTCGGCCACCTTGTCGCCGGGCTTCACGCCGATGAACGCGACGACCTCCGCCCGCTTCATCGACGGGTCGGTCATGGCGTCGGCGTTGGCCGCCGGGACCTGGGCGAGGGCGAGCCCGCCGGGCAAGGCCGTGGCCAAGGCGATGGCGGCGATGGCGGCGGCGAGATTGTTGTTCATGGTGGAGACCTCCCAGAGACTTTGACGCGGACGCTAGCAGAGACGCGCGCTCTCCGAACCGGTGTCTTCGCGAACGCCTGTTGTGCCGCCGCGCGCTGGCCACCGACGGCCGCGGATGCGCCGGGAAGGTGAATATCTTCACGAATCCAGCGTTAGCCTAACCCCGTTCGGAACGGGGAGCGGCGCGGTTGCGCGGCCGTCTGGTTTTGTCATGTCGACCGCTGGTCAAGAGCCGCCCCGGGTTTCGGTTCGGGTCTACTATCCGCACCCCGACCTGCAGAGCTACGTCACCTTCTACTATGTGGTGGAGGCCGCGGGGCCGCTCACCGACTTCCTCTATCCGGAGTGGGGCAACGTCCGCTTGAACCTGGCCGGCGACTGGATGGTGCTGAACGATCCGCGCGATCCGCCAGTGCCGGCCCAACGCGTTCTGTACGGCCCCACGGACCGGCGCGGCAAGATCGTCACGGGCGGCGGCAAGACGGCGGGCTTCGGCCTGACGCCGGGCGGCTGGGCCCGGCTGATCGGCTCTGACGCCAGCAAACTGGCCAATCGGGTCGTGGAAATCAGCGACCAGATCGATCTCGACGTCGGGTCGCTCCAGGCCGCGCTGGTCGCCGACGGTGACGATGATGCGGCCGGCGTGGCGCGCTTCGATCGGGTCCTGCTCGACCTGCTGGCGCGCCGTCCGCCGACGCCGCCGGCGGTCCTGGCCGTCGACCACGCCCTGCGCAACCAACCGCGCGATGTGCCGACCTTCGCCGCGATGGCCGGGATTTCGCCGCGCAGCCTGCATCGGCTGTGCTTGCGCGCCTACGGTTTCCCGCCGAAACGCCTGCTGCGCCGCCAGCGGTTTCTCTACACGCTGGGTTTGATCCGGGTTACGCCCGACCCCACGCTCAGCAGGCTGATCGACCTTGAGTACCACGACCAGTCGCACTTCAATCGCGACTTCCACGACTTCATGGGGATGACCGCGCGGGACTACGCCGCCACGCCGAGAGCGCTCATGCAGGCCGCCGCCGCGGCCCAGGTCGCCATCGGCATCCCCTTGTCCTTCAGGCTGCCCGAGCCGCCCGAGGCGTAGAGGATTCACCACCTGGGCGGGTGGCCAATCTTTACAATTCCTTACCAGACGACTGGCGTACCCCTGTTCGCCCAGGGGCCGGATCGCGGTCCCCGCAGTCAGTAGGGGGTTTCCATGTTCAAGAGTTTTGCCGCAGTCGCGGCCGGCGCGATGCTGCTCGCGGTCGCGCCCGCAGCGTCCGCCTCGGTCTTCGTCGGGGCTGCCGTACAGACGCCGACGTTCCTGGCCGAACTGGTCGCCGGACAGTCCTATACGGTCACCGCCACCGGCGTGGCGAACATCTACGTTGGCGGCGCGCTGGACTTCGACCCGGACGGCCGTCCGACGCATCCGATCGGCGGTGTCTACGCGCCGTTCAATACGCCCGGTTGCTGCTATGCGGACCCGTCCAGCCCCAGCGTCTTCGGCTATGCCGGGACCAATGCGTTCCTTGGCGCGCTCGCGGGGACGTTCAGTGCGTCGCCGAGCGGCCCCAGCGCCTATTTCCAACTGGGCTCGTCCTACCAGTTCGTGGCTTCGGCCGACGGCGCGCTCTATGGCCTCGTCAATGACGCGGTCAACGCCTACGGCGACAACGGCGCGCAAACCGGCTTCAACGTGACGGTGACGGCCGATGCGTCGCCCGATCCGACGGCCGTCCCGGAACCTTCGTCCTGGGCGCTGATGATCCTGGGCTTTGGCGGCGCGGGCGCCATGATCCGCAGGCGCAAGGTTCTCGCCGCCTGAGGCCGCGCGGGGCGGCGGCAAGGTCGCCACCGCCCCGGATTGGTCCTAGCCTCTCGTGGAATCGGGAGGCGGGATCATGCATCGACGTAGTGTTCTGGCGGCGGCGTTCGCCATAGGTGTCGGCACGGCCCTCCCGGCTCTGGCGGAGGACGCCAAGCCAGACACGCCCAAGCCCGACGCCGCCAAGATCGACCTGCCCAAGTTCCCCGCCGAAGCCTCGGTCAAACAGACCACCCGCGTCGCCGGCAAGACCTTGAACTACACCGCCACCATCGGCGCGCTGCCGGTGCGCGACGAGAAGGGCAAGACCGTCGCCGAGGTGGTCTTCACCGCCTATGTGCTGGACGGCGCCCGCGACCCGAGCCGCCCGGTCACCTTCGCCTTCAACGGCGGGCCCGGCGCGGCCTCTGTCTATCTGAACCTCGGCGCCATCGGCCCCAAGCGGGTCCAGTTCGGGGCTCAGGGCGACAGCCCATCCGACAGCGCCCAGCTCATCGACAACCCCGGCACCTGGCTCGACTTCACGGACATGGTCTTCATCGACCCGGTCGGCACCGGCTTCTCGCGCTCGCTGGTGGACAAGGAGGAGACCAAGAAGCGGTTCTATTCGATCACGCCGGACATCGAGTACCTGTCGCGGATCGTCTACGACTGGCTGGTGAAGAACGGCCGGATGGCCTCGCCGAAGTACGTCACCGGCGAGAGCTACGGCGGGTTCCGGGCGCCCAAGATCACCTACTACCTGCAGACCAAGCTGGGCGTCGGCGTCAACGGCGTGGTGCTTGTTTCGCCCTATCTGGAGCCGCCGATCGACCTGGCGCCCGACGTCTCGCCGATGCCGTGGGTGTCGACCTTGCCGTCGATGGCCGCCTCCAACTACGAGCGCCAGGGCAAGGCGCTGTCGCCGGCGCTGATGGCCGAGGTCGAGGCGTACGCGCGCGGCGAGTTCGTCACCGACCTGATGAAGGGCCGCCGCGATCCCGCCGCCGTGGCCCGGCTGGTCGACAAGGTCACCGCCTACACCGGCCTGAACCGCGAGTTCGTGAAGATCTCCGGCGGCCGGATCGACAGCCGCGCCTACCTGCGCGAACTGTACCGCCAGGAGGGCAAGATCGGCAGCTGGTACGACAGCAACGTCACCCAGGACGATCCCTTCCCCTGGTCGCCGGAGGGCCGGCGCGGCGACCCGATCCTGGACGCCATCATCGCGCCGACCACCAGCGCCATGGTCGACTTCACCACCCGCGTCGTCGGCTGGAAGGTCGAGGGCCGCTACAACGCGCTCTCCGACGAGGTGGGCGAGAACTGGGAGAAGGGCGTCGAACTGACCAGCGCCACCACCGACCTGCGCCAGGCCGTGGCCGCCGACCCCAAGATGAAGGTGCTGGTCGTCCACGGCTACGACGACCTGAGCTGCCCTTACTTCATCTCGCGGCTGATCATCGACCAGATGCCGATCAGCGGCGACCCGAACCGGGTGCGGCTGGCGCTCTATCCCGGCGGCCACATGTTCTACAGCCGCCCCGCCAGCCAGGCCGCGTTCCGCGCCGACGTCATGCAGGTCTTCGGCGCCCGCTGATCGCGCCCCAGGCGCCGTGATCGAACCGCCAAGACGCCAAGTTCGCCAAGGTGCTCGAGCGGTCTCAACCTCTTGGCGTCCTTGGCGTCTTGGCGGTGGCTCTAAGGCTCTGGCGCGCCGTCTCGACGCGCCCGCAAACAGACCGTAGCTTCGCCGCTTCTTCAGGTCGGGGACTTCGCATGGATCGGCGGATGGTGTTGGCGGCGGCGTTCGCCGCGGGGGTTGGCGTGGCCGTTCCCGCCCTGGCGCAGGACAAGTCCGACGCGCCCAAGCTGGACCTGGCCAAGATCGACCTGCCCAAGTTGCCGCCCGACGCCAGCGTCAAGCAGGTCACCCGCGTGGCCGGCAAGACCCTGAACTACACCGCCACCGTCGGCGTGATCCCGGTGCGCGACGAGAAGGGCAAGGTGGTCGCCGAAGTGGTGTTCACCGCCTACATGCTGGACGGCCCCAAGGGTCCGGGCCGCCCGATTACCTTCGCCTTCAACGGCGGCCCCGGCGCGGCCTCGGTCTATCTGAACCTGGGCGCCATCGGGCCCAAGCGCCTGCAGTTCGGCGCCCAGGGCGACAGCCCCTCCGATCCGCCGATCCTGGTGGACAACGCGGCCACCTGGCTCGACTTCACCGACCTGGTGTTCATCGACCCCGTGGGCACCGGCTTCTCCCGCTCCCTGGTCGCGATGGAGGAGACCAAGAAGCGGTTCTTCGGGGTGAAGGAGGACGTCGCCTACCTCAGCCGCGTCGTCTACGACTGGCTGCTCAAGAACCAGCGGCTGGCCTCGCCCAAGTACGTGGTCGGCGAGAGCTACGGCGGCTTCCGCGCCCCGGCGATCGGCCACTACCTCCAGCGCGAGCTGGGCGTGGCGCCGGCCGGGATGATCATGGTCTCGCCGGTGCTGGACGCCCGCCTGCGCGGCGCGGCCGACATCTCGCCCCTGTCCTACATGATCACCCTGCCGTCGATGGCGGCGGCCAAGTACGAGCGCGAGGGCAAGCCGCTCAGCCCCGAGACCCTGGCCGAGGTCGAGGCCTACGCCCGCGGCGAGTTCGTCACCGACATGCTGAAGGGCCAGTCCGACCCGGCCGCCGTGGCCCGCATCGTCGAGCGCGTGACCCGCTACACCGGCCTGGACCCGGCGCTGGTCCGGCGGATGGGCGGCCGCATCGACACCCAGACGTTCCTGCGCGAGCTCTACCGCGACCAGGGCCGCATCGCCTCGATCTACGACGCCAACGTCACCGCCTACGATCCTTTCCCCTGGTCGCAGAGCAAGCGGGCCGGGGACCCGATCCTGGACTCCATCGTCGCCTCGACCACCACGGCCATGGCCGATTTCACCACCCGCGTCGTCGGCTGGAAGGTGGATGGGCGCTACGAGGCGCTCTCGGACACCGTCAACGACAACTGGGCCAACCGCAGCCAGGCCGAGTCGGTCGAGGACCTGCGCCAGGCCCTGGCCGCCGATCCGAAGCTGAAGGTGCTGATCGCCCACGGCTACGGCGACCTGTCGTGCCCGTTCTTCGCCTCGCGGCTGCTGGTCGACCAGATGCCGCGCGAGGCCGGCGCGTCGCGCACCACCCTTGCGCTCTATCCAGGCGGCCACATGTTCTACAGCCGGCCCGGCAGCATGGGCCTGTTCCGCGCCGACGTGATGAAGCTGTACGGCGCGGCTGGATAACGCCGTCGCCGGTTTGCCTCTGACGCTAGGTTATGCTTGTTCACTTACGCGATAACCGGGCGGGGACCCGGCGCGTGCGCATAGGGAGATGTTGATGTCCGAGGCTGTTTTGCCCCCCGGTTGGCCGGCCATGTCGATCCAGCAGGCCCATGCGTTGCTGGGCAGTCCCGGAACGGCGACCGAGATCGAGGAGGTGGACATCCGCGGTGTCCGCCTGAAGACCTGGAAGAACCAGCCGCCGACGCTGCGCGCCGTGGCCGAGATCGCCAAGACCCACGGCGACAAGGTCTTCCTGGTCTACGAGGACGAGCGCGTCACCTACGACGCCTTCCACCGCGCCGTGGCCGCCTTCGCCATCGAGTTGCAGGCCCAGGGCGTTGAGAAGGGCGACCGCGTCGCCGTGATCATGCGCAACGTGCCGGAGTGGGTGGTCGCCTTCTATGCCGCCGCCTCGATCGGGGCGATCGTCACGCCGCTGAACGCCTGGTGGACCGGGCCGGAGCTGGAATACGGCCTGACCGATTCCGGGACCAAGGTCGCGGTGATGGACGCCGAGCGCTACGGCCGCATGACCGAGCACTTCGCCAACTGCCCGGACCTGAAGCGGGTCTACGTCAGCCGTGAAGTCGGCGAGATCGCCCATCCCTATGTGTCCAAGCTGGAGAGTGTGCTGGGCGCGCCGGGCGAGTGGGCGTCGCTGCCCGATCGGCCGATCCCGCCGGTCGACATCGCCCCCGACGACGACGCCACGATCTTCTACACCTCCGGCACGACCGGAAAGCCGAAGGGGGCGCTGGCCACCCATCGCGGCGTGAACTGCAACATCCTGACGGCCGGCGCGGCCGGCGCGCGCTCGTTCCTGCGCAAGGGCGAGGCGCCGCCGGCTCCGGATCCGGACGCGCCGCAGCGCTCCAGCCTGCTGTCGGTGCCGTTCTTCCACGTCACCGGCTGCTTCGCGGTGCTGAACCCCAGCATCTTCGCCGGCGCCAAGCTGGTGCTGATGTTCAAGTGGGACACCATCCGCGCCTTCGAACTGATCCAGCGCGAGAAGATCCAGTCGGCGGGCGGCGTGCCCACGATCGCCTGGCAGCTGCTGGAGCACCCGGCGCGCGCCAACTACGACCTCTCCTCGCTGGAGGCGGTGTCGTACGGCGGCGCGCCCTCGGCGCCCGAGCTGGTCCGGCGGCTGAAGGAGGCGTTCCCCAAGTCGCAGTCCGGCCAGGGCTGGGGCATGACCGAAACCTGCGCCACCGTCACCTCGAACAGCGGCGAGGACTATCAGAACCGGCCCGACAGCTGCGGCCCCGCCGCCGCCGTGGCCGAGCTGCAGATCCGCGATCCCGCCGACGGCGTGACCGTGCTGCCGGCCGGCCAGCTGGGCGAGCTGTGGTCCAAGGGGCCGATGAACGCCAAGCTCTATTGGAACAAGCCCGAGCCCACCGCCCAGACCTTCGTCGACGGCTGGGTCCGCACCGGCGACCTGGCCAAGCTGGACGAGGAGGGCTTCTGCTTCATCCTCGACCGGGCCAAGGACATGCTGATCCGGGGCGGCGAGAACATCTACTGCGTCGAGATCGAGAACGTCCTCTACGACCATCCTGCCGTGATGGACGCCGCCGTGGTCGGCATCCCGCACCGCATCCTGGGCGAGGAGCCCGGCGCCGTGGTCACCCTGAAGCCCGGCGCGGAGGCGACCGAACAGGAACTGCGCGCCCACGTGGCCGAGCGCCTGGCGGCCTTCAAGGTGCCGGTGTCGGTCAAGTTCTGGCACGAGACCCTGCCGCGCAACCCGAACGGCAAGATCCTGAAAAGCGAACTCAAGAAGCTGTTCGTGGACGAGCCCGCCTGAAGACCAGAGCCGATCTCCTGTTGGTAGCGCGGGGCCTCTTCGAAAGCCGCGCCAAGGCTCGCGCCGCCATCGAGGCGGGCGGGGTGACGGCGGACGGTCGGCCGGTCTCCAAGGCCTCGGAACTGCTGGCCGACGACGCGGCGCTGGAGGCCGTCGCCGCCCATCCCTGGGTCGGCCGCGGCGCCTTGAAGCTGGTCCACGCCCTGGACCTGTGGCCGGTGGTGGTCGAGGGCCGCGTGGTGCTGGACGTCGGCGCTTCGACCGGCGGCTTCACCGAGGTTTGCCTGAGCCGGGGCGCGGCGCGGGTCTACGCCGTCGATGTCGGTCGGGGCCAGCTCCATCCCAAGGTCGCCGCCGATCCGCGCGTCGTCAGCCTGGAGGCCACCGACGCCCGCGACCTGACCTCGGCGCTGATCCCGGAACCACCAGGCCTGATCGTCACCGACGTCAGCTTCATCTCGCTGGAGAAGGCGATGCCGGCGGCTCTTGCGCTGGCCGCGCCGGGCGCCGATCTGGTGGCGCTGGTGAAGCCGCAGTTCGAGGTCGGCCGGGGCAAGGTCGGCAAGGGCGGCATCGTCACCGACGATGCGGCAAGGCAGGCGGCGTTGGACGCGGTGAGGTCGTTCATCACGTCCTCCGGCTGGGCCGTCCGCGAGACCGCCGACAGCCCGATCGAGGGCGGCGACGGCAATCGCGAGTTCCTGCTCTGGGCGACGCGGTAGAGGCCAAAGAAAAGGGCCGCCCCGAGGGACGGCCCAGTTGATGCTCGACCTGGTGTTGGTTCAGTCGACGACGGCGTACTTGCCGTTCGCATCGCGGCAGACGCGCACGAAGCGGGCCTGGGTGCGGCCGTCGGGCATGTAGATCGGGCTCTCGGCCAGGGTGCAGCCGTCCGGCTCGACCGGACGCTCGGCGGCGCGATAGCGATCGGCGCGGGGTTCGTCGCGCCACGCGTCGTCGCGCGCCTGGGCGGCGGCGGAGTCGGCGTAGGCGTCGCGGTTGTAGTAGTTGCCGTTCGACGCCGCGGGCGGCGGGGGCGGGGGCAGCGGCGCGGAATCGTAGCGGGTCGAATACTGCGGCCCTTGGGTGCAGGCGGCGGTCTTGTTGCCGACCACGCCGCCGGCGATGGCGCCCAGCAGGCCGCCCAGCAGCGCGCCTTCGGTCCGCGCATTGCGCGCCGCGGCGTTGGAGCCGATTACCGCGCCGGCGCCGCCTCCCAGGACAGCGCCCAGCGTGCCGCGCTGATTGGCGTCGCGGCGGCAGGGATCGTAATTGTAGCTGTTGGAGCCAGGGTTGGTGTAGGACCCGGCGGGTTGGGCCAGCGCCGGAGCGCAAGCGCCCAGCGCGATCACGCCGGCGAGCGCGGCGGCTGCGGCCTTGGCGATGGTGACCTGCGTGGACATTCGGTATCCCTCGATTTCGATGCGCTCGGTCGCTTTACGGCGACGCTTGAGCGGAAGATGCGGCGGCGAACCTGAACGGTCGTTGAGAAACTCGTTCATGTTCGTTCATTTTGGCTTAATCGCGTCCGTCGCACTGGACCTCGCATGAGATATCCCAAGCGCCGTCCGCAGGACCGACCGACGCCCAGGCCGCAGCCGGGTCCGCCGGCCGACTTCACCATCGACAGCGTGGGCGGGGAGGGTGACGGCATCGCGCTAGGGCCGGTGTTCGTGCCGTTCAGCCTGCCGGGCGAGCGGGTGCGGGCGCAAGGCGCGGGCGAGCGCCGCGAACTACTTGAGGTTTTGCAGGCCAGCGATCAGCGGATCGAACCGGTCTGCCCGCACTTCGGCGTCTGCGGCGGCTGCGCTTTGCAGCACTGGGCGCACGAGCCCTACCTGACCTGGAAGGTCGAGCGGCTGGTCGGCACCCTGGCCCGCGAGCGGATCGAGACCGAGATCCTGCCGGCCTTCGCCGTCGGGCCGGGCACGCGCCGCCGGGTGGCGCTGCATGCGCGCAAGGGCAATCGCGAGGCCGCCAAGCTGGGCTACAAGGCGCGCAAGTCCTGGGACCTGGTCGACATCGCCGTTTGCCCGATCGCCGATCAGCGCATCCAGGCGGCGATCCCGGCCCTGAAGCGATTGGCCGCGCCGCTGTTCGAGCATCCGAAGTCCGCGCCGACGCTGCACGTCACCGTCACCGACACCGGCCTCGACATCGACATCAGCGGCGTGGAGGCCAAGAGCGGCGGCCTCTCCGCCGATGCGCGCATGACATTGGCCGAGCGGGCGGCCGAGGGCGACTTCGCGCGGGTCACCCTGGGCGGCGAGATGGCCTACATGGCCCGCATGCCGCAGGTGCGCCTGGGACCGGCCCGGATCGGCCTGCCGCCGGGCTCGTTCCTGCAGGCGACCGCCGGCGCGGAAGCGGCGATGACCGCTTTCGTCGGCGAGGCGGCGGCCGGGGCCCATCGCATCGCCGATCTGTTCTGCGGCGTCGGCACCTTCACTTTCCGGCTGGCCGAGATCGCGCCCGTCCATGCGGTCGACGTCACCGCGGAGGCCGTCGGCGCGCTGACCGCGGCCCTGGCCGGGGCGCCCGGGCTGAAGGGGATCACCACCGAAACGCGGGACTTGGTTCGCCGGCCGTTGCTGGTCCACGACCTTCGACATACGGACGTGGCGGTGTTCGACCCGCCGCGCGCCGGAGCCGCCGAGCAGGCCGTCGAGCTGGCCGGTTCCGGCGTCTCGCGCGTGATCGGGGTGTCCTGTAATCCCGCCACCTTCGCCCGCGATGCGCGGACCCTGATCGACGCCGGGTTCCGGCTGGAGCGGGTGCTGCCGGTCGACCAGTTCCTGTGGTCGCCGCACGTGGAGCTGGTGGGCGTGTTCTCGCGCTAGCGCCCGCGCAGGCGGACCAGCAGGAAGATCCCGAATACCACGGCCAGCGGCGCGACCAGCAGGACGACGCCCAGCGCGTTCATCATTGGCCGCTGCCCAGAGGATTAGGCGCACGTGCTTCGCGCCGGCCGTGCAGCCGTTCGCGTTCCTGGCGCAGGCGGTCCACCTCGGAGGAGAGGTCGGCGACGTCGGTGGTCAGTTGGGCGACCCGCGCCTTCAGGTAGATGTTCTCGCGCAGCAGGCCGTCGCCGTCGGGTTGGGCGTTCATCGGCGCCTGAGGCCAAGGAGGCTGAGCGTCAGTGGGATCGCGGCGGCCGCGAGCACGAACAGGGCGGAAAGCAGAAACATCAGGGGCCTCCATGGCGACCGTGACGTACTGACGCCATCTCTATTCAAGTGGTGCGCCGTCCGGCGTCTTCAAGTCAAAGGCAAATTATAATCCATGGCATGGGCGACTATTATTGTTCATCGCTTGATATCGTTCTTCCTTCCTATTTTGCTACATCAATAAAAAGTCGGGCGTGTTATAGAAGATGGTCTCGGAAAATTTCCCCGAGCCAAGAATTTGTCCGGCGGAGTTCGCGCCGGGTGGCGTCATGACGAGGTGCGGAAAATGGCTAAGGGTCAAAAGAAGTCCAACAAGGAAGCGCGCAAGCCGAAGCAGCCGGCGGCCAAGCCGCCCGAGAGCGTGCAGGCCTTCAAATCGATGACAAATGGCCGGTGACACGCGCGAGGAGGGCGGTTTCGCCGGCCTCCTGCGCATGATCTTTCGGCCCTCCGTGGCCAAGGCCGAAGTCCGCGCCGAGATCTGGCGGCTGGGCGAACGCCATAGAGGCTGGCCGCTGGAAGGCGCGCTGGCCGAACTGAAAGAACCCGGCCTTCCCATGGCGCGCGCTATCCTGCTGCGCGCCTGCGTCCAGCAACTCAGGGCTCAATGACCAACCGCACCCTCTCCAAGATCTGGATTTCGCCGGGCGCCTCGGCCCGCAACGGTCTGGGCGACCCCCGCTCCACCGGCGCGCCCGCCGTCCCGGCGGCCCGCAAGTCCCTGCTCAACGACCGCCGCAGCACGCGCTAGAGGTCTCACCCCCCGAACAGATCGATCTGGCCGCCGGGCTTGGGTGGGACGCGGAACTTGCCGGCGTCCAGGGAGCCCCAGCTCTGGTTCAGGCCGTAGCGGACCTTGGCGGCCCTGAACCGCGTGGCCATCAGGTCGGCGAGGGGACCTTCGCCCTTCATGCGGCTCCCCCACTGGGCGTCGTAGTCCTTGCCGCCGCGCATCTGCCGAACCAGCGACATCACCCGGCGCGCGCGGTCCGGGTGATCCGTCTCCAGCCATTCCCGGAACAGGTCCTTGATCTCGCGCGGCAGCCTGAGCGCAACATAGCCCGCGCCTGACGCGCCCGCCTGGGCTGCGCGTTCCAGCACCGCCTCCATCTCGTGGTCGTTAAGACCCGGGATGCAGGGCGCGAACATCACGGTCACCGGCACCCCGGCGGCGGTCAGCTTGCGCGCAGCGTCGATCCGTTTCTCCGGCGTCGCGGCGCGCGGCTCCATCGACCGGGCCAGCTTGCGGTCCAGACTGGTGATCGACATCGCCACCCGCGTCAGGTTCATCGCCGCCGCCTCGGCCAGCAGGTCCAGGTCGCGAACGATCAGCGCCGACTTGGTGATCACCGAGAACGGGTGGCGAAACCGCACCAGCACCTCGATCACGCCGCGGGTGATGCGCAGCGTCCGCTCCTGCGGCTGGTAGGGATCGGTGTTGCCGCCGATGTGGATGACCTCAGGACTGTACTTCGCCTTCGACAGCTCCCGCTCCAGCAGTTCGGCGGCCTGCGGCTTGAAGAACAGCTTCGTCTCGAAATCGAGGCCGGGGGACAGGCCCATGTAGGCGTGCGCGGGCCGGGCGTAGCAGTAGATGCAGCCGTGCTCGCAGCCCCGATAGGGATTGATCGAGGCCGAGAAGCCCACGTCGGGACTGTCGTTGCGGCTGATGATCACCCGCGCCTTCTCGGGGCTGACCGTCGTGGTGATCTGCGCGGGCTCCGGGTCCTCCACCGTCCAGCCGTCGTCGAACGCTTCGCGGGCCTGCTGCTCGAAGCGGCCGCTGGCGTTGGATCGGGCGCCGCGGCCCCGGACGGTCTTGAGCTGTTGGGTGAAGGTGGACACCCGCACAACCTAATCGCCGGGCGGGAACAAAACAAGAACTCTTGACCTACCCAGGGGAACCAAGGTCTGTCGGGGTCATGCTCTCAGTGATCATCGATGCGCGCGGCCAGGCCGAGGGGCTACCGGCGCTCCTGTCCCAACTCACGGCGGGGGCGGTGGATGGCTTGGTGCGCCAGGTGCTGATCGTCGCGGTCCATGACCAGGCGGGCATCGACCACCTGTGCGAGGACATGGGCGCCGAGGCCCACCCGACGATCGAGGCGGCCGGAGCGGCGGCGCGGGCGGACCAGTTGCTGATCCTGCCGGCGGATTTTCGGCTGCGCGACGGCTGGATCCAGTCGCTGGGCGGCCATCTCACGCGCGGCGCGGAGCCGGCGGTGGTGGCGGGATTGTCGGAAGGCGGCCTGTTCAGCCGCCGGCCGTTCGGCGTGCTAGTCGAACGCCGCCGTCTGGAGGGTCGTCGCGGCGCCGACCTGCAGCGTCTGCGGCGTGACCTGGGGCTGCGGGCTCGCCGGGTTGGCTAGATCCAGGCGCACGTCGATGCGTCGCGCGCCGCCGGCCAGGGCGTCCAGGGTGCGGGTCTCTTCGCCGAACATCCGCTTGTAGGTCCAATAGGCCGCCATGACCTTCTCGACGTAGTTGCGAGTCTCCAGCGCCGGCAGGCATTCGATGGTCAGCAGCGGATCGTCCGCCCCCACCATGGCCGTGGTCTTCAGCACCGCGCCGGGGCCGGCGTTGTAGGCCGCCACCACCTGCAGGATGTCGCCGCCGACGCCGCGATCCATCAGGTAGCTGAGGTAGTCTTGGCCCGCCCGCAGGTTCACCGCCGGATTGAACAGGGTCTTGGGGCGCTTGCGATAGGTGTTGTCGCCGGTGGCCAGCGCCGCCGAGGCGGGCATCAACTGCATCAGGCCCATCGCGCCCACGGGCGAGACGGCCATCGGGTTGAAGGCGCTTTCCTGGCGCACGATCGCGTAGACCAGCGCCTTGTCGACCGTGAAGCCGTCTTTCGGCGTCAGCGTCGGCGTCTGATACTCGCCGAACGAGAGATATTGCGGGCGCTGGACGCCGGGACCGGCCGCGGGACCCATCGACGAGATGAGCGCGGTCCACGCCTTGCGCTCGTCGCCCGTGCGGGCCAGCGCCAGGCCGGCGCGCAGTTCCTGGCGCGCCTCGTCCGCCCGGCCGATCTGGGCCAGGGCCGAGGCGCGGTGGGCGCGCGGATCGGCGTCGAGCAGCGGCGAGGCCGGCGGCTCGGGCGCGCGGAAGGCGGCGGGGATGAATTGGCCGGTCGGGGCCTGCGCCATGGTCATCTGGACCTGACGCTCGGCGATCATGCCGTAGAAGGTCTGCGGAGACTGGGCGGCGAGGCGCAGGAACGCCTGGGCCGTGGCCGCGTCGCCGAGGGCCACCGCCGAGCGGGCGGCCCAATAGGCGCCGGCCGAGCGCAGCCAGGGATCGGTTTCGTCGTCGCGGGCGACCTGGGCGAAATAGTCGTGCGCCTGGCCGTAGTCCTGCATGCGCCAGGCGGCGAGGCCGGCGATCCATCGCTCGCCCACGTTCATGGCGAGCTGGAACGCGGTGCGCGCATCGCCGGAGTAGAAGGCTTCGCGGGCCGGGCGGGTGATCTCGCTGCGGGCGGTGTCGACCAGCGCCACTTCGGGGCGGGGCAGGGCCACCGCTTCGCCGGGCTGGCGCTTGGCGGCCAGGGAGAACACGCGGTCGGCCAGCGGCAGGTCGCGGAATTTGCTCAGCCAGCTGGAAAGCTCGTCGAAGCTGGCCTTGTGCGCGGTCGGGTGCATCAGGGCGCGGAACGACAGGTAGCCGTCCAGCGACCGATCCTGGATCGGGGCGGCCTCAAGCTGCGCGCCCAGGAAGTCACCCTGTTCCACGGCCTGGAAGGCGGCGGCGTAGGCGCGAGCGTCGGTGTCGGAGAGGGCCTTCGCCGATCCGGCAGCGCCAGCAGAGCTGGCGACCGAGGCGGCGGCGACGAGGGACAATACCCCGACGCGCAGGCGCTGTTCGAGCGTCATGCCGTCTATATCCGCGAGCAGGACTAACGCCTGTTGAACGCGGATCCCTTTTTCGATGAGTCCCAGTGTCGGAGGCTAGAGGGGCCTGTCGGGACGATCAAGCCTTTCAGTCAGGGTCAGCAGATCCGTCCACGCTCTTTTCTTCGCGCCGGGCTGTCGAAGCAGGAAGGCGGGGTGAAGTGTCGGCATGGCGGGCAACTCGACGGAACCGTCGGCCGAGCGCCATTCGAACCATCGCCCGCGCAGCGACAATATGCCTTCCTCCCGCTTCAGGATGGACTTGGCCGAGGCCCCGCCGGCCAGCAGCAGCATCTTCGGCTGCACCAGTTGGATGATCCGCTCCAGGAACGGCGCGCAGATCGCCTGTTCGGCGGGCGTCGGCGTACGGTTGCCGGGCGGCCGCCAGAAGACGGTGTTGGTGATCAGCACCCGGTCGGTCAGTCCGGCGGCGCCCAGCATCCGGTCCAGCAGCTTGCCGGCGCGGCCGACGAAGGGCTCGCCGCGCGCATCCTCGTCGGCGCCGGGGCCTTCGCCGATCACCAGCAGCGGAGCCTTGGGGTCGCCGCGATAGACCACGGCCTTGGTGGCGGCGCCCTCGAAGCGCAGGGGGCAGCCCTCGAACCCGGCGATGGCGGCGACCAGGGCCTCCAGGTCGGGCGCGGCGGCGGCCAACGCCTGGGCCTGGGCGACGGCGCCGGAGATGTCCATCTGACCCGCCAGCGCGCGCAGCCCGGCGAGCGGCGCGACCGGCGCCAACGGCGCCGCGGGACGGGGCGGCGGCATAACCTTGCCGGCCTCGATGCGATCGACGGCCTCGTCCAGCAACATGGCGTCCACGCCCGCGTCGGCCCAGAACGCCAGCAGGCTTTCGGCGACGGCTGCGTTGCTGGCTTCGGCGGCCGCCGACATTCCCCGGTTCACTCCCATTGAGGCTTGGTCCACTCTTGGCGCGTCGGCGCGGGCTTGTCAGCCCGGAATGGGGGAGGGTGATGCGATGAAGAGGTTCGCCCTTGCGGCCGCGCTGGCGCTGGCCGCCGCGCCGGCCGTCGCCCAACCGGCCCGCGAGCATCGCCAGATGGTCGCCGAACTGGGTGGGACCTATCTCGGACCGCAGGCCGACTACGTGCAGCGGATCGGCGAGCGGATGGCCAAGGCGGCCGGCATGCGCCAGTCCTGCATCTTCACCGTCGTGAACTCCGAGGTGGTGAACGCCTTCACCGCGCCGCCGGGCTGCTATGTCTATGTGACGCGCGGCCTGCTGGGGATCGTGAACTCCGAGGCCGAGCTGGCCGCCGTGCTGGGCCACGAACTGGGCCACGTCGCCGCCAACCACGCCATCCGCCAGCAGAACACCGAGACCATGGGCAGCCTGGCCGCCGTGCTCGTAGGCGTGGCCACCAAGTCCGACATCGCCGGCAAGCTCGCTGGCCGCGTCGCCAAGCTTGGCGCGCTGGGCTATTCGCGGAACCAGGAGTACGAGGCCGACAGCCTGGCGCTGACCTATCTGCCGGCCGCCGGCTATGCGCCCGAGGGGCTGACGAATGTGCTCGGGGACCTGCAGCGCGAGGGCGAGTTCACCGCCCGCGAGACCGGCCAGCCTCAGGGCGCCATGGCGCCCTGGGCCAGCACCCACCCGCTGACCACTGACCGCATTCGGCGCGCCGCGACCCAGGCGGCGAAGATCCCGCCGCAAGAGGGGCTGGCGGTGGACGAGCGCAGCTATCTGGCCGCCATCGACGGGCTGCCCTACGGCGACGAGTCCGTTCAGGGCTATGTGCGCGGCACGGCCTATATCCACCCGCAGCTCGGCATCCGCTTCGACGCGCCGCGCGGTTTCCAGGTGGCCAACGAGCCCGAGGCGGTGAAGGTCACCGGCCCCGGCGGTTCGCTGGCCGAGTTCACCGGCGGCCGGGCCAGCGCGAAGCAGCTCGACGCCTATGCCCGGCAGGTCCTGGCCGGCGTGGTCCGCAACGGTCGCCACGAGGTGGGCCAGGCCCAGCACACCAGGATCAATGGCCTGGAGACGGTGGTGCTGCCGGCCCGCGCCTCGTCGGGTGGGCGGGCCGTGGACCTGACCGTGGTGGTCTATTCGCTGGGCGGGGACGAGGCCTACAGCTTCGTCGCCATGGCGCCGGCCGGACAGGCCAGCCTGTTCGACCCGATGTTCGATTCCTTCCGCCGCCTGTCGGACCGCGAGGTCGACGGGTCGTCGGGCCGCCGGATCGCCGTGGTCGATGTGCGTCCCGGCGACACGGCGGAGTCCCTGGCGGCCCGCATGGGCCCCGACGGCGACCGCATCGGCCGCTTCCGCATGCTCAACGCACTGGACCCCGGCCAGCCGCTGCGCCCCGGCGCGCAGGTGAAACTGATCGTCGACGGACGCCGCTGAGCGCATTTCGCGACGCCTTCGCCCTTGACCGCCCCGCCGTGACCTCCCGATAAGACCCCTAAACGCGAACATCGGGCGGCGAGGGGGCTGGCCGGTGGCGGATTGAAGGGCAACGCGATGAGCGAAGACGTCGGCCACGAGGCCATCCAGCGGGAAGCGATGGAATATGACGTCGTCATCGTGGGCGCCGGGCCGTCAGGCCTGGCCGCCGCGATCCGCCTGAAGCAGCTCGACGCCGACCTCACGGTGGCGGTGGTGGAAAAGGGCGCCGAGGTCGGCGCGCACATCCTCTCCGGCGCCGTGATCGATCCCAAGGGGCTCAGCGAACTGCTCCCCAACTGGAAGGAACTCGGCGCGCCGCTGGAGACCGCGGTCACCAAGGACATTTTCCTGCTGCTGGGGCCGCAAGGCAGCGTCGAACTGCCGATGTGGGCCATGCCGCCCTTCATGGACAACCACGGCAACTACATCGCCAGCCTGGGCAACGTCTGCCGCTGGCTGGCGGGTCAGGCCGAGGCGCTGGGCGTCGAGGTCTATCCCGGCATGGCCGCCTCGGCGCCGGTCTTCGAGGGCGATACCCTGGTGGGCGTCGTCGCCGGCGAGTTCGGCTTCGGCAAGGACGGCAAGCCCGGCCCCAACTACGAGCCCGGCATGGAGCTGCGCGGCAAGTACGTGTTCCTGGGCGAGGGCGTGCGCGGCTCGCTCTCCAAGGTCATCCGCAAGAAATACGACCTGGCGAAGGACTGCGACGTCGAGAAGTACGGCATCGGCATCAAGGAGCTGTGGCAGGTTCCGGATGCGGTCTTCCAGCCCGGCCTGGTGCAGCACACGACGGGCTGGCCGCTGGACAACAACACCGGCGGCGGCAGCTTCCTGTACCACTTCGGCGACAACTACATCTCGATCGGGTTCGTCACCCACCTGAACTACAAGAACCCCTGGCTCTCGCCCTTCGACGAGTTCCAGCGCTTCAAGCACCACCCCGAGGTCGCCAAGTACCTGGAAGGCGGCAAGCGCATCGCCTACGGCGCCCGCGCCATCAGCGAGGGCGGCCTCCAGTCGATCCCGAAGCTCTATTTCCCCGGTGGCGTGCTGCTGGGCGACAGCGCCGGCTTCGTGAACGTGCCGCGCATCAAGGGCAGCCACGCCGCGATCAAGAGCGGGATCATGGCCGCCGAGGCCGCCTTCGAGGCGATCAAGGCCGGCCGCTCGGGCGACGAACTCAGCGCCTACGAGGACGCCTTCAACCACTCGTGGCTGAAGAAGGAGCTGCACGTCGTCCGCAACGCCAAGCCGATGCTGTCGAAGTTCGGCACGGCGCTGGGCGGCGCGATCTCGATGTTCGACATGTGGACCGCGCACCTGCTGGGCGGGTTCTCGTTCTTCGGCACGATGAAGCACGGCAAGAACGACGCGGACTCGACGGGCGCCGCCAAGGATTACAAGGCGATCGTCTATCCCAAGCCGGATGGCGTGTTGAGCTTCGACAAGCTCTCCAGCGTGTTCCTGTCCTCGACCAACCACGACGAGGCCCAGCCGGCGCACCTGCACCTGCGCGACCCGTCGATCCCGATCTCGGTGAACCTACCCAAGTACGGCGAACCGGCGCGGCTGTACTGCCCGGCCGGGGTGTACGAGGTTCTGTACGACGAGGCCGGGAACAACCCGAAGTTCCAGATCAACTTCCAGAACTGCGTCCACTGCAAAACCTGCGACATCAAGGATCCGTCGCAGAACATCGACTGGACGACGCCGCAGGGCGGGGACGGGCCGAACTACCCGAACATGTAGGGGTTTGTTGCGTCCCTGTGACCACAGCACGCTTGCGGCGCGGCCTTCGCGCCCCCAGAGTCGTGGCATGCGCCGTTCCCTGCTGCTCGCCTTCGCCGCCCCGCTGATCCTGCTGGGCGGTTGCGCCACCACTCAGACGCGGGAGGAGGCGGGGCTCGGCGCGCCGGTCGCGGCCGACAGCGCCTATGGCATGTTCCTGGCCGGCAACGCCGCGCTGCAGGAAGGTCGCAACGGCGACGCCGCCAAGTTCCTGGAGCTGGCGCGCACCCAGAGCGGCGACGATCCGGCGGTGGCCGAGCGCGCGTTCACCGCCGCGCTGATGTCCGGCGATATCCAGAAGGCCGCCCTGATGGTCCCGGACGGCCCGACCGCGTCGGAGCCGGGCAAGCGCCTGGGCCGGCTGGTCAAGGTCGTGGCGGCGCTGGGCGAGGGCAAGGGCAAGATCGCCAAGGCCGAACTGGCCAGCGACGGCATCGGCTTCCCGCATCGCGCGGCGGCGGCGCTGCTGGGTCCGTGGGTGTCCGCGTCGGTCGGCGACATCGAGGGCTCGACGGTGCGGCCGCAACTGCGCGGCGACGCCGGCGTGGAATACTTCGGCCAGATCGGCCAGGCGCACCTGTTCGAGCGCGCCCGCCGCTTCGACGAGGCCGAGACCGACTTTAAGGCCGTGACCGCCAGCGAGAACCCCAGCGAGATCGCGGTCACCACCTACGGCGCGTTCCTGGAACGCCGCGGCCGGCGTCCCGAGGCGCTGGCGCTCTACGACGCGGCGCTGACGCGCAACCCGTCCAACCTGGGGCTGAAGGCCGCCCGCGCGCGAGCGGCGGCCAACAAGTCCGCCCCGCCCATGCCGACCATCAAGGAAGGCGCGGCCTTCGCCCTGCTGGCCCCGGCCGCCACCATGATCAGCGCCAAGCAGGAATCCATCGGCCTGGCCTATCTCCGCATGGCCCTGGCGCTGGACCCCCAGCGCAACGACGCCTGGCTGATGCTGGGCGACATCCTGCAGCAGAACGGCGACGTGGAGGGCGCTCGCGTCGCCTACATGAAGCCCAAGTCCAACACCGCCGAATTCCCCGCCGCCCAGGCCAAGCTGGCCTGGAGCCACCAGAGCGCCGGCGACAAGGAAGGCGCGCTGAAGCTGGCGCGCATGGCCGCGGCGACGGGTGACACCGAGGCGCGGATCACGCTGTCGGACCTACTGCGGGTCAACGACAACTACCCCGAGGCGCTCACGCTGCTGAATGGGCTGATCGCCGAGGCCAAGACCCCCGACTGGCAGCTCTATTACGCCCGGGGCCAGGCCTATGAGCGCACGGGACACTGGAAGGACGCGGAGGCCGATCTCCGCCAGGCCCTGGCGCTGCGCCCGGACGAGGCGGAACTGCTGAACTACCTTGGCTACGCCTGGATCGACCGTGGCGAACGGCTGCCCGAGGCGATGGGCATGGTCGAGAAGGCGGTGGCCGCCAATCCGCGATCCGGCGCCATCGTCGACAGCCTGGGCTGGGCCCACTTCCGCCTGGGCGACTACAAGAAGGCTGTCGAGGTCCTGGAACAGGCGGTCGAGCTGGAAGCCGGCGACCCCGAGATCAACAACCACCTGGGCGACGCTTACTGGATGGTCGGCCGCAAGGATGAGGCCGGGTTCCAGTGGCGCCGCGTGCTGACCTTGAAGCCCGACGACAAGATCAAGGCCGACGCCGAGAAGAAGCTGGCCTCGGGCCTGGGTCCGCAACCGAAGCTCGCCGGGCAATAGCCGTGGCCGCGCGGCTGGCGCCGGCCAAGGTCAATCTGTTCCTGCACGTCGGCGCGCCGGGCGCCGACGGCTATCACCCCATCTGCAGCCTGATGGTCTTCGCCGATTTCGGCGACCGGGTGACCATCGACCTGGGCGAGGGGAGCCTGGCGGTGATCGGGCCCTTCGCGAAGGGCCTTGGCCGCGAGAGCGACAACCTGGTCATCAAGGCCGTCCGCGCGTTCGTCGCCGAGTTGGGCCGACCGATGTCCGAACTGGCCATGTCGCTGGACAAGCAGCTGCCGGTGGCCAGCGGCCTGGGCGGCGGCTCCAGCGACGCCGGCGCGGCCCTGCGGCTGATCCGCGAGGTCTTCGCCCCGCAGATCGACGATGCGCGCCTGGAGGCGGTGGCCGCGGGTCTCGGCGCCGACGGCGCGGCATGCCTCTGGGCGCGCCCGGTGATCGCCGAGGGGCGGGGAGAACGGCTCAGTCCCGCGCCCGGCCTGCCGCAGCTGGATTGCGTGCTAGTGAACCCGGGCGTCGCCGTGTCCACGCCGGACGTCTATCGCCGGCTGGACGCCTCGACCGCGTTCGGTGACGTGACGCCGCCGCCGATGCCGGACGCCTTCGAGAGTGTCCAGGAGGTCGCGGCCTGGCTGACGACGACGTCCAACGATCTGGAGGCGCCCGCCATCGAGGCCGCGCCCGAGGTCGGCGCCGTCCTGGCCATCCTCCGCGACGAGCCCGAGACGCTGCTGGCGCGGGTGTCCGGCTCGGGCGGGACCTGCTTCGCGCTGTGCGCGGACGACATGGCCGCCGAGACCCTGGCCGAGCGGATCCAGGCCATGGCCCCCCACTGGTGGGTGCGCCGCTGCCGCCTGGGCGGCCCCTGGGACTAGCCCAAACGAAAACGGGGGCCCCGAAGGACCCCCGTCTCCAACCCACTGACGTCCGCCGCTGCGGCGGACGTCCTCTCCCCCAAGAGCTTACGAGTGGTAGGCGCGTTCACCGTGCTCGACGATGTCCAGGCCTTCTTCTTCGGCTTCCGGCGAGGACCGCAGGCCGACCGTGTACTTGATGATGAAGAACACGATGCTGGAGGCCACCGCCGACCAGACGACCGCGACCGAGACCGCTTTCAGCTGGGTGATGAACTGGCCCATCATGGTGTAGCTGGCCAGCGCGTCGCAGGTGGAGATATCGCCATCCGCCGCGCAGGTCGTGTAGTCCACGATGCCCGCGCCGCCGAGGCTGGCCGAGACCAGGATCCCGGTGGCCAGCGCGCCGACGATGCCGCCGATCGCGTGGATGCCGAAGGCGTCCAGGCTGTCGTCGTACTTCAGGGCGTTCTTCACGGCCGAGCAGAAGAACACGCAGATCGGCGAGACCACGAGGCCCAGCACCAGCGCGCCCATCGGACCGGCGAAGCCGGCGGCCGGAGTGACGGCGACCAGGCCGGCGACCAGGCCGGAGGCCATGCCGAGCAGCGAGGCCTTCTTACGCGTCACCCATTCCGTCATGGCCCAGGAGAAGCCCGCCGCGGCCGTGGCCACGAAGGTGTTCACCACCGCCAGGGCGGCATAGCCGTTGGCTTCCAGGTTGGAGCCGGCGTTGAAGCCGAACCAGCCCACCCACAGCAGGCCCGCGCCGACCAGGGTCAGAGTGAGCGAGTGCGGCTGCATCGGCTCGGACCGGAAGCCCTTGCGAGGACCGAGGATCAGGGCGCCCATGAGGGCGGCCACGCCGGCGTTGATGTGAACGACCGTGCCGCCCGCGAAGTCCAGCGCGCCCCAGCCCCAGAGCAGACCCGCCTTCACCGCGGCCGTCGGAGCCGTCGCGATGCCGTCGGGACCGGGCCACCACCAGACCATGTGGGCCATCGGGTAGTAGGAGAGCAGCGGCCACAGGACCGCGAAGATCACCACCGCGCCGAACTTCATCCGCTCGGCCACGCCGCCCAGCACGAGGCAGGCGGTGATGGCGGCGAAGGTCATCTGGAAGGCGATGAAGGCCAGCTCCGGGATGTAGATCCCGGTGGAGAACGTCGCGACGTTCGAGGCCGGCGTCACGTCCTTGAGGAACAGTCGCGAGAAGCCGCCGACGAAGGTGTCGTGGCTGCCGCCGTCGGTGAACGCGAAGCTGTAGCCGTAGGTGACCCACGCGATCATGCCGATGACGCAGACGGTCGACGTCTGCATCAGCATGCTGAGCATGTTCTTCTGACGAACGAGGCCGCCGTAGAAGAGCGCCAGGCCCGGCACGATCATCAGCAGCACGAGCACCGCCGAGACCATCATCCAGGTGGTGTCACCCTTGTCGACAGTCTGTGCGGGGGCGGCCGGTGCGGCGGCAGGCGCCGCGGCGGCGACGACCGGGGCCGCGGCGGGCGCAGCTTCGGCTGCCGGCG